>NZ_CP035107.1:945000-2253590 GCF_004088395.1 Ornithobacterium rhinotracheale | reverse complement strand
AGCGTAATTCTGGCATTGATGCTGATGAGCCAAGGTTTATACTCAATTCTATCTCTTTGTAAAATTTTGCGGTATAAATTTGAGATTTTGTAGACAAAATATTTATAAACATTGTACACAATTGGGAAGCCTAAACCTCCAAATGTGATGAGCAATGCTATAATTAAATGTAAATCATAATCATGTTGCACACTCGCTGAATAAAGCCCATCTGGCAGGGTAGAAAATCCTGCATTACAGAATGCCGAAATGGAATGGAACATGGAAAAGAAAATTGCATTTTCGTCCAAATCATTAAAACTTGTAGCAAAATAAATAAGGATTGCACCTATAAATTCAATGATTAAAGTAATGAGAACGATTCGTCTTAAGGTAGAAAATACATCGCTCAGATTGTCGCTATTGGTAAATTCACTGAGTGTAAGGTGATTGCTATATGAGCTAGAACCTCTAAAAAAGTATGAGAAATAACTCGCAAAAGTCATGATTCCTAAACCCCCAATTTGGATTAAAACTAGTATAATTCCTTGCCCAAAATGTGTAAGCCCTGAGCTTATATCCATCACGCTTAGCCCCGTAACACACACGGCACTGGTAGACATAAAAAGTGCATCGAGATAGCTAAGTTCTACATTACTAGCTTGTGGCAACATCAATAAAAATGAACCAAAAAGAATAATAATTAAAAAACTAAATAAAAATAATCTTGCAGGGTTGATTACATTTTTACCATAATTTATGTGCATTGCAGAAACCTCCCTAACAAAAACAAAGAATATGGCAAATGCCCACATAGATTTATGTATGACAACAGAACGATATAGCACATAGAAAAAGAAAATAACGCTTAATAGATCGAAAATCTTAACTGTAAGAAAATATTTTTTTTCAGTATAAGTATGCTTTAAAATAATAGAGAAAGCACCAAAAAATATAGATAATTTATAAATATAATCTGCCCAGTGGTGGTATTCATTACTATGCTTAAAGCCTAGATCATATATAAAAATGAGGACTGATATTATACTCAAATAAAATGTAGTTTTGTAGACATACTTCTTGCTGTTATTTATCAGCTCATTGATTTTTTTTATGAAATTCATTCTATGTTACTGAATTTTATTCACGACAAAAGTACAATATTTATATTTAATACAGTTATTTACATGTTTTTAATTAGTCAAATAATTATCACTAATTTTTAATCAGATACTATAAAATATGGAGTATAAAGAAAGTAGTTATTTCTTTAACAAGAAACATTATTGAATATTTCTCACTATAAAGGCTCATAAAATATATAAAAAAATAATAACTAAATCTTTGTTTTTTAACAATTTATTCCTTTATATTTACATAAAAATTAAAAGTTATGATTCAATTTTTTTATGAAACAGAAGATTTTACTTTAGAAGATTCACAAGTTTTTGCAGATTGGCTAAATGCTTGTGCCGAGAGACATGGTTATGAGATAGAAGATATTAATTATATATTTTGTGATGATGAGTATCTTTTAGCAATTAACCAAAAACATTTAGACCACGATTATTATACAGATATTATCACCTTTGATTACGGAGATGAGCAGGTACTCTCGGGCGATATTTTCATTAGTATTGACCGCGTTTCGGATAATGCTTTTGAATATTCTTCAGATTTTGAAGCCGAACTAGGGCGTGTTATGATACACGGACTTCTACACATGATGGGCTATAAGGATAAAACTGAGGAAGAGAAACAAGAAATGAGAAATAAAGAAGATGAATGTTTACAATTAATTTTTAATGATTTTGACGAAGAAGAGTAATTAAAAGAATGAGAAAAAATTATGTTTTAGCACTATTTTGTGTTCTGTTTAATTTGGTATATGCACAGGAAAATAGACCCAAAATTGGTTTGGTTTTAAGCGGAGGAGGTGCCAAGGGATATGCCCATGTGGGGGTATTGGAGGAATTGGAAAAAGCACAGATCCCGATAGATTATATCGGTGGAACAAGTATGGGTGCCATTGTAGGAGGTTTGTATGCCTCGGGGTATTCGGCAAGCGATTTAAAGAAAATTTTAAAAGAAATCGATTTTGAAAAGATTATCTATGATGAGCAAAATCGTGAAGATGCTCCTTTCTTTCAAAAGCAGTATGAAGAAAAATATTTGATTTCGCTTACCTTCAATCATTTTAAATTATCGTTGCCAAAATCTATTTCCAAAGGGCATGGAACATTAAATACCTTGGTCAAATACTTGCAACATACGCATGATAACAACGATTTTTCACAACTCAATATCCCGTTTTTGTGTATAGCTACCAATCTCGAAACAGGTAAGCAGAAAGTATTTAAAGAAGGCTTTTTGCCCCAAGTAGTATTTGCATCAGGTGCCTACCCTACTCTTTTTGCTCCCGTGAAAATAGATTCTGCTTTTTATATAGATGGCGGTGTGGTGAATAATTATCCCGTGCAGGAGGTAAAAGATATGGGAGCCGACATCATCATCGGGGTAGATTTAGGCGAAGGATTAATGAAAGAAAAAGACATCAAAAATGTCGCAAATATTTTAGAACAAATCGTTTCTTATGGTATAGAATCTAAAACCGAAGAGCAAAGAAAAAAAGTAGACATTGCTATAAAACCAAATATTGTAGGTTTTTCTGTCATGGATTTTGAGGCAAAAGACACATTGATTTCTATCGGTAAAAAAGCTGTTTTGGATATAAAACCTCAAATTGATAGCCTTTCTAAAATCGTAGGAAAACATAAAAGAGAAACCAATATTTCTTTGATAGACGATATTTATCTAGTAGATGATGTGAATATTTCTGGACTTAAGAGTTATACCAAAAACTATGTTTTGGGTAAAATGGGAATAAAATTTCCGCAAGCCGTGAAATATGATATGATTCTAAAAGGAATCAACGCATTGTACTCCACAGGAAACTTCAAAGAAATAAACAATAGACTAGAAAAAGATGAAAAAGGTAATAACATTCTCTATCTAGACATTGTAGAAAATACAGATAATCTTTATGTAAAAGCAGGTTTGCATTACGATGAATTATTTAAATCTTCCTTGCTTTTAAACTTTACGGCAAAAAATATCATAAGCATCAACACCACCCTTTCTGTAGATTTGGTAGTGGGAGATAACCCCAGATATTATGTAAATTATTTTGTAGACAATGGTATCAAACCAAGCTTTGGGGTAAATAGTGCATTTCAGCAATTTTCTGTTTTAAACCAATTAAATCAAGTAGTCGTTCCTAACTTAAATTATGATGTAAAAACATTCAAAAATCAATTTTACATGCAATCCACTTTAAAGGAACGCTATGCTGTGGGATTAGGTTTTGAACACCAATATTTGAAGATAGAAACCCAAAATTTATCTGATGATGATTCTAATAAAAGCTTAGCTAATAATCATTATTATACTCCATACACATTTATTAAAATAGATAATAGAGACCATAATTATTACCCCACCAAGGGGCTAATGTTTGATGGCGAAATGCGCTACATTGTTGCCTCATCAAGAGAGAATTTCAACCCCATACTTTATTTAAAATCTGATTTAAAAATGAATTTTCCATTGAGCGAAAATTTTTCAATCCTCACGGGTGGGCGTTTTAATACATTCTTTGGCACACGAGAGGTATCCAATGGTTTAATATTTAACATCGGCGGTTTGCAGCAGCAAGTAATTTTAAACTCCTCTCCATTTTATGGACTTAACTTTGGTTCGATTGTAGCTAATAATATGTTTGAATTAAGCGGTGGGTTTCAATATAATTTTTTAAAGAAACATTATTTAAGGGCTAATGCTAATATTCTTTCTATAGCAGATAAATTAAACCATTTAAGTTTTATTGATTATGCATATCAAGGGTATGGAGTTACTTACAGTTACGATAGTCCCTTTGGTCCACTTTCAGGTACTTTAAGTTATTCTCCACAATATGGTAAAGTGATACCATATGTATCATTAGGTTATTGGTTTTAATAGATTAAAAAGCATTTAAAAATAGAAATAAAATATTCATTTTATACTATCTTTGCAAAATATTCCACGCGGTAATATATCAATGTTCCACGTGGAACATTTTTTTAAAATACTATTGAATTATGATTTTTACTCAAGCATACGATGTTATAGTTGTAGGGGGTGGGCACGCTGGTTGCGAGGCAGCAGCTGCGGCAGCTAATATGGGGTGTAAAACGCTACTTGTAACCATGAATTTGCAAAACATAGGGCAAATGTCTTGTAATCCCGCCATGGGCGGAATAGCCAAAGGACAAATCGTTCGAGAAATTGATGCACTTGGTGGATATTCTGGAATCGTTACCGATTGCACAATGATCCAGCACAAGATGCTGAACATGTCCAAAGGTCCTGCGATGTGGTCGCCAAGAGCACAATCCGATCGCATGCGTTTTGCAGAAAAATGGAGATTGATGCTTGAGCAAACAGAAAATCTAGACTTTTATCAAGAAATGGTGAAAGAACTTTTGTTTGACCAAAATCAAAAAATCTGTGGTGTAGTTACAAATATTGGTGTAGAGATTAAAGCTAAATCTGTAATATTGACCAATGGTACTTTTTTAAATGGCTTAATCCATATCGGAACAAAACAATTCGGTGGAGGAAGAATGGGTGAAAGTGCTGCACGTGGCATCACAGAACAATTAGCCGAATTAGGTTTTGAAACAGGAAGAATGAAAACAGGAACACCACCGCGTGTAGATGCAAGAAGTTTAAATTTTTCTAAAATGATTGAGCAACCTGGTGATGAAAATCCACAAAAATTCTCTTTTACCGAAACACCAAAATTAGAAAAACAGCGTTCCTGCTATATGACTTATACCAATCCCGAGGTGCATGAAATTTTGCGTTCAGGATTCGATCGTTCGCCTATGTTCAATGGAACGATAGAAAGTGTAGGTCCTAGATATTGCCCTTCGATTGAAGATAAAATCAATCGTTTTTCTCATCGCGATAGACATCAAATTTTTGTAGAGCCCGAAGGCTGGGAAACCATCGAAGTTTATGTCAATGGATTTTCAACCTCCTTGCCAGAAGAAGTGCAAGCCGAAGCGTTGCGTAAAATTCCAGGATTTGAAAACGCAAAAATCTTTAGACCAGGTTATGCAATAGAGTACGACTACTTCCCTCCTACTCAATTAAAACATACTCTCGAAACTAAATTAATCGAGAATTTATATTTTGCAGGACAAATCAACGGAACCACAGGGTATGAAGAAGCAGCTTGTCAGGGTTTAATGGTGGGAATCAATGCGGCACTCAAAGTACAAGGAAGAGAGCCTTTTGTTTTGAAAAGAAACGAAGCCTATATAGGAGTTTTAATAGATGATTTAATTACCAAAGGAACCGAGGAGCCATATCGCATGTTTACCTCTCGTGCCGAATTTAGAATTTTGCTTAGACAAGATAATGCTGATGAAAGATTAACGCCACTTGGTTATGATTTAGGTTTAGCCTCTCAAGCACGCCTCGATCGCATGCACCAAAAATATGAGCGTACTGCACAATTGATTAAATTTATCCAGAATACTTCTGTGTTGCCAGAAGAAATCAATCCGATTTTAGATAAAAAAGGTGGAAATCCAATTTCTCAAAGCATGAAAATGGACGGAATCGTGAAACGCCCTGAAATCAGTTTAGATGATTTAAGAGATTTAAAAGCCTTTCAACAATATTTTCAAGAAAATGAATTTGATCAAGAAGCTTGGCAACAAACCGAAATTCAAATCAAGTACGAAGGCTATATCAAAAAAGAAGAAGAAAATGCCATGAAATTAAATCGTCTCGAGTATGTGAAAATTCCTGAAGATTTCGATTTTATGCAAATTCAAAGCATCTCGATGGAAGGTCGCCAAAAATTGCAAAAAATAAAACCAGCAACCATTGCACAAGCCTCGAGAATCAGTGGAGTATCTCCTTCGGACATTAGTATTTTATTAATTCATTTAGGTCGATAAAAAATAAAATGTTTCACGTGGAACAATTAAAAAATAATCAAGTAAAGGATTTTTTGGTAACGGGAGAAAAATTTTCGCTCGTGATAGATGACGAAGTGCCTGGAATGTTGCGCACCATGCCCCGCCCCTTCTCTACCGAGCTAGATAAATATTATGATAGCAAAGAATACATTTCACATACCGATGGCGAAAATTCTTTTTTTGAAATTCTCTATCAGCGTGTCAAAAAATATAATCTTGCCTACAAGAAAAATATCGTTTTTTCAAGCGAAAAACCCAAAACAGCACTTGATTATGGATGTGGAACAGGCGATTTTGTAGATTTATTATTAAAAGAAGAAGTGCAAGCCTTTGGTTATGAGCCTAATAGCAATGCCTTGAAGCTCGCAAAACCTAAAATTGGGGATAATTTATTAAGCGAGTCCGAAGTTTTTACCAAAAAATACGATGTCATTACCCTATGGCATGTTTTGGAACATATTCCCAATTATGATTTAATACTTTCGGAATTATTAAAATGTTTAAACCCTGGCGGGAGAATCATTTTAGCTTTGCCCAATCATAAATCGTATGATGCAAATTTTTACAAAAACTATTGGGCGGCTTATGATGCACCAAGACATTTGTGGCACTTCTCCCCTACTTCAATTAAATATTTAGCCAAAAAATTTGGCATGATTATAGAACAAGTAAAGCCAATGTATTTTGACGCTTTCTATGTAAGTCTACTTTCAGAGAAATATAAGCAAAATACATTTGGGATTTTCAGAGCACCATTGGTAGCCATGTATTCAAATTTTAAAGCCATGTTTACCAAGCAGTACTCCTCCTTGATCTATGTGATGAAGAAAAAATAAATTTTAAAATTAAAATAGAAATGAAAAAAGTATTACTTTCAATGCTATCTGTTGCATTCTTTGCTTCTTGTTCTCCAACACAAAACGCAGCAAAGCAATCAGCCAAAGATTTTAGAGGAGATTGGACACTTACATCTGTTACGCCTCGTGAGGCAAGCATACAAATCACCAATTTGTTTAATCAAGCACCACAAAGCTGTTTTGTTGGGAGCTCTTGGCATTTAGTAGCCAACAACAATTCTGGAAATTATGTTTTCAACAGTGTTTCTTGCCCAAGCGAGTCTAATAAAATCAGCTGGCATATGACTAATGAAGACGGTACCACTTATTTTTGGTTTAAAAGAATTTTACCAGGTGAAAAGGCTAAAAATGTGCTAACAGGGTATAAATTAAAAGTAGAAGATTTATCTGACTACCAAGCACATTTATCACAAGAAGTGCCTGTAGGCGGAGAAAAAACTACCATCGATTATTATTTCACTAAAATAGCAGAATAAATTTTATAGAAAATGAAAAATTTACATTTACGCATATTACCACTTTTGGTAATACTAGGATTGATGTTAAGCAGCTGCGAGGCTGTACAAAACACCAACAAATCGCAAAGAGGAGCCGCCATTGGAGCTGCTGCTGGTGCTGGTTTAGGTGCTTTAATCGGAAAGAAAAATAGAGCCCTTGGAGCCATTATAGGTGGTGTAGTGGGTGGTTCTGCTGGAGCTATCATTGGTAAAAAAATGGATAAGCAAGCACAAGAAATTGGCCAAGCTTTGCCAGGTGCCGAAGTAAAGAGATCTGAGGAAGGAATCCAAGTGATTCTTGATGAAAACTCAGAGGTGAGATTTGAATATAACAAATCATCTTTAACTCCAGAAGCTAAACAAAACTTGGCTAAAGTAATCAAAGTTTTCCAAGAATATCCAGATACAAATATCATGGTAGTAGGTTATACAGACAATGTAGGCTCTCAATCATACAACCAGCCATTGTCTCAAAAAAGAGCTCAATCTGTTGCTGATTTCTTGATAAGCAACGGAATTGCAAAAAATCGTTTAACAGTAGTGGGTATGGGTAAAGAAGATCCAAGATATTCAAACGATACACCTCAAGGTAGAGCTGGAAACCGCCGTGTTGAATTTACAATTACAGCCAACGAAAAAATGAAAGAGGAAGCCAAAAAAGAAGCAGGAGAATAATTAAAAATTAGTCATTAGTTTTATAAAAAATGTGCATCTCAATGAGATGCACATTTTTGTTTTTAACCAAAAAAATATTGAATCTAAGCAATTTTTCTTATCCATTAATCGCCTCTACATGTTCCACTACATTTGGTAGCATTTCTTTAAGCATCGCCTCAATTCCGTTTTTGAGCGTAATTGTAGAACTTGGGCAGCCGCTACAAGCCCCTTGCAAAAGCATTTTGGCAGTTTTGGTCGATTCATCAAAAGAAATAAGAGCAATGTTTCCTCCATCATTTGCCACTGCAGGCTGAATATATTGGTCTAAAACGCGCTGAATTTCTTTTTCTGTACCAGAATATACCTTTTGTTCCAAATGTTCTTCCCATTCGTTTTTAGGTGCTGTATAATCGCTTTTTACGATGGTTTTGCCACTTTGTAGATAATTCAACAAAAATTCACGGATTTCTAAAGCCTTAATTTGCCAATCTACTTTATGATCTGCCGTAACCGAAAGAAAATTCTCTTGTAAAAAGACTTCTTTCACAAAATCAAAATTTTCATACAATTCCACTGCAACAGGCACTTGAGTAGCCTCTTCCCTACTCTTCACCTCCACGATTTGCGGTGTAATTTCTTGATTAGCTACAAACTTCATTACATTAGGGTTTGGCGTCATTTCAGCATAAAGCGTGTAGGGAACTTTTTTAGCTTTTTCTATAATAATGGTAGAATTTTCAAGATGCTCGTTGATTAATTCTTTTAATTCCTGTGCGATATTTTCCCAATCGATATCTTCCATTTTTTGAATCGCCACAAAATTAGCGGTGATAAATACCCTTCTCACAAAAGGAAAAAGAAAAAGTTGTTTTGCCATAGGCGAGTTCAAAATAGTATCTTCTGTTGTGTATTCATAGCTACCAGAAGTCAGAATTTTGTCGCAAACAAACTTCATGATATTTTTTTGTGGGGTTTGTTCTATATATACTCTCATGCTTTTTTATTAAAAATCGTGTGCAAAGTTACATTTAAAATACTTAACTTAAACCCAAAATTTGCTTATGACTTTAATAAAAGAATTAAATGGCATTCAGCCCAAAATGGGTAAAAATGTATTTTTAGCCGAAACAGCTACGCTAATCGGCGATGTACAAATGGGCGATGATTGCAGTATTTGGTTTAATGCCGTGTTGCGTGGCGATGTCAATTTTATAAAACTTGGCAACAAAGTAAATATTCAAGACAATGCTGTGGTGCATTGTACCTACCAGAAGTATCCCACCACGATTGGTAATAATGTTTCGGTAGGGCACAGTGCTATTGTGCATGGGTGCACCATTCAGGACAATGTTTTGATAGGCATGGGTGCCATTGTGATGGATGATTGCTTGATTGAATCTCACGCAATTATCGCGGCAGGTGCCGTGCTCACGCCACATACGCATGTTAAGGCGGGCGAATTGTGGGCAGGCGTGCCTGCGCGTAAAATCAAAGAAGTTTCAGAGGATTTAAAAACTAATGAAATTGAGCGTATTGCCAATAATTATGTGAAATATAGCTCGTGGTATAAATAGTTATTAAATTCAAAATTAATTTTAAAAATAATGTAGAACGCGAGTTTTGATAAAAAGTAAAGAAACCTTAAGTGCATAAAAACAGAGTTTCTTACAAAATATGGCTAAAAATCATATAGGCTCTAAATTTATCTTTTATATATTTGCGAATTAATATTAAGTAAAATGAAAATTTATAAATTTGGTGGGGCTTCTGTAAAAGATGCGACCAATGTACAAAATGTAGAAAAAGTTTTAAAAGCCACAGGCTACCAGAATTGTTTTTTGGTCGTTTCGGCAATGGGAAAAACAACCAATGCCCTGGAGGATGTCGTGAGTGCATATAGAAATAAGGAAGATTATCTTTCATTATTAAACGAAATTGAGCGTTTTCACATCAATATTGCCAAGGAATTGATTCCTGAGATTCATCCCGTTTTTGAGCAAATTATAAAGCTTATTGCCGAGGTGAAAACTTTTTTAAGCTTAAATAAATCGCCAAAATACGATTTTGTGTACGATCAAGTCATCAGCCTTGGGGAATTACTTTCAACCAAAATCATCAGTGCTTATTTAAATTTTAAAGGCATAGAAAACCAATGGATCGATGCCCGAGAATATATTAAAACTAATAATTTCTACCGCGAGGGAAAAGTAGATTGGGAAAAAACGGAAAAAAACTTCAAAGGATTAGACGAAGATAAATTATACATTACGCAAGGTTTCATAGGCTCAGACGAGAATAACTTCACCACGACCCTAGGGCGTGAAGGTTCCGATTACACAGGAGCTATCATTGCCTATTGCTTAAATGCCGATAGTTTAAGCATTTGGAAAGATGTAAAAGGGGTATTAAATGCCGATCCGCGTGTTTTCAGCAACACACAAATTTTGAAAGAAATCTCTTATGAAGAGGCAATTGAGCTTGCGTATTATGGAGCTTCTGTTATTCACCCAAAGACATTGCAACCATTGCAAAGTAAAAACATTCCGTTGTATGTAAAATGTTTTGAAGATCCGAGTTTACCAGGTTCGGTGATTAAGCAAGGAAAGCGTCTTGATCCACTTGTGCCGTGCTATATCGTGAAGAAAAATCAGATTACATTAAGTATTTCGAGCAAAAGTTTCTCTTTCATCGACGAGGAAATCATCAAAGATGTGTACGAGAAACTTTCGGATAATAAAATTAAAGTAAACTTAATTCAAATTTCAGCAATTACTTTACTACTTTGTATAGAGGATAAATTCCATAATTTGGAACAATTAATCGAGGATTTAGATCAAAAATATAAAGTTTCTATGGTTACAGATTGCACACTTTATACCATAAGACACGCACAAAAAGACAGCGAAAACATAATTCCAAACCACGATAAAGCCATCGTGAGACAATCTGCAATCAATACTTTGCAATTAGTGGTAAAAGAAGAAAAATGAGTTTAGTTTCTGTAAAAGATATAGCACAAGTTTCTGGACTACAAAAATTTGGTTTTGTAGGAAAGCCCATTGCCTTTGTGTTGCATAGATTGCTAAACTTTAAAAGATTAAACAGCATTTATCAAGCAAATAAAGATTTTAAAAGCCCAGAATTTGAAACCCACCTACTGCGAGATTTAGCCATTACCTACGAGGTGCAAGACGAGGAATTGGCACGAATCCCGAAGGAAGGCCCCTTTGTAATAGTCTCCAATCACCCACTGGGTGGATTAGATGGCATCATAATGCTCAAAATCCTTTCGGAAATTCGTCCAGATTTTAAAATCATAGCCAATTTTCTTTTACAAAAAATTGAACCCCTAGCCCCTCGCATCTTCCCCGTCAATCCATTTGAGACACGCAGGGATATTAAAAACAGCCTTTTAGGAATGAAGGCCGCCCTAAAACACCTGCACGATGGGCACCCACTTGGCGTATTCCCCGCGGGCGAAGTCTCGTATAAAAACGACCGCGGCGAAATCGTGGATAAACCATGGCAAAAGCCCATTATGAAGCTCATTAAAAAAGCAGGCGTGCCTATAATCCCTATGTACTTTAATGCCAAAAATAGTAAGCGTTTTTATAGCTTAAAAAAATTACATCCGGATTTGCAAACAGCACTCCTCCCCCACGAATTGCTTAAAACAAGATTAAAGCCAATTCAGCTGAGAATAGGGAAACCCATTAGCCTAAAACAGCAAGAGGAATTCGAAACCATAGAGAAATTTACCCATTTCTTGACCAAGAAAACCTATGTCCTCGCCTCCTCCTACGAGCCAAAGAAAAATATTACACAAACAATAAAGGATTCAATCCCTACAAGGCCAAAAACTGTAAAAAATATTATTAAAGAAACACCTAGCGAAGATTTAATAGAAGAAGTAAAAAAACTGAGAGCTACTGAAGCACTACTTTTTAGCAATAGTCGCTATGAATGCTATTTTTGTGATTTCAAGAGTATTCCAAAACTCATGAGAGAGATTGGGCGTTTGCGTGAAATTACCTTTAGACAAGTAGGAGAAGGTACTAATAAAGAAACCGATATAGATCGATTTGATAGGCATTACAATCATTTGATTCTGTGGGATACGCAAGAAAATAAAATTGCGGGTGCTTATCGTATGGGATTAGGAAACGAGATTTATAAAAATTACGGAATCAAAGGTTTTTACATCAGCGAATTGTTCCATTTTGATCCTGAGATTCAGCCATTCTTTAGAAAGGCAATAGAAATGGGGCGTGCCTTTGTGGTACCAGAATACCAGCAAAAGCCCATGCCACTGTTCTTGCTCTGGCGCGGAATTATTCATGTAGCATTGCGCAACCCTGAACATAAATTTATCTTGGGTGGCGTGAGCATCAGCAATCAATTTTCTCAGTTTTCAAAAGCACTGATGATTGAGTTTATGCAATCGCATTTTTACGATCCATATGTGGCACAATATGTGCGACCAAGAAGAGCGTTTAAGCCCAAAATCAAAGACCAAGACAAGGATTTTATCTTTGATGAAGCCAAGGCAGATTTAAACAAATTTGACAAGCTTATCGAAGAACTCGAGCCAAATGCATTACGCTTGCCCGTTTTGATTAAAAAATATATTAAGCAAAATGCCAAAGTCATCGCCTTTAATGTGGATCCTAAATTCAACGATGCGATAGACGGCTTGATGTACATCCGAATTTCTGAATTGCCAGAAAGCACCATTAAACCTGTTTTGGAAGAGTTGCAAGCCGAGATAGAAGAAAAAGAAAAAACGACTTAAAAAATATAGCAAAAAAGGGATTTTTATAAATCCCTTTTTTTGATGCTTTAAAAATTTTTCAAAGTTTGGTACAATCGGTGCACGGGCAAGCCCATTACGGTGAAGTAGCTACCTTCTAATTTTTCCACGCCCACATAGCCTATCCACTCTTGCACGCCATAGGCACCCGCTTTGTCAAACGGATGAAAGGTATCGACATAAAATTCAATTTCTTCATCATTTAAAGTAGAAAATTGCACCTTGGTCTTGTCTGAAAACACGATTTGTTTCTCGGTTGAGGTGATTCCTACCGAGCTGATGACTTCGTGTGTTTTGCCACTGAGTGCCTTGAGCATGTCAATCGCCTCTCCCCTATTTTTAGGTTTTTCTAGTGAAAGATCTTCGAGCCAAACAATGGTATCGGCAGTGATTAAAATTTGTTTTTCGTGGCTAAATTGAAATGCATTGGCTTTTACACGGCATAGAAATTCGGTGATGTTTTCAGCCTTTAGTTCGGCAGAATAAGACTCGTCGGCGTGTAAGGGTTGCGTTTTAAACTCTAAATACAAGCCTCGCAATAATTCTTCCCTGCGTGGCGATTGAGAGCCTAAAATCAGCTCAAAATCCTTTAATTTATCTCGTAGTAGTAGCATATTGCAAATGTAAAAAAGTGTGCATAAAAAAGATGACTTGTCAGTCATCTTTTTGTATTTGGTTGTTTTTAAAATCTTTATTTAACCCGTAGTGCATTATCGAATGAGGTTAATTTTTAAATTGTTAATGTTACAATGAAAGACAAATTTATTGAGATATTGAATAGTAGTCAAGGAGGTAATTTTTGCCAATATTCTTGTTTTGAATCCTTCAAAAGATTTGGCATAATTACGCCGTATCATAAATTGGTCACACAACTGCGAGAATAAAGTTTCTATACGTTTTCTATACTTTCTGAATGGATAGAACTGAGGTTTGTAATCTTTTTGATTTTTTCTTTTAGGGGTTTCTAACTGGATTTTCACCTCATTGAACAAGTCAAGCTGAACCGTTTGAGAAAGATAGCCCCTGTCTCCAAGTAACACGCAATCAGAAATTTGAAGTTTTATGTCTTTCAAATAATGAATGTCGTGAACGGAGGCGGGAGATAAGTCAAAACTTTGGAATACACCAGCAATAGAACAGATCGCATGTAGCTTGTAACCATAAAAGTGTAGATTTTGAGAAGCACAAAAACCTTTATTTGGCATTGAAAAGCTATTTTCTTTACAGATTTTGCTTCTGGAAGAGCGGGATAATTTACACACTTCTAAAGGCATGCTGTCCACCAAAAAATAGTTTTCAAAATCATTGAACTTTTTCACCATTTTGCACCTAATTTCTTCAAGAAAAGGGAAGAGTTTTCGTTTTCTTCTGTTGTAAACACTCCTTTTAATTTTAGATTCAATAGCCCAACCTTTTATCTCTCTAAAAAGCTGGTACTCAGAATCGATAGATTTAAATTCTGCTAAAATAATTAAGCTTATCAGCTCTATATCAGATAATTTTGGTTTCACTAGTTTAAAATAACCCGTAGTGCATTATCGAATGAGGTTAATTTTTAAATTGTTAATGTTACTATGAAAGACAAATTTATTGAGATATTGAATAGTAGTCAAGGAGGTAATTTTTGCCAATATTCTTGTTTTGAATCCTTCAAAAGATTTGGCATAATTACGCCGTATCATAAATTGGTCACACAACTGCGAGAATAAAGTTTCTATACGTTTTCTATACTTTCTGAATGGATAGAACTGAGGTTTGTAATCTTTTTGATTTTTTCTTTTAGGGGTTTCTAACTGGATTTTCACCTCATTGAACAAGTCAAGCTGAACCGTTTGAGAAAGATAGCCCCTGTCTCCAAGTAACACGCAATCAGAAATTTGAAGTTTTATGTCTTTCAAATAATGAATGTCGTGAACGGAGGCGGGAGATAAGTCAAAACTTTGGAACACACCAGCAATAGAACAGATCGCATGTAGCTTGTAACCATAAAAGTGTAGATTTTGAGAAGCACAAAAACCTTTATTTGGCATTGAAAAGCTATTTTCTTTACAGATTTTGCTTCTGGAAGAGCGGGATAATTTACACACTTCTAAAGGCATGCTGTCCACCAAGAAATAGTTTTCAAAATCATTGAACTTTTTCACCATTTTGCACCTAATTTCTTCAAGAAAAGGGAAGAGTTTTCGTTTTCTTCTGTTGTAAACACTCCTTTCAATTTTAGATTCAATAGCCCAACCTTTTATCTCTCTAAAAAGCTGGTACTCAGAGTCGATAGATTTAAATTCTGCTAAAATAATTAAGCTTATCAGCTCTATATCAGATAATTTTGGTTTCACTGGTTTAAAATAGAAATTTTCAGTTCCTGAAATTTCTATTAGTTTATTCAAAATAAAATTGTAACTTGCCTCTAGGTTGCTCATAATTGTATTTGATTGGTAACCAATGCAATTTACTTTTCTTTAGGCTCATGGGCAACCTTTTTTATAATGCACTACGGGTTTTATTTAGCTGTTTGAGAAAGAATTTTTCTTAACTCAGCTTTCACTTCTTCTTGTTTAGGCAATAAAAATGGAGTATTTAATTGTTTAGCTCTGAATCAAATTTCGCTGATTTCTTTGCCGTTTTTAAATGAAATCAATGAAACATTATACCGTATCCCAATAGGTTGGATCAAAGTTAAGCATATTTTAGCTCGCTTTTTTCTTTCAAAATTAAATAATTTTTGGAGTTTAGATTCGTTCCTTTATGCTTTCTTTTCTTGTAATTTTCAATAAAATCTTTAATGCTTTGGTACAAATCCTAGTCCGATTCCATGGGATTGAGCTCAATATAATCATATTTTATGGTTCTAAAAAAGCATTCAATATAAATGTTATCCGTGGCTCTTCCCTTTCCATCTAATGTTTCGAGGTGTGCTGGCTACCTTGCTCTAAGTTTATAATCTCAGGCCTTCTTTGTTCTTAACGCTGATGATAAGCAGGGAAATTAGCGTTTCTTAATCGTGCGTTCGCAACTTTCCCAGTTGCAGAGCTGGATATAGGCGATGATGCCCAGTACGGTGATGCCCAAGGAGACCATCATCGGCAAACGGAAATACACCAAGACCGCAGGCAAGGCACTTACCAAGAGTCCGAGCCAAAGTGCCATTCGGTTGGTTGAGGAATTTTCGGTCGTCGTGATTTTCAACAGGCTGATGCTCACTAAATAAACGCCCAAGGTGATGGACAAAACGACCATCGCAAAAAGGCGGGAGACAGGATGCTCTATGTGCGTGCTACTGGGCAGATAGTATTGCTGTGCAGCATCGGCAACCAGCTCCAACGCACTGCCCACCGCTGCCAACGAGGCAAACACGAAATAATGTGCATACCCAAAGAGGAAGCCTACGCGACGGGTGCGGTTTCGCTCCAAAATCTTCGCCCAAGGAATGTCAAAATAAATCCACCAAAGGGCAAAAATCAAGCCCGATGCGCTCACGCCAAGTGGCAGAATCACCTTGCCCCAGCTCACTTCATCGCTGATGAGATTGCCAATGGTATTCGCCGTGCCTAATAAGCCCTCGCCCAGTACGATGATGGTAAGGAGACCGTAGCGTTCGGCAATGTGGTGGGGGTGCCAAGTGGTGCTTAGGCGATTTCCTTCGGCGATGACAGGCACGGACATTTCCGCCAAGATTAGTAGCGGTATCATCCAAGATTTGTCATCATATGCCATTGGCAGGAGGTACCACAGCGTCCAGCCCACCTGTGCCAAGCCCACACCCCACGCATAGCGGTAGTTTACTTTCTTATCCACCGCCGACTCTCGTGCCGCCCGCAGCCAGTGAATGACCATCGCCACCCGCATAATGATATAGCCAATGATGCCCGCCGTAAAGCTGGGATTGGTGGCAAACATCTGCTTAATGCCCACGGCAAAGACCAGTGCCCCAAACATTTGGAGGAAGGTGGTCAGCCGGAACGGCGTATCGTCGGTATCATAAGCGGAGGCGAACCAAGTGAAGTTCATCCACGCCCACCAAATGTAGAAAAACATCTGCACATACAGCACCGCCCCTTCCCAAAAGTGGTGCGACGCCAAGTAATGATGCAGTCCGCTCGCTGCCGAAGCGATGGCGATCACGAATATCAAATCAAAAAAGAGTTCCAGCGGCGTGGCAGCCCTGTGTTTCTCGTCCACTGCCCGCCCAATCATCGGGATTTTATAGATTTTCATAAATGTATATTAACTTTAATCATTGTTGTTTTGCAAAAAATAACCCACCTGAATGGGCTGACCTAAAATCCGCCGTATCATCGTTTATTTGTTAGCAAAAAGCCTACAAAGATAATTTTTTCATCGCTTATGAGCAAATGCCTGAGCAGCAACCTGATACCGCCACAAGAGCGTCCCCAATCCTAACTTATAAGGTTTAGCTCCCTAATCAAAATTGTTTAACAACACTGACTTTTTACAAAAATAAGATAATTTGTTGAACAGCAATGTATAGTAAGAGCTTTTCAATAAAAAATATTCAACCTCCACTAAACAGCCCTCTTAAATGCTTATTGAAATGGAAAATGGCTAAAAAAATAACCTTGAACCGCTTTTGCGTTTCAAGGCTATTTTAATACTATGAATAAAATTTTCCTTTTCGGTTTTTTGATCAACAATCAATGCTACAAATCTGTTTTAATATCTTGATAGTTTGGATTGGTGCGGATTTCTGCATTTTTGCCAACAAATGCCTTTTGTGCGTTCACATCTCCTTTTAATTGCCACATCAACCAAGCGGTGATATAGCCATCTGCTGAATACAGCATTTCTCCATGCCCTGTATGGGCACGTCTTGCCATCATCTTTTGCTGAGGAATTTAAACCCTCTATGATCATAAAGTGCGCTGTGCGTTTGCTGATCAGCCATTGCCCGTTTTCTTTGCGATATTCATCTTGATAACGCACGCTGTGGCGTGAAACGCTTTCTCCTTGAAAGGCTTCGCCTGTGGGCAGGAAGATTTGGAGGGTTTTGGGGTGTTTGGGGTGTTTTACGGTAACCAATACAAGCAGTTACTTTCGTGTAAAATTTAATTCCAGCACGGGTAAAAAAAATCCACCTAAAAGCCTAGTGTATTTCAGGTGGATAGTTCCTTTTACATAAGATTTTTTTAAATAAATTCTTTGAGGACTTCTGATAGAGAGGTGAGAGGACGCCCTAGAATAGCTTCAAATTCGGTGGGAGTGGCTATATCCTCGCCATTGTTGCCATTTAACATATATTGAGTAAAATTAGTAATCATCATTAACTCTAATGGAGTAAGCGATAGTTTTTCCACATTGTTTTTGAGTGTTTCAAAAGAAACCTTGCTCATTTGCAACCTATACCCCAAAGCCTTTTCTGTGGCTTGTGCAAATTCCTGAAAAGTAAACGGACGGCTAGCCAGTTCAATAATTCCCGTGCGCGTGCCTTGTGCAATGATTTTTGCACCCACTTCGGCTTAAGGCTACGGTAATTTTATGCTCGCCCGTACTGTACCAAAAATGCCCCGATTGTTTTGCCATATTGACGAAGCCTTCAAATAAATTAAAATACCAACTGTTACGCAAAATCACATACGGAATGCCTGATTCGGCAATGAGTTTTTCTGTGGCTCTATGGTTAATTTCTAATCCTAATTTTTGTTGCTCTGCCGCATAGATACTAGTATACGCCAAGTACTTAACTCCAATGTTTTTAGCTGCTGTTACTACATTTTTCTGAATTTCATACACAGGAATAGAAACAAATAGCAGTCTGTCAATCCCTTCAAAGGCTTGGGTAAGGGTATGAAGGTCGGCATAATCTGCCACACGTACTTTAAAGCCTTTCTCTTTAAGTGGTGCGACAATTTTAGGGTCTTTCACCAGTGCATAAATGTTAGCTTCTGGGGCTATCTTTTTCAGAAATTCAATGGCGTAGCCTCCGTATCCTCCGCTAGCGCCTGTTACCATAATATTTTTGCTCATGGGCTTATTCTTTTATAATTGTTTATTGAATGATTTTTTACCGTTTCTCTGGGCTTTTTATTTGATGAGACAAAGGTACGGCGCAGGGTAGGCTTGGGCAAAGTTTGAAACCGCACAAAATTTGTCTGAAACGAAACCATTTGATTTTATGCGTATCTTTGCCTGCGCAAAAAACGCTCCCGATGTACGAAAAGCTGAACTTATCTCAACTCATAGCACTTAGCCCCAGCTCTAAGCCCAAACCCACTTGGAATAACCAAATTGCCTGCCTACCTCTGCAAAAAGATGATGTAACACAGCATACCGGCTTTCGTGATATGCCTTTGTATATGTTTACGCTTGTCTTAAAAGGAAGTATTCAGCTAAGACATCAAGGGGATATAAAAACTTATTCCGAAAATAGCATCATCACCGAAGTCCCAACGATGACTCCGACAGAAGTCATTACTGCCTCCGAGGATTTTGAGGCTTTTTGTTTGATGATTGACCAAAACCTGCTGAGCCAAGCGCCTTTTATCAATTATATGATTCGGGCTATTTATTTCCCCGTGGCAGAATTAGGGCAAACGGGAATGAGCCTCTCGGCAACAGACGCGCACTTCCTTCTGCGAATATTGCAAATGATTAACCAACATATTGATTTTACGAGTGATTTCCAGCGCGAAGCCCTCTTTGCTCTGTGCCAAGTTTTCTGCATCGATTTGCTACACATACAAGGCAAGCACATTGCCCAGCGCAAAGTAAAGAGCCGCGTAGAAGCCCTTTTTACACAGTTCGTCGCACTGGTTACACGGCATTTTGCCCAGCAACACAGCCTTGTTTTGTATGCCGAAAAACTCAGCATCACCACTACCTACCTCTCACGAATTGTAAAACAAGTAAGCGGGCGCACGGCTATGAGTTTCATACAGCACGCACTGCTTGCCCAAGCGGTACATCAGCTCAAAAACACCGACATCAGTATGAATCAACTAGCGGAAGACTTGCATTTTTCCGACCCCGCTGCCTTTACCAAATTCTTCACCCGAATGAAGGGCATTCCCCCCAAAACTTTCCGAAAAATAGAACGCCCTCAAGCACCTATTTAGGCTGGGGTAAACCATCCATTTTTTGGAAAAGAAACAACCGCCAGACAGAAGTTTTTATTTTTCTCTATATAAGACAATATAAACGCCTGCCTACACTGGCTAAAATAAAAATCACGCTATGCGTGCGCCTACTACCACCATTTTTCAAAATGTTGCTCGGGGTTGTTCAGCTGGATGATTTCGCCAATTTGGGGCGTGCTGAGCGGAAAATGATGCTGTTGCGAGGCTTGATAAAAAAGCTCCATCGGCTCGTCCCAAGGGTGGCGGGCAAGGGCAAATTTGCTGTTATGCACGGCGATGATGCGCTTGGGGTGAAGGGTCTGCGCCACACGCACCAAATCCTCGGGCAAAAGGTGAATGTATGCCCAATCGGTGTTGTACTGCCCGTTTTCCAGAAAAGCAATATCAATGTTGGGGAAGCGCTGGGCAATTTGTGCAAAATGCGTGTCGTAGCCACTATCACCACCAATAAAAATGTGTTGCGTTGGGGTTTGAAGCATAAAGCTCGCCCAAAGGCTTTTGTTTTGCATCAGTCCTCTACCAGAAGCGTGCCGCGTGGGGAGGCAATCCACCGAAAAACCACTGCCCAAATCGGCGTGCTGGTTCCAGTCCATCTCCAAAATAATTTCCGCAGGGAAGCCCCAATGCTCGAAGTGCGCCCCCACGCCAAGCGGACAAATGATTTTGCCTACTTTGCCTTTGAGGGTTTTCACCGTGTCGTAATCCAAGTGATCCCAATGGTCGTGGGTGATGATGAGGAAATCCACCTCGGGCAAATCCTCCGGCGCAAAGGGATTAGAGCCGTCAAACATCGGGTTGGAAAAACCAACGGGTGAGCCGCTCACCAGCACAGGGTCGATTAAAAAACGCTTACCGTGGGTTTGAATCAGGTACGAGGAATGCCCCAGCCATACGGCGATTTCTTGGTCGGTAGGCAAGGTGCGCAAATCCGTTTTGATGTGCGGAATGGGCGCTGAGGGTTTAATATTTTTAGGTTTGTTGAAGAGAAATTCCCACAGAGAGGCAAGCATCGACTTGTCGGGATTGGAAAGCGTGGGCGTAGGCGAAAGATTTTGGAATTTTCCGTTTTTATAATTCGGCGACTGCTCGATGCGTGCCAATCGTTCCCCCGCAGGGAGTTTGCCAAACTTAGCTTGATTGATGAAAACAAGCCCCCCAATAAGGACAATTGCCACAAGGGCGAGGATAAAGTAAAGCATTTTTTTAATCATTTTTTCCTTGAATTACTTTCTCTTGACGGTTGATGGATTCTTGGTGAATCACCTTAAACAGATTGCGGGTGAACTCCTCACTCAGCCCTTTTTCTTCGCCTAATCGCATGATTTTTTTGCAAAATGGCTTTGAGCTTGTTCTCACGGCGTACACCCAGCACGATTTTCGCCCATGCTTTGCCCAGTTTATAGGCGGTGGCTTTGCCGATGCCTGATGATGCACCAGAGATGACGACTTTGTCTTTTAAATTTTGCATAATTTATGTTTTTTATAAATTATTTTCAACCACAAATGTATTTATTTTTTAGGATTATTATTAACCTGAGTTTTTTATTGAAAGGAGTGATGAGGAATGAGTTAACAAGAGCACAAAGTAATTTCTTAAAAATAATAGCCGTTAGGGTCTTTTTCGATTTTCGATTTTGGTTTTTCATTCAAATTCTTTTAAACACAACCAGTTTACAACTTTTAAAGCATTTGAAATGTTAAAAAATTAAGTTTAAACAAGTTAAAAATCCAATCTTTAAATCTTCAAAAAAATTACTACCTTCGCGCAATAGATACGATTACTTAATTTATTCCGAATAATTATGCAATATCAACCCAATGAAATAGAACCCAAATGGCAAAAGTTTTGGGCAGAGAATAAGATTTATAAGGCGGAGAATGATTCAGCTAAGCCAAAATTTTATGTGCTTGATATGTTTCCCTACCCTTCGGGCGCGGGCTTGCACGTGGGGCACCCGCTGGGCTACATCGCCTCGGATATTTATGCGCGCTACAAGCGCCACAAGGGGTTTAATGTGCTACACCCTATGGGCTATGATAGTTTTGGGCTGCCTGCCGAGCAATATGCTATCCAGACGGGGCAGCACCCTGCCATCACTACCAGAGATAATATTGCGCGCTACCGCGAGCAATTGGATAAGATAGGTTTTTCCTTTGATTGGGACAGGGAAATCCGCACCTCTAACCCAGAATATTACCGCTGGACACAGTGGATTTTCTTACAATTATTTGATTCGTTTTTTTGTAATCAAGACCAGAAAGCCAAGCCTATCAGCGAATTGATTGCACATTTTGAAAAAAATGGAAATGCTAATTTAAATGTTGCCTGCGACGAAGATACGCTAAGTTTTACAGCTGAAGATTGGCAAACTTTTTCAGACAAAGAAAAATCAGAAATATTACTAAAATACAGGCTCACTTATCTTGCCGAGGCAGAGGTGAACTGGTGCCCTGCACTGGGCACTGTGCTTGCCAATGATGAGGTAGTCAATGGCGTGTCTGAGCGAGGCGGCTACCCCGTGGTGCGCAAAAAAATGCGCCAGTGGATGATGCGCATTACCGCCTATGCCGAAAGATTGCTCAACGGAATAGAATACAACGAAAAAGCCCTCGACTGGACGGAGGCGCTTAAAGAATCTCAAAAATATTGGATAGGCAAGTCCAAAGGAGCCTCCGTGAAATTTAAAGTAAAAGGGCAAGAGGATACCCAAATAGAAGTATTCACCACACGGCCCAATACCATTTTTGGCGTATCATTTATGGTCTTAGCCCCAGAGCACGATTTAGTGCGCCAGCTCACCACCCCCGCACAAAAACAAGCCATAGAGGCGTATATTGAAGAAACTTCCAAGCGCAGCGAGCGCGAGCGTATGGCGGAGGTGAAACGCGTAACGGGAGTCTTTACAGGCGCCTATGCCATCAACCCCATCAGCGGAAAAGAGATACCCATTTGGATTGCCGATTATGTATTAGCAGGCTATGGCACAGGCGCCGTGATGGCGGTGCCTGTGGGCGACGAGCGTGATTATGCCTTTGCAAAAACTTTTGATTTACCCATCGAAAACATTTTCGAGGGCGTAGACATCAGCGAGCAAGCCTTTACCGATAAAACAGCCAAGGTGCCTTTGCAAAATTCTGATTTCTTGAATGGGCTCACCGTGAAAGAAGCCATGAACAAGGCAATCGAAAAAATTGAAAGTTTAGGCGTAGGAAAAGCCAAAATTAATTACAGATTAAGAGATGCCGTATTCAGCCGCCAGCGCTATTGGGGCGAGCCAGTGCCTATTTATTTTAACAACGGCACGCCACAAGTTATCAGCGAGGAGCATTTGCCACTTGTATTGCCCGAGGTGAGCGAATATTTACCCACCGAAACAGGCGAGCCACCACTTGGGCGAGCCACCACTTGGGCGTGGGATACCGAGAAAAATCAGGTAGTGGAAAATTCATTAATTAATGAAAAAACAGTGTTCCCCTTAGAGCTAAATACAATGCCTGGCTGGGCAGGAAGCTCTTGGTATCAATTCCGCTATATGGACCCGCAAAATGATGAAGGCTTAGCTTCAAAAGAAGCCTTAAACTACTGGCAAAATGTGGATTTGTACCTTGGCGGAAGCGAGCACGCTACGGGGCATTTACTATACAGCCGATTTTGGACTAAATTTTTAAAAGATAGAGGCTTTATAAACTCAGAGGAGCCGTTCAAAAAGCTAATCAATCAAGGAATGATTTTGGGCGAAAGTGCATTTGTTCACCGCGTGAAGAATACCAATCAATATGTCTCTGCGGATAAAGCGGGCGACTATGAGACAAGCCCTGTTCACGCTGATGTGAGCTTTGTGAGTGGCAACAATGTGCTGGATACGCAAGCCTTTAAAAATTGGCGAGATGATTTAAAAGATGCTGAATTTATTCTCTCCGATGATGGGAAATTTTATGTTTCGCGCGAGGTGGAAAAAATGTCGAAATCGAAATTTAATGTCGTCAATCCAGATGATATTTGCGAGCAGTATGGCGCCGATACTTTGCGTATGTATGAAATGTTTTTAGGCCCAATTGAGCAGTCTAAGCCGTGGATTACCAACGGGCTCAGCGGTGTGAATGGGTTCCTTAAAAAGCTGTGGCGTTTGTTCTTTAAAAAAGATGAGCTCCAAATCTCCGATGTGCCCGCAAGCAAGGAGGAGCTGAAAGTGCTGCACACTTTAATCCAAAAAGTAACTGAGGATATAGAGAATTTCTCCTTCAATACCTCCATTTCGGCCTTTATGATTGCGGTAAATGATTTGCAAAAATTACAATGCAACAAGGTAGAAATCCTTTCGCCATTAGTGATTTTGCTCTCGCCATTTGCTCCGCACATAGCCGAAGAGTTATGGCACATTCTGGGCAATGAGGATAGCGTTACACGCCAGCCCTACCCTATTTTTGAAGAGAAATATTTGAAAGAAGATAATAAAGAATACCCCATTTCCTTTAACGGAAAAATGAGATTTACCCTCTCATTACCACTCGATTTAAGCAAAGAAGAAGTGGAAAAAGCCGTGATGGAAGACCCTCAAACAGCTAAATATCTCGAAGACCGAACCCCGAAAAAAGTCATCGTGGTACCAGGCAAAATCGTGAATATCGTGGTGTAAATTAGGGATAGATTTTGAGTGTAATCTGCGCGCGGACAGCGTCCGCGCTCAGATTATTTTTTATAATAGAAAACAAGATTGATAGAATAAAAATCTATTCTTGCCCAAATTTGAAAAAAACAAGTATATTTATAGACCCAAAAAAAATTAAGCTATGAAACCCCGCTATTATTCCCTCGATGTCTTTCGAGGAGCCACCGTGGCACTGATGATTTTAGTGAATAATCCCGGCTCGTGGAGTGCTATGTTCCGTCCGCTTACACACGCCGAATGGGCTGGCTGCACCCCCACGGATTGCGTATTTCCATTCTTTTTATTTGCAGTGGGCAATGCTATGGCATTCGTGATTCCGCGCTTGCAAAAGGCCGGCGAAAAAGTCTTTTGGCGCAAGGTTTTAAAGAGAACTTTCTTAATTTTTATCATCGGCTTAATGCTTAATTGGTTTCCCTTTGTGCAGTGGCAAGAGGGGAATTTGGTATTCAAACATTGGGAAAATGTGCGAATTTTTGGGGTTTTGCAGCGTATTGCTTTTGCTTATTTCTTTGCGGCCATTATTGCTTATTATTTTAAGGAAAAAAAGGTTTTAATCATAAGTTTTTTATTGCTCATCGTTTACTGGTTTTTAGCCTTACTTTTGGGCAGAGCTGATCCGTATTCCATGCAAGATTTTTGGGGAACAAAGGTAGATCTAGCCATTTTGGGCGAATCGCATATGTATCATGGAGAAGGCGTTCCGTTTGATCCTGAGGGATTTGTTGGTGTTATTTCGTCTACTGCACAAGTTTTACTGGGCTATTTGGCAGGAAAAATCATCACGGCACAGGGCGAGGTGAGTTGGCTTTTTGGGCGCGCACCTAAAAGTAATGAGCTGCATTATAAGGTGCTGAGTATGCTCTTTGTAAGCGGTGGGCTTTTGCTCATTTTAGCCTATATTTGGCAATGGGATTTCCCGATTATTAAGAAAATTTGGTCTAGCACATATGTGCTGTATACCACGGGACTAGCCATTTTCACGATTGGGATTATGATTTGGTTTATAGAGGTGTTAAAGTGCAAAAACTTTTTAACTAAATTCTTTGATGTCTTTGGTAAAAATCCATTATTTATTTTTGTACTAAGTGGGCTGATTCCGCGTCTTTTGTCTTTGGTAAGGATTCCTACTCAAGATGGATTCACCACGCCTTTAAAATATTTTTATACCATATTTTGTAAGCCTTTGTCTGCTAATGAAAATATGGGCTCCTTTGTGTATTCTGTGGTATTTTTAGTATTGATGTGGAGCATTGCCTATCTGCTCGACAGGAAAAAGATTTACATCAAAGTTTAAGAAAAAAATAGCACCTTTGCAGTAAATAAAATGAGCATGAAAGTTTTACACCTATCGGGGTCTAAACACCACTGGAGCGGAAATGAGCAACAATTAGCGGATTTAATCGAGAATTTATCGGCACTGGGCGTAGAAAATCACATCTTGTGCTATGAGGATTCAGAAATTCAAAAATATGCTTTAAAAAAGGGAATTAAGGTTTGTGCTTTGCCCCGAAAAAGCATTTATTCGCCGAGTTTGGCAAAAGCTTTACGAGACTATATCCGAAGGGAGCATATTGAAGTTATACATGCTCATACAAGTAATTTTTTGACATTGTATTTGGTGGCAGATTTGCTGTTTTCGCTCAAGACGCCTACCGTGTTTTCGCGCAAAGGATTTAGCGAAAAATCTAGTTTTGTGAGCAGATATAAGTATAATTACAAAAATATAGACGCTACGATTTGTGTTTCGGGAGCGGTGCGCGAAAATTTGAAACAATTTGTGAAACCTGAAAATCACCACAAATTACGCGTGATTTATGACGGAATTAAGGTTGAATCTTCGCAAAAAGAAATGCCCGATTTACGCCAAAAATACCAGATTCCGCAAGATGCTTTTCTATTAGGAAATATTGCCAATCATGTGCCTGCCAAGGATTTGGAAACGCTGGTGCGCACAATGGATTATTTAATTCACACTTTGGGCAAAGAAAATGTGTATTGCGTGCAAATTGGAAAAGAAACGGAATTTACGCCAGCATTGGAAGCTTTGGCTAAAGAGCTAAATGTGGACAGGCAATTGATTTTTGTAGGACAAATTGCCGAAGCCAAATACTATTTACCACAATTTGATGTTTTTGTAATGTCTTCTCAGTCAGAGGGTTTGCCGCTCACGGTATATGAATCTTTTTTAAACAAAATTCCAGTCGTGAGTACCAAGGCGGGTGGTGTTGCCGAAGCGATTACTGATGCCGAAAATGGCTTGATCTGCGAGATAAAAGACTATAAAACTTTAGCTCAAAAAATAAATACTTTGATAGAAAATCCTGCTTTAAAACAAGAATATGCTGAGAAAGCATATGAGGTTTTGTTAGAAAAATTTGATGCTAAACTTTGCGCCAAAAATACCAAGGATTTATACCAAGAAGCAATCGAAAATAGAAAGAAATAATGGAGTTTGTTATATTTTTAGTTATACTGATTATCGGCACTTTTTTACTTTACAAAAAGCGAAAAAAATCTTATCCCTATGCGGTGAATCAAGACGAAAAACACGCTTTTAAAAATGGACAAAAATTGCATTTAAAACACAATTCTTTATCCTTGCCAAGTGATGTCAAAGAACATACATTATTCTTAAAAATCAAGGTAAAAAGCAGTTTATTAGGCTTTTTAAAACAGCCATACATTGAAATCTCGGCAGAGGGTAAATCTTTGAAACAATATATAGAGCATGGTGCCAAAGGCGATAGATATTTAAACATCAGTAATTTTAATTCGGTGAAAGAAATTACTCTAAAACCTAAGAGAATGCAGATTTGTAGCGATGAGGTAGAGCTATTTCAGTTTAAAAATCCTGAATTAAAAGATAAAAAAATTCTAATCGTAGCACCACATCCCGATGATGCCGAAATCGCAGCGTATGGCTTGTATAGTCAGTTTGCTAAAGATGTTTTTGTACTCACTTTTTCGGCGGGCGAGCGAGGGAAATTCAAGTATCGAGAGCTCTATACCGATGTCCAAGAACAGCATTTGAAGAAAGGCGAAATCCGTACTTGGAATGCTCTTACTGTGCCTTTGATGGCGGGCGTGTCTACCGAAAATGTGCTGATGCTTGGCTACTTCAACGAAATGTTGGATGATATGTATCGTGAGCCTGAAAAGAATTTTGGTTCCGATAAATTAAATACCGATGATGTTGAAATCTTTAGAAAATTTAATTTTTCATCGTTGGGCAAAAAACTTACGGGCGAGGCAAATTGGAACGATATGATTCTGAATTTAAAAATGATTTTAACTGAATTTCAGCCAGATGTAATTATTACGCCACATCCGTTTATCGATAGCCATGAGGATCATCAGTATGCTACGATTAGCATTATTCAAGCCTTGAAAGAACTCAATTTGCATGACGGAAAATTGCTGCTTTACACCAATCATTACACCGAGAAAGAGTTTTATCCGTTAGGGAAAATAGGTGCTATTATGCCACTTCCGTTTAAAAGCAAGCCAAGTATTTATTGCTCTTCAGTATTTTCGTTTCCTGTGAGCGAAAAAGAGCAAAAAGATAAAATTTTGGCGTTTGATGCCATGAATGATTTGCGTCCAAATACCGAATATCGCTTTGCACACCGTTTGTTTGCCGATGGATTTACTCGAGGACGAGAAAAGCTGTTAAGTATAGAAAAAGACTATTTCAATCGCTATATTCGTAGTAATGAGTTATTTTTTGTTGTGGATTTTGATGAAATGTATCAGCCCGAGAAATACAAAGCTTTAATAGAAGGGTTAAGCTAAATTTCTTTTAGGGGAGACATACAAAACTCCGATGAAAATACAGGTTAAAGCAATTGTTTTTTGATAAAAAAAGGCACTGTCTACTAGCATGAGAAAAAAGGTTGGGAGTAGAAAGAAAAACATTCTGTAATCCTTTAGCTTAAAGCTTTCCCATGCGTAAGATATGAGAAATAAACAAAGAAAAACAAGTCCTAACACACCATGACGAGCATATGCCATCAAGAAATCATTGTGTAAATGTTTAAAGAGATCGGGGTCGAGCGTTGTTTTTGAAATAATTGATTGCTCAGATAGCGTTCCGCTACCGAACCATGGATTTTCCTGAATTTGTGCTAGTGTGCTAGAATATAATATGTTGCGTGTTTCGTCTTGGAAGAAATGGGTATAATTAAACAAGAAAATAAATCCAAATATTCCTATTGATAGAGCACTTATGGAGATAATGAGTACATTTCTCAGATTCCATGATTTTAGCATTTCAAAGCAGATAATCACCAGCAATAATATAAAGAACACAACTTGGGCTAGCCTAACTTGCAAAATATTGATAAAACAGAACAGAAATAAGAAATAAATGAATAATTCGCCTTTAGAAATAAAGCCAGATTTATTTTGATAATAGCTCGCATAGCCTGTTCCTCCCACAATTGTTAAAAGCCAAACAATAAAGCTATAATGTTTCTGTGTGTGGAAGCATAGAACCCCAAAAGGAGATTCAGGAGCGAGATAGTCTTTACGAAATCCAAAACAAGACAGAAAGCTAATTTCAGCACTATGACAAATAAGTACATAAGCAATCCAGTACCAAATAAGAAGTACTAGGCAAAATTTAAAAATAATACTACAAAATATGCTGATGTCTTTAGCATTTAATCGATAAAAACACAATACTACAGGGAGGATAAGAAGTGGTATTTGGTCTTCTATAATCCATTGATTTTCATTAAGTGAAATGTCTTTAACCCAAAGAAGTCCCATAAATTGCAACAATGCATACAGGGATAGAAAAATTAAACTGGGAGAAATTTTATAAAAATCTCGTTTGTATATACCATAAAGCATGGCAATAATAGCAATAATATAACTAGCATGTGCTGTAGCTTTGTATGAATAAAACCACAATATAGTTGCCAGACTTAGTAGAATGGGAACCCAAAAACGGAAATCCCTAAAATAGGATTTGTGTTTAACTAAAAAGCCGACAAACCACCATGAAAAAATAGAAAATATATAAATATTCCCGATGATTGCTAGCCACTTAAGGTCAAAAATCTCGTAATTATATCCCGAAAAATATAAAATTGAGTTAAAAATTATAAAAATAAATAAAGGAAATAAAGTTGCTATTAAATAGTTTTTCTGGTTTAAACTAGAAAGCCAAAATTTCATTTAAATAAATTTTTAAATTTAAAACAAATTGGGCAATAGATACTTAGCCAAATACCAAGGATACGATGCATTCCAAGCATATTAGGCGAATTTTCTTTCAAAATAGATTTTAGAGCAGGATTTATTTTTTCATTCATGGTTCTAAAATCTCGGCTAAACAAAGCAAAGCGGTGAATGTTTTGTTTCTTGATGTGATAAATTGATTTGGCAATACTGGCTATTACCTGTTTTGGATTTTCCAGAGAATCTGGATTATTTTTAGCAAATAGATATAAATCATAAACAGCTTCAAACAAATCAAGTTCTTTTTCTAAACAAGTTGTCTTATCTGAAGTTATGCTCGAATTATGCTCTCTATAATGAGATTTAGATTGATTAATCTTGATTACTTTATTTGATTTCAAAAATACCTTATACATAACAAAAATATCCTCAAAATACTTACCAGGAGGAAAAGTTATTCCATCAAAAAGCTCTTTTTTATACAATTTTGCCCAAGGATAATCTTTCATTTCTTTATTGATAAGTAATTTTGAAAGAGCTTCTTTCTTTCCCCATATTTCTTTGTTTCCTTGATCCCAAACGGGAATAGATTTATTAGGCTTATCAATATAATACCCGCAACAAGCGATGTCGGCATTTTCTTTTGTGATGTGAAAGTAGAGAAGTTCTAGCATATCTAGTTCTAGCCAATCATCTGAATCCACAAAAGTGAGGTAAGGTCTCTTGCAATTTTGAATGCCTATATTTCGGGTTTCAGCAATTCCCTTATTTTCTTGATTGATGAGCTTAAACCTATCATCATTAGCAGTAAATTCTTCGCAAATGCTTTGCGAGTTGTCGCTTGATCCATCGTTGATTAAAATCACTTCAAAATCTTGAAAAGTTTGATTCTGAATAGATTCTAAACATTGGCGTAGATAGCGATCGCTGTTATAAATGGGAACAATTACACTAATCATGATTAAAAGTTTTTAATTTCGGTTTTGTTTACAGGTAGAACAGGAAGGATAAATTTATCCCCAAGGATTTTATTATATTTTTCTGGCGTAAAGTCATCACGCCCATCGGCGGGGTAGAAGGTCATTTCGCCAAAGATAATTTGCCCACGAATGGAGTACATATCCACACGCACAAAGGGAAACTTATCCGCTAGTTTTTCTGCTACTTCAATCATTTGAGCAAAGTTTTCAGGCTTTTCAACTTGGGAGCCTTTAACCCATTTGTTTTTGGGAACATCACGAAATGGCAATAATTCAAAATTTAAATCAAAAAAGCCCGATTTATGATTTTGCTCGCGATCAAGATGCACTTCTACAAATTCAGGTTTGCCACCGAAACAGTAAAATTTATAATCGGTAATGGAATCATGGCCTAGCTCATCTAAGTATTTTTCTATCACCAAACGCGGTTTAATGTCTTTGTAAGCCCACTCCTGCCCCCCACGGAAATATTGATTGCGGTGCATCCATTTTTGCATTTTGAGTTTGGCTTTGGCACGATTAAGTTTAGATTTATCGGGCACAATCAAGTTGAATCCATAGCCATGCACTGCCTTGATTACGAATTTGTTGGGTAATGTGTCAAAGTCGATATCACTCACTTTGTCATAAACGCCAAGGCATTCGTTTAAATATTCTTCGCCAATTTTTTCTTTCACATATTCTCGCACGGCGTATTTATCCACCAATTGATTTAGGATTTGGGGACGAAAATGTGCCTTATACCATTGGATTTTTTCGTTAAATTCCTTTGGGTTTTTATCATTATACTTTTTTCCTGTGTAGTATTCATAGTAATACCCCACATACTTAGGACTAGGCAGAAACTTGAAGCGTTTCATAATTCCTAAGTAGATTTTTCTAAAAAAATTAGCCATATATTTGTTACTGCAATATGCGCAAAGATATGTAAATTTGCGCTGAGATAGATAAATAATCATAAAAAACTAAAATGTTAAGAGTATGAAAGTTTCGGTAATTATAAGTACCTATAATGCCAAAGAGTGGTTGCAAAAAGTTTTGTGGGGGTACAATCAGCAAACTTTTCAAGACTTTGAGCTGGTGATTGCCGATGATGGCTCGCGCAACGATACACGAGAGATGATAAAGGACTTTCAAAAAATAGCCAAATTCCCAATTACACATGTGTGGCACGAGGATAGAGGCTTTCAAAAATCTGAAATTTTAAATAAAGCTGTAGTACAGAGCAAAGCACCATACATCATTATGTCTGATGGCGACTGCATTCCGCGCAAGGACTTTGTGGAAATTCACTTTAAAAATAAAGAAAAAGGCAGATTTTTGTCGGGCGGGTATTTTATGCTCCCGATGAATATTTCTGAATTAATCTCAGAAGACGACATCGTGCAACAACGCTGTTTTAATGTGAAATGGCTCGTAGCCAATGGGCTTAAAAAATCTTTTAAAAATAATAAACTTTCGGCGAGTGGGTTAAAAGAAAAGTTGCTCAATCTCATCACGCCTACCAAGCCCACTTGGAACGGGCATAATGCCTCAGGCTGGAAAGAGGACATTGTGGCTGTGAACGGTCTCGATGAGCGAATGCAATACGGTGGGCAAGATCGCGAGCTAGGCGAGCGTCTTGAGAATTACGGAATCCGCGGAAAGCAAATTCGTTATAGTGCCATCGTAGTGCACCTCGACCACGCACGCGGCTATGTGAACAAAGAAAGCTGGGAAAAAAACCATGCCATTCGCAAAAATACACGCGACAATAAAATCAAACGCACGCCCTTTGGAATCGTAAAAGATTAAAAAATCTTTCAATTCAAAAAATCATTTTATTTTTAGCATATTAATTATTACTTTTGCATATTGTAAACCATAGAAAAATGGCAAGAAAAGAGAATCATAAAAAATACGCCACACAGGGGGCTTTTGAGAAATTAGAACAAACTGCACAAAGTTCAGAGCACTTTTTAGAAAAAAACGCCAAACTTTTAGGAATCATTTTTGGTGCCTTAGTGGTCGTGGTTTTAGGTTATTTCGCTTATTTAAGATTTATTGTAGACCCTAAAAACGAGGAAGCTAACAAAGAAATTGTAACCGCAGATAGAATGTATCAGCAAGATTCTATGCAATTGGCACTGAGCGGAAGCCAAGGAGCTTACTTAGGATTTGAGCAAATCATCAATGATTTCGGAGGAACTAATGCCGCTAACTTAGCCCAGTTTAAAGCAGGCGTAGCCAATTATAAATTAGGCAAGTACCAAGAGGCCATAGAGCATTTCAAAGCATTCAAGACCTCAGAAAAAGTATCTGCCGCCGTGAAAGAAGGGGCGATAGGAGATGCACTTTCTCAATTAGGCAAAAAAGAAGAAGCCTATGATGCTTATGCCAAAGCTGCTAAAGCTACTAATGTGCAAACAATCCAAAGAATCTATACAAGAAAAGCTGCTATTTTAGCATACGAAACCAAGAAATTCGACGAAGCAGTAAAATTGATCGACGCATATAACAAAGAATACGCAGAAGGATTAGGTTCAGATATGGATAAATTGTATGTCCTTTTAACCAATGCTAAATAATAATGGCAACAGAAAACAAAAATTTATCTCAATACAATAAAGAAGAACTACCTAGTGCCAAACCGTATAAGTTTGGCATTGTTGTTTCATCTTGGAACTCAGAAATCACGCATGCACTTAGAGACGGCGCGATTGAAACTTTAAAAGACTTAGGCGCATCAGATAAGAACATTAAAACACTAGAAGTGCCAGGAAGTTTTGAATTGCCTTATGGTGCTAAACTCTTGACAAAATATTGCGATGCTATAATCGTTATTGGGAGTGTAATTCGTGGCGAAACGGCACATTTTGATTTTGTGTGCCAAGGCGTAACACAAGGTATTATGCAGCTTAATGTGTCGCAAAACACGCCTGTGATTTTCTGTGTTTTGACAGATAATAATATTGAGCAATCTCGCAATAGAGCAGGAGGAAAGCACGGAAACAAGGGTGTAGAAGCCGCCGTAGCCGCCTTGCAAATGGCAGACATCCGAAACCAAAGAGGGTTGTAAAAAATGCAAATTTACGCCTTTACAGATGGCTCTTCGCGAGGTAATCCTGGGAGAGGAGGATTTGGTGTGGTGCTGATTGCTCCCGAGCTTAAACTCAAAAAAGAGTTTTCGATGGGTTTTCGCAACACGACCAACAACCGAATGGAACTTCTAGCAGCCATTACTGCGCTCGAAAAATTGCGCGATAAGCAAGACATCACCATCATCACCGATTCCAAATATGTGTGCGATGCGGTGAATAAAAAATGGGTTTTCAATTGGGAAAAAAAGAATTTCTCTGGCAAAAAAAATCCCGATTTGTGGATGCGATTTTTGCGCAATTATCGCAAGCACAATGTGAAACTCGAGTGGATTAAAGGACACGCAGGACATAAATGGAACGAACGCGCCGACCAACTGGCGACCGAGGCTGCTGATGGCGAAAACCTTAAAATAGACATGGGCTTTGAGCGTACCGAGCAAGCGAGTTTGCTTTAATTTAAAAGCTTAAAACATTATTCTCATGAATTTTAAACCCAAAAAAATAAGCACCCATGAGGAAAGGTGCTTATTGGGGATAATAATTAAATTTATACAAAGAATGAATAATGTTTATTGATTGTATCCGCTCCAGCCTTTAGCCCAATCTGGTAATTGAGTGCCTGCGCCTGCGCCCGTTGCTGCTTCGTTTTCAGAGATTGCACTTTCTTCGATTCCGTTTACTTTGGTAGCTACATTCTCAAATTTTACATTGGTGATGTGTTTTCCGTTGCTAAAGTAATCTATAGTCGCTTTGTCTTTGAAAGTGAATCCTACAGCCCAGCCAGAAACCACTACATTGTCTAGCGTGGCATAAGTCCCCACACGGAATAAGTTAGTGCCCTCTTTTTCGTCTTGTGTGCCAGCGTGCCCCACAAGGGTAATGTTTCTCAAAGTAGGGTTTGAGCGAGGCGAAGCGTCGTTGTTATTTTTATTATTATCGGCTTCGATTCCCCTATTCCCGATGTTATTTGCATCTCTACGCACATACGCATCTGTCAAAGTTCCGCACCATCCGTCTGTCCAATCAATAGCGTCGTCTTCATTATTGATAGAAACAACTTTAGACACATTTACAGTACCTCCAAAGAACTCAACACCGTCGTCTGCTCCGTCGATTACAGAAACCCCTTCGATTACTGTTCCATTACCCACTCCGAAAAGAGAAAGTCCGTTAAATTCTTTTTCTGAAGTAAAGCGAGCTCCTGCATGCTTGATTTGCACATATTTTATAACACCAGAGCTGTCGGTATCATTAGTTCCGCCATATGGCAAACTTCCGACCTCTGAGGTAGAAGAAACTCCTGTGTTGATGCTTGCTTTACCGCAAACTACGATACCACCCCACGCTTTTTTCTCACTTGCGGTAAAAATTACAGGCTTTTGAGCCGTACCGTTGATAAAGATTTTCCCTCCTTGAGCTACGGCAAGGTAAGAGCTAGTTCCGCCAGAAGCCGTGATTGTAGTTCCTGCATCGATAGTTAAAGTTGCTCCATCAGCTACCAAAAGTGGTCCACTAAGTTTCCATGATTTATCGGCTGTTAAATGCAAGCTTTGCCCTTTTTTAAGTGAAATTCCATTAGTTCCGCCCAAGTTGGTGTCTGCTACTTCTACGGGTGCCTTTCCGCCCCCATTGTTGTTGCTATCATCGTTGCTGCTACAAGAAGTAAATGTTCCTAATGTTGCAAAGCTTAATCCAGCTACTAAAAAGATTTTTACGAAATTTTTTCTCATGTTTTCTACAAAATTTTAATTAATTGTTTTCTTTTATTTTTTATTGATTTTTTAGAATTGATACGAAAGTCCTAAACCCAGCTCGGTTCCGTTTTTGTATTGATAAATTACCGAAGGCGTTTGGTTTTCTTGAATGCGCTCGATTTTAGGATTTAAAAGGTTTTTAGCCTTTAGCCCAAATGAAATTTTATCGTTTAATTTTAGTTTTAAAACCGCATCTAGCAAGTTTAAAGGTTGTTCTACCACGCGTCCTAAACCTTGGGTACCGATAGAGTAGAGGTGCTTGCCGATGTATGAGTAGGAAATCACGAAGTTTAGCTTACTGCCACGACTGGCGTTGAGGTTGTAATCAATCCCTACATTGGCATTGGCTACGAAATTGGCAGCCCCTTCCAGTTGCTCGCTATCTTTGTTGAAATCCACAGAGAAAGGCGAATTTGCTCTAATTTTATCGTTGTTTAAGTCGGTTTTAGATTGTAAGTAAGACGCATTGGCAAAGGTGTAAATTCTATATTGATCGCGTTCCCAAAGGTCTTTTCTTATTTCAGCTTCAATTCCGTACACATAGGCTTGGTCGCCAATGTTGAGGTAGGAGTATAGACTCTCGCCCACGAGTGCTTTGGAAATTGGATTTTGGACATATTTGGAGTACAATCCAATTGAGAATAATTCGCCATTTTTAGGGAACACTTCCCATTTGATGTCTAAGTTGTTATTGTCAGACGGTTTCAAGAATGGGTTTCCTTGCGATTGTTCACTGATGTCGTCGTAGATATAGTAAGCCAGCTCTTTTAGCTGAGGCATGGTGTAGGTTCTAGAAAGCGATAATTTAATGTTTTGGTATTCGTCTAATTTATATTTTAAGTTAAGCGACGGCAAGAATTTGGTGTATTGCGTGTCGAAATCGCTTTTCCCGTCGAGCGAACCTAAGTTGGTTTTCCAAGCGATGTTTTGTTTTACACTTTCCAATCGCACGCCCAATTGAGCCGTTAAATCTGGGCTAAATTTGTAATTGGCACTCACATAGCCTGCATTCACATTTTGTGATCCGTTGAATGACATGGGCGTTAATTCTTTGGTATTATACAAGAAATTCGAACGAATGTTGAAAAATCCTTGGCTAAATCTTTCTGCATTCAGCACTTGATCGATGTTGTGGATATCTGGCACCAAGCTTTCGCCAATGTGCGCATCGGTGTATTCAAAATCGTATTGTTTAGACCAGAATTTTCTGTCTTTGAAACGCCCTTGGTACCCAAAATCAAAATTTAAATCATCTGATAAGAAATATTTTAAATCCACATTGGCTGCCAATTCATTGTCCTTTAAATCATCAAAATATCTGTTCGATGAGCCACCGTCTCTTTTGAGTTTATACGAGCTTTCAAACCCATCGTAGATTAATTTATTGCTGATTCGGTTAGGTCGCTCACTGTGTAGCACATTGTACCCTGCAATCCAGTTTAATTCAAAAATTTTGTTTAAGCTATGTTTCCCTCCCAATTGATTCACAAAAAGCTGTGTTGTTTTAAACAAGCCACGGAGCACAACTCCTTTGCCTTCTTGTGCCCAGTCGTAATGGTATCCGTAGTAATTTTTCACCTCTTGTTCCGAAGAATGAATGTAGTTTGAAGTGAATTTTAATTTATGATTTGCATCGATTTTGTAAAACAAATTCACTAAACCTGTCGCATTAGTTGTGTATTTATTTTTGTTTGTATCGTAAAGGCTAAGTTTGTTGCCTTGTGCGTTGTAATTCCCTTCAATTCCTTTTGAAGTGGTGTAGTCGTTATCAAAACCTGCATAGAAAAACGCATTTAACTTTCGATTCAAAACATTGAAACTTCTACCGCCCTCGAGCGACATATTTAAGTTAAGCAATGGGCGTTTAATCTTTTCAAAATTCCATGAATTGAAATCGTATATTTCAAGCGAGTTGCTCGGTGTTTTTACTTGATTAAAATCTAAAAAATCCTGATTTTCAGATAGATAGAAATTCTTTTGTTTTACTACCTCGAGGTTGGCAGAGGAGCCTAGCGAAAGCGTTAAATAAGGTTTTCCGCTAAATTCTTTAGATACGATGTTGATGTTTGCCCCACCGAAATCCCCAATGTTATAAGGTGAAAACACTTTTTCAATCCCAATGTATTGAACAATGTCGGTTTTCAAAAGGCTTAAATCGATGTTTTTGTTTTCTGGATCATTCGACGGAATCGGTAATCCGTTTAAGCTTGTGGTGTTGTATCGGTCGAGCAATCCGCGCACCGAGAAAGTGCTACTACCTTGTTGTTTCACGGTGCTGGTTGCTTTGGTCACGGCTGTTGCTACATTGCCCACACCTTGCTTGCTCAGCTGCACGGCACCGATGTTTTCGCTGATGGCGAGTGCCTTTTTTTGAGCATTTAATAAGGAAACTTCGTTGGCTTTATTGGCTTGAGCGTCCACCACCACCGCGTCGAGCGTGGTAACAGAGGTGCCTTCGGAATCATTTGGGATAAAAATTTCGTGGATGTTTTTTCCCATTTTAGCCTTAATCTTTTTAGAAATATTGCTAAAATTAAATCCTGCTACTTTTAAAGTATAATCGCCCTCAGTAGGCACTTGAATATTGTATGAGCCATCGGCTTCGGTATAGTACACCACATCGGTGTTTTCTACTACAACTTCGGCTCCTTCTATCGGGTTCCCTTGCGCATCTCTCACGGTTCCCATGATGCTCACTTGTGCATTTACTAGATAAATGGGGAATAACACTATCAGAATCAATAAGATTTTTTTTATTTTCATGTAAATTCTTTAATACCGCAAAGGAATTACATTTAAAACAACAAAAGGTTATGCCCAAATTATCTTTCGTTTACCAATGTGTTATGTGAAAGTAAAGTACTTTAAATTAACATTAAGAAATGTTTTCCTCAATGATTTTACTACAAAAAATCCCATAGAAATCGTAATTTTACCCTTGAAAACAATTTATTATGAGCAAAAACAAGATTTTGCTGGTAGATGATGAGCCAGATATCTTAGAGTTTTTAAGCTACAATCTGCGAAAGGAGGGCTACCAAGTAGAAACGGCGGCAAATGGCGCAGAGGGGGTGCGCAAGGCTAAAATTATAAAGCCTGATTTGATTTTGCTTGATATTATGATGCCTGAGCTAGATGGGATTGAGGCTTGCCAGCAGATTAGGCGGGTGGATTCTTTGGCCAAAACGCTCATCGTATTCCTCTCGGCGCGCACCGAGGAGATTACGCAGCTCGCAGGCTACGAGGTGGGTGCCAATGACTATATTACTAAACCCGTGAAACCCAAGGTGCTGATGAGCAAAATCAAAGCGCTGCTGAAACTTAAACGGCCTGAGCATACGCAACAAATCATTCACTTGAAGGATATAGAAATTAATTACGAAACTTATAAAGTCTCCTTCCAAGGCGAGGCGCTCACGCTCCCACGCAAAGAATTTGAGCTGATGGCGCTCCTTGCCTCCAACCCTCAGCGGGTGTTTAAGCGCGAGGAAATTTTGGAAAAAGTATGGGGCAATGAGGTCATCGTGGGTGGGCGCACCATCGATGTGCATATTAGAAAACTACGCGAAAAATTTGGGAAAGACCGCTTTACCACCATCAAAGGCGTGGGCTACAAAATCAATGATTAGCAAATGAGGAAAAGCCAAAAAATTATACTCTGCGCCGCCCTTGCCCTTGGGCTGGCGGCGCTCGCTGCTGGCACGGGGGGTAAGCCCATTTTAGGTGCTATTTTAGTATTCATCACCGCATTTGTGGGTGCTTATGGGCTTTTAAATTATGCCGAGAGGCACAGCCTAAAAACGCCCCCACCAAAGCCCAAAACAGCCCCACACCCTACGCTTGACACCCTCTATGAGCGGGAAAACTATCGGCGCGAATTTGTGGGCAATGTGGCGCACGAGCTCAAAACTCCGCTCTTCTCCATTCAAGGCTACCTGCTCACCCTCATCGAGGGCGGTGTAGATGATGAAAGCATACGCGATAAATACCTCCACCGCATCAATAAATCAGTGGAACGCCTCACCTACATCGTCAAAGATTTAGACCTAATTACCGAGCTGGAATCTGGGAATCTGAAATTAGACATTTACCCTTTTAACATTGTAGCGCTGGTGCAGGAAGTCTTTGAACTTTTAGAAATAAAGGCCGAAAATAATCATATAAAGCTGGAATTTGACAAAGATTACGAGGAGCCCATTAAAGTGAGCGGAGATATTGAGAAAATTGAACAAGTTCTGATGAATCTAATCGTAAATGCCATCAATCATTCACAGCGCGCAAGCACGGTGCAAGTCGCCTTCCAAGTGATGAAAGATTCGGTGCAAATCAATATTTCAGACACGGGAATGGGCATTAAGCCCGAAGAGATGCAGCGTATCTTTGAGCGCTTCTACCGCGCCGATAAGTCGCGCAGCCGTCAGCAAGGAGGCTCTGGGCTAGGGCTCGCCATTGTGAAGCATATTTTGGAGGCGCATCAGCAAAAAATCTCGGTGCAGAGCACCTATGGCGAGGGTTCGGTGTTTTCTTTTTCCTTAAAAAAGGCTTAAACCTCGTGGGCAAAAAAGGCATCGGTAAAGACTTTAAAATGTAATTTTCCCGCTCGCCGCACCACCACCGCAATGTCAAAGCGGCATTCCAGTGCCAAATCCTTTTCCTGCATATAGGCATCGGCGGCGGCAATGAGGCGCCTTTTCTTGGCAAGTGTTACGGCATCTTCTGGGTTTTCAAAGGCTTCGCTATTTCGTGCCTTCACCTCCACGATGGCCAAAGTGTTGCCTCGCCGCGCAATGAGGTCTATCTCTGCGGGGTGAAAATACCAGTTTTGGGCTAATATTTCGTAGCCATTTTTTCGGTACTTTTCGGCCACATAATTTTCTGCCATTTTGCCAAAATCGTTATGCTCTGCCATAGGATTTTAATGCTTTTTTTTAGTCTAAAAATTCTAAAATCGTATTTTGTTCTAAGACTTTAAACGAGACTTCTGCCCCCATAATTAAAGCACGATTGTCGCCAAAATGCCCAGCAGGAAAATTAAACGCTACGGGGATACCAAGCGACTTCACTTGCTGGTGAATCACTTGATTGGCTACGGGGTCAAAATCGTGGTTATAAAATGGATTTTCCTCCTCTATATCCATTTTGGTAAAACTGCCACAAATCAGCCCCCTCACACGGTGGAATAGCCCTGAACGCTTGAGCCCCTCCAACATACGGTCTATATGATACCAGTTTTCATACCAATCTTCTATAAAGAGGATTAAGTCCTCGCCCTGAATGGCCGTTTGGCTCCCTAGCTGACTGTAAATGATGGACAAATTCCCTCCTACAAGCTTGCCCTTGGCTTCGCCTAAAATGTTTAGTGGATCGGAGGGCAAATGGTATTTTAAAGCCTTCCCACGCAAGGCATCAATGAGGCTTTGGTAGGTTTCTGGGGAATATTTCGTATTGAGTGGCTTCGCTGTTACGGCGTGCAGTGTGGGAATGCCTAAATTGTTTAAATGATTATGAAAAACCGTGATATCCGAGTACCCAATGAGGTATTTGGGTTGCTTTTTAAATTGGCTAAAATCAAGTGCATCTATGATTTGTACACTGCCGTAGCCACCGCGCGCGCACCAAATGGCAGCGAGCGAGGTATCATCTAACACGGATTGCGTGAGCTGCAAGCGGTGCTCGGAGGGGCCTGCATACCAGTAGCCTAAATCATATTTGGCATAAATACCGTTTGGGATTTGGAGTGTCCAGCCTTGGGCTTGGCACCAGCTTTGGGCAAAGTCTAATTCGCCTGTTTTGATGCGCCCCGCGGGGGCTATTACACCGATTTTGGCGCCTTTATGGAGGGGGGGGATTTGAGTCATAAAAGGAGAGGGAATTTAAAAACCCCACCAAGATTTTTCCGTGGTAGGGTTTTAAGTTTTACATTAATTATTAATGGTATAAGTAGTTCCGTCTTTTCCGTCTTTTAATTGAATGCCTCCTTCTGCCAATTCATCACGAATTTGGTCTGAAGTTGCCCAGTCTTTATTTTCGCGTGCTTTTTTTCGGATATCAATTAAAAGTTTCATTGCTGTATCTAGCTGTTCGGTTTCATCATTTTGCACCTCGTCTAGCTTCAGCCCTAAGACATCTTGCGTAAAGGCACGGAACTTCTCGATTAGCAAATCCTTATTCGCTTGGGTGATTGTTTCTTTACCATCTTTTATTAAATTAATGAATTTCACCGCCTCAAATAGCTGCGCAATGAGCATTGGCGTATTGAAATCATCGTCCATTTTGGCATAAGATTCCGCCACCCACTCCGCAATATTGAGGCTTGATGATGAGTTCACGGGCAATTGTTCAAGGGCTTGATTGGCTTGTACTAAGCGCAAAAAGCCTTTTTCTGCTGCCATTATGGCCTCATTAGAGAGGTCGAGCACGCTGCGGTAGTGAGCTTGTAGCATAAAGAAGCGCACTACCATCGGGTGAAACCCTTTTTCAAAAAATGGATTATCGCCAGAGAATAGTTCTTCTGGCAAAATGGTGTTTCCTGTGGATTTAGACATTTTTTGCCCATTCATTGTGAGCATATTGGCGTGCATCCAGTAGTGCACGGGCGTTTGCCCATCATTGGCGCTCCTAGCTTGGGCAATTTCGCACTCGTGGTGAGGGAATTTTAAGTCCATTCCGCCTCCGTGAATGTCAAAGGTATCGCCTAGATACTTGGTACTCATTACCGTACACTCCAAGTGCCAGCCTGGGAAGCCTTCGCTCCAAGGGGAGGGCCAGCGCATAATGTGCTCTGGCGAGGCTTTTTTCCAGAGGGCAAAGTCCTGCGGATTCTTTTTTTCTGACTGCCCATCCAAGGCACGCGTATTTGAAATTAATTCTTCGATGTCTCTTTTGCTGAGCTCTCCGTAAGAATGACTTTCGTTGTATTTTTTAACATCAAAGTACACAGAGCCTTTGCTCTCATAGGCAAAGCCTTTGTCTATAATTTTTTTTATAATTTCAATCTGCTCGATTAAATGCCCCGTAGCCGTGGGCTCAATGCTCGGCGGTAGATTGTTGAATTCTTCTAGCACTCGGTGGAAATCGGTGGTGTATTGCTGTACGATTTCCATCGGTTCAAGCTGTTCTAAACGGGCTTTTTTAGAGATTTTATCTTCCCCCTCGTCGGCATCGTTTTCAAGGTGCCCCACATCGGTAATATTGCGTACATAGCGCACTTTGTAGCCAATGTGCTGAAGGTATCTAAAAACTACATCAAAGGACATAAAAGTTCGCACATTTCCCAAGTGAACACTTGAGTAAACCGTAGGTCCGCAGACATACATGCCCACGAAATTAGGGTGGATGCTTACGAATTTTTCTTTTTTGCCCGAGTGAGAGTTGTAGATTTTTAAATTATGATCCATTCGTCGGTTTGTTTTAATTATTTAGGTTAAAGGCTTTAAATTATACATTAAATCTAGTTTCCATTCCTATATATTTAAGGAATTCCGCGCGGGTGGTAGGGTTGGTTTTAAAGGCGCCGCCCAGCTCTGCCGTTACGGTGCTGCTTTCTATATCGCGTATTCCGCGGGAGTTTACACATAGGTGTTTAGCATCTATCACGCAGGCTACATCTTTAGTGCCAAGGGCTTCTTGCATCGCACGCACGATTTGCATAGTTAGGCGTTCTTGCACTTGTGGGCGTTTGGCGTAGTAGTCCACTATGCGGTTGATTTTAGAGAGCCCCACCACGCGACCTTTAGAGATATATGCCACATGTGCACGCCCTACGATGGGGAGGAAGTGGTGCTCGCAGGTGGAGTATACTACGATGTCTTTTTCCACCAACATTTGGTTGTATTGGTATTTGTTTTCAAAGGTGGACATTTTGGGTTTTCGCTCAGGATTTAGCCCGCCAAAGATTTCTTTTACAAACATTTTGGCCACGCGGCGCGGAGTGCCTTTCAGGCTATCATCTGTCATATCAAGCCCAAGTGTTTGCATAATTTGGTGAAAATGGGCTTCAATCGAGGCTATTTTTTCCTCCTCTGGTATTGCAAAGGCATCTGCCCTCAGGGGCGTTTCGTGATTGCCGGCAATATGCCCATCGCCCATATCTTCGTACAACTCATCTAGGTTGTTTTCTGTCATAATTTAAATTTTTCTACAAAGGTAAATATTAATTTTTAGCGCGCAAGGGCTTAATTCTGCTTATGCTCCAAAAGCTGCTTTAATAGGCGCACTTGCTCTTTGAGGGATTGGATTGTCTCCTCATACTGCGCTACTAATTTTTCAGGGAAATTCTGCGAATATTTATCCACCCCCCAGCAAGTGCCCGTGGAATGATTATGGATATTGAAAATCTTCTTCTCATCAAATCCTAAAATTTCCATAGGGTCTACCTCTAAGATTGAGCTAATTTCATTTAAGCGATTAATATTAAGCTGTGTTTCGCCTGTTTCTATTTTGGAATAGGCTCTGGTAGAGATACCTAGCTCGCTTGCTACATACTCCTGCGATAGATTTTTCAGTTCGCGAATTTGCTTGATTTTAAACTCAGGGTTCTTTATCATGACATTTTTGTTTTGAAAGTTCAAAATTAGAAAAATTTATTCTTTAAATGAATTTTTAAGTGTTAAAAAGTAAAATTCACCCCCATATCTTTGCCCCATCAATTTAAACAATTAAAAATATGATGAATTTACGATTTACTTTATTAAGTTTACTTTTAAGTGGAAGCGCCCTAATCTATGCGCAACAAAAGGGCCATGTGGGCGTAAACACAGAAACGCCCACAGAAAGCCTACATGTGGAGGGAAGCCTGCGCGTTACGGAATTACCCGCTAATGGCGCTCAAAATGCCATCAGAACCACCCCAGAGGGAAATGATGCTGGAAGCAAAAACCAGACTTTTAACGCCATCAAAACCCTCGTGGTGGATAAAAATGGCGTGGTGGGAGCTATTGATGCCCTCCCTAGCTCTATGAACAACATCACCGCTGAAAACATCAATGGAACAACGGTATACACCCCCGTAAGAAGATGCGTGAAGGCTACTATGGGGCAATCAAGCGGCTACACCTATGCCACAATGACCTTTGACCAAGCGGGCTATGTATTCTCCCTACGAGAGCATAACGCAGGCAAAGTGAGAGTTGATATAAAAAGAACTCCGCAATATGCCAACGAGGATAGAAGAGCCAAACTTAGCTGGGTATTTAACGGAGGCGCCACAGAAGGAGGTCTCGGGGGAGATAACTTAATTACCAATGATATAAAATTCACAGGGGAAGACAAGAGATTGGCCGATATTTCTTACCTCACCAGTAAAGCCGCAAGAATTACAATCGCCATTGGCTACACGGCACAAACATTCTTTGTTGATTTAACTACCTCAAATCAAGACAAAGTAAAAACAGCCAACCTCTGCGTAGAACAAACAGTACTTTAAAAAGTACTTCTTTATGTGAGCGAGGAGAAACCTCTTCACACTATTAGTTTTGTGTCCACCCCAGAATCTTTTTTTTGGGGTGGTTTTTCATCAAGAAATTAAACCACAATTTGCTGATTACAAAAACATTTTATACCTTTGTCCCGTTTTTAGGGAAGAAAATACCAAAGAGCATCTATCACAGAAGCTCTTTTTTTGTACTAAATTATGAAAGAAAAAGTAGAAAAACTAATCACCGAGGCCATAGCGGAAAACCCCGCCTTATTCCTCATCAGCTGGAATATAGACGCCCAAAACCAAATCCAAGTGCTGGTAGATGGCGACGAGGGCTTGCCTATGGAAGAAGTAGTGCGCATTAGCCGCCATATAGAGCATAATCTCGACCGCGAGGCGGAGGACTTTGCCCTTACGGTATCCTCCCCAGGCATTGATTACCCACTACAAAGCCCAAGGCAATTCAGAAAAAACATTGGCAGAATACTTAAAGTAAAAACCGAAAACCAAGGCGAAATAAAGGCTCGCCTAGAAAGTGTGGCCGAAGACGGCATTAGCCTCGTGTGGAAAGAGCGCGAGAAAAAACCCGTGGGCAAGGGCAAACATACCGTGGAAAAACTAGAAAAAATCCCTTTTGAGGAAATAAAAAAAGCAGTCGTACAAATAGAAATTTAAAAAAAACATACCATATATAATGAACAACCAAGCTCTTATAGAATCTTTTGCTGAGTTCAAAGATGTTAAAAACATCAATAAGGAAACCCTTATGGCAATTATCGTAGACTCGTTAAGGCTCGTTTTGAGAAAAAAATACGGGTCTGATGAGAATTTTGACATCATCGTAAACCCAGACAAAGGAGGTTTGCAGATTTATCACAACCGCGTGGTGGTAGAAGACGATGAATTGGAAGATGAAAATGCCGAGATTACACTCTCTGATGCTAAAAAAATTGCTCTCGATTACGAAGTGGGCGAAGAGGTATCCGAAGAAATCTTTATCGAAGACCTAGGGCGCCGCGAAATCCTCACCCTGAGCCAGCATATAAAAAGCAAAATCATAGAGCATGATAATGCAAATATTTACGAAAAATTTAAAGACTTAGAAGGCGAAATCGTGAGTGGTGAGGTACACCACATTCGCAAAGGGCGCCACGTAATCATTGTAGATGATGAGCAAAATGAAATGATTTTGCCCAAAGACCAGCAAATCCCATCTGATTTCTTTAAAAAAGGGGAAACTATCCGCGCCGTGGTGCACGAAGTAGTCCTGAGAGGAAACAAGCCCCAAGTCATCATTTCAAGAACGGACAACGCCTTTATGGAAAGGCTCTTTGAACAAGAAATCCCTGAAATCTTTGATGGCCTTATCACCATCAAAAGAGTAGCCAGAGAGCCAGGCGACAAGGCAAAGGTAGCCGTGGAATCTTATGATGATAGAATCGACCCTGTGGGCGCTTGTGTGGGTATGAGAGGCTCTAGAATCCACACCATTGTTAGAGAATTGAGAAATGAGAATATCGATGTAATCAACTACACCTCTAACCCTGAACTTATGGTGCAAAGAGCCCTCGCGCCAGCCCAAGTGAACCGCGTAGAGATAGACCAAGATAAAAACAGAGTTTCTGTGTATGTAGAGGCAGAGGAAGTCTCCAAAGCCATCGGCGCCAGAGGTGTAAATGTACGCCTAGCCTCCAAAATCATTGATATGGAAATCGATGTATTCCGCGATGGATTGCAGGACGAAGATGTGGAGCTCACTGAATTTAATGATGAAATCGAGCAATACATCATCGATGAGTTTAAGAAAATTGGACTAGATACCGCCAAAAGCATACTAGAACAAGATATTAGCGACCTCGTGGAGCACGTAGACCTAGAAGAAGAAACCATTTTGCACGTTATCGAGATACTTAAAGAAGAATTTAAGGACTGATAATCATATTAAAAGTAACGAAAAGTAAACATTAAGTGCAAACTAATTACTAAATTTGCACACAAATAAGAAATAAAGCGCATATATGCCCAAATCTTACAGACTAAATAAAGTTATCAAAGAACTAAATATCACTGTTAACATAGCAGCCGATTTCCTCGCCTCCAAAGGCATTGAAATCGAGCGAAATCTTAACACCAAAATAGAACAGGATATTTATGATGTCTTGGTGAAACAATTCCAAGCAGACCGCAAGCTCAAAGAAGCCGCTGAGGAAGTAGACATCAATAAACTACGACGCCAAGAGCAAAAAGAAAGAGAGCTACGCCTACAAGAAGAGAAAAAACGAGAAGAGCTAAGAAAAAAAGAGGCAGAAAAGCTCAAAAAAGAAAAAGAAGAGGCGGAGAGAAAAGCACACGAGGAAGCAGAAAAGCGAGCACGCATCAAGGCACAGCAAGAAGAGGAACAAAAAGCCTTGGAAGAAACCAAGAAACGCGAAGAAGAAGCTGCGAAAGAAGAAGCTACAGAAGATAAAACCCTTTTTGGAAGAAAGAAACTTTCTGGCATCAAGACTTTGGGTAAAATAGACCTCTCTCCAAAAACAGAAAAATCTAAAAAAGCAGAAAAATCAAAGCCTAAAGCAAAAGAAGAAGCTAAACCTGAAACGCCAAAAGTGCAGCAACCAAAAGCAGAGCCTGCCAAAGAGGAAAAACAACCCCAGCCAGAAGTCCCTGCAACACCTGCACAAGAAGAACCTCAAGTGATTGAAACTAAGTATAAAAAACTAGAAGGAATCACTAAAGTAGGAAAAATAGACCTCTCTGTTTTTGAAGATAAAAAGAAAAAAGAGAAGAAAGGCGACGGAGATAAAGGAGCTAAGCGCAAACGAAAAAGAATTCGTAAAAACGCAAAACCAGAAACTGCTACAGCAGGAGGAAACAATAACAAAGGAGGTGGAAACCGCAGAGGTAAGAAACCAGCTAAAAAAGATGTTTCTGAACTGACTGAAGAAGAAGTACAAAAGCAAATCAAAGAAACCCTTGAAAAACTAACCAACAAGGGGAATAAGAAAACCAATAAAGGAGCTAAACACCGTAGAGAGAAAAGAAAATTCCGTAGAGAGCAAGAGGAACAAGAACTACAACAACAGGCAGAAGACAAAGTGCTTAATGTTACAGAGTTCGTTTCCGTAAGCGAAATCGCCTCTCTTATGGATGTCTCCGTAATGGATATCATTTCGGCATGTATGTCGCTAGGAGTTATGGTAACGATGAACCAGCGTCTAGATGCCAATACGATAGAATTAGTAGCAGACGAATTTGGTTTTGATGTAAACTTTACTGATGCCGAGATAGAAGAGGCTATCGTAGATATAGAAGAAGATAACGAAGAAGATTTACAAGTGCGTGCCCCAATCGTAACAGTTATGGGACATGTGGACCATGGTAAAACATCGTTGCTAGACTACATTCGTGAAGAGAATGTAATTGCTGGAGAATCAGGAGGGATCACTCAGCACATCGGGGCTTATGCAGTGCAACTTGAAAACGGTAAAAAAATCACATTTTTGGACACCCCAGGCCACGAGGCGTTTACCGCAATGCGTGCCCGTGGTGCTCAAATCACCGATATTGCGATTATCGTAATTGCAGCAGATGATCAAATCATGCCACAGACAGAGGAAGCCATAAGCCACGCACAAGCAGCGGGAGTACCTATGATTTTTGCAATCAACAAAATTGATAAGCCAACGGCTAACCCAGATAAAGTAAAAGAACAATTAGCCAATATGAATTTATTGGTAGAAGATTGGGGAGGGCAAATTCAATCACAAGACATTTCAGCAAAAACAGGACAAAATGTAGAAGAATTACTTGAAAAAGTACTTCTAGAAGCCGAAATGCTCGAATTGAAAGCCAATCCAAACCGTGAAGCAAGTGGAACCGTAGTAGAAGCTGCCTTGGATAAAGGTAGAGGATATGTATCTACCATTGTAGTACAAAACGGTACTTTGCGTGTAGGAGATTATGTACTAGCAGGTAGTAACCACGGAAAAGTAAGAGCAATGCTCAACGAGCGTGGAACTAATGTAAAAGAGGCTGGACCATCAACACCAGTTACCATTTTAGGACTGGACGGAGCACCTACCGCGGGAGATAAATTCCGTGTGTTTGAGGATGAAAGAGAAGCTAAACAATTAGCAAGCAAGCGTGAGCAATTGCAGCGTGAGCAAACCATCAGAACTCAAAAACACATTACCCTTGATGAGATTGGACGAAGAATCGCATTGGGAGACTTCCAAGAGCTTAACATCGTATTGAAAGGAGATGTGGATGGATCTGTAGAAGCCCTTACCGATTCATTGCAAAAACTTTCTACCGACGAAATCCATGTAAACATCTTGCACAAAGGTGTGGGACAAATTACAGAATCAGATGTATTACTGGCATCAGCATCAGATGCGGTAATTATTGGATTTAATGTAAGGCCAAATGCTTCCGCAAGAAATATTGCAGAGAAAGAAGAGGTAGAAATCAGAACTTATTCAATCATCTACGATGCCATCAACGAAGTGAAAGAAGCTATGGAAGGTATGCTTTCTCCAGAGTTGAAAGAAGAAGTCATAGGTAATGTAGAAATCCGTCAGACATTCAAGATCTCTAAAGTGGGAACCATTGCAGGGTGTATGGTGTTGGACGGTAAGATCACGAGAAACTCTAGCGTGCGAATCATTCGCGACGGAGTTGTAGTACACACCGGAGAGCTCGCCAGCTTAAAACGCTATAAAGATGATGTGAAAGAAGTAACCAAAGGTTACGAATGTGGATTGAATATTAAAAACTATAATGATATTCACGAAGGTGATGTTATTGAGGTGTATGTAATCAATGAAGTGAAGAAGAAATTAAAATAAAATTTTTCACATTGAGATCTACCCGAGCTAAATATATAAGCGGCTTTGTCATTAGACAAAGCCGCTTTTTTGCGAAGTTTTCAATTTTATACGATAAAAATAAGCTGAAAATCAAGGGGAAGCGTAAAAAACACAATATCCTAAGGAAAGAAAAAGCAGTATCTTTAATTTAAAACGGATTTTATGCTAGCGGGAAGCTTTTCAATAGAAAAAAATTAATTTTATATGATTTTTGTTGCAATATAGAATGGGTCTAAATAAAGCCATATTTTAAAGATTTATTAATATTGTTTAAATCTGAATTAAAACTATAAAAAATATTTATAAAAAATCGCGTATAATTGAATTTTTTTTAAAATGTTAAATTCGCTCAAAAGGTTAATTAGGCAAACTAATTGTGTAAACTTAATTGAAAAATACTATTTTAGCCATCATTAAAAAAATCAATTAACACATGAGGAGAAATTTAACAAGATTATTCGCCATTGGTGCTTTCTGCTTATCATTCTATGCGTATGGTCAGCAAAAACCAATAGCAGGTAGAGTGTTAGACTCAAATGGCTTCCCAATACAAGATGCATATGTCTATGTAGAAGGAAGCGACAAGGGAGTTTATACCGATGAGAATGGAAATTATACCATTGAGGCAAAAGATGGAGATGTTTTAGGAGTCGAATTTATAGGGTTTGATACGAAGAATATTAAAGTAGGAGATGGGGCAAGTTATGATGTGAAGTTGGAAAAAGGAGGAGAAATTAATTTAAAGTCACTAGTTGCAGTAGGGTATGGTAATCAGACTGAAAAGGATGTAACTGGGGCTATAACATCAGTAAAGCCAGAGGAGTTAGAAAATAAGTCGGTGGCGTCTATAACTCAGGCCTTGCAGGGTAAATCTCCAGGTTTGCAGATTGTAAACTCGAGTGGTAGAGCGGGAGATCAAACACAAATCAGTATTAGGGGGAATGGGTCTCTTATGGCATCTAACAATGTATTGTATGTAATTGATGGGGTTCCGCAAGAATCTATGGGATCTTTAAGTAACGAGGATATCAAAAGTATATCGGTGCTGAAGGACGCTGCTTCTGCTGCAATTTACGGTTCAAGAGCATCTAACGGAGTAATTTTAATTGAAACAAAAAAAGGTGGATATGGTGAAAAAACAACAGTTCGGCTAAATGTTTCTAGAGGCTTCTCAAAACCTGTAAAAGTCTATGATTTGTTAAATGCAGCTCAGTACAAACAAATCCATGATGTGTCTAGAGAAAACTATATGCGTGATATAGCTGATGGTAAAATGAATGGGCCTAAAGATGCAGGAATATTGACTCCTATGGGAGATTCTCCATACGATACCGATTGGTTAAAGTACATTGTGAGAGATGTAGCTTCTTTAGAGAACTACTCCTTAAGTATAGGTGGTGGTGGAATGACAACTAGATCTTATTTCTCGGCGTCATACTTTAAACAAGAAGGGCTGATTAAAGAGGATAATTACGAGAAATCTAGATTGAGATTGAATGTTGAGCAAAAAATTACTGATTTTTTGTCAATGGGAGTTAATTCATATTTCTCATATACTATGGCTAAAACTTACGCAGATGGCAATAGTACATATAATCCATGGACGATGGCCATAAAAGCACCGCCTACAGCTCCAGCTTATAAAGATGGAAAAATATATAAAGGGACTTTCAAGAATCCACTTTGGGCATTTGAAAGAGATGAGGTAAGTCACTGGCAAAAATTAGGAGGACAATTCTATTTTGATGTTGAGCCTTTAAAAGATTTGAAATGGCGTTCAACTTACAGTGGAAGTATTGATAATGGACGCATCAATAGATACGACGCTCCAAGCACCAGAAGAGGACAAAATGGTGATGGAAAACCAACAGGATATGGTTATTATGAAACAAATAACAATAGAAATTATCAGTTTGAAAATACCTTAACATGGAACAAAAGCTTCTTTAATAAAAATTTAAAGATGAATCTCTTAGCTGGGCATACTTATCAACACTGGGATTATGAGGACGCATATGTTCAGGGAGAGAAATTTTCGTCTGATGACTTGAAGTGGCTGGTTTCCGCAGGAGAGATCAATAAAGGTAGAAGCTATATTTTGAGTATAGGATTGGAGTCTGTGTTTACTCGTATGCAGCTGAACTGGAAAGATAAATATTTGTTCATGGCATCTGTGCGTAGAGATGGATCTACTAAATTTTCGGATGGAAACAAATGGGGAACATTCCCTGCGGCATCTTTAGGATGGGTAGTTTCAGAAGAGGATTTCTTGAAAGGTAATGCTAGCATCAATTTGTTGAAGTTAAGAGCTTCTTATGGATTGACAGGAAACCAATCTGGAATCAGCTATGCTGTAGGGCAAAAACTTCTCACAGGAGGTGAAAATTATGACCAAGAACCAGGATTAGCAAGTGTAGATATTTACAATCCAGATTTAAAATGGGAAACAGGATACAGCTCAAACATTGGTTTAGATTTGAAACTTTGGAAAAGATTTAATTTAAGCGTTGATGTATATTCAAAAATCACAAAAGATTTATTGAATAGAGTGAGTGTTGAGTGGGAAACAGGTTTTAAAACAATGCTTAAAAACGCAGGAGAGATAAACAATAAAGGCTTTGAGGTAAATGCTTCTGTTGATATAATTAAAAAACAAGACCTAAAATGGAATTTGGCAACTAATTTTTCTTACAACGAAAACAAGATCAAAAATTTAGGTATGGATAGAAATTATTATACCACAGGATTTGTTTCTATCGTTAAAGAAGGTGAAAGCTTAGGTGCCTTTTATCTATTAGAGAATTTAGGTATTGCACAGCAGGAATACACATACAGAGATGCCCAGGGCAATGTAACCCATACAGTGCAGCCAGGTGATGTTATTTACAAAGATCAAAATGGCGATGGTGTGATCAATGATGATGATAGAATTGTGTATACGGGAGGAATTGCCCCAGTTTATGGAGGCGTTTCAACATCATTAAGCTACAAAGGGTTTGACTTATCTATTTCAGGACAATACTCAATTAATAAAAAGATTTACGCCATGTATAGAGAAGACCTGCTAAATGGAGGAGCTATAGGCTACCCTGCGTTTTCAGACAATATGGTAACAGATGCACTTGATTATTGGTCTGTTAATAATACAAATGCATCGCAGCCTCGCCCTCATATGGCTGCTCAAATTTCTTCATGGAATAATCAAATATCGTCTAGATTTTTAGATAAAGCAGATTATTTCAGAATTTCTGATATAACATTAGGATTTGATTTAAAATCAATAAAAAGTTTGAATCTAGGATTAGTAGAAGGCCTAAAGGTATATGTGCAAGCTAGAAATCCTTTCACATTCACAAGTTATAAAGGATTGGATCCAGAAGGGCAATATGTAGATCAAAGAGTAAGCAATAATCAAAATGAATCCGATGGAGCTAAAATCCGTTCAGGTGTTGATAATGGAGTTGTGCCTAACATGAAATCAATTAACGTAGGTTTAAGCGTTAAATTTTAATCAAGAAAAGAAGTAAATATGAAAAAGATATTAACATACATAGTATTGTCTGCGGCATTAGTTTTAAACACCTCGTGTCTAGAAGATTTAACATCAAAAGCATCGTTAGATGCTAATATGAACTTAGCTGAAAATGATGTGAATACATTGTTGACAGGTTTGTACAAAAGTGTGAGAAAACCAAACAATTATGGCTATTTTTCCATTATGTGTACGGAAATTATGAGCGATAATTACCGCCCCTATAAATTCCAATGGTTTCAAGTACAGAATCTTTTTGAACATAAAGTTCCAAGCAATGATATTTTATTAGGTTACAATTATTCAAGTTATTACCAAGCGATTGATAGAGCTAATACAATTTTAGGAGTGCCATCTGCCACAGATGCACAGAAGGCTGCTGCCAAATTTTATAGAGCATATACCTATCTTAGGCTTTATGATATGTATGAAAGGGTACCGCTGATAGATGTAAATTATAAAGGAGGGCCTATTGCACCATCTAGCAAAGAAGATGTTTTAAAATTCATTTTAGATGATTTAAAATTTGCAAAAGAACATCTTCCTGAATTTGACCTGAAAAACCCTAAAGGCTCAATGAAATTACCAAACAAAGAAGGTGCAGCCGCTGTCTTGGCTAGAGTATTAAGAATTAAAGGGGACATTCAAGCTGCGGGTGCAGAGGCTGAATATGTTATAAAAACCAATAAATTTAGTATTTCTCCTAATCCCAAAGAAAGAGATGGCGAGGTTATCGTAATGTTAAAGGGAAACAAAGCCGAAGAGGTTGGAAGCTGGGGATGGATTATGAGCTACGATGCTAAAACTTGGAACTGTTTTGGTGCAGCAGATGATTTAGTTGCTTTAATATCAGATGAAGATACTAGACGAATACTTTTTGACTTTGCTAAAAAAGATGAAAGACAAGGATTTGTGTTTTCAAATAAATATAAAACAGAAGACAACTCTGATCTCTTAATCGCTAGAATCCCTGAAATGTACTTAATTTCAGCAGAGGCAGGAAACGCAAACCGGCTTGAAGAATTTCAAAAAATTAGAAAGTCTAAACTTCAATTAAAAGATGAGCGAAGACTTGAGATGTCATTTGAATGGACTAGATGGGAAGACATGAAGCTTGAAGGGCTCACAGATTATGTGTTGCCGTATCCGCAAGGAGCCAAGGATTCAAACCCATTACTAAAATAAATTTCATTCTACTTAAATTTAAAACCCGTTTCGCAAGAAACGGGTTTTTTGTATATTTTCAGTTTTAATTATTCAGCGCACCATACATCTACTTCGCTCAGCTGAATCGTGGAGCTTACATCGCCTTTACTATTATATCTAAAATTGATTTTATAATCCTTATTCAGCTCGGGCAGTTCTATCCACGGAGTTTGCTTAAAATCATTGTTGTAACGCCCCTCGTTGTCCACCAAGGGTGCATAAAATTTGGAATCAATGGATTTTACTAAATGATTGTTCTTATCCACAATAAAAACTTCTAGCGGATTGCCATTGCTATAAGCATTGGCTAATGAGAACATCAGTTTGCACCCCTTTTCTTCTGCACTTATGATGGGCGTGTATAGATTGGTCTTGATTTTTGCTGTAGGCTTTCCTTTGCCCGAAAAAGCAGACATATTCATGTAGTGGAAATCCTTGTAATTTTTATATTTCCATTTTCGGTATTTGTGGTTGGAATCCACTTGCCAGGTTTCTGGTAGCCCACCAGAAAAATCCTCTTGAATCACAATTTTTTGTGCATACAAGCCCATCGTTCCCGCAATCATTAAAAGAGAAAAAAACTTTTTCATATTCATACCAATTAGGTTAAGATTTTACAATCTAAAAAAATCCGTGAGAAGAGCAAACTTCCCACGGATTTTAACTAAAAGTAAAGTTTTTTAAATGATTATTTTGTCCATTTAATATTGTCTATTACTACTTGTTTACTATCTGCTTTAAGTGTTAAAATATATTTACCTGTAGCATTAGGAGTTAGTTTTAGTTTATGAATATCATCTGATATATCAAAGGTTTTAGTATCAATTATGTTTTCGCTATTTTCGTCACCTTCAATTATTTTTAATTTTCTTTTAGTTTTGTTTGTGTAAGCACTTCTGTAGTCAAGTTCTATGGTTTTAACACCTTTAGGGAATGTAATTTTCACATAGGAATTATCTTTAATCATGATACCTTTTCCTTCAATTGGATATTTGTCCATATCTGTTCTGCCCACAAAGGTAACGACTACGCCATCTTTTCCATTGATTGTGCCAGTTGAATCGTATGAATTACTTATATCTGAAATGCCTTCAAAATCAATCAGATTAGTATTTGGCTCTTCTCCCGTTGTGGGATTTGTCGGTGATGAAGGCGCGGTAGCGTTTCCAAACTCTACATCGCTCTCTGCCTCATAAAAGATTGCTTTAACCACTTTTTTGTCTTTTAAAGTATAATTAGAGAAAGTTCCAGTGATTGTAACTTCTTGCCCTTCTTTATTTATTTTATCTTGGAAAGCTTTAGGCAAAGTGTTCCACAATCCTTTTTTAGCTTGAATTTGAATCACGGTGCCATCCCCAAAATTAATACTAGAGAATTTTCCATTAATGAGCTTGATAAAACCATGTAATTTTACTTTTTCATTTAATTTGAAATCGCTTTCATTTGCATTAGCTGCCTCAAGAGTTGTAATGTCTTGAGTTTGCGTTGGAGCAGTAAAATTAGGATCATCATTAATGTTGATGTCGCTTAAATTATTAATAAATGCTTGGTAAGAATCATTGTATTTGCTCAAAATTAGCGTAATACTTCCTTTTCCTCTTGGGACAATGTTGTCTGCCCATTTTACAAAAGATGAGTTTCTTAAATCTAAAGTATTTCCTTTTTCGTCTTTAATAGAAAGGTTGCTAGCTTTTTCGCCTTTTGGTACAAAGGTTTGTTGCCCATTAGCCGCAGGGAAATAAACATTTTCTAAACGGATAAGTGTGTTCACATTTCCATCTTGAAGAGCCTTGCTAATGTCTGTGTACACTCTAGCTGCAGGAGTTGTTAGTTCTTTGCTGCAATAGAATTTTAAGTGATTAAAGACTTCTTTTTCTGGAATCCTTCCAACAGGAAATTTAGAGTCTTTTACTCCTAATTTTATTACTCCACGGTCTTTAGCAATAATTAAACCTTTTGCAAAGACTTTTACACGGGCACCAATTGGAAAATAGTCGCTATAACCTTTTATCGCGGCGGAAACCTCAATGCCATTGAATTCAGGAGATTTATTGTCTTGAATGATTATTTGTTGGTAGAAATTCCCCCCCTCGTCGCTTGATACTACATAGCCAGATAATATCACATTTTCAGTAATTTCATGATTGCCAGAGAAATCTTTGACTAAAGATTGAATTGGGCTAATCGTTTCATTGGCATCATCGGATACGCAATTTAGATCTAAATTGGGCAAACCATGGTCTTCATTGTCTACACAACTCCATAAGCCAAAGCTGATAAAGAAAAGTAGAGAGAATAATTTTAAAGTTGTTTTATTTTTCATGATGAATTATTTTTTAATGATAAAGTTTTTTTGATTAAAATCTCACAAAGATGTTTAAGAAATAGCTAGTACCTTGGTCATACCAATACTTGTTGCCAAAAGTTCTTCTCTTTCTTTGGTCTGTCAAAGATTGGTAATTCGCAAGTCTTAGTTGTTCAAATCCGCTAGTGATGTAGTTTTTGTTATTTAAAACATTGTTTACAGAAAGGCTTAAGCCCACATAGTAATTTCCAATTCTGAAGGTTTTTCCAGCATTGGCATTAAGCATGAATGCATTGTCTAACTTTTCTTGTTGAACAAATGTTTTTACAATTTCTGGATTTCTTGAGTAGTCATACACAACTTCTTGATAAGGCATACCAGTTGTTTTGTCCATAAAGAAGTTTTTGGTGCGGCGTGTTTTAGCCAGAGACACATAATTGTCTCCAAGATAATTGGCAGTAGCTCCCACCCACCAGTATTTAGGGCTTCTGTATTGGAATCCTACAGAAAATGCTTTTTGAGGAGATGCCGCTACATGATAATCTTTTATATAAGTTTTTCCTTCGTATTGGTAGCCTCCTTGGTTAGAATACTCGTCTGACAAATAGTATAAATCTGGATTATTTTTATACAAATATTCTCCAATTGCCGCTGCAGCATTTACAGTGAAAGTGGTGGAGAGTTGAGCCTCAACTGCTAGTTCTGCACCGAAGTGTTGTTTTGCAACGCCAGAAGTAACTTCGGCAGTAAATAAGTTTGCATTTGAGTTTTGATTATCTCTTTCAAGATAGCCAAAGGCAGTTTCTACTTCATTTTTAATGTCGGTGAAATACCCTGTTGCTCGAGCCTTAACGCGAGAACCTCTCAATAAATAGCTTAAATCTCCTGAAAAGATTTGAGCACTCTTTAAATCTGGAATACTCAAATTATTTGTTCTTTGTTGAGGGAACACATCATTGGCAGTAGGAGCATTGGTGAAATACGCAGCATTCATCACCACATAATTTCTACCATTTATTTTGTAAGTTACATTTAATTTAGTTCCAAAATCTAGGAAATTATGTTTTTCGCTTTTTCCTTTAGAATTTTTGTATCTATAGTAATCAAAAAGTCCGTTTCTTTGGATTGAAGTATTGGCTAATTTTAATCCTAAAGTAAAATCGAAATTATCTACTTTATAGTTTCCTGCAAGGTAAGCATCAATTTTATCTACATCAAGCTCGTAGTTGTACTGAACGCGATTGTTTTTATAAGCCTTACGATTAGGATTGCTTTCGTCGCTGTTTCCAGATTGTCCCGCATCGGCAAAATCATCAACATCAAGCACATATTTAGCCCCGAGTAAATCGTCTAATTGGCGATAAAGCGTAGAATTTGTTTTTTGATAGCTTAAATTGGCATGTACCCCAAAGGCATTAGAGATTTGATTTCTATAATTTGAGTTAAAGGTAAAAGTCTTGTCTCTATTTACATCGCTTAATAAGAAATATTTAGCCTCACCATAGAAAGTTTGGTTCAGTTGGTATAATCGTTTCCAATTAATTTGGCTAAAGTTTTCATCTGTTTTCCAAAGATTTGTAAGCTCTTCAGCCTTTTTAATATTGGACTGAGAATACATTTCAGGTATTGTATAATAGGTATAGAAACTAGGCAAATTTCTGTAATAAGTAGGAGAAGGATTTTCTGCCTTGTTCCAATCTAAACGAGAACTAGAATTTTCCCCAAATTGGTAACCTAAAGTAGTAGTTAAGCGAGAAGTTTCGGTAATATTCCAATAATGAGTTAGGGAAACGAGAGGCTCATGTGTTTTTTTGATTCTTTCGCTACGCTTTTCTCCATCTTGGTATCCCCAGTAGGCATTATAGTCGGTGCCCATTAAATCATAAAGCTCCTGAGTATTTGGGCTACTTGAGCTTCTGCGATTTGGTGCTCCAAAGCCACTTAATAATAATGAATGTTTATTATTGAATCTTTTTTCGATACCTAAATAGTATGCCCACGCATCATAGAATGTGCCAGGGATTCTACCCTCGTTTGCCCAGCGGCGAGCTCCAGAAACAGTAAAGCCCCAACCTTTAGCATTGATTCCTGAGTTGTGAGTAAACATCAAACGCTGGCGGTAAGAGCGATTAGTCAAAGAATAAGATAAGCTATTTCCAGTTCTTAAGTTTGAAGGGCGAGTGTCCATGTAAGTAACTCCGCCTAGATCTCCAAAAGTATAATCAGATGGAGCAATACCGTAAGTCACCTCGGCAGGGTAGCGAGTAACATCGTTGAGCCCTCCCCAGTTTCCGAAATCCACACGGTCGTTATCAATTTTGTTCATGCGTACACCATTGAAGAATACATCGCTGTATTTGTTGTCGTATCCGCGTGGTCTAAACCAGAACGAACCTAATTCATAAGCAGCTACTTTAGCAAATACATCTTTAGACGATTGCAGAAGTCCCACAGACGATTGTGTGCTCGACTCGTCTGAAGATAACTCGTCAGAAGAAAGCGTAATCACGCCCACATTCACAGATTGCGGGTCATAAGAAAGGAATAAATCTCCTAAATCTATTACTTTCTCACCATTTACCACAAAATCTTGTGTGTATGATTCATAGCCTACTTTGTTTACTTCCACGGTGTAGGAGCCATTAGGAACATCTATGAATTGGAAATACCCAATTCTGTCAGACTGAACGCTTTGCCCTAAACCTTTTAAGGTAACTTGTGCATCGTACAAGACCTTTTCATCGGAAGAGGATTTCACCGTTCCTGTAATTTTTGTTTGGCAATAAAGATTAAAAGAAATCATAATTACCAAAAAACTTAACCATAATCTAATCATGCTTTTGAATTTTTGTTTTATTTTAGCAATATCAATAAACACAAATATACAATTATGTATCTATTTAAGGCAAATAAACGATTTAAGAAAACATTAAATCTGTTACTTTTAACATTTGTTGTGCTTCCTATTTATGCGCAACAGAAGCAATTTCAAGCGGCGGGTATAGGCTTTTATAATGTGGAGAACTTATTTGACACCATTCGTTCGGCAGGATTTGTAGATGGAAATAAGGATTATCAAGATCAATTCTATCACATTTCAATCAGTCAAGAAGATATTCCGATTTATGCCAAGGACACCATGAATTGCAAATGCGAATTGAATGAGAATAATCTCAAGGGCAAAAAAATCATCAGAAGCTTAATTCTACAAAACGAATTTTCACCACAAGGTCCCAAAGCGTGGAATACTGAAAAATATAATCAAAAGCTTAAAAACTTAAGCAAAGTAATTTCCGAGCTTGGATCTTCGATTACCAAAACAGCACCCGTAGCCGTAGGATTTGCCGAGGTAGAAAACCGTGGTGTGCTAGAAGATTTAATCAATCAGCCAGCCCTTAAGCCATACGATTACGGCATTGTGCATTATAATTCTTGGGACAAGCGAGGCATAGATGTAGGCTTTATTTATCAAAAATCAAGATTTAAAGTTACGGAAACCCAAAAATACGAATTAGAGGCATTTAACGACAATGGTAGCCGAGACTATACACGCGACATTGTGCGCATCACAGGATTGCTCGATGGAGAAGAAATCAGTTTTATCATCAATCACTGGCCCTCTCGTCGTGGGGGAGAAGCAGCAAGTTACCCACGCCGTAAAGCTGCGGGCGAATTGCTAAAATCTATTTTTGATGAAATGGTAGCTAGAAACCCCAAAGCCAAAGTCATCGCTATGGGAGATATGAACGACGACCCTACCGATCGAAGTGTGGTAGAGGCTCTTGGAGCCAAAGGCGACATCAAAAAAGTGAAGACAGGAGATATCTATAATGCCATGTACTCTTTATACAAAAAAGGGCAAGGTACATTGGCATATCGCGACAGCTGGAACCTTTTCGACCAAATGTTCTTCTCAAAAGGTTTGCTGGGCAAAGATTTCAATACCTACGAAATGTATAAAACAGAAATATACGCTCCAAGCTACTTAATCAGCCAAGAGGGCGCATATAAAGGTTTTCCACATCGTATGTATGCAGGCGACACCTACCGCTACAATGGTTATTCAGACCACTTTCCAGTATTTACCGTACTGCTCAGAGAAGTATCAAAGTGATAGAAAATCTTGAATGATTTTCGTAGACTCCTCGGGTAGCTCAAGCACACCCATATGGCCACAAGGGAGAATATGCACATGTATATTCTCTCTTTTTGGTATTAAATCCTTAAACTCTTTCTCGGTCGAAGGGTCTTTTTCGCCCAAAACGATTAAAATCGGATAATTCAATTTTTCTAAAAGATAAGTTGTGTCTTCGCGCTCGCGCATGCCACGCAAAGCCGAAACCAGCCCATCAATCGGAGTTTCCGTGCCCCAGCTTTGTGCCTCGGCAATTTGTGGACGCAAGTTGTCAAGATTATCTTGCGCAAAAAGTCCTTTTACGCCCAATTCCACAAAACGCTCTTTGTTCTCCTCTGCCACGCGCACCGCTTGCAGGCGTTGAGCCTTTTTCTCCTCGCTGTCTGGCGTAGTTTTAGAGAAAAACAGTCCTAATTTTTCTACATAAGAAGAATAGTCCCTTGCAATCACCATTGCAATGTAGCCCCCATGGAGTGCCCAATGAAAGTCGCCGAACTCACTTCCAAATCTTTGAGCAAATTCACTAAATTTCTTGCTTGGTCTTCCATGGTGTTCACCTCGTCTTCCGAGCGAGTTTTGCCATGTCCCAGCAAATCTGGAATAATGAATTTGTAGCCTGGAATCGCTTCTGCAATCGGAATCCACATTTTGTGATTTTCTAGAAAGCCGTGGAGCAACACAACAGGCTTTCCTTCCCCGATGATTTTATAGTTCATTTCCATATATCAATTTTTAGATGTTTTTTTTTCTAAACTTAAAAAATGTATCAAAATCGCATTTTTGTCATGGCTAAAGGTCTTTAGTTATGACTAAAATATAGCTAAAATGCATTTTATTCAAGACTTAATGCATTAAGCCCAAAAGGATAAAAAATTACGAATTTGCATGATTTTTCAAGAAATCAGTAATTGGCTTTGGCGTGGGCAAATCCTTGGTTTGGTCTTTCGGGACTAAAGATAGCGAAAATTCTTCACTTAAATTTTTTAATTCAGTATCATTTAATTTTAATTTAAAAAAATCAATGCTTAATCTCTTGTGCGTTAAAATATGCAAGACACTTTCTTGGGGAGCTAAATTTTTAAGATTAATCGCCGTTTCCATGAGCTCTTTAGTCGGAAAATCATACATATTTTTCCAAATACCTTGCTTGTTGCGGTGGTGCATAAGCACAAAATCATCGGAGAAAATATATAGATATTCAATTTTTTCTTCTTTTATTTTCACCTTTTTAGTCTTTACGGGCAATTCGCCTATTTTTCCATGATTAAAGGCGTAGCACGCATCTTGCACGGGGCAGAACATGCAAGTCGGGTTTTGCGGAAAACACATCGTGGCACCGAGCTCCATCACCGCTTGGTTGAAGTCGCCTGGGCGTTTGTGGCAGATGAGGTTTTGCCCCGCTTCGAAAAACTTGGCAAAACTTTTTCCCTCGGCAATATCATCATACATTCCGAGGAATCGGCTGTAGACTCTAAACGCATTGCCGTCTATCGCAGCCACGGGCTCTCCAAATGCAATCGAGGCAATGGCAGCGGCAGTGTATTTCCCAATGCCAGGGAGTTTTTGCAAAGTCTGGAAATCGCTTGGCAATTCGCCCCCAAACTCAGACACAATCATTTTTGCCGCCTTGTGAATGTTGCGAGCTCGAGAGTAGTAGCCTAGCCCTTTCCAGAGATTGAGCACCTCTTGCTCATCGGCACGGGCAAGTGCAGTGGGCGTAGGAAAACGCTCTACAAAACGCAGATAATAATCCATGCCTTGGTTCACGCGGGTTTGTTGCAAAATAATCTCAGAAATCCAAATGTGGTAGGGGCTCGGCGCATCTCGCCACGGGAGTTCGCGCTTGTTTTGGTCATACCACAAAAGCAGTGCTTGTGCAAAATTCATAAACGCAAAAGTACAGGATTTTTTTGGAAGCCATGTTTTGTAAAATTTTTAGAAAAAATTTGTACTTTGCACTTTCATTAAACATTAGTTTTTATGATTTATCAAGAGAAAATAAAAGGATTTAAGTGGTTTGCGTTGGTTTTATTGGCACCGTTGATTCTCATTTATCAAACAACAAAGCCAGATTTTAAGCATTTAAATTCAGATTTCTATCAATTTGTAGGCTTTTCGTTGTTTCTGGTATTTCTAATGCTGATAGTTCTTTTTCAATACTTAAAAATTACATTTAATCCCGATTTTTTGCAAGTGAGCTATGTGCCATACACGCTTTTGGGCGCAAGCAAAAAAATCAAATATTCAGACATTAAGCATTGGGAAATATTGAATATAGACCCCATTTACTCGTTTGGGGGCGTGGGTGGCGTGCGCAAATCCAAGACTTATGGCGAGGGCTATGTGATTAGCACTGATGAATTTTTGTTTTTGGAACTTAAGTCGGGAGAGAAAATAAGTTTTAATATAAAAAATCCGAGCAAAGTAGCAGAAATCATGCGCCAGAAAGCGACTTTGAGCTGAATGATATAAGTCATTATTTTATTAAAAAAAATGCCAAAAATGCCCTTTTCTTTTTTAAAAAGATGAAATATAAAGAATTACACACAAAATTTTGATTTGGATTTGAAAAATAAATTGTACATTTGCAATCCGTTTCGAATTAAATTAATTTATAAAATATAATAAAGAATGACTAAGGCAGAAATCGTAACTAACATTTCAAACAAATTGGGCTTAGAAAAGCTTGATACTCAAAATGTTGTGGAAGCGTTTATGGAGGAGGTGAAGTCAGCTATGACTGGCGGAGAAAATGTATATCTTCGCGGTTTTGGCTCTTTTATCATTAAAAAGAGAGCACAAAAAACTGGACGAAATATCTCTAAAAACAAATCAATCATAATTCCGGCTCATAATATTCCGGCTTTTAAACCTTCTAAAACTTTTGTTGAAGAAGTAAAAGAGCAAGTAAAAGTACAGGACTAAAAAATAACGAGAAATTTCACTGAATTATTAATTTTAAAAAAAATTTGATATGCCAAGCGGTAAAAAAAGAAAAAGACATAAGGTTTCGACTCACAAGAGAAAGAAAAGAAGAAGATTAAACAGACACAAAAAGAAAAAATAATTTTTCTTTGACCTTTGTTTAAAAAATAAATGCACCACCTTACAAAGGTTCGGTGCATTTTGAATTTTTTTTAATTTGTAATGTTTTTCTAAGAATTTAGAAGAATATATTTAATATTATTTGTGAACCCGAATGAATAAAGAACTGATTATAAGTTCCTCTGGTGAAGTGGTTAAAATAGCTATGCTTGAAGAAGGCAGGCTTATGGAGTTTCATCAAGAGAAGGTAAATCAACGCTACAATGTGGGCGATATCTATTTGGCTAAAATCAAAAAATTGGCGCCAGGTATGAACGCCGCATTTGTAACAGTAGGTTCTGAAAAAGATGCATTTTTGCATTATCATGATTTAGGCGCAGAGGTGCAATCTATGCTTTCATACATCAAGGCGGTGCGTTCAAGCAAATATAAAACTCATTTACTAAAGGATTTCCCAATTGAAAAGGAAATAGATAAAAACGGGAAAATAGAAGATGTCATCCAGCCAGGGCAAAATATCTTGGTGCAAATCGCCAAAGAGCCCATCTCTACCAAAGGTCCGCGTGTAACTTCCGAAATCTCAATCGCAGGACGCTATTTAGTATTGGTGCCATTTTCCGATCGAGTATCTGTTTCTCAAAAAATTAAAGAAAAAACCGAGCGAGATCGCCTTACAATGCTTGTAGAAAGCATTAAGCCAGAGGGGTTTGGCGTAATCATTCGCACGGTAGCTGAGTACAAAAAAGTAGCAGAATTACACCAAGATTTAGAAGATTTGGTGCAAAAATGGAAAGGTATTTACAATAACCTGCGTGCCAAAAAACTCCCTAAACGCGTGCACAGTGAGCTTAGCCGTGCATCTGGAATTTTGAGAGATAAATTTTCTGAAGACTTTGTCAAGATCTATTGCGACGACGAGGAGTTGCTAGAGGAGATCAAAGATTTCTTAAGCGTAATTGCACCAGGCAAAGAAGGCATTCTGGAACTCTACCAAAAGCAAACGCCTATTTTGGAATTTTACAATGTAGAAAAACAAATTAAAACTTCGTTTGGAACGCATGTAAACATTCCTAAATCCAAAGGAGCGTATCTTGTGATTGAACATACCGAGGCGTTACATGTGATTGATGTAAACTCAGGAAACATAAAGGCCGTAAAAGAGACCCAAGAGCAAAACGCCCTAAATGTGAATATGCAAGCTGCCACGGAAATTGCCCGCCAATTGCGATTGCGAGATATGGGCGGTATCATCGTGGTGGATTTCATAGACATGCGAGAAGCTAAAAATCGTAGAAAATTCTATGACTTCTTCAAAGAAGAAATGAAGAAAGACGGTGCCAAACATAAAGTGCTACCGCCGAGTAAATTTGGATTAGTACAAATCACGCGCCAGCGTGTACGCCCAGAGGTAAACATCAAAACCTACGAGGAAAATCCAAACAAAAACGGAGAAGAGGTAGAAGCACCCATTGCGATTATAGAGCGTATAGAGGCAAGAATCAAAGCGATTGCCGAGGCAGGCAAAGCCAAGAAAATCACGATACACATGCACCCGTTTGTGGCTGCGTATTTGAAACAAGGGATTCCGTCCATTAGGAAAAAATGGGCTTGGAAATACCGATTGCCGATTAAAATCATGCCACGCGATTCGTTTAGATATTTGGAGCTCCACATTACCGACGAGAACCAAAACGAGATTTACCAAGAAAGTAATTAATAAAGAAAACCCCTTCAAAATATGAATTTTGAAGGGGTTTTTAGATATGTAATTTTCTCATTTTTCTATTTTTTTAATTGATATAGCATGTGCATCTTTATAGGTAATTGTACCATAATCTACGCAAGATTTAATTTCGCCAGATAGTAATTTAAATTTAACTAAATAAGTGTCTCAAAATTAAATTCCGTTCTTTCCACATTTTTTAAATAAACACCCCATAATCTCTTATTCTCTACCATTATTTTATCATTTGTCAACATAAGAATGGGCTTCGAACAAAAGGAGCTATTAAAAAAATGTCCCTTGGCATATAATACGCCATTTTCATCTGTTTGTTCCTTATCATGAATTTCATCGCAGGCACTAAGCCCGAAAAAGAGAAATAGGATTAATAAAAAATAATTTGTTTTCATATTGAGTTTTTTAAAGTTTTACATTGCCAAATACAAATAAAATTAAAACACAAAAATGTTAAATTATTAACTCCTTGCATGAGCCATAGTGAGTACATAAATTTCGATTGTGGGGTAATTTTGTTTTAAAACTTCGGCACAATGAATGAGCGTGGAGCCCGTAGTTGCTAAATCATCAATGAGCAAAACTCGCTGAAAATCGCCCAAATTCGGATTTTTATTTAAGCTAAAAGCCCCATCGAGCCGAGAAAATCGGTCACTTTTGCCCAATTGCGTTTGCGAGGATTTTCGCTCGGAACGCACGAGTAATCGTGGTGAAAAATTGGCGTTAATTTGATTTGAAACTTCTTGCGCAAAGGCGTGTACTTGGTTATAGCCACGCTGTCGCAAGGTGCGCGGGTGGCTGGGCACGGCAATCACCGCGTCTATATTTTTAGTTTTATAAAATTCAATTAAATCCTTGGGCAATAATTGAGCTATGAACTTCCCGATTTTAGGCTGATTAAAGTATTTATTGGCATGGAGCAAAGCCTGCACCGTTCCGCCTTTGTCGTAGTAGAGGAGACTTTGCGCTCCTTGAAACAAATCGGGACGGTTTAAATTTTGAAACAATGGCGTTTCTTCATCTATTTGCCAATGCGTAAAACTTAAATTCCTAAAGCACGAAACGCACAAAAAATCTTGATTTTTGGCTAAAATTCTATCACATCCCACACAGCGTTTCGGAAAAATTAAATCAAAAATAGATTGCATTGCTCAGAATTCCTTTAAATTTGCAAATAAGATACAGATTAAAAATGAATCCACAAAAGATAAGAATTACAAAGATATTTAGTTTTGAAACGGCGCATGCACTTTTTGGTTACGATGGGAAGTGTAAAAATGTGCACGGGCATTCGTACAAATTGTATGTGACTTTGCGCGGAACGCCGATTGAGGATACAAGCAACGAAAAGCTGGGTATGGTAATTGATTTTGGCGATGTAAAAAAAATCGTGAAATCCGAAATTGTGGATAAGCTCGATCACGCGGTGCTACTGAACGAGAATTCTGGGCATAAATCGCTGGGGGAAATGCTTGAAAAACAAGGGCACAAAGTCGTTTTTACGCCCTATCAGCCTACTTGCGAAAATATGTTGATTGATTTTGCCGAGCGAATTAAAAAACAATTGCCACCGCAAGTGGAATTGGTGTATCTGAAATTGTATGAAACCGAAAATTCTTATGGCGAATGGCTGGTGGAGGAGAATTAATTATTGATATTCCTGCGGGGAAAAAAATCTATTTTGCGTCGGATCAGCATTTTGGTGCACCAAATGAAACAGAAAGTCGTGCGCGCGAGCAAAAATTCATTCAGTTTTTAAATGAAATAAAACCCGATACGCATGCACTTTTTCTATTAGGCGATTTATTTGATTTTTGGTTTGAGTACAAACAAGTCGTGCCGAGGGGCTATTTGCGTGTTTTGGGGAAATTAGCCGAATTTGCCGATGCAGGGATTCCGATTTATTTTTTCATTGGGAATCATGATTTGTGGATGCGCGATTATTTAGAACAAGAGCTGAATGCGCAGGTGTTTAATCGTCCGCAAGTGTTTGTGATTAATGGTAAAAAATGCTTCATTGGCCACGGCGATGGGCTGGGGCCTGGGGATAAAGGCTATAAGAGATTAAAGAAGTTGTTTACCAACCCTTTGGCTAAGGGGCTGTTTTACTTGCTCCACCCTGATTTCTCGTTGTGGCTAGGCAAATATTTATCTCGTAAAAATCGCTACCTCTCTGGTAATAAAGATGATAATTTTTATGGAGATAATGAATGGCTCGTGCAATATGCTAAGCGAAAATTAAGCCAAGCGCATTATGATTATTTTATATTTGGGCATAGGCATTTACCCCTGAAAATCAAGCTTGCGGAGCATTCTGAATACATTAATACAGGCGATTGGCTTAGGCATTTTACTTATGCCGTTTTTGAAGGAAGAGAGATTGATTTACAGCGATATATCGTTTAAAATTCCAGGAAGCTTGATTAAATGAGCATATTTATATAGCAAAATACTGAGAATGAAAACTAAAAGGGTGATTTCCTTATATTTAGTAGAGGCATATAGGCAATAGTTAGACAGGATAAGCGCCATAGGAATGATGTAAAATAAAATGGCATATTCCGCCTCGTTGCTGTACAAAATAGTGTATAAAATGGCAAATGGGATAAACATAATTGCATTGAAAAACACCATCTTCTTCTCCGCAGTGTGCCGATTAATATGCTGAATATAATCATTTAGCCCAAAGACAATCAATGCCAAAATAGGGGAGAGCCACAAGTATTTAGCATTGAAATGAAATGAAATTTGTGGTATAAAATAGTTCCATAAATAAGGTGCTAAATCACTGAAATTAAATAAAATAGAAAGTTCTATTATCAGTAGCAAAAAGCTTAAAATGCCTAAAAAACATAGCGCTAAACCTCGTAACATTACACGCCCTAGCAAAAGATAGTGAAGTAGCAAAAAGCCACAAAAAATCCAAAATGGTGGGTGCAAAAAGCAAGCAATTGCCATAAAAAAACCTATGTCAAAGGGAGATAATAGCTTTTCGCCCAAGTCAAATTCATCTAAAAGTTGAAGAAGAATAATCATTAAGAATAAAAATCCTGCAAAAAAGGAAAAGCTCGAAAAATTCGGTACTAAAAGTGCAAAGGCTATGAGGCTGAAAAACTCGAAGTAGTGCGTGCGGTTAAAAAATGAAATCCACTGAGAATAGCCCACCAAGGCAGCCATTACCACGGCAAATAGTCCCGCAGCACCCCACTCAAAATCGGTGTGCAAATTGGCGTGAAATTGTAGCAAAATAAGCGCTATGGCTATGCCGTATAGCAGAAAAGATACAAAAGTTTGGTTTAGTTTTAGAATTTTTGAAAGCATTTTTATAACTTTGTTGCAAATTAAAGGAATAATGATACATTTTGCATTTTTTACAGAGATTTTTTTTGGTATAGGTGATTTTTTTCAGTGGACTTTTAACGCCCTTCCTCCAATTGGGGTTTTTATGGGCTGGCTTCTTTCCGCTGTAATCCTTGGCTTGCTCATCTGGTGGTGCATTCAAATCGTGGGATTTGGCAAAGATGATAAGAGAATTGTGGATTATAGAGAGCCACACAATTTTATCGACTAAAAGAAATCTTTTTTCATTATAATTTTTTTAGCCCACTTGTGTAGAGTTGGGCTTTTTTAGCTTGTGCATAATATAAATTAAAAAGTCGCCCATTGGGCGACTTTTTATGCTTTACTCGGCGTAATATTTTTCTCTAAGCTCTTTAATCTTAGGGTCTTTTAGATACTCATCATAGGTCATATAGCGGTCGATTACGCCTTTGGGGGTGAGCTCTATGATGCGATTGCACACCGTTTGCATCAATTCGTGGTCGTGAGAGGACATAAGAATCGTGCCTTTGAAGTTTTCAAGCGAGTTGTTAAGCGCCGAGATGGATTCTAAGTCTAGGTGATTGGTAGGCTCATCAAAGAGTAATACATTGCCTTTGAGGAGCATCATACGGGAGAACATACAGCGCATTTTTTCGCCCCCAGAGAGTACGGTACTCATTTTTAGGGCTTGCTCGCCGCTGAATAGCATTCTGCCTAGGAAGCCTCGGATATATTCTTCGTGGCGTTCCTCATCGGTATCTACATATTGTCTTAGCCAATCTACTAGGTTGATTTCTTTTTGGAAGAATTCTGTGTGGTCTAGCGGCAGGTAGGTTTGTGTGGTGGTGATTCCCCATTTGTATTGGCCACCATCGGCAGGCACATTGCCCGAGATAATTTCAAAGAAGCGTGTTTGCGCTAGGGCATTGCGTGAGATGATGCCCACTTTGTCGCCTTTTTGCAAATTGATGGAGATGTTATCAAACAAGATTTCACCATCGAGGCTAGCTTTTAGGTTTTCAGTTTCTAGGATTTGGTCGCCAGCTTCGCGTTCTTGTTCAAAGATAATCGCAGGGTAGCGACGAGATGAAGGCTTGATTTCTTGCAAATCAAGTTTGTCGATCATTTTTTTACGAGCAGTAGCCTGTTTAGCTTTTGCCACATTCGAGCTAAAACGCTGAATGAATTCTTGTAGTTCCTTTTTCTTTTCTTCGGCTTTTTTATTAGCCTGCGCTCTTTGTCTTGCGGCTAATTGCGAGGCTTGGTACCAGAAGGAGTAGTTGCCAGAGTAGAGGTTTAGCTTGCTAAAATCTAGGTCCACAGTGTGGGTGCACACGGCATCTAGGAAGTGGCGGTCGTGAGAGACTACGATAACGGTATTTTCGTAATCGGCAAGGAAGTCTTCCAGCCACGAGATGGTATCCACATCAAGGTCGTTAGTCGGCTCATCCATAATTAGTAAATCTGGATTGCCAAAGAGGGCTTGGGCTAGCAAGACACGGACTTTGGCCTTAGGGTCTAAATCCTTCATTAGCTTGTAGTGGTCTTCCTCAGGAATTCCAAGGTTTGAGAGCAGGGTAGCGGCATCAGATTCGGCATTCCAGCCGCCCATTTCCTCGTAGATTACGCCTAGCTCGCCGGCTTTTACGCCATCTTCCTCAGAGAAATCGGGTTTGGCATAGAGCTCGTCCATTTTAGTTTTTACATCAAACATTTTTTGGTTTCCGCGCAAAACAGTTTCGAGCACGGGCACTTCATCAAATTTAAAGTGGTCTTGCTCTAAGACGGACATTCTCTTATCGGATTCCAAGCTCACATGCCCGCTTGTAGGCTCTAGCTCTTTTGAAAGGATTTTCAAGAAAGTTGATTTCCCAGCGCCGTTTGCGCCAATGATTCCATAACAATTCCCCTTGGTGAATTTTATGTTTACTTCGTCAAACAAAACGCGCTTGCCGAATTGTAAAGATACATTTGATACTGTTAACATATGATTTTTGGAATAACTTTTGTTATATTTGCAAATATATAAAAAGTTTAAAACACTTTGCGTGATACAGAAGCAAGTAAATATTAAAAATAAAAAAGCACGCTTTAATTATGAGCTGATTGAGGAGTTTACAGCAGGAATTCAGCTCATGGGGACAGAGATTAAATCTATTCGCATGGGCAAGGCGAGTATTGCTGAAAGCTTTTGCGAGGTGAAGAATGGAGAGGTGTTCATCGTTAATATGCATATTAATGAGTATGATTGGGGCACGCATTTTAATCATAAAATTAAGCGCGACCGTAAATTACTTTTGCATAAAAGAGAAATCCAAAAATTGGATAGAAAAACAAAGGAATCTGGCCTCACGATAGTGCCTACTCTGCTGTATATCAATAGTAAAGGCTATGCGAAGCTTAAGATTTATTTAGCCAAAGGGAAGAAGCTTTTTGATAAAAGGCAGGTGTTAAAGGAAAAAGATATTAAAAGGAATTTAGATAGAATCCAAAAGATTTTTTAACTTTGCGCGATAATTGTTAATCGAAGATAGAACATTTAAATAAAATATTTTGAGTATGAAAAAATTTAATTTAGCGCTTGGATTAGCTGCAACCTTGTTTGTAGGAGCCAATTCTTATGCTCAGGATGCTAGCAATCCTTGGGGAATTACAATCGGAGCTCACGCCGTAGATTTCACATCAGCAGGCCGTGGAGTTTTTGATGGATTTTTTGACACAGACGATTATGAAATCGTGCCACCTTTATCAAAAATATCTGTTATCAGACATTTAGGTGGAAAATTCTCCGCAGATTTGACTGCCTCTATCGGAGAAGTGAGCAACAAGAGAATGAAAGTAGATGATAAACTATTCATCAACGCTGGTTTAGGTCTACGCTACCGCCTTTTAGGTAAAGCGGATAAAAGCTACTGGTTTGACCCATATTTGAGAATCGGTGCTACTTACCACCACTATGATTACAGCGGAGTGAACTTTACAAACTCTTACAAAATGGGTACTGGCGAAACAGTATCTGGTAAATTCGAAGGAAAGAAAGATTACTTTATGACGCAAGGAGGTGCTGGTATCAACTTCTGGTTTACAGATAATTTTGGGCTTAACATAGCTTCAGATTATAACTTTACCCCAGGGGGAGACACTTCAGACTTCATCAACTTCTTCCAGCACACAGCAGGTGTAACTTTCAAATTCGGAAGACAAGATAGAGATAAAGACGGAATCGAAGATAGTAAAGACCAATGTCCAGATACCCCAGGTTTAGCACAATTCAATGGCTGCCCAGACTCTGATGGTGATGGTATCCAAGATAGCTTAGACAACTGCCCTAACGAAGCAGGTCCAAAAGAAAACAACGGTTGCCCTTGGAAAGATTCTGATGGTGATGGATTAAACGATAATGTAGATAACTGCCCTACACAAGCAGGACCAAGAGAAAACAACGGATGTCCTTGGCCAGATACCGATCGTGACGGATTCACTGACAATGTAGACAAATGTCCAAACGAGCCAGGTGTAGCGCCAGATGGTTGCCCAGTGCGTGAGGAAGTAATCGTAGCTGAAAAAGTAGAAAGAATCAATGTAGACTTTACCGTAGAATTCGCTACTAATAAAGCCGATATCCGCCCAGTTTCTAACGCTAAAATCGACCAAAAAGCACAAGAAATCAAAGAATTATTAGCAGCTTATCCGAACTTAAAATTAAACATCGACGGATATACTGATAACACTGGTAGAGCAGAATACAATCAAAAACTCTCTGAAAGAAGAGCCGCCTCTGTGGTAAAAGCTTTAGAGCAAAGAGGTATCCCTGCAGGTGTATTAAGCGCTAGAGGTTTTGGTCAAGAAAATCCAAAATGTACTAACGATACTCCAGAAGGAAGACAGTGTAACAGACGCGTAGCAGTTTCAGTTAAATCTTTACGCTAAGAATTACATTTAAAGAATAGAGATTTTCTCAAAAAGAAAAGAGGCGTTTACTTTTAGCGCCTCTTTTTTTATTAGCTTTACTGAAAAATAACCCCCATAAAATGCTAAAATTGTATAATTTTTGCGGGAAGATAAGCACACTAAATCTAAAAAATTAAAATGACAGCAAAAGAAAAAGTTTCCGCCCTGCGCAAAGCTATGCAGCGCAATGATATAGCCGCATTCATCATCTTCAGCGCAGACCCTCATATGAGCGAATATATGCCCGCCCATTGGCAGGAGCGCGCGTGGCTCTCAGGATTCACAGGCTCCGCAGGCTTCGTTGTGGTAACCAAAGATAAAGCAGGCTTATGGACAGATTCCAGATACTTTGTTCAAGCCCCAATGGAGCTAGAAGGCTCAGGTATAGAATTGTTTAAAGAGGGCGTGGAAGGCACTCCCGATTACATTGATTGGCTCATTGAGCAGGTGCCACAAGGAGGCAAAGTAGGGGTAAATGCCCTTGCAACCTCGCACGCCAATTGGGAAAAATTAGAGCAAAAATTAAATGATAAAGGCATACAATTAATCCATATTCCGCTAATTGATGAGATTTGGGAAAATCGTGAAATCCAAAAATCCGAGGCAATTTTTGTGCATCCGCTTCAATATGCAGGCGAGAGTGTGCAGGAAAAATTAAACAGAATCAAAGAAAAAATGCACCAAAAAGGCGCAGACACTCATATTGTAACAGCGCTTGATGATGTCGCTTGGACCACCAATTTGCGCGGAAGCGATGTGGCGTTTAATCCCGTATTTTTAGGCTATTTATGCATTGAGGCTGATAAAACTACGCTCTTTGTAGCGCCTGAAAAAGTAACCGAAGAGGTAAGAAATCATTTGCAGCAAGCCCCTGTACAAATCAAGGATTATGATGCCTTTTTGCCCTACTTAGAAAATCTAAAAGGCAAAAATATTCTCCTAGCACCAAACGCTAATCAATTAATATTCTCAACTTTAAGTGCTGATAATAATATCATTGTAGCCCCAGCGCCAGGGAATTTATTCAAAGCAATTAAAAACGAAGCCGAGCTTGAAGGATTTAGAAAAGTAATGCTACGCGATGGCATTTCCCTTGTAAAATTCTTCTATTGGCTTAAAAATGCCGCAGGTAAAGAGGATTTAAATGAGTACAGCATAGGCGAAAAACTAAGAGAATTCAGAGCTCAGGGCGAGGCCTTTGTAGGCGAAAGTTTTGGCAGCATCGTTGGCTATCAGGGAAATGGTGCCGTAGTGCACTATTCCGCCACAAAGGATAAGGCTAAAAAGGTGAGAAACGAAGGCACTATTTTAATCGATTCAGGGGGGCAATACCGTGAAGGCACTACGGACATCACCCGCACATTAAGCTTAGGCGAGCCAAGCGCTGAGTTTAAAAAAGACTGGACACTGGTGCTAAAAGGTATGATAAATCTATCAAGCGCTCGTTTCCCAAAAGGCACTTGTGGCGTGCATTTGGATGCCCTTGCAAGGCTTCCGCTCTGGATGAACAACCGCGATTTTGGGCACGGAACGGGGCACGGCGTGGGTAGCTTTATGAATGTACACGAAGGCCCTCAAAACATTCGCAAGGATTTAAATCATACACAGCTCGTGCCAGGTATGGTGGTTTCTAACGAGCCAGGCCTATATCGCGAAAATCAATACGGAATTAGAATTGAAAATTTAATTGCCGTGACCAAGCACGCTACCTCTGAGTTCGGAGAGTTTTATAATTTTGAGACACTCACACTCTGTCCGCTTTTTTTGGATTGCTTAGCAGAAGAGCTATTAACCCCAGAAGAAAGAGCGTGGATTAATGACTATCACGCCCGCGTAGAGCAAGCCCTTGCGCCACATTTGGAGGGAGCAGAAAGGGAATTTTTGCACCACGAATGTAGAGCCATTTAAGCAAAGTTGTGTTTAAGAAAAAGATGAGAGCTGAGGTTTTATATCTCAGCTTTTTTTGTGTAAAAGCGGAGCTAAATCGCTCAGTATTTTAATCTTTTGTCCACTCTTCCAGCTCCACGCAAAACTGAGTTCCGTTATCCTTATCAGAGAAGTCCACATAAATGCTCCCATTGTGGAACTCCTCCACGATGCGTTTTGCTAGCGAGAGCCCAATTCCCCAGCCGCGCTTTTTGGTAGTATAGCCTACATCAAAGATTTTCCCTACTTTGTTTGAATCAATTCCAGGCCCTGTATCTTTGATTAGAATGATGATTTTCTTCTCTTTTTTTAGAATTTTAAATGAAATTTCGCCACGGTTTTGCATAGCATCTACGGCGTTTCGCATAATGTTTTCAAAGACCCAACTTAGCAGCTCAGGGCTGGCATTTGAGTAGAGAGCCTCCTCTTGGCTATAAAATGAAAAGCTCACCTTGTCGCTGATTCGTTTCTTTAAATATTCATACGAATCCTTTGCCACTTTTGTAACATTGGTTTTTTGGAGTTCGGGCGCGGAGCCAATTTTAGAGAATCTATCGGCAATTTGGTTAAGGCGCCTCACATCAGACTCTATTTCGTGTAAAATATCCTTATCCACCGATTCATATTTCAGAATCTCCACCCAGCCGAGCAGCGAGCTTAGAGGGGTACCGATTTGGTGTGCCGTTTCCTTTGCCATACCCGCCCATAGGAAGTTTTGCAGGGAGGCGTCTACGATTCTGAAATACCAAATCACGAGTGCCGCAAAGATGATTAAAACAATGATGAGAATCAAGGGGTAGTATTGCAGTTTTTTGAGCAAGGTGGAGCTTTGGTAATAAATGTTTTGTGTACCAAAGGGCAAATCTACCTTAATAGGCTCGTGGTAGGAGCGCAGTTTTTCGATATAATTTTTTAGGAAAAGGCTATCCGTTTCTAGGCGTTTTTCGATATGGTCTAAGTTTTTTTGGTAAGAGAAGACATTGTCTTCATCAATTAAAATCAGAGGGATTGCATTGTTTTCAGCTAGAATTCTCAGGGCTAAATCCCGCGCCTTGGGGGAGGTCTCTCGGTCGGAGCTTTGTAGTTCTAGCGCCGCTACGATGGTTTCCACCTTGTGTTCTTCCTCGCTACGGAGTTGGTCTACAATGGTTTTAGAGATGTACACAGTGGTAATTAAAATTCCTAACAGCACAAAAAGCACCGCCCATTTATTAAGCACGGGGGAGTTTAGCACTATATTTTGGAACTTCTTAAAGGGTTTCACGGCGTAAAGGTAATAAAAAAGCCTGTTATGAAAACAGGCTAAAATCTGAAAGTTTAAAAAGTCTGATTATTTATTTTTAGCATATAATTCTTCTACTTTCTCCCAGTTTACTACATTCCAGAATGCTGCTACATAATCTGGGCGCTTGTTTTGGTATTTTAAGTAGTAGGCGTGTTCCCAAACATCAAGCCCTAAGATAGGCGTACCTCCGCAGCCGTTTGGCATAAGCGGGTTGTCTTGATTTGCTGTGGCACACACATCAACCTCGCCGCCCTTGTACACGCAGAGCCAAGCCCAGCCAGAGCCAAATTGCGTTTTTGCTTTATTAGAAAAAGCTTCTTTAAATTGCTCAAATGAGCCAAACTTTTTCTTGATAGCCTCCGCCAAATCACCCTTAGGCTCGCCGCCTCCATTAGGCGAAAGTACTTGCCAAAAAAGTGAGTGATTGTAATAGCCTCCGCCATTGTTTCTCACGGCTGGCGTTTCAAAGCCCTCCACAAGGATTTCCTCAATGCTTTTTTCTGCAAGGGGGGTGTCTTCAATGGCGGCATTCAAGTTATTGGTGTAAGCGGCGTGATGCTTGTCGTGGTGTATTTCCATCGTTTGGGCATCAATATATGGCTCTAATGCATCAAAGGCATAGGGTAAATTTGGTAATTTAAAAGACATAATTTATAATATTTAGTGGTTAAAATTCTGACAAATGTCAGCAAAAATAATACCACGATTTCCCGCCAAGGCAAAATACTCCCGCCTTTGCTCTCTTTAAGCCTAAATATAAAACGCCCAAGCGCCGCAAAGTGCATAAAAACCAGTGCGCAATAGCCTCGCGCTCGCCGCCTTATTTTTTTAATATTGAGGCAAAAAGTTCACTATATTTGCAAGTAACGATGATGAAAACACAACGGAGTTTAAATAGTATTTAATAAGAATTTAAAAAAACGCACTATAATGGAAAATCACTTAACCCTATCCCCCGAGCAAATTCCTGCCTCTTATACCCGCTGCTTTCAGCAAGAATGCCCCAAGGCGAGCCACTGCCTGCGCTTCTTGGCAGGCAAGCAAATCCCCAATGCGCAGCTCTCGGGTCAAGCCGTATACCCCACCGCGCGCCAAGGCGATACTTGCAAAATGTTTCGGCAAGTGCGTATCATTCGCGCCGCCTATGGCTTTAAGAGCCTCTTTGCCGAAGTCAAGCGGAAAGACAGCACGGATTTGCGTCGCAGTATCATAGCCTATCTAGGAGGTGAGTCTGCCTACTATCGCTATCATCGTGGCGATCGCTGGCTTACTCCTGAGCAGCAGGAGTGGATTTTTGAGCATCTTCGCAAACAGGGCTACACTGAGCAGTTGCAATTTGATGTCTATCAAGAAATGTATGATTTTAGTAAAGGATAAAGTTTTCAAAGCGTGAAAGTAAAATTTTCAAGGCGTGAAAGTAAAATTTTCAAAGCGTGAAAGTAAAATTTTCAAAGCGTGAAAGTAAAATTTCAAGCTTAGGGAATTGCTTAAAGATAGAAAAGCCCTCGCAAGCGAGGGCTTTTCTGGGGTGTAATTTGGGGTAATGTAATGGTGTTAAACCATTTTTAGGAAATCAATTTCTTGTTTTTCAAGGATTCGCCAAGAGCCTCTTTTTACATTTTTCTTGGTAAGCCCTGCAAAGGAAACGCGGTCTAGCGAAACGATTTTGTAGCCCATTCGTTCAAAGATTCTACGCACTACGCGGTTCCACCCAATGTGGATTTCTACGCCCACCTCGGTGTGGGGTTTGCCCTCGATGTAGGAGATTTTGTCCACGCGTGCAATGCCCTCCGTCATTGGGATGCCTTTGCGTACGCGCTCCATATCGTCGCCGTGTAGGGGGCGGTCTAGCACTACGTGGTAGATTTTGCGCACATTGTGGCTTGGGTGGGTTAATTTTTTGGTTAAATCGCCATCATTGGTAAATAGTAAAACCCCAGTGGTTTGTCGGTCAAGGCGCCCCACAGGAAACACGCGTGTAGGCGTTGCGTTTTTGACTAAATCCATTACAGTTCGGCGGTCGCGCTCATCATTGGTTGTGGTGATGAAGCCTTTTGGCTTATTGAGTAGAATGTAGATTTTATCCTCTGGGGTTAGGATTTTGCCATCAAATCGCACTTCATCGGTGGGTTCTACTTTGTAGCCCATTTCGGTTACCATTTTGCCGTTTACTTCTACCATTCCGTTTTTGATGTGTTCATCGGCTTCGCGGCGGCTGCATAGCCCTGATTTGGCGATGAATTTGTTTAGTCTTAGGCGGGTGTCTTTTGGTTCTTCTTCGGCTTTTTTAGGGGAAAATCTTTTTCTAAAAGGCTTGTTTCCAAATTTCTTATTGCTGCCAAAGCTGGGTTTTCGTTTAAAGTCTCCGCGCGCGTTGTCGTCTCTTTTAAAGGGTGCGCGAGCTTCGGCGTTTTCATTTCTTCTGTTTGGCTTAAAGTTGTTTGCTGATTTTCTTCTCTCAGATTGGGTGTTTCTGGGCGTGCCACCTCTGCGGTTTCCACCTCTTCTGTTTGTATTCATGATTAAATAAATTTCTGCAAATCTAAGGGATTTATTTTTATCCACGCCAAACTTAGCACCCCAATCCATAAAAGAATTTTTAAAACAAAATGCAATAAGTGCCATTCTTTCTTGCTTTTAGCTTTTAAAATGAAGTGGGGCAAAGCAAAGAAAACCACCCCTGCGATGTAAAAATAATAAGACATATTGCCCACGCTATCAAAATGTGCTAAAAGAAATGCTACAACGGCAGTGAGCAAAAGCAATAAATTCAGGATTAATTTAGCTTTGCGCGTGCCGAGTACAATGGGGAGGGTTTGGTATTCGTAAATGCTATCGGCGCGCTGGGTGAGGAAATCTTTTTCGAGGTCGAGCGTCAATAGGTTTAGCCCTAGAAATGCGCCGTGTACAAAAATCACGCTGCTGTAATTATTAAAGTATAAGAATAGCGCCAAGAATGGAAATAGGGCTAAAATGGTGGCAAATACATTGTTGATAAATAGTATTTTGTTTAGCTTATGGCTATAAAGCCAAGTTAAAAACTGAAATGCTGCGATGAATATGGCTACACGCCACGAGGCTAAAAATGCAAAGATGAGTGCAATGAAGTTGAGCCATAAATAAATGACTAGCTTAAAGTTTTGGCTCACAAATTTGGCGAGATAGGCCATAATGGGGCGCGCGATTTGGTCTTTGCCTAAATCATAAAAATTATTGATAATATAGCCCGCCGAAACAGTGAGCGCTGTGGAAATGATGATGCAGTGGAGTGCTATGTTTTTAAAAAACTGACTGAATGAGCCGTCCTTAGCAAAGATGAAAAATGCAGCAAAGTACATCGCCAAAACTAAGATGGCAACATTGTAGCCACGAATCACGGCAAAGAGCGCCAAAAGTTTCATCACATAGCTATCACCTTGGGGCACTTTCATCGTGGGCTTTTTTTTAGAAACGGTACACGGGTTCCAGCTGAAAATCTGAGAGGGCTTTTTGCGCTTTTTCAAAGTCCTCTGCAAAGCCTAAAACATAGCCGCCACCGCCGCTTCCGCAGAGTTTTAGGTAGTAATCATTTGTCTTAATTCCTCTCTCCCAAGCGCTGATTAATTTTTTGGGAATCATCGGCTTAAAATGAATAAATGCCCAAGTAGAAAGGCTCTTTAAGTTTCGGAAGAGGGGCTCTTTTTTTCCCTTAATGAGTGCATCAATGCAGGCATCATTATACTTAGTAAATTCTTTTCTCAGCGTTTTCCTAAATCCCTCTTGCTTTAATTTTTGAAAAAAGATTTGCACCATAGGCTCCGTTTCTCCAGGGGCGCCAGAATTAATTAGGAATACAGCCCCCTTGCCACTGGCATTTTGCGGAATCCCGATGGTATCAATCTCCTCCTTGGAGTGGATTAGGAGCGGAATGTTCATATAGCAAATCAGCGGGTCTATGCCTGAGCTTTTGCCGTGAAAATAGGATTCCATTTGGGCAAAAGTCTTTTTAAGCTCAGAAATTTCTTTTTTAGATAATTGATTTTTGGCTAATTTTTCCACTGCGTATTCGTCGTAAATTGCTGCGACGAGTGCGCCCGAGCTACCCACACCGTAGCCTTGTGGAATGTTTGAATCGAAGAACATACCTTTGCTTAAATCGGAATTAAGCCGCTCCACATCAAATTGCTGAGGCATATTTTGGTTTAAGTACTGCACATATTTTTTGAGATTTTCGCGAGATTTATTTTCAAGCGAGGGGTCGGTAAATTTTAAAGTTCCTTTGTAGAAATTGTAGGGAATCGTGAGCCCTTTGGCATTTTCGATGATGCCATATTCTCCAAAGAGTAAAATTTTAGCGAAAAAAGAGGGATAATTCATTCCTAAAATATTTGGTGCAAAGGTATTAAATCTTAATTAAAAAGTGGCGAGATTAGTTTTTCGGTTTTTTTTCTTCCAGTACGCCGCGTATGCGATTGGCATTTAGGATAAAATCTTCTACTTTGTCGTAATTTTCAAGAATCAGGTCTTTTCTAAATTGTTCCAGCTGGCTTATGTGTTCATCTAGCACATCGAGGAGGTTTTCTCTATTATGTTTAAAGATGGGGAGCCACATAGCTGCGTGCGATTTGGCTAAGCGTACAGTGCTTGAAAAGCCCGAGCTGGCAAGCTGGAAGATGGTTTCTTCCTGTTTTTCTTTTTCTAAAACGGTATTGGCTAAAGCATACGATGTTACATGCGAAATGTGGCTTACATAGGCCGTATGCACATCGTGTTCCTTGGCGTTCATATAAATAAGGTGCATACCCAGCGCTTGGTATAAGTTTTTGATAAAGTCCACTTTATCTGGGGCGGAGTTTTCCGTGTCGCACAGCACAAGAGAGCGCCCTTCAAAGGCGTTTTCGGTAGCAGCTTGGGGGCCACTATTTTCGGTACCCCACATAGGGTGAGTGGCGACATAGTTTTGGCGTTTTGGGTGATTTTCCACACTGCGAATGATGCTTTCCTTGGTAGAGGCTACATCAAACACGCACTGCGCCTCCACATAATCTAAGACCTGTGGCAGCAGGCTTATTGTGGCTTCTACTGGCACGGCAATCATCACGGCATCGGCTTGCTGAATGCCTTCTTTTAAATCCGCTTGGCGGTCGATGATGCCTAGCGAAATGGCTTGGCGCAGGTGATTGGGATTGGCATCGATGCCGATTATTTCTGAAAAGAGATTTAATTTTTTACTTTTTAGAGCGAGAGAGCCCCCGATGAGCCCCACGCCGATGATGGCTAATTTCATTGGTTAGGAATAGTGATTTTTTGTTCCATTTTTTTCATTTGCTCTATGTTCATAGAGGGTTTTTCTTCTGTGGAGCGGTCTATATTATTGCGTATGGAATCCTGGATTTCTTGCAAAATATCCTTGTACAGCTCAGGGGAGGCCATATAATATTCCAGAGATTTTCTAAAATCTTCGGCAGAGAGGTGGTATTTGTCCAAAATGGCCGCACTGATGGCGTTAAAATCTATTTCGCGCGATACGGAGAGGTTGGGCGCTTGCTTGTAGAGGTACATTTGCGTGAGTGCGCGTTTAAAGGTTTCTCTATCTATCAAGTTATCAGGTTTTTCAACCCCTTGATTGCAGGCTAAAAGGCTGATGGCAAAAATGCTAAGCAGGAGTTTTTTAATCATTAGAGTTTCCCGATTAAAGATTTATATTTTAGCTTAATTACCCCAAGGAATCCTTCCTTAATGATGGAGTTGCTGATTTTGGATTCGCCCAGCGTGCGGTCGGTAAAAATGATGGGTACTTCCACGATTTTTAAGCCTTTTTTCCAGATTTTATATTTCATTTCAATTTGGAAGCCGTAGCCTTTAAACTCGATTTGGTTTAAATCAAGGCTTTCAAGGGCTTTTCGGGTATAGCACACGAAGCCCGCTGTGGTGTCGTGCAGGGGGAGCTGGGTGATTAGGCGCACATATTTGGAGGCGAAGTATGAGAGCAGTACGCGGTGCATAGGCCAGTTTACCACATTCACACCCTGCGAGTAGCGCGAGCCCACGGCCATATCTGCGCCCTCTTGGCAGGCTTTTAATAGTTTAGGCAAGTCGTTGGGGTTGTGAGAGAAATCGGCGTCCATTTCAAAAATATAGTCGTAGCCGTGAGCAAGCGCCCATTTAAACCCGTGAACATAGGCACGCCCGAGGCCATCTTTGATTTGCCTCACTTCTAGGAAGATGCGCTCAGGGAAGAGCGTGATGAGCTCTTTTACAATCTCCACGGTGCCATCTGGCGAGGAATCGTCTACCACCAAGATGTCAAAATCTTGCGGCAGGGCGAGGGTGGCTCGTATGATTTTCTCTATATTTTCCTTCTCGTTGTAGGTTGGTATGATGACTAATTTTTTTATCATTCCACAAATATACTAAGCCTTTGAGATTTTATTTAGTAATTTTGCAAAAAACTTATTTGCCGTGGAAGGAAATTTAAGATTGATAGAAAATAAAGATGGAATTTTTCTCCTGCTGATGGCCGTGTGCGCACTGCTGATGTTCACCCGCTGGGCCTTTAAAAAGTATTATGATGATTTGGGGACATTGGAGAAATTTAGTGAGAAAAAGGATAATTTTTTGCTCCTAAACGGCATTTATATGGCTATATTTTCCACTTTGGTGGGCTTATTTCTGCTGCCCTTTGTGGTGCAGTGGGGCGTGTGGCAGGGCTATGATGCCTATGTGCAGCTCACATTTTTAGCCTTAATAGTGGTGGGCTATATCATCATCAAGGTGCTTGCCAATGCACTGATTTTCTCCCTAGTGGGCTATGCCGAAATTTTGCGTGATTTCTTTATTTCGCGCTCATATTTTGGGATATTCATAACATTGGGGCTCGTGGCGATTAGTTTTTTATATTATTTCTCAAAAATTGATGCGCAGATTTTAACCTATGTAGCCATAAGCTTTTTAGCCATAATGTTTTTAATAACGCTCATTTCCTTTTATTTAAGGACAAGCAAGGAATATAAATTCCCAATTTACTATATTATTTTGTACCTTTGCGCCCTTGAAATATTACCCTTCGCTATCGTGTGCAGATTTATCCTGCTCAGGAGCTGAAAGTAATGAATGTAGAAAAGAGTATGAATATAAAATCTATCCTTGTATCTCAGCCCAAGCCAAACTCGGAGGGGTCGCCGTACCTTACACTTGAAAAAGATTTAGGAATTAAGGTAGACTTTGAGCCGTTTATCAAAGTAGAAGGGCTTACTGCTAAGGATTTAAGACAGCAGAAAATAGATTTAAGCAAATTTACAGGCATCGTTCTCACCAGTAAAAACGCCGTAGACCACTTTTTTAGAGTAGCAGAGGAGATGCGCTTCCACGTGCCAGATGCAATGAAGTATTACTGCCAGAGCGAGGCCGTGGCATTTTACCTGCAAAAATACATCGTATACCGAAAGAGAAAAGTATACATCGGCGGGAAAACTTTTGCCGATTTAAAGCCCATTTTAAAAAAATTAAAAAAAGAAAAACTCCTGCTCCCTTCCTCCAATTCACTGAAACCAGATGTCCCTGCCTTGATGGACGAGTTGGGGCTAGATTGGAAACGAGGCATTATGTACCAAACGGTGAGCTGTGATTTATCTGAAAAGAATGTAAAAGATTACGACATCTTAGTATTCTTCAGCCCACTGGGCATAAAATCACTATTTGAGAGCTTTCCAGACTATAAGCAGGAAAAACAAACCATCGCCGTATTTGGCAAGTCCACCATCACCGAGGCCGAGAAAAATGGCTTAGAGGTAAATATCAAAGTCCCTACGCCAGAAACCCCCTCAATGACAATGGCGCTGGAAAACTACATCAGAAAAGCAAATCAATAATAAAAAAGAATAGAATATGAAGAAATTAAGCACATTAATGTTGTTGATTTTTGCAAGCCTATTTGTAAACGCTCAAAAAAAAGGAACCGATTGGGTAAAGGTGGGCTTGCACGCAGGCATTCCCTTAGCAGATACCAAGGACACCTCTTCCGTGGCGCTTGGCGTAGATGCTAAGTACCAGTTCCTAGACCTCAAAAGTTTTGGCTTAGGTTTAGCAACAGGCTACACCCATTATTTTAAGAAAAACGATGCCGAAAACATAGGCCTATTACCCGTTGCTGCGCTATTGCGCTACTACCCCACCAGACGGTTTTTCCTCGGGGCTGATGTAGGCGTGGGAGTAGCATTCTTAAAAGAAGATACCAAGGCAGGCTTCTATTACCGCCCAGAAATAGGTTACCACGATAATAAGTGGAATATATTCCTATTCTACCAAGGTGCCGCGGTGAAGGAAAATAATATTGGCGCTGCTGGTGTAGGGGTAAATTACAACATTCTTCGCCCTGTGAAATAATTTCATTGCGAAAAAAATGTATCAAAAAAGGGTTTTTCCAGATTCTGGAGAAACCTTTTTTTATTTATATCCAAATGGCATAAGCTAAAATAGGTGATAAAATAATTAAACCTAACCCGTAGTGCATTATAAAAAAGGTTGCCCATGAGCCTAAAGAAAAGTAAATTGCATTGGTTACCAATCAAATACAATTATGAGCAACCTAGAGGCAAGTTACAATTTTATTTTGAATAAACTAATAGAAATTTCAGGAACTGAAAATTTCTATTTTAAACCAGTGAAACCAAAATTATCTGATATAGAGCTGATAAGCTTAATTATTTTAGCAGAATTTAAATCTATCGACTCTGAGTACCAGCTTTTTAGAGAGATAAAAGGTTGGGCTATTGAATCTAAAATTGAAAGGAGTGTTTACAACAGAAGAAAACGAAAACTCTTCCCTTTTCTTGAAGAAATTAGGTGCAAAATGGTGAAAAAGTTCAATGATTTTGAAAACTATTTCTTGGTGGACAGCATGCCTTTAGAAGTGTGTAAATTATCCCGCTCTTCCAGAAGCAAAATCTGTAAAGAAAATAGCTTTTCAATGCCAAATAAAGGTTTTTGTGCTTCTCAAAATCTACACTTTTATGGTTACAAGCTACATGCGATCTGTTCTATTGCTGGTGTGTTCCAAAGTTTTGACTTATCTCCCGCCTCCGTTCACGACATTCATTATTTGAAAGACATAAAACTTCAAATTTCTGATTGCGTGTTACTTGGAGACAGGGGCTATCTTTCTCAAACGGTTCAGCTTGACTTGTTCAATGAGGTGAAAATCCAGTTAGAAACCCCTAAAAGAAAAAATCAAAAAGATTACAAACCTCAGTTTTATCCATTCAGAAAGTATAGAAAACGTATAGAAACTTTATTCTCGCAGTTGTGTGACCAATTTATGATACGGCGTAATTATGCCAAATCTTTTGAAGGATTCAAAACAAGAATATTGGCAAAAATTACCTCCTTGACTACTATTCAATATCTCAATAAATTTGTCTTTCATAGTAACATTAACAATTTAAAAATTAACCTCATTCGATAATGCACTACGGGTTTAAACCTATGATTTGCATTTTGTGTGCCATCGGCTCTTCTTTGTAGCGTGTAAAAGCCATGAGAAAGGCACCTAGAAATGCAATTGCACAGAGTGCAATAAAAATGTAATTTAATTCCTCTGGAGGATAAAACTTGGGGCGGGCATATGCTTGGTATAGATAGCTCGTGGCTAGCATTAAGCTTAAATACCCAACGGGAAATTCCTTTAAATTCATATTTTTTTTAGACTAAAAGTAAAGCTTTTCGTATTTCGGAATAGGGGATTTCTTCTTTCAGTGTGTCGTAAATAGGTTTTAATCTTATTTCGCCATCTTCAAAATTTAAATTATCAACGAGGTTGCGCACACGATCTACAATGTGCGGATCGCATGCAATGTAGGAGGAGAAATTTAATTCTGGAAATTGTGTTTTTAATTTATTCAAATGCCCGTAAATAGTAGATTCTGTAAGGTCTCTTTTTTTTGCTATTTCTTCGGGAGACATGCCTTCTTCGAGCATTTCTTTGGTAATTATGAGAGTGCTTTTTTTGCCTTTTTCTTTGGTTTCAGTTTGGCTTAACACTTTTACAGGTTCAATTTGTCCGCCACATTTTACAATAAAAGGAATGTGCTCTCGTTTTAAATCTTCGGTAGAGAAGGTGTCGTCTGCCCAGTCCGAGAGTTCTAGAAAGCGTTTATCTGCTTTGAATGCCAATTCGTCGAGCTGCATAGCTACTTCGTTCACGCCTAGCAGCGTGAGCCCTTCTAGGTCTCTCAATCGAGATAGTGCGACATAGCCTTGCCCTTTTTCAAAAGTTTTGCGCAAATCTATGCAAGCCTCATCCAATGTCATGCCCTGACTTTTGTGCACAGTGATTGCCCATGCCAAACGCAGAGGAATTTGGGTGATGGAGGCTAAAGTTTTCCCGTTTTCGTCCTCTATTTTCCATTCTTCTGGTTCCGCTACAATCAAGTTTCCATCTTTGGTTTCTACAATAGGGTATCCATCTTCAGAAAAATCTTTAACTACACCTAGTGTTCCGTTGAAAAATTTCTTTTCAAAATTATTTTTCACAAACATCACTTCAGCTTCTTTCTTTAGTTCAAATTCAAAAGGAGCCAAAATGTTATTTTTCATGATTTCAATCAGTGATCTATTTCCTTTTGCAGTAGCGGTGAATTTCTCTGGTGGCGTATCAATCAATTTTAATTTTTGTTGATTGATTTTATCTACATCAGCATTGTGTGTATAAAGTTGTGGAAAACGATTGATGTCGGAATACATCGTTTCTTGTATCTTTTCATTTACTATGTCATAAGATAAAGGGCTCACCTCGCCAGCACGCATTTCGTTGAGCAATTGATTGAGTGGATTGTTACTTTGGCGATGTTGTTTGGTTAAGTAGCAAATAAAAGGCTTGGCATCTACCCAAGCGGTGGACATGAAGCAGAATTTATCTCTGGCTTCTTCCCATTCTTCTCCAATTGGTGGCAGCTGAAAAAAGTCGCCTGAAAACACTATCTGAATACCTCCAAATGGTAAGGGATTGCCTTTGAAGTACTGTAAAACATCGTTTATGGCGTTAAGTTGATTCTTGTGCAACATAGAAATTTCATCTATGATGAGTACACGCACATCTTTCATTTTGTCCCTCATGTACTTTCGTTCCTTCAATTTTTGCAGGTGGGCAGTTTCTATGTGGCTTTTAATGCCGATTCCACTCCAGGAATGCACCGTCATCCCATTGAGGTGTGTGGCAGCAATTCCCGTGCTTGCCGTGATGGCGACAGGGATTTTATGAGATTTTAAATATTCGATATATTTGTTGAGGGTATAAGTCTTTCCTGTACCAGCAGAACCTGTAAGGAAAACATTTCGCCCAGATTTTAATATGTCTAATGCTTTTTCTTGCGTCAAAATAAATGAGATTTCTGCAAAGATATTAAATCTAGCTTTTTTTCTATTATTAATAGGTGCCTGAAGTTTTAAGACTGAGCCCTTTTCTTATCAAAATAAGCTAATACAAAAGAAATTAAACCTAATCCTAGTGCGATTAAAGTATGTGGTGTATGCACTAAGAAAGCAAATGTTACCCCTACTTCTTTAGAAAAGCCTAATACGATGAATCCTAGTCGCATTGCAGAGTGGTAGGCTCCAATACCGCCACTAGCAGGAATCACCATGCCGATGCCGCCTACAAGCAAGAGATAGAACCCATCAGCAATGCCCAAATGTTCGGTTTCGGGCAGGGCAAAGACTACCACATAAGTCATAAAGAAGTAGGAGACCCAAATTAAAAGCGTGTAAAGGATAAATTCCCCCTTTCTTTTCAGCTGAAAAATGCTCTTTAACCCCTGCTGAATGCCGTAGACGAATTGTCTAATTTTAGGGTAGAAGCTAAGGGTTTTAATCTTTTTTCTGAAAATAAAAAGCACTAGCACGATGAGCAAGAGCGCTCCCCCTAGCAGGTATAAACGGGTGTTGCTCCCAGCCTCGCCAGTTTGGTTACGCGTGAGGAGCACCTCGCTGATGAGTTTTTGGATTAAATCAATGTTGGTAACAAGTGCCATAAAGGCAATGAAAAGCAGGCAGAGCATATCGATTAAGCGCTCACTAATCACGGTGCCAAAAGACTTGTCCACAGGGGTCTTATCCAGTGCGTAGAGCGAGGTGCAGCGCGCAATTTCGCCCGAGCGTGGAATTAAGAGATTCCAAAAATAATTCATACACACGGCTATAAACGAGCGTTTGGCACTCACTTGGTAGCCCATCGGTGCTAAGAGCAAACGCCAACGCTGGCTGCGGAACCAATACGCCATAATGCCCAATACAACCGAAACCCCAATCCAGAAATAATTTGCCTGGCGTAGCGAATCCATCGTTTGGTCAAAATCTATTCCCGAGAGCGAATAAGCAATCAGAGCAATCGCCAAAAGAATAGATACCAAAAGCGTGAGCGTAGTTTTTAGCCGTTTGCTCATGAAAAAATTATTTCAGTAAATTCGTTTTTTCGTTAGGGAAAATCACCGTGGGTTGAAAGTTTCTAGCCTCCTCTTCAGTCATTTGCGCATAAGCGATAATGATGACTTGATCGCCTTTTTGCACCTTTCTTGCTGCAGGACCATTCAGTACGATTTCGCCGGAGCCACGCTCGCCACAAATGATATAAGTCTCAAGGCGTTCGCCGTTGTTTATGTTTACAATTTGTACTTTTTCGCCCTCCAACATGTTAGCTGCATCTACCAAATTTTGGTCTATCGTGATGCTCCCGATGTAGTTGAGCTCCGCTCCCGTTACAGTAACGCGGTGGATTTTAGATTTAAACATATTAAGTAACATGGGTGCAAAGATAAATCAAATAATTATTATGCACTTATTTATTTAAGAGCATTTGCAGTGAGGGATGATTTTAGATTTATAAATAATTGAAAATCGATATTTTGAATGTTTTTTCGGTTTTAAATAAAAATAAAGAGTGTTTCCAAATTAAAAGAAACACGCTTTTTCATGGTTAAAATTGAATTTAATCGATTTTTAAATTGTCGATTAAACGGATGTCTCCTGCGTATACCGCCACAAAAGCACGAATGTTTTCACTATCGTTCCAAGTGCTGATTTCGTGAAGCGTTTCTTCATCGCAGATTGCAAAATATTCCAATTCCAAATCCGTTTGAGCAAAGAGTTCTTCTACCCTTTGTTTTACCTCTTGGGGCGAAAACTCGTTTTTAAGCGAATTTACTTTTTTTAATATCTCGTAAATCTTGGGCGAAGCATTTCTAAATTCAGGACTTAATCGCTGATTACGAGAGCTCATCGCCAGTCCGTCGTCTTCTCTAAAGATAGGCATTGGCACGATTTCGATGTGGTGCCCTTTCTTCTCGACCATTGTTTGAATGATGCGCAATTGCTGAAAATCTTTTTCGCCAAAATAAGCACAATTGGGCTGAATGATTTCAAAAAATTTATTCACGATGGTGCCTACGCCATCAAAATGCCCCGGACGGAACTTGCCCTCCATTTGATTTTCAAGCCCATTAAAATCAAAAGATTCTGATTTTTCGCCTTCGGGATAAATGTCCTCTACCGTAGGAAAAAACACCGCATCGCAATTCGCATGCTCGAGTAGTTCGGCGTCTTTTTCTGGGTGCCTTGGGTATTTTTCTAAATCTTCTGGATTGTTGAATTGCGTAGGGTTTACGAAAACCGAAGCTACACAAACATCGTTATCTGCTTTGCATTGCTTGATGAGGGAAAGATGCCCCGCGTGTAGCGCACCCATTGTGGGAACAAAGCCAATGCTTTTATTTTGCTTTCGCTGGCTTTCTACCCAGTTTTTCATCTCCTGAGTGGTGTAGATTTTTCTCATGTTAAAAGTTTAAAACTTTATTAAAATCGGGCAAAGCTACATTTATAAACTTAAATTTCAATGAAAATTTGTATTTTTGCATATATTCTCCTGTGAAATATTTTTTAAGGAAATAAAAAACACAAAATTATGCGCATTTTATACGTTTCTACAGAGCTAAACCCTTATACTCCAGAAAACACTTTGTCCAACGCAGCCTTGGAATTGCCAAAGATGGCAAACCAAGAGGGGAATGATGTTAGGATTTTTATGCCAAAATTTGGGGTAATCAATGAGCGGAGACATCAATTGCACGAGGTGATTCGCCTTTCTGGGATGAACATTATTATCAATGATTTAGACCAGCCATTAATCATCAAAGTGGCATCGCTTCCAAATGAAAAAATGCAAGTGTACTTCATCGATAACGATGATTATTTTAAACACAAAGGGATTTATGCAGACGAGGAAACGGGTGATTTCTTTGAGAATAACGACGAGAGAGCGATTTTCTTTACCAAAGGGATCTTAGAAACGGTAAAAAAATTGAATTGGAAGCCAGACATCATTCATGCACAAGGCTGGATGTCTTCTTTCTTGCCACTTTATTTAAAGAAATATTATTCAGACGATGCTTTCTTTAAAGATGTGAAGATGGTGTATTCAGTTTTTGATAATCCATTCAGCGGGGAATTGAGTAGCGATGTTGTGGATAAAGTTGCTTTTGATAAAATTGCTAAAAAAGCATATAAGCATTTAGAAACCCCAAACTTTAATAATCTTTTGAAACTCGGAATTGATCACTCAGATCTTGTAATTCAGGGCGATGAGGTGATTCCAGAGGAGGTGGAAGAGTATATCCAATCTGTCAAAAAACTCTTTAAGACCTTTGATAGAGAATTGCCGATCAGAGAGCTGTATGCCGAAATCATTGAGGGTAAAGAAGACGAAGAATAAATACATGAAAAATAAATTTTTAAAACTTAAAGAATTCGCTTTTTTGTTGGCTGGGTTCTTCATATTTGAGAGCTGTGAGCAAGGAGATAATCCTGTGGGGGCAAATATCTTGTCTAGCAGCACAATCCAAACTCAAAGCACAGAAGTTTCACTTTCTGCTGCCAATCTATCGCCAGAGCCCGTGGCATCTGGAAAAACCATTTCTCAAGTGATTTTTCAAATCCCAAGAGGTAGTAGAGGGACTGTGCAAGAAAGTGTGAGCGGAGCAAGCATAGGGGTGTATAGTGAGCCCATTTTTGGGAAAACGCAGGCTTCTTTTTACAGCCAATTGCGTTTAAGTGCATTGAATCCTACTTTTGGTCAGAATGCTAAAGTGGATTCGGTTGTTCTCGTGCTACCCATAGCGGCTTTTGCTAAAAAAGATACGCTTGCCGTGCGCGAGAAATTGGTAAATACAACTTATACTTTAAATAAGGTAGATGGGGGTTGCTCGGTGAAAGATACGGCTTATACCTATCATCGTTCAGTTAAGTTTAAGGTGGATTCTCTCTACGGGAATACAAATGAGAAAATAAACTTGCAAGTGCATCTGGTGACCGAGAATATGGGAACGATTAAGCAATCTTTAATGTCTGATAAAGGATTTGCAACGGGAGCTCTTTTAGGGCAGAAAACCATTGATAATACGGCTTGGATAAGAAAAACCATTGTTTCGCCACGAGAAAATAGTAAATACAAATTAGCAAAAGAAGTTTCCTCAGAAAGTATTCCGTCTTATAGAGTGAGGCTAGATGGGCTAGAAAACACTTTGGAAACATTATTTGTAAAGCAGCCGAATAATGGTTCGGATCAAATTACTTTCTTAAATAATGTAATGAATGGTATAAAAATTAGTACAGATAGCGATAATGGATTTATATTTAATTTTGATCCTGCCAAGGCGAAAGTTTTGATGTTCTTTAGTTATGATAATCCTAGGTTTAAAGATCAAAATAATAACAATATAGATGATGATGAGGAAGGGTGTACAGTGCGTTCAAATCCTAAGCGTTTGAGTGCTTCTTATGAATTCATAATGGGCTCTCAAAACATTAATGATATGGGGTATTATGCTGTAAGTCAGATTCAGGTGTCTAATGCAGGGGCTGCATTATCTCCAGGGAAATTGTTCCTTTCAGGCATGGGAGGGAATAGTGTGAGATTGTCTCTAGATGGGCAACAAATCGAGGCACTTCGCAAAAAATTTAACAAAGAACATATCGCGATTACAGATGCTGTTATTACATTTTCTCCTAACTTGGTGGCACAAGGAAGCCTTCCATTGCCGCAGTACCTATATCTGTACAATGATACGCAGAAAAAAGTTTTGGCAGACTATGCAGTTTTCCCATTTAGAGCAATTAGTCATGCGTATGACAAAGGCAAAAATGAGTATAAATTAAGAATTACTCAATTCTTGAAAAATATTGTAGAAAAAGGAGAGCCTAAAGATGATTTACGTTTAATGCTTGGTGATTATCCAGCACCAGCGGGTCAAGTATTTTTTATGCCTTCGGCTTATAATGCCAGCAACAATATTTATAATCCGTATCGAGTGATTTTGAATAATGCAAACTTGAAAATTGAAGTTTCGTACACAAATCCATAAAAAATCGATATTGCTGAAATATAAAAAAAAGGGAATTTTCTGAAAATTCCCTTTTTTTGTGCTTTTTATTCTACTTCTAGTAAAATGGGGCAGTGGTCTGAAAAATTTATCTCTGGTAAAATTACGCTGCGTTTAAGTTTAGATTTTAAATTTTCTGTTACCATGTGGTAATCAATTCTCCAGCCCTTGTTGTTTTGTTTAGCATTGGCGCGGTAGCTCCACCAAGTATATTGCCCCGGCTGGTCGTTAAATTCACGAAAAGCATCTACTAGGTTGCAGTAATTCATGTAATGCGTCATCCATTCGCGTTCAACGGGCAAGAATCCAGAAACATTTTTCAAGCGAACGGGGTCGTGAATATCAATCGCCTCATGACAGATGTTGTAATCGCCACAAATAATCAATTTGTTATATTTTTTTTCTAAATCGTGAATGTAATTAGAAAACTCATCACAAAACTGAAGTTTGAAATCCAACCTGTCGATATTAGTGCCACTTGGCAAATACAGCGAAATTACAGAAAAGTCTTCGAAATCCGCACGGATTACGCGTCCCTCGCCATCAAGATGAGCCACTCCAGTGTCGCTTTCAACACTTTTTGGTGGGATTTTAGAAAAAATCGCCACGCCACTATAGCCTTTTTTGTCAGCCGCGTTCCAAAATACTTGATATCCCATTTTCTTGACTTCCTCTAAATCCACTTGCTCCTCGAGTGCCTTAACTTCTTGAAGGCAAATCACATCGGGATTCGTTTGAGAAAGCCACTCAATAAAGCCTTTTTTGATGGCGGCACGGATTCCATTTACATTATAAGAGATTATTTTCATACCTGAATTTTAAAGTGCAAAAGTATTAAATATTAATTTGAAATTCGAAACCTTTTGCCTTGATAAAAAAGTTTTTTCGGGATTAAAACTAAGTGAAAACGATTTGTTTTTCCTGTAAAACGCTCACTTTGCGGAGTTTTTTTAGAGAATTTAACAGACTTAGGGCATATTCTATTTTTAATTTAAGCGATTAATTATCATCTTTGCAGAGATTATTAATTCATATTCAAGCGCTGAATGATTAAAACAAAAAGTATATTATATGCTGTATTATTGGCAGCAGGTGTAGTGCCTACGATGGCACAGAAAACAGCTGTTTCGCCATACTCTTCATTTGGAATGGGAGAGAATAGACAGAGCAATAATGCGGCAACTTTTGGAATGGGCGGAGTGTACTCTTCTTATCTTTCCACTTATGGCTCGCAGGCGAATTTTATGAACCCTGCGGCGAACATTAATCTAAACTACACTAGTTTTAATTTCGAAGGCACCCTTAATGCTTCGGAATTTGATGATGGTGCAGGTAAGGCTCAACGCAGTACGGCTTACATGTCTCAATTGAGTTTAGCATTCCCTATGGGGGCTAAGTTCCGAGGAGGAGTTGCTTTTCAGCCGCTTTACTCGTTGGGGTATGACAATAAGGTTGTGGGGAAAAACAGTTACAATGCATTCAATGGAGATGGCGACATCAATAGTCTGCAGATCTTTACCTCCTATAACATAAATCAAAACTTTGCAGTAGGTGTAAAAGCAGGATATCTGTTTGGAAATTTGAATAAAACAGAAATCCACGGAAACCAAGGGAATTTGCTTTTAACAGAGGTTGAAAATCGAAATAGAATTACAGGTTTTTCCTTTACGGGAGGTGCTTTTTACACAAAAAGATTTCGTGAAACCAAGAGATTTAGCATAGGTTTAAACTACACCATCGGCAACGAATTGAACTCAGAGCAGGAATACAGCATTCAAAATTATGGAATTTCGCCAACGGGAAGCCAATACGATAAGCAAATCGTATTTGAACAAAAAAGTGATGCGAAAGTAAAGGTTCCTCAAAACATAGGTTTTGGCGTGAGTTTGGGAGAAGATTTCCGCTGGAACATTGCAGCGCAAGTGGATTGGACTCAAATGTCTAAATACGAGCTTCGCTTTGATAATTTAAAGCTAAACAATAGATTTAAAGCCGTTTTGGGAGGTTATGTTATCCCTAACATCAATAGCTATAAAAACTATTTTGCACGCACAACTTACCGTGCAGGAGCCTTTTATGAAAAGACTCCAATCAGCATAAATGGCACTGATATCGAAAAATATGGTATGGCTTTTGGGATAGGCTTACCAGTCGGGAAGGCGTCGGATCCGTCTGAAATCAACATTGGCGTGCAACTTGGACAACAAGGAACAACTAAAAATAATTTAATAAAAGAAAATTTTGCCAATGTGAAATTAAGCTTTACGCTTAACGACAATTGGTTCCAAAGAAGAAAATACAACTAGTAATATTAACCAAAAAAAGATATGAAAATGAAAAAATTATTATCAATAAGTGCCGCAGTGCTTTTCTTTGGTTTGCAGGGAGTGCAGGCTCAGAACTGTGATGCTTATGAAATTAAACTAAACCAATTAGTGCAGAAGAAAGGCTACACTGAAGCATATCCTGTTTTGCAAGAGGCTTTGGAGAAATGCCCTGGAAAAAAAGTGAATTATTATATTTTTGGTGAAACTATTTTAGATGAATTGGCACAAAACGCTGCTAGTGACGCCGAAAGACAAAAATACGCACAAGAAATAGTTAACTTATTGCAGAAAAGAATTGCTGCTTTTCCAAATGATAAGCCAGCTTATTGGAAAGGAGAAATCATCAACTATGAATTGACAAATAATTTAAAGCCAAAAAAAGAGATTTACGAGGAGTATAAAAACTTATTTAACGCCTCTGAAAACGCTGAAAAATTATCAACCTCTACAGTTTTGAATTACTTTACCACAGCACTTGAGTTGTTAAACGAAGGAGAACTTCAATTTGACGAAGCTTTGAAAGTTTACTTCAAAACAAAAGAAGTAACCGAGAAAAACATCGAACTACGCTCAGTTGAGTATGGTAAGCTTGCAGAGAAATTAGATAGTTTACAAACGGTAGATCCAAATAAAAAGCTGACTAAAGCAGAGGAGCAAACAATGGCAAATGCACAAGCAGCAAAAGATAGTTTCCTTGAAATCCAAGACTCTATGGAAGGAATCTTATCTCAATACACCACTTGTGATAATATTGCACCAATGTATGTGAAAGAATTTGAAGCTAAAAAAGAAGACATGGATTGGATTATCAGTTCATACCAAGAATTGGCTTCAAAAGAATGTTACGATACACCAATCATGGATGCCCTAGACAAGCAATATGCATACTTGTGGAAACTTAAAAATCCACAAGCCACAGAAACGGCTTCTCCTCAAGCTAAAGCGGGTGCAGGACCAGGTTCAGCTTATGCTGAAGGGGCAAGAGCATTCTCTAGAAAAGATTATAAAACTGCAATTAGCAAGTTCCAAGATGCACTTAACGATGCTTCAGGCAGCAAAAAAGGAGATATTGCTTACTACATTGCTGTAAGTTATAGCAAAACAGGCAATTTAGGCAATGCTGTAAACTGGGCTAAAAAAGCAGCAAGCTACAAGCCAGGTTATGGTGCTCCATATGAATTAATCGCATCAATCTTTGGATCAAATGCCAACAGTTGTGGTAGTAGCACTTACCAGAAACTTACTGCTTACTGGGTGGCTGCAGACTTTGCAAACAAAGCATGTGCGGTGGATAGTAGATCTTGTGGTAGAGCTAAGAAAATGGCAAGTAGCTACAACGCTCACGGTCCAAGTTTAGAGATGTCTTTCCAGCAAGGTAAGAAAAAAGGAGACAGGGTTTCTGTTTCATGTTTCGGAGGAGCAAGCACAGTTGTTCGCTAATACTTACAAAAATTTATGAGACAACTCGAATTGTCCTTTAAATCACACAAAAAAGCAGCCCTATGCATAGGGGCTGCTTTGCTTTTTTTCTCTTGTGAAGAATCTAAAACCGATGATTTGGGGAAAATCAATCGAAATTTTGCAGATAGAACCACCATCAATGCACATGTAATTCATAAGGATTCGGGCGTGGTGCGACTGGATTTAAAAACCCCGCTAATCGAGGAATATACCTTGATAGATTCTCCATACACCCTTATGCGAAAAGGTTTGGATTTAACTTTTTATAACCAAAAATTAGAGCCAAATTTTTTAAGAGCAGATTGGGCTAAAATTCAGCAAAAAACCAAATTCTATGAAGGCAAAGGGAATGTTGTGATGATCAATAACGATGGAGATACACTCAAAACACAAAAGATTTTCTGGGATAGCCAAAATAGAAAAATCTACACCCACGACACCGTAACCATTGCACGTGCCGATGGCACTAGAATTATCTCTGAAAATGGACTGGAGGGGAGTGAAGATTTTAAACAATTTACTTTTTTCAAAAACCATGGGGAAATCAATGCCGATCAGAAAAATCAAAAAAAAACCACACAATCCCCAGTTTCGAGACAAGTGATAGACAAAAATATCTTACCTTTGGAACCTAAAACCAAAGAAATTCAGGATTAATACATGAGTGCTACTATACCCATAATCATTATTGCTATATTAGCTTCTGCATTTTTCTCGGGTACCGAGATAGCCTTTATTTCGCTTAGCCGTATGCAGCTTGAGCTCGAGGCAAAAAAGGAAAATTGGATTTCTAGAAAAATGCTGTATTTGGCAGAAAATCCTAAAAAATTCATTGCCACGATGCTTGTGGGCAATAACATTTCACTTGTTATTTATGGGATTTTCATGGGGCAGCTTATCGTGAGCTATTTGCCTTCGTATTCCCCTACAATTGATGTTTTGATTCAGACCTTGATTTCTACAGTCGTGATTTTGGCAACGGCCGAATTTCTACCCAAAGCCATCTTTAGTATTTATCCCAATAAATTATTCAAGACCTTTGTCGTTCCAGCATGGTTGATTTATATTATCTTTACACCAATTACGACATTTATTATGTGGCTTTCGGATTTATTTTTAAAGATTGTAGGGCAGAAACAAACTGAAGATGAGATATTTCTGAAAGAGGAATTAAAGTATTTTATATCAGAACAACTAGTGGAAGCCTCGGAAGAAGAGATTGATACAGAAGTTCAGATATTTCACAATGCCCTTGAGTTTTCTGAAATAAAAGTGCGCGAATGCATGGTGCCACGAAAGGAAATCGTAGCTGTGCGAATTGACGAGCCAATAGAAGAAGTACGCAAAAAATTTATAGAAACTGGATTTTCAAAGATTATTGTTTATCAAGAAAATATAGATAACATTATAGGATACATTCACTCATTTGATTTGTTCAAAAAACCTAAAAACATTCGAACCACGATGTTGCCCGTGGATTTTGTAAATGAGACTTCGCTTGCAAAAGATGTGATGGATGATTTAATTAAAAAAAGAAAATCTGTTGCAATTGTGCTAGATGAGTATGGCGGAACGGCAGGTATGCTCACCGTGGAAGATGTGGTGGAAGAATTGTTTGGAGAAATAGAAGATGAGCACGATAAAGTGAAACTCATTGAAAAACAAATCAATGAACATGAATATTTGTTTTCTGCACGAGTAGAAATTGACCATTTAAATCAAGAATATGGTTGGGATTTGCCAGAAAGCGATGCGTACGAAACCCTAGGAGGTTTAGCCGTTTCGGTATTAGAAAAAATCCCAGAAATTGGTGAAACTTTTGTCGTTGATAACAAATATAAGTTTGAAATCACCAAAGGAAATGATACAAAAATTGAAGAAATAAAAATAACATTAATAGAAGATTAAATTAAGTACTTTTTTCTTTTGTAAGAAAATTGTATTTTTGCTGATTGTAAATAAAATTTTAATTAAAGCACATGGCTCTTTTAGAAAAAATAAGAAAGAAAACTTGGCTACTAATCATCGGGATTGGGTTGCCGCTCGTAGCGTTTTTGGTAGGAGATGCATTCTCTAGAGGAAGTATTTTTGGAAATCCTAATGAATTGGGATCTGCAGCGGGTATCCCTATTACTACGCAAGATTACACCATGGAATACAGCAGAATTAGCCAAATTCCACAATATCAAAATGCAGGTGAAAATGTAATATCACAAATTACTTGGAACGACTTAGTGTCTGAGCGTGTGGTAAGTAAACATGCAGAGAAATTAGGAATCGAATTTTCTGAACAACAATATTTCGAAGCGGCTGCCATGTTTTTCAGCTCAATTCAGCCAAACTTAATTGCTCAAAACGGAGCAGTGAATGTCGAGGCTACCAAAGCATTTTTAAGCGAGTTGAAAACTGCAGCTCAAACAGGAAACCCACAAGCACAAGCTATTTACCAGCAATGGGAAAACGCAAATCCGCAAGCGGCAATGCTTAGAGCTAGCTACCTTGATTTTGTGAGCCGTGGAGTTTTAGCAACCGACGCAGAGGCTGAGTTTGCATTCCAAGGGAATAATACACAATCTCAAATCAGCTATGCGTTTGTAGATTACGCAACTTTCAAACAAAAAAATAACATTCAAGTAACCGATGAGCAAGTATTGGATTACTTAAAAGCTCATAAAAAACAATTTAAACCAGAAGCTTCTGTAAACATCGCGTATGCTTATTTCCCTGCGGTGGCGTCTAATCAAGATACACAAGAAATCATTTCAGGTTTAAATAAATTTTTGAATCAGCAAGTCATTACAGATCCAGCTGCTGGAATCACAGATACAATCCAAGCGTTTGCTAATGCTAAAAACGATTCTGTGTATGTATCAAGATTCTCAGAAGATGTTTTTGACCCGACTTACTACACCAAAAGCCAAATCGAAAATTTGCAAGATGCTAATATCAAAAATCTTTTATCAAATTTAGAAGTGGGTAAGGTGTACGGACCAATCAAAAATGGAAATCTGTATGAATTGATAAAAGTAACCAATGCAAAACCAATTGCAGACTCGGTGAAATCAAGCCATATTTTGATCTCATTCCAAGGAGCACAAGGTGGTGCATCAACAAGATCTCCGCAAGCTGCACAACAAATTGCAGACAGTATCCTGAATGTAGTCAAAACAAATCCTGCTAAATTCAACGAATTGGCTTCAACTTTTTCAGATGATAAAGTGGCAGCGAAAGAAAATGGTTCCATTGGTTGGGTAGGAAGATTTCAGCAAAACTTTGATCCAAGCTACAGAGAATATATCCTTTCTCATGAGAAAGGCTCGTTTGGTGTTGTGCCAAGCCAATTTGGATTCCATGTGATTCGCATTGATGATGTGAAATCTAAAATGGGATATCAGTTTGCCGTGATTAAGAAGGTATTAAAAGCTTCAGAAGAAACACAAGAGCAATTGTTTAATAAAGCAAATCAATTAGCACTTGATATGCAAGGTAAAAACACCAACGATTTTGTAAATGCAGCAAGAAAAACAGGTGCAGAGGTAAACAATGCAGATGGTGTGGCTCGTTTTGAGGCAAATGTTACAGGTCTTACGGGAACAAATAAATTGTCGGACATCCTTGCATGGGCATTTAATCCAGATACAAAATCAGGAAGCATTGAGCGTTTTGAAACTTCAAACGGAGGACAGATTGTTGTGTTCTTGTCTAATAAATTTGACAAAGACCAATACAATGTTGCAGCATACAAAGGAATCCTTACTCCAATTATCGAAGCTGATTTAGCTTACAACAAAGCAAAAGAATTGGTAGGAAATGATAAAGATCTAAATTCTATCAGCAAAAAATTAGGAGGACGCACAGGCAAGGCTAGCGGAATTACTTATAACACTGCAAATATAGAGGGAATCGGTGCGGAGCCTACAGTGGGTGCAGCAGCCTTAGCTCTGCCAAAAGGAGATGTTTCCAATGTGTTGAAAGCTGTAAATGGTATTTTTGTAGTAAAAGTAGACAGCAAAACAGTAGGTGCTAAGAAAGAAGATTTGTCAAATGAAAGAAGAGTGATCGAACTTCAAAACATGGGAATGATTCAAAACTCATTGTTGCAAAGTTTAATTGATGATGCAAAAGTAGTAGACAAAAGAGCTGAGCGTCTAGTAAAATAAAAACTTTATTTACACAAATAGTAAAATCCCTTTTCTAAGTATTTTAGGAAAGGGATTTTTTTAGTTTTAATATATTTTGAAATCATAAAATTTAGAATTAAAAATATTTTTCCATTCATTCTTACTTAAATTTAGTAATTTTGTAGATTGATATAAGTATATAAATATGACATGTAGCGGATGCAATACAAGCCAAGGCTTACCCAAAGGGTGTAAAAACAATGGAGGCTGCGGTACCGACGGTTGCGATAAACTGTCTGTTTTCGACTGGCTGAGCAATATGCATCAGCCCGCTGAGGAGCTCGTGTGCCATATTGTAGAAATACGCTTCAAAAACGAAAGAAAAGAATTTTACAATAATATCGATAGACTTCCCCTTAAAGTAGGCGACATCGTTGCCGTAGAAGCCAATCCAGGGCATGATGTAGGAATGGTATCCATGGCGGGAGAATTGGTAAAAGCACAACTTAAGCATAAAAAAGTAAACCAGACAGAGGATCTGCCGAAGGTCTACCGTTTTGCAAATCAAAAAGATATAGATGTGTGGCAAGAGTGCCGAGAAAAAGAGCACGCCATCATGATAGAAGCTCGTAGAATTTCAAGAGGAATTGGACTTGAAATGAAGATTTCTGATGTAGAATATCAAGGCGACGGAACCAAGGCTACTTTTTACTATACATCAGAGAATCGTGTAGATTTTAGACAACTCATCCGCGAGTTTGCCACCGCATTTAAATGCCGAATTGAAATGCGCCAAATAGGCTATCGCCAAGAGGCTGCTAAGTTAGGCGGAATCGGATCGTGTGGTAGAGAGCTTTGTTGTTCTACATGGCTCACAGATTTTAGGAGCGTGAGCACGGCAGCAGCACGCTATCAGCAATTATCCATCAATCCGCAAAAGATTGCAGGGCAGTGTGGCAAGCTGAAATGTTGCTTGAATTATGAGCTTGATTCGTACCTTGATGCATTGAAAGATTTCCCGAAGTATGATGCCGTTTTAAAGTCAAAGGGAGGCGACATTGCTTGCGTTAAGATTGATGTTTTTAAACGAGAGATTTGGCTCTCTTACACTAAATCAGAGAATGTAACTTGGTATAAGTTCAGCGTGGAGCAAGTCAATGAGTTTTTAGCGCAGAATAAGCGTGGCGAAACTTTGGCATCGCTGGAGGATTTAAATAAGCAATTTAATCAAACGGAGGATTCGCTCTTTGGCTCGGGCTTGCTGGAAGCAAATGAGTTGAATCGTTTTGAGGAGAAGAAAAATCGCCGCCGAAGAAATAAAGCTAAGGGCGGAGCGCAGCAACCACAAAATGCGAATAAAAAGGGCGCAGGCAAGAAGCAATCTAGAAAAAAACGCAAAAAACCTAATCAGAATAGGAATGAGAATTAAGTTTTTAATAAGTGCCATTATCGCCATCACCTTCCTAGCGTGCCAGCCAGAGGGCTTGATTTATCAAGAGTCCAAGTCGCTGAATGGTAGTTGGCTTGCCAAAGATGAGGCTGTTTTTCAAATTCCTGTGCGGGAGAGCCTCTCGGGCGTAGACTTGTCGCTTGTGTTGAGGAATAATGAGGATTATCCGTTTAGTAATATTTACTTTTTCACGGAATTCACTTCCCCAAAGGGCGAAAAAATGCTTGATACGCTTGAATACCAATTGGCGTTTCCTGATGGTGAGTGGATAGGTAGCGGAATGGGTGCCATTAAGCAAAATACTTTAATTTATAAGGAAAATATAACTCTTAAAGATACAGGGATTTATCAATTGAAAATTAAACAGGCTATGCGCCTAAACCCGCTGGAAGGGATAGAGGACATAAGCTTATTAATACAAAAAGAAAAATAAACTATGGCGAGTACAAATAATACTAAAAAGAGAAAAAGAAATCCGTGGATTATGCGAGGGATTTTATTTTTCTGGTTGATACTTTTAGGCGGAATATTCTCGATAGGCGCCATTCTATACGGAACCTCAAAGGGAATGCTAGGCCCCTTGCCAGATGTGCAGGAGCTTGAAAATCCAGAAATCAATGTGGCATCGGAGATTTACTCCTCTGATGGGAAGTTGATAGATAAATTTGAGAAGGAAAAGCGCATTCCAGTTACTTATAAAGACTTGCCACCGCACTTGGTAAAAGCCCTTTTGGCAAGGGAGGATATACGCTTCATAGAGCACTCAGGCATTGATGGAGAGTCCATTATGCGCGCCATAGCGGGCGGAGGTAAAGATGGGGGCGGGAGTACCATCACGCAGCAGTTAGCCAAGCAGCTATTCACCCAAAAAGTGTCCTCAAATAAGATAGAGAGAGTCAAGCAAAAATTAAAAGAATGGGTGGTAGCACTGCAATTAGAGCGCCTCTACACCAAGGAGGAAATCATCACGATGTACCTCAATAAGTTTGACTTCATTTACCGAGCTAATGGCATTGAAGCCGCGGCCCGAACTTATTTCCAAAAACACACCCAAGAGCTCAGCGTGCCAGAATCAGCCGTTTTAATCTCAATGCTAAAAAGCCCCGTACTCTATAATCCAAAGAGCAACCCTGAGGGCTCTCTGCACGAGAGAAATGTAGTGCTAAGCCAAATGTTTAAATACGGCTTCATCACCAGAGACGAATTTGAAAGATATAAAAACGAGCCACTGGGGCTAAACTTTAAAATGATAGAAAATAGTGTGCAAGAAACTTATTCAGCATACTTTAAATACGCTATGCGCGTAGAGCTGCAAAAATACTTTGAAGAGTATGAAAAAAAGCATGGCGTTCACTACGACCTCTACCGCGACGGACTTAAAATCTACACCTCCATCGATTCCAGGATGCAAAAAATGGGCGAGGAGGCCATAAAACAACACTTAAAAGGCGTACAAAAAATGTTCTTTGCCGAGCAACGAGGCAACCCCAAAGCCCCATTTTATAACATTTCAAGCGACAAGCGCCAGCGCATATTTGAACAAGCAATGCGCCGCACGATTATGTATAAAAATAGAAAAAATGCGGGTATGAGCGAGGAAGAAATCTTGGAAGAATTCAATAAACCAAGAGACTCCGTTCAATTCTTCACTTGGGACGGTAAAAAGTATGAGAAAAATAAATCTTGGATGGATAGCATCATCTACCACAAGCACATCATTGAGGCAGGGCTTATGTCTATGGACCCCAAAGATGGCACCATCAAAGCTTGGGTAGGGGGCGTAGATTGGGACTACTTCAAGTTCGACCACGTGAAGCAAGCCCGCCGACAAGTAGGCTCCACCTTTAAGCCATTTGTATACGCCACAGCCATTCACCAAATGAATTATACCCCGTGCCATATGGTATCCAATGAACCATTCATTGCAGGAAGCTGGCGACCCAAAAATGCAAGCGGTCGCTATGGCGGTTCCCTATCCTTGCGAGACGGATTAGCCCACTCAGTCAATGTAATCTCTGCGCGCTTAATCGCAGAAAGCGGCCCGCAAGCCGTAATTCAGCTAGCCAAGGACTTAGGCGTGGAGTCCCCAATTCCTAATAACTTAACCATAGCCCTCGGCTCAGCAGATTTAACGCTGTATGAAATGGTGGGCGCTATGAGTACCTTTGCCGATGGCGGAATTTACATTAAGCCAGAATTCATCTTATCCATTGAAGACAAAACAGGCAAAATCATCAAAGATTATGAGCCAGAAACCCGCGAAGTAGTGAGCGAAGATGTGGCATACACGATGATTGATTTAATGAAAGGCGTAATCGAGCGTGGAACAGGGAAAAACATTCGCAATTATGGCATCACCTCAGAAGTAGCCGGCAAAACAGGAACTACCAACGAGGGTTCAGATTCGTGGTTCATAGGCCTAACGCCAAACCTTGTAACAGGCGTATGGGTGGGGAATGAAGACCGCTTTGCCCATTTCAGAGGTTGGCAATCACAGGGCGCAAAAATGGCACTGCCCATCTGGGCTTATTATATGAAGAAAGTCTACAACGAGGGCAATGTATTGGGCGTGCGAATGAGCGATAAATTTGAGAAGCCCGAGGGCATAGATAGCCGATGGGATTGCGGCTCTCAGCAAGGCTTCTATAATTTCGGGAATATGGGCTCAATGAGCGAAAACCGAGCAGCCTCCTCCTCTCGCGGTGAGCGTGCGCCTTCGGTCAATGAAATTTTATCCTCGGATAATGATACTATTTCCTTTGATTAGAGATTTTAACTAAAATATATGCCCCAAAATTTTAATTATTCAAATTATAGCTTTATATTTGGGCATATGATGTTAAGCATCTGTTTCGGTGCTAAACAGTTTTTTCATAGGTTTAGGTTAATTTAATAGGTTTGTCCCTTCTTTTCAGAGAAAAAGAAGGGTTTTTTTTTAACGCCTTTATTTAAGTCCTTTAATCCAACAAAAAAGAGCTTTAAGCCTTTAGCCTAAAACTCTTTGTTTTCAAAAAATCGATTTTTCGGTATTTTTTATTTCACCAAGCCAGCTCTTTTAAGCAAAGCTGAATTACTTGGTTTTTGCCCACGAAACGCAACATAAAGCTGCATAGGAGCTACCGTGCCGCCGCTGCTGAGTAGCGTGTAAAACTTCTTCGCGATTTCGGGATTAAAGATGCCATTTTGTTTAAAATAGTCAAACGCATCTGCATCTAGCACCTCTGCCCATTTGTAGCTGTAATATCCAGCCGCATACCCACCTTGGAAAATATGACTAAACGCCGTACTCATATTAGTGCCTTCCACGCTAGGATAGAGTTGAGTTTTTGCCATATTTTCTCTTTCAAAATGTGCCAAATTCGTAATTTTTTCGGGCTCGGTAGTGTGCCAAGCCATGTCTAGCAAGCCAAAGCCGAGTTGTCTTAAAGTTTGGTAGCCCTCCATAAATTGCGATGCTGCCATAATTTTATCAATTAAATCTTGGGGAATCACTTCCTCCGTTTGGTAATGTTTGGCAAAAAGTTGTAGTGCTTCTGGCTCGTAGCAGAAATTTTCCATAAACTGCGATGGCAATTCTACAAAATCCCAATACACATTGGTGCCTGCTAGGCTAGCGTATTGCGTGTTGGCAAGCAAGCCGTGCAAAGCGTGTCCAAACTCGTGGAAAAGCGTTGTAACTTCGCTAAAAGTAAGCAGCGAAGGTTTCTCTGCCGTAGGCTTGGTAAAATTGCACACAATCGAAATTTGTGGGATTTTGTGTTCCCCGTCGAGGAAGTAGCCATCTCGGTAGCTTGTCATCCAAGCACCAGGTCGTTTTCCCGCTCTTGGGAAGAAATCGGTGTATAGAATGCCGATAATTTCATTTTCCTTCATCACATGGAAAGTACGAACATCGGCGTGATATTTCTCGATGTCGTTTACTTCTTTAAAGCTTAAATTATATAATTTTCCTGCGATTTCAAAAGCGCCGTCTATCACTTTTTCAAGTTGAAAATAAGGTTTTAGTTCTTGGTCGCTTAGGCTAAAGTTTTCTTTTTTGTAAGCTTCGGCAAAATAAGCGTGATCCCACGGCATCAATTCAGAGATGCCCTCTTTTTCTTTCGCATAAATACTTAATTTTTTGATTTCTTCTTGCCCGAAGGGTTTTGCCTTTTGCAACAGGTTTTCTAGGAAATTTTGTACATTTTCTGGAGATTGTGCCATGCGTTCCTCTAGAACAAAAGTCGCGTGATTTTTATAACCTAGCAAATGTGCACGCTCGGCACGGAGTTTTATAATTTTTAAAACATTTTCTGCATTGTTGAATTTATTTTCAGCAAAGTTTTTGGAGCCATTAGCACGGTATAGTTTTTCGCGTAAATTTCTGTTTTTGGCATATTTCATAAAGCCTAAATAGCTAGGCATTTGCAGTGTGATTGCCCAGCCGTCGAGCGATTTTTCATCGGCAGTCTCTTTAGCTGCATCGATCTCGTCTTGCGGTAGCCCATCTAGATTTTTCTTGTCTGTGATGTGCAAAATATAGTCGTTGGTAGCGGCTAAAACATTTTGTCCAAATTGTAAAGAAAGCAAGGACAATTCTTGGTCGATTTGGCGCACTCTCTCTTGATCTTTCTCTGAAAGCAAAGCACCGTTTCGGCTAAAGTTTTTATAAGTTTTATCCAAAAGTCTTTGTTGCTCGGGTGTTAAGCCTTCAGGTTTGCTGTCGTAAACTTTTTGGATACGCTCAAATAAAGCCTTGTTTAAACTAATGTCGCTACTAAATTCAGACAAAAGTGGCGAAATCTCTTGGGCAAGCACCTGCATTTCATCATTGGTTTCTGCTGAATTTAAATTAAAAAATATAGAAGAAATACGATTTAGTTTTTCGCCACTTAGGCTTAAAGCTTCAATTGTATTGAAAAAATCGGGCAAATTCGGATTTTCTGTAATCGAATCAATTTCGGCTTTGGCTTCTGCAATGGCTTGTTCAAACGCAGGTTTGTAGTCCTCGAGTTTTATTTGCTCAAAAGGAGGTGTTTGATAAGGTGTTTTAAAAATGTCTTGAGTTAAAATATTTTGGCTCATACTTTAGTTAAATTTTTTCGATGTACAAAGTTACATTTTTTATGCCGAAATTATTGGACACCCGTAGTGCATTATAAAAAAGGTTGCCCATGAGCCTAAAGAAAAGTAAATTGCATTGGTTACCAATCAAATACAATTATGAGCAACCTAGAGACAAGTTACAATTTTATTTTGAATAAACTAATAGAAATTTCAGGAACTGAAAATTTCTATTTTAAACCAGTGAAACCAAAATTATCTGATATAGAGCTGATAAGCTTAATTATTTTAGCAGAATTTAAATCTATCGATTCTGATTACCAGCTTTTTAGAGAGATAAAAGGTTGGGCTATTGAATCTAAAATTAAAAGGAGTGTTTACAACAGAAGAAAACGAAAACTCTTCCCTTTTCTTGAAGAAATTAGGTGCAAAATGGTGAAAAAGTTCAATGATTTTGAAAACTATTTTTTGGTGGACAGCATGCCTTTAGAAGTGTGTAAATTATCCCGCTCTTCCAGAAGCAAAATCTGTAAAGAAAATAGCTTTTCAATGCCAAATAAAGGTTTTTGTGCTTCTCAAAATCTACACTTTTATGGTTACAAGCTACATGCGATCTGTTCTATTGCTGGTGTATTCCAAAGTTTTGACTTATCTCCCGCCTCCGTTCACGACATTCATTATTTGAAAGACATAAAACTTCAAATTTCTGATTGCGTGTTACTTGGAGACAGGGGCTATCTTTCTCAAACGGTTCAGCTTGACTTGTTCAATGAGGTAAAAATCCAGTTAGAAACCCCTAAAAGAAAAAATCAAAAAGATTACAAACCTCAGTTCTATCCATTCAGAAAGTATAGAAAACGTATAGAAACTTTATTCTCGCAGTTGTGTGACCAATTTATGATACGGCGTAATTATGCCAAATCTTTTGAAGGATTCAAAACAAGAATATTGGCAAAAATTACCTCCTTGACTACTATTCAGTATCTCAATAAATTTGTCTTTCATAGTAACATTAACAATTTAAAAATTAACCTCATTCGATAATGCACTACGGGTTTGGACATAAAAAAATACCGCCCTTTTTCAAGCGGTAGCGAACTAAAAAACATGATAAACCAATCTTAAATTACTAATGTGATTAAAAAAAGTAAGAATTTTCCCAGGTATTAAAATGTTTTTTAAATAACTTACTGTATGTTCTACAAACGCTAAACCTTGTGCCAAAAAAAGAATGAATGTGAAAAAAAAAATTAATTAAGATTAAAAATTAAGGAATATAATCGTCGCTTAGTGCATTTTTTTTAACTTTGTAAGCTCTATACATTAAAGCAGAATATGGCAAAAAGACATACAATCACAGCAGCACTCCCTTATGCCAATGGGCCGATTCATATTGGGCATTTGGCAGGGGTGTATGTTCCAGCAGATATTTACGCACGCTATCTTAGAAGAAAGGGCGAAGATGTGGTGTTTATTTGCGGATCAGACGAGCATGGGGTTCCAGTAACTATTCGTGCCAAAAAGGAAGGCATCAGCGTACAAGAAGTGGTAGATCGCTACCATTTTTTGATCAAAGATACTTTTAAATTTTTAAATATTTCTTTTGATCACTACGATCGCACTTCGTCTCCGCGCCACCATGGCAATGCAGCGAGATTTTTCAAAAATTTGTACGACAAAGGAATCTTTCTAGAAGAGACCTCAGAGCAGTATTTTGACCCTGAGGCAGGCGAGTTCCTTGCCGACCGCTACATCGTGGGCGAGTGCCCTAATTGCCACAACCCCAATGCCTACGGCGACCAGTGCGAAAAGTGTGGCGCTACCCTGAGCCCTGAGGAATTAATCAATCCTAAATCTGCATTGAGCGGAAGCACGCCGATTAAAAAGAAAACTAAAAACTGGTACCTGCCACTTGATAGATACGAGGGCTTTTTGAGAGAATGGGTGCTTGAAGAGCATAAAAATGATTGGAAAACCAATGTCCTAGGGCAAGTAAAATCTTGGCTAGATGATGGCTTAAAGCCTCGTGCAATGACGCGCGACCTCGATTGGGGAATCCCCGTGCCGCTGGAAGATGCCGCAGGAAAGGTGCTCTATGTGTGGTTTGACGCACCGATTGGTTATATTTCTGCTACGCAAGAATGGGCGGAGAAAAATGGAAAGGACTGGAAGCCTTATTGGCAAGACCCAGAGACAGAGCTAATCCACTTCATTGGGAAAGATAATATCGTTTTTCACTGTGTGATTTTCCCCGTGATGTTGAAAGCACACGGCGATTATATTTTGCCTAAAAATGTGCCTGCCAATGAGTTTTTAAATCTAGAAAACGATAAAATTTCAACTTCCCGCAATTGGGCGGTGTGGGCACACGAATATGTGCACGATTTTCCAGGGAAAGAAGATGTTTTGCGCTATGTGCTTACAGCGAATATGCCTGAAAATAAAGATAATAACTTTACTTGGAAAGATTTTCAAACTAAAAATAATTCGGAATTAGTAGGGATTTTGGGTAATTTCTTTAACCGAGTAATGGTGCTTACGCAGAAATATTACGATGGCGTGGTGCCTGTGGCAAAACAGGCTTATCCCGAGCTTGAAAACTTAAGTCAATATCCGAAAAGAATTGGGGAATATCTTGATAAATTTGAGTTCAGAAACGCGTTGAAAGAATATATGAATTTGGCGCGTTTAGGAAATCAATTTTTGCAAAGCCAAGAGCCTTGGAAAAAAGTGAAAGAATCTCCAGAAGAAGTGGAAAGCATTATGAATGGGGCGATTCAAATCGCTGCGATGCTTACGCAATGTGCCGAGCCTTTCTTGCCTACATCGGCAGAAAAAATGATGCACATGCTCGGAATGGAGGCTCAACCATGGCAGTCGCTTTGCCAAACCGATACTTTATTGCCTGCGGGGCATCAATTAGGCAAACCAGAGTTGTTGTTCGAGAAAATAGATGATGAGGCTGTGGAGCTTCAATTAGCTAAATTAAATGAATCTAAAAGATTAAATAAAATGACGAATCCAAATGCTGAACCCCAAAAAGCTGAAATTACATTTGATGATTTCCAAAAAATGGACATCAGAATCGGTACTATTTTAGAAGCAGAAAAAGTGAAAGGAGCCGACCGATTGCTTAAACTTAAAGTAGATACGGGGCTAGATGTGCGCACGATTGTGTCGGGCATTGCTGAAAGTTTTTCGCCAGAAGAAGTGGTGGGCAAGCGTGCGAGCGTTTTGGTAAACTTAGCACCGCGAAAAATCAAAGGAATCGAAAGCCAAGGAATGTTGCTTTTCTGCGACAAACCGAATGGGAAATTAACTTTCTTAAATCCTGAAGACGAGGTGGATAATGGCGTTGCTGTGAATTAATATTTTTAATTTAAATATAAAATAAAAGCACTCTGCGGAGTGCTTTTATTCTTACCTTTAGACAAAAATGAGAGGAATTCCTGTCATCCTCAAATCGCAGATTTTTCTAGTAGATTTAAATTCTTGTTTGTGTTGCTCTTTTATCCCAGCATCATAGGAGCGGAGTTCAATGCAGTGGTATAATTAATATTTTAGCATTAAGCTACTTAGTTTTTCGTCTATTTTCGTTTAAAAACATAAGCAAGCAAAACTGCATCAAATGGATTTTATTACTCGCCTTTATAAATATTCCATTTTTGAAAAGCTATTATGCATTCCGCAAAGATGGTGAATTTTTGGAAAATGAAAGTGGTAAATTTTAAGAAAGAGGAGATTTAATGAAACGGATAAAAACAACAAAAGCACCGATAAATTCAGTGCTTTTGTAGGTGGTCCCACCTGGGCTCGAACCAGGGACCCCTTGATTATGAGTCAAGTGCTCTAACCAGCTGAGCTATAGGACCTGCCTTTTAAATAGGTGGCAAAGATAAGGCGATTTTTTTTCATATCCAAATATTTGCTTTTCTCTGATTTTAAAAATGTGTTTTTTTCTTTTTTTTGAGTAGCGCGTTTTTCCGTGTTTTGAAATGAGGAGAGTGTGTAAAGTGCAGATTTTTAAATAGTAATTGGGTGTTATGACTAAAATCAATGTGAATTTGGAATGCTTTCAGGCTTAAAAATTCGTATAAAATTCGTAAAATTGGCGTTTGAAATAAGATTAAATATTATAAATCAATGGACACAATTATTGTTTTAGTTTTTATTGTTGGTTATGTTTTAATCACTTTAGAGCACTCTATCAAGTTAGATAAAACAGTGCCTGCACTCATCATGGCAGCCGTTATGTGGGCAATACTTTCGACCAATTTGCTCACCGTGTACGAAATCAATAATGGGCTGGTGCCTATCTTCGAGCATCTTGGTATTCCAGATGTGAGCGAAGCTAAACTTGAGGCGATAGAAGAAAGTTTACTTCACCATTTAGGGAAAACTGCCGAGATCTTATTTTTCCTTATCGGAGCCATGACCATTGTAGAAATCATTGATTTGCACAGAGGGTTTGAAATCATCAAAGACTTTGTGAAAACACGCAGCAAGCGTAAACTACTCTGGATTGTAGGTTTTCTAGCCTTTTTATTATCAGCAATTATAGACAACCTTACTGCCACTATTGTATTAATTACTATTCTTAGAAAAATTATTCCAAACAAAGAAGAGCGTCTTTGGTATGCAGGGCTCATTGTCGTTGCAGCCAATGCAGGAGGAGCATGGTCCCCAATCGGGGATGTTACCACCACCATGTTATGGATTGCAGGAAAAGTAAGTGTTGCAAAACTCATAGAATATTTAGTGATTCCAGCAATTTTATGCTTTGTAGTTCCTTTCGGAATTGCGTCTTTCCTGCCAGCTTTCAAGGGAACAGTAACGCCTGAGGAAGATGCCAGACAAGAGAAATTACCGAGCAGTGCATTGATGCTTTATCTAGGTTTAGGCATGATTATATTTGTGCCAGTGTTCAAAACCATAACTCACTTGCCTCCTTATGTGGGAATGATGTTATCACTAGGGGTTGTGTGGTTTGCCGCAGAGTTTGTAACAAACTTTAAGTTTGATTACAACGATTGTAATACAATGGAGGAAGTTCACCAAAGAAAAAAACAATTCTCTGTGCACAGAGCTTTGGGCAGAATTGAAATGTCAAGTATCTTATTCTTCTTAGGAATTTTGATGGCAGTAGCCGCATTAGAAAGTTTAGGAATGCTTTTCAACTTTGCAGAATGGCTAAATACCACAATTCCGCAAGAGGAAATCGTAGTATTGTTGCTTGGGGTAGCCTCTGCAGTGATAGACAATGTGCCATTGGTAGCTGCTTCTATCGGAATGTTTAGCGACCCTATGGATGCCGAATTGTGGCACTTCATTGCATATGCAGCAGGAACAGGTGGTTCTATGCTTATTATTGGATCTGCCGCTGGTGTTGCTGCAATGGGAATGGAGAAAATCGATTTCTTCTGGTATTTAAAGAATATCTCATGGTTGGCGTTCATTGGCTTTATTGCAGGCTCATTGCTTATCATAGCCTTTAAGCATTTAGGCATGTACGAATCCGTGGAGCCTACCGTAACACTTATTCAACAAATGCACTAGATGATTAGCGAAATTCATTTAAACAATATTAAAATTTACGCATACCACGGTTGTTTGCCCGAAGAAAATCTAACCGGTGCGTGGTATGTGGTAAATTTGCGTGTGGAGGTAGATTTAACGCAGGCGGGAAAAACCGACGATTTGCAGCATACGATTAATTATGCAGATTTGTCGGAAATAATTCATCGCCGAATGAAGCAGAAAAGCAATCTTTTGGAAAAAGTATGCTATGACATTTTAGCCGAAATAAAAAATTATTCAGACCAAATAGAGGGTGCTGAAATTCAATTAGCTAAACTTGATCCGCCCATGCCTGGCAATATCGAAAGTGCAAGCGTGAAGATGTATCAAAAATTTAAACCAAAAATCCATTTTTAAAGGTTTTTTGCTTAAACTAGCGCGGGGCTAAAATAAATAGTGAAGGCTAAGAGAAATAAAGTTTACACATAAAAAAACTCCCGCTGATTCACAACGGGAGTAAAATTCTAACACATGAGGACAAATACAAATTTAGCGCTTGTATTTGTCTTTTATTTTTCAAATCATGTGCCAAAACATACCAAAAATAATTATTGGCATTAATTTATGATTGAAACTCAAATGTTTAACAAATTGTTCACTTTACACTTTCAAAAAGTAGGAATTAATCCCAAAAAAGCGTTGTATAATTTGTATCTTTGGCAGACGAAATAAAATTATCTATGAAAGTCCATTTTATCGCCATAGGAGGGAGTGCCATGCACAATTTAGCCATAGCTTTAAAGCAAAAAGGCTACCAAGTTACAGGTTCAGACGATTCACTTTTTGAGCCTTCTAAATCCAGATTAGAAAAATATGGCATTTTGCCACCTGCCATCGGGTGGTTTCCGGAGCGCATTACACCTGATTTGGATGCTGTAATCCTTGGTATGCATGCCCATAGCGATAATCCAGAAATGCTGAGAGCACAGGAATTGGGGCTAAAAATTTATTCGTATCCAGAGTTTTTGTATGAGCAGTCTAAGGGCAAAACACGCGTAGTCATAGGCGGTTCTCACGGAAAAACCACCATTACTTCGATGATTTTGCACGCGTTGCACTATCATGACAGAGAGGAGGATTATATGGTAGGAGCACAATTAGAAGGTTTTGAAGTGATGGTGCGCTCGACAGAGGAGAGCGATTTTATGATTATGGAGGGAGATGAATATTTGTCATCTGCGCTCGATCGTCGTTCAAAATTCTTGCTGTATCAGCCCAATGTGGCACTTTTGAGTGGCATAGCGTGGGACCACATCAATGTTTTTCCAACTTTTGAGAATTATGTGGAGCAATTCGAGAAATTCGTAGATAGCATCACCAATGGTGGAATCATTGTCTATAATGCAGAAGATTCAAATGTGGTGCGCGTGGTGTTGAAATCTCAAAACCCTATTCGCAAAATTCCGTACAAGACGCCTGCACATTATATTGAGGACGGTATCACCTATTTAGAAACGGATCAAGGACCAATTCCTTTAGAAATTTTTGGAAAACATAATTTAAGCAATTTAGAAGGAGCAAGACACATTTGCAATCACTTAGGTATGATGGATGAAGAGTTCTACGAAGCCATTCAAAGCTTTACGGGGGCATCTAAACGCCTTGAACTGGTTAAAAGAAATAAAGACTATGTGGTGTATAAGGACTACGCGCATTCGCCATCTAAAGTAACTTCTACCACGGTGGCAGTAAAGGAACAATATCCTGACAAAGATCTAGTGGCGTGTCTAGAATTGCACACTTATAGTTCGCTCAATCCTGAATTTTTGGCACAATACAAAGACAGTTTGGCAAAAGCCGAAATCAAAATTGTGTATTACAGCGAAGAGGCTTTGCGCATAAAACGCCGAGAGCCCATAGAGCCTGCATTTATCAAAGAAGCCTTTAATGATGAAAGTATCGAAGTTTTTACAGAGCCAGAAGGGCTTAAAAATTACATCGAAAACTTGCCCAAGGCTGAAAAAGTATTTTTGATGATGAGCAGCGGAAACTACGGAGGGCTTGATTTAAAGGAAATTTAAAAATGAGCAGAAAAAGCCCCATTTTTAAGAGCATTGATTTTCGCATTGATTACGATGGTTTTGATCAATGTGCCACATGTCTATCGCGAGGGCTGGACTGTAAATCGTCAGCAAAAAGTTTACCAGTTTAGGTTAAAAATAGTATAGTTAAAAAAATAAAAAACTAACTTTACAAAAACCACTTAGAACATGGTAAAAAAACAAACAAAATACGTGCAGAGCTCAGTGTAGCAGAGCTGTGTAGAAAATATGGCATCAGCGAAGCTACTTATTACAAATGGAGCAAAGAGTTCATTGAAGCAGGAAAGAAACGTCTTTCGGGTAACGAAACAAGAGAAGCTACCAGTGAGGAAGTCAAAGATTTACGCAGAGAAAATACCGTATTGAAGGAGTCTTTGGCCGATTTGGTTATTCGTTATGACATTGTAAAAAAAAGCTTAAATCTGTTGGATTAACCCCTCAATTTAAAAAATATATGAGACTAACGGCAGAAGAAAAAGCAGAGATTATAGAAGTGGTAAAAAACGCTGAATTAGGCGTTAATAGGACTTTAAAGCAATTAGGCATTCACAAAAGAACCTTTTATAATTGGTATCACGCCTACAGCCAAAATGGTATTGATGGCCTTAAAGCGAAACGTAATCAAAAGCAACAATGCAATAGCATTCCCGATAGAATCAAACAAATGGTCGTTGAGATTGCCTTGCAATATCCCCAAGAAACACCAAGGCTCATTGCCACAAGGTTCATCGATGAACAAGGCGTTTTCATATCAGAATCATCCGTTTATCGCATTTTGAAAAAACAGGGATTATTGGCCGATACACCGCATAGGTTCTTGGCGGCAGCAGATCAGTTTCATTCCAAAACCAATTTCGTGCATCAAATGTGGCAAACGGATTTTACTTATTTCAAAATTATCGGTTCACCATTATTATGCTCCCGAGCAACTCGAAAGGGCTATTGATAAATTTGTGCAATATTACAACTCGCAAAGATATCACGAAGCTTTAAATAATTTAACCCCTGAAGATGTATACCTAGATAGACAAGACCAAATCTTAAAACTAAGAAAACAAGTGAAAATAAATACTTTAAATCAAAGAAAATTAAATTATTGTTTTGGACTTATTTAATTGTTTACTATATTAGCCTCAGTAAACTTTAGTTTGACGACGTACATTAAACTTCCTAATTAATAACATACCAGAGCATCATTATTTTTTTAGTATAAGGGATAAATGGTGTCTGTTTGTGGCAACTGAGGGATATATAGAATATGGCAAGAAGTAATATGATAAATTTTCTGATTAGTGCGTAGAGTGGGTATCCATGCCCACCATTTATATTCGATGATATTTTCGGTGGACAAGGATGACCACTCTACAAAAAACTAGAACAAAAGTTTTCCTGGAATTTCAGAACATTATAATTATGGAGAATGGAAATATGAAATGGTTTGAACAAGCAATAGGCAAAGAAAAAATAATTCATATGTTTAATGGAAATATTGATGTAAATGAAATCTACTTACACAAAATTTTATGTTATGACTATAGATTAACAATATTATTCCATATTTTAAATATCCCACCAGTGTTCCCAAACAAATGGAATGATAAAGACTTTAATGCAATAAGTATGCAATTAAGCTTTTCGGATGTGAGCTGTATTAATATATATGGAAATAATTTATTTAATAAAATGGGAACATTGAACATTAATGTTGATGAAAATGTAGTAAAAATGAGTCTTAAAGGTGATGAGATAAACATAATATGTGAATCTAATTTTTACTTCATTGACAATATAACTCCAGAATTCATTAATATTGAAGAAAGTACAAATTAAAAAACAAGTACGTAGGCTGGATTATGTTGCCCAATATTAGCTCTTTTAAAATTACATAATCTAACTACGCCATCTGCCAACCGAATGGGCAAGTGCTTGCTCTTCTTAATCCGCAAGGTAAAGCCCTATGGCGAAAAGAAAAACAAACGCTATGGGGGATTATTTTTCCCAAATGATTACCGTAAAACAACCCCACTTGACACACAAATGATGACTATAAATATTAGCTTCTTTTTATCATCTAATTCCGAAAATGCTAAAAATAAAATACTAAAAAAAATTAAAGATCTATTTAAAGAAAATGATATGTTACCTTATATAAGTGATACTAATTTTAAAATAGAGCATGATTCAGATTCATGGGAATTTCATATTTATCACGTATTAAAAATTTGTAATCTACTGGGTAGAGAATGGATTCTTTTGGGAAATATTGAAGAAACTTTTGAAGGATGGTCCAATAGACCTCGGTTATCAGGTATAGAATCAATTCATATCAATAGCGATAATCCATTAATTTATAATGAAGAATATTTTTCTTATGTAAATAATTGATATTTTCTATTCCCCCAGATAGTAATAACCTTTCGAAAAAGGTATGTGGTAAAAATAATGAATAGAGTGAGAAGTAAACAAGGTAAATTAACGATGAATAAACAAAGTTTATTTTTGCTAAAAAACATCATCTCAGAAACTAATTTTTTTAACTTCATGGAGAAAATAAAATGAATAGATTAGAGAAATTTGGAGAAATGTATATACATGAAGTAAGAGACCGTTCTTTGTCCTTACTATATAAGCTTCTTGAAGGAAAGATAAAGGCCCCTAGACTTCTGAGATTACAGGAAGAATTGAATAACTTAGATAATCAAAAAAGAAAAGTTATTGAGGAATTATCAGAAGCACTTATAGACAATACTCTTCATAATATATTATTTCTATTTGAGCAATATCCTGAATTTGAGCTTACATTTGAAAATCAAAATTTAGCAAATTTATCTGATGGATTATCGGGGGAATTATACACTGAAGATGGGTGGATAAAAAAATATAGTAAATATTCAAGTTCTTTGGATTAGCTTACACAGAAAATGAGAGCGGGAATTATTTCGAGTGAGTGGGTTGGGTTGAATGGGGGTGAAACACCTTATGGGTACGTATTCAATCCGCTGGATTGGGTGGATTTGTTTGGGTTGGCTGGGTGTATTAAAAATTAACTCAATAGTGTGTACGGATCTTACGAGCAAAAAAATCTCAGGTGCAGTAAAAGGAAGAAAATATGGATAATAAAAATTTAATAGATATAGTATCAGCATCATCAAAAAAATCTTTTATTTATCATTTACATTATAGAAATAAATTTAGTAAACAAAAATTTAACGCTATAAAAAAAGCATATAAATTTTACATTAAACACCAATCAGAAATAGATAAGAATATGCAATTACAATTGAGAAAAGATTTTATTAATACTTTTATGCATACTTTGTTTTTATTCGTTTGCGATAGTGATAAAGATGATGTTTTTAAAATAACGCCATCTCTTTCTATTGAAGAAAAAAATAATATCTATTTTGATATTAGAGAAATGACGGATACCTTGTTAAGTCTTTCTTAAAACAACTAGTATGACTGCACCTAAAGCTGAACAATTAGCAAAAGAAGCAAGGATTCAAGAACTTGGAGGAATTTTTGTCAGAAATCCAACCACTAAAGAAATGATTCAAATCGATGGAATATCAACTGTTATAAGGGCTAAATAAATGAAACATGATTTAACTTTATTTGATTTAAAAGTATTCTTAAATGCGAACAAAAGTGAATGGTGGAAAAATTACTACCTAGAGATGTCCTCTGTTTTATCTAACTTTTTGATAGATAATAATTTATTGGTAGATATAATGCCATTTGATGACGATGGAAATGTAAAACTTGATTTAACCATTAAGCAATCAAATTTAACCCCAGAGGGAGTGGAGCTATTTAAAAAAGCAATTCCCAATTGGTATAAATCCCACGAAAGGGGTGCCGAAATATCTAAAATTTCAATTTTAGAAAAAGGATTAAAAAAAATTAGAGAAAGCAAACGGTAGAATGTGAAGCCAATAATGAAATATCAATTGACAAGAATTGGTTGCTTAATAATTGGCAAACGTGGGTTAATGAAAACAATATTTAAGACATAACTTGAGGCATTAGTGAATGAAAATAAGCTTGTAGAGGAGCTTATTTTTAGTAAAAGAAAATGTTTAAACTTTCTATATTGAAAAGCAATTTAGATTAAATAAAAATTACTATATTTGTCATTCAAGAATTAAAAAAAAGCATAGACAAGGTGTTATTAGCAGACTTAAAAAAAGGTGAAAAAGCGAAAATCACGGGATTCACAACCGAGGATATCCCTGCTAAATTCCTAGAAATGGGGCTAGTTCCTGGTGTCGAAATCAGGTATAAATGTTCGGCTCCGTTCAATGGACCTATGTGTATTGTGCTTTGTAAAAATAAATGTGTCTTAGCCCTTAGAAAGACTGAGGCTGCTTATGTTTTGGTTAACAAAGGAGAATGAGCGTACTTAAAATAGCACTTGTTGGAAATCCTAATGTTGGGAAATCTACCTTGTTCAATGCGCTTACAGGGCTAAAGCAGCGTGTGGGGAATTACCCAGGAACCACGGTAGAAAAACGCGTGGGGAGCCTAAAACACCAAGGGGTGAGAGTGAAATTGTATGATTTTCCAGGCACTTATACCCTTTATCCCAAATCAGCAGATGAAGAGGTGGTTTTCAATATTTTAAACAATCCTAATTCGCCCGATTTCCCCGATAAAGTTGTAGTAGTGGGAAGTCCTTTGCAACTTAAACGAAGCTTATTGCTCTACCACCAAGTGCGAGATGCGGGCTTGCCCGTGATTTTTGTGCTGAATATGGCAGACGAAATCGAGAAAAATCAATTATCAATTAATCGAGAGGAGTTTCGTATGCTTTTGGGCGAAGATTTGATTGAAATCAATGCTCGAAATGCACAAAATATTTCAATTTTAAAAGATAGAATTTTAGAAGATTTCCCGATTTACGAATCAAGTTTTCAAGTGTCTCCGTTGTTTGAGGGCGCGGTGCAAAAGATGCGTGAAAAATTAGAATTAAAGCGAGATTATACCGCATTTCAGTATTTGGCGCAGCCAAGTATTTCGTTTTTCACTCCAGAGCAAACACGCCATAAACAAGATATAATCACGGAGTTTCATCTTATAGAATCAAGGATGCAAGTGGCAGAAACCGTTCAGCGCTATGAATTGATAGATCCGCTCTGCGATAGACTATTGCCACCAGCCAACACCGATAATGTTTCTTTTACAGAGAAATTAGATAGGATTTTCACACACCCTGTTTTGGGGTATTTAATCTTCTTCTTACTCCTCTTCTTAGTTTTTCAGGCGATTTATAGCAAAGCCGAAGTGCCTATGGTGTATATCGATGAGAAATTTGGAGAATTGCAGGATTTTGCTAAAATTAATTTAGGGGATAGTCCGCTTGCGAATTTAATCACAGATGGAATTATTCCAGGAATTAGCGGAATTGTGATTTTTGTGCCACAAATTTTTATTTTGACGCTTTTCTTGTTGTTGCTCGAGGAGTCGGGCTATATGAGCCGTGTGGTCTTTTTGATGGACAAATGGATGCGCCCGTTTGGGCTAAACGGAAAATCCGTGGTGCCACTCATGTCGGGTGCGGCGTGTGCAATCCCAGGGATTTTGGCAGCGCGCAACATCGAAAACACCAAGGAGCGTTTAATCACAATGCTTGTTACGCCGTTCATTACTTGTTCGGCAAGATTGCCCGTATATGCTGTTTTGATAGCTTTAGTCATTCCACAAAAGCAATTTTTAGGTTTTAATTTGCAAGGCGTGGTCTTGATGGGGCTTTATCTATTGGGAGTTTTTGGAGCCTTGCTATTTGCTTTGATTTTCAACAAAGGAATCAAAACACCATACAAGAGTTATTTAATCATGGAAATGCCCGATTATCGTATTCCATATTGGAAAAATGTATTGCTCGGGCTGTGGGAAAAAGTGAGTGCTTTTGTCTTTGGAGCAGGGAAAATCATTTTGGCAGTAAGTGTGATTTTATGGGTTTTGGCGAGTTATGGCGTTACCGATAAGTTTAAGAATGCCGAAGAGCATATTGCGCAAGAAAGCCGAATTCACCAATGGAGCGAAGAGGATTTTGAACACCATTTGGCAGCCTATAAATTAGAAAATTCATTACTCGGAAACATTGGGAAAACTATAGAACCTGTGTTTAAACCTTTGGGCTACGACTGGAAAATCAGCATCGGCGTGCTTACTTCTTTTGCCGCACGCGAAGTCTTTATTTCTACCATGGCTACGATTTATAGTTTGGGATCAGACAATGATGACGAAAACCAAATTGTGGCACGCATGCACAATGAAACTCGCCCCAATGGAGAAAAAGTGTTTAATCTTGCAACGGGCGTTTCGCTGATGTTGTTTTATGCCTTTGCCATGCAATGTTTGAGCACGCTAGCCGTGGTGCGCCGCGAAACAGGCATATGGAAATGGCCTATGGTGCAATTAGTGTGCATGACAGGGCTGGCGTATTTAGTCTCGATGTTAACTTATCAATTATTAAGCTAAAAAAATGGATTTGCAAATCATCATCATTGCCATACTTTTTGTGCTGGCATTGGTTTATCTTTTCAGAAAAACGATTTTACCTATTTTTACTAAAAAATCAGGCTGTGATAAAGGTTGTGGCTGTGGCAAAAAATGAAAGGAAATTAAAAATTTTTTAAAAATCTATTTTTTTGTTCCATAGATTATTCTGGGGAAAGCCCTGTTTTTTAATCAAACGATAAAAGTTTTAATCAAAGAAGGGAAAATTTTGAGAGATTAAATGAAACTTTTGCGTTCGGTATCGAAAAATTTGGCTTAAAGCCTTAAAATTTTAGGCACAGAGTCCAAAAACTCGTTCTATATATCGAAAATTTTCGCTGTTTTAATCAAAAACTTCTCTTCTTTAGCTAAAAAAATCTCTTCCGTGGGCAAAAGTTTTATCCCTTTGCCCAAAAATTAAATTCCTTTTGATTTATGCTTTGTTTCGCTAGTGTTTTATTTGTTTTCGCCTTCTTTATACATGAAAATATAATAGAGCAATACAATTACCCAAAAAAGGATAAAAGCACCGATTCCGCCAAGGAACAATTGCATACCCCATGGTTGGTATAAAATAGCACCGATCAATCCCGAGGCTATAGCCATCATGCAGCCCCCGATATAAGTTACAACTAGCGTTTTTCTAAAGCTATGGTCGCCCGTGAGCACAATGTATAGAAAGGCAAAAATAAAATAAGCGACCAAGGAAAATCCTCCAATCGCTAAAAAGTAAAAGCCTAAATTTCTAAAAGAAGTACCTCCTAATGAGGCAGAAAAAATACCGCCCAAAAAAAGAAGGCTTATAGAAATTATAGACCAATATAAATTAATGCTTTTAAATTTATTTTTATCCGACATGCGCCAATTTCTTGATCATTTCTCGGTTCACAATTTTAATTCTTCTACCCTGTACAGCGATAAGTCCGTCGTTTTTAAACTCAGAAATCAATCGGATAGCAGATTCGGTAGCAGTCCCAATCAAGTTTGCCATTTCCTCGCGAGTGAGCGAAATGTTGATGTAGTTCTCGTTATCATTTCCCAGCTGCTCCTCAAGCATCATTAAAACCTCTGCCAATCGCTCGCGCACAGTTTTTTGAGCCAAAGTTGTGATGGTTTCAGCCGCATCACCTAGTTGTTTAGAGATTAATTTCAGCATTTCAAAGCTAAAGCTAGGATTTTCTTGCAACATTTTTAAGAAAAGCTCCCCAGGGAAAAACTCAACTTTCACGGTGCTAATTGCGGCCGAAGATGAGCCGAAGACTTCTCCAGTGAGCAATGAGCGATAGCCTATCATATCACCAGCCTTCAAAAAACGAATGATTTGTTCTTTTCCAGTAAAGCCTATCTTAAACACCTTGGCAGTCCCTTCTTTGATCAAGAAAATACCAGTTGGGATCTTACCTTCTTCTAGAATTAAATCTCCTTTTTTGAAAATAATTTCTTTTCTTTCACTTCTTAATACCTCCTTTTCCTCTTTTGAGAAAATGTTCAACATTGCATTATTATCAAAATAATTATGCAAAACAGAGAAATTATTGATTTCAGACATAAAATGATATTTATCACGCAAATATAAGTAGAAGTTATTAAATTTGTGCAATATTATGAACGAAACTTGTTATCATTGCGGTTTAGATTGTGAGGAGGATTTGATAATCTTTGACCAAAAGCCCTTTTGCTGCCAAGGGTGCAAAACGGTGTACGAGATTCTAAATCAGCATCAATTAGCTACTTATTACGAGCTGAATAAAGCCCCAGGAACCCAGCCAAATGCTAAGAATAAGCACTCCTTTGATTTCTTAGATACGCCAGAAATCTTTGAAAAATTCATTGATTTTAACGACGATGGCGTAGCGGTGGTCAATTTTTTTGTACCCGTAATCCATTGTAGTTCATGCGTGTGGGTGCTCGAAAGTTTAAACGAGCTAAATGATGGGATTTTGTACTCCAATGTAAATTTTCCACAGAAAAAAGTACAAATTACTTATGATTCTACCCAATTAAAATTAAGCGAATTAGCCTATTTTATGGCAAGTTTGGGCTACAAACCTGCACTTAATTTAGAAAACATTGAAAAAGAAAAATCCAAACACAATCGCCAGTTGATTTACCAATTAGCCATTGCAGGATTTTGCTTTGGGAATATCATGCTTTTGGTTTTTCCCGAATATGTGAGTTCAGACGAAACATGGCTGGAGCAAAACAAAAACTTTTTCCGTTGGTTTTCCTTTGTTTTAGCCTTGCCTGTGTTGCTTTATTCTGCAAAAGATTATTTAAAATCGGCGATTTTAGCCATAAAAAACAAACGAGTAAATATCGACATTCCCATTGCTATTGGGATTTTGGTGCTGTTTTTTAGAAGCCTTTACGAAATCCTCACGGGGCATAGTGGCGGCTATTTTGATAGCATGGCAGGCTTGGTATTTTTTATGTTGATAGGTAAATGGTTTCAGCAACGCACCTATCAAAGTTTGTCTTTTGATAGAGATTACAAATCGTTTTATCCCATCTCGGTAGCCAAAATCACCGAAAATGGAATTCAAAATATTTTACTTTCTGAGCTTAAAAAAGGCGACCGGATTTTGCTTAGAGACGAAGAGATTTTGCCCGCCGATGCTATTTTGATTAAAGGTGAAGCCCGCATCGACAACAGTTTTGTAACGGGAGAATCTCGCTTAATTACCAAAAAAGTGGGCGAAAAAATCTATGCAGGAGGCAAGCAATCAGGGCTAGCCATCACGCTGGAAATCATAGAGGAGGTGAACCAAAGCTACCTCACTAGCCTGTGGAATCACGAGGTTTTTGCCAAGGAAGAGTCCACACTTGAAAATTTGGTAAACCAAGTAAGCCAGTACTTTGTATGGGTGATTTTAGCCATAGCCACTATATCAGGGATTTTTTGGTATTTCCACGATGCGAGCCGAATGTTTCAAGTCATCACAGCGGTGCTTATCATCGCCTGTCCGTGTGCCTTGGCGCTAGCATCGCCCTTTACTTTGGGGAATTTAATGCGTGTTTTTGGGCAAAATAAATTCTATGTTAAGGAGGCTCACACGATTGAGAAAATGGCAAAAATTGACAGCATCGTTTTTGACAAAACAGGCACCATTACCCAAAGCCAAAGCGAGGAGATTGTATACCAAGGAACGCCCCTTTTCCCGCAGGAAGCCTGTGCCGTGGCGAGCCTTGTGCAGCAGTCCAATCACCCGCTGAGCCGCAGCCTGCAACACTACTTTAAGCACACGCCTAAAACAGATGAAATCTTAAATTACACCCAAATCAAAGGCAAGGGGCAAGAGGCCTCAATCAGCGGAATGCAGCTCCAAGTGGGGAGCCGTGAATGGCTGGGGCGTGGCCAAAAATCAGATTTTGAAACAACAGAGGTTTTGCTTGCCATCAATGGGGCATACAAGGGGCGATTTATTTTTAAAAATAAGTACAGAAAGCATCTAGGGCATACAATTCAGCAGCTCTCAGGCTATGTGCTGAGCCTCCTATCTGGCGATAATGCGAGCGAGGCGCAAAATTTAAAACAAATCTTTCCGCCACAAGCAAGCCTTAATTTCAACCAAAGCCCGCAGGACAAATTGCAGTTCATAGAGCAATTGCAACATCAAGGCCACCGCGTGATGATGCTCGGCGATGGGCTAAATGATGCTGGCGCGCTCAAGCAGAGCAATGTGGGCGTGGCCGTGGCAGAGGATATGAATGTATTTTCGCCCTCGTGTGATGCAATTTTGGGCAGTGCCTCGTTTGATGAGTTGCCTCAATTTTTAAAGCTAAGCAAAATCGGTATTCGTTTGGTGAAAATTGCCTTTATCATCAGTTTTTTATACAACATCATCGGGCTGAGTTTTGCCGTTACAGGGAATTTAACGCCTGTGGTAGCGGCTATTTTAATGCCGATAAGCTCTATTTCCGTAGTGCTTTTTGTCACATTTAGCACTTGGCTAGTAGCTTATTTTACATTGAAAAAGAGGTGAGGCGCGGGGCATTGCATTTGCCCAATACGCAAGTGTTTGATGGCTAAAAATCATTTAACCTAAATTTTAAATAAAAAAATGAGGCCTTTCGTGGGAAAAAAGATTAAATTTGTGGGAAAATATAACACATGGAATTATCTCAACGCGTACAATCACTTAAGCCTTCAGCTACGCTTACAATGGCGGCAAAAGCCCGCGAATTGAAAGCAGCAGGCAAAGACATCATAAGCCTAAGTTTGGGCGAGCCCGATTTTGAAACTCCAGATTTCATCAAAGAAGCGGCAGTTCAAGCCATTCACGAAAACTACAATCACTATCCGCCATTGAACGGATACCCTGATTTGCTCGAAGCTATTGCGCACAAGTTTAAGCGAGACAATGGCTTGGAATATAAAACCTCTGAAATTATGGTTTCTACGGGGGCAAAGCAATGTATCTACAACAGTATCATGGCACTTGTGAACGAAGGCGATGAGGTGATTTTGCCTTCGCCGTATTGGGTGAGCTATTCCGACATTACGCAACTTGCGGGCGGAAAAGTCGTGGAGATTCCTACCACTTTGGAAACCAATTTTAAAATTACACCCGAGCAATTGGAACAAGCCATCACGCTTAAATCAAAAGTGTTGATGTACAGCTCGCCATGCAACCCGAGCGGCAGCGTTTACACCCGTGCGGAGCTAGAAGCCCTAGCCAAAGTACTCGAAAAGCACCCGCAAATCATCGTGATTTCAGATGAGATTTATGAGCATATCACTTATTCTACCAAAATGGTGAGCATGGCATCTATTGGGAATATGAAAGAACGCACCATCACCATCAACGGCTTGGCAAAAGCCTTTGCGATGACAGGCTGGCGAATTGGCTACATTGGAGCACCCGAGTGGATTGTGAAAGCATGCAGTAAACTGCAAGGGCAAATCACTTCTGGAGCCAATTCCATTGCACAGCGAGCAGCCATTGCCGCAGTTTCTGCCGATCCGAGCAAGATTCAGTATATGATAGATGCGTTCAAAAAACGAAGAACTTTAGTCTTGGAAAAAGCAAGAGAAATCCCTGGTTTTGAAGTTACTGAGCCAGAAGGAGCCTTTTATATTTTCCCGAAAGTTTCTTCTTTATTTGGCAAAACATTCAATGGCGTAACAATAAATTCAGCCTCAGATTTAAGCTTATATTTGCTCGAAAAAGCCCAAGTGGCCACCGTAACGGGCGAGGCCTTTGGCGACCCGAATTGCCTACGCCTCTCTTATGCCACCTCGGAGGAGCAGCTCGTGGAGGCCTTTGATAGAATTAAAAAAGCTTTAAGCTAAAGATATTTAGTCAAAATTTAAAAATAAAAGCGATTTGCAAATGTTGTGAATCGCTTTTTTTCTTAAACCTAAGTTAGTTTTCTTTTCATTGAAATTAAAAAAATGAAATTTAAACGATTTTTAAGCCATGATTTTGTGTATTTTTGTCTCCATTAAAAAATTAAAAATAGATAGAAAATGCGTTTTCCTAAACCATATACTTTAGAAGAAATAGCTAAAATGATTGACGCCGAGTTTGTTGGCGATAAAGAATTTGAAGTTTTAGGCATTAACGAAATTCACTGTGTGGAGCCTGGAGATATCGTTTTTGTGGATCATCCCAAATATTACGACAAGGCTTTGCAAAGCAAGGCAACCATTATTTTAATCAATAAAAAAGTGGAATGCCCAGCCGGAAAAGCACTTTTGGTGAGCGATGATCCGTTTCGTGATTTTGTGAAAATCGGAGAATATTTTGTGCAAAAAAACACGCAAAATCAATTGCAGAATCCGAATTTGGAAGTGGGGGAGGGTACTTACATTGCCCCAAATGTCTTTATTGGTGATTCTGTGAAAATTGGTAAAAATTGCTATATTCACCCCAATGTTACTTTGGGCGACCGCACCGTGATTGGCGATAATGTAATTATTCATGCAGGAACCGTTTTGGGGGGCGATGCGTTTTATTATAAAAAGCGAGAATCGGGATTTGATAAATTGAAATCCGTGGGAAATGTCGTGATAGAAAACGATGTAGAAATCGGTGCTAATTGCACCATCGATCGAGGCGTAACTTCTTCTACCACCATCGGAGCGGGTTCTAAATTAGATAATTTAATCCAAATAGGGCATGATACCGTTGTCGGGAAAAAATGCTTAATCGCTTCGCAAGTGGGGATTGCAGGTTGTTGTGTGATTGAAGACGAAGTTACATTCTGGGGACAAAGCGGTACTACAAGCGGAATCAGAATTGGTGCGCGTGCTGTTATAGGAGCCAAATCGGGCGTGGCAAAATCTATCCCAGGCGATAAACTATACATGGGGATGCCTGCCGAAGAAGGAAAAGCAGCTTATCGTAAATATGCGGCACTTAATCTTTTAATTAAGAATAAAGGTAAACTTTAATCTGCTCCTGCTACAACAATTACCATTTCGCCTTTGAGTTTTTTCTCTTGGGCAGTTTGTAATAAATCCTTGAGGGAACCACGCAAGGTTTCCTCAAATTTTTTGGTGAGTTCGCGCGAAAGGCTCGCTTGTCGTTCTTCTCCAAGATAAGTACAGAAATCTTTTAAAGTGTGCTCTATTTTGTGCGGAGATTCGTAGAAAATCATAGTTTTTTTTTCTTGGGCTAAAGATTCAAGCAAGGTTTTTCTGCCTTTTTTAATCGGTAAAAAACCCACAAAAGTGAAATTATGATTTGGTAACCCCGAGAGAATCAATCCTGGAACAAAAGCCGTAGCACCAGGCAAAACTTCGGTTTTAATATCATTTTTGATGCAAGCACGGAGTAGAAAAAAACCAGGATCTGAAATCCCTGGCGTGCCCGCATCTGTAATCAATGCAAAGTTTTTCCCCGCTTTGAGTTGTGCAATGAGTGAGTCGGTTTCGGTGTGTTCATTGTGTGCGTGATGCGATCGCATGGGCGTTGCAATTTCGTAATGTTGTAATAATTTGGAACTGTTGCGTGTGTCTTCGGCCAAAATCACGTCAGCCGATTTCAAGACTTCTAGTGCACGCAGCGTGATGTCGCCCAAATTCCCAATAGGTGTGGGTACAAGTGAGAGTTTCCCGCTCATTACTCAAAGCGTTTTAGTGCAAGTTCTCTTAAGCGTTCAAAATATTCTCTCTTGTCCTCGTCAAGGTGCATTTCTTGCTCCAAGTCGTTGAGGTACATTTGGGTAGAGTTAGGATCCGAGATTCGGTTTAAGATATCAAGTGTAGAGTCCATAAACTCATCATCCCCTAAAAATAATTGATTTAAAAAACCAATTCTATCGTTGAAATCAAGCACAATAGGCGGAATGTCGTAAACAGGTGCGGTACTCGGCACTTTTTTTGGCGTAAAAGCACTTTCAATTTCATCTATTGCAGAAGGTCTTTTTCTCATCAGCTCTTCGCCTTTTTCTTCTAATTCTTCCTCCTCCTCAAAAGAAAAATCAGCAATCACCGTTTTAGGTTCTTCTCTTGAAATTTTTCTCGTGTCAAAATCATAAAAAACAGGCTTTTCCTCCTCTTCCTCTACCTCGGTAGTATTTTGCTCAGGTGTTTTGATTGGCTCGTCTGCCACTTTTGGAGTTTCGACGGCTTCTGGCAAAGCCATTTCCTCGGTTTTTTCAAGCTCTAGCGACTTTTGTGGTTCAGATGCAGGTATCTTTGTTTGTGGTAAAACATCTGGGGAAAGGTTGTTTTGGTCTAAAAACTTTAAAAGCACAAATTTCTCGTAAAGTGTTTTTAGTTTATTTTCGTAAGACAACACACCGTTGAAAGTTTCACAAGTTTGTAGAGATTTAGCCAAATCTTTAATTTCTTGTACTAATTCGTTTTTGAGTTGAGGTAATTGCTTGTTCATAAAATTTTGGATTGAGCTTTTACGAGCGGTAAAGTTAATACAAATTCGCTAAAAAGAGTAATGTTCTTTCAGTTTTTCAATGATTTGAAAAGCAGCAGGGCAAATTTCAAGATTTTTAATCGTTAAATGATTAATTTGGTAGAGTCTTCGGCGATCGGTATGCGGAAACTCTCGACAGGCTCGTGGGCGCGCATCGTAGATGAAACAAAAATTGTCTTCGCCTAGAAAGGGGCACGGCACACGCTGAAATACCCAATCGTTTTCTTCATCTTTTCTTAAATAAGAATCGGTGAATTGTTGTGGTTTCATTTTGAGTTGTTTAGCAATGCGCTCGATGTCTTTTTCTATAAAAAGCGGACCTGTCCCGCGACAACAATTGCCGCACTCTAAGCAGTCGAAATCGGCAAAAATTTCATCGTGAAAATCCTTAGCTACTTTGTCCAGATCTTTTGGTTTTCTTTTTTTTAATTGAGCTAAAAATTGCTCGTTTTCCTTTCGCTTGCTTTGGGCTAAATCTTGATGTGCTTGGATATCAATCATGATTAAATTCTAATAAAGATTCACCTCTAAATTTTCTAAAAATTTGTGCCACGGTGAGTACATCTTTTTCGCAATAAATTTTAATTCTTTCTATATTTTTTTCTTTGTAATACACGCGAGCCACTTCGCTGCCGTCGATATCATCTTTAGGCGTAGGAACGCCGAGCAATGCTGCTAGCAAATTGAGCGATGTGTAATGTTTATAATCCCCGAATTTCCAAAGCTCCATGGTGTCGAGGTGTTGGCTTTGCCATGGTCTTTTGCCCATGGTGTTTAAAATCTCGGGGAGCGGGAGCCCATTGGCAAGCAGACGCCGACCAATGTAGGGAAAATCGAACTCTTTGCCGTTGTGTGCGCAGAGAATTGCATTTTTCTGGTGATAATGCTTGTGGAGCATTTCGGAGAAATCTTGTAATATTTTTCGTTCGTCATCGCCAAAAAAGCTTTTGGTTTTAAACTGATTTTCGTTGAAAATAACGCCACACGAAATGCATATGATTTTACCAAATTCTGCCCAAATCCCTGCGTTGGATTCATAAAACACCTCGGGCGAAATGTCTTCTTTTTCTCGGCGGTATTTGGTTTTCTGTTCAAAGAGCGATTGCATCAAAGGCGAAAGCTCGTTCCATTTTTGATGCTGTGGAACGGTCTCAATATCTAAAAAAAGTATATTTTTAGGGTTTAAATGTGCAATCATTTTTCAAAAATACTAAATATTCTTGATTTTGGTTTTAGCTCGGAAAAATATGGTCATAAAAAAGTGCCAAATTTAGGATTTTTGGTGCTTTGTTTATTTTCAGCTGAAACTATGAGAAATTGTTAAGGAACAAATTTAACTTCTATTTCATAATTTGTAGGTTCCCCTTTTTCATTAAGTAAAGAAATTTTCTCAGGCTTGTAAGGTTTCCAAACATTGTCTTCTTTATCAAAGAAACTTGCAGAATCAAAAACATCAAAAGAATTAGTTTTTCGATATTTTAATTTTATCTTCTTATTGAATATCTCTTGCTGTAAATAATTTATTTTTAATGTGAAAATTTCTTCATCCAAGAAATTTTCTCTGGTCTTGCAGTCGGCGCCAAAGCATTTATATTCATCGTTTAAATACAATGGGAATAAACAATCTGTTCCTCCACTAGTTATTCTTCTTTCCTGTGTGAAAGAAAAGCTATTTCCTTTTTCTGGTATTATTTCACCTTTTATTTCTTTTATAATACTATCAGAACCCGTTGAAAAATAAGCTTTTCCTTCTTTAAAAATAGGAAGTTCTAATATTATAGGAGAGTTTGTGTCTTCTGTGGTGTTGCAACCAGTAATAAAAAACGCAAGAAACAAAAGTTTGATTAAATTTTTCATATGTGTGTTTTTTTATAATTCCACTTCAAATTCGTATCCTGTAGGTTGCCCTTGCTCGTTGAGTAAAGGTGTTTTTTCAGGTTTGTAAGGTTTCCATGTTTTGTCTTCTTCATCAAAGAAACTTGCAGTTTCAATACTTTCAAAAGGTTGCCCTATTCTTGCATATTTAAGTTTTAATTTTTTATTAAAAATTTCTCGGTCTTGGTAAGAGATTGTAAGCCTAAAAACTTCATCTACATTATTTTCTTTGGTTTTGCAATCTGTACTAGAGCATTTGTAACTTTCTTCTAAGTATAAAGGAAGCCATAAATCTGTAAAAAGAGCTTTTTTATTTTTTAGCGTAAAGCTATTTCCTTTTTCAGGTTCTACTTTAAAAGTAATATTTGAATAAAAGTTGTTGGAAAAATCATCTTTTTGAAAATCCTTTTCTCCATTTTTGTATAGTGGAATAATTACTCTGGCAGCTGTATTTGAATCTGCTGTGAAGTTGCACCCAGTAATGAAAAACGCAAGAAACAAAAGTTTGATTAAATTTTTCATATGTGTGTTTTTTTATAATTTCACTTCAAATTTAGTTACTGTTACCCCTTGTGCATTTAGGAAAAAAAAATAAAAAAAGATTGTTCATTCGACTCAAAAGTCGTATATTTAATTAGTTATCAATTGATTAAATACATGAACAATCTTATACAAAACTACAAAATTATTTTGAAAGAACTGAAAGAAACTTGCAAAAATATTCCTACTAAAAAGAAAATCCGAAAACCGAAGTTGTCTGATATGGAATTAGTGGCACTGAATATTACCGCGGAATATATGTCTATAAACTCTGAACTTCAGCTATTTAGATGCATCGCTGGAACAGAATTAGACAGCAAAATAGAAAGAAGCGTTTACAACAAAAGAAAACGAAAACTTTTTTCATACATCGAAAAAATAAGGAAGACCCTAAGTGAAAAATTCTCAGATTTTACCGATGTTTTTATCGTAGATTCAACCCCTATTGAAATTTGTAAAGTGAGTAGAGCCCATCGTTCCGCCATCTGTTCCACTGATGAAATACACCCCTCATTTGGATAATGCACTACGGGTTATACTTTAAAAATTTAAACTTTTACTTCCAATAAATAGGATATTTTCGTTTACTGCTAAGATTGTTAAAAAGCAGGGCGATAAGGGTAATAACTACCGCACCTGAAAGTACGGGATTGAGTATAAAACCTAAGGTTTTGGCACCTAAAATCACGACTAAAGGGTCGGCACCTGCGGGTGGATGCGTGGTGCGTGTGAGTTGCATTAGGCAGATGGTAAGTCCCACGCCTAAGGCTAAGGAATACCAATGATCGCCCAATAGATACAGACACGCCAAACCGATAAGTGTAGAAATGAGGTGTCCGCCGATGATGTTTCGGGGTTGTGCCAATGGGCTGTTGGGAACGCCAAAGGCTAATACGCAAGTGGCTCCGAATGGTGCCATTAGGTAGGGGGTGTCAGTTTGCTGAGAAAGTAAGGCGACCACCGCAATGGCGATAAAACCACCGATGCCCGAATATACAGAAAAGTTTACCCCTAAGTGAGCGGGACTTTTGCCTTGGGTTTTGAATTTTGAGAAATAGCGTTTCATAGATGTGATTTTTTAAAATTCTTTTTGTTGAATGATGGTTATTGCATTATGGATGATTTCCTGAGTTCTGAATACTTGACTTTCTACCAAACACGCCTCAAATAGTAAGTAGATTTCCATTGAAAGAATGGGGGAGTCGATCAAGTTATGAAAGAAATTGCGTACATCTTGTTTGTGATTTTTGATGATTAGGTAAGCATCGTTTTGCTCATATTTGAGTTCGGAAAGCATATTGAGAAAGACACATCCACTAAAGTCCTCTTTCTCGTTCATATATTTGAGGTATTCAAAGGCTTGTATGATCTTATCTTTTTTGCTATTTACCTTATCTACAAAGTTTTGAAGTCCCTCAAACCACTGGGTGTGTCGCTGCTGCAAATAATGGATAGCCAACTCATCTTTGGACGGAAAATGGTCGTAAAAACTTGCCTTTGCCACTTTCGCCTCTTTTACAATCTGGTTGATTCCTGTACTGTTGAACCCTTGTTTTTTAAAGAGTTCAGAAGCTGTCTCTAAGACCCTTTCTTTTGGTTTTTTATTTTTCATGAGGCAAAGATAATAAAAAAAAAACAAAAACAGACAATTCTGTTCGTTTTTTTTCAGATAGATTTATATTGATTTTGGCATCGAGTATCCTCAAACCTCGTCATCGGTTTTAAGAACTGAAATAATATCTTCTGCAATAGCTTATAAATATTTAATGCCTTTTACTGACAAATTTCACAAAACACCCCAGCAGTAGCTATACCTAAATCCTTTTAATCATTTATTTACCCCTTGTGCATTTAGGAAAAAAAATAAAAAAAGATTGTTCATTCGACTAAAAAGTCGTATATTTAATTAGTTATCAATTGATTAAATACATGAACAATCTTATACAAAACTACAAAATTATTTTGAAAGAACTGAAAGAAACTTGCAAAAATATTCCTACTAAAAAGAAAATCCGAAAACCGAAGTTGTCTGATATGGAATTAGTGGCACTGAACATTACCGCGGAATATATGTCGATAAACTCTGAACTTCAGCTATTTAGATGCATCGCTGGAACAGAATTAGACAGCAAAATAGAAAGAAGCGTTTCCAAAAGTCAAATCAAGAATTAGAAAACGTATTGAGACGAATTTTTCCCAGCTGTGCGGACAGTTTTTAATGGGCATCAACTTAGCCAAAACTTTTCAGGGATTCATTACAAGAATACTGTCAAAAATCACTTCTTTTACCATGATTCAGTATCTCAATTTTTTCGTATTCAAGAGAGATTTGAACAAAATTAAAGTGAATTTGTGCTAAATGCACAACGGGTTACTGTTATTAATTTTTCGTAGTGGAAAAATAAATTTAACACAAATATTTTTTACATTTTGTACCTTTTAGTCCAGAAAGGGAATTAATTCTAAAATTGCAAATTTCTGTGAAAACTGGATTTTAAGTATCTGATGATAGTTAAATAAATGATATTTTTTTTGTTTTTAGGGGTGAAAAGTGTTTCTTGGTACGAAAATTTATATATGTTAAAAACTTATGACAAGATCTTCAAGAACAATGAAGATTGGGTGAAGGAAAAATTGGGCAAAGATGCCGATTTTTTCAAGAAAATGGCAGAGGGACAGTCGCCAGAATTTCTCTACATCGGGTGCTCCGATAGCCGAGTAACGACTGAGGAACTCATGGGAATGAAACCTGGAGAGGTTTTTGTACACAGAAACATCGCCAATGTGGTGAGCACGCTAGATATGAGTGCTACGGCTGTGATTCAGTATGCAGTAGAACACCTAAAGGTGAAACACATCATCGTCTGCGGGCACTATGGCTGTGGAGGTGTGAAGGCTGCTATGTTGCCTCAAGATTATGGATTGTTAAACCCTTGGCTCAGAAACATTCGAGATGTGTATCGTTTGCACCGTGAGGAGCTAGACGCGATTGAAGATGAACAACAAAGATACAATCGTTTGGTGGAATTGAATGTGCAAGAGCAGTGTGTGAATGTGATCAAAATGGCGTGTGTGCAAGAACGCTATATTTTAGATCATTTCCCAATTGTACATGGCTGGGTGTTTGATATAGGAACAGGGAAATTAATTGATTTAAACATCGATTTTGAACAGACACTTTCAGACATTCAAAAGATTTACAACCTCACCAATTCTGATTGGGTGATGAGTAAAACTAAAAACAAAAATTTACAATAGGTTATATTCCATGTCAGTAAAACATTTGTCCATATTATTACTTTCTATCTTTCTCAACTTTACGCTGTTGCAGAGTGTTTCTACAGTGTGCGGGTGGGGAACAGATATCGTTGTGGCAAATGTTGAGGAAGAAAAACCTATCAAATCAAAACCTTCAATTGTTGAAGAAGAAAAGCTGATTTTCTTATATCAGCAATTTATCACTTTATCTTCAAACGATACAAGTGCTTTAAAAATAGCATTTGATTACAGCAATCACTTGTATCAGGAGCCATATATTTCGATTCCGAATCCTCCTCCAGATCTATTCGTTTAAACTTTTTTGTAACCAAAATATTTTGTCTTTCTATGCCTTAAATCAAGAAGTAAAGGTGTAGAGAGAGGATTTTGTCTTGTTTAGACATGAAGAAAAACAAACCGATTTAAATTTAAAACGAATAGAAAGAAATGAATAAAAATAATTTAGCAAAAGATTTCAAGAAAAACTTTGCATCAGGTTTAGTGGTGTTTTTAGTCGCCTTACCACTGTGTTTAGGCATAGCCTTGGCATCAGGTGCACCATCACTTTCAGGTGTTATTGCAGGCATTGTAGGGGGGATCGTCATCGGATATTTATCTACATCGCACATCAGTGTTTCGGGACCCGCAGCAGGGCTCACAGCCATTGTTTGGGCAAATATTCAAGAATTAGGTGCATTTGAGCTATTTTTGTGCGCAGGTGTGTTGGCGGGCATCATTCAATTAATTTTAGGTTTCGTGCGTGCGGGGAGCATAGCAGAATACATTCCATCGTCTGTGATCGAGGGAATGCTAGCAGGTATAGGAGTCATCATAGCATGGAAGCAATTGCCCAATGTGTTTGGGTATAAGCCATCAGAATCGCTGTTAGATTCTTTTAGCCTTAATCCCGAATTTATCACAGAATTTAGCAATAATATAGAATACGGAGCAGTTGTAATTACGATTTTCTCCCTTATCATACTCATTGTATGGGATAAAATTCCATTTTTAAAGAATATAAAAATGCTTCCCGCTGCACTAATTGTAGTGCTCTTAGGCGTTTTAATCAATCAATATTTTGTGTATTCGGGAAGTGCGTGGGCATTGTCTAGCAGCAATTTAGTGCAATTGCCAGTACCTAGCTCTTTTGAAGATTTCAAAGGATTAGTCGTGTTGCCTAATTTTGAAGGTTTTTTAAATCCTGCTGTATGGGTAGCTGGAGCAACGATTGCCGTGGTAGCTTCGGTAGAAACACTTTTGTGTATCGAGGCAGCTGATAGAATGGATGTGCATCGACGCATTACAGATACCAATCAAGAGCTTAGAGCTCAGGGAATAGGGAACATTATCAGTTCGTTTTTAGGAGGATTGCCTATGACCTCGGTAGTGGTAAGGAGTTCTGCCAACGCAAATTCGGGGGCTACGAGCAAAATGTCGGCAATTATTCACGGATTTTTACTTTTAATCTCAGTTTTAAGCATTCCTGTGTTATTAAATATGATACCTCAGGCTACGCTTGCAGCAGTGCTTCTTCTTGTAGGCTACAAATTGGCTAAACCCAGTACAATAATGCATTTTTGGCATAAAGGAAAATATCAGTTCGTTCCTTTTATCGTAACAATGATAGGAGTTGTCGCGACAGATTTGCTAAAAGGAGTAATGTTTGGTCTGGCGGTAGCGATTGTTTCAATTTTGGTGGGGAATATGAAAAGAGCTTATTACTACAGCCGTAAGGAATTAACCGATGCCGATGAGGTGAAAATCGAGCTGGCACAAGAGGTTTCATTTTTAAACAAAGCTGCCATCAAAAAGACTTTAAAAAACATTCAGCCAAATTCTAAGCTCATTATAGATGCACGCAAGTCATCATACATTTCTACCGATGTGCTGGAGCTGGTTCAAGATTTTGCCAATGTTTTTGCCAAAGAAAACAATATCGAAGTGCTATTGCATGGCTTTAAAACAAATTATGAGGAGGCGTTTGAAAACCAACATTCAAATATCATCATTACACACAGAAGGAGTATGTAATCTCTGCAAAAAATAATCGGCTACTTCAAACGAAGTAGCCGATTAAGTTTTCTATTTCACATCTTTTGCAATGTAAAGCCTATAAAAGAAAGTACACGCAGGGATTCCGCAAATAATGATGAGTGAAATCAAAGATTTTGTGATGGGCTTGCCCACGGCGTAATCAGCTCGAATGTCGTTAAGCCCTAGCCCGATTAAAAATAAAGAAATCACAAATAGGGCAAAAATTAATTTTTTACTTTTTAAATACATAAATTAAGGTTTTTGGTTCTTGAACAATTCAATTTTACGAATATTTTTCGTGAAAACAAATGAAATCATAAATAATTAACGATTTAAATCTTGTTTTTGATGGTTTTTAATTTCTTTCAAAAAGGAATTAACTAAATTGATATTAAAAAATCTGGAAAGTAGATGTATCTTTCTGTAAAGAGCTTTTGTTTACTAAATATAGCCTATATTTGTTAGCCAACCCCAAAAAGTTACTTTAGTAATGACTTATTTAAAAAAATGGCTGAGCATTTTGTTGCTCGTGATGCTTATTTACACAACACAAGCACAAACTACTACCAAGCCAAACATCATTGTAATTTTAAGCGATGATGCAGGTTATGCCGATTTTGAATGCTACGGAAACAAGGAAATCCCAACGCCGAACATCAATCGTCTGGCAAAAGAAGGAACACTGTTTTCTAAAGCATATGTTTCGGCATCGGTGTGAGCCCCGTCTCGTGCAGGCTTACTCACGGGGCGTTATCAGCAGCGATTTGGCTTTGAAAACAATCCTACGGGAAAACCACGCGAAGGATTCAAAAAAGAAGACGTGGGGCTTGCCTTGAGCGAAAAAACGATTGGAGACCACATGAAAGAAGAAGGCTACCGCACTTTGGCAGTAGGAAAATGGCACTTAGGAAACGAAGCCAAATTCTTCCCGCTTAAAAGTGGTTTTGATGAATTTTATGGTTTCCAAGAGGGGCACAGAGATTTCTTTTCGTTTAAAAAGAAACGAGCACAGAAATACGCCCTTTGGGACAACGATAAGATTATCCCCGAAGAGGAAATCACTTATCTTACCGATATGTTTACCGATAAGGCGTTAAAATTCATTGATGAAAATGCCGATAAAAAACAGCCGTTTTTCATTTATTTGGCTTACAATGCAGTGCATACACCACTGCAGGCTAAAAAGAACGATTTGGATAAATTTACCCAAGTAGGCAGCGAAGGTCGCCAAACTTATGATGCCATGCTTTCTAACATGGATTACAACATTGAGCGTGTGATGCAAGAATTGAAGAACAAGGGCATTGACGACAATACCTTAGTAATATTCTTGAATGATAACGGAGGCGCTACCACCAATTATTCCGACAATGGGCAATTGCGTGGAATGAAAGGCTCTGTATGGGAAGGCGGTGTGCGTGTAGGCTACATCATGCGCTGGAATGGGAAAATCCCTGCCAATGCGGTGTATGACAAGGCTGTATCTTCGCTCGATATTTTGCCCACAAGCCTTGTCGCAGCAGGAAACACCCGAAAAGATAAACATCTCGACGGGGTGAACTTGTTGCCATATATTCAAAAAAACAGCGGAACGCCACACAAAAACCTATATTGGAAGCGTGGTGCTGCTGCCGCTATTCAGTGTGGAGATTGGAAAGTAATTCGAGTGGATACCAATCCCGTGCTTTTATTTAATATAAAAGATGACATTTCTGAGCAGCACAACCTAGCCGAAAAGTACCCGCGCAAAGTAAAGAGAATGCTCAAGAAATTAAGTCGCTGGGAAAAACAATTGCCCCCAGCCAACTGGGAAGGGTACTACGGACCAAAAAATACCATCATTAAACACCGAATGAGTACCGTGGGCAGAGACATGGAGCGTATGTATCCGTAAGAGTAAATGTTTAAAAATAAGGGAATTGTTTTTTTTGAAAATCAGTTCTCTTTTTTGTGTTTGGCAAAAGCCAATATAAATCATATCTCAAGTGCGATAAAAAAATCGTAACTTTAACCCTTGAAAAAACATCAATTAAGTATTATGGAATACAGAATAGAAAAAGACACACTAGGCGAGGTAAAAGTACCCGCAGACAAAAAATGGGGCGCGCAAACAGAGCGCTCACGCAATAATTTTAAGATTGGGCCGGCTGCCTCTATGCCGCTGGACATTATTTATGGCTTTGCCTATTTAAAGAAGGCCGCTGCCTATGCTAATGCTGCGCTTGGGGTGCTGCCTGTGGAAAAGAGAGACCTTATTGCACAGGTGTGCGATGAGATTTTGGATAAAAAACTGGACGACCAGTTTCCGCTTGTGATTTGGCAGACTGGATCTGGCACGCAATCAAATATGAATGTGAACGAGGTGATTGCTAATCGCGCGCACGAATTAGCGGGCAAGAAGATTGGCGAGGGAGAGAAAACGCTTCAGCCTAATGATGATGTGAACAAGTCTCAGTCCTCAAACGATACCTTCCCCACAGGAATGCACATTGCAGTGTACAAGAAAATTGCCGAGGTTACAATCCCTGGGGTGGAAAAATTAAAAGATGCACTTAAAGCAAAAGCAGAGGCGTTTAAAGATATTGTAAAAATCGGTAGAACGCACCTAATGGACGCTACGCCACTCACGCTAGGGCAGGAGTTTTCTGGCTACGCTTCGCAATTGGAGCACGGCTTAAAGGCACTTCGCAATACGCTTGAACACCTTTCGGAACTAGCCCTAGGCGGCACCGCCGTGGGTACAGGCTTGAACACCCCACAAGGCTATGATGTAAAAGTGGCGGAATACATCGCGGAGTTTACAGGCCTTCCGTTTAAAACAGCGCCAAACAAGTTTGAAGCACTTGCCGCCCACGATGCCATCGTGGAGACACACGGCGCATTGAAGCAAATTGCCGTTTCCTTAAATAAAATTGCTAACGATATCCGTATGATGGCCTCTGGACCACGCTCGGGAATTGGCGAAATCATCATTCCATCGAATGAGCCAGGCTCATCCATTATGCCAGGGAAAGTGAACCCTACTCAGTGCGAAGCCGTAACAATGGTAGCCGCTCAGGTAATGGGTAATGATGTGGCAATTTCAGTAGGAGGCACACAAGGTCATTATGAGCTAAATGTGTTTAAACCCGTAATGGCTGCCAACGCACTACAAAGCGCCCAGCTCATCGGTGATGCCTGCGTATCTTTCACAGATAATTGCGTGGTAGGTATAGAGGCAAATGATAAGAGAATTAAAGAATTAGTAGATAATTCCCTGATGCTTGTAACGGCCCTAAACACCCACATAGGCTACTACAAGGCAGCAGAAATCGCACAAACCGCCCACAAAAACGGAACCACACTCAAAGAGGAAGCCGTGCGCTTAGGCTATGTAAGCCCAGAGGATTTTGACAAATGGGTGAACCCAAGAGATATGGTCGGCAGTATGAAATAATATTTTTCATAAACATTTTTATTATTAACAGCAAGAATCGGCGCCAAGCATTTGGCGCCGATTCTTAATTTAAGCCCTCCGCTTTGGAGGCAATCTATTTTAAATAATGGATAAAATGCCAGAGCTTGCGCCGCTTTAAGTATGAAAAATCAGCCTCGCAGGCATAGGCTTCCCGCTCAAAACTAATGCGCCGATAAGCTCGGTAGGAATCCCTGAGCTTAGCATAGTGGTACAGATATTCCACAAAATACCAGAGATAAAAGAAAATAACCAAAAGCTCCGCCTGCTGCCTGAGGTGTATGCGCTCGTGATTGATTAATGTCGCATTGCCTCGGAGCGCTCTTTCCCTCACCAAAATAAAGGGAAATACCGCCATAGCCCTTACATTCTTTGCAAGCCATTTAGTACTGATGATAAGCATAGTGTTACCCAATGATAAGTATTAGAATTTAAAAGAAAAACATTGATGCCTGAAAGACAATTTTCATTCCAAAAAATCCCCGCTATGCCCGCACCCCGCAAGGAATATGGCAAATCCTGATATAAATATTTTACAATCAAAAGTTTTTAGTATTTTTGCAAACCTACAATAGATTTATGAAGAACATACGCAATTTTTGTATCATAGCCCATATAGACCACGGGAAAAGCACCTTGGCAGATAGGCTTTTATCTCACACCCAATCGGTATCCGAGCGCGAAATGCAAGACCAGCTACTTGATGATATGGAGCTGGAACGCGAGCGCGGAATCACCATCAAATCCCATGCGATACAAATGGAGTATGAATATAAAGGCGAGAAATACATACTAAACCTTATTGATACCCCCGGCCATGTGGATTTCTCCTACGAGGTATCGCGCTCCATTGCCGCCTGCGAGGGCGCTCTCCTCATTGTAGACGCCGCACAGAGCATTCAGGCTCAAACCATTTCAAACCTTTATTTAGCCCTAGAAAATGATTTAGAAATCATTCCGATTTTAAATAAAATAGACCTCCCCAGCGCCAACCCCGAGGAGGTGTCCGATGATATTATAGACCTCCTAGGCTGCGAGAAAGAAGACATCATTCGCGCCAGTGGCAAAACAGGCATCGGGGTGGAGGAAATCCTTGCCGCCATCATAGAGCGCATTCCGCCGCCCGAGGGCGACCCCGATGCGCCCTTGCAAGCGCTGATTTTTGATTCCGTGTACAACCCATTCCGTGGGGTGGAGGCATTCTTTAAAGTAGTAAACGGCGAGATTCACGAGCACGAGGCTGTGAAGTTTATGCAGACTGGCAAGGAGTATGAAGCCGATGAAATTGGGACTTTAAAGCTCAAACAAGAGCCTAAAAAAGTAATCAAAACGGGCGATGTGGGCTACATTATCTCGGGCATTAAAACCGCCGTAGATGTTAAGGTGGGCGACACCATCACCTCCGTAAAACGCCCCGCAGATAAGCCCATTGGCGGGTTTGAGGAAGTAAAACCTATGGTATTTGCGGGAATTTACCCCGTGGACACCGAGGACTATGAGGAATTAACCTATTCGCTTGAAAAATTACAATTAAACGATGCCTCCCTCACCTTTCAGAAGGAAAGTTCCGCTGCCTTAGGCTTCGGATTCCGTTGCGGATTCTTGGGAATGCTCCATTTAGAAATCATTCAAGAAAGATTAGAGCGCGAGTTTGATATGACGGTCATCACCACCGTACCCAATGTATCTTACCACGCCTACACCGTGAAGAATCCCGATGAAATGATTCTGGTGAATAACCCCTCTGATTTGCCAGACCCCTCCGGACTAGACCGCATCGAGGAACCTTACATTAAGGCCTCCATCATTACCAAAGCCGACTTTGTGGGGCCTGTAATGACGCTCTGCATCGACAAGCGGGGCGAAATCGTAAACCAAACTTACTTAACCTCCGACCGCGTGGAGCTTACCTTTAATATGCCACTTTCTGAGGTAGTGTTTGATTTTTATGATCGATTAAAAACCATTTCAAAAGGTTATGCATCGTTCGATTATTCACCAATCGGTATGCGTCCGTCGCAATTGGTGCGTTTAGATGTGCTCATCAACGGCGAATCTGTGGATGCGCTTTCAGCCTTGGTGCACAGAGATAATGCTTATGAGATTGGTAAAAAAATGTGTTCTAAACTGCGTGAATTGATCCCAAGACAAATGTTTGATATCCCAATTCAAGCGGCAATTGGAGCTAAAATCATCGCGCGTGAAACCATCAAAGCCCTAAGAAAAGATGTAACGGCAAAATGCTACGGAGGGGATATTTCGCGTAAGAGAAAACTTTTGGAAAAACAGAAAAAAGGTAAAAAGCGTATGCGCCAAGTGGGACGCGTTGAGGTGCCACAGAGTGCTTTTATGGCGGTGCTTAAGCTTAACGACTAAACATAAAAAAAGGAGAAAAAAACAATTTTTCTCCTTTTTTGTTTTTGATAAAGGTTTTTTATAGGAATAACCCGTAGTGCATTATAAAAAAAGGTTGCCCATGAGCCTAAAGAAAAGTAAATTGCATTGGTTACCAATCAAATACAATTATGAGCAACCTAGAGGCAAGTTACAATTTTATTTTGAATAAACTAATAGAAATTTCAGGAACTGAAAATTTCTATTTTAAACCAGTGAAACCAAAATTATCTGATATAGAGCTGATAAGCTTAATTATTTTAGCAGAATTTAAATCTATCGATTCTGAGCACCAGCTTTTTAGAGAGATAAAAGGTTGGGCTATTGAATCTAAAATTGAAAGGAGTGTTTACAACAGAAGAAAACGAAAACTCTTCCCTTTTCTTGAAGAAATTAGGTGCAAAATGGTGAAAAAGTTCAATGATTTTGAAAACTATTTCTTGGTGGACAGCATGCCTTTAGAAGTGTGTAAATTATCCCGCTCTTCCAGAAGCAAAATCTGTAAAGAAAATAGCTTTTCAATGCCAAATAAAGGTTTTTGTGCTTCTCAAAATCTACACTTTTATGGTTACAAGCTACATGCGATCTGTTCTATTGCTGGTGTGTTCCAAAGTTTTGACTTATCTCCCGCCTCCGTTCACGACATTCATTATTTGAAAGACATAAAACTTCAAATTTCTGATTGCGTGTTACTTGGAGACAGGGGCTATCTTTCTCAAACGGTTCAGCTTGACTTGTTCAATGAGGTGAAAATCCAGTTAGAAACCCCTAAAAGAAAAAATCAAAAAGATTACAAACCTCAGTTCTATCCATTCAGAAAGTGTAGAAAACGTATAGAAACTTTATTCTCGCAGTTGTGTGACCAATTTATGATACGGCGTAATTATGCCAAATCTTTTGAAGGATTCAAAACAAGAATATTGGCAAAAATTACCTCCTTGACTACTATTCAATATCTCAATAAATTTGTCTTTCATAGTAACATTAACAATTTAAAAATTAACCTCATTCGATAATGCGCTACGGGTTAATCCGTATTTTTGAGAGAGAAAGTATAAATCATATAAATCTTTTTTTGTCCCTCGATTGGCAAAGGATAATAGTTTTAATGAGCCTATGTCTAAATCATTTATTAATCTTACTCCTGCTTTTTCTTCTATCGGGTGGTATAGCCGTATGTTTTGCATAATGTCTATGCGGATTGGTCGTGAATTTTGGGGATACAGGGTAGCTCGAATAAAACTTAAATGTTCACTTGTATCATTTAATATATCCACTTTGATTCTTTCTTTACCTGAGTTCGATTAATATTTTAAGGGAAATAAGTTGTATAAAAAGAGAAATAGTTGTATTTTTAAGTTTTTAAAATTCAATTATTTAACAACTATTTCTCATGATTAATTACCACAAAATTACGGATATTTTTTGTATTGTTGATGACTTTTGTAATGATTTTGAAAAATTCACTCAACCTTTTACTCTCGGAAAGTCTCCCAAAAAGAAGCCCAAAATGAGTAACGCTGAAGTAATCACCATAATGATTCTTTTTCATCTAAGTGGCTTTAGAACTTTTAAGCATTTTTACATTTACTATGTTCAAAAGCATATGCAACGGGAATTTCCTCAAACGGTCTCTTATAACCGATTCACAGAACTTATGCAATCCAATATCATGGCTCTTACCATGTTTGCAAAAATCTGTGCTTTAGGAAGTTGTACAGGGATTTCTTTTGTGGATAGTACGCCAATAAGAGTATGTGGAAACAAAAGAATTAAACGCAACAAAGTATTCAAAGACCTAGCTACAACGGGGAAATCTACTATGGGTTGGTTTCATGGATTTAAACTCCATCTGGTCATTAATGATAAAGGCGAGATATTGAGTTTTTGCGTAACGCAGGCGAATGTAGACGATAGAGAACCACTGAAAAATGAAGGCTTTTTGAAGCAAATTTTCGGTAAACTATTTGGGGATAAAGGTTACATCTCTGAAAAGTTGAATCAATTACTCTTTGTGGATGGTATTCAACTGATTACCAACATCCGAAACAACATGAAAAACTCTCTTATGACTATGTCTGACAAGATTTTGCTTAGAAAGCGCTCCATCATAGAGACAGTGAATGACGAGCTAAAAAACATTTGCCAAATTGAGCACTCCAGACATCGTTCAATAGGAAATTTTATGACCAACTTAGTGGCAGGGATTATTGCCTATCACTTTCTTCCTAAAAAACCATCATTAAAATATGAATCTCTGAAAACTAATCAATTAGCTATGTTTTATTAATCGAATTCAGGTTTTTATAGTTTCTCCCTTGAACAGTATAATTATTCACATAAATAGAATTCAAATCTATTATACTCTCAATTTTTTTTTCTTCGCCATCTCTCATTTTAAGTTGAAAAAGAAACGGATTTTTTTTAGAATAACGATATTGTTCAAATTCATTTTTAGGAATACCAATGTAAATGCATGAAATGAAACTAGACAAAATTGTTAAAACAATAATTTTCTTTATCATGATGTGAGGATTTTTATAAGACTAAGTTATTTTCATTTTACAAAATTCCTCGTGCTTTGATTTCCAAATATTTATTGATAACGCCTACGCTCAAGTCTTCGGGGAGTGTGTAAATCGACTGAATTCCGTATTTGGACAATTCTTGGCGTATCAATTTTTTTTCGTATTCAAATTTTTCGGCAATGATTTCGTCATAAACCTGTTGCATATTTTCGTGGTCTGTTTTTTCCACCATTTCTTTTAGCAACTTATTTTTAAAGAAAATTACCACCAAAATATGATTTTTCGAAATCGCTCGCAAATACGGCAATTGGCGATAGAGTGCGTCCAGTGTTTCAAAATTAGAAAACAAAAAAAACAGACTTCTGCGTGTGATTTTATAGCGCAAATCGGTGTATAATCGGTTGAAATCCGATTCTACGAAATCCGTAGAAACATTGTACAGCACATTGGCAATTCGTTTTAGCTGAAAGGATTTCTGATCGGCTTTCACGATTTGCTCAATCTTGCGAGAAAACACTGCAACACCTGCATGGTCTTTCTTTTTGAGCACAATATGCGACAATGCCATCGATGCGTTGATGGAATAATCCAGCAGGCTTAGCCAGTCAAACGGCATTTTCATCGTGCGCCCTTGGTCTATTAGCATATAAATGCGTTGCGAGCGTTCCTCTTGATACTGGTTCACCATCAAGCGATTCATTTTCCCTGTTGCTTTCCAGTTAATCGTGCGGATGTCATCGCCCTGCACATAATCTTTGATTTGCTCAAACTCGAGTGTTGTTCCGATTTTTCTAATTTTTTTAATCCCGCCTAATAAAAATTCATTTTTTAAGGCAATTAGTTCATATTCAGGCAGGCGAATGAATGAAGGATAACACGCCAGCGTTTTGGCTTTCTGTTGTTGATAGCGACGCGAAACCAAACCAATCGGCGAAATCACATAAATATTTAAATTTCCAAAATGATATTCGCCTCGCTGTTTGGGTGTTAGATTATAAGAAAAATAAGTATTGTCGTTTTTTTTGATTTTTTGTTTAATTAAAAAATCCCTTTTTTGAAACTGAAACGGAATTTCATCTATAATATTGATTTTAATTCCGAAAGGGTAAAGATTTTTGAGGGCTATTCGCACAGGGTTTTCATCGCCATTGGAGAGTTTTTCGGGCAATTCCCTGCTGGATTGCACGCCCTGCTTGATATGGTAAAGCAATGCGACATCTGCCAAGGATATAAGGACAAAAAGGGCTAAAACAATCTTTGCAAACTCAAACAAAACACCCCACAGAAAGCCGAGTGCAAAAATTATAACGATGCCAAAAAGTAGCCAATACCATAGCGGCTGAATGTAGAGGGATTTCAATAACTTTTTCATATCAAATCAGGGCGAGAGATTAGCGCGGGATTTCTATACTTTCTAAAATTTGGCGAATGATTTCCTCGGTTGAGAGGCCCTCCATTTCGCGCTCTGGGGAAATGATTACGCGGTGGCGCAGCACGGCAGTGGCAGCGTGTTTAATGTCCTCCGGTGTTACAAAATCGCGCCCCCTGATGCCGGCAAAGCCCTTGGCTGCAATGAGCAGTGCTAAGGAGGCACGCGGTGAGGCTCCGAGGTAAAGGAACGGATTCTCACGGGTGTTTACCACGATTTTGGCAATGTATTCTATTAAGTGCGGCTCTACCAAAATTTCCTTGACTTGCGCTTGGAATCGGAGTAAATCTTCGCCACTTAGCACCTGCTGCACTTCATCTAGTTTCTTATGATTTTTAAGCGCCTGCTCCCTTTGAATAATATCAATCTCTTGTGCTAAATTAGGATAGCCCACTTTGATTTTAAATAAAAATCTATCAAGCTGTGCCTCTGGCAAGCGGTAGGTACCTTCTTGCTCAATGGGGTTTTGCGTGGCTATCACTAGAAATGGCAGCTGCATTGGGTAGGTGTGGCTATCGATACTCACTTGGCGTTCCTCCATCACTTCAAAGAGGGCAGATTGTGTTTTAGCAGGCGAACGGTTAATCTCGTCGATCAAAACGAAATTTGAGAAAATCGGTCCGGCTTTAAACTCAAAATCAGAGGTTTTAAGATTAAATACCGAAGTTCCTAAAATATCAGACGGCATTAAATCTGGCGTAAACTGAATTCGGCTAAAATCTACCGAAAGTGTTTTGGCTAAAAGTTTGGCTGTAATCGTTTTTGCCACCCCTGGCACGCCTTCGATGAGCACATGTCCATTGGAAAGCAACGCTACGAGTAGCTGCTCCACCATTTCGTCTTGGCCTACGATTACTTTCTTTATCTCGTTTTTTACACGCTCCAAGCCTTCTTTAAGCGGTGCTAAATCAATTCGATTGTTAAATTCTGTGGGATTATTTAGTTCTTCCATTTGCTATGATTTATATATTTGGTCTAAAATTTTATTCATTTTAATTAATTCATCTTCGTGCACGGGTGCCTTGGGGTGAATTGCTTTGGTGAGCAATCGCACGGCTTCTTGTACGGTTTCGTGTGGTTGCATGGTTTTGATGTGTAGTCTTTCAATGAATTTTTGGTTTAATTCATCGGTCGGGATCATAAGTTCTGAGCGCACTTTTTGCAAGAAATACAGGGCTTTTTTCTGTGCCATATCTTTGGTGTTGCCTTCTTGCAAATATAGATTGCTGATGTTTTTTACAAATTCTGCCGATTCGTTTTTCACAGGCGGAATGATGGGAATAATGCGTTGTTTTCTTTTTGCGGTGAAAATCATAAAAATAATTAAGCCCAAAAGGAAAAGTCTCCACGCCCATTTGAGTGGCGGATTTTCAAAAATTACCCGTAAAATGGAATTTTGATATTTCCATTCTTTATTTGAGCGGTTCTGGAACCAGATGGTTTCTTGATTTGGCAAATAGCCTAAAATTTTAGGAATAGCCTTGTAGTTTTCGCCGTTTAAAATACCATAATTGGTAAAGATTTCGGGCGTGCTTAAAAAGTAAATTTTTCCCTTTCCGAGAGGAATTTCTATAAAGAAACTGCTAAATTTATTTTCTGAATCACTTTTTATGGTGCCCAGTACATTTAAGCTATTTGGCTTTGCGTGAGTGATGAGCAAAACATCGTTTAAATGGGATAGCGAAATAGGAGAGATTCGTTTATTGATAAAATTTAGGTTTAGCGTGTCGATTTTTTCCATATAAAAAGAATTGATGAGGATTCTACTCATCATACTTTTTCCATAATAGTTATCGCTTGCCAAGAAAAGGTTACAGCCTTTTTCTACTTCGCTCAGTAGTTTGTCCTTCGCTTCTTCGCTGATTTGTTTCCCGATAATTAAATAATTTCTCGTTTGGGTGGAATCTGCGGGTTCATATTCAAAAGGGCTCTCGCTTGTGCGCGTGAGCTTTCCGTGAAACAGAGAATCCGCTTCTTGATCGAAAATATAAAGCCCAAAAGGGTCTTTGCTGTCTTCGTTGTAACTTTTAGACCAATTGGAAACGGGTGTTTTCGTGAACTCAAAAAACATCATAACCAAAACGACCAAGCCGAGAATAATACCATAGGTGCGAAATAACTTATTGTTCATGGCTTTCAGGTTTTAGTTTAAATTCTTGAGTAAAAGCTCGGTAAGCCGCTTCGTTGATGTTGAAGTCTCCATACCATACATGGTCGAAAATATACACGGCACGCTCAAAATGCTTTTTATCGGCAGGGTTTTTAAGCTCATGCAAATAATCGGTGTTGGTTTTTTCTTGCATCCAATTGATTTTGCCCAAATCGGTATATTCCTTCAATAACTTTAAAAATTGATAACGCAATGCGGATTTGAAATTACCTTGCAACTCGTAATCTGAAATAATCTTGCTGAAATCGATTTCGTGGATATCTTCGATGATTTCTTCGGGTTCGATTTCAAAGGTTTTATTCTTTTTAGCAAAAAATAAATTTCCTTTTTCTTTGGCCAAGAATTTTCCTCCGATATAGAGGGCTATAAAAACAATTATAGCGCAAATAAGGTATGCAACATAGGTTACCCAAGCCCCATATTTAGCTTCTAATTTAGGTAATTTTAGTATTCTATTGAGCCATCTTTTAAAACGCTCATAGAGCGAAAGTCCTTTGGCGTTGTCGTGGTATTCAAAGTCGGCGTCTGTGTATTTTTCTTTTGGATTTTCAGAAAAATTTCGTTCTGCCAAGGTTTGATTCACGATTTCGGAATTGTATGAAATCAAAGAATCAATAGTAACGAGGCTGTCGCTTTCTTTGGAATATAAATCGTTTTCCGTGAGCTGAGCCCAGCTCACGGAAAACGATAAAAATAATAATATTTGAAATAATTTTTTATGCATTGGAGCCAATCGTGTCGATTTCATCGAAGAAAACTTCGCGGTGCAAATCCTCTCTTGAGTCGTAATAAATAAGCCCTATGTTGATGTATGACAAGTTGGATAAAAAAAGACTTAAAATAAACGAAAGCACATAAGTGATTACTGTAATTATTATTGCAAGTGGTGCCATTAAGGTAGAGTTGGCTGTTTCGTTGCTAATGCCTGCCATCGCTATAACTCCTACAATTATCCCAACAATTATCCCAACAGCTAGTTGAATGGTGTATATGATTAAATAGGAAAGAAAAACGCTTAAAAAATATTTTTTGAAGTTTTTTGAAAATGTAATAGAAAATGCTTTTCCTATGGATTGAAAAAAGCCCATATCGGTTAATATATAATTATTAAAGCTCAATGTGGAAATTAATAATAATGATACTCCAAAAAGCAATAGAATCGCAACAACTAAAAGAAAGCCTATCGCATTGAGGATAAAGCTGTCTCCCATAAATAAGCTTGCAGGTGCCATGAGTAATGCCAAGATTAGAATGAGTACAAAACCAATAGGAATGGCTAAAAGAAAAGCAATGATAAAGTAGGTGGCTATACGCCCTAGTTTTCCTTTGAAGACATCAAAAATCTCTTGAACGCTAAAATCTTTACGGTTTTGCTCGCTTGCTGTTTGCATATACAAAATAGGGAGAGCGTAGATGATACAGCTTAAAATAAAGAGCAGGGCAAGGATCGAAAGTCCTGCAATAATGAATAGGCCTACATTTTCAGTTATATAGGTGTAGAAGAAATCACTACTTCCGCTACTAATAAGAAGCCCCAAAGGAATGTCCTTTAATATAAAAAAGAAAATTACTAGAATTAAAATAATTACGCCACCAGACAGTGCGATGTAATTTTTTAGGAAATTTTTTCCATATTCTTTGAAAAATCCGAGAGAATCTGAAATTAATTCGCCAAGGTTTCTTTTTTTGTAGAAAATCATAACTTAGAATTTATTTGATTAAACACTTTTTTAGGATAAAAAACATAATAAAATAAGATGAACCCAAAACATCCAAAAATGATGATTAAGTTAAGGATTAAAGGCATATCTAGGGCGTGCCTTGTTACAAAACCTTCAAAAATTCCCGCCACTATGGTAAATGGCACTGTGCTGATGAAGATTTTAAACGCATCTCTAAAACCTAATTTGAAAGAATTAAGTCGAGAGTAAGTCCTTGGAAATAAAATCGATGCGCCGAGTATGAGACCCGCCATGCACTCGATTATCATGGCACTTATTTCAAATGCACCATGAATCCAAATGCCACGCATGCTACGAGCTAGCTCTCCGTACTCCAAGAAGAAATATTGAAACGAGCCCAACATTACGCAGTTGTAAAACAACGCTAGAATGCTCCCGAGTCCCAAGAAAATACCATATAAGAACATGGTAGCTCCTACCTTTAAATTATTATAAATAATCCCGATGGCACTTCCCCAGTTGCTGCCACTTTCATACACTGCAATGGGATTTCCTTCTTGTATGTTGCTAATCGTCATGTCCACATAGCCATCGCCTAGAATCAAACGGACAAACTCTTCGTCATTTGCCGCAGAAAACCACCCAATTGTGGTGAAAATCACAAAAAAGAATACCGAAGTCCATAAAAATTTACGATATTGGTACACCAAAAGTGGCACTTCGGTCAAGAAGAAATATTTTATTTGATTTTCTTCAATGCGTTTGGTTTTATAAATTTTTTGATAGATTTTTGTTGAAAGTTTATTAAGATAAGAGATAGTTTTACTCTTAGGGTAATAGGTTTGTGCGTAGGATAAGTCGTTGATTAAATCAATGTAAAGGGAGGATAACTCATCGGGATTTTTATTAACTTTGCCCAATAAGACACGCTCTGTATTGAGCCACTTTTCTTTATTTTGTTTGATAAATACTACCTCTCTCATAGACGAGGGCTAAATTAATATATTTTTATGAATTATATTGCAATAAATACCAGTCAAAATGTTAAAGTTGAGTTTCCTTTGGCTTCTTTCTCCGATAGAGCCTTGGCGTATGGTATTGATTTTGTCATAAGAGCAGCATATGCGCTTATTGCTCTTTATGTGCTATTTGAAGTAGTGGAAATTGATAGTTATGTGCAGGATCAATGGAGCGTTGTCGCAATTGTGATTATATGCATGTTGCCCTTTGTTTTTTATTCGCTAGTGTGCAATATGTTGCTTGAGGGGCAGACTATTGGAAAAAAAATACGCAAAATTCAGATTATTAAAATCGATGGCTATCAAGCCAATTTTGCCGATTATCTTATACGCTGGGTATTTTGTTTGATAGATATTTATTTCAGTTCTGCACTGGTGGGTGTTACATCGATAGTTGTAAGTAAAAACAATCAGCGTTTGGGCGGGATTGCGAGCGGCACGGCTGTCATTGATTTAAAAGATGATTCAAGCATCAATCATACAATCTTAGAAGAAGTGGGCGAGGAGTACAAAGCATCTTTCCCGCAAGTTTTATTGTTTAGCGATGCCGATATGCAAATCATTAAAACACGATTTGAAAGTGCAAAAAGCCAACGAGATTTTAAAGTAATCGGGAAACTTTCGCAAAAAATCAAAGAAATAACTCAGGTGGAAACCGAAATGCACGATCTTGAATTTGTAGAAATAATCATCAAAGACTATAATTTCTACACAAGCCAAATGAATAAAGATTAATGCGAAACGGGAAGCTTAGCTTGCTCCCAGCTGATGATGCCACCTTCTAATTCAAAAACTGGGTGATAGCCTAGATCTCTCAAGATTTTAGCCGCTTCGTGGCTTCTTCTGCCCGAGCGACAATACACATAAATCGGCTTGTTTTTCGGTAATTCTTTTACCTTTTGGCTGAAATCATCACTTTTATAATCAATTAGTTGTGATTGATTTAGGTGTCCTTGTGCATACTCTTCTGGCGTGCGCACATCAAGGATTAAGCCTGGCTTTTGGCTGATTTTTTGATTAAATTCAGTAGCGTTTAATTCTAGTTTTTCGCTATTTTCTGTAGTGTTTTGTGTTTTGCAAGATTGAAATCCTAGCATGCTAAAGATGAGGAAAAATAGTGCAAAAACGATATTTTTACTGCCTGTATTCATAAATTTCAAATTGTCCGTTTCGTTTAAAGTCATTAAAAATAGATTTGTATGGAATAAAATCTCCGCCATCAAAACTAATCAAAATTCTAAAAAATATTGCTGAATAATATACCAAAATTCCGATTTTGATGTAATTTTTAATTTCAGAGCGATTAAAATGGTTTAAAATCAGTACAATTGCACTCGCCAATCCCAAGAAATAAAACCAAGCAAAGCGTATAAAAGTTGTGTTTTGCATACTGAAAATTGAGAAAAATCCATAAAGAAAAACGGCATTAAATAGGATTCTTTGTTGCAGAGCATGAATGTTTTTAAGCTTCGGAATAAAATATAAAACAACTAAAACCAAAGGGATTTCTAACAAATAAAGATATTTTAGTTCTGTGTTTTCAAAGGCGTAGTATTTTAATCGATCTAAATAAGGAAAATATTGCCCAATTCCTCTAAAGAATTTTTGAGAAATGGGTGTAATCCATTGAAAAATAACAACTGTTGTGAGTGCCGCATAAATCCAAAAAACAATTTTTAAGCTATTTTTTAGATTTAAAATAAAGAAAAGAGGCAATAAGATCAAGGCACTACGATGAAAAAATGCCGCTAGAATAAATAACACAAAACTCTGCCACCTTTTTCCTTGCCCAAAATAGTGCGAAAATGCCACCCACGCGAGCCCCGTGGCCATAAGCTGGCGCAGGTACACAAAATCTAGCAAATAGAATTTGCATAAAATAATGAACAAAATCCAGTGGCTCAATGGTGGGAGATTTAAGTTTTTCACGGAGAGACTTTGCAAGAAAATTAATACAAAGGCCGTGATGAAAAAGAAAAATTCCCGCTGACTGGAAATGCTTTTCAATAAAATCGTATAAATCTTAAAACCAGGCTCATAAAAATTGAAATGCCATAAATCTCTAAACGAAAATTGCTCAAAAAAATAAGCATAATAATAGGCATCTCTGCTGCCAATCATATCCCTCACGCCAGCAATAAAAGCTAGGCTAAAAAGTGCAGCGAGCAGATACCCCCTGTTCTGAATAAAGGGCAACAGAGCAATGAGCGCAAAGCAAAGAAGGTAAAAAAGCATCTTTCTACAACCAAGGGCGCTTGTTCACTTGGTAGATTTGGTAAAAATCCTCATCACTTTTCGTGAGGTAAATAATGCCCTCAATCAGCCCCAATGTGCCACCTGCGCCACAAGTGAAAAGCGTAAGGAGAATTTGGAGTACCCCCTCCTTATTGTAGCCTAAATAAAATTTATGAATCCCTAAGTATTCAAAGAAAATTCCTAAAAGTCCTGCGGCAATGCGTTTATTATCTTGCATAAATGTTAAAATTTTATGGGCAAATATAATGAAAAATTTCTAATCATTTTTAATTTCAAGCGTACTTATCCCCGAGCCATTTTGCTTTAAAACAATCTGTGTAGCGATTCGTTCTTTGAGCAAAGACACATGGCTTATCACACCAATCATTTTTTTACTCTCTTGCTGCAAGCGCTCCAGCGTATCCAGCGTTAAATCAAGCGTTTCAGGGTCGAGCGTGCCAAAACCTTCATCAATAAAAAGGCTATCAATTTGGACATTTTTAGACGCCAAATCCGAGAGCGCCAGCGCCAGCGCCAAACTTAGGATAAAAGTCTCTCCACCCGAAAGCGTCTTTACTGAACGGCGCTGATTGCCCATATCTTTATCTATCACAAAGAGGCTTTCATCCTCATCTTTTTCGGGCTGTGCAATCAAGTATCTAGGACTCAGATTGACGAGGCGACGATTGGCCAAAAAGATTAATTGTTTAAGAGTCAGCCCTTGTGCAAAAATGTTAAACTTATCTCCTTTGGAATCGCCGATTAAATCATTTAAATCGCGCCAAATACGGTTTTCTTTATTTTCTTTTTCAATTTTTTCGCTGAGTTTTTTCAGCTCAAGTTTGTAAGAATCATTATTTGTTAAAAGATGATTTAATTCTTTTTCTTTGTCTTTCAATAGGTTGAGCAGTTGCTCGTTATTGGAGAGAGCTTTCTCTAATTCTTCCAAGGATTCAGTTGGGCTATTTTGGGCTAAACTCTCGCAATCCTTTTTTAAGATGTCTTCTTGCCCTACAACTTTTTGTAAATCAGAATTTAATCGATTGATTTTTTCTTTAAATAATTGCACTTGGTTGTGTGGTAATTTAGCCTTGAGTGCACTTGTAATGTCCACAAAATCGAGCGGAATAATTTTTTGGTTTAAATCTTTTTCTAGTGATGAAAATTTATCATTTTCTTCATTTTTTTCTTTTTCTAAAGACTTGATTTCCTGCGATTTGTTTTCAATTTTGCTTAAAGTGCGTTCCCAATCAAGCAGGAAGCGATCTATGCTCTCTTCGGTAGCACCTTGTGCCTGAAGATCCTCAATTTGATTTTTAAGCGATTTGCCCTCTGTAGTCACTTTGATAATGCTTTCCGCCAGTGGAATTGCAGTCGTAGCCGCTTCGTGTAGCGTTTGGTGATTTTCCAGCGATTCCAGTCGCTTGATTTCCGCTTTGGTAGTTGCGATTTTTTCCGCCCAATGGGTCGAAAAATCCACTTCAGGGAATTTTTCTTGCATTGCAATTTTTTTGCGATTCAACTCTTCATTTTTTTGCTGAATTTCTAGCTCAAAATTTGATTTTTCTTTGCTTAAAGACGCTTGTTGATTTTCAAGTTTTAAAAGATTTTCGGTCGAAATGCGTAAAGCTTCTTTGGCTTGCTTTTCCTCCATTTTTAAATAGTCGTCTTCCGAAGCGTGCTCGCTGGCAAAAGGGTGCTCGGTGGCACCACATAACGGACAAGGTTTGCCCTGTGTCAAATGTACGCGATACTCCTCCAAGCTCTTTTTTTCATTGGCAAACGCGATTTTTTCTTCAATCAGTGCGTGTTTTTCTTTTTTAAGGTTTTTGTCTTTTTTGGCTAAATCGATTTTACTAGGCAAAGTAGACAATTCAGCTGAGATTTCATTGAGTTTTTTATTTTTTTCGCTTAAAGTTTCGTCGATATTCTTGAGCGATTGCATCAAAAGCTCAATCTCGTTATAGGTTTCAAGATTTTTTCGTGCCTGTTGCAATTGTTCTTGGACGCTTAAATTTTTATCCAAATGAATATTTGCCGAAATCTCTTTTATCGCATGTTCCGTGTGTTCAGCTTTGGTTTTTAAGGCCGAAAGTTGCGCTTGTACTTCATTGGTTTTTTTTGCCAGTGTGGCTCCGAGAGGCTTAGCCACGAGATTAAACTCATTCTTTAACGAACTGTATTCGTTGGCTTTTTGTGCTCGTTTTTCGTTTAAATTTTTGATTGTTTTTTTAAGCTTAGCCAAAGATTCGTTGAGGTTTTCCTCCAAAAAATCTGAATTTAGCATATTTTTAGCCTGCCTAAATTTTTCAGCTTTTTGGGCTAAAAGTTCTTTTTCTTCTGTGGCTAAAAGCTCAGATTTCTGCTTGATTTTAACCAAACTTGTTTGCAATGTTTGCCAGCTTGTCAGTTCCGCTGCAATGCTTTCCGTTGCTTCGTGCCTGCTTAGGAGTTTACCTTCATTATTTTTAAATTGCTCAATTTGATTTTCAATTGCTAGAATATTTTTTCGGGTATTTTCCCATTCAATTTGCTTTTGAGCCAAATCCTTTTTTAGCTTAATTTGTGTATTGAGCAGCTCTCTTTTTTTGTTTTCAGCATCTAGCGTTTGTGTATTTTCTTTTGCCTCGGCAAGGTACTTTTCTTCTAATTCTTGGGGCAATATTTTTTCCTCGTAGCCTGCTTTGTCCCTTTCCCAAAGTTTTATTTGCTCGCCTGAATTTTTATTTTTCACGAAAGCTTTTTGCCCGATTAAACGATAGATACTTGCTCCTGTGATTTTCTCTAAAAGCTGAAATCTTGATTTTTTATCCTCTTTTAAAAATTTAGCAAATTCGCCCTGAGCCAGCAATGCTGATTTGATGAATTGCTCATAACTTAGCCCAATAAATTGTTCGTTAAGTGTAGGCGCTTCGCTCTTTTTTTGATTCAGTGGTGTGCCCTTTTCGTCGTACACAAACATTTCATATTCAGCCAAATTTCCGTTTCTATTCACGCGAATGCTCCACACGGATTTTATAGTGGCTCGGGTGCAAGCGTAGGTCACCGCTGCCATGGCTTCTTTTTTTCCTTTCGTAAGGATAGAACCCGTTTTTTCGATATTGCTTTTGCTGATGGAGTCGAGACGAGGAATTTTATTGTACAACGCAAGCGAAATTACATCTAGAATCGTGGATTTTCCGCTTCCCGTGGGGCCTGTAATGGCAAAAAGGCTGTTGTCTTCAAAAGGTTTCTGGGTAAAATCTATGCAGTGTTCCCCTTCCAGTGAGTTGATGTTTTTAAATTCGATTTTTAGGATTTTCATGGCTAAAGGTTTTCGGTTTGTTGGTCATACACTTCTTGCAGCAAAAGCGTAAAAGCTTCCCTTAATTCTTTTGCATATGCATCGTCCAAAGTTTGCGTTTCCAAAAATTCATCAAAAACTTCATTTGGGCTTAAATCCGAAATATTTACATCTTGATGAAAAAGCTCATTGGTGCCCAAAACTCGGTCTTCAAAAAACATTTTAGTTTTAATAATGTTGAAATTTTCTTCTTTAAAATTGGAAATTAAATCCAAAAAATCCGTTTCCACCTGAATTGAAAATTTAGGCTCTTTAAGCTCTATTTCTAGTAAATTAGTCAGTGTAGAATCGCTGTTTAGCGTATTAAGTTTAGTTTTAATGTTTTCTAAATCTCCCGAAATACGAATTAATTTTCTAAAACTCGGTACGGAAATGCTTTCGGGCTCAAAGCCCTTTTCGGTATCGATTAAAAGTACTCTTTTTTCGTCTTTTCTTTCGCTAAACGAAAGCGGAAGCGGAGAGCCTGAATAAAAAGTGGGCTGTTTTGCGTTGATTCTCTGTGGTTTGTGAATGTGCCCAAGTGCCACATAGGCAAAACGATCGTTCAAACGATGCGCATCAAATTTTGCCTCGTTCCCGATTTGGATGTCTCGCTCGCTATCCGATGTCGAGGAAACACCCGCCGTGAACAAATGCCCCATGGCGATGACGGGTACATTTGGAAATTGCAATTCGCAGTATTTTGCAGCCTGAGCATAAGTGTTTTCAATCCCTTTTTGCACGGCTTGAATGCGGTCGTCGTAAGACAAGCCATCGTTGGCGCGGCGCAAATCTGCATCGCGCAAAAACGGAATGGCGCAAATTACGATTTCTTCGTCATTTTTCTTGAAAGGGATCACACAATCCTCTATGTTTTCGGGCATTCCGCCAATCATCTTCACCGAAATTTCGTTTAAAATATCTTTTGGTGCATTAAGCATAGAAGCCGAATCGTGATTGCCACCTGTGAGAATGATTTGGCAATTTAATTTTTGCAAACGAATTAAGCTTTGATAAAACTGCTTTCGGCTTTCGGCAGAAGGATTGCCCGTGTCAAAAATATCGCCCGAAACTAAAATTAAATCAATCTCACGATCTTCTACCAATTGGCAAAGCCAATCGATGAATAAATCAAAATCTTGGTGTAAATCGTAATTGTGCAGCTTTTTACCAATGTGCCAATCGGCGGTGTGTAGAATTTTCATCGAAAAATAAGCGAAATTTAGATTTTTAAATAATCGAGCAATTCCTGCAAGGCAATTTTATAGCCCTCTAAGCCTTTTCCGCTCACAATGCTGATGCAGTTTGTGCCTGTAACAGACTGGCTTCTAAAGTTTTCTCGTGCATAAATGTCCGAAATATGGATTTCGATACACGGTGTTTTGATGGCTTTAAGTGCATCGGCAATGGCATAAGAATAGTGAGTGTAAGCACCTGCGTTTAGGACGATACCTTGGTAGGAAAATCCCACTTCGTGCAATTTGTCGATAATGCTGCCCTCGTGATTGGTTTGGTAATATTCAATGTCGCAATGCGAGAATTTTTCACGGATTTCTGGCAAAAAATCTTCAAAAGTTTTGTTGCCGTAGATTTCTGGTTCGCGTGTGCCGAGTAGGTTTAAGTTAGGACCATTAATGATGATAAATTTTGGTTTCATAATGCTAAATAAAGGCTTTTCTACAAATTTAATCATTTAGATTTTTAAATAAAAAAAATGTATAAAACCGCTCAGAATTTTATTTTTAAATAATTGAATTTGTGAAAATTAATTCCTAACTTTGAGATAACCTTAACAATAAAATTTCTATCATGGCTAAAAATTATCAAACGCTCGGCGAATTTATTATTCAGAATCAAAACGATTTTAAGTATTCCACAGGTGAGCTTTCGCGGCTTTTGAGCTGTATAAAATTGGCAACCAAAGTGGTGAATCAAGAAGTGAACAAGGCGGGGCTTGTGGAGAAGATTTTGGGCGATGTGGGTAGCGAAAATGTGCAGGGCGAACAGCAGAAAAAGCTAGATGTTTTTGCCAATGAGACATTTATCAAAGCACTCACACAGCGTGAGGTGGTTTGCGGAATAGCCTCGGAAGAGAACGAGGATTTTATTCAAATCGAGGGCGGAGGAAATTCGCACTTGAGTAAATATGTTGTGCTCATAGATCCGCTCGATGGGTCTTCCAATGCCGATGTGAATGTTACGGTGGGGACGATATTCTCGGTGTATCGTCGTGTGACTCCCGAGGGAACCCCTGTGCAGATGGAGGATTTTTTACAAAAGGGAATCCATCAAGTGGCGGCAGGCTATGTGCTGTATGGGCTTTCTACGATTTTGGTTTATACGACGGGGAATGGTGTGAACGGGTTTACGCTTGATCCCGCCATTGGGACATTTTATCTGTCGCACCCGAATATGAAATTTCCACCAACGGGGAATATTTATTCCATTAACGAGGGAAATTATGTGCATTTTCCGCAAGGCGTGAAAGATTACATTAAATATTGCCAGAAATCTGAAGGCGATAGGCCTTATACTTCGCGATATATCGGTTCGCTTGTGGCAGATTTTCACAGAAATATGATGAAAGGCGGAATTTACATTTATCCCTCAGGAACCAATCACCCAAAAGGTAAATTAAGATTGTTGTATGAGTGTAATCCTATGGCGATGCTCACTGAGCAAGCGGGCGGATTTGCAAGTGATGGTTATCAAAGGATTTTGGAAATTCAGCCCGAGAGTTTACACGAAAGAGTACCGTTTTTCTGTGGCTCTAGAAATATGGTGCGCACGGCAGAAGAGTTCATGAAAAAATATGGAAAATGTGATTTTTAAACATTTTTTAATGCACAATAAAAAGTCGTTTCAGAAATGAAACGACTTTTTTGGTTTTATTTTTTTGAATATGATTAAATCTCTGAGAGCACTTCGTCGGGCGTTAAATACCCACGCAAGATATTGGTGATTTTGCCTTCTTTAGTAAGAATCACGACAGAAGGGTAGCTCATTTGTCCTTGCAGTAAGTTGTAAGCTAAAGTGTTTATACCGCTAGGGCCTGCACTCACAAATTTAAACTCATGCCCCATGAATTTAATGTCCTTTTTTTCTTCTGCATTAAATTTCACTGGGATATAATCTTTGTTGATTTTTTCAACTACTGCAGCATTTTTGTAGGTTGATACATCCATTTTTCGGCAATAGCCACACCAGTCGGTATATACATCGATATACAAAGGCTTTTCTGGATGTGCCTGCATTTCCTTCTCAGCTTGTTCAATGGTTTTCCATTGGATTTCTTGAGCAAAACTTAAACTTGCTACAAGAATGATAAATAACGAAAATAATTGTTTCATAGTTTGATTTTTTAATGCTTAATCAATTTTTGTTCCACCTTTTTTTAAAATTATTTAATGCCATGCATTAATCGCTTCAATAGTGGGTGCAAAAGTAATGCAATTACACCAATTATAGCTGGAACTATGGTGAAAATTAAGAAGAAACTAGAAATCCCGTGTTCTTTAGAAATCTGGTCTATCATTTCTCCCATTTTACCCGAAGTTTTGTTTCCAATGGCAAGTGCCAAGTACCAAACCCCAAACATAAAGGCAACCATGCGAGGTGGCACCAATTTACTCACCGATGAAAGCCCTACTGGTTGTACGCAGAGTTCTCCCAGCGTGTGGAGGAAATAAGCCAAGACGAGCCAAATAAAACTCACAGAGGCTGCCGTAGCTCCGTTTGGAATATCACGCGCCCCGAAAGCCAAGAACCCAAATCCTGCCGCCAAGAAAAACAGACCAATGGCGTATTTTCCTGCCAGTGATGGGTTGAAACGGCTTTCCCACCATTTAGACATTAATGGTGCAAAAATGATTATGAATAGCGAGTTCAAAATCCCGAACCAAGTGGCTGGAATCTCGATTTGGTTTTCTTTTTTCTCTACGATAGTCGCTACTTGAGAGTTGCTCACTTCTTTAGCTTTTTCGGCAGTGATTTGTTTAAAGTTTTTACCTTTTTTATCAACATCTACTACATAGATATTGTCTCCAGGTTTAAGCTGATCTGCTGTAAGAATCACGGTGTCCTCGGTTTCTGGAATAGACACTTGATAAGAATAAGTATTAAATCCGTAATAGATTTTCCAGAAAATCAAAGACCAAATGATCAAGAAACTCACGCCCAAAATGGTGTTGGCTAATAAGAATTTCTTGTATGTTTTTTTAATTAATAAGAATAAAACATAAGAGATAATCGCTACGGGCACCACAGTAATGATGATGTCTACAATATTAAATGCTAAGGCATAATTTCCCGCAAGTACACGATTGGTGTAATCTTTAGCAAAAATACTCATAGACCCTCCCGCTTGCTCAAAACTTGCCCAAAAGAAAATGATGAGCGATGCGATAATCATCACGGCAAACATTCTGTCGCGAGTGATTTTGCTGTAACGAAGCGTACGGCTCACAAGTAAATAAAGAAACATGATCAAGGCAACAATTATGGCATTGTTAGATATATCTGTTCCGCTGATTTCTAAAATATTGTAGTGTGAAATTTTAGCGATTGGATCGTTAATCACCCAGATTAAACCAAGTGTAGCAACCACAAACATGATGATTTTGTCTACCAATGTAAACGGATTAGGTTTATCTTGGATTTTTTCGTGTGTGTCGCTTTCCACGGTGTCATCGTTAGCCGTAGGTTTCATGCCCACATCGCCAAAGATTTTATGTGAAAGAGTGAATTGCAATAAACCTAAAAGCATGAAAATTCCTGCCAAGCCGAAGCCCCAGCTCCAGCCAAAAGTTTCGCCCAAGTACCCACAAAGCATGATACCCAAGAACGAACCAGAGTTTACACCCATATAGAAAATGGTGTAAGCCCCGTCTTTCTTTTCAGGGTGATTTTGGTATAAAACGGAAATAAAGGAAGTCATATTGGGCTTGAAGAACCCTGTGCCTATAACCAAAAGTAAAAGCCCAATGTACATAAAGGCTTTGATGTGCTCAATTGCCATAGAGGCATGCCCCAGCGTGATGATTACAGCTCCTATGATAATTGCTTTGCGATAGCCAAGATAGCGATCGGCAAGCTGCCCGCCGATGATGGGCGTAAGATAAAGCAGTGCTAAGTAAGTTCCATAAAGTGATAATGCGTTTTCACGCGGCCAATCCCAGCCACCAATCCCTACCGAACTTACTAAAAATAAAACAAGCAAGGCACGCATTCCGTAGAACGAAAAACGCTCCCACATTTCCGTAAAAAATAGGACAAAAAGCCCCGCAGGGTGTCCTAGAACCTGGTTTTTCTTATCGAAAAAATCAGCTGTAGAATTATTCATTAATTTGATTTTTTTATTTTCTGTTTAAAATTTTAATTCCGTAAAAATAATAAAATTTTTTACGATAGCTAAAAAAATAATGATTTAGCCCAAAAAGAACAATGAATTAAGGGTTTAAGCTAAAAAATAAAGGTTTCATTTTTCTAAATGAAACCTTTATTTTAATTGTTAAAAAATGATTTTTTGGTATTTTTTATTCGTCAAGCAAATGCTTTTTCTCTCTTGGTCTTATCACCACTCGGTCGTAGATGGAAAGAGCAACGATGGTGATCGCCCCCACGCCCACAATCACATACCAGATTTTATTTGGCGAATAAGTATCCCAAAGCAAATCGGTGAGTTGCCAATGTGTTAAGCCTAATTTTTGTTCGGCTAGGGCAAAGTAATCTCTTTTGGTAAAGCCGTCGCCTACTTTTGGCATTGGGATTCCTTTTTCTGCCATGTATCTTTGGCAAAGACCTAATTTGTCTGACCAAGCTTCGTATAAGTTTCCTGAAATAAAGCCTGTTAAGTAATTACCTACAGCTACTGGTAAGAAATAAGTACCTTGGTACAAAGCTTCTTTACCTTTAGGCGAAATCAATGCGATAAATGAAGAGAAAGTAGGGTTGGTCGTCATTTCTCCAATGGCAAAAATCATGGTACCGATGATGGTGTACATAAAATTGTGCGTGTAGAAGGTAAGCCCAATCCCGATAGAGGCAATGATGAAACCTCGAATCATGGCACTTACATGTCGCATTTTAGTCGCAAAATACGAAACGAAGATTTGTAGGAATACAATCATCAGAGCATCGATATTGGTAAACCATTCTGCTTTTACTTGCCCGTTTTCGGTTAAAGTATTAGAGAGTGCTGGCAAGTTTTGATTGATCCAATTGCTCAATGGTGCCGAATCTACCCAATCGGTGATAAAGTTTGGCAAAGTATAGAACAACTGATTAAACATAGTCCAGAATCCAATCATGAGGATTAAAAGCACGGTGAGTTTTGTATCTTTAAGTGCCTCCCAGATATTGTTGAGCGAGTTTTTAATCTCTACACCGATGCTTTCTTTTTTATAAACTTGCCTTTCTGGTTCTTTAAAGAAGAAAACGACTAAAAACAGGTTGATGGCAATTACCACTGCAGCTTGAACAAAAATTAATTTCCATCCAAAAGTAGTTCTGAGGTAGGAAGATGAAGCTGGACCTACGAATCCACCGATGTTTACCATCATGTAGAAAATCCCGAACCCTATGGTTCCGTTGTCTTTATTCGTTGATTTAGAAACAATTCCAGAAGCCACAGGTTTAAACATGGCAGCTCCTAAAGCTACCAATAGAAATAAGAAATATACGCTCCAGTAGCTGCTGGCATGCCCCAAGAAATAGTAGCCAATAATCATGATTACATAGGCTATGATTAATGATAATTTGTAGCCAATTCTATCGGCGATTACTCCAAGAAATAGGGGTAAAAAGTAGAGCAGTGCTGTGATTTCGGACATAATAGAGGCTTTTTTTATATGATCAAAGCCAAGCCCTCCTTCGTCGGTACTTGCTACCAAGTACAATGAGAATACACCAAAGAGCCCGTACCAAGCCCATCGTTCCATAAGCTCCATAAAACTCGCTAACCAAAAAGCTGGTTTTATGGTCATAATGTTTTCCATCAAAGTTTTTTTGTTTTCTTCCATTGTCGAAAATGTTTTATTTTTAAAACGCGGTAAAAGTAGTGTTTTTTTTCGAAAAGAATTAAAAGTTTGGTATTTTTTTCTTTCAAGTCGTTTTTTCCATTAATTATATTTGAAAAAAGCTACTCCCAAAGAAGTAGCTTTTTTATATCTACTAGAATCAAAATTATTTAATTCCGTGCATTAATTTATTTAAGAATGGAGAAGCTAAAAGTACCACAAGACCACAGCCCACGGCGATGTAGCCAAACTTGCCAAATACTTCTAGATACTGAGCCAAGCTCTGTGCTGGCGTCATCACAACATCTGCTGCATTTTCCTCTCCGCCAGTTCCTGTGAGTGGCGCAAGAATACTACCCGCAACATAATTTGCTCCCGCAAGAGATAAGAACCATGCTCCCATCAGAGTACCTGTCATGTTTTTAGGGGCTAATTTAGTTACCATGGAAAGCCCAATAGGAGATAAAAATAACTCTCCAATAGTGTGGCAAAAGTATAATAGAACCAATGCCCAAATAGATACAGTATATAGTGGGCTAATTGGGAATAATTTAGGAACCAAGAAACCGATACCTACTAGTACAATACCAATTCCGAATTTAGCAGGAATATTTGGGTTAAGTTTTAATTTATCTAATTTAATCCAAAGCATTGAGAAAACTGAACCCATTGCGATGATGTAAAATGCGTTAAATACTTGTGTTTGAGCAGCTGTGATGTTCCAGAAGCCTAAGAAGTTTTGTCTGTCTACATTTCTCTCTGCAAAGAGTGTGAGCGATGTCCCCGCTTGTTCAAAAAATGCCCAGAAAATGATATTTAATAAACATAGAATTACAAAAATAATCATTCTATCTCTCAGGATTTTGCCACCTTTAATTCCCGCAGAAAGCAGTGTGTAAAGCACATAAAGTGCAACGACAACCATTAGGTATCCTACCAGCGTGTTGTATTGAATTAAAAGATATAATAATGGAATAATTGCAATTGAAGCTAAAATAGTAACATGGAATCTTGTAAGCGGACCTACTACTTTGTTGTTTAAATTTGCAGGAGGTTCAGCAACGTGTCCGTATAATTTTCTACCTGCATAGAAGATAAAGATACCGCAAAGCATTCCGATACCAGCCAATCCGAAACCATATTCGTAGCCATAAACTTCTCCCACCCATCCTGCGATAAGCGTAGCAAGCAATGCTCCAAGATTAATTCCGATATAGAAAATGGTGAAACCAGAATCTCGTCTCACATCGTTATCCTTGTAGAGTTTTCCTACAATAGAGGAAATATTTGCTTTGAAGTAGCCATTCCCTACAATGATGATTGCCATACCTATGTAGAGCCAAGTGAGCCCCGTTTCTTGCACGCTTGTGCCCAGAAAGTGAGGACCGAGGATCAGCATTTCCCCAATCATCATCATGATTCCCCCGAAGAGTACGGAGTATTTATATCCAAGAACATGGTCGGCAACCCAGCCTCCCAATACTGGTGCTGCATATACAAGACCTGTGTAGGCTCCGTAGATGGAAAATGCCGTAGCATCTGATTGCAATAAAGCTTTTACCACATAAAGTGTAAGCAAAGTACGCATGCCATAGTAGCAGAAACGCTCCCACATTTCTGAAAAGAATAGCACGAATAATCCCGCTGGATGACCTAAAATCTCTTTCTGAGGTATCCCGTTCGGTAAATTGTTTTGGTTTAATGAAATACTCATAGGTTTAAAGTTTATAAGTTTTTAAATATGTAATTACTGATTTTTCTGAATAAATGTAAGCGAGTGTTTCCGCCATAGATTCCATGGTTTTTGTCGGGATAAACCATAAAATCAAAATCCTTATTATTTTGCACAAGAGCCTCGTTCATCAACATTGAATTTTGCAAATGTACATTGTCGTCTGCCGAGCCGTGAATCAGGAGCAAATTCCCTTTAAGTAAATTAGCATAATTAAGAGGGGAGTTGTCCTCATAGCCCGCTTCGTTTTCTTGTGGTGTTTGTAGGAAACGCTCGGTATATACGGTGTCATACAATCTCCAATTGGTTACAGGAGCCACGGAAATCCCTGTTTTGAAGGTGTCTGCTCCTTTGGTCATCGCAAGTAGCGTCATGTAGCCCCCAAAACTCCAGCCAAACATACCGATTCTAGTTTTATCCACATAAGGTAATGATCCGAAATATTTCGCGGCAGCGATTTGGTCTTCCAATTCTAATTTTCCAAGATTTTTGTAAGTCACTTTTTTGAAAGCAGCTCCTTTATATCCTGTTCCACGACCGTCTACCACGGCGACAATGTAGCCATGGCTTGCCAAGTATTGAAACCACCAAAAATAATAATCAAAACTTGCATTTTTTACTTCTTGGCTACCAGGGCCGTTGTATAAATACATTAAAAGTGGATATTTTTTCTTTGGATTAAAGTCTTTAGGCTTAATCATGTAAGCGTTTAACTCTTGGCCATTTACATGAATTACACTAAATTCCTTTGGCGAAAAATTGGTTTGAGCAATTCTCTGTTCCGTTTCCTTATTATCCTCAAGCACACGAATCACTTTGCCCGAGTTTCCGTCGTTGAGTGTGTAGACAGGTACTTTGTTGGCTTGGCTGTGCGTGAGAATAAAATAACGAAAGTTTTTGCTAAATAAAGCTGAATTAATTCCCTTTTGTGTAGCCAAAGTTTTTTTATCCTTGCCGTTTAGATTGACGGAGTAGACACCGCGGTTGATGCTGCCAGGCTCAGTAGATTGGAAAAATATTTTTTTAGACTTAGGATCGTAGCCATAAAACTCAGTTACCTCCCAGTTGCCTTTAGTTACTTGCCCGAGCAGTTTGCCATGCGTATTGTAACGATACAAATGGCGGAACCCGTCGCGCTCGCTTCCCCATAAGAAGCTATCTTTGTCTAGGAATTTAAAAATAAAATGATCGGTATCTATCCACGCCTTGTCTTTTTCAGAAAAAAGCTTTTTTACTTGATTATTTGCTGGATTGTATTGCAAAACATCTACTTGGTTCTGGTGCCTGTTTGAAACCAAAAGATATAAATCATCATTATATGGATTAAACTGAATTCTTGGAATATAGAAATCTTTGTATTCAGCCAGATTCACCGTTGCAGTTTTTTGGTCGTTGAGGTTGTACACCTCTGCACTCACCACAGAATTTTTTTCGCCCGCTTTAGGATATTTAAAGCTTAATTCATCTGGATAAATCCCTCTGCGATACACATCAATATTCATCACAGGCACTTGGCTTTCATCAAACTTTAAATAAGCTAGATATTGCCCATCTGCACTCCAGTCAAATGCTCGCACAAACGAAAACTCCTCCTCATACACCCAATCTGCTACTCCATTGATGATTTCGTTTTTCTTACCATCTGCAGAAACTTGTGTAACTTTTTGAGTAGCTAAATTTTGGTAATATAAATTATTCTCAAACACAAAAGCAACTTTTGTTCCATCGGGCGAAAAAGTAGGCTCTTGGATTTTATTTCCTTTAAAAATCGGTTCGACTTGTCCCGTTTTTAAATTTTTCACAGCATATTTTGCTCTTTTAGAGCGGCGATAAATTTTCTCTGGACTTTTTTCAAGCAAAAGTAGATTTTCATCTGGGCTAAAGCTGTAATCGCTATAGCGTCCTTTGGATAAATCTGCCACTTTTTCAGTATTTTTATAGCTAAATTTAGAAATACCTTCGGGCGTGAGTAGCGTGTAGTGCTCGTCATCGTTCAGAGATTGTCCGCCTTCAATGGATTTAGGCGAATATTTGAAATAAATGGCATCCTCTAGAGATACATTTTGCGCATAAATCATGCAAAAAGCCCCGCATAAAAAACTGTATAAAAAGCTATTTTTCTTGTTTAAAAAACTCATAATTCCCCCAAATATAGAAATATTCTGTGAAAAGTTGCAATTTATTAACATTATGTGCTTGCTTTTAATGAAAAAAGTAGATTATTTTTCCGAATCCGAAAGTTTATTTACGCCCCATCCGATGCCTAGCCCCACGATAGCCATGATTAATACAAATACAATTAAATCAAACCCGTAGTGCATTATCCAAATGAGATTAATTTATTGTGATATTGAATGATAATCAGGAAGATCATTTTCGCCAATATTCCCAAAGAAAGGAAAAATTTTCGTTTTCTTCGCTGCAAACGAGCCTTTCAATTTTAGATAAAAATAAAATTGCAACTTGTCCCTAGGCGGCTTGTAATTTTATTTAATTGAAAACCAGTAAAATTCACTATTCTTCCGTCACATGAGCAACCTTTTTTATAATGCACTACGGGTTTAAATCAATTTTTTCCATAAACCATAGCACAACGCTCGCTAGCTCAACGAGTACTAGAGTGGTAAAAAGGATTTTTTGACGAATATTCATGTTTTTAATTTTTACCAAAGATAAATATTTTAATCTATATTTTTGCAAATCTTAAAATCTATTTAAATGATAAAAAAACTAGAAAAAAAATGTACCTTTACCAAATGAAAAAAATCTTACAAGTAGGTGATAAAATGCCGCCTTTTAGTGGTGTAGACCAGTATGGAAAGGAGCATAACTCCACCGAGTTTGAAAATCAAAAGTTAGTCGTTTTTTTCTACCCCAAGGCCAGCACCCCAGGGTGCACCGCGGAAGCTTGCAATATTAATGATAACCTCGAAGCGCTCCACGCGCAGGGCTATCAGGTGATAGGTGTGAGTGCCGATTCGGTGGAAAAACAACGAAAATTTAGTGATAAATATGACTTTAAATTCCCTATAATCGCTGATGTGGATAGGCAAATTATAGATGCATTTGGCGTATGGGGCGAGAAAAAGTTTATGGGCAGAACTTATGATGGAATTCACCGCGTAACATTCATCATCAACGAGAATGGCGTGGTGGAGCGCGTAATTGAAAAAGTAAAAACAAAAGACCACGCAAATCAAATTTTAAATTCAGAAAAATAAAAAATATGAGCGAAATAGACGAAGCAAAACGAAAAGCACTCCAATTGGTGCTAGATAAAATGGATAAAAACTATGGGAAAGGCGCCGTGATGATGATGGGCGATAAGGCCATAGATGAAGATATTGCCGTAATCCCCACTGGCTCGCTAGGTCTAGATATAGCCTTGGGCGTGGGCGGATATCCGCGCGGGCGGATTGTGGAAATCTATGGGCCCGAGTCTTCTGGGAAAACAACCCTCGCCATACACGCCATTGCGGAGGCTCAAAAGGCAGGAGGCATCGCCGCTTTTATTGATGCGGAGCACGCTTTTGACCGCTATTATGCCGAAAAACTAGGCGTAGATGTAGAGCATTTAATCATCTCGCAGCCAGATAACGGGGAGCAGGCCCTTGAAATTGCCGATAACTTAATACGCTCGGGCGCGATAGATATCATCGTGATTGACTCCGTGGCGGCACTTACCCCAAAATCAGAAATTGATGGCGATATGGGAGATTCCAAAGTGGGCTTGCAAGCACGATTAATGTCCCAAGCATTGAGGAAACTCACGGGTACTATTAATAAAACTAAGTGTACCGCCATATTCATCAACCAGCTGAGAGAGAAAATCGGTGTAATGTTCGGTAGCCCAGAAACCACCACAGGAGGGAATGCCCTTAAATTCTATGCCTCGGTGCGTTTAGACATTCGCCGCTCCACCCAAATTAAGGACGGGAATGATGTGATTGGTAACTTGACACGCGTTAAGGTAGTTAAAAACAAAGTAGCGCCACCATTCCGCAGTGCCGAGTTTGATATTATGTACGGGGAAGGGGTGTCTAAAACAGGCGAAATTCTAGATATCGCCACTGATTTAGGTATCATTAAAAAGAGCGGTTCGTGGTACTCCTATGGCGAGACTAAGCTGGGGCAAGGCCGTGATGCCGTGCGTGCCGTGCTTAAAGATAATCCAGAATTAGCCGAAGAGCTAGAAGCTAAGATTAAAGAAGAGTTAGAGAAAAAATAAGAAAGCATATATTACACGGTTTTGAAAATCCGCTCACGCAGTGAGCGGTTTTTTTAGTCAGAAAATAGAGAAATCACAATGTGCAGAAAAAATTTTTTGCTCATAAAAATTAAAATTTGTACATAAAATATCTCTGCAAAAAACCAAATCAAATATGTGGTGAAATAAAAAAATTAGATTGTAAATTTGCCCTATGTTTTTAGAGAATACCATAAATCACGCAAAAAATACTGGCTGGATTGAAGTAATCTGTGGCTCTATGTTCTCTGGCAAAACAGAGGAATTAATCCGTAGAATAAAACGCGCCGAGCTGGCTGGGCAAAAGGTGGAAATCTTTAAACCTGCCCTAGATACGCGCTATGATGAGCAAGATGTGGTTTCGCACGATGAAAATAAAAAACGAGCCACCCCCATAGAGGCAAGCTCCAATTTGCCAATTTTAGCAAGCGATTGCGATGTAGTGGGGATTGATGAAGCGCAGTTTTTTGATGAGGGTATAGTGGAAGTGGCAAACCTTTTGGCCAACTCTGGGAAAAGGGTAATCATTGCAGGGCTAGATATGGATTTTAAAGGGCGACCATTTGGCCCAATGCCTAACCTGATGGCCGTAGCAGAGTATGTAACTAAGGTGCACGCCATTTGTATGAAAACAGGGAATTTGGCCAATTACTCTCACCGAAAAATTAAAAGTGATAAGCTCGTGGAGCTAGGTGAGCGAGCAGAGTATGAACCACTGAGCCGCGCTGTTTTTTGGGATGAATTAAGGAAGGAACAAGAAAAATAGGTTATAAAAAAAAGGCTTTTCAAAAATAATTGAAAAGCCTTTTCTTTATTTTATCGTCTTTAATTTAGAAAATATAAGATAGCGATAAACTAGTAACGACATTATTATTACTGTCCTTTTGAGTCTTGTTAGTGTCCATAAAGCCGTATTCAATGCGGGCATCTACTTCCCAGTTTCTTAAATAAGAGAAGCCTACACCGCCAACCAAGCCAAAGTCAAATTTATTATACTCATCACTGTGGTAGCGCTCACCTTTTTCTAAGGGATTTTTAATGCTATCATCAATTAAAAATGAGAACTTAGGGCCAAATAAAGCAAAGAAATCCGTATCTCTTTCAGAGAAGTAGGCTTTAAATAGCACAGGAACATCAATATAGTCCATACGATACACCTCCTTGCCTTCTCCTGAAATTTCGTTAGACTCCCCTTTTTGCGAATAGGTAATCTCTGGCTGAATGAAAAATTCGTTGCCATAAGACACAGGGATTAAAGCCTGCACCCCAGCGTTGAACCCAAGTCTAGACCCAGATTCTGAATGAATGTCTTTGACTCTTGAATAGTTAAGCCCTGCCTTTACACCAAATCGAGTGTCTTGTAAAAATCCTCCAATTTGCGCAAAACTCACGCTGAATGCTAAGCATAAAACTGCTGTTAAGATAAATTTGTTTTTCATAAGTAGTTAAATTTTAATTTTTTTATTTTAAAACCTCGGCAACCTTTGCACCGATTTTCGCGGGCGAAGATACAACATGAATTCCACATTCTTGCATAATTTTCATTTTTGCTTGTGCGGTGTCATCTTTTCCGCCTACAATGGCGCCTGCGTGTCCCATGGTTCTACCCTTTGGTGCAGTCTGTCCTGCAATGAAGCCCACCACGGGTTTTGTGCCATTTTCTTTAATCCATCTAGCGGCTTCGGCTTCCAATTGCCCTCCGATTTCGCCAATCATCACAATGCACTCGGTCTCTGGGTCGTTCATAAAAAGTTCCACAGCCTCTTTTGTAGTGGTGCCTATGATTGGGTCGCCTCCGATACCGATGGCGGTAGAGATTCCATAGCCTGCTTTTACTACTTGGTCGGCAGCTTCATAGGTGAGGGTGCCTGATTTAGAGACGATTCCTACTTTTCCTTTTTTAAATACAAAACCTGGCATAATGCCCACTTTCGCCTCGCCAGAGGTGATGATTCCAGGGCAGTTGGGCCCGATGAGGGTGCAGTCTCTTTGGTCGATATAGGATTTCACGCGCACCATATCTGCGGTAGGAATCCCCTCGGTGATACAAACGATCACTTTTATTCCAGAATCTGCAGCTTCCATAATGGCATCTGCAGCAAATGCTGGTGGAACGAAAATGATACTTACATCGGCTCCTGTTGCATCTACAGCATCTTGTACAGTGTTGAAAACGGGTTTTCCTAAATGAGTTTGTCCTCCTTTTTTAGGCGTAACACCTCCTACAACATTGGTTCCGTAAGCAATCATTTGTTCTGCATGGAAAGTTCCTTCGCTTCCTGTAAAACCTTGAACGATGATTTTTGAATCTTTATTTACTAGTACTGACATTTTTTTTATTTTTTTGGATATGCTACAAATATAATTTTTTTCTTTTTAAGAATAAAGCCTTGAGTTTAACTTTTTGTCTTAAAAATTTCAGATATGATTTTTTCTTATCTGAAATGCGCCTACTCTCAATGGCTTTTTGAATGGTTTTAGTATGAACAAAAGGTGGTAATTTATGTTGCTCAAGATAAGGAATCGCGTGCTCATATTGCTTAATCAAAGCATAGCTAAAATACCAAGCCATCATCATTTGCACATAGTAGCGTTCATCTGTTACCGAAGCGACTAAGTCTAAATGCTCGGTTGAGAAATTTTCATCTAAATACAGTTCAAGCAAAATACCAATGGCGTAGCGAATCGTAAATTCATGTTCGCTCGTAATCCATTCTTTTATCTTGGCATAAATAAGCTCAGGATTTTCTTCGAAAACTTTTGGTCGAGTGATGTCGCAAGTAGCCCAGTTGTCTATATAGGGCAGTATGCGTTCGGTCTCGCTGATTGCGTGCGCCAAATCCTTAAACTCTGAAACTAGGAATAAATGCAGATTATTTTCCTCATAATAAGTATGTGGCAAATCTGCCAAGAATTCGTTTAGCAGCTCGGGTTTTTCTTTGAAAAAATCTTGCGAAAACTTTCTAAGTCTAGGCGTTCTGATACCGATGATTCGCTCGGCTTCCACCGTGGGGATTAGCCGTTCTTGAAAATCCTTGTAATTTTTATCCTGCAAGAGGAATAAGCGTTTTTGTATATAAGATTTTTCTATTTCCATAAGGCTTAAATAATTGATTAATGACAGTGACAAGAATGCGGATTCCCGCTTACATCCAATGCCGAGGCGGGTGGGGATAAAAACGGAATACCGAGTTCTAGTCCTCTGATGATGAATAATATTCCTATTAAAATAATTAAATAAGGCAATATTTTATTTAATTTATTTCTAAGTGGTAAATTTAGGCTTGCTCCTAGAAACACCGCCAAAAACATCAACGGAATAGTCCCTAATCCAAAAAGTGCCATAAACATAGCGCTTTTTGCAATGCTCTGGGTAGCAATGGCAGCAATGAGCGCAATGTACACAGCGCCACAAGGCAGTAAGCCGTTTAGGATTCCTGTAATGTATAATGAGAAATAACTTCTTTTTTTGATGAATTCGCCTAGTTTAGATTTTACTTGTATTAAAAATCTTGAGGTATTCCCAAAGCTTTCAACTTTTGCAATGGTTTTCTTGGGCAAAAGGGCATAAATGATCATTAAAATTCCCATGGCTATACTGATTTTTCCATGAAATCCAGCCAACGAAATTCCTTTCCCTACTAAGCCAACGAGCACACCCAGAGATGTATAGGTGGTAACTCTCCCCAATTGGTATAAAAGGTTTTTGATGTAAAAGGCTACATTTTTTTCTTGAGAAAGCCCCAGGGAAAAGGCAATAGGACCACACATGCCCACGCAATGCAAGCTATTGGCTAAGCCTAGAACAAGTGCAGAGATGATTAATACCCCCATTCAATTCTTTTTTTTATTAAATAGAAATCTCCGTTGTTTTTCCAGCGAAGTTCCATGTCGTATTCTCCTTTTTGCAATTTTGCTGCGGGAATCAATTGCTGTTGATTTCTTAAATGCAAAGTGTCTTTTACATCATCTTTTGCATAGGCACCACGAATGAGCAAAACAGAGCCTTCGCTAGGCTTTATTTCTTTTGGAAATACGATGTTTATTCCATTTGCTTGTAGCCTCACCTCTGGTTTGTGCACAAGAGTATTGGTGTTTTTTTCAGCTTCTATGGTTTCTTTTTGGTAATTTAAAGAATGTTCATAATAATTCTCTGAAACTAAATCGCCTGGTGTGTCGGCTAGAAAAATTAGACTTAAAATAAATGCCATAAATCCCACGAGTGCTAAAATGACGCCATGTCCCCAAGTAAAATTAAATTTTGCCATATTTTTCTTTTAGTATTGGAATTTGTACGGAGCCGAGAAACTTGTACGATAAGAATCGATCAATTTGTTGTTTTCGTCTAGTACATTGATCGTAATTTTTGCCTTGTAAGATTTCAATTCGTGTTTAGGAATTGAGATAATCATTTTTCCTTGAACTTGTTTTCCTGGTTCTAGGATTAATATAGGTGCGTGATTTACGAGTTCAATTTTTCCATCTTTATAATTAGCAAGTTCTAAATGCAATTGTTTAGTTTCTTTAGTTTTGTTTTGCAAATTGTATTCAAAATTATTGGTTACAATATTGTTGTTCACAATTTTAAAATCGGTGCCTGCTTCTTTTAAGAATTTAGAGTTTACATCTGATCGGGTAAAAATCAAAGCCGTTAAGACAGAAAGTAATAATACCAGTACAAATGTATATGCCGCCATTCTCGCAGTGAATTTAAATGGTTTGTTTTCTGCAATGTTTTCTTCGGAGGCATAGCGAATCAATCCCGTTGGTAAATTAATTTTGCTCATCACCTCGTCGCAGGCATCAATACACGCAGTACAGTTTACACATTCAAGCTGAGTTCCGTTTCTGATGTCGATACCAGTAGGGCATACGGCTACACAGTTTCCGCAGTCAATACAGTCGCCTATTCCTTCCGCTTGGCGGTCTATTCCGCGCTTAAATTTAGCTCTGCCTTTGGTGCGCTCTCCACGCTTGTAGTCGTAGGCTACGATGATGGTTTTTTTATCAATTAATACACCTTGAAGCCTTCCGTATGGGCATACTAGCACGCAGGCTTGCTCTCGGAACCAAGTGAATACAAAGTAGAATAGACCAGTGAAAATTAATAGCCCGATGAATGTGCTTAAATTTTGTATAGGGCCTTCGGTGATAAGTTTTTGAAGCTCATCAATCCCGATAACCCACGCAAATAGTATATTAGCTATAATGAAAGAGATTAGGGCAAAGATGCTCCATTTCAAGGCTCTTTTCTTAATTTTTTCCTCATCCCATTCCTGTTTTTCTAGCTTCATTTGCTTATTTCTATCTCCATCGATGGCAAATTCTATTTTTCTAAAAACCATTTCAAGGAAGATGGTCTGTGGGCAAATCCACCCGCAGAAAATTCGCCCATACACCACGGTGAATAGAATGATGAATACGATGCTTGTAATCATTCCGATGGCGAAGATTTTGAAATCAGAGGTGAAAAATGGGTAGCTGAATAGGTAAAACTCCCTGTTGATGATATCAAATTTAAATAAAGGGTTGCCATTGATTTTAATAAATGGCGTGATGATTAGGAATGCGAGCAAAAAATAGCTCACAATGCTTCGCCATTTATAGAATTTCCCATCTACTTTTTTGGCATAAACCCACTTTCTTTTTCCAGATTTTTCGGCGGTGCCTATGCTATTTCTAAACGACTGGAGTTCTTCTTCCGGAGTTTGATTAAATTCTGCCATGATTCAAAAGTACAAAAGTTTTAAATTACAAGCTTGTTAAAATAGTAGAAAATGCTTTGTCTGAAAACAAAAAACCTCCTCTTTTTATGAAATGGGAGGAGGTTTTTTTATTTAAAAATGCATAATTAAATTTTATTTTCTTTTCCACTGTGGCATCTCATCACCTTGTGGTGCAAGACCTTCGGCCTGTGGTTTCACCTGATTTAGGTAGTAAACATAGGAGGCCACATCTTGAATATCTAGCCCAGTGAGCTGCTTAGTTTGCCCAAAGGCTTGCATTGCAGGGTTGTTGGGCGAGCCATCGTACACCATTTGATAGATGTTTTTAAACAAATCACTTTCTTGGTGATTAATCCAGTAGTCATCAGTCAAGTTTGGCCCAGCGGCGCCGCTACCATCGGCCATATGGCAAGTGGCACAAATGCTATTAAAGATGGCTTCACCTCTTTGCAGGGCGCCTTCATCTTTATACAAGTTTTCAGCCTTGTCGATTGTGATGTCATTTTGTTTTACCCATAATTGCGCTTGCTCCTCCATCAATGCATTTTGGGCTTTGTATTCCTCGATTGGGTGGGCGAAGCTGGTGGTGAAGTAGGCGATGACATAGATAATCATATAAGCGGTGCCAAGGTAAAACATAGCGAGCCACCACTGAGGAAGGGAGTTATCTAGCTCCTTAATGCCATCAAAACCGTGGTCCAAGAGAATGGCTTGCTCTTCTTCCTCTGATTGTTTTTCTCTACTACTTCTGAATAATCGTTTAAGGTATCCTTCTTTTGCTTCTTCAAGGAAGATGGCTCTCTCTTGTGGGGAGAGCTTGGCTAATTTTTTGCGTTCAATCACGCGGTTAATCTCATTGATGATGAGTAGCATCAACAAGGAAATTCCTAGAATTACCCAAACAATCCAATAGCTGAATACATTTTTTAGCTGTTTTATTGCATTGGTGAAGATTCCTACCAGCCCATCTTCAGGGATAAAGTCCATAGGAATAATCATCATAAATGTGGCTAAAATCGATAATAATACGATTGGTATTGTAATACGACCTGGAATACGATGTTTCATAGTGCTAAAATTTAATTTTGTATTTCTGAATCCTCGTCTAAAGGCATCTCAGCGTCTTCTTTGTAATAATTTTTTGGTTTTTTTAATACAGAATATACCAAAGCTATAAAGAATGCAATGGAGCATAGTAGGATTATGACTTGCAATACATTGTCATTCGTGTAGCTGAAATATTCTTTAAAATACTTTATCATTAGTTGCTTGCGGCTTGAGTTTCTTCATTTTTAATATCAGTACCAAGTCTTTGCAAGTAAGCGATTAGCGCAGTGATTTCGCGGTCTTTTAGTGGCACGAAGTTTTCGCCCTCGCTTTCTTGTTCTTCTTTTAAGGCTTCTTTTAAATCTGGCGCCTCTTCAAAGATTCGGTTTTGAATTGCCAAAGCCTGCTCATCCATCTGTGCAAAAACTTTATCTGAGTTTGCCAATTCCTCCTCGTAAGGAACGCCTAAAATAGCAAGCGCATTTAGCTTATCCATTGTCAAGCTTCTATCCAGCTTGTTGGTAATAATCCAAGGGTAGCGTGGCATAATAGAGCCATCGGAAGTCTGTCTAGGGTTCCACATATGTTTGTAGTGCCAAGAGTCGGTTCTCTTGCCGCCTTCTCTTTGTAAGTCTGGTCCCGTTCTTTTAGAGCCCCATAGGAATGGGTGGTCGTATACAAATTCGCCAGGTTTAGAGTATTCGCCATAGCGTTTTACTTCATCTCTAAATGGCCTAATCATCTGAGAGTGGCAAGCGTTACAGCCTTCACGAATATAGATGTCGCGCCCTTCTACTTCAAGCGGAGTATAAGGTTTCACACTAGTGAGGGTAGGAATATTTGATTTTACCACCATTGTTGGGATAATTTCCACAGCACCACCGATTGCTACTGCTACAAAAGATAGGATAGAGAATAGCAAGGGTTTTCTTTCTAGCCAAGGGTGGATAGCCTCTCCTTTTTGTCTGTCTCCTGAAAGTCTTGCAAGTGCAGGTGCTTGTGCCTCTTCATTTGCCGTAAATCTTCCAGCGCTCACGGTCTTAGCAATGTTGATTACTAATAGGATTGAGCCCGTTAGATACAAGGTTCCTCCAATGGCTCTGAGCATATAGTAAGGGAAGATTTCGGTAACTGTTTGTAAAAAGTTGGAATAAACCAAGGTGCCAGATGGGTTGAAATCTTTCCACATCAAGGCCTGAGTCCAGCCAGCCATATACATAGGAATTGCATAAAGAATGATTCCTAGTGTTCCGAGCCAGAAGTGAGCATTTGCTAGGCTCTTAGAGGCGAGTTTGGTGTTAAATATTTTAGGAATGATGTAGTAAATCATACCGAACATCATAAATCCGTTCCAGCCTAAGGTTCCCACGTGTACGTGAGCAATCACCCAGTCGGTAAAGTGTCCAATGCTGTTTAATGTCTTGGTGGCAAGCATAGGTCCCTCAAAAGTGGCCATACCGTAGCAAGTTACAGCCACTACAAAGAATTTTAAAATCGGCTCTTCTCTTACCTTATCCCAAGCCCCTCTCAGTGTAAGAAGCCCGTTCAGCATTCCACCCCAAGATGGAGCAATGAGCATCACCGAGAAGCCTGTTCCTAAGGCTTGCGCCCAACCAGGTAGAGCTGTGTATATCAAGTGGTGAGGCCCCGCCCAAAGGTATACGAAGATTAATGACCAAAAGTGAATGATGGATAATTTATAAGAGAATACAGGGCGATTTGCAGCCTTTGGCAAGAAATAATACATTAAGCCAAGTACTGGCGTTGTAAGGAAAAATGCTACTGCATTATGCCCATACCACCACTGTACCAACGCATCTTGCACCCCTGCGTATAGGGAATAACTTTTTGGTTCAATTACATTCCAGTTGATAGGTACTTCTAAATTATTGAAGATATGCAGCATAGCAACACCAATCCAAGTTGCGATGTAGAACCAAATGGCTACATACATATGCTTTACGCGTCGTTTAGCAATCGTCATAAACATATGCACGCCAAATAACACCCAAACAAAGGCGATTAAAATATCAAGAGGCCACTCGTGCTCAGCATATTCCTTAGAGGTGTTAAATCCTAAGAAAAAGGTGATTACGCAAATTATAATAACTAATTGCCAGCCCCAGAAATTAATCCAACTAAGGACATCGCTAGCCATTCGCGTTTTAAGTAAGCGCTGCATTGAGTAATAAGCGCCCGCAAAAAAGCCATTACCCACGAAGGCAAAAATGGCAGCAGAAGTGTGGAGCATTCTTAACCTCCCGTAGCCTAAAACCCCTTGTGTGCCAGAAAGGTCAAAGATAGTTTCCCCAAAGAGGGTGAAGCTAATCTCTGGGTCATCTGTCCCAAAAAGGTATTCTGGTAATGTGGGGAAAAACAATAGCGTAGCTACCGTGAGCCCCAAGATGAAAGCAAGAACTCCCCAAAATATTGTTGCGTACACGAAGTACTTCACAATTTTGTTGTCGTAGTAAAAAGTTTGCATTTGCATTATAAATCCTCTTTATTTGTTTCTTTTTTATCTTCTTTTAAAATTCTAATCGCTGGCGTTTCCCCCTCGTCGAATTGCCCAGTCTTCACCCCGATGATAAACACAATCAGGAAGACAAACGCGAGCGAAACACTCACCAAAACCATTAGAAATACGATTCCCATACTTTGTAGGCTAATGTACCTAAAAGCAAAAATACAAATCTTATATACTTTCCTAGCCTTTGAGATGATATATCTTAATATTTCCCCTTTAATTTAGAAGAATTCTAAATAGATTGCCGCTAAAATTACCTGATTGTGAGATTTTAACTTTTGCTCAAAATACTCTGCCTAAAAATAGTATAATAACTTAAAATTTAAAGAGATACTTTTCTAAAAATTTTATAAGCCTCAAAAAATCGTGAAAATTAAATGCGAAAAATGTATATTTGTAGCTTTAAATCACTTCAATAAAATGAGCAAAGAACACAATGCAGCGAATTTTATAGAGCAAATCATAAATGGAGATTTATCCAAAGGTTTGCCAAAAAATGAATTAAGATTCCGTTTCCCCCCCGAGCCAAACGGCTACCTACACATCGGGCACGCCAAGGCAATTTGCCTAAACTTTGGGCTGGGAGAGAAGTACAACGCCCCTGTGAATCTGAGATTTGATGATACCAATCCCGAGGCCGAAGAGCAGGAATTTGTGGATTCCATACAAAAAGATGTAGAGTGGCTAGGCTTTAAATGGGATAAAATCTGTTTCACCTCCGATTACTTTGAGCAACTATACGACTGGGCAATTGAGATGATAAAACAAGGCAAAGCCTATGTAGATGACCAAAGCTCGGAGCAAATCGTAGCGCAGCGCAAAACTCCATTCGAGGCAGGCGAGGAAAGCCCATACAGAAACAGAAGCGTGGAGGAAAATCTCCGTTTATTTGAAGAAATGAAAAACGGCGAAGTGCCAGATGGCTCACGCGTATTGCGCGCAAAAATTGATATGGCCTCACCAAATATGAATATGCGAGACCCCGTGATGTATCGTATGCTAAACCGCCCTCACCACCGTACAGGCGACAAGTGGAAAATTTACCCTATGTATGATTGGGCTCACGGCGAGAGCGATTACATTGAGCGAATCTCTCACTCCCTATGCTCACTCGAATTTGAAAACCACCGCCCACTCTATGACTGGTATGTGGAGCAAGTGCACGAGGGAGGAACTTTAAAACCAAAACAAAGAGAATTTGCTCGTGGTAATGTGAGCTATATGATTACCAGTAAGCGTAAGCTTAAAAAATTAGTAGAAGAAAATCATGTTTCTGGCTGGGACGACCCGCGTATGCCCACTATTTCTGGGTTGAGACGCCGCGGCTTTACCCCCAATTCGCTTAAAACTTTTTGGGAAAAAGCAGGGATTGCAAAACGCGATAATGTAATTGATGTTTCTTTGCTAGAACACGCCGTGCGCGAGGAGCTTAATGCCACTACCCCCCGTGTATTTGCCGTGCTAGACCCCGTGAAATTAGTCATAGAAAACTATCCCGAGGGACGAGTGGAAAATTTAAAAGTGGAAAATAATCCAGAAGATGAAGCGGCAGGCTTCCGAGAAGTGCCATTCACGCGAGAGCTATACATTGAGCGGGAGGACTTTATGGAAGAGGCGCCTAAGAAATTTTTCAGACTTTCCATAGGTAAAGAGGTGCGCCTAAAAGGTGCCTACATCATCAAGGCTACCCGAGTGGAGAAAGATGTCGAGGGCAATATCACCACCATTTATGCTACCTATGATGAAGAAAGCAAGAGCGGAAGCGGAACAGAAGCAAGTATGCGCCGCGTAAAAGGCACTCTGCACTGGGTGTCTGCGGAGCAAAATCTACCCATCGAGGTGAGATTATATGACAGGCTTTTCACCGTGGAGGCGCCCGATGCAGATAAGGAAGTGGATTTCTTGGAGTACATAAACCCTGATTCATTAAAAGTAATTCAAGCCTATGCCGAGCCTTCTTTAAAAGAGGCTAAGCCCGAAGATAGATTCCAATTCCAGCGCTTGGGCTATTTTGTAGCAGATATGAAGGATTTTGGTGAGGGGAGTTATATTTTTAACCGCACTGTGCCACTGCGCGATACTTGGGCAAAGGCTAAATAAAAATCATAGCGTTTAATCTATACACAAAAAGAGCGATACATTAAAGTACCGCTCTTTTTTAATTAACTATTTATTATGAAAAGAAAAATTATTAATCTTATTTATCAATAGAGCCCGTTACGCGCTGCATAAAGGAGTTTAGGGCTTCTCGTTGAGATTTACCGTCCTTAATCATCTTATTCACCTCGATGGCGCCATAGAAATTTGAAAGCAATTCGCCGATTACATCAAGCTCCTCGTCTTTTAAATTATCAGATTCGATTAAGTTTTCCAATGTTTCAATAGTTTCGAGCACGAAATCTTGGTCGTTCTCTTCTATAAAACCATTAATGTGTTTAATTAGCGGCAGCCTCATCAATCATTTGTTTTAATACCTCCCCTTTGTTGGTTTGGATTTGTTGAACCGCTTCCCCATTTTTGAAAGCAACGAAAGTAGGTAAGTTATCTACTTTTGCCAATTTTCTAGATTCTGGGAATTTTTCAGCGTCTACATAGTAGAACGGAGTGCCTGAATGCTCGCTTGCAAATTTCTTGAACTTAGGTTTCATAATTTTGCAATTTCCGCACCACCCAGCGCCGTATTGCACGAATACTAATTCGTTATTAGCTAAAATTTCTTGTAAATTATCTTGTTCTAATTCTTTCATCGTAATTATTTTTTAAAGAAGAGAGAGGGGTGTTGCCCTCTCTCGGGGTTTTGTTTTTAGTGAGATTTTAGGTAATTAGCTACACCATCGCGGTTAGCATTCATCGCCTCTTTTCCTTCTTCCCAGTTAGCAGGGCACACTTCGCCATATTTTTGCACATGGGTAAAGGCATCAATCATTCTAAGGTACTCAGCGACATTTCTACCAAGCGGCATATCATTGATTGATTCGTGGAATACGCGCCCTTCTTCATCAATTAGGTAAGTAGCACGGTAAGTTACGCTATCGCCCTCCACGAGGTAGAAGTCATTTTCCTCATCATATTGAGGCTCGGTAGAATCCAGGATATCTAATGCATTGGCAAGATTTCTGTTGCTATCGGCAAGGATATCGTAAGTTACACCTTCAATTCCGCCGTTATCTTTTGGCGTGTTAAGCCAAGCAAAGTGCACCTCAGGCGTATCGCAAGACGCCCCGATAACGATGGTGTTTCTTTTTTCAAACTCAGTTAAGGCATCTTGGAAAGCGTGAAGCTCAGTAGGGCACACAAAAGTAAAATCTTTTGGATACCAGAAGAGTAAAACTTTCTTCTTCTCGCTAATAGCTTTTTCAAAAACATTTAATTTAAAAGTATCGCCCATTTCATTCATGGCGTTTACTGCGATATTTGGGAATTTTTTACCTACGTAAGACATAATTTTTTGTTTTTAAGTATTAATATTCTCGAATTTTTACAGTGCAAAGATAAGGCAAAAGTTGCTTTAGTTATAAAAAATCCATATTAAATCCTTTTTTGACTATAAGTAAAATTTATAATAGTAGGCTTCTGAATAAAGATTAATAAATCATAAAGTTTTAACTCAAATTACCTAATTCTGTGAATTTTAATGCAGTTTGCCAAGAATTTCATACCTTAGCCGAAAATTTCAGACATATACTACACATGATTACGCAACTCAAAGGCAGACTGGTAGAGAAAGAACCCAATTATGTGGTGATAGATTGCCATGGTGTGGGATACTATGTAAGCATTAGTCAAGCAACTTACAATGATTTGCCAGCAGATGAGAATGTATTATTGTATACCCACCTTTTAGTGCGGGAAGATGCACAGAATTTATATGGATTTAGTAATAAATCAGAGCGTTCAGTATTTGAATTTTTAATTTCGGTGAGTGGAGTGGGGCCTGCCTCTGCTGTTGTAATGTTGTCTACACTTTCGGTGGGGGATATTTATGCTGCAATTGCTAACGATCGGCCTGAGATTCTGCAGTCGGTAAAGGGAATTGGGGCTAAAACAGCACAGCGTATCATTTTAGATCTTAAAAATAAGATTAAAAAACAAGTGCTGGAAACTAAAAAAATAGAAGATAAAGGTACAAGCAAAATTAAAATTGAAGCTCTTTCTGCCCTTGAAGTCTTGGGTATTCCTAAAAAAGTGGCAGAACCTATCATTGTTCAGCTTTTGAAAGAAAATCCAACTTTAAGCTTAGAAAACTTAATCAAACAAACCTTGAAAAAAAAATAGTTTTGAAAAAAGTGAATACAATATATTATAAGATGCTACTTTTTATAGTAGCTTTTGTTTTACTAACGCTGCAAGTTAAGGCACAAGAGAAAGACACTTTGCGATATCCTTTTAAGTACCAGTCTGGGGGGTGTATTTAGAGTCTCCTATGGGGTATTATTCGCAATATGATCCTGCTACGGGAAATTACATATTAAGGCAGAAAATAGGTAGTTTGGTTTATGGGGATCCAATCATCTTAAATCAAGAACAGTATCTGAATATGCTCCTTAGCCAGAGTATGGGAGAATATTACAAGCAAAAGTCTCAGGCCGTGGACAAGGAAAGGAGAAATCACCAGTTTGGTACAGAAATTTCCGAAAAAGATAAAGGGCTAGTCTTGCCAAGTTTGCAGGTGAGAAATAAGATGTTTGAGACTATTTTTGGCGGAAGTAAAATAGAATTAGTGCCTAAAGGATACGCATCTTTGGGATTGGGGGTTTATTATCAAAACTTAGAAAATCCACAACTTTTGCCACAAAATAGAAAATCTTTTGCAATAGATTTGCAACAGCGTATTCAGCTAAGTATTTTAGGTAAAGTTGGGGAAAACCTTCAATTGGGGGCAAATTATGATACCCAAGCAGGATTTGGTTTTGAAAATAGAATGAACCTCGCTTGGAGACCGAATCAAGAGAAGGACGAGGATAATATTATTCAAAATATAGAATTTGGAAATGTAAGCATGCCTCTAAGTACCTCTATAATCACAGGTGTTCAGTCCTTGTTTGGAGCAAAAACGCAGTTGAAGTTTGGGAACACCTACATTACATCTGTATTTTCTCAACAGGAATCAGAAGCTAGAACAATTACGGTTCAGGGAGGGGGTGTTGTCAATACCTTTAAAATTTATGCTAAAGATTACGATATTAATCAGCACTATTTCCTTTCTCATTTTTTTAGAAATAAATACGATACTGCTTTAGCAAATTATCCTTTCATTTCGTCTCAAATCAATATTTCTAGAATCGAAGTTTGGGTAGTGGATAGAGGGAATGCAAATCAGGATTCTAGAAGATCTATCGTCGCAGTGCGTGATTTGGGGGATAATGCAAGCTATCCAAATAATGGGAGGATCTATAATAGAATTGCCACCGCGGCAGGCGTGAGAAGCGGAGTGAATGTAGAAGAATTGGTAAAAGCTTTGTCGCTTAAAGATAGTCAAGGAAATCCGTATGAGGTGGGAGAGCAATATCTAGTACATGAAAATGTGAGAAAACTAGAGCCTAGTGAATTTCAATTATTTCCTGATTTGGGGTACATTTCTTTAAATCAGCCACTTAATGATAATGAACTATTAGCCGTTTCGTATCAATATACATTGACCTCTCAGCCAGGTAAATCGTTTATGGTAGGGGAGTTTTCGGATCAGCAAAAAGATGTTTTAATCACTAAATTGATTAAATCTAACTCTTCGGTGAATACAAAATCGCCTTTGTGGGATTTAATGATGAAAAACATTTATTCCCTTAATGCATACCAGCTTTCGCAAGAAGATTTTAGGCTAAATATATTTTACCGAGATCCAGAAATAGGAAGCGGTGCCATTAACTATTTGCAAGGAACCCGAGTAGAGGAAAAGACGCTCCTGCAAGTGCTGAACATGGATAGATTAAACATGAACGGGCAAGTGCAGAAAATGGGAAATCTGTACGGAGATGGATTGTTTGATTTTGTAAATGGAATCACTGTTGATGTCCAAAATGCAAAAATTAAATTTACAACCATAGAGCCTTTTGGTAAAACGATTGAAAAACAAATAGGTGGAAGTGATAGTAAATTTGTATTAAATGATTTATACCAAAAATTACCAATAGAATTTGAGCAAAATCCAGCCGTAAATCGATATTTCATCGAGGGACAATATAAAAGTGATGGCGGGGACGGGATTCCGTTGGGCGCATTTAATGTGCCACAAGGTTCTGTAAAAGTTACCTCAAATGGCAAGGAATTAATCGAAGGTGTGGATTATACCGTAGATTACCAATTAGGTAGGGTGAAAATTATAAATCAATTATTGAAAGATTCGGGGGCACCAATCAATGTGAGCCTAGAGAATCGTTCTACATTTAATACACAAATCAGACGATTGATAGGCGTTAATGTCGAGCATAAATTCTCGGATAAATTAACCATTGGAGCAACTTACATGAATTACCAAGAGCGTATGCCAGGTAATACGCAAAAAGCACAATATAGCATAGAGCCTGTAAGCAACTCTATTTTTGGGGCAAATGTGATGTATAACAATGAGGCTAATATATTAACTCGCCTTACAGATAAGATCCCTTTTGTAAACACAGATGCTCCGTCAAACATTAGTTTCACGGCAGAAGGGGCATACTTGCAACCAGGAGTTAATCAATCAACAAATAATCAATCATATATCGATGATTTTGAAAATGCATTGTCTCGAATTAATTTAGATGATGTAAACGCTTGGCGACTAGCATCCACGCCGATTGAAAGTTCTACGGTGCCAAATCCAGACTTTCCGTCTAGCATATTTAACCCAAATGATTTTAGCTTAAACTATAACCGAAGAATGATTTCTTGGTACAATATAGATCCGCGTTTTTACGGTTCGGGCGGAAAATCACCATTATCCAAGACCGAAATGTCTAATCAAGCTTCGCGCCGAGTGCAAACCAGAGAGCTATTCACAGAGCGAGATTTGATTGCAGGCATGCCATCGTATTTAAATACTTTTGATGTAACCTACTACCCTCAAACCCGTGGGGCGTATAACTTAAATCTAAATTGGAAAAATGAGCAACAAGCCAATTTGTGGGGAGGTATTACACGCACACTTAATGTTACTAATTTAAAGCAAGCCAATGTGGAGTATGTAGAATTCTGGATGATGGATCCGTACCTAGACGGAGCAAGTGATACAAAGGATTCCAAAATTTTACTACAACTAGGAAGCGTGTCAGAAGATTTGTTGCGAGACGGGAAAATGCTTTATGAAAATGGATTAAACCAAAAAGATAATCCAGAACAACGCAGCGAATGGGGAAAACAACCTAAGGAAAAACCAATATTGTACACATTCTTTACAGAAGGAGCGGCTCGGGAGTTGCAAGATGTGGGATACAATGGATTGACCAATGAGCAAGAGGCTGTAACTCCTGGTTACGATGCCTTTGCCTCAGATATAAATCCTCTAACGCAGAAGATCGACCCAGCGGCAGATGACTTTGTATACTACATGGACAATGCTTGGAAAAACTATACAGGTGGAAACTATTTACCAAATAGATATAAATATTTTAGAAATCCTCAAGGGAACTCAAAAACAGGAACCATGGAAATTGCTACGGCAATTCCAGATGCAGAGGATGTAAATATGGACTATAATTTAGATAGAATCGAAAATTATAATCAATATACAATTCCGATCACTAAGAGCCAGTTAAATATAAATAACAAATTCATTGTTGATGTTAAAGAAACGCAGGCATCTTTAGAAAATGGACAAACCGTTAGTTCTAAATGGTATCTCTTCAGAATCCCGATAGACGATTACGACCTCAATGCAGGAGCCGCTTCAGACAATGTGCTCACATCAGCCAGATTTATGCGTATGATTTTTAAAGGCTTTAATGAGCAAATAAGTTTCCGTTTCGGAAGCTTTGATATGGTGCGAAGCAGTTGGATTCGCTACCAAAGAAATCTTTATCCAAACAATGTTTCGGTAGAGGGCGGACAAAGTCTAAATGTGGATAATCTAAGCGTAGGAACCGTAAATATTGAAGAAAACGGAACAGCAAGACCTCCATATGTAATTCCTCCAGGGATTGCACGCGAACAAATCCAAACTACCAGCGGAATGCAAAGCATCAATGAAAGTTCTATGGTGCTGAATATTTCTAAATTGAAGGCAAATGACGCAAGAGCTGTGTTTAAAAACACCAATCTAGATTTGCGAAGATTTAAGGAATTAAAAATGTTTACGCATTTGCACACGCCTACCAATAATCCTATGGGAGAATTAAAATTGTTCTTGCGATTGGGTAGTGATTTGGTCGAAAATTATTATGAATATGAATTGCCGTTGAAATATACTAATATAAACGCTATTTCTCCAGAAGAAATTTGGCCATCTCAGAACAGAATAGAGGTGGAAACCTCCCTCTTTGTAGAAGCTAAAAAGAAATCCTACGAAGCCAATATTGCAGAGCGTTTTGCTTATCCTGTAGATGCTAAAGCGGGGAAATACATTTATGTTAAAGGTAAACCATCTTTAGGAAACATCAGCACCATCATGATTGGAGTTCGCAATACGGGAAACACCAATGTAGAAGATGCCGTAGTTTGGGTAAACGAGCTTAGACTCTCTGGCATTAAAAACGAAGGGGGATATGCCGCTGCAGCTAATTTAAACTTTAATTTAGGAGATTTAGCACAAGTGAGTGCTACTGGAAGCATGTCCACAGCAGGCTTTGGCCCTATTGATCGTGGCCCAGTGGAAAGACAGCAAGAAGATGTTAAATCTTACGCCATCAATACCTCGGTGAATTTAGATAAATTCTTGCCCAAGAAATGGGGCTTGAGATTACCATTCAATTATTCGATTCAAGAGGAATTCATAGATCCAGAATATAATCCGTTAGATAATGATGTGAAGTTTAGCGAAGATCCACGCAAAAACGAATTGCAAAAAATCGTTCGCACCTATTCTAAAAATGTTTCATACGGCTTTTCAAATATCAGAAAAGAAAGAACCAACTCTAAAGCCAAACAACATTTTTACGATATAGAAAACTTTTCGCTTTCTGGTGTTTATAGTTTAAACTACTATCGAGATATATACACGGTGTATAATGTTCAGCAAAATTTGCGTTTAGGTGCTAATTATAATTATGCCTTTAGAGGAAAAAGCTATGAGCCATTCAAGAATTGGTATATGGTGAGCGACACGGCACAATCAGCTAGATATTTGCAATGGGTGAAGGAATTTAATGTAAATCCATTGCCAGCTCGTTTAGCATTCCGCACCGATGTTATGCGTACCTACAATGAGCAACAATACCGTGACATCAATAGTTATTTGGTGCCAGGTTCTAGTGCATTGAGCTTTAAACCAACTTATGGAAACAATTTCTTGTTCAGTTGGCAATACAATGTAGGTTTTGATTTAACGCGTTCTTTCCGTGTGGATTACAACGCATCTACTCGCACGCTAGCCGATAAGGTGATTGATGCACCAGATCAGAACTTAATATTCAAAGACATAGTGCAGGCAGGCAGACCGATTAATTACAATCAGCAACTGCAAGCCAACTGGAAAACACCAATACGCCTGCTCCCATACCTAGAGTGGGCAGATGTAGAGGTGGGCTATACAGCAACTTATGATTGGCAAGCTCGCCTTTCAAACTATGCCGAGGTAGATAATCAGCTTCAAGATGTAGGAAACTTATCGCAAAATTCTCAAAACATCAATTGGGTAGGAGATTTAGACTTTTCTAAACTATATTCCCAGTTCGATTTTATAGAAAAAGTAAATAACAAAAGCACATTGCGCCAAGCCGAGCTTGATTCTCTAAGACAGAACTATCAACGATTGGCAGAGGAGAAAAATGGTTTTAAAAGATTAAGAAAACAAAAAATTAAGATTAAAAACCATTTAGGATTTAAAGATTATTTAGTCTTAGGATTGCAAAGCATAAAACGAGGAAGATTCAACTATAGCACTAATAGCGGAATTATTTTGCCAGGTATATTAGCCGAACCAAATTTCTTTGGTTTAGGCAAAAATAGCGTAGGTCCAAATGCCTCATTCCTATTTGGTTCTCAATCAGATGTAAGGCAACTAGCGGTAGAAAATGGCTGGATCACCCGCAGCGAGTTTTTAACGGAGCCATATGCCTCAGTCAAAGCAGAGGTGCTTACTGCCAACTTGCAAGTGGAACCATCGCCATCTCTCAAGATAGATTTCAATAGTCGAAGAAATTACAACAAAAACATGTTTCAAAGTGGGTTTAATACGATGATTAAAGAAAATGGAAAAGAGGTATTTGGCTACGAAAGAGCTTATGAGAATATTCAAGAAAACATTACCAATTCAACCATAAGTTTAGGTGCAAGTTTTAAATCTAAAAATGATTTATACCAGAAATTAAAAGGTTTTGCACAAGAAGTCTCTATGCGTGAAGGAGCTAAATTAGGCTTAACAGATACCGACGGAGATGGCTATGCACAAGGCTTAGGATTATCGAGTGCCGATGTGCTAGTACCGGCATTCTTAAGTGCATATCAAGGAAAATCATTGTCTCACAAAAGCTTTGATTTGCACCGAAGTATCCCACTCCCTAACTGGAGCATTACCTACACAGGGCTTACCAATGTGCCGATTATAGCTAAATATTTTGAGCAATTTGAATTATCACATAATTATGTTTCGATCAAAACCGTTTCAGGCGTTCAGTCTAATTTAAATAAATTTACCGAACCCACACAATTCACTTCAGGCGGAGGCATTTCGGTCGATGCACACGGAAACCCAACACAGGGAGTAGATGGAAACGGAAACCTATATTCAAGTAATGTGTATGGTGCCGTGAGCGTGGTAGAATCCTTCTCCCCACTCCTTGGAGTAGAGGCTAGGCTCAGAAACAATATGCAGCTTAGAATGCAGTACAATCGTGATCGATTGGTGTCTTTAAGCTTGAGCAACTACACCTTGACTGAGGATTACGGAAGCGAAATAGTTGTAGGATTTGGCTACATCATCAAAGATGTATCGCTTAAAATGTACTACATGGGCAAGCGCAAAACCATTAAAGGAGATTTAAATTTGCGAGCAGATTTAGCCATGAGGGATAACGAAGTTTCAATCCGAAGAATATTGACAGACGATTTGCAAGTTAGTGGCGGGCAGAAATTATTTTCGTTAAAATTTAACGCGCAATATATGTTTAGTAAAAATTTTAATGTAAGTTTGTTCTACGATCAAATGATTACTAAATACAAAATATCAACTGCGTACCCACTAAGCACATTGCGTGCAGGTATCAACGCAACCTTTACTTTTGGAAATTAACTAAAAATAAATTTATTATGAATGTACCAAGCGAATTAAAGTACTCAAAAGACCACGAGTGGGTGAAAATCGAGGGCGATGTAGCTACCATCGGAATCACCGATTACGCACAAAGCGAATTAGGAGACATCGTGTTTGTAGATGTAGATTCAGAAGGAGATGAGCTCTCAGCTGGAGATATATTCGGATCTATCGAAGCGGTAAAAACAGTTTCAGACCTATTCATGCCAGTAGCAGGAGAGGTAATTGAACTAAACGAAGCCCTAGACGATGAGCCAGAATTAGTAAACCAAGATCCTTACGGAAAAGGCTGGATCATCAAAGTAAAAGTAACAGACGCAGATACAAGCGAATTGCTCGATGCCGAAGCTTACAAAGAAATCACAGAGTAAATCATCTGTAATTAACAAGGTCGTATTTGTGCTCTACCTCGTGGGGGTATTCTACCTCACACTTTCTCCGGTAGACGAGATACGACCTTCTTTCTTAGAAACTTATCTCTTTACAGGGGTAGATAAAGTCGTACATGCAGGGCTTTTCACCACATTTTCCATATTATTTTATTTAGCTTTTGATAAAGATGAGTGGCTCAATCTTGGGCTAGTCGCTGCGGTAGGCATACTCATCGAGATTTTGCAACACCTTTTGCCCACGGGGCGCAGCTTTGAGTGGAACGATTGGTGGTTCGATATTTTAGGAGGCGTAGTGGGAATAATTTTAATTAAAATCTACCAAACACTCCGTGCCAAAAATAGAATTTGATGTAATTTACTGAATTATAGTTTGTTGCTTTTAGGCTTTAACATTCATAATTATTTAAAATGCGTGTTAAAGTTTTTGCTTAAAATTGGAAAAATTCAAATATTCTATATTTTTATTGCTAAATGATTAAAAATGGGCTATAAACCCGATTTTTAGGCATTTTTTTGGGTTAATTATTGCGGTTTTTTAAACAATAGAAATTTTTGTTTAATTTAAAAACCTTATTAATTATGGAAACCAAGAAAAACAAGGACGCAAACCCGTCAAGACTTAGCCAATTGTTCTTTTTAATTGGGCTAAATGTAGTGTTACTCGCCGTGTGGTTCTCTTTCAATGTAAAGGCAAATTCGCCAGTAGAATTGAGCCAAGCCGATGAGGTGGCAGATGTTTTTAATCCAAATTTAAACGATTTTGTAGTAGAAGTAGAACCAGAGCAAAAATTGCCAGAGCCTGCGGTGCAAGAGGAATTGCCAGAGCCAGAAGTATCGATGCCAGATAAGCTGGAAATGGTGGAGAAACTAGAAACCCCGCCAGATTTAAAACCCGTGGACGAGCCCACTCCGCCAAAAATTGATTTAGTGAGAAGTAACGCCCCAGCTCCAAAACATGTAGATTTAACAGGAATAAAAGAAAAAATCAACAAATCTAATAGAGAGGAAGAGCGTGTTTTGAAGCCCATGAGCGTAACGCGAGTGAGCGAAATGGCAGTGTTCCCAGGTTGCGAGAGCTATCGAGGCGACAAGCGAAAATTGATCGCATGCTTTAGCGATAAATTGGGCGGAGAAATTCTAAAATATTTAAATAACGAATTTCCAGATACCAACAAAGATGTGGTGCAAGTGCGTTTGCAATTCCATGTCGATCAAAACGGCTACATCACCCATGTCGATCCTAAGTATGGCGATGAGGTCTTTAAGCCAGAAGCCAAAAGAGCCTTGGAACGAGTGGCAGAGTATCTTCGCCGCAAGAATAAATTAATCGAGCCAGCCAAAATGAATAACGGCGAAAAAGTAGAATTGATCATCACACAAGATGTGAGACTACAAAAAGGATAATTTGATATATTTTCATTAAAAAAATAAAAGGCTTTGAAAATAAGTCAAAAGCCATCAGAGTTGGATTGTCCCTGATGGCTTTTTATTTAAAATTTAGACACTCGATATCCAAAGAATGTCGATAAAAACAAAGATTCTCTAGAAGTTAAATTTGGTTTTGTAATTAAAAGTGCCGGAACCATTAGCGGAGCTACCATATTAGGCAGAGACTAGGAAATTTATAACCAAGGAGCGCCTTTCTTACTTATTTGTAAGAAAACAATATACACGCCTCACAGTGAACCCGCTGGGAGATATTATAAAAAGCAAAATTTGTGCAAAAAGTAAAAATCAGAAATCCGCTAAAGTGAAAAAAAATGAAAACAATTAAATATAAGAAAATCAATCACTTAAGCCTGAGTGGGCGAAAGTGGAAATGTCAAAAAAAAGATTATTTTTTGTGTTTTAAAAAAATATTTATAACTTAGTCATCACAAAAAGTTAAAAAAATGGAAGTAAAAAAGTCACAAAACGCAAATGTTCAGAAATCGAGCATGTTGTACTTCCTTGTCGGGTTAAATGTTGTTTTGTTAGCTATCTTGTTGATGTTCAACTATAAGCAGTATGATGAGGCCCTAGTGAAAGAGGAAGAAATTGCCGAGGTAGAAGCACCAACGGAGGCAGTTTTGGTAGAAATTCCAGAACCTAAAACTCCGCCACCACCGCCACCAAAAGCGGATGAGCCACCACCGCCACCACCGCCAGTAGTGCCTCAAGAAATCGAACAAAGTCCTAAGCCGGTGCCACCACCGCCAATTCAGGATCAAAATACACCAACACCACCAAAAATCAATTTGACTCCGTCTAACTCAACTGAGGGAGTTAAAAAAGTAGACTTGTCTGCTTTGAAACAAAAGACCCAAGAAGCTCCAAAAGAAGAGCGTGTGGCAGAGGCTGTAACGGTGAACCGTGTAGACCAAATGGCTGTATACCCTGGCTGTGAAAAATACAAAGGCAAAAAGCGTGAGCTGATTAAATGTTTTGGTGAAAAATTAGGAGATGATATTTTGAAATACCTTAATACAGAATTTCCAGATGTGAACAAAGAAACTGTAGGGGTTCGTTTAGAGTTCCATGTAGATGAGAACGGGTATATCACCAATATCAACCCTAAATTTGGAGATGATATCTTTAAGCCAGAGGCTAAGAGAGCTCTCGAAAAAACAGCTGATTACTTAAGAAGAAAAGGCCAAATAATCGAGCCAGCTAGAATGTCTAATGGTGATAAGGTGAAATTGATCTTTACTCAAGATGTTAAGTTGAAAAACCCGAATTATTAATTCAATTAAATTTGTGAAAAATGCTCAGTTTGAAAGATTGAGCATTTTTTTATGTTTATATGTGGTTAGGTAAATGAAAAATGTCTATTTTTGTGCCATATGAAGAAACTTTTACTCGTGTTTTTGGCTTTAAGTTCTATGGCTAGTTTTGCTGGGGCTTTCAATTGTAACAAGATATCTAAGAATAATGGCTTAATTACAGATGTCCTTATTGATGGTGGTCGAATAAATATTTATCCTAATCCAGCTAAAGATTCTATTTATGTTAGGCTTATGGAGAATGAAAATGTAGGTGTAAAAGAAATTTTCATTTATAATTTACTTGGAGATGAAGTTCTTAAAAAACAAGCTAATCCCATGAGTAAAGAAGTAATTGAAATCAATATCAGTAATTTGAAAAAAGGTAAATATTTGGTGAAGGTCTTTTTTGCAGACAATAGCTCGGAGGTTAAGCCTCTCATAAAACAGTAAATTATAGTTATCTTAATTATATCAAAATCACGCTTGGAACAAGCGTGATTTTTTTATGCTTTATAATCCCGAAAAAATTGAATTGAAAGTAAGGCAAGGAGAAAAAAACTTAGTATTTTTACGCCTGTATAAAATTTAATGATGACTAAAACAGAACGCAATTTTATCCCAGCCAATACCAATTTTGATTTACAACAAAGTGGCGTAGTCTGCGCCGAGAGCCCATCTAACATTGCCCTTGTGAAATATTGGGGGAAAATGGGCGATCAAATCCCGAAAAATCCATCGATTAGTTATACTTTGCAAGCCTGCAAAACCCAAACAGAATTAAGTTTTAGCCCTAAAAAATCAGAAAATGCTCAAATTCAGGTTTTTTTAGATGAGGTGGAACAGCCTAATTTTGCTCCCAAAATCGAAAAATTTATTCAGCGTATTGCGGATTATTGTCCTTGGACCACGGCTTTTGATTTTGTGGTGAAAACTCATAACACTTTTCCGCACAGTAGTGGTATCGCATCTTCGGCTTCGGGAATGAGTGCCTTGGCTAAATGTTTTATTCAAATTGAGCAGAAATTAAATCCAAGTTTAGAAATTCCCCAAGAAAAAATTTCTTTTTTAGCCCGTTTGGGTTCGGGGAGTGCTTGCCGATCGGTGTACCCAGGTTTGGTGCTTTGGGGTGAATCGGAGTTTTATTCAGAAAGTTCGGATTTGTATGCAGTGCCGTTGAACGAAAATGAAATTCACCCGATTTTTAGAACTTTCAAAGATTGTATTTTGCTTATTCACGAAGGGCAAAAAAGTGTTTCGAGCACCGTGGGACATGGCTTGATGAACAATCACCCGTATGGTGAAACAAGATTTAGTGAAGCCAAGAAAAACATTGGGAAGCTTAAAGCAATTTTACAATCAGGTGATGTTGAGCAATTTGGTGATTTGGTGGAACATGAAGCCATGAGCCTGCATGCACTAATGATGATGTCTAGCCCTGCGTATATTTTGATGCAAACGGGTACACTGGCTTGTCTTCAAAAAATCTGGAATTACCGAAAAGAAACGGGCAAAAATCTATTTTTCACACTTGATGCGGGAGCCAATGTACACTTGCTCTATCCCGAAAAGGAGGCAGAAGAAATCGAGGCATTCATTCGTAAAGAATTATTGCCACACACCGCAAGCGGGAATGCCATTTTTGATAGTTTAGTTTTTTAAAATCCACCGAGTATGAAAACCTTTTTACAGCAAGTTGTCGAAGATTTAATGGTGCAAAATCTCAAATTTTCCAGAACGGTTTTGGTTGTTCCAGGGAATCGCCCCAAGGCATTCTTGCGAAAAACATTTGTAGAAAGCGGATTTGCCGGCATTTTGCCCGAAATACTTTCCATAGAGGAGCTAATTAAGCAAATGTCAGGCCTTCAATTAGTCTCAGGTTTAGAGTTGTTATTCACCGCGTTTTCAGCCTATCAGCGTCAGCCAGAGGCTAAATCCATTGAAGAATTTTTAAAATGGGCACCCACGCTTTTAAAAGATTTTGATGACATTGATGCCTCGTTGGCAGATCCCAAAGAGGTATTTGATTTTATGGTATCCGATGAGCGTATCAAAGCTTGGGGAGAAGAATTGGAAATTGGTAGCCGAGAGGTAATCGACCAAAATTTAGGATTTTGGGTCATGGCGAAAGTTTTGTATCATGACTTAAAAGAGGAATTATTGCAAAACGGAGTGGCATATCGAGGCTTTTTAGCTTCAACCGCTGCCGAAAAAATTAAAGATTTTATAGCTAAAGATCGTCGAAATTTCTATTTCATAGGCTTTAATGCCTTTACCAAAGCAGAACGCCACATTGTGGAAACACTCGTGGAACAAAAACGGGCTTATTGCTATTGGGATACCGATGCATATTATATGCAAGACCCGAAGCAAGAAGCAGGGAACTTTTTGCGTGATTATAAAGCTTCGGGTAGTTTTAATCCTTTTAATTGGGAAAATGATTATTTCAAAAAAGATAAAAAAATTGAAATTATTGGGGGGGCTAAGCAAATCGGTATTGCCAAATTTGTAGGCGAAAAACTTAAAAACTTAACGCCAGAAGAACGGCAGGAAACGGCAATTGTTCTTGCCGATGAACAGTTGTTGCCAGCAGTGCTGAATTCCTTGCCCGAGGAAGTGAAGAAAATCAACATTACTATGGGATTGCCACTGCAATCTGTGCCGTTGAGTTCATTTTTCCAAGCCTTATTGGAGGCATATGCCAACCAAGAAAAATTTAATTCGTTCGGGAAATTTTACTATAAAGATGTTTTGAGAATCATTGAAAATCCGAATTTTCAAGCCTATTTTTTAGACAGTGCTAAAAACATTAAAAAAGACATTTTAGAAAACAATAAAATATTTATTTCCAGAGAGGAGCTTTTAGCTCAAACCGAAAAGCTCTTTGTGCCATTGTTTGAAGGTTTTACGCAACCTTTGGATTTTGCTAAGGGCATGGTCGATTGGATTGAATATTTCTGCGCAAGTGTTAAGTCAAGCGATATTGAACAAGAATATTTCTTTAGATTTAAAAATATATTTCAGCAATTAGTACAATTGTTTGAAAAATATGGAATTATCACGAATTTTAAGATTTTCAAGCAATTGTATCAGCAGATTTTGCGCACCGAGACACTTTCGTTTTTAGGGGAGCCGTTGGTGGGTTTGCAGTTGCTCGGCGTGTTGGAAACGCGTTTGCTTGATTTTAAACATATCATTTTTACATCGGCAAACGAAGGTGTTTTTCCTCTGGGGCGACAAGAAAATACAGCCATTCCGTTTGAGCATAGACGGCGATTTGGGCTTAATACATTTTTGGAAAACGATGCCATTTATGCGTACCACTTTTATCGTTTGATTCAGCGATGCGAGTCGGCTACTTTTTTATACAACACCGATTCAGATGGAATGGGCAAGGGCGAGCCGAGCCGTTTTCTGCTTCAATTAGAATTGGAATCTCCGCATACAATTCAGCAAAAATTGGCGCGCGTAGAAAATGCACCCGAAAAAGCCGAACCTTTAATCGTGGAAAAAACACCCGCTGTGATGCATGCGCTCAATCAGTGGAAAAACAAAATCAGTCCGTCGTCGCTCGGAGCGTATTTATACGATAATTTAGGTTTTTATGAGCGTTATGTTTTAAAAATAAAAGAAGAACGCGAAGTAGAGGAAACCGCGAATTTTCAAACTTTGGGAACCGCTGTGCACGATACGCTCGAGGCATTGTACACGCCGTTTTTGGGCAAGGCACTCACGCAAGAGAATTTTAAAACAATGCGTGAGAAATTGGAGCGTACGCTCAAACAGAAATTCAATGAAATCTTGCTTAAAGACCAGCAATTGCAAGGAAAAAACATCATTATTTACAATGTAGCGAAAGAAATGGTGGAGAATGTTTTGCGCAAAGATGAACTCACGGCTAAAAATAATCGTTTAATCATCATGGAGCTGGAAAGAGACTTTTCTGCGCCTATGACGCTGAGCAGCGGACGAGAAATCAACTTTGGTGGGAAAATCGACCGAGTGGAATCGCTTAATGGAATGATTCGCGTGATTGATTACAAAACGGGCGGGCTCGATAGCCGTGAACTGAATTTTAACAAAGCCCGCTGGGAAAAATTTGCGAAGGATAAAGAAAGTGCCAAGGCGATTCAGCTTTTGATCTATTGCTTCATGTACCTAAAAGCACACCCAAGCCAGAAAGTGGCAGCAGGAATTTATCCGCTTAGATTTTTAAATAGGCAGATAGAATTGTTGCAATTAGATGAAGTAATGGAATTTAATTTAGAAAATATAAAAGAAGGTCTTTTGGCGATTGAAAATTTAGTTGAAGAAATTTTTGATGAGACGAAAGTCTTTGGGGAAATAATCGAAGAAAATTCAGAGGACGAATGAGAAAGGTAGTTTTTGTTGCACTTGCGTTGTGTACAAGTGTGAGCTTTGGGCAAGAGAAAATTAAAAGAGCCAAAGAAAATTTGAAGGATAGAGAATACGAATCGCTTGAGTATATGCCATTGGAGGTGAGCTCATCTCAGTCGAGCGTGCGAAGATACGATAACGATGAAATGGGAATCGGTACCATGCTTGTTATTGGTTTGGCATGGTTTCCACTGGTGGAAAGTCCGCTCACTATAGATAAAGAAATGCGAAATGCGGAATTGCAACCATATCCATATTTTCAAAAAAGCAAAGGCGACTACAGCTACACACAAGATCGTGATTTTATTTTGCGTACGCATGTTTCAGACTATTTTTTGAAATCAACTTATGTGAAAGCCAATCAATTGCAAGTGAATTTGCGTATTGGCGATCGCTTTGGTTTTTCGCCCTCGCACACGCATTATTGGGGCAAGGAAAATGGCAAGGCCGAAAGGCTGGATTTGTTCTATGCTACGATAGATTACTACCGTATTCGTACGCAGATTTTCACCTTAAATTGGGGTGTGGGAGTAGCGTATTTGGGCAACGAAGTGAAAAAGGGAGGCTTAGCGTTGAACTTTGGTGCAGGATTTTACATGAAGCCCATCAGCGTGAAAATTAATTATAAAGCCGCTTTTTTAGGAGGCGATTTAAGTGGCAATGCTGACCAATTTGAAATCAACCCTACTTTTCACTTCAAGCAATATGAAGTGGGTGCCAAATATTTTCATCATAACATCGGCGATATTAAATTCAATGGCGTAGGCTTTGGGACGGGGATTTATTTTTAAAGAATTAAAATAGTATAGACGCTTAGAATCAATGCAATGAAACATTTCTCTAATTCTTTAAATTGAAACATAAGAAATCTATATAATTCCATAAAAAACATTAATTTATCGTTTTTTTATGTAGTTTTGCCGTTATGTTGAAGCGTATAATTTCTTTACTCTGTATAATAATGCTTTTGGGGGCGTGTTCTACGCGCAAAGATTCGTTTAAAAATCGTACCTACCACAAAGCCACGGCTTGGTTTAATACCCTATTTAATGGGCAGCAGGCGATTAATGAACGCCTAAAAGAGGCACAGGCCAATCATCAAGATAATTATTTTGAAGTCTTAAAAGTTTCGCCCTATGGAGAATTTAATAGCAATGAAGACGCCGAGCAGGTGAGCTATGCCCCCGCAGGGCAGGGGCTTGGGCTTATGGGCGCGGTGCAATCGGGCAATTTGCTGAATAACGAGAATAGCACACGCACGGGCTATGCCAAGGCAGAAGAAAAAGCCCTGAAAGCCATAGAAAATCACTCGATGATAATCAAGGGCGCAGAGCGGAATAAGGAAATTGCGCGCGCTTATTTAATGCTCGGGCAGGCACGCTACTATCAAGGCAAAACCTTCCCCGCGCTGGAAGCCTTGGAGCAGGTGAAGCGTATGGGCTTTAAGAAATTCATTCCGTGGGCGCAATACTATATTGCTCTGGCTCAAATTCAAGGAGGAAACCACTACGCCGCCGCAGAGATTTTAGATAAATTATATGCTACTAAGGATTTAAAAAAGCCTCTTAAAGCATTGGTGGCACAACAATATGCGGAATTGTTTTATCAAGCTAAAAATTACGAAAGTGCCATTAATGCACTGAACGAAGCTATCAAAAATACCAAAAACAAAAAACAAAAAGCGAGATTATATTTCGTGCAAGGGCAGATTTTAAGCGAGATTAAAGACTACCCATTGGCCAACGAGAAGTTTACCAAAGCCTACAAGCTAAAACCCAGTTTTGAGATGGAGGCTAGAGCCATTGTTGCCAAGGCAATGAATTTTCAACCAAAAGAAGATAATGCGAATGATTTTGTTTCGGCACTCAAAAAGTACGCTAGAGTAGGAAACTATGAAAAGTATAAAAATGAATTTTTATATGCTATAGGAAACATAGAGGAAAAGATAGATTCTATTAATTTAGCTAAAAAGTATTATTTATTGGCGTTGAAAGATCCGATATCTTCACCCCAATATAGGGCAGAAACTTTTGCGGCATTAGGAAATATTTACATGCGAAAAGCTGAATATGTATATGCTAATGCCTATTATGATAGTGCTGTAGCTGTGATTCCTCAGTCTAGAAGGAAGGAAGAATTAGCAGAATTGAGTAAAAACCTGAGTCAGGTAATGAAAATGCATTATTTAGTTGTGAAAAATGATAGTATTATCAATATTTCGTCACTCAATCTAGTTGAGCAAAAGGAATTTTTTAAACATTTTATTTCTAACCTAAAGAAGAAAGATGAGGAGCAACGCCAGCAAGATGAAAAAATGGCTACTGAGTTTAAAACTCAGCGAAAAATAAAATCTTTTGATTCGAGTTTTGGAAAGGAGGGGAGCAAATTCTATTTCTATAGTGAGTCTGCTAAAGCTACTGGAGAAAATGAATTTAAACGCCTTTGGGGAAATATTACATTGCGAGATAATTGGCGAAACTCTGCAACAGGAGGAGATGCACTAGCCCAGAAAAAAGCGGAACTTATAGGGCAGACTGATGCTAAGAATCCTCGTCGATATGAATTGGAATATTATTTAGAGCAAATACCAACGCCCACACAATTAAATAGACTAAAATTAGAGCGAGATACTACGCAACTAAAATTAGGCGTTGCTTATGCCGATTTGTTGAAAAATCCAAAATGGGCAAGTGAAACACTGGAGCTACTTTTAGCAAGCCCTCCTAAAAAAGATTCAGTGAAATATGAGGCTTATTTTCAACTGTATCGAATTAATCGAAAAAATAATGTTTTGCTTAGCGATAAGTATAAAAATCTAATTTTAAGTCAGTACCCAAACTCTTTGTATGCTCAATATATAAAAAATCCAGCCAAGGTTCTTGATAAGTCGAACAGTGAAGAGGCACTAGTTGCATACAAAAAAGCCTATGAGCTATTCGAAAAAAAAGATTATAAAGAGACGATAGCGGAATGTGAAAAAGGAATTTTAGATTTTGAGAAAGAACCTCTGTCTGCTAAATTTTTATTATTAAAGGCATTTGCCTATTATAGAATAGAAGATAAAATGGCTTATTTTTCAGCACTTAATCAAATTATAGTCCGCTACAAAGATAGCCCTGAAGCAGAGAGAGCTAGAGCTTTACTAGCTTTGTCTTCCCCAAGTAAAAAGAAACAAATACTTGAAGTAGAGCCACAAACGCCAAAGCAAGAAGAGCTGAAAGAAAATGAGCAAAAAGAAGAGCTTCAGATGAGGCAAGGAATTAGTATTTTTGGCTAAAAAATGATTTTTAGGCATTCTTTCTTTAAATATTTAAAAAAAATATTTGGAATTTTTAGCCCAAAATTTAATCAAAAAAAATCGGAAAAAAAGCCTTATTTTTAGATATTTGCAACACAAAAATAGTCCGTGGAAAAACCAAGAAAAAAATTTAGACCAAAACTCACCGACCATTACAGCGTTCAGATTCAAGATTTGAACACCGAGGAAACAATGCTTTCCTACAAATTAAATGTGCTGAATGTCTTGCTTTTGGTGGCGTTTTTCACCTTGTTTATCATCGGAGCCACCTTTGTAGTTATGCGTTACACGCCGCTGAAAAGCTACATTTTGCCCGAGCAAAATACGCCCGAAACGCTTTATAAAAAACAATTGCTTGAACTAAACGAGCGACTTTTATCCATAGAAGATTCTTTGCAGCATCACCAGCGTTACATTAGCAGTGTGCAGGCCGTGGTGGGCGGGAAAATTAAAGCCGAGCAAGTGGATAGCCTTATGGCAAAGCAGGAAAAAATAGCCCTAAACTCAGAGTATTTAAAGCCCACAGAGCAAGATTCTCTGTTTCGTTTGCAGATAGCGCAGGAGGAAATGGAGGCGATCACCAAGGCTAAGAAACAGATCGATGTGCCACTGTATTTTGTCCCCGCAAAGGGCGTGCTTACTGCAAAATATGATTTAACAGAGAAGCATTTGGCCGTAGACATTGCCGCCAAAACAGGTGAGAGTATCAAGGCCGTGGAGGGCGGTGATGTGGTACTAGCAGAGTGGATTCCAGAGACGGGCTACACCGTAATCATTCGCCACCCCAATGATGTGATTTCCGTGTATAAACACGCCTCTAAGGTGTTTAAAAAAACAGGCGATGTGGTAGAAAAAGGCGAAGTAATTGCTGAGGTAGGAAACTCGGGCGAGCAAACCACGGGGCCACACCTGCATTTTGAGCTTTGGGTGCGAGGAAAAGCCGTAGACCCCGAAGAATACATAAATTTTAACTAAAAATCGACACCCTAATGTTGAAGTCTTTTATCGCAAAACTTTTAGCTAAATTCATTACTAAAAAAGAAGATAAGTGGCAGGCTAATGCCGAGCAAGCGCAGCAAAAGCTTTTTTTAGCCATGATAAAAAAAGCCCAAAATACCGAATTTGGGAAAGCGCATCACTTTAGTGAAATTAAAAATATAAAAGATTTTCAAGCGCGTGTGCCTTTGCAAGATTTCGAAACGCTTAAAAGCTATATCGACCAAATCGTTGATGGAAAAGAAAATGTGCTCTGGCCAGGAAAGCCGCTTTATTTTGCCAAAACTTCGGGCACCACTTCGGGCACCAAATACATCCCGATTTCTAAAGAATCGATGCCATATCACATAGAGGCGGCAAGAAATGCCTTGCTGTATTACATCAAAAATAGCCAAAATGCGAATTTCGTGAATGGAAAAATGATTTTCTTGCAAGGAAGCCCTGAGCTGGAAGAAAAAAACGGCATAAAAGTCGGTAGACTTTCTGGGATTTCGGCGCATTTTGTCCCTAATTATTTACAAAAAAATAGAATGCCCTCTTGGGAAACCAATTGCATCGAAGATTGGGAAACCAAAGTAGATAAAATTGTGGAAGAAACCTTGCACGAGAATATGACACTCATTAGCGGGATTCCGCCGTGGCTCATTATGTATTTTGAACGATTGCAAGAAAAAACGGGCAAAAAGATTAAACAAATATTCCCTAATCTACAATTGATCGTAACGGGCGGTGTGAACTATGAACCCTACCGGCAAAAGATGAATGAGCTTTTGGGCGGAGCCGTAGATGTGATTCAAACTTATCCCGCATCGGAAGGCTTTATTGCCTATCAAAATCAATTAAATTCAGAAGAATTATTGTTGCTTTTAGACAAAGATATTTTCTATGAATTTGTCCCTGTGGAGGAGATTAGCAACCAATCCCCCACGCGCTTAACGATAGGCGAGGTGGAGCTTGGTAAAAACTATGCCGTGATTATGAGTACCAAGGCAGGGCTTTGGGCGTATAGCATAGGCGATACCGTGAAATTTGTGTCCAAAAATCCTTACAAAATTGTGGTTTCGGGCCGAATTAAACACTACACTTCGGCATTTGGAGAGCATGTGATAGGGCAAGAGGTGGAAAAGGCTCTAGAAAATACATTGAAAGAATTTCCAGCCTTGGTAACGGAGTTTCATGTGGCACCCGAAGTGGCGCCAAAAGAAAGCCTGCCATACCACGAATGGCTCATAGAATTTGAGCAAAAACCTGAAAATATGGAACAATTTGCCCAAAAATTAAACCAAGAAATGTGTGCGCAAAATGTGTATTATCAAGATTTAATACAAGGCAAAATCTTGCGACCTTTGGTCTTGACAACTATTCAAAAATCAGGATTTAACGAATATATGAAAACCCAAGGAAAACTGGGCGGACAAAACAAAGTACCACGCCTTGCCAATGACCGAAAACTTGCCGAATCTCTAAAACAATGGGCTGAATAATGGACACTTTGTACGACTTTTTTCTCTCGCCTTATGCCGAAGCCACTTGGCTAGATATTTTGCTAGAAATCACAGCCGTGGTATTTGGCGTGTTGAGTGTGCTTTTTGCGCGCAGAGGCAACATTTGGGTGTACCCCACGGGCATCATAAGCACCATAATTTATGTATACATATGCTACACTGTGGGCTATTATGGCGATTTAATCATCAACATTTATTATACCCTGATGAGCATTTATGGCTGGGTGCTGTGGACAAATTTAAGCCACGCCACGCCATTAAAAATCACTTGGTGCAAGCCCCGAGATTGGGCCGTAGCAATTGCAATTACCGTGTTTTCAATACTATTTATTGTAGGAGTATATCTTTATTTTAACAAATTCGAATCTTGGCTAAACTACATTGATGTGCTCACTACGGGCTTAGCCTTTGGCTCTATGTGGCTTATGGCTAAAAAGAAAGTTGAAAACTGGCTGGGCTGGCTCCTCACCGATGCCATTTCCGTGCCCCTTTATTTTGCCAAAGGCTTAGGCTTTACAGGCATTCAATTCACTTTATTTCTCTTTTTAGCTTGGCAAGGCTATCAAATTTGGAAAAAACAAGCCAATGACACACAAAGCATTTGACCCCAAACCCCTGAACCAATGGGCAGAGGACGACCGCCCGAGAGAAAAATTAATGCTAAAAGGCAAAGATGCCCTCTCCGATGCCGAGCTTTTGGCAATCATTATGGGGAGCGGCAACCGAGAAGAAACTGCGGTGGATTTAGCCAAGCGAATACTACAAGACCACCACCATAACTGGAACGAGCTTGCCAAACGCTCTGTCTCTGAGCTTAAAAAATACAAAGGAGTGGGCGAGGCCAAGGCAATTGGGATCGTTTCGGCACTTGAAATCGGTAGGCGACGAGCCAAGCAAACCCCCGTGCGTCGCCCACAAATCAAATCCAGCCAATCTGCTTATGAATATTTGAGGCACGAGCTAGAGGATTTGCATGTAGAAGAATTTTGGGTATTGTTTTTAAACCAATCCAATCGAGTGATTGCCGCACAAAAAATCAGTGAAGGAGGTATTGCAGGCGCGATGGTAGATGTTCGCGTATTATTCAAAAAAGCCATTGAAATGTATGCTACCGCCATTATTGTGGCGCATAACCACCCAAGCGGAGCACTCCATCCAAGTACAGAAGATTTGCAAATAACGGCTAAAATCAAAGAGGCGGGAAATGTGCTAAATATTCCGATGCTTGATCATTTAATTATAGCTCAATCAGGATATTATAGCTTTGCAGATGATGGGCAGGTGTGATGGTTGTCTTTAAAATAAATTTGGAAGTAAAAGAGAAAAGTTTATATATTTGGCGAAAATTAAATAGAAAAAAATTGTAATATTCAAAAAAATGTTTAAACACACACACACACACACACACACACACAATTAAACCTTAAAAATATAAGCATCGCAAAAGTAATTTTTGCGAGAGAATATAATATGTCCCCTGCACAAAATTTCATGAAATTTTGTGCAGGGGATTTTTTTGTGTCTAAAAAAGTTAAAAAATAAATAAAATGCCAATTAAGTACAAAGTAATTCAGAAAGGGCAACCCGGAGTTGCCGGTGGAGGAGAAAAGAAATATTATGCCTCTGCGAATTTAGTGGGCGAAAAGACGCTCGCAGGATTGACCAAAGACATTGAGAAAATTTCTACCGTAAGCGGTGCCGATATTCGTGCGGTGCTATATGCATTGGTAGATGTAATGCAAGCCGCGCTGGAGGAAGGTAATGCGGTACGCCTCGGTGAGTTAGGTAGTATGCGCGTGAACATCAGTAGTGAGGGGAAGGCGAAAGAGGAAGAAGTAACGGCGGCGAGTATCAAGGGTGCAAAAGTGATTTTTACGCCAGGTAAGGATTTGAAAAAAATGTTGAATAATCTAACCTACGAAAAGCTCTAAGCACTGCCCGAAAAAAAACACGTGTGTTTTTTGGAAAAATGTAGTTTGTTTTTTTAAAAAAGACACGTGTTTTTCGGAAAGCGATAGTTGTGTGGATTATTGTAATGCATATTCAGAAGATTTTACAGAAATGATTTATGAATATTTAGATGAAATTAATAAACTTAAAGATGAGTACAATGGAATTTTTAGTAAAAATGCTATTGATGATAGCAATGCTAATGTGGCTAGTGTATGTTATTGCATTAATTACATGGATTATAAAAATAATCTTAAAAGATAAATATGGAAGCTAGTTGGTTTGCTTTTTAAATGGTTTAAAAACATAAATTAGAAAATAATAAAAGGGGAAGCCGAAAACCTTATAGAGTAGGCGATTTTTAAAATTTATTTAATTTAATATGAAGAGATTGATTTTGTTTGTAATTATCTCTATGATTTTTGTTTCATGTAGTGGAGACGATGGTGGTGGAAATAGAAAATATAGTAAAGATGACATTGCAGGAATATGGCAAGTGGAATCTGTGAAAATAAATGGTAGAAATGTTAGGGTAGGGGAAAGCGAAGAATCTTCTTATGCCCCGTGCGACAGATCCTCTACATTCATTTTTAATTATAAAGGCTACGATGAAATGTCTATGGATTTTTACGATGTTGCATGCAATAAGCTTTCGGATTACCATGGGGAATATTATGTTGATGGAAACTCCATTTATGTTAAAGAGGATGGAAAAACAATCAAAGTACTGAGGATAAAAAGTCTTTCAGCAAGTAGAATGACGCTTGTCTATTCTGATGAGGTAAAAAAAGAATTATATAAGGAGTTAGAAGAAAATTATAGTCCTAAAGATTATGGGAAATATACAGTGAAAGATATATTAAACGCTGAAATAAATTTAATTAAAAAATATTATTAAGATGAAGAAAGCATTGATTTTATTAGTAGCTGCATTAGCTATGAATGTTAAAGCACAAGAAGTGCGTTATGGTGTGAAAGCAGGGTTAAACCTTGCCGATATGTATGCGGCGGTATCAGTTGATGATGTTGAAGAAGTTATAAATACAAAATCCAAAACCTCTTTTTATGTTGGTGGATTTGTAGAGTTCCCATTGAGCGAAATGAACGAGTTGCTTACGGGTGAAGTAGGGCTTCAATATGTAGGAAACGGAACTAAAATTTCAAAAATTGATTTCAGTGATATAGGTCTTAGAGATGGAAATGGTAATAGAATAAGAGATATAAAAGATTTACAATTAAATTTTAATCAGATTAATATGCCGTTTGCCGTAAAATACGAAGTGGTGCAAGGTTTGAAAATAAAAGCTGGAGGATATTTTGGTTATTTAATCTCCTTGGGAGGGAAATTGAAATATGAAGGGAAAACTCGTAAGATTGGAAATATTTTAGATAAAACTACCTCAATTTATGATGGGTATACAACCACGGAGTATAAAGCCTCTGAACTTTTTAAGAGATTTGATTTTGGTTTAAATGCTGGAGCTGAATATAACTTTGTGAATGGTCTTTTTGCCGAGGCTAATTATACTTTTGGCTTGCAAAGTTTTGTAGATGATGCAGACATCGATGAAGGTGAAAAACTTAAAAACAGAGTATTTCAAATAGGTTTAGGATATAAATTTTAAGTTTTATGTGTAAGAAAAAACGGATAAGGTTTTTTAACTTTATCCGTTTTATAATTAAATTCCAATGAAAAAAAACATTTTAATCATAATTTTAGGCATACTCCTTTGTGTGGGAGTTTACGGAGCATACGAGTACGCTATGGGCGGAAGATGCAACCCAAATGGGAAATGCAAGGCGTGCACCAATTGCAATTATTGCAAAAACTGCTCAAAAAACAAAGGAACTTGTAGCGTTTGCAGGTAATGGTAATTACAAAAGGGCTAAAATGATTTTTAGCCCTTTTTTGTTTACCCGCTCAAAAAGAAACATTTATCTAAAAAAATACTTTAATAATTAATAATTAAATGTATATTTGCACTCGTTTAAGCGAATGGGAGTAAACGTTTATAAACTAAAAAGTTAAACACTTATCATTAAGGTATTTCGCTCTGTGCTCCCGATACATTTAATGATAATACAAATTTTTTTACTATGTCTGAAGAGACTAAAAACAAATTACAGGCGGAACAAAACTTGTTAAACGCCAACACTGCACCAGAAGATTTCGATTGGGAAGCTTTTGAAAGCGGTTTGAACGAAGAAGACCGCAAAGAAAAAGCTGAATTGGAGGAAATGTATGACAATACCCTCGAAGAGCTAGATGAAAATGTTGTGTTCAAAGGGAAAGTAGTTCGCATTACCGACAAAGAAGCAATCGTAGACATCGATTTTAAATCTGAAGGTGTTATTTCTTTGAACGAATTCCGTTACAACCCAGATCTTAAAGTAGGCGATGAGGTAGAGGTAATGGTAGACCAAAGAGAAGACAAAAACGGGCAATTGCAACTTTCTCACAGAAAAGCAAGAACCCTTAACGCTTGGGCTCGTGTGAACGAAGCCAACGAAACTGGCGAAATCGTAACGGGTAACATCAAAGCAAGAACCAAAGGTGGTATGATTGTAGATGTTTTCGGTTTAGAAGCATTCTTGCCAGGCTCACAAATTGATGTGAAGCCAATCCGTGACTACGAGCAATTTGTAGGAAAATCAATGGAATTTAAAGTAGTGAAAATTAACCCAGAATTTAAAAATGTGGTAGTTTCTCACAAAGCATTGATTGAGGCAGACATCGAAGAACAGAAAAAAGAAATCATTGGTCAGTTAGAAAAAGGTCAAGTATTAGAAGGTGTGGTTAAAAACATCACTTCTTACGGCGTATTCGTAGACTTAGGAGGTGTTGACGGATTAATCCATATTACCGACCTTTCTTGGAGCCGCATCAATCACCCGAACGAAGTGGTAGAGGTAGACGACCAAATCAATGTTGTAATCTTAGATTTCGACGAAGATAAAACAAGAATCCAATTAGGTGTTAAACAATTAGAGCCGCACCCATGGGAAGCCTTAGACCAAAATGTACAGGTAGGAGACAAAATCAAAGGTAAAGTAGTTGTATTAGCAGACTATGGCGCATTTGTAGAAGTAGCCCCAGGCATCGAAGGCCTTATCCATGTATCCGAAATGTCTTGGAGCACGCACTTGCGCTCAGCACAAGACTTCGTACAAGTGGGCGACGATGTGGAAGCTGTGGTATTAAGCATCGACCGCGAAGACAGAAAAATGTCCCTCGGTATGAAGCAGCTTACCCCAGACCCATGGACAGACATCACTGCCAAGTACCCAGTAGGCTCTAAACATGTAGGTACCGTGCGTAACTTCACCAACTTCGGCGTATTCGTAGAGCTAGAAGAAGGCGTAGACGGATTAATCTACATTTCAGACCTCTCTTGGACAGAGAAAATCAAGCACCCATCTGAATTCTGCAGCGTAGGAGATAAATTAGATGTAGTAGTGCTTGAATTAGATGTGGAAGCTCGTAGATTAAGCCTAGGGCATAAGCAATTAGAAGAAAACCCTTGGGACGAGTACGAAACCAAATATGCCGTAGGTACAGAGCATACAGGTGTAGCATATAGCGTATTTGACAAAGGTGCCAAAGTAGAATTCGAGGACAAAGACATTGAAGCCTTTGCCCCTGCAAGAACACTTGAAAAAGAAGACGGAACTCGCGTAGCGCAAGGCGAAACTATTAATTTTAAAGTAATTGAATTTAATAAAGAATTTAGAAGAATTGTAGTTTCCCACTCTGCGACTTACAGAGACGAGGAAATGAAACAAGTTAAGAAACAGCTAGAAAGCCAAAACACACAAGAAAGAACCACCCTTGGCGATTTAGATGAGCTTGCAGCATTAAAAGAAAGAATGGAAGGAGGGAAATAAACCTCATTCTTTTGGTTTTTAATTATACGGGAACCAGCCATTTAGGCTGGTTCTTGTTTTTTTAACACGATTCTGGATAAAAAAGTCGGAAAAAAGTTTTGTAGTTGAAAATAAAATACTTACCTTTGCATTAAAGATTTTTAACTGTCTTTGCAAAAAAAACACAATTTTTTTAACAAAAAGCTTATTTGTATGAAAAGAAATTTATTTTTGGCGGCAATGCTATCATTAGGAAGCATCGCCTTCGCTCAGCAACAGGGAAAAGTGGGCATAAACACAAACAACCCCACCGAGAGTTTCCATGTAGAGGGAACGGCTCGCGTTACGAAATTGCCTGCAAAAGGCGAAAGTATCTCCACTGGCAGGTATGGTAATTACCAGGCAGGAGTGCCATTTACTCCAACCAAAATGGTGGTAGCCAATGACAACGGAGTGTTAGGTACAGCCCCGCTGCCCACAGCCTCAGGAGCCTTATCTTATAGCTATAAAGTATATAGCGGGTCGTCAGCTAATAGCACCTGGAATGTGGATTTGACCAATGAGCCATTGTACGACATTTATGTGTTGAAAAACAGTAGTACAACATCAAATGGTTACAACACAAATATTACACTTCCCCCAGCGCCTAATGAGCCAGGCAGAGCAAGAATCCTTAGAATAATGGTTATAGCAACCCAAGGAATGAATTTACAAAGTGTGATAATTAATGGATTGTCCAATTTAAATACGAATCAGCTGGAGGGAGGAAAAAATACTGCATCGGTTAGTATAGCTAATGGGACTTTCACTAAGGGGAATAACACTACTCCATACGAGAAAGTTTATACAGTTATAGGAATTGAAGGCAAGTGGTATTTAGATAGAATCGTTATATAAGAAGTCGATTTTGCAATATTTTTTATCTCTATTGATAAAAATCATTTAAGTCCACTATTTGAAAATACTTTAAAATGCTTTATAATAGAAAGGCTTTATTATGAAAAGAAAAATCAGCTTTTTTATTTTTTAGCAGAGTCCTCCGCGTGTCGGGGGGCTTTTTTTTAGTAAAAAAATGGTACAAGGCTTAAAAAAACAGACTTTTATCATTATTGATAAAAGTCATAGCCCGAGGCACATCAAAAATGCCATAGAATGTCTAAATTCGTGGGCGGAAATAAAAAAAAAGAATCTTCATATTTAATAAATAATTGTTTTCATGGTGGTTAATGAAAAATGGGAGCTAGCAAAAGCTACTCCCATTTTTGTTTTATAGCGATTTTAATTTTCCTCTAAAATCGGCAAGGCTATGGTAGCCCTTGGCCTGCATAATGCTTTGCAGCTCTTGCAGCAGTCGGGCAAAAACGGGCGTGCCTTCCTTCATCAGCTGTGTGCCTACTTGCACCATTGCCGCTCCGCACAAAATATGCTCAAAGACATCTTTGCCAGATTCCACCCCTCCACAGCCAATCACCGCGATTTCAGGTTTTAGCAATTGGTAAAACTTGCGCACATTGGCAAGCGCAGTGGGCTTCACATAGGCGCCTCCTAGCCCGCCAAAGCCCTCTTTGGGCTTAATTACCACGCTCTCGCTCTCGGTATCTATAAAGAGGCCATTGCCAATGCTATTGATGCAAGTTACAAAGTGTAGCGGAAATTGGTTTAAAATTTCGGCCATTTGCTCAAAATGCACCATATCGAAATAGGGCGGAAGTTTCACACCAAGCGGTTTAGTATAGAAGGCAAAAACCTTTTCGAGCACCTCCTGCGTGCGCTCAAAATCGTAGCCCGTTTGTGGCTTGCCAGGGATATTGGGGCAGGAGAGGTTTAGCTCCACAATAAAGTCGCCCGCGCTCTGTTGCAGGCTTTGTAGCATTGCGAGGTTATCTTCCAGCGAGAGCCCTGCCAGCGAGAGGAAAATAGGTTTAGTTTTTCCATTTTCAAGGCTAAAATTTAGGTAAAAATCTAAGCCATTATTCGGCAGCCCCATAGAGTTAATGCTGCCTAGCGCCAAATCCACATAGCGGGGGCTTGGGTTGCCCGCGCGAGGCGCGGGCGTGGCGCTCTTGGTTACCATTGCGCCTGCGGGGGATTGTAGCAAGGCTTCCAGCTCGTGGCGCTCCATACATTTGGCGCCCGAGGCGTTCATCAGGCAGTTGGCGAATTGATGTTGTGCAAAGTGTGTCGATAAATCCATTAAAAATTACTTTTAAAAATCGGGTGTAAAATTACAAAATCCTTTAACTTTGCTCAAATCAAATACTATAAAAAACGAGGCAAAATTTCACTATGAACACAAAAGAGGATTTTCTACTCAGAGCCTACGAATTAGGCATCATTAAATTCGGGAGTTTTACACTAAAAAGCGGAATAGAGTCGCCCTTTTATGTAGATTTGCGCCCGCTGGCATCAAGCCCTCAACTGCTAAAAACATTGTCTAATAATCTTTTGCAATTGGTGGACGACCGCTCTCTGGAACTCATCTGCGGCGTGCCGTATGCTGCGCTGCCTATGGCTACCACGATGAGCCTAGAAAGTGGCATTCCGCTCATTATTAAAAGAAAAGAAAATAAAGGCTACGGAACAAAGCGTATGCTTGAAGGGGTGTTTAATCAAGGGCAAAATTGCCTCTTGGTAGAAGATGTAATTACCAGTGGCAAAAGCCTGATTGAGACCATTGAGGAGGTGGAAAAAGAAGGCTTAAAAGTTACTGATATCGTGGTGGTGCTAGACCGCGAACAGGGAGGCAAGGAACTTTTGGCCGAAAAAGGCTACCGCGTGCAGACGCTCTTTACCATCAATGAGGTGATAGATATTTTGCATAAATATCACCGCCTAAGCGCCGAGCAAGTGGCAAGCATTAAAGAATTTTTAAACAATCCGCCCGAGGCACCTGTCAAAAAACGCGTGCGCTACGAGGACAAAGAAATCAATCACCCAGTGGGGAAAAAGTTAATTGATATAGCACTTAGGAAAAAATCAAATTTGATTGCCTCTGCCGATGTTACAACAACCGAGGAGCTCCTTAGTTTAGCTGAAAAAATCGGGGATAAAATCGTGGCTTTAAAACTCCACACCGATATCATCACCGATTTTAGCCGTGAATTTATAGCGGAAATCAAAAAAATAGCCCGCGAAAAAGATTTTATCATCTTTGAAGATAGAAAATTTGCCGACATTGGTAATACGCAAGATTTGCAATTCAGACAAGGCATTTACCGCATTGCCGATTGGGCGGATATGGTAACGGCACATGTCATCGCGGGAGAGAAGAGTTTAGAAGTCTTTGGAACAACGGGTGTGGCAGCCATTGTGGAGATGTCTTCCGCAGGCACTTTAACGGATAATTACTATATCTCCAAGGCCTTAAATGTTTCGCAGAAATCAGCACAAGTCTTTGCCGTTGTGGCGCAGCGCCAAGTGCCAAATGATTTATTATTGCTCACCCCAGGCGTGAATTTAAGCGTGAAAGGAGATAATAAAGGCCAGCAATACAACACACCAGAGAAAGTATTCCGCGATTATCACACCGATTTTATGATTGTAGGGCGTGGCATTTATAAATCCACCGAGCCTGAAAAAGTAGCGGAAGAGTACAGGCAACAAGGCTGGGCAGCGTATGAAGCGAGCTTAAAATAAAGAATTAAAGAAAACTTTTATAAATTAAAAAATCCATTCTCTCCGCAGAAAGAATGGATTTTTTTATTCATTGATGATATTGCCGAGCGCGGAATCATATTTAAGGTTCCGCATTTGGCGCAGAATCCACTTAGCACGCTTGCTAATATAGGCGCTTGGCGGATTTACATTGTATTTTTTGGGATTGGGCAGGCAGGCAATGATGCGTGCCGTTTCCTCGGGCGAGAGTTGTGCAGCAGACTTCCCATAGTAATATTTTGCCGCAGCCTCGATGCCGTACACGCCCTTGCCCATCTCGGCATTGTTGAGGTATATTTCCAGAATGCGTTGCTTGCTCCATAAAGTTTCGATGATAAAGGTGCAGTAGGTTTCGAGCCCTTTGCGGAGCCAAGTGCGCCCTTGCCATAGGAATACATTTTTAGCCGTTTGTTGCGAGAGGGTGCTTCCGCCACGGAGTTTTTTGCCCGCTTGATTTTTTTCGTAGGCAGTTTTAATCTCGTCCCAATCAAAACCACGGTGTTTAGCAAATTTTTGGTCTTCTGCCGCGATTACAGACCATTTGGCACTGGTGGGAATTTCGTTGTACGAGAGCTGATTTCTTGAAAAGCCCTCCGAGAGATTGCTGATTTGCGTAATGGTAATCGGTGGATTTACAAAAATTAAAATCAGGGCATAAACCCAAGGGAGAAGCAACAAGAAAATTAGGAATTTAAATATCTTTTTCATAAAATGGACTTGTGAGAGCGCAAAAATAGAAAAACGCCTTTGTTTATAAAAATAACAAAAGCGTTTTTTGAATTATGATTTATCTAAAATCGTGGGCTTAAATCTCCCCAATATCGTTGCGATAGTATTCGTAATCAAAATTGATTTTATGGATATTGTCGTAAGCCACTTTTCTAGCCTCTTCTAGCGTATTGCCCGTTCCCACCACATTGAGTACGCGCCCGCCAGAGGTATAGATTTTTCCGCCTTCTTCTCTGGCCCCTGCAATAAATACGGGAATGTCTACTTTGCTAAGCCCGTGGATTTCAAAGCCTGTTTCATAGTTCCCTGGGTAGCCGCCACTAGCCATCACCACGCAGCAGGCGTGTTGATTTTTCCATTTAAGCTCAATTTCTTGCTGGTGCAATGCCGCATCGATTACTTCCACCAAATCGTTTTCCATTAAAGGTAAAAGTGCTTCGGTTTCTGGGTCGCCAAAACGCATATTGTATTCTAGCAGGTAGATGCCGCGCTCGGTAATCATTAGCCCAAAGAAGATGATGCCAGCGAAGTGCATTTTTTCAGCCAAAAGCCCTTTTTGCGTAGGGAGTAAGATGTTTTTCTCGAAATCTTTCATATGCTCTTGGGTAAAGTACGGGTTGGGGGCTATCACGCCCATTCCGCCCGTGTTGAGTCCTGTTTCGCCTACGCCGATTTTTTTGTGGTCTTTTACGGGGAGAAAGGTTTTAATTTCTTTGTGATTAAAGATAGAGAGCACGGAGACCTCTACGCCTTGCAGGAATTCCTCGATGACTACCTCGTTGCCAGCATCGCCAAAGGTTTTGTCTTCCATGATTTTGCGCAAAGTTTCTTCGGCCTCAAAATTGTTGTGTACGATGATTACGCCCTTCCCCGCAGCCAGTCCGCTGGCTTTGATTACGAGAGGAAACTGGGTGAGGCTTTTTACATAATCCCGCGCATCTACAAAGTTGTTAAAGCTCTTGGCAAAGGCAGTGCGCACGCCATATTTCTCCATAAAGTTTTTGGCAAAGGCCTTGCTACCTTCCAATTTGGCAGCTCTTTTATCTGGGCCAAATATTCTTAGTTGATTGGCTTCAAATAAATCCACGATGCCTTCCACCAATTCAGCTTCGGGCCCCACGATGGTTAAATCAATCTCATTTTTTTGGGCAAAAAGCATTAAATCATGATTAGATTCCGCCGCTATATTTTCTCCGATTTGCGCCGTGCCTGCGTTCCCTGGGGCAAAGAAAAGATCGCAAGAAGGGCGGTCTTGCTTAATTTTCCACCCGATGGCGTGTTCTCTTGCGCCGTTTCCTACGATGAGTATTTTGTTATAAGTATTTGCGTTCATATGGTGTTTTTTTGTGATGTTTTTATTTTTAATGTAAGAAATGTCTCATTCCGCTGATAATCATAGGGAGGTTATGCTCATTTGCCGCATCGATACTCTCTTGGTCTCGCAGGCTTCCCCCAGGGTGAATTAAGGCGGTGATGCCTTGCTGTGCGGCGTAGTCCACCACATCTCTGAATGGGAAAAAGGCATCGGAGGCAAGTACTAAATTCTCCTGAGTTTTCTCCTTTGCACGCTGAATGGCTTGCTGCGCTGCCCAAATGCGGTTGGTCTCGCCAGTTCCCACGCCGAGGGCTTGCCCATCGGTAGCCACTACAATGGCGTTGCTCTTCACGTGCTTCACGACTTTTAGGGCGAATTCCAAATCGGAGAGCTGTCTCTCGGTGGGCTGTTGATGGGTTACGACTTTGAAATCCTGGCTAAATGCTTTATCAATTTCCTGCACGAGCAATCCGCCGTCCACTTGCACGAGTTGCATTTTATCGTTCAGAGGGTTTTTAATTTCAATCACGCGCAAGTTTTTCTTTTTAGCAAAGACCTCTAAGGCTTCCGCCTCAAAGCTTGGCGCGGCTATAATTTCAAGGAAAATCTCGTTGCATTTCTCTGCCACGGCCTTGGTTACTTTTTTATTAAAAGTTACAATTCCGCCGAAAATCGAAATAGGGTCGCAGTCGTGCGCCTTTTGATAGGCTTGGAGTATATCATCATCAAGCGCCACCCCGCACGGCGTGCTATGTTTCACCGCACAACAAGCCGTTTGATCAAACTCGCAGACTATTTTCCACGCCAAATCCAAATCACGGATGTTGTTAAACGAAAGTTCCTTCCCTTGGTGCTGGGTAAAGTTTTTAAGTGCGCCACTGGCAAAAGTAGAGGTATAGTAAGCCGCCGCTTGGTGCGGATTTTCGCCGTAGCGGAGGTCAAACTCTTTTTGGTAAGAAATGCTGTAATAGGGCGGAAAGGGGTCGTTCAATAATTTTTGAGCGATGGCTGCATCATAAGCCGAGGTGAGGTTGAAAACCTTGCCGGCCAAGTTTTTCCGCGTCTCTAAGCTCGTTTCGCCGTGCGCCTCTATTTCTTTTTGGACTAAGGCATAGTCGCTCACATCGGTGATTACAGTAACATCAAAGAATGATTTCGCGGCCGCGCGGAGCATCGTAGGCCCACCGATGTCGATGAATTCCACAAGCTCCTCCATCGTTAAATCCTTATCGGCATTCTCAAAGAAGGGGTAAAGATTCACCACCACAATATCAATGGGGCTAATGCCCATTTCGGTGAGGGTTTGCATATGCTTCGGGTCGTTTCTGCGCGCCAAGATTCCGCCGTGAATATGCGGGTGAAGTGTTTTTACGCGTCCGTTCAGGATTTCGGGAAACTCCGTGATTTGAGCGACTTCCTTCACCTCAATTCCTGCCTCTTTTAGGTGCTTGTAGGTGCCACCCGTAGAGAGGATTTGGTAGTTTTGGCTTTCTAAAAACTGTGCAAAGGCCGTGATGCCTGCTTTGTTTGATACACTTAGGAGAGCTGTTTTTTGCATTTGTCTTGAATTTCTTTCAGCAAAGATAAAGCATTTATAATTAAATCCCTGCGGAGAGGGCTAATATATTGTGTTTTTTTTCGTTATAAAGGAAGGCAACTTGAAAAAATAAAGGAATTATTCTCTAAATTAAAGGAAATGCTTGCGGAGGCGTCCGATATGCTTGCGGAGAGATTAAGCCTAATTGATATAAAGCTAAGGGGCAAGGCATTTAAAATATTTAATTACATTTGTGGGTAAAATCATCAAGCTATGAATATAGAAGAAGTGCGGGAGCTTTGCCTGCGTATGCCTTTTGCAGAGGAGTCGATGCCTTTTGGCGATGGCTTTTTAGTCTTTAAAGTTGGGGGTAAAATGTTTGCGCTCCTGAGCTTGCTCCCGAGTAAAAGGATAATAAATTTAAAGGCCGCGCCGAGCGAGGTTTTGCGTTTGCAGGAGGAGTATGCGGCCGTGGTGCCAGCCTACCATATGAATAAGCGGCATTGGGTGAGTGTGCATTTTGAGGAGGCTATGGCGCAGGACTTGGCGCATTGGGTAGCGCAGTCTTATGGCTTGGTGCGAGGCAAATTGCCTTTGAAAATTAGAAAAATCCTTGATTTAGAAAATCCTTAATACATCGGATTTTTGTTTGATGAGGCAAAAAGTAGTAATTTAGCCACCAACTTAGAAGAGAGATTTAGTTATATGACCATAGCCCCCTATATTTTAAACCATTTGCCCCCATTGGCGCTAGAAGATAGCCTCGCGCAAGCACTGGATTTGCCCACAGATGTAGCGCCGAGCCACCGCGCAGTAGTCTCGCAGGGTGTGTGGCAGGGCAATATGAGTATGGCCGATGTGGAGGAGCTTTCGCCAGCCACGCAGGTGCAGGAATTGCGTATGGATTTGGAGAATTTTCACCTCTCGCCAAACGCGAATTTAATGGAGGCCGTGAAGGCTTTCCAGAGCTATGAGGCAAATTATATTCCCGTGGTTTTGCCAGAGAATGGGCACTTTGTGGGCTACATTTTGCAGGAGGATATTTTTAATGCTTTATGCGAAATGCCTCTTTTCAGCGAGGAGGGAATTTGGATTAATTTGCGCGTGCCTACACAAGATTTTAGCCTAAGCGAAATTACACAAATTACGGAGGTAAACAATGCAAAGCTATATGCCGCCTTTGTCTCGCACCTCGGAGAGGAAAGCGTGGAAATAGCTCTTAAAATCAAGCCAGAACGCCTCTCAGAGGTAGTGGCAGCCTATGAGCGATATGGCTATATGGTGAGCTATGAGGCTGGCGCAAGCGAGCGCGCAGATGAGATGCGAGAACGATACAATCAATTAATCCGATTTTTGAATGTCTAATCTTAAAATAGCCCTTTACGGCAAGCGTACCACAACCACCTATTTGGGAGATTTGATTCCAGTGTTTTTAGAAAAAATACGCGAAAAAGAGATTTTATTCCAAATAGAAAAAGATTTTTACGAGGTTTTAAAAAACATTGGAAATATCGATTTGGAGGGTGTGGAAATATTTTCTACCCACGATGAATTGTGGCAAGATTTGGATTATTTTTTCACCTTCGGAGGCGATGGAACCATCCTTTCTGCCGTAACCTTTGTGCGCGATTCGCAGGTGCCCATCGTGGGCGTGAACACGGGTAGGCTGGGCTACTTGGCAAGTATTCATAAAAATGAGATAATCCCGCATCTAGACGCTATTTTTGCTGGTGATTACAACATCAGCGATCGATCGCTTTTGGAAGTGCATCGCTCAGATGATGGTATGCTGGAGTGTCCTTTTGCACTTAATGAGCTGAGTGTGATGCGAAAAGAAACCACGAGTATGATTTCGGTGGACGCTTATATTAACGGCGAGTTGCTAAATTCTTTTTGGGCAGATGGCTTAATCATTGCTACGCCCACGGGGTCTACAGGCTATTCTTTAAGTTGCAATGGTCCCATAATTTCGCCCGAAAATAGCAATTTTGTCATTACGCCGATTGCACCTCACAACTTGAATGTACGCCCAATTGTGATTCCTGATAAAGAACATTTAAAGCTAAAAGTGAAAAGTCGTGTTTCGCATTATTCTTTATCCTTAGATTCCCGATTGGTTTCGCTTAAAACTACGACAGAAATCATGGTGAAGCGTGCGAGTTTTGTCGTGAAAATAGTAGAATTAAAACATAATAGCTACTTAGAAACTTTACGCCAAAAATTATTTTGGGGCGTAGATAATCGCAATGCCTAAACATTTGTTTAATAAAATTTGTTAATAGGGGTGACTTGCAAGCATAAATCATTATATTTGTGCGTTAAAGAATATAAATGTAATCTCGAAAGCTTGTCTAAGAGTGAATGAGATAAGTATAAATGAATCTGTACTCTATGAAAAAAATAGTTATAGCATTCCTATTAATTTCAACCAGTATTGCCTTTGGGCAGAGACATGAAGTGGGAGTTTTTCTAGGAGGAACCAATGCCATTTCAGATATTGGTCGCACAGATTACATTAATCCATTGCCCAAAAAAGTAAATGGGAGTTTTAAAATTCCAGCTACTTTTGGTGTGCTTTATCGTAGGAATTTAAATCCACAACAATCCATAAGATTAGGGCTTACTTATGCGTCTTTTATGGATTCGGATCTCTTGGCGGTAGAAAATTATCGTCGCTATCGAGGAGCCAGCTACACCAATAGCTTGCTTGAGCTATCAGCGGTGTTTGAATACAATTTCTTTCCCATCAATTATGAGCAGCGTTCAGCACAATCGCCTTATATCTTTGCGGGAGTAGCAGGTTTTTTGCACCCAAGACCTAAATATGATATTTACTTTCAAAACTTTGAGAATCCAGCAAATAGAAAGGGCTATGAGACGATTGTAAAGAAAAAGAATGGACAGCAATTGAGTATGAGCGTTCCATTTGGCGTGGGGTATAAAGTGAAATTCGACTGGAATTGGATTTTAGGATTTGAGGTAGGGTTCCGTCCTACATTTGTAGATAATTTAGATTTGGCTTGGGTAGAAGAGTCTGATGTGGAAACTTTTAGAGAAGAGGGCTTAACCTATGCAAATGGCGTGCTCACGCAAGAGCAATTAAACGCCGATTTAGAAAGAAAAACCAAAGAAATTATAGAAAAAAGACAATTAGGCGATGCCAAAAACGATTGGTATGTATTTACAGGGTTTACTTTGACATATACCTTTGGACGCCCTGCATGTTTCTGTGATTAAAAATGAAAATGAGTAAAAGTTTGCTTCAAAATATAAATCTCGATAATGTTCCGCAGCATGTTGCCGTAATCATGGATGGCAATGGTCGCTGGGCACAGAAAAAAGGAATGATGCGCACCTTTGGGCATCAAAGCGCGGTGAAAGCCGTGCGCCAAACCATCAAAGCCTGCGAGGATTTGGGCGTTCCGTATCTTACTTTGTACGCTTTCTCAAGCGAAAATTGGAACAGACCCAAAGAAGAGGTGAGTTTCTTAATGAATTTATTGTTTAAAACACTAACCAAGGAGCTCAAAAGCTTTCAAGAGAACAATATACGCTTGCGCACGATAGGCGATTTATCGCGCGTTCCAGAAAAAGCAAGAAAAGAGCTGTTGCTGGTAGAAGAAGAAACCAAGAACAATACAAAAGCTACCCTTACACTAGCATTGAGCTATGGCGGACGCGATGAAATTGTAGAAGCTACGCAAAAAATAGCAAAGGCGGTGCAAGAAAATAAGTTAAGCATAGACCAAATAAATCACGAAACTTTTAAAAATTACTTATATTCGCCAGATATTCCCGATGTGGATTTGGTCATCAGAACCAGTGGCGAATGCAGAATTAGCAATTTCTTGCTTTGGCAAATAGCCTATGCAGAATTGTATTTTACCGAAGTTTTGTGGCCAGATTTTAGAAAAGAAGATTTCTACGAAGCGATCATCAACTATCAAAATAGACAAAGACGATTCGGGAAAACGGGAGAACAAATTAAGTAACGATTGAATTTTATATGAAGAAAATATTTTTAATAAGCCTTGGATTTATATTAATGACTGCGCACGCACAAGTAGATTCTACGGGTATTGTGAAGCAGCCGAAAAGTAGCGATGAGCTAAATCTAAACAGCCTAAAAACATATAAATTAGGCGGTTTGGAAATTACAGGCGGAGTGCCCTATACCAGTAAACAAATTTTGAGATTTATTGGATTAAATATAGGCGACGAAATCGAAATCCCTGGTCCAATTATCAATAACTCGCTCAAGAGATTATGGAACCAAAATCTGTTTTCTGATGTTGAGCTTTTTGCCGATAAAGTAAAGGGCGATTCTATCTTTTTAAGATTTAATTTAACAGCCCTACCTACCATCAACGATGTTTCTTTTGAGGGCGTGAAAAAAGGAAAACAAAAAGATTTTGTAAAGAATAATAAACTTACCAAAGGGAAAAAAATCACACAAGATTTATTGAATCAAGCGCGTTTAAATATCCGAAATTTTTATACCGAAAAGGGATATCCAGATGCGCAAGTGGAGTTTATAGAAACCGATGTGCCAAATGCTAGATTTTCTAAAAACTTATTGGTAAAAGTTTCAAGAGGAGAGCGTGTAAAAGTACAAAACATTTTATTTGAAGGGAATAAAGAAATCAAAGCACCAAAGCTTAGAAGAAAAGGGCTTAAAAATACGGTGCGAAAATACTTTTTCCGTAGAAATATCCTAAGATTCTTTAAAGGATCTAAATATATACCAGAAAAATTCCAAGAGGATTTAAAGACCTTGAAGGATTTGTATAAAAGTGAAGGGTTTAGAGACATTAAAGTTACTTACGATTCTGTAAATAGAATTAATCCTAAAAATTATTTAATTAAAATAGGAGTAGAGGAAGGACCTCGTTACTACTTAGGTAATGTAACTTTTGTGGGGAACTCTGTATATCCTACAGAAACTTTGAAAAGAATTTTCTCTTATAAAAAAGGAGATCCATACGATGCCGTAGGAATTGAAAAAAGATTGAATGATCCACAAAAAGATGATAATATTTTGACTCTTTATCAAGACAATGGATATTTATTTGCTCGTGTGGTGCCTATTGAGAAATCGGTGGTAAATGACACGATTAACCTAGAAATCAGAATTGTAGAGGGAGAGCAAGCGACATGGGATCGAGTAACCTTTACAGGAAATACACAAACGCATGACCATGTCATCGTGCGAGAATTAGCCACAGTTCCTGGAGAGTTGTTTAGCAAAACGGATATCCGTAGAACAATGATGAAGCTGGGAGCTTTAGGCTTTTTTGATCCACAACAAATCAAGCCAGATATCAAGGATCATCAAGAAACAAACACCGTAGATATAAATTGGGAATTGGCACCAAAATCAAGTAGCCAAATAGAATTGCAAGGTGGATATGGTGGCGGAAGATTTATTGGTACCGTGGGGCTTACTTTTGGAAACTTCTCAATCAAAAATTTATTTAACAAAAAAGCATGGCATCCAGTTCCTCTGGGAGATGGGCAGCAGCTATCATTGAGAGCACAAGCAGGTAGCTATTATTCAAACTTTAGTTTATCGTTCACAGAGCCGTGGATTGGCGGAAGTCGCCCAACAGCACTTTCTATGTCAATTTATAATTCTAATTATAGTCAATTGTATGGTAGAAGTGGTAGCGAAGGAGATTCTCGTTTAACAATGTGGGGAGCTTCTGTGGGATTGAATAAATTGCTCACTTGGCCAGACGATTATTTTAGATTAAGCCAATCTGTTTCATATCAGCGTTATGATTATAAAAATTTTGGATTTAATCTAGGAACTAAAAATTATAGCAATGGAATATCAAACACAATTGCTTATAACATTGGATTGAGCAGACTTTCTGCAGGTCCAGATCCAATTTTCCCGCAAGAAGGTTCAGATTTCAGTATAAGTTTAAAACTAACTCCGCCGTATTCTTTGTTTAACAAAAATAAAGACTATGAAAAATTGAAGGAAGAAGATGATTTTGATGGCTTGTATAAATGGTTAGAATACTATAAAGTTCAATTCAGTGGAAATGTTTACAAACAATTAATCGGTAAACTTGTATTGAGAACAGGTGCAGAGTTTGGCTATTTAGGGGCTTATAATCGTGAGCTAGGAGTCTCTCCTTTTGAAAGATTCTATATGGGAGGAACAGGATTGCAGTCTAACCGTTTTGATGGTCGTGAAATTGTAACTTTAAGAGGGTATAAAGATTTTTCACCTAGTGGTGGTGGGGTAGATGATATCACACCACTTGGAGGAGGTGTCATTTACGATAAATTCTTGCTAGAGATGCGTTATCCTATCACGATGAATCAACAAGCTAAAATCTTTGGTCTTGGATTCTTAGAAGCGGGAAACACTTGGGCAGATCACAAAGATTTCAGACCATTTGAGTTAAAGCGTTCAGCAGGAGTAGGTATTCGTGTATTTATGTCAGCCTTTGGAATGCTTGGATTTGATTTCGGTTATGGATTTGATAAATATAATAATGCAGGAGAATTTGGAGCACCATCAGGGTGGCAGACACACTTCATTTTTGGTCAGCAACTATAAAAAATCAAAAATATGTTAAAAATTAAGTTTTTTTTCTTGCTAATTTTTTTCAGTGTTTTTACATTTGCTCAGCGTTTTGGCTATGTAGATACTGATTATGTTTTGAGCAATCTTCCCGCGTATGGTAATGCTCAAAAACAATTAGAAACACAGGCGAATAATTGGGCAAAGGAGCTAGAAAATCTACAATTTGTTCTAGAGCAAATGCAACAAGAGCTAGAAACAGAGCGCATTTTATTGACAAATGAAAAGATAAAAGAAAAGGAAGATAAAATCCAGGAAAAAAAAGAAGAAATCAAAAAGTTGCAAATTAAGCGATATGGTCCTGACGGGGATATGATAAATACACGAAAAAAATTGGTAAAGCCAATTCAAGATCAAGTTTACAACGCTGTGAATAAAGTTGCCAAGAGGCGTAATTATAGCTTTGTATTTGACAAGGCAAACGGAGATTTGATTATGATTTATTCAGATCCCAAATTTGATATAAGTGAAGAGGTCTTGAAAACTTTGGCACCAGATTTGAAATCTAGCAAAGGACAACGACAAAATAACTATAACAAAGAGAAAAATAATAATAGTATAAACGAAAAAATTAATTTAAAAAAATAGAACAAAAAAACAGTTAGTATGAAAAAGTTTACATTTATTGCACTACTATCTTTCCTATGCTTAGGATTCGGATTTGCAAACGCACAAAGCGTAGCACATGTTAATTCACAAGAAATTTTAGAAGCATTGCCAGCATTCCAAGATGCACAAGCAAAGATTAAAAAAGAAGCAGATAGACACCAAGCTGAAATCCAAAGACAGCAAAAAGAGATCCAAGCATTGGTAGAGAAAGGGCAAAAGGAAATGGAAGCATTGAAGGGTAAAAGCGATGCTGAAAAAATGAAAGCATTGGCTCCACTAGAGCAAGAATTGCAAACTAAATCCAAAGCTTTGCAAGAATACCAACAAAACGCTGCTAAAGGTGTAGCTAAAATGGAATCAGACTTATTAGCCCCAGTATACAAAAAGGTTCAAATCGCGATCGAAGAAGTAGGAAAGAAAGATAATGTAGGATACATCATCGATTTGGCTACTGCAGGACAATCAGGAACTATTGTTTATTTCGGTGGAGGAAAAGATTTAACCCCACAAGTAAAAAAACAATTAGGACTTTAATTAAGTATTAAAGCAAAACAAAAAAGCCTTGAGATTTTTCTCAAGGCTTTTTTGTTTCAACTGAAAATCAGAAAATTATAATTTTAATCAGTTTAAATAAACTAAAAACTAAAATTATATTTAATCATTCTAAATCTAACTTATTGAAATATAGTTATTTATATTGTTTCAATTTAAGCTTTTAAATACATTTGCAGTGTAAAATTAAAAACAATACTATTATGTCAATAAGATTAGTCAACGGATGCGTTAATTGTAAGAACTTAAGCCAAGATTCAACTTGCAAAATCCACGAAACAAAGGTAAAAGAAATACACACTTGCGATAGCTTTGATATGCGAGTGAGTTTAAAAGATGAAATTGATTGTGCTACATGTATTAAATTTAATAAGCCTTCTTGTCCTAATCAACTGCATGCTGCCAAAGGTATGCTATGCAATGAGTGGGCACCAGAAGCTAATGCTTAATTTTTAATACAAAGTCAGTTTTCATAACTTTAAATTTTTTGTAGTGTAAGCCATGAGTTTTCCCCAAAGCTCGTGGCTTTTTATTTTTAGGCCTTAAAAAATTCTATTCTTGATAAACGGAATGATGGGCACATTCAACCCCTAAATGCAACATTTTCCACAAAATTAAAAAAAACTTCACGAGGCTTGCAAAACTTTAACACTTTAAACGGTCTATCGTTTATCTCTTTTTGTACCGCTTTCAGCTTGTTAGCGTTACTTTTTGTAATTGCCGAACCTTTTTTTACATACTGTCTAACAAGTTTGTTCATATGCTCAATTTGTCCCTTTTCCCAACTAGAATAAGGGTGCGTAAAAAAAACACGCGCCCCCAATCTCTTCCCCACCCGTTCGTGCTGTGCAAACTCCAAACCATTATCCACCGTAATAGACTTAACCACCCCCTTGTACGGAACCAAAACATCTATCATCGCATTTGCCACAACATCAGCACTTTTATTAGGTATATATCTAATAAATAAAAACCTTGATACCCTTTCTGTAATCGTCAGCAAATAACCCTTATGATTTTTTCCCTCAATTAAATCACCCTCCCAGTGTCCGAACTCTTTTCTATCATTCACCACTTGCGGGCGTTCTTCTATACTAGTTCTATTTTTTATCTTTCCAACAATTTTAGAAACCTGTGCCTTTCTCTTTTTCAAAGCGTGCCTGCAATATTTGTACAGATTACCTCCTTTCAATTTATCAGCCCTTATATATTGGTAAATTCTTTCTACTGATACCATTTCAAGCCCCAACTTTTTACAATAGCCTACTATTTGGAGCGGTGAATATCTTTTATACAGAAATTGTCTTACTCTTTTCTCAATGTCTTTTGTAAAGCGTCTATAACGCAAAAAACGCTCTTTCTTTTCAGAATAGAGCGTCTGTGCTGTCTTTGCTTTATATTTTCCTTTCTTCGTTCGGTTCCTCCTCACTTCACGGCTTATCGTAGATTTATCCCTTTTCAGTTCACGGGCTATTTTAGAGATAGACCAACCAGCCTTTAAATAAGCCTCTATCATTGCTCTATCGTGCAAATCCAAATGCTTAAATCTCCGTGCCATTAGTCTATATCTTTAGGGTATTCAAAATTTGTAATCATATAACCAAACATTTTTCTATCTGGAGATATAGAATATCTTTTCTCATAAGGCTCTAAAAAATATTCCCTAAATGCTTTTTCTTTTTGTTTATCGTCAAAATTTATAGTATAATCCAACAACAAATACCTATTAACATCATAATCATCGCCATTCAAACAAGCATTATCACCTTTAAGAAATTCTTTTAAATCATTTTTTATTTCATTAATCTGTTTTTCAGTGTAGTACTTTCTTATTTCTTTTTTTGCCTCCTTGCTTTGTGCATATCCAGCGGTTACAGCCAAACATAGTCCAAATGATAGTAAGATTTTTTTCATGACTTGAGTTTTTAAATGATTTAACAACACTTTGCAAATATCAAAAGAAATGCCAAATATTGCAAAGCAAAAAGATAAAAAAAAAGAAACCACACCAACAAGGATGCAGTCTCTCTCATTATTATAACAAACTAATTAATTTAAAAATCTTGGTATATAGTTCCCATTGTAGAAGCGTCTTAAATACTGCCCAGCTCGGCGGTCATACACATTAAAATATTTCCATTCTCGAAACTTGGAACTATCAAGCCACTTGCTAAACTTATAAAGGTCGTGCACATATTGCATCTTGAAAACACCAAAACGACCAAACACTACGCAACTATAATCATTCTTATGTCCCACACCTCAAAGTTAAGCAACAAAATTCAAATCTCTCGGCTCAGTACCTGAAACACCATCCCAAACAATCAAATCAGACACTTCACCACTATACTCAAACTCCTGACCATAGCCTAAATAACAAATCTCATTCTCATAAACCTCCTGAGGCGGAGCATACCTATAAACACCAATTGCCGAACCCTCAACATTATTCACAAACTTATAATCATCCCCGCGTTTCCAAACCTCAAACCCGCCATAAAACTCATTAATCTTCTCCCAAGACGCCACAGGCACAGCAGGCACCACAGGCACAGCCTCCTCCACAACCTCTGCCACAGCAGGCACCCTATCCTTAATCTCAACACTATCCAGAGGCAACAAACGATAAAAGAAAACATAAGCCTCCAAATCACCCCCATACTCCGCTAAAATATACTTCTTAAAACCAGCAGGCGTCATCAATCCACCATTAAACTCCTGATAGTAGCACTCAGCATCATAATCAATCATTGAAACAGGTAAACAAACAAGCTCCCTGCGGAACTTAGCATTATCAATCAAATAAAACTTTTGGCACATCTCTATTCCTCTTTTTTATTATCCCTCAAATCCTTAATTTTCTTTTTTGCAAAACTATACGCAAAATCAAGCACAATAGCCAATAAACTTGCCAGAAGCGGTTTCAGCTCATCAAATGAGACCGCCCCTGTAAATCCTAAAATCGAATAAATTTTTGTCCTATCTACAAAATTCGTCATTTTATAATCCCGTTTTGATTTATACTATATGTTCCATCATAAGTGCTAAAATCACCATCCACATCAACATAGTGATTGTTCTGCAATATATGCACATTCACCCCAGCGTCAACTCTTGCCACTTTTCCATTTTTGTTAACTACTCGCTTGTGCGGACCATTGATATAAACAAAAACATTTTCTTTCTGCGCTAACAATGACATACCACCATCACAATGATTTTCGTATGCTCTCGGTTCAAAAGATAAAGGATTGCATGGCAAAGGCTCAGATACTGCTGGAACTGGTTTAGGCTCCGTTTTCTGAATCACTTGTTTAGCCATTTCTTCCTGTGCTCGGCGTCTCTTTTCTTCCTCACACTCCACACATGGCTCTGCCGGAGAAACATCTGGTGCCTGCTCTCTCTGTACTTGCTTCACAACATCAGACTTTACAGGTATCTTGCCCTTTCTTCGCTCCGCATTCATCATATCTTCCACCTTGTGAGCAAATGCCTTTTCATTCCTCACTGCAGAACCGCCTTTTGCAAAAACCTTATCAAACTTTGGTTTTTCTACTTTGGGCAAACTCACAGGTTCCTTGAATTTATTTGTATCTAATGGAAGCAATGAATTATCTCCTGTGCTTACTTTCTCCTTTATACTCGTCTTCTTCGTTAATCTAAACAACAACCAAACTAACAATAAGATGAACAAACCCTTTTTTACCCTTTTCTTATCTCTCTTTGTCATCTTCTAAAAATTTATTTAACAATTTATAAAACGCCATTCCATTTGAATTGATAAGATGATTTTTATTTTTCTTAGAAAAGTACTCCCCATAATTCAAAATCATTCTAGACTTAGAAAACTCTAAACTATTTCCTGGCATAACTCTATTTAAATTATAACCATTAAACAACGCCCCTTTCCAATGCATGAAAGCACACACCATATAATTAAAATTCATATCAAAATCCCTCGCTAAATCTGGATTAGAAATAGCATCAACACCATTAACTTTAGAAAACCTCTCATACAAAGACCTACCAGTAAGCTGACACAATCCACGCCCTCTAAATGTATAACCATCTTCAAAAGATTTATTACCTAATTCTTTACCTTTTGCCCCTCCATTCCTAGATTTAGAAGAATTACCATATCTATATCCAAAATAATTTCTAGGTGTATATGTCAAATTACCAGAATAATTTGCATTCCACCATTTACGACTTGGCTCCTCGTCTAAAACTTCATTATAATGACATTCTATCATTATATTAGCAAGAATAGCCGCCATGTGATTGGTTTTCATTTTACCACTTTTCACTAATGACAAAGCCTTTTGAAATACTTTTTTTTCGATAAATAAATTTGAACCAGCATCAAAACCTTTTATTTTAAAACGCTCATCTTTATATCTTTCAAAATCTAAATCCTCTACAATATCCACCCCCACTAGTTCCAATTCTCCAAATTCCACTTTAGACTTTGGTTTTGATATTTTATAAGCCCACCAACTTCCAGCTAGCAGGGCAATTGCTTGTAAATATGTCATTTTTTTATCTCTATTTTTTCTCATTAATGTTGGTATCTTTGTTCTTTCTTTAGGTCGTATTTTTCCAACAATTTCTGTTGTTCCTGGAAGAACCGACCTACAAAACTTCCTAAATTCTTGTTTTCATTTCTTAAATGCTTTACCTGCTCATCACTTAGGCTTGGATAACTTCCAAAAAAGAACCATTTAGCACGCACCGCCCAATAATCTAAATAAATACGAAATTGCTCTTTAGATGTCTTTTGTCTAAAAGCCTCCGAAATTTTATCAGGTATGCCGTCTTTACCCAAAAGCACAGTTTTCTGAAAACCCTTAAATGCCATCCATATGATTAAAGCTACCAGAGCAACCCCCAATAGCTTTAATACATTTGTTAAATCACTTAAAAACTTCATCCTTTAAAACTATCTTTAATGTGGTCTTTCAACACATCTGACAACATAATCATTCCAATGTAAACCACTGCAATTAAAACACTTGTAATTAATACACTTATCATCTCTCAATATTTTACCACATATGTTCCTTATCCGTAGGAACACCCGCAAGTTCTTCTTCATTCAAGTACTCTGGCTCGTTGCCCTCCACATCGTCAAACAATGTATCAATTTCCCTTTTCGCCTCATACGCATGGTGCAAGCAAATTTTTGCACATTGCACATATTTCAACAATGTCGGAATACTTTTCATCAAACTTCTAATATTTTTAAACATAACTATCTAGTTTTAATTTGTCCAAAATACCCACCATTCGGCGCTTTGGTACTAATTACCATGCCAACTTTTTGTAAATACACCTTTCCTGTATTCACATTATAATTAGCTAGCTCCAATACCTTTGCTCCTGTGTTTTTATAAAACACCTCAAACATCATCATCAGAAATCTATTCCCTGTTTGAGACTCCGAGCGCACAGAACGCGAGTTTTCAAATGCCTTTACAGTCACCATGCCCCTTTGCTTAGAGTAATTCCAAGCGGTAACATAAAACTTTCCATTCTTGCCCTGTCCAGCTCTCGCCCCAGAATGTTTTTTAGGTTGTCTCTGATTATTATAACCGCGGTTATAACCTCGGTTAAAATTAGGGTTGGGATTTCCACCCCAACCGTTATTATATCCATTATTATACGCCATTTCTATACTTTTTTTTTTAATTAAACAACTACCAGCCACGGCGTCTGCCGAAACTCTTAACTTTTATCCAGCCCATGTACACAGACACAATAACCGCACCTAGTGCCAGCACCAAAACGGTTCCAATACTTGTCCCTGCACCATTACCGCTCAATGGTTTCAATAAAAAACTATCAATTTTTGTTATTACTTGTTTCATTTTATTTTGTTTTTAAAAATTATTTTTTCTTGGTTAATAAATAAATCGTTACACCTCCGAGTAATAAATACAACAGAGTATTATCCCCACTTCTCACATGTCCAGTAGCTTTGCCATAAACTTTCCCCTCTGTCACTGCTGGTTGTGCACCTTCTGAAGGCATGCCAGTTTTAAGTGTTTCATCATCAGTAGGTCTATAATCCGATGAACCTGCTTGGCTATCTGCTTGTCTTTCAGCATCTGTTTTTTCTCTGAAGAACGGCACTCGCAAAACCTCCTTACTCACGGCATCACCTCTTGAAGTGTCCTTAAACGGAAAATCTAAATGAACATCTGTCCCCGCAGGATACTCTTTATCCCCCACATAGGCAAACTTAGTCTGATACTCTTTCAGCATTCTACCATATGCCTCTGTTATCATTGCAGCTAGTGCCTCGGTACCTTTTCTAGTACAATCTTTACCCCATGGGAAACCACTTGCACAAACTTTTAAATAAAGTAACGCCTTATTAAAATTGTCAGCACTGGCTACCTTAGTAAATCCAGATTGCTCAATAATCCATTCAACGATTGTGGTTCCTTCTTTCATCGCTCTACTAGGCGACCAGCTCGAGCCCCAACAATGCAAATCAAAGCCGTTTGCAAGTACACTATCTAAACCGCCAGTTATCTTACTTAATACACCGCCTACTATCTTTCCTCCAAATTGACCAAGAGAGGAGCCGGAGGCGTTACCGCCCCCACACTTCCAATTAAACTACTTACCGCTGTTATTGCTCCTATCATTTCAATATTATTTTGCGTCTAACAAATAGAATGTAAATTCTTCACCAACATTTTTATACACCGCCAAAGTGTACAAGCCTGTTAAATCTAATGCAGGTAATTTCGATAACTCATCAATCCTTGCATTTTTTGCATAATCAAGTTGTAGTTGCGAAATCCTTGTTTTGCCCTGTGCATTGATAACTTGTAATTCATTTGGTGTTTTCTCAGCTACCAAATAATCAAATGCTAATACATCGACATCCTTTACACTAATGTTTTGGTCAAGTTTCACCTGCTGAACATAAATAGGCTCTGCACTTCCAATAGCCTCAAATGTTTCTGCAGTTACATTCTGTGCTTGTCCACCCGATACATGGAACTCAATGTAAGTTTTGTCATCAAGTGGCAAACTTCCAGATTTAGAAAAAGGAATTACCGCTACTTTGTCGCTATCAATTGTTGTTTGCAATTTGATGAAATGCACGCCCAACAATTCTGTAAATAGCTTAACGCTCATCTTTGGGACCAAAACCTTTTTAGTAAAGGTTTCATCTACTAGGTAAGACTCAATTTGCACCTGTGAAAAATCAGTACTTGAATTCCCCTTTAAAATCAAACCAGCGGCACTCTCCTTCACCTCGAGCACTTCAGTGGCTTTGCTTAAACTCTGTTTCATTTTTATCTATTATTTTAAATCTCTAAAGCAAAAATATTGAGCCTGCAAAAGCACTTTTTAAATTATAGCGTTTTTTACCACTTTTAAGCGATTTATACCAATTTTTGACACTAATCATCAAAATATTTTTTTACGAGCTTTAGCGTTAGATATTTCTTTTTATAATGGCTTAAAATATCTTTTTTTATCATGCGTGCAGTGGAATAGCTTACGCCCAAATAATTAGCTAGCTCCTTAGCACTAATTATTTGCAAGTTGTCGGTATTGTCTCTCATAAATTAATTGCATTGATTTATCTAAACTCATATTTACATCAGTATTCAGTAGGTTTTTTATAGCCTTTTGGTAAATTTTTAAATGCTCGTTTAATCGCTTGTATCCCTTGCGGATCATCTGATATACTTTCCCCTTATACAATTCAACATATTGTATTGCCGTAGGCACATACTCCAATTTTTCACGCAAATGGTTTAATTCTTCCATATAGGTACTCACTTCAAAACTTAAATAATTCAGCTTTTTAACCTTATTGCTCGCTCCCCACACCGCACCAATTATTGGGCGTTTATTCTCCTCTTGCTTTAATAGATATTTCACCACATAGGCAACTATATTTCGTTTACTCTTTGGCGTTTCAATTTTAGTACTTGGGGGATTTGTCCATCCTATTTTTTTGTTGCGCTGATAGGCTAGTATGCAGTCTTTTTCTGATTTATAATTTTTTGAATACTTTTCTAGATATTGTTTAGCCGTTAAACGGTTCATCTTTTCAGAATATCTATCTACATAACCATATTTATTTATATACTGGTTCCATATCCGCTGAATATCCCCGCGAGGAATTTGAGTATCAATCAACACATGAAAATGAATATTTCCATTCTTCTGCGTCTCCGCTTTCCAGAGATAATTTTTTAAACCATAGACCTTTTTTAAATGATCAAGATATTTAGCCAGTATTTTACGCAACACTCTATCATGGTGTATTTGCGCACTGGGCAAGGTCAAGGTTACAAAAGACAAATATTTGTCTTTATTTGATTTCGTTGCGTCAGCAAATAATATCGCATACTTCTTTATATTTCTTACTTGAGTTTCTGATAATGTACCCAAATCTTTCAACACATGCCCTTTCTGATTATAAACATCTACTTGCTTTTGTGTGTATAGCTCCTCGTACTTTTCAGCATATTTAGTGATTGTACCAAATTCCGAAATATCATCTAGTGCGTTTAACTCATCTAATTCTGTTTTTTCCTTGTTTAGATTTTGACGCAAGGTAGGAGCATAGCCTACTTCGTAATTTCGTAAATCCATCACATAACTATAATGCAATAGACTAGTAGGTCTAAGCTGAACCTTTTCACACAAATAATAATTATTAACCTCTTGATATTGTCGCATTTACAGGGATTTTTGCCGTTAGATTTTACCGATACTTGAGACGAGCCCACTCAAAAGCCTATCGGCTTTCTTTTTTTAAATCAATAAAATCGGTTTCTTCTCTCTTTACAACCACACGATGATATAACATATGGTTATTATCAAAAGATATCCACGAACGACCAGAAAACAACACTTCAACATTATTTTCTTGTTTTAATACCTGTACTACAATACCATACTCATATATGTATTGTCTTGGTTCTAAATACTTTGCTGGAATAGGCACAAACTTCTGTACTACCAAAAAGGGTCTGATTTCTTCTCTTTGCATACGCTTTTGTATTTAAATTATTTAAGCGTTGCATTTGTGTTTTGAATGTAGGATGTGTAAAATCATATTCAAAAGTTTAAATAAATCGTGGATTAATAATTATATTTGTAGAATAATCATTAACACATAAAATTATGAGTAGAAAATTTCCTGCCGGTGTAGCCACTGGAGACCTAGTACAAGAAATCTTTGCCGATGCCAAAAAGAACGGATACGCTTTACCAGCGGTAAATGTTATTGGCTCTGATACTATAAATGCTGTGATGGAAACCGCAGCAGATCTAAACTCACCTGTGATTATCCAATTCTCTAACGGAGGAGCGATTTTTAATGCAGGCAAAGGCTTGTCAAATGAAAATCAACGTGCAGCAATCCTAGGAGCAGTAGCAGGTGCAAAACATGTTCACCAATTGGCAGAAGCCTATGGTGTAACTGTGATTTTACACACAGACCACTGTGCTAAAAAATTACTTCCTTGGGTAGATGGGCTTATCGAAGAGAGTGAAAAACACTTTAAAGAAACAGGAAAGCCATTATTTAGCTCTCACATGCTAGATTTCTCTGAGGAGCCACTAGAAGAAAACTTAGACCTTTCTGTAGAAAGATTTAAGCGTATGGCTAAAATGGGAATGACTTTAGAAATTGAGCTAGGAATCACAGGAGGAGAAGAAGATGGTGTAGATAATACAGATGTAGATGACTCTAAATTATACACTCAGCCAGAAGAAGTATTGTATGCTTACGATCGTTTAAAAGAAGTTTCAGATCGCTTTACTATCGCAGCAGCGTTTGGTAATGTTCACGGAGTGTACAAGCCTGGTAATGTAAAATTAACTCCAAAAATCCTAGAAAAATCTCAAAAATTCATCGAAAAAGAAAGGCACACTGGCGAAAAACCAGTAGATTTCGTATTCCACGGAGGCTCAGGATCAGACTTGAAAGACATTAGAGAAGCAATCGGATATGGTGTAGTAAAAATGAACATCGATACCGATCAGCAATACGCTTTCATGACTGGCATCAGAGATTACTTCAAAAAGAATGAAGCATATCTTCAATCTCAAATCGGTAATCCAGAAGGTCCAGATTCACCAAACAAGAAAAAATACGATCCACGCGTTTGGTTGAGAGAAGGAGAAAAAACTTTCATTGCAAGATTGAAACAAGCTTTTGAAGACTTAAACAACGTGAACACTTTAGGGTAATCCTTTAAATAAGTAGTTTTAAAAATAAAATCCCGAATTTCTCAGAAATTCGGGATTTTTTGTGTATTTTCTATTGTTTCCACTGTTAATATTTGCTGTTTTTTTAAAAAAAGTTAATTAATATAGGGGGTAATTTTGAATTTTCAGTAATTTGTTTTGTTTCTAATTTGTAATATTGTGCTATATAATCGATTATGTAGTCGGGGAATTTGAAAAGCGACTTTAAAAAAAAGAGTAGAAGTAAGTAAAATTATCAGTACTATGTTAAAAAGTAATTTAAAAAAGTTCTTTTTAATGGCTACTGTGCTTTTGGTAGCCGTTGGGTGCTTTTCTGAATCTGAGCAGAAAGAGCCAGATTTTGACTTAAAGGGAGCCTTTAAGGGGTTTGCTGAAAATATAACTCTTCAAAAAGACTTTAGTATACCAATTCGTGCAGAAAAAGCAAGCGAGGATATTCAGAAATATTTACTTGAAGCAGATGTCGAGCTTAGTGAAGCCATGAAAGAGGACGATTATGTTGATGCGGTTTCATATAAGGTGGCTTATGATGGTAAAAACCTTAATTTTGTTGATTTTAAGACGGAAGAAAAAACAATTTCGTCTCGTGCCGCAAAGGGTGGTCCTGCATCTGAGTATGATAGGGCCTGTCCTGGAGGACAAAGGCTTGTAACCACTTGTATGAGCCAAGGATGTGTGGAAAAAGAGCTTAAAAAGCTTGCGAGTAAAATTGATGTGGGAGATGAAATTGTAATTCATCGTTCAAGGTTTAGAGTAGAGATTTGCACTACTATAGATTAATGAAAATTAAATATTAGCCTTCTCTTGAAATGAGAGGGCTTTTTTATATTTGATAAAAAATTTGTAGCTTTACCCAATCATTTGTAAAGATTATAAATTATGGCTTGGTTCAGACGAACAAAGAAAAATATACAAACCACTACCGAGGAGAAAAAAGACACTCCCAAAGGCTTGTGGTACAAAACGCCCACTGGGAAAGTGATTGAAACCGAGGAATTGGAGCGTAACGATTATGTGAGCCCAGAGGACGACTTCCATGTGCGCATAGGTTCGCAACAATATTTTGAGATCTTATTCGATGACAAAAAATTCAAAGAATTAGATAAAAATCTCTCAAGCAAAGACCCGCTTGGGTGGGAAGATACCCAAAAATACACGGATAGAGTAAAATCCACTCGCAAAAAAACAGGACTTACTGACTCGCTTCGCACAGCTTATGGCGATATCAATGGGCGAAAAGTGGTGGTAAGTGCCATGGATTTTGTGTTCATTGGCGGTTCGCTTGGTTCGGTGATGGGCGAGAAAATCGTTCGTGCCATTGATTACGCCATTAAAAACAATACCGCGTTTGTCTTGATTTGTAAATCAGGTGGCGCGCGTATGATGGAGGCCGCGCATTCGTTGATGCAGATGGCGAAAGTGGAAGCGAAGCTTGTACAACTTTCAGAAGCTAAATTACCTTATATTACGATTTTGACAGACCCCACCTTTGGCGGAATCACCGCTTCGTTTGGTATGATGGGGGATGTAACTATCGCAGAGCCAGGTGCACTTATCGGTTTTGCAGGGCCCCGTGTAATCAAAGAAACGATTGGTAAAGATTTGCCAGAAGGATTCCAAACATCAGAGTTCTTGCTCGAGAAAGGATTTATAGATTTAATCGTTCATAGGCAAAGTTTGAAAACACGACTTACTCAACTCTTAGATTTAATGATAGGGAAATAAAATAGCTTAAAATCATATTTTTAATCCGTGATAACATAATATCACGGATTTTTTTGCCCCTTCAATTCGGAAACAAAAATCGTTTTGAGAGTTTTTTGGTGTATTTTAGACACATAATTTAATCTTTTAAAACACTGAAAATCAATTAATTTAATATAGTTTCTTTTTTCGAAAAACTGTGTAAACTTTTTTTGTTTATAAAGTTTTTTAGTGTAGATTTGCGCCCGAAATTAAAAGCATAAGCTATGAAAGAGAAAGTGCTAAGCAAGGCCAAGGAGCTGTTTCGCCAGTTTGGGTACAAAACGGTAACTATGGACGAGGTGGCGCGCCAGCTGGGAGTGTCTAAAAAGACGCTCTATGAGCTATACGCCTCCAAGGATGAGCTGGTGGGGGCTGTGGTGGAGAGCTTGCAAGAGGACATTGCGCAAGAAATAGCCCAAAGCATAGATGAGCGCTACAATGCCATAGAGCAAATGTATGCCACACAACGCCAGTTGCAACGCGCGCTGGGGGTGCTGCATTCAAGTAAGCTTAATTGGGAGTTGCAGCGGTATTACCCCAAGGCGTGCCAAGCGCAGGATACTAGGGCGAAGGAGCAGATGAAGAAGTACCTCTACCAAAACATTCAGCAGGGGATTGCCGAGGAGCTATATCGCCCAGAGCTGGATATGCAGTTTTTGTTTTACTTCTTTTGGGGCATCACACGGAACGAGTGGAATGATATGGTGTACCCCGCGCATAAATTTAGCTATGAGGAAATAGATAGATACCATATAGAATATTTTGTGAGAATTATGGCAACCCCCAAAGGATTTGCCGTGCTAGATAAAATAATGAAAGAAGAAAATTAAAATATGAAGAAACTACTAATCGTATTGTGTGCCACGGCAAGCATAGGGCTGAGCGCACAGCAGACACAGCGGCTGAGCCTGAAAGAGGCGATAGCACACGCGCTTAGCCACAAGAGCGAGGCGGAAAAAGCCGCGCTAGAAATAGAAAAAAGCGACTACAAGATTAAGGAAGTGCGCGCCAATGCACTACCCAATGTCTCTATCTCGGGCGGACTTACCTATAACCCCCTGTTGCAAGAAGTGATATTTCCTAGTTTTACCAACCCAAATGAGAGTATGAAAATTTCGCTTGGGCAGCCGTGGAGTTCCAGCGTGAATGCTACCGTAACGCAGGTGCTTTTTAATCAATCCGTGTTTACAGGGCTTAAAGCCGCGCGCTCTACCAAGGAATTTTATATCTTAAATAAGGAATTAACCGAGGAGCAAATCATTGAAAAAGTGGCAAACGCCTACTTCCAAGTATACCAAACACAGCAGAAATTAAACAATTTGGAGAGCAACCTTGCCCTCACCGAAAAAACAGTGAAAGTGATACAAGGGCAATACGAGGCAGGCTTAGCCAGAAAAATAGATTTAGACCGCGCTAGCGTTACGCTTAACAATCTGAAATCTACCCAGCAGCAATTGCTTAACGCTGTGCAAATCGCGCAAAATGCACTTAAATTTATGGCAGGCTTGCCAATGGATACGCATATAGAGTTGCCAGAGGACACCTTTGCGCCTGCGATTTTAGCCCTAAGCGAGCAGGCCGATGTGAGCAAAAGAACTGAGGTGCAAGTGATTGAAAAGCAAATTGAACTGCTCGAATGGCAGAAAAAAGCAAACCAATCAGAGTATTACCCTTCCGCTGCCTTGGCAGTCAATTATGGCTGGTTAGGGCAAGGGAAGAAAATGCCTTGGTGGCATGGTGAGGCCGATAAAGTATATTGGTCTGATTTAGCCTCTGTGGGCTTAAATGTGAAAATTCCCATTTTCAGCGGCTTCTCAATTAAATCAAAGATAAAGCAAAGCGAGCTAGAAATACAATCAGCGCAAGCAGGCCTAAAAGATACCAAGCTAGCGCTTGAAATGGCTTACAAAAATGCTACCGAGCAAATGAAAAATACCGCCATCAGCATCGATGTGCAGCAGGAAAATGTGAAACTTGCCGAAGATGTATTGACTAATACACAAAATAATTACCAATACGGGCTAGCAACACTCACCGATTTGCTAGATGCCGAGCGCGTGCTTGCCGATGCGAAGAATAATTTAACCAATGCTAAGTTAGACTATAAATTAGCAGAAATAGAATACTTAAAAGCCCAAGGAAATTTAAAATCTTTAATCAAATAAAAAAAAATTAGAAATATGAAAAAAATAGTAATTCCAGCCCTTATAATCATTGCGCTGCTCGTGGGCGTAATCTTTGTGCTTACCAAGAATAAGGAAAGCAACGAGGAAAAAGTAGCCCTCGTGAAAACTGAAAACAGCCGTGTTGCAGTGCAAGTGGCCACCGTGAAGGAAGACCACCTTACAGGGCGCTTCTCGGTAAATGGTACCTTCTTCCCTGAAAAAGAAACTAATGTAAGCCCCGAAATGGGTGGCCAAGTGGTGGCCATCTATGTGAGCGAGGGGAGCTATGTGCGTGCAGGGCAGACGATTGCTAAACTTAAAGGCGATAAAGTGAATGTGGGCTTAGATGCATCACGCGCCCAGTTGGATAATGCGCAGGCGGCTTTGGTCAATGCGCAATCACAGTTGGCAAGATTTGAAGCGGCTTACAAAACGGGCGGTGTAACCGACCAGCAGGTAGACCAAATGCGCCTCCAAGTGAAGCAATTGCAATCTCAGGTGAAAAGCGCACAGGCCGCAGTGAAAAATGCTCAGCTTAGCACCAGTGATACCAATGTGGTGGCCAAAGTGAGCGGAATTGTAAACCGCAAATTAGTAGAAACAGGTGCCGTTGTGGGAGCGGGAACTCCAATCGTGCAAATCGTAAATATTTCAAGTTTAAAATTAAAAGTAAATGTAGATGAATCTTTGGTGACAAAATTACATGTAGGAGATGTGGTAAGTGTGAAGCCTACCGTGTTGAACGAGCCAATTCAAGGGAAAATTACATTTATTGCTCCAATGTCTGATGGCGCGCTAAAATTCCCAGTGGAAATCACAGTAAATAATCAAGACCAAAGACTTAAAGCAGGTATGTATGCCGTGGCAAACTTTGACCAAAATGGCGAAGGCGATGCGCCCGCGCTTGTGATCCCAAGAGATGCCTTTGTAGGTTCGGTGAGCCAAAATCAGGTGTTCCAAGTGGTGGATAGCACCGCCGTGCTGAAAACAATTCAAAGCGGCAGAAACTTGGGCGATGTGGTAGAGGTAGTTTCTGGCTTGAAACAAGGTGATGTCGTGGTAACTAGCGGGCAAATAAACCTTGATAACGGCACAAAAGTAAAAATCATAAAGTAAAAAACAACGAATGAAATTAGCAGAAATAAGTATAAAACGCCCCAGCATCGTAATTGTGATGCTCGCCTTGGCGCTCATTGCGGGGCTTTATAGCTACAAGCAGCTAAGTTATGAGCTCGTACCAAATATTGAGACCAAGGTGGTTACTGTTGCCACCGTGTATGCTGGCGCTTCGCCCGCAGAGATAGAAAATACGGTAACCAAAAAGATAGAAGATGCCGTATCTACCCTAGAAAATGTAAAGAAAATTCAGGCCAAATCCTATGAAAGCCTCTCGGTGGTAATCATAGAATTTACCAATAATGCCAATGTAGACAATGCCCTGAATGATGCGCAACGAAAAATCAATGCCATTCGCTCGGAATTGCCCGAAGGAGTGAAGGAGCCTTCGCTCTCTAAATTCTCGCTCTCGGACTTGCCAATTATGAGCGTGGGGATTACTTCCAGCCTGTCCAATACGGATTTGTATGACTTGGTAAAAGACCAAATTCAGCCACAGTTTTCAAGAATTCCAGGGGTATCTACCGTAAATATTGTAGGGGGCAACGAGCGCGAAATCCGAGTGAGCTTAGACCCTGCAAGGCTTGAAGGCTACGGTATCACCGTGCCACAGGTACAGCAAATTTTGCTCGCCTCTAATATGGACTTTCCTACGGGGAATTTAAAAACTAGACAAAACAGCACATTAATCAGGCTTTCAGGGAAATTCAAATCCGTGCAGCAGATGCGTGATTTAGTCATCGCCTCGCACAACGGAATGAATATTAAGCTCTCGGATATTGCCGATGTGCAAGAGACTCAAAAAGAGGTGGAGAAATTGGCTAGAATTAACCAAGATAACACCCTTTTGCTTCAAATTCAAAAGCAAACCGATGCCAATGCCGTGGAGGTGAGTGCCTTGGTAAAAGAGAAAATGAAGAAAATAGAAGAGCAGTACCAAGCGCAAGGCGTAAAAATCCAGTTGGCTAATGATACCAGTGAATTTACTTTAACTGCGGCAAACAATGTAATCCACGATTTATACATTGCAGTGGCCTTGGTGGCGTTTGTGATGCTATTTTTCTTGCACAGCTTGCGAAATGCTTTAATGGTGATGGTCTCTATTCCAGCCTCGTTAATTGCCACATTTATAGGGCTTTTTGTTTTAGGTTATACCTTAAACTTGATGAGCTTGCTTGCGCTTTCGCTCGTGGTGGGGATTTTGGTGGACGATGCCATCGTGGTCATTGAAAACATTCACCGCCATATGGAAATGGGGAAAAACAAAGTGCGCGCCGCCTATGATGGCGCTTCGGAAATTGGCTTTACCGTAACGGCCATTACCACCGTAATCGTGGTAGTGTTCCTGCCTATTGCAATGAGCTCGGGCTTGGTATCTGATATTGTGCGGCAATTCTGTGTTACTGTGGTGATAGCTACTGTGTTATCTTTGTTGATGTCCTTCACCGTAGTGCCGTGGCTTTTCTCGCGCTTTGGTAAATTAGAGCATATTAGCGATAAAAATATCTTTGGAAAAATCATTCTTTCTTTTGAAAAAGGACTTAAAAACTTCACTCAGTGGGTTACCGCTATCTTAAAATGGTGTTTAGGGCATAAAATCATCACAATCGTAGTAACGGGCGTTATGTTTTTCAGCATTATACCTTTATTTATGTTTGGTTTTGTGGGGACAGAATTTTTCCCAGGGGTAGACAAAGGCGAATTCATCGTTCAAATAGAGATGAATAAAGATGCCTCTCTGGAAGAAACCAATTTTATGACCCAAAAGGCAGAGGACTATATCCTGAAACAGCCCGAAGTGAAAACCGCAATCGCCACCGTGGGGCAAGTGAGTGGCGGTATGGGAGCCTCTCAATCCACCGCCTATAAATCCGAGGTGAGCGTGCAGCTTAGAGATGATGTAAAGCGCGATGAATCTGAAATCTATGCCGCGAAACTAAAACGCCAATTGCAGCAAGAGCTCGTGGGGGCTAAGATTAAAACCATTCCCGTGGGGCTGATGGGGGCAAACCAAGCGCCAATACAGCTCGTGGTAACGGGGGATAATCTAGACGATGCGATGGAATTTGCCGTGGAAGCAATGGAAATATTAAAAGGTATCGACGGGACTTCCGAGGTGGAGCTCTCCGTGGAAGACGGTACGCCAGAGATTAATGTAGAGGTAGATAGAGATAAAATGGCATCATTAGGGCTAAATGTTGCCACCGTGGGGCAGACTATGCGCACCGCCTTCGCAGGAAATACAGATAATAAATTCCGCCAAGGCCAAAACGAATACGATATCAATCTGCAATTCCAAGAAGGAAGCAGAGAAAATATTGATGATGTAAAAAATCTAATCTTCGTTAATTCGCAAGGGCAGCAAATCAAATTAATGCAATTTGCCGATGTGCGCTATGCCTCAGGCCCGAGCTTGCTTGAACGAAATGATAAAGCGCCGTCCGTTACAGTGAATTCCCAAGTGGTAGGGCGCTCCTCGGGAGCCATTTCCCAAGAATGGTCGGCTAAATTGGCCGAAATCCAAGCCAAGCCCGGCGTTTCCTATAAATGGAGCGGAATGCAGGAAAATCAGCAAGAAGGTTTCGGTACCTTAGGGGTAGCCCTTTTGGCAGCCATTATGCTAGTATATATGGTGATGGTGGTGCTTTACGATGATTTTGCTAAGCCATTCATCGTGTTACTTTCCGTGCCATTATCATTCATCGGAGCCATTTGGGCGCTTGCCTTAACAAATATGAGCTTAAACATCTTCACCATTTTAGGTTTAATTATGCTCATTGGGCTTGTAGCTAAAAACGCCATCTTGCTCGTAGACTTCGCCAATCACCGCGTAGCCAAAGGCGAAGACACCATTACGGCGCTTATACAGGCCAACCAAGCTCGTTTGCGCCCAATCTTGATGACAACTATTGCAATGGTCTTCGGTATGATTCCGATTGCCCTTGCCACAGGGGGCGCCGCTAAGATGAACAATGGTTTAGCCATCGTTATCATTGGAGGCTTATTGTCCTCGCTGTTCTTGACCTTGGTCATCGTTCCAGTGGTATATCTCGTCTTTGATTTAATCGGCAAGCGCCTTAATAAAAATAAGCAAAAGCCAGACTATGCCGCGCTTATGAAGGCCGATTACGACCATAAGAACATTAAAGAAGAATACGAGTTTTAAACCAAAAACAAAGGCTTTGATAGGATAATGTCAAAGCCTTTTTTCAACTTTAACATTTAAAAGAAAATAGCCACAAACTCCCAAAAATGGGCATTTTAAGTCAAATATGTGTAAAATGCACAATCTAAAAAACGAATGAAAGTGCAAAAAATTTGTGTAGTACAAATATTATTTATTACCTTTGCCCCGATTACTAAAGATTGTAGTATAAAAAATAAAACTTAATAAATTAAATATGAAAAAACATCTATTTTTAATAGCGTCTGTTTTTGCTGCGTTCACAGCGAACGCTCAGTCGCCGACCCTTACGGTGACAAGCAATACCAATGTTAAGGTGCAAAATGGCGCTTTATTGTATGTAGGCGGTAAAGCTCAGGTGGCAGCTTATACTGATGGTACTAAAAAAGTATCAAATGATGGTAAAATCAAAATTACTAATGGTTTAACTAATGGAAATTCAACAGATGGTAAAAACTTCGTAAACGAGTTCCCTGCCACAGGGCAATACGGGCAATTAATCGTATTGAACGAAGGTACAAACACTGGTTCTATTTCTTCTGGTGTTAAGTTCGGGAAATCTTATGTGTTTTACCCATTAGCATTGCCATATAAAAATATCACAGCAGGTGATGTTGTAAAACAAATTTGGGGAATAGATGGTTCATCCGCATTTGTAGCTTTTCAAGCTGGAAGAAATCCAAAATTCCCTAACTTCGATCCTAAGCGTTATCAAAACCCATTGTTCTTCTGGAATAACGATACATACACTTTAGATCAATTAGCATCTGGAGATGAAATAGGAAAATCTGGAACAGAAGCGAGATATTATGCAGTTTCAGATTATTCATCTTTAAATGGAGCTAGAATGGACAAAATCTCATTAAGCGGTACTCCAATTAATAAAGCATTTGATGTTACTTTGAACCCTTATCATGTTTCTGACAACTTCGCAGAAAACAAATGGGGAGAGGTATATGGTTCGTATATTTCAGACTTTACTATGGCTAAGCCAGATCAGTGGGATAAGTATGGTCTTAATGATGTGAAGTATGAAAATACTGGAAATTTTGGAGATAACATTTTCTTCTTAGGAAATCCATACACATCAAATATAGATTTAAAGGAATTGATAAACCAAAGCAGTGCTCAAAGTAGTATTGTTGCATTGATTCAGTTTACGAATGCAAATGATGTGAATAATTATAATGTTGGAGTAAACAATGGTACAGCTTCAAACGCCTATGGTAAAAATATGAATGGTGCTACAGGGCAAGGTGGTGGTGATGCTAACTTATTTGTGGTGCGTCCTTTCCAAACTTTTGCTGTTAAGACAAATGCTTCGGTTACTTTGAAATTTAACGATGATATCAAAAAATTTGACATAGCTAAAGCAGAAACACCAAATAACATGTTTGCTAAAGCTGGTAATGATGATTTCTCTTTGGTTCAAGTTGGTATTTCATTGTTTACTAAAGATGGGCAAGAAACTGGACAAAAAACTTATGTAGCAGCTTCTGATATTTATGCTAAAAGAAATGAGATTGTAACAGAGTTACATAACATTGCTTTGAAAGATGACAATACAGGAATCTACACAGAGCAAGACCAAGAAGAAGTAGCAACTCGTGGCGGTGGAAAATTATATGTAAATGGAATCAATGCTGATACTTATGTTGGGAAACCTGTGAAATTAGTAATGCAGAATGCTAATGGGGCATATATATTCAAAGCAAATTTAAATAAAGAAGCTAAGGAAAGTGCCAACAAATTCTTCTTTGAAGACAAGAAAACGGGTAAAGTGATCAAAATTGGAGAGGATTTTGCCTATGGGTTTGTGTCTAACGGAACAGAGAAAGATCGTTTTGCAATTTATTGGGCTGCTGCACCAAAAACAAATAGTGTAGCGGATGATGCTAAAGAGGCTACAAATACTACAACTGTGTTTAGAGCTGGCAACGACTTCAAAGTAAGATTTGACAAAGGAATCAGAAAAGCTGATGTTTATGTTTACAACATCTCAGGTCAATTAGTAAATAGTGCTAAAGGTGTTGATGCTTCTACAGATTATGTGGTACCTGTACAAGGAAATGCTACAGTATACATAGTGAAAGTAGTTGGAGACAATGGTAGCGTAGTAACTAAAAAAATCATTAAATAAAAAAACAAAATACTATGAAAAAGATTAGTTTATTAAGCATATTGATGCTATCTGGTTTGTCTTTTGCAGCATCTGGAGGTGGAGCTGGAGGGACGGGAAATGGAGGATGGCCTGTGACAGGTGGTACAAGACCAGTAGCTCCAATTGATACCAATGCAATCATTCTTATCGTTGCAGCTGTAGCAATCATCATTGCAATGGTAGCTTATAAGAAAATCAGTGCAAGAAAAGTAGCTTAATTAGAGTTACATTCAATAAATCTAAAAAGCCAAGGCAATTTTGCCTTGGCTTTTTTGTTTTAATAATATTTATAAAAGTAGTATTTTAATAATGGTAAAAAACAGCAATTACTTAAACGAGTGCTTATAGAAAAAAATCCGATGCTTAGAAAAAAAAATTTTGTAGGCACAAAAAAAATCCAGTGCGCACAAAAATTTTTTGAGTGCTTACAAAACGGCCTGCCTCTAAGCAGGACATTATTTCCCGCGCGCGCCGCAGGCGCGCGCGGGGGCAGAAAGGAGGTCTAATAGAAAATCCCCGCGCCCTATAAGGGCGCGGGGACTTTATTTTTAAGCCAATAAAAAAAGTGGAAAGGGCTACTCTACTAAGGAGAGCTCGCGGTCGTCCTCAATCACAAGGTTATCAATGATGAATTCTTGGCGCTCGCGGGTGTTTTTGCCCATATAGAATTCCAGCATTTCCTCAATGTTGGTGTCTTTACCAATCATCACAGGCTCCAAGCGAATGTCTTTGCCTATAAAGTTTTTAAACTCATTGGGGGAGATTTCGCCCAGCCCTTTAAAGCGCGTGATTTCTGGATTTTTGCCCAATTCTTGAATGGCTTTTTTTCGTTCTTCCTCGTTGTAGCAGTAGCGCGTTTCTTTTTTATTGCGCACCCTAAACAGAGGCGTTTGCAAGATGTAGAGGTGCCCTTCTCGGATTAATTCTGGGAAGAATTGAAGGAAGAAGGTGATGATTAATAGGCGAATGTGCATACCATCGTCATCGGCATCGGTGGCTATCACCACATTGTTGTAGCGCAGTTCTTCGAGGCCTTCTTCTATATTTAAGGCGGCTTGGAGGAAGTTTAGCTCCTCATTTTCATAGACTAGTTTTTTGCTTTGTCCAAAGCTGTTTTTGGGCTTTCCTTTAAGGCTAAATACAGCCTGCGTTTCGGTGTCGCGGCAGGTGGTGATGGAGCCACTTGCAGAATCTCCCTCGGTGATGAATATGGTGGTTTCTAGGCTGCGTTTAGCTTTGGGGTTGTTGTAATGCTGTCGGCAGTCGCGCAGTTTTTCGTTGTGTAGGCTCACCTTTTTGGCAAGTTCTTTGGCTTTTTTTCTTACGCCGGAGAGTTCCTTTCTTTCTCGCTCGGATTGTCTAAACTTTTTTAAGAGAAGCTCTGCTATTTCAGGATTTTTGTGCAAATAGTTGTCCAGCTCGGTGCGAATGAAGTCATTGATAAAGGTGCGCACGCTAGGCATATCGGGCCCCATTTCAGTGGAGCCTAGTTTGGTTTTAGTTTGAGACTCAAACACGGGTTCCACCACTTTAATGGCCACGGCTGCAATGATGGATTTTTTGATGTCTGAGGCATCAAAATTGGCGTTAAAGTGCTCGCGCCCCACACGCACCACGGCTTCTTTAAAGGCGGCTAAATGTGTTCCGCCTTGTGTGGTGTTTTGCCCATTGACGAATGAGTAATAGGTCTCGGAATAAGATTTATTGCTATGCGTGAGGGCGATTTCTATGTCCTCGCCTTTTAGGTGAATGATAGGGTAAGCGATTTCCTCATCAATAGAGTCTTCCAAGAGGTCTTGGAGCCCGTTTTCGGAGTAGAATTCTTCCCCATTGAAGATGATGCGTAGCCCTGGGTTTAGGTACACATAGTTTTTCAGCATTTTCTCAATGTATTCCGTGCGGAATCGGTAATTGTGGAATATGCTGGGGTCTGGTTTAAACGAAATTTTGGTACCCTTGCGCAGTGTAGTTTCTTTTTCTTCCGAAGCCTCGATCAATTCACCTTTAGAAAATTCAGCCTCACGAGTTTTGCCATCTCGCACGGATTGCACTTTGAAGAAGCTCGAAAGGGCATTCACCGCCTTGGTACCCACGCCATTAAGCCCTACGGATTTTTTAAAGGCACGGCTATCATACTTTCCGCCCGTGTTCATTTTGGATACGGCATCTACCATTTTCCCTAGTGGAATCCCGCGGCCATAGTCGCGCACGGTAACTAAATCATCTTTCAGGGTGATTTCGATGGTTTTGCCACTGCCCATCACAAATTCATCGATGGAGTTGTCTATAATTTCTTTAATTAAGATATAAATCCCATCATCTTGCGAGGATCCATCGCCTAGTTTCCCGATGTACATTCCTGGGCGAACGCGGATATGTTCACTCCAGCTGAGGGTTTTGATATTATCTTCGGTATAATTTGCCATAAAAATATTGAGTACTAAAACTTTTGAAAATCTTTTCAAGGCAAAAATACAAAAAAAAGATGATTTAGTGCCGTGCGGAAAAATGTGTATGATTTTTGTAGTAAGGCAAGGGCAAAGCAATGTCGTGCGGGAGGAATGCCTATGAAATTCGGCTTTGGAAAGGCTATTCTAATCCCAGAAAAATGATGTAACTTTGTGTACTATTTAGCAAAATAAAAAAAGATAAAGGAATGAAAATATTACTCATCACCGTAGGCATTCTCCTGCTTTGTGTCGCGGGAATTGCCATTAAGCTATGGGCTAAAAAAGACGGGAAATTTGCAGGCACCTGCGCTAGCCAAAATCCGCACCTTAATAAAGAGGGCGAGCCTTGTGGCTTCTGCGGGAAAATGCCAGAGCAGTGCGAAAATCAAGCTGAGAAATAATTTTTGGGGTTGAAAAAAACGGAACTTATAGCTCTGATACAAGAGGCTAAAAAGGGCAAGCAAGCCGCACAGACTACGCTGATGAATCTCTTTTGGGATAAGGTGCATTATTATGTTTTGGGCAAAATTCAAAATAAAGCTGATGCCGAGGACATTAGCATTAAGACATTTACCAAAGTCTTTCAGAAATTAAAGTTGTACAACGAAGACTTTGATTTTGCCACTTGGGTGCGCGCCATAGCCCATAATACAATGATAGATTATATCCGGAAAAAGCCCGAACTAAACATCTCAATAGATGATGAGCTGCGCAGCATAGACCTATCCAGCGCAGTGCCCAGCCCAGAGCAATCCCTAATTCTGGAACAAAATACCGAGGAGCTAATGAGCCATTTGGCAAAATTGCCAAGCATTTACCAAGAGATAATACGCCTGCGCTATCTGGAAGAAAAGACTTATAACCAAATTGCAAAGGAACTCTCGCTCTCGCTCTCCAATGTCAAAGTGCGCTTGCTCCGAGCCAAGGCTCTGCTCGAGGAATCAATGAAAAGTAAATAAAGAAACACGAAACTTGCAAGGTTAAAAAATCTCACGAAAATTAATTAACTTTGTACAAAACAGAGAACAAAATTATGCAGGAAACAACTCCGCAAAATGCACCACTCCACACCCCAAAACCTAAGTGGTTGCGCGTGAAATTACCCACTGGTAAAAAATATAAACAGCTTAGAGAAACCGTAGATAATTACAAATTAAACACCATATGCCAAAGTGGTAGCTGCCCCAATATGGGCGAATGCTGGGGCGAGGGCACAGCCACCTTTATGATACTAGGCAATGTATGCACCCGCTCGTGCGGATTCTGCGGTGTGCAAACGGGGCGCCCCAGCGCCGTAGATTGGGCCGAGCCTGAAAAAGTGGCACGCTCTATTAAATTAATGAAAATCAAGCACGCCGTAATCACCTCTGTTGATAGAGATGATTTAAAAGATATGGGTTCCATCATTTGGGCAGAAACCGTGAATGCAGTGCGCAGAATAAGCCCAGAAACCACGATGGAAACCCTAATTCCAGATTTTCAGGGCATCACCCGCCATATAGATAGAATGATTAAAGTAAAGCCAGAGGTCATCTCTCATAATATGGAAACCGTGCGCCGATTGACTCGCGAGGTGCGTATCCAAGCTAAATATGACAGAAGTTTAGATGTCTTAAAATACCTGAAAGACCAAGGGCAGCGCCGTGTGAAAACAGGAATTATGCTAGGGCTAGGCGAGGAGCTTGATGAAGTGTATCAAACTATTGAGGATATTCATTCTGCGGGGGTAGATATCATCACCATAGGGCAGTACCTCCAACCGACTAAGAAGCACCTGCCCGTGAAACGATACATTACACCAGAGGAGTTTAAATCACTAGAAGATTTTGCACGAAATCTAGGAGGCTTCCGCCATGTGGAAAGCAGTCCGCTAGTGCGCTCGTCCTACCGTGCAGAAAAACATATTTTATAAAAAAAGAATGAAAAGCCTTTTTGCCCATATTATAAGCATTGGAGATGAAGTCCTCCTAGGCGATACGCTTGATACCAATGCCCATTTTATTGCTAAGCAGCTGAATAAAATTAATGTGCAGCTCAATGAGATTAGTGTAATTCACGACGAAGAGGCTACCATTCAAAAGAAAATTAAAGAGGCCGCCCTTCACGCAGATATCATTATCACCACAGGTGGGCTTGGGCCTACGAGAGATGATAAGACTAAATTTGTAGTAGCGGATTTATTGGGTGAAAAGTTGGTGATGAACGAGCAAGCCTTGGCATGGGTAGAGGAGCATTATGCCCAAAATTTGCGCCGCTCAATGAATGAGCTTACTAGAAATCAAGCCTTATTGCCAGAAAACTCTGAGCCGCTTAGAAACCAAACAGGCACGGCTTGTGGTATTTGGTCTAAGTATCAGAATAGTGTAATCATCAATTTGCCAGGTGTTCCTGTAGAGATGCGCCATTTGATGCAAACACAAGTAATTCCAAAAATAAAAAAAGATTTTTTGGCAAATTATCGTTTGCACAAATATGTGCGGGTGTACGATGTGCCCGAAAGTGAATTAGCAATTATTTTATCGGACTTTGAAAACGAAATGCCCGAGAATGTGAAATTGGCTTATTTGCCTAAAAATAGCCGAATAAAAATGCGCTTTACAGGAATTGGCAAAGACTTTTCCGTGCTTGAAAAACAGCTAGAAGATTTAGCCCAAAAACTGAAAAATATAATTCCCAATAATGTATATGCCGAGAATGAGCAAGATATGCCCGAGCGATTGAAAGATTTATGCCTAGAAAAATCATTGAAAATTGCGACTGCGGAGAGCTTTACAGCGGGCTTGGTCTCTCATAGAATTACGAGTGTTTCAGGGAGTTCAGGTTATTTTATGGGGAGTTTGGTGGCGTACGATCCGCAAATCAAAATTCAAGAATTGGGCGTTTCTGCGGAGGTGGTGAAGACCAAAGGTGTCGTAAATGAGGAAGTTGCCATACAAATGGCAAAAGGTGCCGTGGAGAAATTCAAGGCAGATTTTGCCGTGAGCACAACAGGTGTTGCAGGACCTAATAAAGATGACTTTGGTAATGAAGTAGGCTTGGCCTATATTGGGATAGCTTCTAAGCAAAAAGCTACTGCCATTCGCCTATTCTACCCGCATTATGAGCGCGCCGAATTTACAGATAGAATGGCTGATATGGCCATTGAGCAATTAATGAATTTTATATTGAAAGAGGCTTAACGCCATTACTCAAAAATAGATAAAAAGCCCTCAGGAAGGTTAAAAGAAATACTTTTCTCTGCACGATTCACTTCTTGTAGCCATTCATCAATAAGTGGGATTAAAATCTCTTTACCGTCATTTGTTTGAACGACCAATAAATCCTGCGCAGTAGTATCTCGCACTTCCTTTACAGTGCCTATCTTTTTGCCATCAGCTATGACATCAAAGCCGATGATTTCGTGATAATAAAATTTATTTCCCTCAAGCGCAGGCAGAGTTGAAAGCGGTAAAAATACTTGCTTGCCAATCATTCGCTCAGGGTCTGGACAATCCTCGATTAAGATCCTTAGGTGGTTGCCACGATGAAGTTCTGCTTTTTTCAAAAAAAATGGAACCAATAATCCGTGTTGTTCCACGAATATTGATTCCAAATTTTGATATGTTTCAGGTTCATCGGTGTCAAGGAATAAGTTTAATTCCCCTTTGTACCCAATCGCCTTAGTGATTGTACCTAGTAAGTAACAATCTTGTTTCTGCATTTGCTAAAATTTATTCTTCAGAAGTAGTTTCTTCTTCAGCTGGTGCAGCAGCTTCCTCAGCAGCGGGAGCTTCTTCCTCAGCTACGGCTACGCGAGCTTCAGCGATTTTGCGCTCAGCTTCTAATCTTGCTTTTTTAGCTTCTTCAGCAGCGTTTGCTAAATTTTCTTTTTTAGCATCTACTTGAGATTTTTTGTTTTCCACCCAAGCGTTAAATCTTTTTTCAGCTTCGGCTTCATCAAAAGCGCCTTTGGCTACGCCACCAAGTAAGTGTTTTTTCAATAAAGCCCCTTCGTGCGATAGGATTGCACGAGCTGTATTGGTAGGCTGCGCGCCTTTTTGTAGCCAAGCCACAGCTTTATCTACATCTAGCTCGATGGTTGCAGGGTTGGTGATTGGGTTGTAAGAACCTAATCTTTCAATGATTTTACCATCTCTCTTCACGCGAGAGTCTGCTACCACTACGTGGTAAAACGGTCTTCCTTTTCTACCGTGTCTCTGTAATCTAATTTTTACAGCCATAAGTTTTGTTTTAATTTTGAGGAGCTCTGTCCTCGATTAATATTTAATTTAAATTTTCGGTGGCAAAGATACATAAATTTTTCAGATTCCAAAATATATTGCCACAATGCTTTAATTTATTGATTCATAGCCTGTGCAATCAAGTAGGCCTCGCTCCAACAGGCTTGGAAATTAAATCCGCCCGTTACGGCATCAATATCAAGCACCTCACCCGCAAAATACAGATTTGGAACGATTTTGCTCTCCATGTTTTTAAAATTGATTTCGTTGAGTTTCACGCCACCAGCCGTTACAAATTCATCTTTAAATGTGCTTTTACCTGTAATTTCAAATTCGGATTGTGTGAGTTTTTTGGCTAAAAGAAACAATTTCGCATCAGGAATTTCGGTATATTTTTTATCGGCAGGGATTTGGCATACCTCCAATAATTGATGCCAAAAGCGTTTGGTGATTTCATAAGGATGAATTTTCCCAATGGCATTTTTGCTATTTTCGGATTTAAAGGCTTTTAAAGTAGATTTGCAATCTTCCTCGCTTTCACCTATAAAATTCACCATTAATTGGAATTTATAATTTTTTTGGTTTAAAATTCGTGCACCCCACGCCGAAAGCACCAAAACAGCTGGTCCACTCAACCCCCAGTGCGTAATGAGTAAATCGCCTTGACTATTGAGCGGGGTGTCTTTAATGCTTAATTCAGCATTTTTAAAGCTCGTGCCTTGCAAGCCTTGTAATAGGGGGGCATTGCACTTAAAGGTAAAGAGCGAGGGCACGGGTTGCACAATGCTATGCCCGAGCTTCTCAATGATTTGCCACATATGCGGACTGCTTCCTGTGGTGATGGCCACTTGGTCAAATCGATATTCCCCTAGGCTTGTGGTGATTTTAAAACCGCCCTGAGGCAAAACGGCTATCGCTTTCACCCCTTCGCTTAAATGAATTTGGGTATCTCTTTTTTGGTTTTCCTTGATTAAAGTTTCCACGATGTCCATAGAATTGTCTGAAGCGGGGAACACGCGCATATCGTCTTGAATCTTCAGCGGAACACCACGCTCCTCAAACCAGCCCATTGTATCAGCTGGCTGAAATTTACCAAAAACGCTGATGAGCTCTCGGTGGCCGCGCGGGTAAAAATCGACTAGCGTCATAGGGTCAAAACAGGCGTGTGTAAGGTTGCACCGCCCACCGCCCGAGATGCGCACCTTTTGCATTGGCGCAGCAGCTTTTTCAAAAAGGTGTACACGAAAAGAAGGTGCCAAGTTGGCCCCCAAAAAGAAGCCCGCGGCACCTCCTCCTATAATGGCGATTTCTTTCAAAATGCTATAAATTTATAGTAACTCCTAAGCTCCCTCGCGAGCCAATTTCAGCAAAAGCCCCCACTTTTTCGGTAAAGAAATAGCGGTAGCCCAAGTGCCCCCCGAGCCCGAGGCCGTTGCCATTTACGCCTAAATCAAGCCCTGGGTACAAATCCATATTGGAGGGCATATTTAAAGTTTCGCCTAAATGCAGATTGGCACGCCCTGAGAGGTAGAAATTGCTATTATCATTTGAGCCAAAGTAAAGCTCAACGCCCGCCCCCACAGAGAAGAGGTCGGTTAAGCCATAGTCTACCGTGCCGGTGAGCCCATTTCCGTAGCCAAAAAGAGCAACGCCCGCTTGGGCTTTTAAGTCGCCTGCGCCTGAGTAGGCTGTTTGCGCGTGAGTGGTGATGCCTAGCAGGAGAATGCATAGGGCACCGAGTGCTTTAATGTTTTTCATATGAGTAAAGAGATTTAATTATTTTTTCTAATTTCTTTGGCCACTTGTGCGGCTTTAATATTTCTTTCGATGCTGTGCCCAGGGCGAGTCCATTTAGGGTTTTCGCCTTTGGGAGGTGTTAGATGTTCTTTTGGTTCTCTTTTGGCATGTTTTTCAAAAGGAGCTTGTGGTTGAATGCTTAATTCATTAAAGAGCTTCATATCTTCGTTAATATCAGGGTTTGGCGTAGTAAGCAGCTTATCTCCTGCAAAGATGGAGTTTGCTCCTGCAAGGAAGCAGAGAGTCTGCCCCTCCTTAGTCATCTGCGTGCGCCCTGCCGAGAGCCTAACTTGCGTGGTTGGGATCACGATGCGCGCTGTGGCAATCATTCGCACCATTTCAAAGATAGATACTGGCTCTTGCTCCTCCATAGGCGTACCTTCTACGGGTACTAGAGCGTTGATGGGTAAGCTTTCTGGTTGAGGGTACATGTTTGCCAAAACTTTAAGCATTCCTGCACGGTCTTCTAACTTTTCTCCCATTCCGATGATGCCCCCCGAGCATAGCGTAATAGAGGTTTTGCGCACATTAGAGATAGTCTCCAAGCGGTCTTCAAAGGCACGCGTAGAAATCACTTCTTTATAATAATCCTCCGAGGTATCTATATTATGATTATAAGCATAAAGCCCTGCCTCTTCGAGGCGTTTAGCCTGCGTTTCGGTGAGCATTCCAAGGGTACAGCACACCTCCATATCCAGATTGGTAATCTCGCGCACCATTTGGAGCACTTTTTCAAAATCTTCGCCGTCTTTTACATTGCGCCACGCAGCGCCCAAGCACACCCTAGACGAGCCCGATGCCTTTGCGCGCAACGCCTGCGCCTTCACTTGGCTCACACTCATCAGCTCATTCCCCTCAATATCGGTGTGGTAGCGAGCTGCCTGTGGGCAGTAGCCACAATCTTCTGAGCAGCCACCCGTTTTGATAGAAATGAGTGAGCTTACTTGTACTTTGTTTGGGTCGTGATGCTGGCGGTGCACACTAGCAGCCTCATACACCAGTTCCATAAAGGGTTTATTGTAGATGGCTAGAATTTCTTCTGTAGTCCATTTTTTTTGATTGTTCATCGCTAAAAATTATTTTTTCAATGGGCGAATATAGGAGTTTTTATTCTTTTTTTGGTATAAAAAGCTCTTAATTCTTTAGCCCAAATGCTTTCAAAAAATGCTTAAAATATTGATTTTTTACTAGTTGTTTGTAAACTTAATCAAGCAATTAATTTTTTAAATTAAAGAATATAGGTTGCAGATAATAGGTGTCTTTATCTTTATAGATAAGCCCGTTTGGTGTGCTGTTGTAAACCTCTATTTTATAATCTTTGATTTTTGTTTGAGTAATGACATTGAAATGATAGCTCTTGCCTTGATAATCGTTGCTAGAAAGATTTTGTTTAATTTTATTTAAGACAATTGCTATAGGCCGTGGAGATTTTTGTTTAAGCGTAAATGAAACCTCGTAACCTCGCTCGCCACGCATGTCATAGATACTATATTCTGGATTTATGACTAAAGGCATATTTATGTCTTGAGAATTTACCGTATTTTTGCAACTAATTAATAGAATGGCAAAGAATAACGCCCCTAAAATATGTGGGAATTTATTTTTTTTCATATATTTAAAAACTTTTAAACAAAACTAAGGAAAATATGAATACTAAAAAATCTTTTTGGCTGTTATTGCTTATGCTAGTTTTTTTCTCATGCAACAGCAATGATGATGGAAATGGTAAATTTGATAGTAACAAAATTGGAAATAATGATTATAAACTAGATGTAGAAATCAATGCATTTATTTGGTCGAGATTAAATGCTTTATATTATTGGCAAGAAGATGTTCCAAATTTAAGCGACGAATACTCGAAAAACGAAACCCTGCTGCACACCTTGTTACAAAGCCAGAAGCCGAATGAATTCTTTTATAGCCTGCTTTATCAATATGGAAAAGTAGATCGTTTTTCTTGGATTGTAGATGATTATCACAAATTGTTGAACGACCTAAACGGAATTTCAAAGGAAAGTGGAATGCATCTGCAACTCGCACTTGTGGGCGGTGATGTTGTAGGTTTTGTGAACTATGTAGTGCCAGATTCTCCGGCGGCAAAAGCTGGGGTGAAGCGTGGAGATGTGATTTATAAAATCAATGGGCAAACCATGAACAAAAATAACTATAGAGGTCTTTTTGCCGATCATTTCACCGCAACACTTGCACGAAATTCAAAACTTACCGAAAACGGATTTGTTTTAGGAGAAGAAAAAATCAATATCGATATCCAAACGGTTGAGGTTACAGAAAATCCAGTAGCCTTTTACAAAAATTTTAATTTAAATGGGCATAAAATTGGCTATTTAGTCTACAACGGATTCATTGATGCCTACAACGGCGAATTAAATCAAAAGTTTGCCCAAATGAAGCAAGATGGCGTACAAGATTTAATCTTAGATCTTCGCTACAATGGAGGCGGAAGTACCCGTGCAGCAGAAGCTCTGGGAGCGATGATTAGCGGTAGATTTGGAGAGAATTATATCAACTTTACTTTTAATCAAAAAAATAAAGAGCTGAATGAATCGGTTAATTTGCCGAGTAAAATCAATCTTTTTGCATACCAAAATGGCGTGAATAAAAAGATAGGAGAGGAGAGTGTAAACACTTTGAATTTAAAGAAAATCTATATTTTAACCTCTCATGCAACGGCTTCTGCGAGCGAACTTACCATTACTTGTTTAAAGCCTTATATAGATGTGCACACAATTGGCGAAACTACCTATGGCAAATTTGTGTTCTCTGTAAGTTTGTTTGATTCTCCAGATAATTCATTTGAGAATATTAATAAAAAACACAATTGGGCAATGCAACCAATTTTAGGTGCATACAAAAATGCTAAAAAAGAGGATTATTACGAAGGACTTGTGCCAAATACAAAAGTAAATACCGAGGCGTTCGGAGAGTTTGGAGACGAGTCAAAAGATCCTGCCTTGGCAAAAGCACTTGAATTGATTTCTGGCACCTCAAGTAGAATGAAATCTACCATAGCACCTTATGAGATTAAAACCCTAAAAATAAATACCAACACAGAAAAACCGTTTGGCACAGAATTATATGTGCCAGACTTTCAGAAATAGAAGTTGATTTAAAAAAAGAACATTGGAATTTGTAGTTTATGCAATTTTATTAGGAATTATGCTGAGCCTGGTACTCATCGGTCCAGCCTTTTTCCTGTTGATTGAAACAAGTATTACCAAAGGATGGCGTTCTGCCATTGCACTAGACGCAGGAGTCGTGTCTGCCGATTTGCTCTGTATTGCCTTTGCTTATACAGGAGTGGGGGGCATCGTAGAATACATTGGGGAGCATCCTGCATTGTACAAGATTGGAGGATTCATCATCATGATTTACGGAGGAATTATGTATCTGTCCAAACCTAAATTACACCTCAAAAACACAAAAATCGTCGGGAAGAATTATCTCAAAACCTTTGTCAATGGATTTTTGATGAATATCCTCAACATCGGCGTAGTGAGCTTTTGGTTTGTAGTAGCAGGTTGGATTACGATCAAGTACCCAGGTGGTTATAATTTTACACTATTTATAGCCATTGCAATTTTAACCTTTTTGGCGATAGATTTGTCTAAAATCTTTTTAGCACATAAATTCCAAGATCGCTTGACAGATGCGCTGGTGTACAAAATCCGAAAATGGATAGGCGTAGTATTATTCATCTTTGGTTTTATAATTTTACTCAAAGGATTCATCTCATTTCAGCCGATAGAAGATGCATTGCCAGCATTGCCTTTTCATGAATAAAATTTAAATTAAAATGAAGTATATAACTGCATTGATGTTTTTTGTAGCCCTTGGGCTAATTGTAGCAGGCGTGTATTGTGAAGTATCGGGAGAGTTCCCCGAGCTTAAAAATAAATTTTATGGTTTTGGCACGCTTGCACTTTTCTTTATTGCTATGCCGTTGTTCTTAATTTTGAGAAGAAATAAGCTAGATTTAAAGAAATACGATCTTAAAAACTTTTTAGAAAACATAGAAAAAGAAAAAAATCCGCGTAAATAACGCGGATTTTTATTTGTTATAAAAATATCTCAAAATATAGATTTTTATTCATCAGTTTCCTCATTTTTGCTTTCTTTCAAAGATGCTAAAAAGTGCTGATGAAGTTCTATAAACACCTTTTTAAATATTTTAGCCTCTTCTAGGTCTATTGAAGCAAGTGCATCTTCCACCGTGGCGCGCACCTCGTCCATCACCTTTTTTTCTAGCAAGATACCTTTGTTGGTGAGGTAGATTAAATTCGATCTTCTATCAAAAGGATCGGTGCGGCGTTCCACAATCTTTGCTTTTTCCAAGTGGTGAATTAAGCGGGTGATGCCAGGTTTGTCTCTAAAAGTTTCATCGGCTAGAAATTGCTGAGAGCAGCCCTCATTTTGCCACAAAATCACAAGTAGCGAAAATTGCTCCTTGGTAATGGTGATTTTCTTCCTTTTCAATCTATCAAAAAGGAGCTTAAGCATCAGATTGGGCGTGCGGGTAATCAGCAGGTTGTATAAGTCTTCTTTTTCAATGAAATTTTCCATAGTGGGGTTGCGTTTCTAAAATTAAGTGTCTCGCACAAAAATAATTAAATTATTCAAAAATATAAGGCTTGAGACTTAGAAAAATTCTATTTTTGCGAAAAATTTTAAACGCTATGGCAAAATTCACTACCTTAAAATTCTCGCCACAAAACTTTTTCTACATTCTCGGGGGTTTTATCCTGATTTTTTGGGGCTTATATCTAGGGCGAGGCTTTTTAATTCCCTTCTGTTTCTCGCTACTTATGGCATTCATTCTGGTGCCTATGATTCGCTTTTTTGAGCGCAAGGGTATGGGTACTGTTTTATCCATTTGCGTGGCTTTTTTAATTGTAATTCTCTTATTCTTTGGGGTTTCATATTTCTTTTCCTCACAAATTGCGGGCATTATTTCGGATTTTGAAAACTTCAAATCTGAACTCTCTCCCTTGCTGGATAGGGTGATTAATATGTATAATGAGAATTTGCCTTTCTTGCCGCCAATTGATGCTGAGGGGGTGATTCTTAAAGTGCAATCATTTTTACAAAATTCGGGCGGAAATATTTTAGGCTCTACGCTACTGCAAACAACTTCGTTCCTAGCGAATTTTGCTTTAATTCCCGTGTATGTATTTTTACTTTTGCTTTATCGGCGTGGACTGGTGAAAGGCTTTTTAATGTTTTTTGACAAAAATCAGCGTGATGATGTGCGCACGATTATCTACGAGATGCAGAGCGTGGGCAAGGACTATATCGTAGGGCTAATGACGGTAATGCTGATTATGGCTGTGCTTAATTCCACTTTTATGCTCATCATCGGGATTGATTACGCCATTATGTTTGGCTGCTTAGCCGCGCTGCTAATTGTGATTCCCTACATCGGGACCTATGTCGGGGGCGCTTTGCCCGTGCTTTATGCCCTTGTTACGCTAGGCTCCACGAGTGCGCTTGCAATTTTAATCTGCTTCATTGTAGTTCAAATGATTGAAGGCAACTACCTTACACCTAAAATCGTGGGGAGCAACACGAGTGTAAACGCACTGGCGGCCTTCATCACACTAGTCATTGGCGGCTCACTTTGGGGCATTGCGGGTATGGTGCTCTCAATCCCATTTACGGCTATGCTCAATAAGATTTTTGCTCATGTAAAAGGGCTGCAACCCCTTTCGCTTATACTAGGCGAGGAGCTATTTCAAAATGAAGATTTAGAGCTAAAAGATTTAGAAATAGAGTATATAAACGAGGAAAATCCTAAACCCGTTTCATTGCTCACTAAATTAAAAAACTTCTTTACCCGAAAAACTTTGAACAACGGCGATAAAAGCTAAATCAGCCCCTCGTGGAATATAAAATTTTAGCCAACTCAATGAAGTCCTCCACGCTCAATTGCTCAGCACGGAGGTCTTTATATTTCAGGGAGGCAAGCAATTCATTTTGATTCAAAGATTTCAGCGCATTGCTCAATTTCTTTCTCCTTTGATTAAATGCTGTCTTTACCAAATTTAGAAAAAAAGCATACGGCACGCCCTCAATCTCCTCCCGAAAACGCGTGAGACGAATCACGCCAGATTTCACTTTTGGCGGGGGGGTAAACACATTTTCATCTACGGTAAAGAGGTATTCTGCACGGTAATATGCCTGCACCAGCACCGAGAGTATGCCATAAACCTTGCTCCCGTGCGGTGCCGCGATGCGCTCCGCCACCTCCTTCTGAAACATACCCACCACCTGCGGTATTAATCCCTTATTCTCCAACACCTTAAACATAATTTGCGTAGAAATATTGTACGGAAAATTGCCTATTACAGCAATCGGATTATGAAAATGTTGGCTTAAATTCATTTTTAAAAAATCCTCTGAAAAAATGGGCAAATTCTGCTTAACCCCATTGTACTTCTCATTAAGGTAAGCCACAGATTCCGCATCAATTTCCACCACTGAAACAGGGCGCTGCTCACGCAATAAAAACTGCGTAAGCACGCCCATTCCTGGGCCAATTTCTAGCACCTCGCTATAATCCTCCCAAGTGAGTGCCTCCACAATTTTTTCTGCAATGTTTAAATCATTTAAAAAATGTTGCCCAAGATGTTTTTTTGCTTTCACATTCATACTGGTGCAAATGTAAACAATCTTTACGCGCTATAAAAAGTATTTTAGCAAAAAAATAAAACGGACTTAATTTATTGATTATCAAAACAAAAATTAAACCAAGCTTATTTTTCAGGCTGAAAAAACACAAAAACATTTGGTGGGAATAAAAATATTCGTATATTTGCAGTCCAATATCGCGGGATGGAGAAGTCGGTATCTCGTCGGGCTCATAACCCGAAGGTCGCTGGTTCGAGTCCAGCTCCCGCTACTAAGTTAAAGCCATTGATTATCTGCAAATTAAAATGCAAAATCAATGGCTAATTTTTTCAATATAGTTCAAGCCGAGTACGCAACCGAGTACAAAATGAAAAAGTACACCAGAAACAATAGAATTTTCATTTTCTGAAAAAAAATTGTACATTTAAGCTCACAATCAGAGCTGTATGAAATATCACCCATTTGCTTTTTGGTTATTTTTTTTCTGCTTAGGCATTCTCGCTGGCAATTTTTTAGAGATTCCCATTAATTGGTGCATTGTGGGCGGAGCTTTTTCCTTATCCCTGCTTTTCTTTTTCCGAAAACAGAGTCGATATTTCGCTTATTTCACATTTTTATTCTGCTTATTCTTAGGAATTTATAGAATTCAAAAAGTAAACTACAAACCTCCCCAAAATGTTAATAATTATCTAAAAACAACTCTGCAAATCAAAATAATAGAAAGCCTAAAACCAAGTAAAAAATATTACAAATATAAAGCTCAAATACTTCCATCACAATCAGATAGCCTGCACTTAGCTCAGCAAAGTATTCTACTCTATACACCTAAACCGCAAGGAGAAAAGTTTGAGCATCAAACCCTATGGCTTCACGGGACATTATCAAATATTAGCCCTCCTAAAAACCCACATACCTTTGATTACAAGCAATATATGCATCGCCAGGGCGTGGAATTACAACTATTTTGTGATACTATACTACTAACAAATAATCCAAAAAAATTTGATTTAAAATACCAATTAAGTCTATTTAAATCAAACTTTAAAGAAAAACTTAAACAGTTAGAATTTTCCCCCATAAGTCGTATTTTTATTCAATCGCTTGTCTTGGGAGACAGAAATGATTTTGATGCCGATTTTAGGCAAAAATTATCAGCCGCTGGAATTTCACATTTATTTGCTATTTCAGGACTGCATGTTGGGATTATTTATGGTTTTCTCTTCATCATTTTCTACCCCGTTTTATTTTTACCATACGGGAGAAATCTCCGCATAATTCTCTCCATAACAAGCATTTGGATATACACTTATTTCGTAGGAGCAACACCCTCAGTCGTGCGAGCAGCATTTATGCTCACTATGTTCTCCCTGAGTTTCATTTTTCAGCGACGAGGGAATTTTTATCACATATTAGCATTCACAGCTTTAATTTTGTTATTTATTAACCCCAATTATTTGTTTGATGTAGGCTTTCAGCTGAGTTATTGCGCCGTATTTTTCATTGTTTGGGCCACAAAATTTTTCAAACCATTAAGACCTGAAAAGGGCAAATTTAAAATTGCCTTATTTGATTTAATCTTAGTTACTCTGGCAGCTCAGCTCGGTGTTTTGCCCCTGAGCATCGCTTATTTTCATCAATTTTCGTGGTTATTTTTAATAGGAAACCTATTATTTTTTCCAACTTCTGCCATTTTAGTAGGCTTCTGTTTTTCATTATTTTTCATAGTCAGCTTAGGGATAACGCCTTCTTTTTTAGTTAAATTTTCAAATTTAATTTTTGGTAGTTTTGATTCAATTTTAAATCTAAGCGTAGAAAACGAGGCTTTTTTAATTCAAAACATACACTGGAATTTAGGGCAAATTCTTACTTGGTGGGGTATAATTTTCGCCTTTGCCTACGCTATAAAAAACAGAAAAATAACGCATTGGAATATTCTCTTAACACTGATTATTATATTTTTATCATTCGGCTATTTTGATGTTTTTCAGGCTCAAAACAAAAAACAATTTATCATTTTTCACCAGCAGCAAGGGAATTTAATCGCCTACCGAGCAGGGCAAAATTTATGGGTTTTTGGCGCAGATTCCTTGTCCAGTATTTACACCATTCAGCCATTTGCCACGCAGGAAGAGATTCGTAAAATTGAGCACCACCCTTTTGATAAAGATTTAACTATCAATGATTTTAAAAAATCCCATCGCTTTATTCAGTGGGGCGAAAATATCATTTTAATCAACCCTCAAAACCCTAAAATTCCCACTCAGGCTGACTTTCTCTATTTTACGCAAGGTAGCCCTGAGCTTGATGCGAAAAATTTAAACCAACTTTTTATTTTTGATGGAGCGAGCAAGAGCTGGCAAGTACAAAAGTTTGAGGCTAAAAATAAACATTTTACCGCTGATGATGGCTTCTTTATGCTTGAAGAATAAAAAAAGGCTTTCCTCATTATGAGAGAAAAGCCCTTCCTTTCTATTTCTGTTAAATTTTATTTTGTAAACTTTTCTACAATGCCTCTGGAAACGCCTGTGGTACTAAATCCACCGTCGTTATAAATGTTTTGCATAGTGATTCTTCTCGTAAAATCGCTAAACATCATCACACAAACGCGGGCACAATCTTCGGCAGTGGCGTTGCCTAGTGGAGAAATTTCCTCGGCTACACCTAAAAATCCATCAAATCCCTTAACACCTGACCCCGCAGTGGTAGGGGTGGGCGACTGTGAAATGGTGTTTACGCGCACTTTTTTAGCCTCGCCCCAGTGGTAACCAAAGCTTCTAGCAATGCTTTCCAGATAGGCTTTATTGTCTGCCATATCGTTGTAATCTGGGAAAAACCTCTGTGCTGCAATATAGCTCAACGCTACGATGCTTCCCCACTCGTTCATACAATCCTTATCCCACGCGGTTTTCATCACGCGGTGAAAGGAAAGTGCCGAAATATCAAAGCCTTTCAGCGTATAGTCATAATTCATCTCCGTATAGGGAATTCCTTTGCGCACATTCACGCTCATTCCAATTGAGTGCAGAATGAAATCAATTTTGCCAAATTTCTCAATAGCTCTATCAAAAAGCGCACTTAAATCCTCCATATTGGTAGCATCTGCGGGCACCACTTCGCTCCCTGTTTGCTCTGCTAGCTGCTGAATTTTCCCAAAGCGCATTGCCACTGGGGCATTACTTAAAATGAAATCTGCCCCCTGCTCTTTACATTGTAGCGCAGTCTTCCACGCGATTGAATTTTCATCTAGCGCTCCGAAGATGATTCCTTTTTTTCCTTGTAATATTCCACTCATAATTTTTTTATTTGAATTAAATTATTTTTCCTGTTAAGCTTTATAATTTACCACGGCTTGAATGAAGGCTTCCGCATTCTCCACGGGGACATTGGGCAAAATGCCGTGCCCTAAGTTGGCAATATATTTATAAGTCCCAAAATCATCAATCATCTCCTTTACCATCTGCTGGATTTTTTCCGGCGGCGAGAGCAATCGAGCAGGGTCGAAATTTCCCTGTAAGGTCTTTTTATAGCCCGTTAATTCTCTGGCCATTTGCGGTGTTATCGTCCAGTCTACACCGAGCGCAGCGGCATTAGAGGTAGCCATTTTTTCAAGTGCAAACCAGCAGCCTTTGGCAAAAACCACCACAGGGGTTATTTTGTAAAGTGCATTCACAATTTGCTCAATGTACTGATATGAAAACTCTTGGTAATCCTTAGGCGAAAGCATTCCACCCCAACTGTCAAAAATCTGCAAGACATCGCAGCCGTGTTTTGCTTTTTCTTTTAAATAAAAAATGGTAGCATCCGTAATTTTTTGTAGCAATTGATGGGCTAATTCTGGCTCAGTAAAGGCAAAGGCCTTTGCTTTATCAAAGTTTTTAGAGCCCTGCCCCTGCACCGCATAGCAAAAAATCGTCCACGGCGAACCGGCAAAACCTATAAGCGGAATCTCATCATTCAGCTCCTCTTTGGTTAAATCTATGGCATCAAACACATATTGCAAATTTTCATTAACATTGCCACCTGCTAATTTAGCCACATCTGCTGCGGAGCGCACAGGATTTTCAAGCCAAGGCCCCACCCCAGGTTTCATCTCAAAATCTAAGCCCATTGCTTGCGGCACTACCAGGATATCCGAAAAGATGATTGCCGCATCAATTGGGAATCTACGGTAAGGCTGAAGTGTAATTTCGGCAGCGAGTGCAGGCGTTTGGCAACGGGTGAAGAAGTCATATTTATCTCTAAGTGCTATAAATTCAGGCAAGTACCTCCCTGCTTGGCGCATCATCCACACGGGTGGCCTTGGCACTTCTTCGCCACGCAACGCTTTTAGCAATAAATCATTTTTGGGCATATAATGTTCTTTTTATTAAATAAATTAAATCTTGTGTTTTAGGGTTTTCTGGGGTGAAAATTCTATTTTCGGTAAAACTCTCTAGCGAATTCTTAGTGCTATCGCCTAGGGCAAAAATAAAAGAATTATTCGGAATTTTATAGGTTTTAAAAAAAGATTTTACACCTGAGGGGCTGAAGAATGCATAAGCATTGTAAGGGGCTTCGAGCGGTGGAGCAAGGCTTCTGGTGCGGTACACGGGCACTTCCGTGAGTAGTATTTTTGACGATTTCAGCGTATCGGGAATGGTGTCTAGCCGAATGTCGCTGCACAAAAAACAAAATCGTTTTTGGTTATATTTTTCTTGGATAATTTGCACTAAATCTTCAGCGTAGCCAGCGGTGGCAAGTACGGGGTTATTTTTGCTGAGTAGGTTTCTCGATTTCTCGCCCACGCAGTAAAAATTCCCTTTAATTTGATTTTTTATTGCCCATTGGGCAGCCTTTAGGCTCGAAACGATAAAATCCGTTTCATTTTCAATTTTAGCCAAAATTTCTCGGTCAGGAAAATATTCGGTGCTGATGAAATCCATGGAATCCACTTGCGCTTTGGGCAAAGCACTTTGATACACCTCTGGACTCAGTTTTTTAGTTAAAAGAATTTTCAGCATTTCCGAATTGGTCTAAGCTCCAATTTGTTTTTTTATCTCTTGTATGATTTTATCGGCGCCTTGGTTCAGGCAAATTTGAGCCATTTCCTCGCCCAAGGCCTGCGCCTCGCTGAGTGGGCGAGTCTCTGAGATTTGAATTTTCTGTGCGCCATCAAGGCTTAAAATCGCCCCCGTGAAATGAACTTTATCGCCCTCTATATCTGCAAATCCGCCAATGGGCGCAGTGCAACCGCCTTCCAATTTTCTTAAAAACGAGCGCTCTATCTGGCCTGCAATTTGTGCGCGGGCATCGCTAATTGGGCTTAAATCTAAATCTTGACGCGTTACAATCCCCACGATGCCTTGCGAGGGGGCTGAAACCATATTTTCAATGAATTGGTATTGCAAATTGTGCTGTGCTAAATTTTGTAGAATTTCGCTTCTATTTAGCCCTGCGTAAGCAAAAATGGCTCCGTCCCAATCATTGTCTAGCAATTTTTGTAGCCTTAATTGCACATTTCCGCGCAAATCTACCACACTGTCTTGCGGAAAACGATTGAGCCAAAAGGCTTTCCTGCGGAGGCTTCCTGTGGCTATGGTTCGTTTTTCTTTGGCTAAAATATTTGAATTTTTAAACACCAAAATGTCACGGTGGTCGCCACGCGGGAGGCACGCTGTGAGCTGCAAGCCGTGCGCCAATTGGGTGGGCACATCTTTTAAACTATGCACGGCTAAATCAATTTCACCATTGACTAAGGCTATATCCAGCGTCTTGGTGAAAACCCCCGTGATGCCTAATTCGTAAATGGGCTGCTTTAATTTCAAATCGCCCTCGGAGGCTATGGGTACTATCTCCACCGAGTAGCCAAATTCTTGCAATTTTTTCTGCGCTTGGAGGGCTTGCCACATAGCAAGTGGGCTTTTGCGGGTGCCTAGTTTAAGTGTTGCCATAAGCGATTAATCTTCTTTTAAATCTAGATGAAAAATTTCATTGATAAACCCAATTGTCTGGTGTGCTTTTTCGGGGTTTTCCATTAAATATGCCGCAAATTGATTAGTCATTTTTTGGGCTAAACGCAGGCTTAATCGGTCGCCTTTGGGGCAAATGCTAATTTCCTCCTTTTTATGCAATTGTTTTTTTTCGTAACGCGCCAAAAAGAGCATACGCTCCTTAAATGCCTCAATGGCTGGCACAAATTGCCTTCCTTCAATCCACTCCTCAAATTCCCAAAGGTTTAGGCGAATGATGGTTTCCACTTTTGGCACCTCGGACTCTCGTGCTTTGAGCGTTTCATTTATCGTTTGCGAGAGCATATCTACATTGATGAGCTGAATGTTTTTAAGCTCTCTCACGGCAGGCTCCACATTAGCTGGGATAGACATATCTATGATGAGCATTTCTCGCTCGGGCAACATTTCCGGCGTTACAGTTGGCCTTTTAGCGCCTGTGGCCACGATGAGCACATCGGTATTTTTCAAGGTATCGGTGATCTCTTCGATTTTCTTAAATTTTATATCTAATTTCTGGCTTAATTTTTCGGCTTTTTCAGGCGTTCTATTAATGAGCGTTACCTTATTATTTCCCGTATGCTTCACAAGATTTTCGCAAGTATTTCGCCCGATTTTCCCTGTTCCGAAAAGCACTATATTCTTCTGTTCAAGGTTAGGAATGTGGCTTAAAATATACTGCACCGCCGCGTAGGATACAGAGGTGGCTCCATCGCTAAGCGAAGTTTCATTTTTAATCTGCTTGCTGATTTGCACTGCGGTGTTAATGAAGCGCTCCAAATAGGCATTAGAGCAGCCCAATTTTTTAAATCGCTTGAAGGCCTTGCGCATTTGTCCTAAAATCTCGAAATCGCCCAAAATTTGGCTCTCCAAGCCAGAGGACACTCGGAATAAGTGATTAAGCGCCTGCTTGCCTTTCTTAACGAATGTGATTTCTTTAAATATCGCCATATCACCCCCCACTTGCTCGCAATATAGCTGCATCATAGGCTCGTGGGACGGGGCAAAAAAATAAATCTCCGTACGATTGCAGGTGGATAGAATGAAAAAGTGCTCCAAACCTATTTGCTTGGCTTTCTCAACAAACTCCTCCTCCCACTCCTCAAAGAAAGCGTACTCACCGCGCGTCTTCACATCGGCCTTCTCATAGCTGATACCGATGACATTAAATTGCCCTAAGGTTTCTTTTTCTTCCAATACACTCATATACTCGGCGCAAAGGTACGAAAATTATTATGCTAAAAAAAGAAAGGTGCGTTTGTGCTATTTATTTGAAATAAATTCAAAAAGGAATTATATTTGATTACATCAATTTAAACCAAAATCTATGAAATACTTAAAATACTTAGGCTTGCTGGTATTGGGGGCGTTGCTCACTTTTTTTGTGATGAAAGCCACGCAAAAAGACCATGCGCAAGAGGCGTCTTCTACGATTGCCTATGGCATTCAGCGATTGAATAAAATGGTGGTAGCGGAGCAAACCTATGCCAACTTTTATTCGCACAAAAGCAAGAGTAGCTATTTGGGGAATTTAATCTCGTTTGACAAGTCTTTGCTTCTAAAAGTGGAGGTAAAAGCGCAGGCGTCTTATGATTTGTCTAAAATGCAAGTGAAGCTAGATTCTGCCAAGCAGGTGATTTATATTCAAAAAATACCGCCTCTACAAATTCAGACTTACCCCGATGTGGAGTTTTTTGAAATGAGCCAAAGCAAAATGAATGAATTTAGCAAAGAGGACTTAAATGGGATTAAACGCCGCGCCATTGCCGAGGTGGAAAAGCAGATAGACCGCACAAGCCTACAAAAGGAGGCACACGAGCAATTGCTCCAAAATCTAGAAGAAATTTATCTTTTGGCTAAGATTTACCATTGGAAAATTGTAGATGAAACCGAGTTTGCTGAGGAGATGAAAAATCGTATTCCGATTTAATTTTTAAGGCTAAAAACAAAAAATCCCTTTCTTGCTGCAAGAAAGGGATTTTTTTATGCTTTATCGAAGGATTATAATTTTACTTCATCGATGGACTTGGCATAATATTGCTTTATTTTGCCCTCTTCATCTAGCAGGATATACCTAGGAATCCAGTCTAGCTCTATGTATTGAGTAAAGGCGGATTGCGTGCCTTTGCCCCAGCCGCCAGACATTAGAATGAAGTCGCCTTTTAATTGGTGGGGAGTGGCATATTTTTCCATTCCATTTCGCCAGGCCTCGGGGTCCTTGTCCACGGAGATGAAAAGGTAATTAAGCTCTGGGTGTTGGGCTTGGAATTGTGCAGTCTCGGGCATCGCCTTAATGCAGTCGCCACACCACGAGGCCCATACTTCAACTAAGGTGGTTTTGCCTTTTTGGGCATTTAAAATCTCTCCAAAGTTGGTTTCTGTGCCGCTTGCTGTTGTTACGCTTTGGCTTAAAACTTCTTGGGAGAATTCGGTTTTTTCGTGCCTTTCCGAGCAGGAGATTAGCCCTAACGCGGCTAGGCATAGTAGTGCGATTTTTTTCATATTCTGACTAGTTTTATTCAGTCGCCAAATATAGTCTTTTTTTGGGATTAAGGTTTGTTTTGTTTCTCTTGCCCTTCCCACTCAATAAGGTAGATGCGTTTGAAGGTGAGGGTGGCGAGGATTAAATAAAAGATACACAGTAGCCACAGCCAGAGGAATTCCTTTTGTATCAGGCTGATGCCCGCCCCCATTTGTGTGATAGATACAAAACCCTTAGCCCCGAGCGTGGTGGGCACAAGGTTCGAGAGGGCTTGCAAGTACCACGGCATCGCATCGGTGGGCCAAGAAAAGCCCGTAAGAAGCAACGCTGGCACCGAGGTGAACATAATGGCTAAAATGGCGTCTTCCCGCTTGCGGAAAAAGTTCAGCAGAAACAACCCAAGGTATACCACCGAAAGCAAAAACGGAATCATATACACCACCGTTTCTAAAAGGCTTCCGCGCATCGGGATCTGGAAATAAGGCATCACAAAGCCCACCATATACACCAATAGGCAAAGGCTGATGATGAGGTAGGTGGTGGCTTTGCCCATCACGATGGGGAGCATTCCTAGTGGGTGGTTGGCATTGGGGTAGAGTTCCACCATTTTGTGGTTTTCGCGCATAGTGCCGCCCAGTATCCCGATGGCTTGGAGCATCGTGGTTTGGAAAATAATCACCAACACTACGGGAATCAGAAATGTGCCATAGCCCGCATTGAGGTTGTAGAGATTCACGGCGTTGCCCACCAGCGGAGCGCGCTCTATTTGTGCCACTTTGGGCAGATTGCCTTTGGCTTGTATTTTCTTGATTTCGATGCCCGCACTCATATAAGCCGTGGCGTATTTGGCGGCGGTAAGCACCTGCTTGTAATACAGCACATACGCCCCATCGGTGTAGACCGAAACGCTGGGCTGTTGGGCTTTTTGCAACTTCTTGGCAAAGCCCTGAGGCACCACCACAATGCCCCGCACTTTTTCCTGCTCGAAGGCTTTCACCGCCTCGGGGAATTGGGCGTAGGCGTGGTTCATTTGCACCTGCTCGGTCTGGTCCATCATTCGGATAAATTGCCTGCTGTATGCGGTGTTATCCATATCCACATAAGCCACGGGCAAATCGGTTAGCACCTGGTGAGAATACACATAGGCATACAGAAAGGAAACTACGGTACTGACCAAAATGAAGGAAAACAATACGGCAACATCGGAGAAAATGTTTTTAAACTCGCGCATCATTGCGTAGTAAAAGTTTCCCGCGTCGAGGTGAATTCTTTTAAGGATTCTATTCATAACTTCCTCTGTTTAATTTTTTAACGAATAAAGGGTACGCACATAGGAACAAAACAAAATAAACCCCGAGCGCCATCAGATTAGGCAAAGCGTAATCCATCGGAATGCCCTTAATGGCACGCGCCACAAAGTATTTGATAAAGTGCGTGTAAGGGAAAATATTGCTAATGTCCTGAATAAATCTGGGCAGCCCCTCGATGGGAAAAGTATACGCCCCAAAGGAGAAGCAAAGGGCGCAAAATCCGCCCCCAAAGGTGAGCGCCGTGCGCATATCCCTGGCAATACTCACGAAGAACACCGCCACGAATTGATGCGTGAGAATCAGCACAAAAGTCATCAAAACCACATTCCACATCGGGACTTGTAGCGGCGTGCCTATCACCCTGAACAAATAAAAATTCATAAACCACCCCACTAAGCAAAACACAAGGGTGTAGGGCAAAAGTTTTCCCCAGAGCGCCGCCCAAGAATTTTCGCCACTCATACGCAACCACTGCTTGGCAAAGCCGTATTTGAGCGGTGTGGCAATGATGTAAATACTCATAATCACCACCAGCATCTCTAACATAAAGGGCAAAAAGGGCGTAATTAAATAATACCCATAGTTGGAATAAGGGTTGTACAAATTATGCAAATCCAGCTTGATGGGTTGCACCTCGGTGCGCGCCCAGTGGTCTTCCTGCCCCTTTTTCTTTCTCTTCTCGATGTCAATCCCCGCCGAAACCATAGCCACAGTGGTGCTAAACGCCTTTTGGATATTGCCCGCAGGTAGCAGAAATTGCCCATTGGTGTAGCATTGAATTTCGGACTGTTGCCCGCCGAGCAGATTTCTTTGCACCCCTTGGGGAATGACAATTAAGGCGTAAATATCCCCGCGTTGGAGCCATTTTTTTGCCTCGAATTCATCGCTGGGTTGGGCGCTAAAATCAATCTCTGGGGTGGATTGCAGTGCGCGCACAATTTGCCGTGAGGTGGGCGTTTGGTCGTAATCAATCAATGCCGTTTTGAAGCTGTGGGGCGTTCCCGCCTGAAATAATTGCCCAAAGAAAAAGAAAATCAGCAAGGGCAAGCCCAAGCATAAAAATAGCTTCTTAGGCGAGCGAATTAATATTTGCCATTCATAGAAAAATACTTTCCAGAAACCGTTTTTCATATGAGCGGGGGATTGTTTTAAATTCATAAAATGGATTTTTTACTCGCTTACAAGCACGCTCATTCCAGGTTTTAGCCCTTGTACTTTTTGCGTAGGATATGCCTTGATTTGGAAGGTTTTACGGTCGAAATCGCCGCTGGCACTGGTAGCGCGCCAAGTGGCAAAATCAGCTTGCACTGCCATATGCTTCACTTGGAGTTCAATCTCCTGATTGTTCAGCGCTGGGACAAACGCCTTGAAAACCTGCCCCACTTTGTAGTTGCCCAATTTATCTTCCCGAATGTTGAAAACCACCCATTCATTGCTGGTATCAATCAGGTTGATAACGGGGTAGCCCGCATTCACAATTTCGCCACGCGCTGGGATAATGGTCTCCACCGTGGCAGAATGCGGAGCGTACACCTTAGCGCCGTCAAGGTAAGCGTTTACCTCGGCGATGGCGCCATCGGCTTTTGCCACAAGGGCGGCGGCAGCGTTTTTATCCTCAATGCGCGAGCCATTTTGTGCCATTTCGTACTGAGATTTGGCGGCTTCGGCTTGTTTTTGCAGGGCAATCATTTGGGTGTAAGCCTCGTCTTTTTTCTGGGCGGGAAGCACCTTGGCATCATAAAGATTGCTCACGCGCTCGTAGGTTTTTTGGGCTAAATCGGCAGCGGCTTGGGCTTGTTGCCAAACATTGTAAGCGCCCGTAATTTGCTCTTTTCTAGCGCCTGCGTATGCCTTTTGCTCCTGTGCCACGGCGGCAGATTTGGCGGCTTCGGCTTGGGATTTTTTGGCTTGAATTTCGGTGCTTTCCAGCTCTAAAAGCAAATCGCCTTCCTTCACCATTTGCCCTTCTTGCACAAAAATTTCTTTCACGCGCCCTGGCACTTTGGGGGCTACATTAATTTGTGATGCCTCCACTTGCCCTTGCAGGTAATGCGCCTGCGGACGATTATAGTACCAGATGGAAAGCCCCACTACCGTACCGAATACGACAAGGGTGATGATGATGCTGAGGATATCTTTTCTTTTCATAGATTTAAAAAATGATGTTTGATAATGATTGATTTTTAAGCATTTATTGAATGATGTATTGGTTTAATGTATGGCTTAGCCCGCAGGTTTCGAGCATTTCGGCGAGCGCCTTGTCCATCGCAAAGAGCGCTTGGAGTTTTTGCATTTTGATGGAAGCCAAATACAGATTGGCATCTACCACATCGGTGGATTTGGCAAAACCCTCGTGGAACGCCTTTTCGCGCACGCGCAACAATTCCTCGGCAAAGGAAAGGGATTTTTTCAGGCTCTGTAATTGCTCTTGCTGCTTTTGGATTTCGGTAAATTGTTTCTTCACCAAGGTTTGAATATCGCGCTCGGCTTGCTGAGTGAGCAAATCCACACTTTGGCTCACCGCCTTGGATTGTGCGTATTCCTTTCTGTTTTTCATTCCCGTGAAAATATCGATTTGCATTCCCACCCCCACATACCAGTCGGGCTCGGTGATGGGGAGATTTTCCGTTAATAAATACTTGGAACCCACCAGCGCAATATCGGGCATAAATTTAGATTTTTTCAGTGCCACATCTTGCTCTGCCAATTGCTTTTTAAGGCGTGCTTTGGCAATTTCGGGGTAATTTTGCTGAGCTTGCTTTTGGTAATACGCCAAATCGTTGAGCAAAACCACCTCAAAGAGCGGCGTGCTAAGCTCCTGTGCGGAAGGTTCAGTATTGAGCGCCCCCCAGAGTGCCGTTTGGGCAAGAGTAACATCTTTTTCGGCACCGTGCAACTCACGATTGGCATCGGCTACGGCGGTCTCAGCCATCATTTTTTCGGCAGGGGCAATCATTCCGTTTTTTTCCAATTGCTCGGCGTCATAGAAATGTTTTTGCGCTGCCTCTTGGGCTTGTTTTCGTACTTTTACTGCCTCTTGGGCAAGTTGCACTTGGAAATATCGGGTAGAAACTTCGGAAATTAATTGCGATTTTACGGTTTGCACCTCCGCCAATGCCAACTCTTTTTTAATTTTAGCAGCGCGGTTTGCCGCTTTAATTTTTCCGCCCGTGAAAATAGGCCACTTCACATCGGCTTGGAGGCTCATCACATCAGCCTCTTGAAAGGGAAAACGCCAATCGCCTAATTTTTCGGGTTTTAAAATCGGAATGAAAGAGGTTAAGGCGTATTTGTATTTGTTTAAATTCAGGGAAAGGTCGTCATTCATATGAATGATTTTTCCGCTCATCGTAAGCTGCGGGAAGTACAGCCCCTTGGCAGCATCGATGCCGAATTGGGCGGCTTGGGCTTGGCTTTGGTAGCCTTGGAGTTTGCCGTTTTTGGTTTCCATAAGGTTCAGCGCTTGGCTCAGGCTCAGGCTTTGCGCGTGCAAGGCAGGCAGCCCCAATGCGAGGGAAAGCGTGCAGAGAATGTGCTTAAATTTTTTCATAATTTTACGCTAAGGCTTGGGTATAAATATCGGTTAATAATTGTACATCTTCTTGGGTAAAAGCGGATTTATTGAAAATGGCTCTTTCTCTTAAATTAATGAAAAAGAACGCCGTTCCGATGATGATGGTGTATAGCATCTCGGGGGTCATATCTTGGCGAATTTCCTTAGTTTGAAGCCCTAAGGCAAGCGCCTTGTTGCAAATTTCGTTGAGGGTTTCGCGCTCTTCCTTGGCTAGGTGAAAGGAATAATCCGTGGTTAATTTGATGAGGAAAAGCAGGTGATTGGGGCGCTCATTGGCTTGGGTGAAAAGCTCTGTAATAAATTTATGAAGGGCAGTGTTTAATTTTTTCTCCTCCTGCAAGAGCGTTAAAAGCCGTTGGGAGAGATTTTGGAATAAACCCTTGAAAATAAAATCGATAAGCTCTTGCTTGGAGGAATGAAACCTGTAAAGGTAGCCCATAGAAACCTGCGCTTGCTTAGCGATTTTTGCCACCGAGGCGTTTTTAATCCCCTCGACCACCACCGTATCGATGATTGCCTCGCGGATTTTTTCCATTTTAGAAGTGTCTGTAATTCGTGCCATCGTTTAATAAATGAATATTCATTCAAGCAAAGTTAGTGCCATTTAATTCAAAGAGCCAAATTAATTTTTAAAAAAGTTTAAAATTTAAAAATAAATTGTGTAGGGAAATGGGGTAATTGACTGATAATTAAGGGGTGTTGGAAAACTCTGTTTTAATGTGAAATGTGGGTGATTTAAATTTCATATATTTGCGCCGATTAAGATTAGAAAAAGATTATGGCTAATGTGAAAAATAGCTGCGCATTCTGTGGCAGAACCCAAGAAGAGGTAGATTTATTAATCTCTGGCGTTCACGGCAATATCTGCGACAGGTGCGTGGAGCAAGCGTATAATATGCTGGAAGCCGATGGCGCTTTTAGGCAAAAAAAAGATTTGGCGCTTAATTTTGATTTAAAGTCGCCAAAGGAAATCAAAGCCGCCCTTGATGAATATGTGATAGGGCAGGAAGATGCTAAAAAAATCCTCTCGGTGGCGGTGTATAATCACTACAAGCGCCTTGGGCAAACGATAGGCGATGATGAGGTGGAAATTGAAAAATCTAACATTTTACTCGTGGGCGAAACAGGTACGGGAAAAACCCTACTTGCCAAAACCATTGCACGAAAGCTGCAAGTGCCCTTTGCCATCGTAGATGCTACCGTGCTCACCGAGGCAGGCTATGTGGGCGAAGATGTGGAAAGCCTCCTCACTCGATTGCTCCAAGCGGCAGATTATGATGTGGAAAAAGCACAGCAAGGCATCGTTTTTATAGATGAAATAGATAAAATTGCACGAAAAGGCGACAACCCTTCCATCACGCGAGATGTCTCGGGCGAGGGCGTGCAGCAGGGACTTCTAAAACTGCTTGAAGGCTCCATCGTGAATGTGCCTCCACAAGGCGGACGAAAGCACCCAGACCAAAAATATATACAAATAGATACCAAGCACATTCTATTCATCGCGGGAGGTGCTTTTGCAGGTATAGAGAAGGACATTGCCCGCCGCTTGAATACCAATGCAATCGGGTTTAAAAACGAAAATTCGGAAAAATTAGACGAAAAAGGATTGCTTAAATATGTAAATGCACAAGATTTAAGAAGTTTTGGTTTGATCCCAGAGCTTTTAGGTCGTTTGCCCTTGGTAACGCATTTAGATCCGTTGTCTAAAGATGCACTTTATGCGATTTTGACTCAGCCAAAAAATGCTTTAATTAAGCAATTTGAAAAATTATTTGCGATGGATGGCGTTCAGCTCAGCGTAACGCCAGAGGCCATAGAGTGCTTTGTAGACAAGACTATGGAGCTAGGGCTTGGGGCGCGGGGACTACGCTCGCTCACAGAGAAAGTGTTCACAGAATTGATGTATAATATAGATGAATTACCAAATGAGTATACACTCACCAAGGAGACTGTTTTGCAGATTTTGAACCAAGAATCTATTCAGCAGATTAAGAATTTGAATCAATAAATTTAGCTTGGAAACAATCTTTTGAAAGAAGATTTTTGTCAAGAATTAAAGTAAAGTGCTTTTTTGAACTCCTCAAAAGAGCACTTTTTTTTGTCCTCTTAGAAAAAAGAATGAATATTTACTCATTGATTAAAATTCTGATTGATAGTATTTTGGTTACTTTTTATTAAAACTTTTGATGCTATTTTTAGGTAAAAAGTAAAATTTTGGCACGCCCTTTGTTTAATTTTAGGCGTAACACATAAAATTTTAGAGAAATGAAAAAATTAATTTTATCAGCAGCAATTGCATTTTCAGGAATCGTAGGATTGAATGCTCAATCAATGGAAAGCTTACAAATTGGTGCAAGAGCAGGATACAATTATTCAACATTGAGAGGTGATTTGGCCAAAGATTTAGATACAAAGGGAATTAGTGGATACCATGTAGGGCTATTTGTGGAGGTGCCAGTAACAGAGCGTTTCTCTATTCAGCCAGAGGTGCAGTACTCTACCCAAGGAGCTAAATCAGAATTCTTAGGAGGAAATTTGGATTTGCAATATCTTAATGTGCCAGTTTTGGCCAAAGTGTATGTTGCCGATGGCTTTAATGTACAAGCAGGTCCGCAATTTGGCTTTAAAACAGGTGCAAAATGGGAGTATAATAGCACTTTCTTTGGAAATCAAAAAGTGGATTTAGAGGATGCCGTTTCAGGGTTTGATTTTGGCTTGGTATTCGGTGCAGGGTATAAAACGCCAATTGGCTTAACCATTGATGCACGCTATGATTTAGGGCTTACTAATGTCTTTGATAAAGATAACGAATCGTTTAAAACATTGGATATTTCTAACGACAATGAGTTTAAAAATGGCGTATTCTCAGTAGGCTTAGGATATCAATTTTAATCCAAAAGGGAAGTTTTAATTCCAAGCATATAAATTTAAATTCAGTTTAAATCAAGCCCCTTAGTCTAAGATTAAGGGGCTTTTTTTTGGCAAAAAAAATTAAAAATCTTTAATTTACGGCACTAATGTCATTTCACTTTATCAAAATAAATTGTAAATGATTATATTTGTTTAATATAAAAAAACATGTAAGACAAAGAAATGGAGCGATTTTCCTTCCTAAATGCCGTACACGCAGAGTATATAGATGAGCTGTACCAAAAATATAAACAATACCCCGATAGTGTAGACCCCTCGTGGCGTAGCTTTTTTCAAGGCTTTGATTTTGGGCAACAAAGCTATGGAGAGGAGCCTTTTACGGAGCAGGTGGCTTACGATGAGGCCGTCCCAGAGAAAATCCGAAAGGAGTTTAAAGTCATAAATTTAATCAATGGCTACCGCTCGCGTGGGCATTTATTTACCAAAACCAACCCCGTGAGAAATCGCCGCACATACACGCCAACATTGGATTTGGAAAATTTTGGGCTCTCCCAAGAGGATTTAAACACCACCTTTGATGCAGGCGAAATGCTCGGCATAGGCTCAAATCACACTTTGGCCGAAATCATAGGCCACTTGCAAAAAATGTATTGCCAATCCATAGGGATAGAGTATATGTACATCCGCAAGCCTGAAATTGTGGAATGGATTCAGCAGTGGCTCAACGCTAATTTAAATCAGCCCAAACTCACCACTGAGGAGAAAAGACAAGTTTTACATAAATTAAATGAAGCCACCGCCTTTGAAGACTTTTTGCACAAAAAATTCGTGGGGCAAAAGCGATTCTCGGGCGAGGGCGTGGAATCCGTAATCCCAGGGCTAGATGAAATCATCACCCGTGGTGCAGAGGCGGGCGTGCAGGAGTATGTAGTGGGAATGGCACACCGCGGAAGATTAAGCGTTTTGGCAAATGTTTTTAAGAAAAATTATTCGCAAATATTCAGTGAATTTGAAAAAAAGGAGTTTGAGGACGATTTCTTTGATGGTGATGTGAAATACCATTTAGGTTCAACCACTTATACCGAAACGCCAAAAGGTAAAAAAGTTAAAATCAATCTAGCCCCCAACCCATCGCACCTAGAAACTGTGGATGCGGTGGTAGAGGGAATCGCTCGAGCCAAAGTAGATTTAGAATACAAAGGAGATTTCAATAAAATTATCCCAATTTTACTACACGGAGATGCCGCCATTTCTGGACAAGGAATTATCTACGAAGTGGTGCAGATGGAAAAGCTAGAGGGCTACAAAACAGGAGGAACAATCCATATCGTTACCAATAATCAAATTGGCTTCACTACCAATTACCTAGACGGGCGAAGCAGCACCTACTGTACTGATGTGGCAAAAGTTACGCTTAGTCCAGTATTGCATGTCAATGCAGATGATGTAGAAGCAGTGATACATGCGATGCGTTTTGCTGTGGATTACAGGATGCAGTTTAATGCCGATGTTTTCATAGATTTGCTAGGTTATAGAAAATATGGGCACAATGAAGGAGATGAACCAAGGTTTACGCAACCTAAACTATATAAAATCATTGCAAAACACCCGAATGTTCGAGAGATTTACAAGGAAAGCCTAGCCAAAGAAGGCGTTGTAGGCGATGAATTTTTGCGAGAAATGGAAGAAGACTTTAGACAAATCTTGGAAAATCATTTTGAAAAGTCAAAGAAAATTGAGAAAAATAAGCTCGATCCATTTATGCCAGAAGTCTGGGAAGATTTTGAATTAAAAAGAATCGATACCATGCTCGAGTCCGTAGAGACAAAATCAGATTTAAAAGATTTAAAAGAAATAACAGAAACTATTACAAAACTCCCTAGCGATAAGAAATTCATCAAAAAAGTTCAGCGTTTGTATGAACAAAGACACGAAATGGTATTTAAAGAAAATTCCATTGATTGGGGAATGGCTGAATTGCTCGCCTATGGCTCTTTGTTAAAAGAAGGATTCAATGTAAGAATCTCTGGAGAAGATGTAGAAAGAGGTACTTTCTCTCATCGCCATGCCTTGGTGAAAACAGAAGATGCCGAAGAAGAATTTATTTTACTTAATAACGTGAACAAAGACGCTCAATTGCAGATTTACAACTCTTTGTTGTCGGAGTACGCAGTTTTGGGATTTGATTACGGCTATGCCATGGCAGCACCGAAAACTTTAAGCATTTGGGAAGCTCAGTTTGGAGACTTCTCCAATGGCGGACAAATTGTAATCGACCAGTATATTTCTGCTGCAGAGGACAAATGGAAAATGCAAAACGGACTCGTAATACTGCTCCCTCACGGCTACGAAGGGCAAGGAGCAGAGCACTCTTCGGCCAGAGTAGAGCGTTATTTACAATTGTGTGCACGCGGAAATATGTTTGTAGCCAATTGTACTACACCTGCAAATTTCTACCATTTGTTAAGAAGACAAATGCACACCAATTATCGCAAGCCTTTGGTAGTGTTTACTCCAAAAAGCTTGCTGAGACACCCACAAGTAAAGTCGAGCATTGAGGAGTTGGCAGAAGGAAAATTCCAGCCAATTATTGATGATAGCGTGGCAAAAGAAAAGGTGAAAACACTCGTATTCTGCACAGGGAAAGTTTACTATGATTTGCTAGAATACCGCGAAGAAAATAAACGAGATGATGTAGCCTTAATTCGCTTGGAACAATTGTACCCGCTTGATAAAGAAGAGATTATTAAAGTAATTAAATCGTACAAAAACCACCAAAATTTAGTCTGGGTGCAAGAAGAACCAGAAAATATGGGCGCTTGGAGCTACATTTTAAGAACCCTGCGCGAATTGCCTTGGCAGGTAGTTGCTCCGCACGAATCTGCTGCCCCCGCCACAGGCTCGTTTAAGGCTTGGTTTAAAAATCAGCAAAATGTAATTAATCAAACATTTAACCTTAATAATAAGAAATAAAAAAATAGAAATAATGAGCATTTTAGAAATGAAAGTTCCCTCCCCAGGGGAATCCATCACCGAGGTAGAAATCGCCACTTGGCTAGTGAAAAATGGCGACTATGTAGAAAAAGACCAACCCATAGCTGAAGTGGATTCTGATAAAGCCACGCTAGAACTTCCCGCCGAAGAAAGCGGCGTAATCACCCTTAAAGCCGAGGAAGGCGATACCGTGGAGGTGGGGCAAGTGGTATGCCTAATCGACCGCAGCGCAAGCAAGCCCACCGAAGCTAAACCAGAGCCAAAAGAAGAAGCAAAGCCGGAAGCTCCCCAAGCCAAAGAAACGCCTAAGGAGTCTTATGCCACAGGCACCGCTTCGCCAGCAGCTAAAAAGATTTTGGCTGAAAAGAATATCAACCCCCAAGAGGTGAAAGGCACAGGCAAGGACGGAAGAATTACCAAAGCCGATGCCGAGCAATATGTGCCAGCAATGGGCAGCGCCCCTTCCTATGCCAATCGTGGGAGCGAGCGCAAAAAACTTTCCGCTCTGCGTAGGAAATTAGCCCAGAGATTGGTGAGTGCCAAAAATGAAACCGCTATGCTCACTACCTTTAACGAGGTGGATATGACGGCAATTTTTGAGCTAAGAAAAAAATACAAAGATGAATTTAAGGAAAAACACGGAGTGGGCTTAGGCTTTATGTCATTCTTCACCAAAGCCGCCGTGCGCGCATTGCAAATGTACCCTGATGTAAATTCTATGATAGATGGGGAATATAAAATTTCCTATGATTTTATGGATATTTCAGTAGCTGTCTCAGGCCCCAAAGGGCTTATGGTGCCCGTGGTGCGTAGTGCGGAAATGCTTACATTCAGAGGAATAGAGCAGAATATAAAAGATTTAGCCACCAAAGTGAGAGATGGGAAAATTACCATAGATGAAATGACGGGAGGTACCTTTACCATTACCAATGGAGGCGTATTTGGCTCAATGCTATCCACCCCAATCATCAATCCACCGCAATCCGCCATATTAGGAATGCACAATATCGTGGAGCGCCCCGTAGTGAAAAACGGAGGAATCGCCATTGCACCAATGATGTATGTAGCCCTTTCATACGACCATAGAATCATCGATGGTAGAGAATCCGTAGGTTTCTTGGTGGCAGTGAAAGAAGCTGTGGAAAATCCTGCTGAATTACTCATGGGAGGAACTTCCGATGCAGAAATCAGAAGAGCACTTGAGCTTTAAAACGAAAATTATATAAATAGTGAAAATCTGTTCATTTTTGGACAGATTTTTGCTTTTTTACCGAACAGAATAAATTTTTAATGATGAAAAAGATATGCACACTGCTTGTCGCTATCTGTTTGTTGCAGAGTGCACAAGCTCAATTTACAATTAAAGGGCAATTAAAAAACTATGATAATAAACCCATTGTTATTAGAGTTTTTGAAAACGGAGTTTCACATTTAGCTCAGAAAGTGGAAACCAATAAAGATGGGTTCTTTAGCTATACTTTTCCAAAGGCTTACAAAGGCTTAATTAATTTAAGCCTGAGCAAAGGAGGATACCAAGTATTTGCGGATAATAAGGATATCAATTTAAGTTTAGATGTTAATGATCCAAATCATTCGGTGCAGTATACAGGCGGCATTAATAAAGAACATCAAGAATACCTTAATTATCAAAATTATTTAAACATTAGAGACAAAAGCTTGGCGGGATTAATGACTTTTTACAAGCCTGAGCAGGAGTTTTACAAAGCACTGGAAAAAGAATCTCAGCGTATAAGCAATATGCCAGCTTTTGAGGTAAAGAATCCAGATTTGAAATATTATCTCACCATTCAAGAATTGATAGAGAAAAATGCAGAACAACCTGGAACGGCTAACGAAGAAATTAAGAACCACTTGGTAAAAGATGGAGAGAATTTAGAAAATTTTGGTTTTTTAAGAGATCTTACCTCTCAATATTTAATAGGATCTTCTAGACTTGCCACAACTCGTGAGCAAGCAGAACAACTAATCGTACAAGCCACAGATGATTTGCTAGATGCTGTGGGAGAGGATACCTCTAGAGGGCAATCTGTATTGCTTACAGTTATCAACCTTATGCAGGCAAGTAATTTCAAAGATTTAGCTCAGAAATATACCGATAGAGCTACGGCTCTCACATGTGAAATTAATCCAGAGTTGAAAGCCTTATTAAAAGGTTCAAACAACATACAAGTAGGGAAAACAGCTCCAAACATAGTATTTAAAAGCCCTATAAATGGCAAGAAAAGCTTATATGATATTAAGGCAGATAAGAAATTAATCGTGTTCTGGGGCTCATGGTGTGGACATTGCCAGCACGAAATGCCGTATGTAAAAGACTTTTATCAAAGATTTAAAAAGTCTGGGGGCGAAATTTTAGCTTTTGCGGTAGATTTACAAAAAGAAGATTATTTACCTTATGTAAAAGATGCCGGTTGGTACAACTACAGCGATTTGCTGAAATGGGATAGCCCAGTAGTAAAAGAATTTGCTGTCGATGGCACCCCGACAATGATTTTATTGGATAAAAACAATAAGATTTTGAAAATAGGAAGTAGAATTTCACAATTTACTGATTATTTGAAATAAAAAATAATACTGAATAAAATCTAAGAAAAGTGGAGATAGTTTCTTATATTAAGCCATATCTCCGCTTTTCTTATTCCTATCGGACAAAATTCCTGGCATTTCCTCCTTAGCCCAAAGGATCAATGCATTCAAGTGAGGAATCAGAGATTTACCTCTTTTGCTTAAAGAATATTCTACGCGAGGTGGTATTTCGGCAAAAATCCTACGATGAATTAGCCCGTCCTCTTCCAAAGTTTTCAAATTAGAAGTGAGCATTTTCTGTGAAATATCTGCAATATTTTTTCTAAGTTCATTGAACCGCATAGGCGATTGATTTTCCAATGAATAAAGTATTAAAATAGCCCATTTATTGCTAAACCTAGTGATTATATTTCGAATAGGGCAATCAGGGTAGAGTTCTTCCGTTAATTCTCTTTTCATTTATTTAATTCAAATCACAAAGTTAGCCAATATATTTTTATTTTTGAAATTGATAAATTATTGTTAATTGTAGTTTTTTAATAGGTTGATTTCTAGTATTTGTAACATATAAGAAACCATCGCACTTTTAAGTGCCTTCTTGTTTCATTTAGATTTATAAAAGAGATTTGCACTCAAATAGAGACTAAAGTAATATTAAAATGAAAAAAGTAACATTAATTGGTGCTAGCGGGTATGTAGGCTCTGCTATTTTAAATGAATTGTTGAATAGAAATCATCAGGTAACGGCGGTAGTCAGAAATCCTGAAAAAATTGTAATTCAGAATGCAAATTTGGAGGTAGTGAAGGCTGATATTTCTAATGTGAATGAAATCATTTCTCTGTCCAAAGGTAAAGACGCAGTGATTAGTGCATATAATCCTGGATGGGCAAATCCTAGGATTTATGAGGAAACTCTAGAAAATTATCCTAAAATCATAGAGGCGGCGAAGCAATCAGGGGTTAAAAGATTATTGATTGTGGGGGGAGCTGCGACTTTATTTGTAGAGCCAGGTGTGAGATTGATAGATACTCCTAATTTTCCTGAGGATTGGAAACCTGGGGCTAAATCTTTAGGGGAGATATATTTAAATTTATTGAGTAATGAAACGCAAATAGATTGGGTGTTTCTATCTCCTGCAGCCAATTTGGGAAATTTATCATCTGGTAAGCGTACTGGAAAATACAGAGTGGGCAAAGATGATTTGCTGTTAGATGTATCGGGAAACAGCTTTATTTCTGTAGAAGATTATGCTATGGCGATGGTAGATGAACTTGAACAAGAAAATCATCATTTTGAGAGATTTACAGTTGCTTATTAAATGAAAAATCCCTAAAAATATATATTTTTAGGGATTTTTTTATGATTTTCCACTTAAGATTAATCTACAATTGTGGTGAGTCTCAATGTATTGGTAATACCTTTTCTAAACACAGGCATCGCATTTAAGTTGATTACGAAATCTCCTTTTTTTACGAGTTTGCGATCTTGTAAGTATTTATTTACTTCTACCACTGTTTCATCAGTGTTTTTATCTCCACGATAGTAGAATGCACGCACGCCCCAAAGCAAGTTGAGCATGCCTAAAATTCGCTTATTTGGAGAGAAGATGTAAATACCTGCGTCAGGTCTGTGAGATGAGATTTGGAAAGCTGTGTACCCAGAATAGGTAATAGTAACGATAGCTTGTGTGTTTACATCTTTAGACATTTTTGCAGCATTATAACAAATCACATTAGTGATGTATCGATCATCGGTCAAGTCAGTAGGCTTATGAGGTGGCACTTGAATGTGCGGATCATTTTCTACAGATCTTAAGATATTTGCCATAGTTTTGATCACCTGTACAGGATATTTTCCTACCGAAGTTTCACCACTTAGCATCACGGCATCGGCACCGTCCATTACTGAGTTGGCAACATCGTTTACCTCGGCGCGTGTAGGGGTGAGGCTTTCAATCATACTTTCCATCATTTGGGTTGCGATGATGACGGGTTTTCTGGCTAATTTGGCTTTATCTACCAAGTGTTTTTGCGCAGTAGGCACCTCTTCCATAGGGATTTCCACGCCTAAATCTCCACGAGCCACCATTAGAGCATCGCACTGAGGTAAAATTTCATCTATATTAGCAAGAGCCTCAGGCTTTTCGATTTTTGCAATGATTGGGATTTTGTGATCGCAATTCTTTCTGATTAAGTTTTTAAGATCTATCACATCTTGTGCATGTCTCACGAAGCTTAAAGCGATCCAATCTAGGTGCATTTTCATAGCGAAAATAGCATCTTTTATATCTTTAGGCGTAAGGGCTGGTAATGAGATTTTAGTGTTTGGTAAGTTTACACCTTTTTTAGATTTAAGTTCTCCACCTTGAATCACGCGTGCCTTTACTTCATCTTTCATGTTGGTTTCGATTACTTCAAAAATCAATTTTCCGTCATCTACCAAGATTTTTTCACCCACTTTTACATCTTGGGCAAAAAGCTCATAAGTCATGAAAACGCGTTTGCTGTTTCCAATTACCTCCTTGTGTGTGAAGGTAAGAATATCTCCTGGCTCAAGAAAAGAGCCTTCTTCTACTACCCCTACTCTGAGTTTAGGACCTTGTAAATCTCCTAAGATTCCTACATTTAATTCTTCTTCTTCATTGATTTCTCTAATCCATTTCACGCGACGCTCTACATCAGAATAGTCTGCGTGAGAGAAGTTGATTCTAAACACATCAACTCCGTTCATAATCATATCTCTGATGGTTTCTTTGGAATCTGTAGCAGGTCCAAGAGTAGCTACGATTTTAGTTTTTTTATTGAAATTATTCATATTAGTAATAGATTTTTTTCTGCCTTGGTTAAATTTAATAATTGCGTTTTGTATATAAAATTCAATTTTTGCAAAGATAAGGCAAAACTGGGTTCTTTTGTTATGTTACCACTAAGTTTTAATAAGAAATTATATCTTTTGTACCTCTCTAGCAGATAAAAACGCTTTTCCAAGCTCTGGAATAAAGAGTTTTCGGGCAGCAGACTTTCGGTGGGCCTGGAGATATTGTTAATAAAATAACAATCATTTTTTGAGTCAAAGTCGAAATAGTAATAGTTGCCAAAATGAGCTAGTTGCCCACGAAAGTAAACATCTAAGTCTGGTTGAAATACAAAACTTGTAGAAAGTATAAAATTTACATGATATATAAACTTATAGTCTATCATGTTGGGGGACACGACGCCATAGAGCAAAAACTCTTCTTCTTCGTCCTCATCAAGGTCTAAAAAACTTATAGGCATTGCACTGAAATTTCTTTCTGAAAACTAAAATAAGCTCGCTTGGCTGCCTTTTCCTCCGCTTTTTTCTTAGAGGTGGCGCGACCTCGTGCAACTTCCTTTTCATCTAAACAAATTGCAGATACAAAAAACTTAGTATTCTCGGCACTATTTTCCTCCTGCGTATCAAAAGAGAGTTTTATTCTATTCTTTTGGCACCATTCCAGCATTAAACTTTTATAGCTAGAAATTCTATTTTCTAGATTTTCTAAGTCTACATAAGGGGCAATTACACTTTTATAAATAAAGTTTTTGGTAACTTCATAACCTTGATCTTCGTAGATAGCCCCAATGAGCGATTCAAACATATCGCCACAAACATTCGCACCGAGTGTTATTTTTTTCTTTAAATCAGAATCTATTAGACTTAAAAGTCCCATATCATTTCCGATTTGGTTTAAATGCTTTCTGCTTACGATTTTTGCACGCATTTTAGTCAGGTAGCCCTCTTTTTGCGTAGGCGCATTAACAAAGAGATACTCCGCAATAATGGCACTGAGCATCGCATCGCCTAAAAATTCTAGCCGTTCATAATTAAAAGCCTCGCCCTCAGCGGATTTTCGTTGTGCGCTTCTTGGCGTGAGTGCTTCAAGAAACAGAGAGGAATCCTTGGGGATAAAGCCCAGCATATCCAACAATTTTTTGGGTAAATCAGATTTCTTATCTTTCTTAATTAAGGAAGAAACCTTTTTCCAAAAACTTTGGAGTAGTGGCATTATTTAAGAAAACTTTTTAAATAAAACACACGCATTATGCCCACCAAAGCCGAAAGTATTGCTCATAGCATAGCGAATTTCTTTTTCCTTTGGTGTGTTAAAAGTATAATCTAAATCAGCTACCCGTTCATCTTTCTCGTGCAGGTTGATGGTAGGAGGCACAATCCCATTATACACGGCACCAATTGTAGCGATGGCCTCTACGGCACCAGTAGCACCTAGCAAGTGCCCGTGCATAGATTTTGTTGCATTGATTTGAATATTCTTAGCATGCTCGCCAAAGAAATCTACCACGGCTTTTGGCTCTGCAATATCACCCAGCGGAGTAGAGGTTGCGTGCATATTGATATGGTCTACCTCATTTGGCTGAATGTTAGCATCTTCTAGCGTGTTTTTCATTACATGGTACACGCCTAAGCCTTCTGGGTGAGGGGCTGTCATATGATAGGCATCGGCAGACATTCCGCCACCGGCTACTTCTGCATAAATAGTTGCGCCACGCGCCACGGCGTGCTCGTATTCTTCCAAAATCATAACACCTGCACCTTCGCCCATTACAAATCCGTCGCGGTCTTTATCAAAAGGTCTAGACGCCGTTGCAGGGTCGTCATTTCGTGTAGAGAGTGCGTGTAGTGCATTAAATCCTCCGATTCCAGCGGCTGTAATGGCGGCTTCTGAGCCTCCCGTTACAATGGCATCGGCTTTTCCTAAGCGGATTAAGTTAAATGCATCTATGATTGCGTTTGATGAAGAGGCACACGCGGAGACTGTTGTGTAGTTAGGTCCCATAAAGCCGAATTCCATAGAGATTAACCCTGGGGTAATGTCGGCAATCATTTTGGGGATAAAGAATGGGTTAAATCTTGGAGCGCCGTTCCCTGTTGCATAGCTGGAAACTTCTTGTTCAAAGGTGAGTAAGCCACCAATTCCAGAGCCCCAGATAACGCCAATTCTAGTTTTGTCTAGGTGAGTATCATTGAGAATTCCGCTGTTTTCCACGGCTTCTCGTGCGGCTACTATGCCTAGTTGCCCAGTTCTGTCCATTTTGCGCACTTCTTTTCGGTCGAAATGCTGCAATGGGTCAAAGTTTTTAACCTCGCAAGCAAACTGGGTTTTGAATTGAGAGGTGTCAAATAAAGTAATGGGCGCAGCTCCACTCACCCCTTTCAGTAAGTTGTTCCAATATTCATTGTAGGTATTACCAATGGGAGTGAGTGCGCCTAACCCTGTAATTACAACTCTTTTTAACTTCATAAAAAGATTTAATAATTAATTACTTTTTTACTTCTTCTATGTATAGAATAGCTTGTCCTACAGTAGAGATTTTCTCAGCTTGGTCATCTGGAATTTGGATATCGAATTCTTTTTCAAATTCCATAATTAATTCCACAGTATCTAGTGAATCTGCCCCCAAGTCATTAGTGAAACTTGCTTCTGGAGTAACTTCGCTTTCTTCAACACCTAGTTTGTCTACAATAATAGCTTTTACTCTTGATGTAATGTCTGACATAATTTTTCTTTTTAATTTAAACAGGGCAAAAATAGTAAACTTTCACGAATTAACACCAAAAATTTAAAAAATGTTTTGCGGTTGGTGTTTTTTGTGTTTGATTTTTAGGGCTTTGTGCTTGTTTGGCCTTTGAGCGCTCCTTGGTAAGTAAGGGGGGTAAAATCTAAATGCATACATATATTATATGTATAAAATGGGTGAGAAGCAGGGTGTGCTGAAGATTTTTTAAAAATGTGATTTATTTTAGGTTTGTTTATGCGGTAAATTAGAAAATAACTTTATAATTTTACACCATCAAATTTAAATTAAATCATGGAAAACTTAAAAAAAGCTTTAGAAAGTTACGGAATTAAGGACGTAAAAGAAATTGTACACAACCCATCGTACGAGCAACTTTTTGAAGAAGAAACTAAGCCAGGGCTAGAGGGATTCGAAAAAGGACAAGTAACGGAGCTAGGAGCAGTGAATGTGATGACTGGAGAGTTTACAGGGCGTTCTCCTAAAGACAAATTCATTGTGGAGGATGATGTAACTAGAGATACCATCTGGTGGACTACTCCTGAGTCTCCAAATGATAACAAAAAACTTAGCCAAGAGGCTTGGAATCACCTTAAAGAAATCACTACTAATCAGCTTTCAGGTAAGAGACTGTTTGTAGTAGATGGCTTCTGTGGTGCGAATGAAGAATCAAGATTAAAAGTAAGAATCATTACCGAGGTGGCTTGGCAAGCACACTTCGTTACCAATATGTTTATCCGCCCAAGCAAAGAGGAATTGGCAAACTTCGGGGAGCCAGATTTCGTAGTGATGAACGCTTCTAAAACTTCAAACAAAGAGTATGAGAAATACGGAATGAACTCAGAGGTTTACACCGTGTTTAACTTGACAGAGAAAATGCAAGTAATCGGAGGAACTTGGTACGGCGGTGAGATGAAAAAAGGTATGTTTGCCATGATGAACTACTACCTGCCATTGAGAGGATACGCCTCAATGCACTGTTCTGCCAATGTAGGCGAGAAAGGCGATACAGCTATCTTCTTTGGGCTTTCAGGAACAGGGAAAACAACCCTTTCTACCGACCCTAATAGAAAACTTATCGGTGATGATGAGCACGGATGGGATGATGAAGGCGTATTCAACTTTGAAGGTGGGTGCTACGCAAAAACCATCAACTTGGATAAAGATGCAGAGCCAGAAATCTACGGAGCTATCAAGCGCGATGCATTATTAGAAAATGTAACTGTAGATGAAAACGGAAAAATCGACTTTACAGATGGTTCTGTAACTCAAAACACCCGTGTTTCTTACCCAATCTATCACATTGAAAACATCGTAAAACCAGTTTCAAAAGCAGGACCAGCTAAAAAAGTAATCTTCTTAACAGCTGATGCTTTCGGTGTAATGCCTCCAGTTTCAAAATTAACACCAGAGCAAACTAAATACCACTTCTTAAGCGGATTTACTGCAAAGTTGGCAGGTACTGAGCGTGGTGTAACTAGCCCTCAGCCTACTTTCTCTGCTTGCTTTGGAGCAGCCTTCCTTTCATTGCACCCTACTAAATATGGTGAGGAATTAGTGAAGAAAATGGAAGCTAACAACGCTACTGCCTACTTAGTAAACACTGGTTGGAACGGTACTGGGAAAAGAATCTCTATCAAAGACACTCGTGCTATTATCAATGCAATTTTAGACGGTTCTATCGATAAAGCTGAGACCAAAGTGGTGCCAATCTTTAACCTAGAAGTTCCAGTGGAATTACCAGGAGTAGATTCAGGAATCCTAGACCCAAGAGATACTTATGCAGAAGCTTCTGAATGGGAAGAAAAAGCAAAAGACCTTGCGGGCAGATTCATCAAAAACTTTGAGAAATACACTGACAACGAAGAAGGTAAAAAATTAGTAGAAGCAGGACCACAATTATAATTCTTGCCCTCAATTTGATTTCATAAAAAAAACCCAAACCCGCATTTTGCGGGTTTTTTTTATAAGTAATTCTCATTTTTTCTTGTAAAGAGGAACTGTGCTACAAGCTTCTCCGTACATAAGAGATTTGGCTACGGGCTGTAATTTTGCAACGAGCGATAGATAAGTCTGTTCGTTGATTTTCATATTTCCACAGCCTTTGATGATGATTGGTTTTCCAGAAAAATCATCCAAATTCATATTTTTCACATAATGTTCTATTGCTAAATTATTGAAATCATCTTTATTCCCTACACCACAGAATTCAGCAAAGGGGGCTAGATGGCATTGTAATAATAAAAATGCCCAACCAGGCAAAATGGGATCTCCACTACATGTGATGTGCACAAAACGATCTTGAAAATCTGCCCAATTGATTTCTTTTAAAGTCGCCCTAAATTCCTTTTCAATTAAAATTTGCCCATCTCTTAGAAATTCTTGAATGTCTAAAATTTTGATTTTTGGTAAAATTTCAGAGTTAAATATATGTGCTAAATCTATCGTAATGAGTGAGCTCTTGGCAACTCTGTTAATTATCTCGTTCATAGATGCTAAATTTTGGACAAAAATAAAGTTTAATTTTTTTGAAAAACACATTTAATCAAGAAATATTTCAAATTGCTTAAAATCCGAATGATTGATGTTTTATTCTTTGAAAAATCCTTAAAAATCAGAATTTCAAGGTTTTTAAGTTGAAGAAAATGGATTGATTCCCTTTAAAAATTAACACAATGATGATATGATATTCTTCATTTTTGTACAAAATACACGATAAAGGTTTTATTATCAATGAAAAATGATTTAGTTTAGCAACTCAGATAGTTGCGATTTTAACAGTTATTAAAACAATTAAAAAATATATAGAATGGAGCGAAAAATGTTATGGAGTAGTACAATGTTGCTACTATTTGTGAGCCAAATTATGGCATAAATCACCGGTAAGGTGCAAGATGATTATGGCCCGCTACAAGGTGCACTTGTTACCATGGTGGGGACCAATACTTCGGTAGAAACAGATGCTGATGGTACGTTTAATATTCCTGGTAAAGTGGGGGATGTGTTAGACATTACAAATCCAATTACATTTAGCCAGAAAACTTTTCCTGTTAAGTCATTAAAAATGGGTATTCTTAAGTTGAGCGAAAAAGAAGTGAAGCTTGATGTTGTGGTAGCATTTGGTAAACAAAAAAAGAGAATTTGACAGGTTCTGTTTCTGTTGTGGATTCTAAAGCATTTGAAAGCAGACCAATATCTAATGCGGTACAAGCTTTGCAAGGTAAAGTAGCAGGGATGAATTTTGATCTAGGAAGCTCAGGAACTGAGTTGGGAAGCTCTCCCTCGATAAATGTGAGGGGAACGGGAACGCTTGGTGTTGGTTCATCAGCAAGGCCTTTGGTTTTGATTGATGGTGCAGAGGGCGATTTTTCTTCACTTAATCCACAAGATATTGAAAGTATTTCGGTATTGAAAGATGCGGCATCCTTTTCATTATATGGTTCAAGAGCTGCCTTTGGGGTGATTTTAGTTACAACAAAATCAGGTAAAGAAGGTAAAGTTTCTATTTCATACAACAATAGTTTGAGATGGAGTTCCCCTACATTGGTGCCAGATGGCTTGGATTCTGAAAAATTTATGAACTATTTAAACGAAGCTTGGGTTAATAATTCAGCTACAACTGGGTTAAGATTTACACCTGGGCAAATAGAAAATGCAATTAAGTATAAAAATGGGGAAATTAAAGAAGCTACAGAATGGGATCCAGCTATACAACAATGGAAAACATTCCAAGCATGGGATAATGTAGACTGGTATCGCCAAATGTATAGAGATTGGGTTCCCTCTCAAGAACACAACTTGTCGATCAATGGAGGAAATGATAAGACTACATACTACCTATCTGCAAACTTTCTCGGGCAAGAAGGCTTAATGAGATATAAACAGATACTTATGATAGATATGCATTAAGTGCTAAATTTTCCTCTAAATTATATTCATGGTTGAAGCTACAGTATCAAACCAGATTTACTAGAGAACTTAATGGAAAATCATCTTTCCTAGCAGGAGCTTCGGATGATTTTTATGAGAGAATTATTAGAAAATGGCCAGTTTATCCAATCAAAGATTTGAATGGGCATTATGTTTATGGTAATGATATAGGTGAGCAAGAAATGGGTAGATATAGTAGGGAAAGAGACCTCTTAACTCAACAAGTAAACTTTACTATAAGCCCTTCAAAAGATTGGAATATTTATGCCAATCTATCTTATAAAACAGATACCCGTTTTGAAAATAGATTCTACATGCCGCTATATCAATACAATGATCAAGGGGCATGCCTCATTTGCTGCACCTAAATTTAGTATTTCCCCTTATGGGAAGATTGCCCCAGGAATTTCATTCTTAGAGGAATTTGGCTATAAATCCAATTACTTTTCGCCAAACATCTATTCAGATTATACCAAATACTTTGGAAACCACACCGCTAAATTGACCGCCGGTTTCCAAGCAGAGGAGTTTAAAAATAGAGACATTAGAGCTAAAAGAAACGGAATCGTGAACAGAGATGTCATCGCGCTAGCCACTACTGATGGCGACCAAATGTATGTAGATGGCCGCTACAACGATTGGGCTACGGTGGGCTTCTTTGGCCGCTTGAACTATGATTATGATGCGCGCTACTTGGTGGAACTAAACCTCCGCTATGATGGTACAAGTAGATTCCTGCAAGACCAAAGATGGAACTGGTACCCATCCGTATCCTTGGGCTGGAATGTTGCCAGAGAAGGATTTTGGCAAAATCTAGGCGATATCTTCTCTAAAATCAGCGACTTTAAGCTCAGAGCCTCATATGGAGAGCTAGGAAACCAGTCTACAACAAATTTCTACCCATTCTACCAAACGATGCCATTTAAGCCCAATGTAGGTACTTGGCTAATTGATAATAAGCTCACCAATACGGCCTCAATGCCTCAATTAATCAGTGAGTTTTTAACTTGGGAGAGAGTAGAGACTAAAAACATAGGGCTAGACCTTAATGCCTTTAAAAATAGATTTAACTTAACCCTCGATTTCTTTGAAAGAAACACCAAAGATATGGTAGGGCCCGCAAGAGCGCTACCAGGCGTATTCGGTGCAAAAGTGCCAAATACCAACAATACAGATATGAGGTCTCGAGGATTTGAATTAGCCCTAGGCTGGAATGATAAAGTAGGCAAAGATTTTAACTACTCAATCAACGCTACATTGACTGATAGCCGCCAAACAGTGATAAACTACCCCAACGAAACAGGCTCCCTAAACACCTATTACTCAGGAAGAGAATTAGGCGAAATCTGGGGATTTGTAACCCACGGAATGGCTAAGACCGACGCTGAAATTAATGATTGGGTGAGCAAACACCGCCCCGAGTTCTACAATGGAAACTGGAGAGCTGGCGACATTATGTTCGAGGATTTAAACAAAGATGGCAAAATCGGTGTAGGAAGCTCAACTTTGGAAGACCACGGCGATTTGAAAATCATCGGGAACAGAACCCCACGATACAACTTTGGTTTAGACCTATTTGCGCAATACAAGGGCTTAGACCTTAGAATATTCCTCCAAGGTACGGCTAAGAGAGATTTAGCCCTAGATAGCAAGGGCTTCTTAACGCCAAACACGCTCTTTACAGGTGCCAATACCCCGTATGATGGTGGTAAAACAAATCTATGGCCAGCCACAGGCTTTAAGGAGCATTTAGATTACTTCCGCCCAGAGGGCACCACCAGTCCGCTTGGGCCTAATGTAGATGCCTACTACCCAGCCCCATCATTGGGAGATTCTTACAAAAACTTCCCAATGCCACAAACTAGATATTTGCAAAATGGCGCCTATGTAAGAGTGAAAAACATTCAGCTAGGCTACACCTTGCCAAAGAAATTAGTACAGAGCATCTATATGAACAGAGTGCGATTCTATATCTCAGGAGAAAACCTATTCACTTGGACAAAGCTCTCTTCGCTATTTGACCCCGAGGTAATCGGCGGCGCTAGCGGGCAAGGGAAAATGTACCCACTCTCCAAAGTAGTATCCACAGGAATTAGCATCAATTTCTAAAAAAGTTTAAAATAATGAAGAAGATAAATAAAATAATAATCGCACTATTAGCCCTCTATTCGCTAAGTGCTTGTAACGATTTCCTAGACAGGGAACCCCTATCACAAGTAAGTCCAGATGCCTATTTTAACAACGCAGGGCAGCTATCCGCTTACACCTTAGATTTATACAAATCCTTCTTTTACACCAATGGAGACTACTCTATGGGGAATACTTTGCTGGACAACAATACCGATAACCAAGCAAAAAGAAACTCCTCAGATGATATATGGCTTCCAGGCTGGAAGAAAGTGCCAAACAAAGCCTCCGTATGGAAACTAAACAATATCCGCAAGGTAAACTACTTCCTTGGCAAAGTACTCCCTAAATACAAAGCCGGAGAAATCAAAGGAAGCAAAGCCGAGATTAACCAAGCCATTGGCGAAGCCTACTTCCTAAGAGCTTACACATACTATGGCAAGCTCACCAAGCTAGGCGACTTCCCAATCATCAAGGAGCCGCTATCAGAGGATAGAGCGGAGCTCATCAAGCGCTCTAAAAGAAGCCCCAGAAACCTAGTAGCCCGCTTCATCTTAGAAGACTTAGACGAGGCCATAAAATACCTAAGCCCCAACCCCGTAGCCAATAAAAACAGAATAAGCCAAGAAGTAGCACAGCTATTCAAATCCAGAGTAGCCCTATACGAAGGCACTTGGCTCAAATACCACAGAGGCACCGCCTTTGTACCAGGGGGGCAAGGCTGGCCAGGAAACCCGCAAGATGTAAACTACCCCGATGGCTATGACAAGGAAATAGAATTCTTCCTTACCCAAGCCAAAGATGCCGCCGAGAAGGTAATCAAAAATGTAAGCCTCACCCCAAGCAACCACAAGGTTAAAAGCCTAGAAGTAGGAACCAACCCCTACTATATGATGTTTGCCGACACCGATATGGGCAAGTATGATGAGGTATTGCTATGGAGAAGCTATAATGTAGACCTCGCCGTAGCACACGCCACACAAGTATACCTAAAACTAGGAAGCCAATCAGGCTTTACACAAGGCTTGATGGATGCCTACTTAGGTAAAAACGGAGAGCCCGTCTATAAAGACGCAACTATCCTCGCCTCCTACAACGACCCTAAAAAGCTCTCGACCAACCTCGCCAATAAACGAGACGAGCGCATTGCTATGTTTGTAAAGAAAAGAAGCGACCAATTCAATACCAATAAAAACACCTTCTACCTACCTAAATTCTCAGAAGGAGGAAACCTCTCTGCCACTGGCTACGAGATTAGAAAAGGCCTTGGCCTAGACCCCTACCCACAGCAGAATTCAGCACAAAAGAGTGTAAATGGCTGCTTGCTATTCAGAGCCTCCGAGGCGTACTTAAACTATATCGAGGCACAGTATGAGCTAGAAGGCAATGTAAGCAACGAATCTGCTACCTACTGGGCAGCCCTTAGAGAAAGAGCTGGCGTGCTTACAGATTATAAGGTAACAGATAAAAACACGGACTTAGACCTAGAAGATGACTTTGCCGTGTACTCCGCAGGGCAAAAAGTAGAGGTTACCCTCTACAACATTCGCCGCGAGAGACGCTGCGAGCTTGTAGCAGAAGGCTTGCGTATGGACGACCTGAAAAGATGGCGCGCACTAGACCAAGTGAAAAACTACCAAGTGCGAGGCATTAAAATCTGGGAGTGGTTACAGCCTGGTGTGCTAAACAGCAATGAGCTTAAAAACTTCTCAGACCTCAGATACGAGCCTGCCAAATCCCCCAATATGTCTAGCCCAGATATCGGCCCATACTTCTACATTTACAGAATCAAATCAGACAACCGATTCTATGAGGGCTACACTTGGGTAAAAGCTCACTACTATGAGCCAATAGCCTTTGAGGAATTGCAGCTAGCTGCTCCAGATGGCAACCCGAACAACTCCGTGATTTACCAAAACCCAGGGTGGCCAACCCTAGCAGGAGGCGTTGCCGAAATTAATTAATCTAAGATTGTTCAGATACTTTCACCGCCGTGCGCAAAGCGCATGGCGGTTTTTATTTTTATTACACAAGTGTTCCCCGCGTGCAGTGCGAGTGTTCCTCCGCGTGCAGTGCGAGTGTTCCCCCGCGTGTAGTACGAGTGTTCCCCCGCGTGCAGTACGAGTGTTCTCTCGCGTGTAGTACGAGTGTCCTCCCGCGTGCAGTACGAGTGTTCTCTCGCGTGCAGTACGAGTGTTCCCTCGCGTGTAGTACGAGACAGACACCTCGTTAGCCCCGTAACGAACACCTCGTTAGCATAAGGCAATACACCATTGCTCGGTAAGGCGCTTTTATTGATACCTTATTATATATAAAAAAGCAATCGCCTAAGTATTTAAACTTAATCCCCAAATATGATTTATTTTCATTTATTGATAGGGAATACCTCCTTAGCCTAAGGCAAAGGGACTTCGTAGCCTAATGCGAAACACCTTCGCCTGTGTGAGTGGTGTAGTGCCATACGCCCGAGCGGTGCGCGCGAATGCCTTAAGGTGAGCGGGTGTTGTTTTGTAGGGAAATATTCATTCAGAGCCTTTTTTATACTGAAAATTGCGCGTAATTTTGCCCTAATTTATTCAAAAGTCAAAGCCGTGTATAAACATCGTATCGCCTTGCTCTTAGGCATATTATTGATTTCTGCCTACCCCGTACTGGTGAAATATATGGAGGGCTTGGCAAGCATTTCGGCATTTTATCGGGTGCTGGTGCCTGCTGTGTGCCTTTTGCCTGTTTTGTTTTTTAGCCCAAGGGAGAAAATTCCACAAGGTAAATACCTTATAGGCACGCTGGTGTGTGGGGTGCTTTTTGGCTCAGACATATTTTTTTGGAACTTAGCCATTGCGGGCTCCAATGTTACGCAAGCCACCTTGCTCACCAATTTAGCCCCGATATTTGTGGGCATATTTGCCTTTTTGTTTTTGCCCAATAAGCCCAAGCGGAATTTTTGGTTAGGCGCGTTGGGGGCTTTCGTGGGAATGATTGTTTTCATTGGTTGGGAGGTGTTTGTCAATCTTTCGGTAGATATTTATTTTATGATGGGCTTGCTTTCGGCGCTGATTTATTCGGTGTACATTGTGCTTTCCAAACTGGTGCTTGCAAGGGTTGAGGTGCTGCCTTATATGGCGCTCAATAGCCTTTCGGCGAGTTTTACTTTGGGGGTGCTAAATCTTTTTAGCCACGAGCGTTTCACGGGGTTTAGTAGCCGTGATTGGCTTTTGCTATTTTTGGGCGGATTGTTTTGTCAGCTCATTGCGTGGGCGCTCATTAGCTATGTCACTAAGCGAATGCACGCTACCAGAGTTTCGTTAAGTTTGCTAAGCCAAACGGTTTTTGCGGCACTGATGGCATACTTGGTTTTAAACGAAAAGCCCACGGCCGAGATGCTCCTCGGGGGCTTATTATTCTTATAGGGATTGGAATCACTTTTATAGAGCCTAAGGCTTAAAGCTCGCAGGCTTGCCATAAATTATCTTGGGGCAGTGGTGCGGTGATGCTGATTTGCTCCTTGCTCACAGGGTGCTGAAAGCGGAGGTGCCGCGCGTGCAGGTGAATGCCTCCATCTTTATTGGAGCGTTCGGCGCCGTATTTTAAATCGCCTTTGATGGTGGCGCCAATCTTTGCCATTTGCGCCCGAATTTGGTGCGAGCGCCCAGTTTCTAGCTCAATTTCAAAAAGCCAATAGCGGTCTAGCTTCTTGATTAATTTGTAGTGCAAAACGGCTTTTTTGGCTCCCTCGGTAGCGCGCGGAAACACGGTAACGGTGTTGTTTCGGGAATTCTTTTTCAGGTAATGGGTCAGTGTGCCTTCGGTGGGTTGTGTAGGGGCAAGGGGTGTGCAGAGCGCCCAGTATATTTTATCCACCTTTCGGGTTTTAAAGAGTTCATTCATTCGGCTGAGGGCTTTGCTTGTTTTGGCATACACGATGGCGCCACTGGTTACGCGGTCGAGCCGATGGATTAAGCCTAAGTATACATTCCTAGGCTTGTGGTCTCTGATTTTGATGAAGTTTTTGATGTCTTCCAGCAGGCTTTTGTCGCCTGTTTTATCGCCTTGCACTAATTCGCCACATTTTTTATTGACGATGATAAGGTGATTGTCTTCGTATAAAATATTGAGCTCAGTGGGCATAGTGTGGGTTAATAGCTTTCGGATTCGTTGGGGAAATGGTTGGCCTTTACATCTTGCACATATTGCGAAACGGCACCAGTGATTTGCTTGCCTAAGTGGGCATACTGGCGCAGGAATTTGGGTTTAAAGCCCTCGTTCATACCAAGCATATCTTGCAATACCAAGACTTGCCCATCGCAGTGCGCCCCCGCCCCAATCCCAATGGTGGGAATGTTTAGGCTTTCGGTAACTTCTTTTGCCAATTGCGTTGGGATTTTTTCTAAGACTAAGGCAAACACGCCTAAACTTTGTAGCAAAAGGGCGTCTTCTTTCAGTTTTTGAGCTTCGCTTTCCTTTTTAGCCCTTAGAGCATAGCTTCCCAGCTGGTTGATGCTTTGCGGGGTGAGTCCTAGGTGTGCCATCACGGGGATTCCTGCCTGCACGATTTTTTGCACGGCTTCTGCAATTTCTGCCCCGCCTTCTAATTTTACAGCTTGGGCATTGGTTTCTTTCATAATTTTAATGGCAGATTCCAAGGCTTTATCAGAGTTAGACTGGTAGGTGCCAAAGGGCATATCTACCACCACCAGCGCCCGCGAAGTGCCACGCACCACACACTGCGCGTGATAAATCATTTGTTCTAATGTGATGGGGAGCGTAGTCTCATAGCCTGCCATCACATTGGCCGCGGAATCGCCCACCAAAATGGCATCAAGCCCGCCGGCATCGGCTAATTGAGCCATAGTATAGTCGTAGGCGGTGAGCATTGCAATTTTGTCTTTCCCTTTTGAGTTTCTTAAAATTTCAGTTGTGATTTTTTTGATTTCTTTGTTTACAGACATGCTTTTTTTGTTTTAGCGGCACAAAGGTAAGAAATTTGCAGGCATAATCGCTATGATGGGAAATTTGAAAAAACTTAAAGGCTTATATTTTTGGCTAATCATTTATTTAATCATTTGGGCATTAAAGCATTCAGAGTTCTTTACGCAGTCGCTTTATACGCAGTGGTATGCCTTTTTTTATCCGCTATATACACGGGCATTTGGTTGGGTGTTTTTTTCAGTGGGGGATTTCGTGTATTTATTTGTAGCCTTATTTTTAATACAGTTCATTTATTGTGGGCTAAAACTTATGGTGCAGAGAAACGGGCAGTGGCTTCACTTCCTCAATAAAATGTTATGGCTCACGGGGCTGATGTATGCCAGTTTTCATTTCCTATGGGCGTTTAATTATTACAAAAAGCCGATTTTCGAAGAGATGCGCCCTGCTGATACCACGGAATTGAAAATCATAGCAAATGATATTTTGGCTAAAACAAAAGCACAATCGCAGTGGGTGCCGCGCAAGCCATCGGGTGAGATGCTATTTGTGCCACAGGCGTTTAATTCCTTAATTCAAGATTCAATTCAGGGGCTTCACGCATTGAATTTGCCGTTTAGAGAAATGCCTAAGCGGCGCAAGAAAAATAGCATTTATAGTTTTGCTATGCGCTATATGGGCGTGAGTGGGTATTATAATCCATTCACGGCAGAGGCGCAGATTACGCAGGGTTTGCCTTCTGTGAGTCAGCCCTTTACTATGGCACACGAGCAGGCGCACCAGATGGGCTATGCTTTTGAGAGTGAGGCTAATTTTGTGGGGTATTTGGCCTGTGTGCAGAGCCCTAGTCCTGCCTTGCGCTATGCAGCAAATTACAAGGCTTTGCGCTATGTTTTGCGAGCGATTTACCCAAAAGACTCTATGTTTGTAAAAGAGAAAATACGAGCCTATTCTCCTGGAATGCAAGCTGATTATCAAGCTGAATTAGATTATTTTAATAAATATAATAGTGCGGCAGATAAGGTGTTTAGTGCTATGAATCATCAATATCTTAAAGCCAATAATCAAGCGGAGGGCTTGGAGAGTTATGGCAAATTTGTAGCCCTTTTAGTAGAATATTACCGCTTACAAAAGCCCTAATCCTATCTATTCCGAAGCACTATGATATAGGTTCTGAAGCACTATGATATAGGTTCTGAAGCACTATGATATAGGTTCTGAATCGCTATGATATAGGTTTTGAACTACTATGATATAGGTTTTGAACTACTATGATATAGGTTTTGAACCACTATGGTATAGGTTCTGAACCACTATGATATAGGTTTTGAACCACTATGGTATACGTTCCGAAGCACCATGATAGGTTTAATCCAATAAGTTTTTTAGATTTTCAAGCTCGGCTTTTATTTTTTCAAGTCTAAAGATAATAGAGGTTTCTTCCTCAACTTTTTCCTTGTTCTCTAAGGCGATTTTAGCCCCCTCGAGCGTGTAGCCTTTTTCTTTGACTAAATGATAAATGACTTTTAAATTTTGAATATCCTCTGGGGTGAAATAGCGGTTGCCTTTTCGGTTTTTCTTTGGTTTTAAAATGTCAAATTCCTTTTCCCAGAATCGTAATAAAGAGGCGTTTACATTAAAAGCCTCTGCTACCTCGCTAATTTTATAATACAGTTTTTCAGGAAGCTCGATATTCATTAATCTAGGGAGATATTCATTTGTTGAGAGGCCTCATAGAGCTTATTGAACTCATCAGGGCTTACCTCTTGGTTAAAGAAATGCACGGGGTCTACGCGTTCCCCATTTTTGTGAACTTCATAGTGCAGGTGCGGGCCAGATGAAAGCCCAGTGCTACCCACAAAGCCGATGACATCGCCACGCTTTACGGCCTGCCCGGCTTGCACCTTGATGCGGCTCATATGCCCATACACCGTTTCATAGCCATAGCCGTGGTCTATAACGACCACATTCCCATAGCCTCCCGATGCACCAGCTTGTTTCACCGTGCCGTCGCCTGTGGCATAAATCGGAGTCCCAGGGCTTGCTGCAAAATCTACTCCCCAGTGCATTTTCCCAATTTTTAAAATAGGGTGAAGGCGCATGCCGTAGCCAGATGCGATGTGCTTTAAATCCTTATTGGCAATGGGCTGAATGGCGGGTAAATGGCGAAACATTTCATCTTTCTTTTTGGCAGATTCCACGATTTCGTCCAGCGATTTGGACTGAACGACGAGCCTTTTATTAATAATGTCTAAATTCTTGCTAGTCTCCTTAACCAATTCGCCATAAGTGAGCGATGAAAAATCAGCATAGCGGTCCACCCCACCAAAGCCTGCCTTTCGGATATCCTTATCAATGGGCGCAAGCTCAAAGAACGAGCGGTATACATACTCATCACGATTTTCTAAATCTTCAAGCACCTCTTGCGTTTTCTTAAACTTTTTATTCAACGCCTTGTATTGTAGCTCCATTTTTTCAAGCTCATTTGCCAGCTTTGCCTGATTGGCATTTTGTGGCTGAATTAAATAATGGTAGCCTAAGAAAATTCCAATGCCAGAGAAGAATAAAGTGAGAAATATGACAGAAAATATTAATTTTGCCTTGCTTGATTTTTGGGATTCCACAGGGATATATTCGCCTTTTTCGGAATCGTAATAAAAATGTTTTTTACCCATGGTAATATCAATTTTTTGCAGTGAATTGCTATCTTTGCAACCACCATATTTAACAAAGGAAAGATTTTTAATCTGCAAACCGAGTTAATGAACTCTTAAAGCGTAATAAATAGAATTTTAAAATGATGAAATCTAATGAAATAAGAAGCAAGTTTTTAGACTTCTTCGCCTCCAAAAAACACGAAATTGTAGCCTCTGCGCCAATCGTTTTAAAGGATGACCCCACTCTGATGTTTACCAATGCGGGAATGAATCAATTTAAGGACTTTTTCCTTGGGCATCAGCAGCCTAAGTTTCGCCGTATTGCCGATACGCAGAAGTGTTTGCGCGTTTCTGGAAAGCACAATGATTTAGATGATGTGGGAAAAGATACTTATCACCACACAATGTTCGAGATGCTAGGGAATTGGTCTTTTGGGGATTATTTCAAAAAAGAAGCCATCGCGTGGGCTTGGGAATTACTTACCGAAGTTTACAAAATCGATAAAAATCAGATTTATGTTACCGTTTTTGAAGGAGACCAAGAAGATGGCACCCCCTTTGACCAAGAGGCCTACGATTGCTGGAAGGAGCATATAGCCCCAGAGCGAATTTTAAACGGAAATAAAAAAGATAATTTCTGGGAAATGGGCGCAAGCGGCCCATGCGGCCCATGCTCGGAAATTCATGTGGACATTCGCCCACTGGAAGAAAGACAAAAGGTAGACGGAAAAACGCTGGTGAATAAAGACCACCCACAAGTCATTGAGGTATGGAACTTGGTGTTTATGGAATTTAATCGCAAGGCAGATGGCAAGCTAGAAAAATTGCCCGCCAAAAATGTAGATACTGGTATGGGTTTTGAGCGCCTTTGTATGATTTTGCAAGGAAAAACCTCAAACTATGATACCGATGTTTTCTCAGGATTAATCAAGCAATTGGAGGAAATCTCAGGAGTGAAATATGGGCAAAATGAGCAAACGGATATTGCAATTCGTGTAATTGTAGACCATTTGCGTGCCGTATCATTTGCCATAGCCGATGGGCAACTGCCATCAAACAATGGGGCAGGTTATGTGATACGCAGAATCCTGCGCCGTGCCATTCGTTACGGATTTACTTTCTTAAATCTAAAAAAGGAATTTATTTACAAGCTAGTAGATACGCTAAAAGATGAAATGGGCGGAGCATTCCCAGAGCTAATTAAGCAGTACAATGTAATCAAAAATGTAATCAAAGAGGAGGAAAGCTCATTCCTCAAAACATTGGATAACGGTCTTTTAATTTTAGATTCAATGATTGCCAATGCCCAAGACCATAAATTGAGCGGAGCCAAAGCCTTTGAGCTGTATGATACTTATGGCTTTCCGTTTGATTTAACACAATTAATCCTCGCAGAAAAAGGCATTTCCGTAGATGAAACCGAATTTGAAAAAGAGCTAAATAAGCAGAAACAGCGCTCAAAACAAGCCGCAAGCCTTAAAGCTGATGACTGGGTGGTGCTTAGAGATGATGAGGAGCAGGAATTCATTGGCTACGATAGCACGGCGGTAAATGTTAAAATCACCAAGTACCGAAAAGTAGAAAGCAATAAAAAAACATATTATCAATTAGTATTCAATGTTACGCCATTTTATGCAGAATCGGGCGGGCAAGTAGGCGACAAGGGCGTACTGGAAGCTAATAACGGCGAGCTTACTTATATCATAGATACTAAAAAAGAAAACAACCTAAGTGTGCATATCGTGGAAGAGCTTCCTGCCGATGTGAATGCGGAGTTTAAAGCAATAGTAGCCAAAGATTTGCGCCAAAACATTATGGCAAACCACACCGCTACGCATCTGCTGCACCAAGCCTTGCGCCAAATCCTAGGCAACCATGTGGAGCAAAAAGGCTCTAAAGTAGATGCTAAAAACCTGCGATTTGATTTTTCTCACTTTAAAAAATTATCCCCAGAAGAGATTTTAGCAGTAGAGCAGTTTGTAAATCAGAAAATTAAAGAAAAAATCGCCCTACAAGAGTTCCGAAGCATACCAAAAGAAGAAGCTTTGGCAAAAGGTGCAATGGCACTATTTGGCGAAAAATATGGCGATAATGTGCGTTTGATTCAGTTTGGCGAGAGCAAAGAGCTTTGTGGCGGAACGCATGTGCCAAACACAGCAGATATATGGTATTTTAAAATTCAAAACGAATCAGCCGTGGCCGCAGGAATCCGCAGAATTGAAGCCATCACAGGCACAGAAGCCTTAGAATATTTTAAAAACAATGAGGCAGAATTGCAACAAATTCAATCTCAATTAAATGTAAATAAAGAGCCACTAAAAGCCGTGGTTTCGTTGCAAGCTGAAAATGAGAAACTTAAAGCAGAGATTGAGCAATTAAAGCGCGAGCAAGCAAAAGGCGTGAAGCAAGAGTGGAAAAGCCAAGTAGTTGAAATAAATGGTATTAACGCAATCTTTGCGCGTGCCGAAATGGATAATGCGCTCATCAAAGATTTAATATTTCAATTAAAAACTGAGCTGGAAAACGCCTTCATTGTAGTGGCCAATCTTTACGAGGGCAAAGCTACAATCTCCGTAGGAATTAGCGATGCCTTGGCCAAGGGAAAATCCTTGCACGCAGGAAATTTAGTGCGCGAGTGGGCAAAGGAAATCCACGGAGGTGGCGGAGGGCAGCCTACATTTGCCACCGCGGGCGGAAAATTACCAGAAGGTCTAGATAAAGTTTTAACTTTGGCCAAAGAAAAACTGGAAAATTTGTAGTACCAAGTTTATAAATGAAGTTAAAAAAAGTATTAATATTGAGCTCTGTCCTGTTTCTGGGCGGAGCTTTATTATTTTTATACGGTAGCTACAATCCCTCAGAAGTGGAGGGCTTTCCCAAGTGTCCAAGCTATTCGTTTTTAGGATTGTATTGCCCTGGGTGTGGCTCTCAAAGGGCTGTTTTTCAGCTTTTAAACTTTAATTTAAACCAAGCATTTAGGTATAATTCTCTGCTGGTGATTATGCTTCCGCTCGTCTTATACGCTCTCGGGGTAAAAGCCACAAACTACATTTTCGGCACCCACTACCAAGTCCGAATACTTAATCACCACTTGTTTGCGAAGGCTCTTTTAGTCCTAGTCATAATCTATTTTATTTTAAGAAATCTAGAAATTCAAGGCTTAGAATTTTTGCGCCCTCCGCTATAAAATCATTTCAAATTTTGTTTTTTCAAAAAGAAAATCTTACCTTAGGAAGCTCAACTTAAAAAAATAAATAAAAAATGATAAAAGCCTCAGAACTGCCGCTAAACCCCGATGGGAGCGTGTACCATTTGAATCTATTGCCAGAAGACATTGCCGATACCATCATTCTCGTGGGTGACCCCGAGCGCGTGTCTCGTGTGTCTAAATTCTTTGATGAGGTAGAAATTCAGAAGCATAAGCGAGAATTTGTAACTCATACGGGTGTTAAAAATGGTAAAAGATTAACAGTTCTTTCTTCGGGAATTGGGACAGATAATATTGATATTGTAATCAACGAACTAGATGCGCTGGTGAATGTGGATTTGCATACAAGAGAGATTAAGGACGAAAAAAAATCGCTTAAATTTGTGCGTTTTGGCACATCAGGCACCGTGAATCCATCGATAAAAGCAGGGGATTTTGTAGCTTCGCGCTATACTGCTGGTTTTGATGGGCTTATGCACTTCTACCCACAGCATCAGAATTCGCAATTTCAAGAATTGTTTTTAAAAGATTTTAAATATGAAAGTATTCGCCCGATGGTTTACACCTCTGAGTGTGATAGTGATTTGCTTAAATTATTTAAAAGTCAAACGGTTTTAGGAAACACAGGCTCTCTATCAGGATTTTATGGTCCGCAGGGGCGCCAAGTGAGATTAAAATCTCTGGATAATGATTTTTTAGACCATTTGCATACTTGTGGTTTAGATAATTTTGAGATGGAAACTTCTGCAATCTATTCGTTTTCTAAGATGTTGGGGCATAAAGCTTTATCTCTCAATTGCATCATAGCAAACCGCACTACGGGAGAGTTTTTGCAAAGCTATAAAGAATCTGTAAATGAGATGATTGAGATTGGTTTAGATATTTTAACTAAATAAATTATGCATAAGGGGTTTAAAGATGTGCGATATGTGTAGTGTATAAGATTTTTTCAATTTTTATTGTTTTAATCGAAATTTAGCCCCCCCCCTTTTTTTTTTAGTTTTAATTAATCTGAAGTCAAAATGAAGATATTTTTTGATTTAAGAAAAGAAAACCAAAATAATATTATCTTAGCAATTCAAAGTAAAAAAAATGCCGATTGTCTGTTTTCTGTTTAAGAATGTGGCGGCGTTTTTTTAAGCATAAGTAACAAAAATATGACAAGCACACAACAACGCGATGAATTGCAACGCAGAATCTGGCAGATTGCCAATGAAGTCCGTGGCGCCGTAGATGGCTGGAGTTTTAAACAATTCGTTTTAGGAACTCTTTTTTACCGCTTTATCAGCGAAAATTTTTCTAATTACATTGAGGGCGGCGATCCTGAGGTAAATTACGCCAGTTTCCCTGATGATGCCATCACCCCAGAGATTAAAGAGGATGCGATTAAAACCAAAGGCTATTTCATCTACCCCTCACAGCTTTTTGCCAATATCGCTAAAAATGCTCACATCGATCCTGAGCTAAATATGGATTTGAAAAAAATCTTTGACGCCATTGAAAGCTCTGCTAACGGGTACGATTCCGAGCGGGATATTAAAGGACTTTTTGCTGATTTTGATGTCACCAGCTCGCGCTTAGGCAACACAGTAGAGGATAAGAACAAACGTCTTGCTGCCGTGATTAAAGGCGTGGCAGATTTGGATTTTGGGCATTTTGAGGATAACCATATTGACCTATTTGGCGATGCTTATGAATTTTTGATTTCCAACTACGCTGCCAATGCGGGCAAATCGGGTGGTGAGTTTTTCACCCCGCAGAATGTTTCTAAACTCATTGCACAGCTGGCGATGCACGGACAGACAGAAGTCAATAAAATTTATGACCCTGCTTGCGGTTCGGGTTCTTTACTCTTACAAGCTAAAAAGCAGTTTGATCAACACTTGGTTCAAGAGGGATTTTTCGGCCAAGAAATCAACCACACCACCTATAACCTCGCGCGTATGAATATGTTTTTGCATAACATCAATTATGACAAATTTGACATTGCGTTGGGTGATACGCTTCTTACTCCAAAATATGGCGATGAAAAACCCTTTGATGCCATTGTTTCCAATCCGCCCTATTCCGTGAATTGGATTGGTTCAGATGATCCCACCCTGATTAATGACGAGCGTTTTGCACCCGCGGGCGTACTTGCGCCAAAATCCAAAGCGGATTTTGCTTTTATTCTCCATGCGTTAAGCTATCTTTCTGCCAGAGGGCGTGCGGCGATTGTTACCTTCCCTGGTATTTTTTACCGCGGTGGTGCTGAGCAAAAAATCCGCCAATATTTGGTAGACAATAACTTTGTAGAAACCGTTATTGCCCTGCCGCCCAACTTATTTTTTGGGACAAGTATCGCCACCAATATTTTGGTACTTTCTAAGCATAAACCCGACACAAAAACCCAGTTCATCAACGCCAGCGGTGAAGAATTCTTCAAAAAAGAAACCAATAACAATGTGCTGACCGATGATCATATCGCCCACATCATCGAGCTTTTTGACAAAAAAGAGGACGTGCCACACCTTACCGCTTGGGTGGACAACAGCACCATCGCGAAAAATGATTACAATCTTTCCGTGAGCACCTATGTAGAGACAAAAGACACGCGCGAAGTGGTTGACATCAATCAGCTCAATGCCGAAATTGATCAAACCGTTGCCAAAATCAGCCAGCTGCGTGGGGAGATTGCTCAAATCATTAAGGAAATCACCCAAGAGGATAAATAAACAACCATGAACTATTTAGAAAAATTACTACAAGGCGCACCCGTGGAATGGAAAACGCTGGGGGAGGTGTGCGAAATAAAAGGAAGAATAGGATTTAGAGGGTATACCAGAAAGGATTTAGTAGAAAAGGGAGAAGGAGCTATTTCTTTAAGCCCTTCTAATATTACAGATGATGGCTTATCCTTTGAAAAATGCACTTATATCTCTTGGTATAAATACGAAGAATCGCCCGAGATTATGGCAAACGTTGGGGATATTGTTTTTACCAAAACAGCATCGGTAGGGAAAACGGCGCTCATTACGGAATTGCCCGAAAAGGCAACAATTAATCCGCAATTAGTGCTTTTAAAAAATATAAAATGTTCTGCGGAATACTTGATACATTATTTAAAGGATTATAATTTCCAGAGTGAAGTATTAAAACTATCTGGGGTGGGTTCTGTTCCGAATGTTTCGCAAACAGCATTAGGAAAAATCCAAATCCCCATTCCCCCGCTGGCAGTGCAAAAACAAATAGCGAAGGTGCTGGGCACCTTCGCCGAGCTGACCGCCGAGCTGACCGCCGAGCTGACCGCTCGCCAAAAACAATATACCTACTACCGCGATAAACTCCTCACTTTTGGCGATGAAGTGGAATGGAAACCACTGGGGGAGGTATGTAGGATATTAAGAGGAAGAAGATTAACAAGAAGAGATTTAGTAGAAAATGGTAATTATCCTGTATATCACAGAGGAATAGAGCCGATAGGTTATTATAATATGAGGAATAGAATAGCCAATTCTGTTATGATTATCAATGTGGGAGCATCAGCAGGAACAGTAGGATTTAGTGATAGAGAGTTCTGGTCTTCTGATGGGTGTTTTTGTTTTTTACATAATAAGAATGTAAACCAAAGGTTTTTATTTTATTATTTGCAAAATATAGAACTTTTGATAAAATCAAAAGTTAGAAAAGCAGGAATTCCGACATTAGATAATAGTGTAATTGAAAATTTAAAAATCCCTATTCTCCCAAAAGGAGAGCAAAAACGAATTGTAAAAATATTAGATACATTTTATACTTTGGTCAATTCTATTTCAGAGGGTTTGCCCAAAGAAATCGCCCTACGGCAGAAGCAGTATGAATATTATCGGGATTTATTACTTGGGTTTGATAATTTAAAGTAAAGTAAATTATGGAAAAAAATCTAAATAATATTGCTCAGCAGCTTATGATGCCAATAGTCACTCAAAAGGCACAAAATTCAAAAAAGGAGCAGAAAGCTGTTCCTAAAGTTCAGTTAATTTATGCTTTTAATGGTACAGGTAAAACTCGCTTATCAATGGAATTAAAAAAACTTGTTGCTACAGGTTCTGATGATGATAGTAGCTTAACCCGACATAAGTTTCTCTACTACAATGCCTTTACTGAAGATTTGTTTTATTGGGACAATGACTTAGAAGGGAATAAGAATAGAGTTTTAAAAATACAGCCAAACTCCTTTACAGATTGGATCTTACAAGAACAAGGGCAGGATCAAAATATTATTTCTCATTTTCAACGATATACAAATGATAAATTAACCCCTAAGTTTAATGCAGAATATTTAAAAAATCCGCAAGATCCTAATTCAGTAGTTAAGGCTAATTCTGAAGTAACATTTTCCCTTGAACGTGGAAATGATGAGGAAGAAGATTTAAGTAATATAAAAATTTCTAAGGGTGAAGAAAGCAACTTTATATGGTGTGTGTTTTACTCGTTATTACACCTTGTGATAGAGCAACTAAATATTCCAGAACACACGGATAGGGAAACAGATCAATTCAATGAATTGGAATATATTTTTATTGATGACCCTGTTAGTTCCTTAGATGAAAATTATTTGATTGAAATGGCAATAGATATAGCTAAGCTAATTAAATCTAGTGAATCAGATTTAAAATTTATCATCACTACTCATAATCCACTATTTTATAATGTATTATATAATGAATTAAATCGTTCAAAAAGATATATTTTAAGAAAATATGAATCAGGAGGGTACGAATTATTAGAGCAAAAGAATGATTCTCCTTTTGCCTTTCATCTTTTTTTGAAATCTGAAATTGAACGAGCATTAAGTAATGATGAATTACAGAAATATCATTTTAATTACTTAAGAAATATTTTAGAAAAAACAGCAACCTTCTTGGGATATGAAAAATGGGGAGAATTATTACCCAAAGATCCAGATGGTTCTAACCCTACAGAAACAAGAATTATTAATCTTTCTAGTCATTCTCAGCATTCAACTGAGGAGGTATCAATGCTAATTGAACGTAATAAAGCTGTTATAGGAAATTTAATTAAATTGCTTAATGAAACTTATAAATTTAAATCATAAAATGGATAATGATATGCAAAAAACTATTCCCATCGCCGAAACCAATCAATTCATCATTCTTGATGAATACGAAAAAATCGAACAGCCTAGCCACTACCAAAGTGAGGCAGATTTGGAGCGCGAATTCATTACGGATTTAAAAGCACTATACGATGATGACTGTCTTAAGGATCTCAATACACCCGAAAAACTTTTGGCGAATGTGCGTGAGCAACTGCAGCGGCTGAATGAAGTGCGTTTCAGTGATGAAGAATGGGTGCGTTTTGTGGCGGAGTATCTTGATCCGCCTGCTGAAACCCTTATTGATAAAACCCGCAAAATTCACCACGATTATATTTATGATTTCGTGTTTGATGATGGGCGAATCCAGAATATTTATCTTGTTGATAAAAATAACATTCAGCGCAACCGCTTGCAGGTGATTCAGCAGTTTGAGCAAACTGGCACGCACGCTAATCGCTATGATGTGACGGTGCTAGTCAATGGCCTCCCACTGGTGCAAATTGAGCTGAAAAAACGCGGGGTGGCGATTCGCGAAGCATTCAACCAAGTGCATCGTTACAGTAAAGAGAGCTTTAATACAGAAAATTCCCTATTTAAATATTTGCAGATTTTCGTCATTTCAAACGGCACGGATACACGCTATTTTGCCAACACTACCAAGCGCGATAAAAACAGCTTTGATTTCACGATGAATTGGGCAAGATCGGATAACATGCCAATCAAAGATCTCAAAGATTTCACCGCCACTTTTTTCCAAAAAAATACCCTGCTCAATGTGCTTTTGCATTATTCCGTTTTTGATGTCAGCAATACGCTGCTGATTATGCGACCTTATCAGATTGCTGCTACCGAACGCATTCTTTGGAAAATCCGCAGCACTCATCTAAGTAACAATTGGAGCAAGCCTGAAAGCGGCGGTTTTATTTGGCACACCACAGGTTCAGGTAAAACCCTCACCAGTTTTAAAGCGGCACGCCTTGCTACGGAACTAGATTTTATTAGCAAAGTTTTCTTTGTGGTGGATAGAAAAGATTTGGACTATCAAACCATGAAGGAATATCAGCGTTTTTCACCTGATAGCGTCAATGGCTCCGACAGTACCGCTGGCTTAAAACGCAATATTGAAAAAGATGATAATAAAATCATCGTCACCACCATTCAAAAGCTCAACAATCTGATGAAATCAGAAGACAGATTGCCGATTTACGGGCAGCCTGTGGTGTTTATTTTTGATGAATGCCACCGCTCACAGTTTGGTGAAGCACAGAAAAATCTTAAAAAGAAATTTAAAAAATTCTGCCAGTTTGGTTTCACTGGTACGCCTATTTTTGCGCAAAATGCCTTAGGCTCAGAAACCACAGGGAGCGTCTTTGGCAGAGAATTACACTCTTATGTCATCACCGATGCCATTCGTGATGAAAAAGTGCTGAAATTTAAAGTCGATTATAACGATGTCCGCCCTAAATTTAGAGCCGCAGAGCAAGAGCAAAATCTTGAAAAACTCTCAGCCCTTGAAAACAAGCAAGCCCTTTTGCACCCACAGCGTTTAAAAGAAATTGCCAGCTATATTTTGCAACACTTCAAACAGAAAACCCACCGCCTAAATCCCTCAAGCAAAGGTTTTAATGCGATGTTTGCCGTGAGCAGTGTGGAGGCGGCCAAGCATTATTATGAGATTTTTAAACAATTACAAAGCACGGCAGAAAAACCACTAAAAATTGCCACCATTTTTTCTTTCACCCCCAATGAGCAGCAAGATGCCGTTGGCGATATTGAAGATGAAAACTTTGCACCCACCGCAATGAACAGCTCTGCCAAAGAGTTTTTACAAGCCGCAATTAGCGACTATAACGCCATGTTCCGAACCAATTACGGCGTGGAGAGCAAGGAATTTCAAAACTACTACCGCGACCTTGCCAAACGCGTCAAAAATCAAGAAATTGATCTGCTGATTGTGGTGGGAATGTTCCTCACAGGCTTTGATGCCCCTGCTTTAAATACCCTATTTGTGGATAAAAACTTGCGTTATCACGGGCTGATTCAAGCCTATTCGCGCACCAACCGCATTTTTGATAGCACCAAGACATTTGGCAATATCGTTACTTTCCGTGATTTAGAACAAGCCACGATTGATGCGATTACCCTTTTTGGCGATAAAAATACCAGAAATGTGGTGCTGGAAAAGAGCTATCAAGAATATTTAGAGGGCTTTAAAGACGTAGCAACGGGGCAAGCCAGCAGAGGCTATCAAGAGATTGTGCAAGAACTCAATCAAAATTTCCCAAGTCCTGAGAAAATCGAAACAGAATCCGATAAAAAAGCATTCGTGAAATTATTCGGGGAATATTTAAAAATAGAAAATATCTTACAAAATTATGATGAATTTGAGCAATTAAAAGCCTTCCACGCTCTTGATAAAGAAAACCCCGAAGCCATTGCACAATTTAAAGAAATCTATTCCTTAACCGATGCCGATGTGCAAGCAATGGAAAATACGCCTATGCTGCCTGAACGCATGGCGCAAGATTACCGATCTGTTTATAACGATATCCGTGATTGGTTTAGAAATGAGCGAGAAGGCAAATCCCAAGAAGAGACGCAAATTAGTTGGGACGATGTGGTTTTTGAGGTGGATTTACTAAAATCCCAAGAGATCGATCTGGATTATATTTTGGAATTAACGCTACAATATTATAAGAAGTCGAATGACAAAGAAGCACTCATTGCAGAAATCACCCGAACCATCCGTGCCAGCGTTGGCAACCGTGCCAAAGAGGGGCTGGTGGTGGATTTTATCCAGCAAGCGGATTTAAATCAGTTTGAGCATAAAGCAGACATTATTGAGGCGTTTTATACCTATGCCCAAGCCGTACAAAAGCAGGAAGCCGCTAAGCTGATTGAAGAAGAAAAGCTAAATCAGCCACAGGCGCAGCGCTACATTCAAAACGCCTTAAAACGCGGCTATGCCAGCGAAAACGGCACCGACTTAAATGAAACGCTACCAAAAATGAGTCCGCTCAATCCGAAATATTTAGCCAAGAAAAAGACGGTATTTCAGAAAATCGCCGCATTTATCGAGAAATTTAAGGGGGTGGGTGGGAAGATATAAGTGGGAATGGAAATAATTGTAAATTATTTTCGAAAATCTCCGATTATTACCTCGAAAATTTCAACAAACTTAGATATGTTTAAATGTAACTAAAAAAAAACAGCCACTTTCAAAAAAAAACAAAAAGCCTCAAAATCAAAAGATTAAGAGGCTTTTCTGTACCCAAGGCCGGAATCGAACCGGCACGGTATTGCTACCACTGGATTTTGAATCCAGCGCGTCTACCAGTTCCGCCACTCGGGCTGAAACGGACTGCAAATATACTATTTATTTTTAATTCAGCAATATTTTTTTAAATATTTTTGTGCATTTCTTTAGTCAAAAAAAATAGACAACCTTAAAACTAAGATCGTCTATTTTGTAAAAATATGATTTTTATGTATTTATCTCACCAATTTCATTTCTTGGATGAGGTTTTTAGCTCCTGCGAATTTGTCAATCACAAATAATACATAGCGGATGTCTACCACGATGGTTCTTTGTAATTTTTCTTCGTATTCAATGTCACCACTCATTGCTTCCCAGTTCCCGTCGAATGCAATACCGATGAGTTCTCCATTTCCGCTGATTACTGGTGATCCAGAGTTTCCTCCTGTGATGTCGTTATCTGTTAAGAAGGCAACTGGTATAGAGCCGTCTGGGTTGGCATATTCTCCAAAGTCATCTGTGTTGTGTAGTTTGATGAGTTGTGTAGGAATATCCCACTCTTCGTCTTTTGGTAAATATTTGCGCATCAAGCCTTTTAGCGTAGTGTAGTAATTGCTTTTCACATCGCTTGGGCGTTTTGGGTTTTCTGGCAATCCGATTACTTTTCCTGTGCTCAATCGCATGGTGAAGTTGGCATCTGGATAAAAGGCTTTGTTTGGCTGAGATGCCATTAATCCTTCAAGGAACAAACGATAGTTTTTAGCATAAATATCTTTAAGCTCTTTTTGTTCTGCAGGGACATTTCTGTAAGCATTGTATATGCCTTCTGCAAGCATATACAGTGGGTCGTTTGCCACATCTGTAGGTTTTGCATTTTTAAAGAAGCTAATGATATTAGATGGGCTGGTGAATGCAGATTGATTAAACAAGTTTACAGCATAAGCTTTAAAGTCATTATTGTAATCTTTCTTAATATCAACTAGAAAAGCAGGAACATATTTGCTAGAAACATTGTCTACATAGACTTTAAGTGTTGCAGCAAGAATGTCTTCCTCCGTTTTTTCGTTATAAGTAGAGAACTCTTCTTTTAGATTTTGTTCTAATTTTTCAAGAATACGCTCTTTGTTTTCGGGCGATTGTTGATTGTAGAAATCGAATAATTGCCCAAACTCATAAGCTTTTCTAAGTGCCCCACTACCTTGCAAAATTCCGCGAACTAGATAGGTGCTGTTTTTTACAAATTCGTTTCCGTTTTCGTAAGTATATTTAATGTTTTCTAGAACTTTACCATATTTGGCTTTGCGTTCAGGTGTTTGGTTTACCCAGTTAGTGAAATTCTTTTCAATTTCAATTTTTTTGCCTTTGGTGTTTAGTTTTTTCAAAGCCTCGCTCATACCTATCCTGTTCTTCCAGTAGTTGTCAATACTAGCGTATTTAGAAGCATAATCAATCGCGATTTTTCTATCTCTATCCATGTTTTCTTTTATCGCATTTCTTGCTGCTCCAGCCGCTTCGATCCAAGCAGGGAATTCGATGTCAAGAGCTTGCTCAATACCATACGAAGTCATATAACGCTGAGTGCTACCAGGATACCCAATCGTCATCGCAAAATCATTTGGCTGAACGCCAGAAAGTTTAATAGGTAAAGAGTGTTTTGGTTTTAAAGGTACATTGTCTTTTGAATAAGGCGCAGGATTTCCGTCTTTGTCACCATAAACTCTAAAGATAGAAAAGTCCCCTGTGTGGCGAGGCCACTCCCAGTTGTCTGTAGTTCCTCCGAATTTACCAATAGATTGTGGCGGCGTTCCCACTAAACGAACATCGGTATAGTCTTGATACACGAAATAGTAGAATTCATTTCCTCCGAAGAAAGATTTAGTTTCTACGATATATTTTCCGTTTTCATTATTTTCATTATCGATGGCTTTAAACTCTGCTTTAATCACAGCTTGACGCTCATCTTCAGACATGTTTGGATTTAATTTTTTCAAAATTCTATCGGTAGCATCGCCCATGCGTACAAGGAAACGAACATAGAGACTTTCAGGCTTCAATTCCTCTTCGTGAGATTTTGCCCAGAAACCATTGTTTAAATAATCGTTCTCTGGAGTAGAAAGCTCTGCAATTGTTTCGTATCCGCAGTGGTGATTGGTGAAAATCAAACCTTTTTCGGAAACCAATTCACCAGTACAATAACCATTGAAGCTCACTACAGCATCCTTCAAACTTGCATTGTTCACGCTGTAAATCTCTTCTGGCGTAAGGTGCAACCCCTCTTTTTGCCAATCAGTATACTTCAGTCTTTCAATAAATGTCATGAGCCACATACCTTCGTCGGCCCAAGCAAGGCTCCCGATTAAGAGCGTTGCGATACTAAAAATAGATTTTTTCATATTTTTTGAAATTATTAAATCGTTTAAGTCAACAAAACTAAATAAATGTAGGCATATCACAAAAAAATTAGCTTAAATGCTAAATCAAATAAGATTAATGGCTTAAAAATACAAAAATTCAGGATTTTAGGCTTATTTTTGCCTCGAAAATTAATGTAAATCTGCCAGAATGTCACTAAATAAGACTTGGCAAAAAATTTGTCAAAAGCTAAACAAACATAAGTTTATGAACGAAGAAGAAAAATTAACGCCGGAACAAGGTGCAGAAGATATACAAAACGCTGAGAATAACGAATCTGTAGATGCTCAAGAAACTACAGCAAAGGATTTGCAAGAGGAACTAAAAGTTGCTTTGCAGGAAGAGAAAGATAAATTTATGCGCTTGTATGCCGAGTTCGAAAACTATAAAAAACGCTCTCGCAAGGAGAAAGAAGACTTTGTCTTATTGGCTAATGAGAAATTGCTTTTAGACCTTCTTCCTGTGTTAGATGATTTTGAAAGAGCTATGAAAGAGATTGAAAAATCAGAGGATACACAATTAGTGGAAGGCGTGCAACTGATTCAAAATAAGTTGAGAGAAGTTTTAAGCAAAAAACACCTAAAGGCAATGGATGTGAAAGCAGGCGACGAGTTTGATGCAGACAAGCATGAAGCTATTACGCAGATTCCTGCGCCAGACGATAGCCTAAAAGGTAAATTGGTAGATGTAGTGTCTACGGGTTATACCTTGGGCGACAAAGTGATTAGATATCCAAAAGTAGTGGTAGGAAAATAAGAAGCGAGAAATAAGATATTATGTCTAAAAGAGATTACTATGAGGTCTTAGGCGTTACTAAGACATCAACAACTATTGAAATAAAAAAAGCATACCGCAAAGTAGCATTAAAATATCACCCAGATAGAAATCCAGGCGACAAAGAAGCCGAAGAGAAATTTAAAGAAGCTGCAGAAGCCTACGAAGTCCTAAGCGACGATAATAAGCGTGCTCGCTATGATCAGTTTGGTCATGCTGGCGTGGGCGGTGCCGCAGGCGGAGGATTTGGCGGAGGCATGAATATGGAAGATATTTTTGCCCAATTTGGTGATATTTTTGGATTTGGCGGAGGCTTCGGAGGAGGTTTCGGGGGCGGAGGTGCCCGTGCAAGAGAGCAGCGTGGCTCCAATCTTAGAATCCGAGTGAAAATCAACCTCCGTGAAATGGTAGAAGGCGTTACTAAAAAAGTGAAAGTTACGCGTTTGAAATTAGCCGAAGGGGTGAGCTTTAAAACCTGTCCTACTTGCCACGGTCGAGGTCAGCAGGTGCGCGTGGTAAATACCATGTTAGGGCAAATGCAAACAGCCACAACTTGCGGCACTTGTCGCGGAACAGGGAAAATTCCAGATCATATTCCGCCAGGTGCTAATAATCAAGGTTTAGTAAAAAGTGACGAAACCGTAGAAATCAAAATCCCTGCAGGTGCAAGAGAAGGAATCCAATTGCAAGTGCGAAGAAAAGGTAATGATGCACCAATGGGGGGTGTGCCTGGAGATTTACTTGTAGTAATCGAAGAGGAACCGCACGATACCCTACATCGTGACGGGAATAATCTGCATTATGATCTAAATGTAGGTTTGCCAGATGTAGTGCTTGGAGCCGAGGCAGAGGTGCCTACTGCAACAGGCAAGGTGAAAATTGCAATTGAGAAAGGAACCCAGAGTGGTAAAGTTTTAAGACTAAAAGGTAAAGGCTTGCCAAGTCTTGAAGGCTACGGAACGGGAGACTTGTTCGTGCATGTGAACGCATATATTCCAGAGAAATTGACCAGAGAACAAGAAGAGTTTTTCAAAAAAATGCGAGGAGACGAGCGATTTGCTCCGAGCGAGGAATGTAAATCTAAATCATTCTTTGATCGCGTAAAGAATCTTTTTGATTAACCCGTTGTGCATTTAGCACAAATTCACTTTAATTTTGTTCAAATCTCTCTTGAATACGAAAAAATTGAGATACTGAATCATGGTAAAAGAAGTGATTTTTGACAGTATTCTTGTAATGAATCCCTGAAAAGTTTTGGCTAAGTTGATGCCCATTAAAAACTGTCCGCACAGCTGGGAAAAATTCGTCTCAATACGTTTTCTAATTCTTGATTTGACTTTTGGAAACGCTTCTTTCTATTTTGCTGTCTAATTCTGTTCCAGCGATGCATCTAAATAGCTGAAGTTCAGAGTTTATCGACATGTGTTCTGCGTTAATATTCAGTGCCACTAATTCCATATCAGACAACTTCGGTTTTCGGATTTTCTTTTTAGTAGGAATATTTTTGCAAGTTTCTTTCAGTTCTTTCAAAATAATTTTGTAGTTTTGCATAAGATTGTTTATGTATTTAATCAATTGATAACTAATTAAATATACGACTTTTTAGTCGAATGAACAATCTTTTTTTATTTTTTTTCCTAAATGCACAAGGGGTTTTTGATTAGTAATTATTTTATTGAATAATGTGAATCCGCTTAAATCATATTTAAGCGGATTTTTTTATGTAAAAACCGAGAAAGCGTATTTTTAACAAAAAGTTATAGAAGTGATTTTTTTCATAAAAAGGTAAAATAAAATGAATTTAAAATTTGTTTATTCGTAAAAATATTTTAAATTCAACCAATGAAACACAAAATTATAACAACATGAGAAGTAAAATTTTATGGACAAGCTTATGCTTATTTATGTTCATAAGCTATGCGACTGCACAAATTACAGGAAAGGTTCAAGATGAATACGGACCTGTGCAGGGAGCTCTCGTATCTGTAATGGGAGCAGATGATACGGTAGAGACTGGTGATGAGGGGCAATTTTCGATTCCTGGTAAAGTAGGAGATCGTTTAAGAGTCATTAATCCCATTACTCTGAATGAGAAGTTTTTCGATGTTAAAAAACTAAACATGGGAGTGATTAAACTCTCAGAAAAAGAGATCAACCTTGAGGTTGTAGTAGGGTTCGGTACTCAGAAAAAAGAAAATTTGACAGGGGCAGTGTCTACTGTAGATGCAAAAGCATTAGAGGATAGACCTGTGAGTAATGTGGTTCAAGCATTGCAAGGAGCAGTGACTGGTATGAACTTTTCTATCAACAATGCAGGAGGTGAGTTGGGTAATTCTCCAAGTTTCAATATTCGAGGAGTGGGATCAATTGGTAATACAAGTTCAGCTCCATTGGTATTGATAGATGGTATGCCAGGAAACTTTGCTATGCTAAACCCTCAAGATATTGAAAGTATTTCAGTTTTAAAAGATGCGGCCGCGTCTTCAATTTATGGTTCAAGAGCAGCTTTTGGGGTTATTTTAGTGAAAACTAAATCAGCCAAACAAGGGAAAATAACAGTGACTTTTAATACTAATTACAGATTGAGTTCTCCTCTATTAGTTCCAGATATGTTAGATTCTGAAACCTTTGCAACCTATTGGAATGAGGCAGGAGCTAATTCTGGTACAGGTGTTAAGTTTAAACCAGAAATTTTAGAGAAGATTAAAAAATATAAAAGAGGAGAATTGCCAGCTAATGAAGCAACTGAATGGAATCCCGATCGTTCAGAGTGGTTTAAGTATACAGGAAGCTGGGCAAATGTAAATTGGTTTAAAGAATTTTATAGAGAGTGGACTCCTGCAACAGAAAGTAATATTAGCGTATCTGGGGGAACAGAGAAATTTAGTTTTTATTTATCTGGCAACTGGTTGAATCAAGAAGGATTGATGAGGTATAATAATGATACTTATGATAGAAAAGGTTTTGTAGGTAAATTCTCGGCAGAAATTGCTCCTTGGTTGCGAGTGAACTATAAGTCTGATTTTACTAGAATAGATAATGAGTCTGCTTTGTATCAAGACCCATTGTTCTTCCACAATATTGCTCGTAGATGGCCTACTCTTCCAGTGTATGATCCAAACGGGCATTATATAAATGGTAACGAAATTGCACACTTGTTAGCAGGCCGGTCTAAAAATCAAACGGATCAACTTCAACAACAATTAGGATTTTTATTAACTCCCCTAAAAGGCTGGAATACGCATATAGATTTAAACTATAAATTGACAAATGATTTATGGGAAGGCTATGCGTTGCCAGTAGTTTGGTACGATAATATGAATAAAGAGCAATACGCGTCACTTGGAGTTCGTGGTTATAATGCTCCGGGGGAAACAGGTATTGGAAGAAGCACTGGTAAATCGCAATATATCAACCCAAACATTTACTCAGATTATAGCTTTACTTTAAACAAAGTCCACAACTTTAAGGCTATGGCTGGTTTCCAATCTGAATTAATGAAATATTTGGGATTCTCAGCAAGTAGAAAAGAATTCTACACTACCGATGTGATTTCAATTAATACAACTTTTGGGGATAAACCACAGGTAGGGGATATACTGTATTCTTGGGCTACCGCAGGGTTCTTTGGTCGTTTAAACTATGATTTAGATGGTCGTTATTTAGTAGAGGTGAACTTGAGATATGATGGAAGTAGCCGCTACAAAAGAGATTTAAGATGGAATTTCTATACCTCAGCATCGTTAGGATGGAACGTTGCTCGTGAGCCATTCTGGGAAAAATTAGGAGGATTTGCTTCTAAAATCTCAACATTTAAACCAAGATTCTCTTATGGTCAGTTAGGAAACCAAAACTTGAGAGACAACTATTATCCATACTATAGTTTACTTCCTGTAGGAGCTTCAAATGGAAATTGGTTGTTAAATGGAGAAAGACCAAATACCGCAGGTGTGCCGGGACTAATCAGTGGATTGCTGTCTTGGGAAAAGGTAGCAACAACAAACTATGGTTTGGATATAAATATGTTTAAAAATAAATTTGGTTTAGTGTTCGATTATTTCGTGAGAAAAACCAAAGATATGGTGGGCCCTGGAGAAACAATGCCAGCTACATTAGGAACCGCTGTGCCTAAATACAATAATACAGATATGGAATCTAAAGGTTTCGAGTTAAGCCTTTCTTGGAATGATCGCTTAAAAAATGGATTTGGTTATGGGGCTAAGCTTAACTTAACTGATAGTAAGCAGATAATAACTAACTATCCAAATGATTTATATGCGTTGAATAAATACTATAATGGGGAGGTGTTGAATAATATCTGGGGATATACCACAATTGGTATCGCTAAAACGCAAGCGGAAATGGACGAACATTTAGCTAAAGTAGATCAAAACAGATTAGGTAGTCAATGGGGTGCTGGAGATATCATGTATGCAGATTTGAACGGAGATGGTAAAATTGATGGAGGGGCAAATACTTTAAAAGATCACGGAGACTTAAGTATCATAGGAAACTCCACTCCTAGATATAATTTTGGATTGAATCTTTACGCAGATTATAAAGGTTTTGATATTAGTATATTCTTACAAGGCACAGCAAAAAGAGATTTGTTGGTTAATTCAACATATTTTAAGGGGGCGAACGAAGGGATGTGGCAGTCAGCAGCATTTAAACAACACTTAGATTATTTCCGTCCAGCCGATACAGACAGTCCATTTGGTCCAAATGTAGATGCTTACTACCCTAGACCATTATTTCAAAAAGGTGGCAAAAACTTCCAAAATCAGACAAGATGGTTGCAAGATGCTTCCTATATGAGAATCAAAAATATGCAGATAGGTTATACTTTGCCTAAACATTTTTCTCAAAAACTAGGAATCAGTAGACTTAGAGTTTACATTTCAGGAGAAAACATCGCTACTTTCACCAAAATGTCTAAAATATTCGATCCAGAAACCACTGGTGGTGGATGGGGAAATGGTAAGTTATATCCTTTGTCAAAAGTAATTTCAACAGGTATTAATTTAACTTTTTAAAATCATAAACAATGAAAAATAATATAATTAAAGTTAGCCTACTTTCTTTAGGGCTACTTTCAATAACAGCTTGTAACGATTATTTAGATCGTATACCTGAATCCAATATATTGCCAGAGCAATATTATAATACAGAAGATGCACTTGCTGCAGCAACCATTAGTTTGTATAATTTTCCAACTAATGGAGGTTGGAATATTGGGACATTCGGTTTTGATAATGGAACAGATAACCAAGCTACTGTAAGAGCTAGTAAATGGTGGCTGCCAGGGGAGGTGCATGTGCCTTCCAGTGGTGGAGCTTGGAGTTTTGGCGATATACGCGATGTGAACTATTTTTTCGACCAAGTAATGCCAAAATATAAAAAGGGAGAAATTATAGGAAATGATGCAAATATCAAACATTTCATTGGAGAAGCTTATTTCTTAAGAGCTTATAGATACTTTAATAAGCTTAAAGCACTAGGAGATTTTCCTATCATTACCAAGACATATAAAGATAACAAAGATGAATTGGTAGAAATATCTAAAAGACAGCCAAGAAATGAAGTAGCTCGATTCATTCTTTCTGATTTGGATAAAGCTATCGAAATGATGAAGAGTGGCAAAGTAGAAGGAGGAAATCGATTAAGCAAAGAGGCAGCACTTTTATTTAAATCTCGTGTAGCATTGTATGAGGCCTCATGGTTAAAATACCATGCAGGAACCGCAAGAGTTCCAGGAGGGCCAGGGTGGCCTGGAGCTAAATTCCATCCGAATTTTCAGTACAAAGCAGGCAGTATAAAGGCAGAAAGCGACTATTTTTATGAGCAAGCAATGGGGGCCGCAAAACAAATTGCAGATAATATTACACTAGTTGAGAGCACTCACCCACAAGCAGGAACAAAAGAATCTTTAGAAAATCCATATTTCACTATGTTTTCTGATATCAATATGACTCCTTATAGTGAGGTGATTTTTTGGAGACAATATAACGATAAATATGTTTCTCATCACACCATGCACTATCTTACTGGAGGAGGATCCTCAGGATATACTCGTAATTTTGTAGAAACCTTTGTGATGAAAAATGGATTGCCAATCTATGCGGGAGGGTCTGGCTATCAAGGAGACGGGACGCTTAGCAAAGTAAGGGCGGATAGAGATGAAAGATTGCAGTATTTTATGGCAATACCAGGAGACTTGCTTGTTTATGAAGGTGTGAGCGAACCCAAAATTGCGGCTATGCCAGATATCCTCGCTTTAGAAGAAGAAAGAGCAGTAACCGGTTATAACGTAAAAAAAGGCCTTATGGGTAATGGTGGAGATTACATTGTGAAAAAAGGAACAGAATCTGGTTCAATCGTGTTCCGTGCTACCGAAGCATATTTAAACTATATCGAGGCATCTTATGAGAAAAATGGAAATTTAAATGCAGATGCTTTAAATTATTGGAAAGCCATAAGAAGAAGAGCAGGTTTGCCAGAAGACCCAAATGTAACCATCAATGCAACGGATTTGAGCAAAGAAAAAGACTTAGCTAAATATTCTGCAGGAAATGTATTAACCGATAAAACTTTGTATAACATTCGTAGAGAAAGAAGATGTGAATTTATTGCAGAGGGTATGCGTTGGGATGATTTGAAAAGATGGAGATCCCTTGATCAATTGAAAACAAAACCTTATATCGTAGAAGGTTTTAGATTGTGGTCTGATAAACCTTATCTAGAAGGTAAGAAAATGAGTGAAATGTATGTTATCAAAGAAGATAATGGTTCCACTAAAACAGCTTTGCGTGCATTACCGGAAAAAAATCCAAATGTATCTGCAAAAACACAAAGTGAATATTTGAGACCTTATCAAATTGTTCAGGCCAATAATCAATGGTATAATGGCTATAAATGGATTCAAGCACATTATTTAAATCCAATCGCACATGACCATTTTGTAAACGCAAGTACAGACCATACAGTAGCTGGAAGTGTAATTTATCAAAATCCAGGCTGGCCAGCCACAGCAGATGGGTTACCTTCTATGGATTAATGATTGTAACAAAACTAATTTAAAAACGCCCTATTTTGCAGGGCGTTTTTTTGTAAATAACAGCTTAATAAAAACCCTTATTTTTATTTTTTCTAAATAAAATAAATTTTTAAATTTGTCGCGTTTAGTGATAAGTAATTTATTGAATGGAAAAGAAAAAGATTAATCTATTAGGGAATTTTACTGATGTTAGAAAAAAATGTTTTTTACTATTTATGTTCTTTTTAGGGCAGTATTTGAGTGCTCAGCAGATATATTCAGGCGTGGTGCTGGATTCTCATAAGCGGCCAATCAAGGAAGTTTTGGTAAGTAATTTAAATTCTAAAGAAACAACACTTACCAATAAAAAAGGAGACTTCAGTATTAAAGCGAATGTAGGAGATGTCTTAACTTTTTACCAATTAGGTTTTCAAGAACTATCTTTTAAAGTTAAAAATTTCACCAGAAAGGACTTTGTTCTTAAAGATGAATCCTCCCTTGCACTTAATGAATTTGTGGTTACGGGATACAAAAAAATCAAAAATCGTGTTTTTACAGGGGCGGCAAGCCAAGTAAAAATGAGCGAAATCAAAATCGATGCGGTTCCCGATGTGTCTCGCCTGCTTGAGGGGAGAGTAGCGGGATTAAATATCCAAAATGTTACGGGAACTTTTGGTGCCGCACCTAGAATCAACATTCGTGGTGGGGCGTCCATCAATAGCAATGTGCAGCCACTTTGGGTGATTGATGGCGCGGTGTACGAGGATATTGTGAATTTGACTTTTGATCAATTAGTTTCGGGAGATGCTGTTACGCTTATCAGTTCAGCCATTGCGGGCATCAACCCGTCGGACATTGAGGATATTCAGGTTTTGAAAGATGCCTCGGCAACCTCTATGTATGGCGCGCGTGCACTGAACGGAGTGATCGTTATTACAACAAAATCGGGGAGGAGAAACACGCCTAATCGCATCAATTTTTCTTATGAGCAGGCGGTGCGTCTTCGTCCAAACTATAATCAGTACGATTTGCTGAACTCGCAAGAAACCATGTCGATTTACAACGAAATGCATAATAAAGGCTATTTTGATATGACTTCGGCATTGATGGGCAGACGAGGCGGAGCTTATTATAATTTGTATAAAAGCCTCACGACTTTTAACGAGGCTACACAATCCTATGCACTAGACAATACGCCAGAAAGAATTGCCAATTATTTAAGAAAGTTTGAATATGCCGATACCGATTGGTTCAACGAGCTTTTCAGAATGCGCCCCACGCACACCTTAGCCTTAAACTTTAGCGGTGGTGGCGAAAATAGTGCTAACTACGCATCTCTGGGCTATTACACAGATGGTGGCTGGAGCATTATAGATAAAACGCAACGACTTACGGCTAATGTGAAAAACACTTATTTCATCAGCGATAAATTCAAAACAAATATTAATATTCAAGGGAATTTCCGAAATCAAAAGGCACCAGGAACTTTTAGACAAAAGAAAAATACAAATATTGGTAGTTTTGAGCGCGATTTCGACATCAATCCGTTTTCTTATGCCTTGAACACCACTCGTGCAATGTTGCCCAATCTTTATTACAGAAACAACTGGGCACCGTTCAATATCTTTAATGAATACGATAATAATTATTTAGATATTAATGTCATTGATTTAAAAATTCAAGGCGAATTAGAATATAAAATTAAGCCTAATTTAGTAGCGAATTTAACTGCCGTAGCACGCCGTGCAAGTACCTCTATTGAGCACACAGTAAAGAGTAATTCTAATGTGATTTTGGCATATCAAGCAGACAATAATCCAGTAGAACTTGCCGAAAACATTTATTTATTTAGAGAAAATGATGGAAATTATAATTATCCAAAGGTGATTTTGCCCGAAGGTGGAATTTTTAATAAAACAGAAAATAAATTAAAAAATTACTTGCTGCGTCTATCACTCGATTATGAAAAACAATGGGGGGAAAATGATTTGAAATTGTATGGTTTCAATGAAATTCGTTCAACTAATCGAGACATCAATCCGTTTAGTGGCTACGGAATGCTTTTCGATCGAGCCAATCAAGTGATTACCTCACCATTGGTTTTTCAAAAATTACAGACCGAAAACGAAGTTTATTTTGGATTAAGTAGAATTAAAGACCGAGGTGTAACTTTTTCAGGAAATGCAACATATGGATACGCGGGAAAATACATCATCAACGCAGTGGTAAACTACGAAGGCACCAATATTTCTGGCCGTAGAGCACAGTCTCGCTGGCTACCAACTTGGAATGTGGGAGCTAAGTGGAACTTAGATAAAGAAGAATTTATTCAAAATTTGCCAAACCTTAATACTTTAGCCTTGAGAGCCAGTTATGGTTTCACGGCTAAAATGAGCGAAAGTGCGATAAATTCATTAGCTGTGTTTACTTCAGGCGTTACGAATCGTTTCAGCACCAAGGAAAGAGAAAATCAATTGTCACTTTTAAATCTAGAAAACAGAGATTTAACTTGGGAAAAAATGTATGAGCTTAATGTGGGCTTGGATGTAGGCTTGTTCAAAAATAGATGGAATTTCACCATTGATGCGTATCAGAGAAAATCATTTGATTTAATAGATTTGGTGCGCACCTCAGGCATCGGCGGGGAATATTATAAATTTGCAAATTTTGCCGACATGGATACTAAAGGGGTAGAATTTACTTTGAATGCTACACCGATTAAAACCCAAGATTTTTCTTGGACTGCAATGTACACCATGGGGTATTACGACCAGAAAATCACTCGACTTAGAAACACGCCAGATACATTTGATTTAGTAGCGGGCACGGGCAAAGGAAATGTCGTGGGGCATCCACGAGGAGGTTTGTACTCTTTCCAGTTCACAGGATTAGACCAATACGGCTTGCCGAATTTTTATTTTGGAGATTATCCGTTTGAAGGTTTTGAATTTGCCAAAAGTGCAGGCGCCGATTTCTTGGATACAAAATATTCTTTATCTTATTTAAAATATGAAGGAGCCATTGAGCCAAACCTTACAGGTGGTTTTTCAAACACCTTTAAATATAAAAACTTCGATTTATCATTTTTCATTACCTATCAAGTGGGAAATAAAATCAGATTGCAACCTACCTACGATCCAGGTTTTGCCGATTTGAATGTTTTTGCAAATAATTATTTAAACAGATGGCTCAACCCTGGCGATGAATTTAAAACCAATGTGCCAGTGATTCCGTCTAAAGATTTGATAAAACTCGTGGGCGAAGAAAATATTGAGCGAGCTTATAACACTTACAATTATTCGCAATTGCGTGTGGCAGATGGAAGCTTTGTGCGAATGAAAAACATTTCGCTAGGCTATACATTTAGTTCAGATTTAATTCAAAAATGGAAAATGCAAGGAGCCAATATCCGTTTGCAAATTACCAATCCGTTCTTGATTTATTCTGATAAAAAACTCAACGGGCAAGATCCTGAATTCTTCCGTTCGGGAGGGGTAGCATTGCCAATTCAGAGACAATGCACTTTGGGGATAAATCTTATGTTTTAAAAAATTTAAAAATCGATGAGAAGATTAAAAATTCAATATATTTTATACGGTATTTTCTTTAGTTTAGGAATGCTGAGCTGTAATGATTTTTTGGACGAGTCGCCAAAATCAGATTACGATATAGAAATCGATGATGTGCAGAAAATCCGTGAAGTTTTAACGGCGGCTTATCCACACGCGAGTTATTATCCGTTTCTGGAACCTCGCACCGACAATGTGGATATTCGCGAAGGGGGTAAATACAATCGTTTGAATGAGGCAATGTTCTATTGGCAAGACTATGATAACGAGGACCTAGACACCCCGCTTAATTTCTGGAATGACAGCTACCGTGGCATTGCACAAGTGAATCAAGCACTCGAAAGCCTTAAAAAGTTTAAAGAAAAAACACCAGAAATCACAGCTTTGTATGGCGAAGCCTTGGTGCTTCGTGCCTATTTGCATTTCATGTTGGCAAACATTTGGGCAGACACTTACAATCCTACTACGGCTCAGAGCTTGCCAGGGATTCCGTATGTAACGACGCCTGAGAAAAACGCATTTCCTACCTACTCTCGTGGAACGCTCGAGGAAACTTACAACAAAATTCAAGAAGATTTAGAATTAGGATTGCCTTTAATTAAAGATAATAATTACAAACAACCCAAATTCCATTTTAATTTAAAAGCTGCGGCAGCCTTTGCTACAAGATTTTATTTGTATCACGGCGATTGGCAAAAAGTGGTAGATTACAGCGATTATGTGCTGGGGATAGATGCTTTTAACGCCATTAGAAACTGGAATGAATACAGAGACTATAACTTTTCGGTCAATCATTGGTATACCAATAGCCAAGAGAAAACGAATTTGCTTTTAACCCCGACAGAAACTCGCTGGAATAGAAACTTTAAGGTCGAGAAATATGGTCTAGACTATAATAAAGTGAAAGATTTATTTAGCAATTTATCCCCAAGCCTAGATTTAAGTTTCTACTATGCAGAAAAAGTGCATGGTGTAGAAAATAGCACAGCAAAATACATTAATAAATTCAGAGATTTCTCAACTTTTGAAAGCACAGGATTAAACCCAAAAGGAATCTACTCAGACAATGTGCTTTTTACGGCAGATGAGGTTTTGCTCAATAAAGTAGAAGCGCTGGCTATGCTGGAAAAAAACGATGAAGCCATTTTAAATCTAAGAAGTTATCTAAAAGCAAAAATGTCCTTAGGATTAAGCAAAGAAGAGATTTTGTATGGATTTAAAAATGCTCAAGATTTATACACATCATCTTTTGGAGCAATGTCATTTTTCAAGGCATCGATAGTAGCCTTTGTGTGTGAGCTCCGTCGCAGAGAATTTGTGCACGAGGGCTTGCGCTGGTTCGACATTCGCCGATATCATCTTAGTGTAAATAGAAATCAACCTGGAGATGAGTATAAATTAGATAGAATTTTAAAGAAAGAAGATTATAGAAAAACACTACAAATTCCACCTCTCGCAATAGATAGTGGCTTAACTCCAAACCCTAGATAAAATTTAGTTATGATTCAGATTAAAAATATAAAATATTCAATATTTGCATTGAGCGGTTTGCTATTTTTGGCAAGCTGCGAAGGTTCGGAAGATTTATCTTCCAAAAGCGTGATAAATGTTTCTCAAACGCCAAATTCAGAATTTCAAACTTACTTAAATCAAAATTTTGAAAAGCCATACAATATTGCGGTAAATTACCAGTGGCAGAACAATAGCTCTTTTGATCGCATGCAGCTTTTCCCTCCGAATGAGGCAAAAGCTTATGAAGTGGCAAAAGCCCTAAATGTAATTTGGATCGATTTATATATGCAAGTGGCTGGAAAAGAATTGTTAAAAGAAATGTCTCCTGCCGAGATAAAGCTGTTTGGCAATGCTAATATAGATTCATTTGGCGTTGAAAAGTGGCAGTTGTCGAACGATTCTCCTTTTCCGTTTACAATTTTTAAGGTAGACGATTTTAATAAAAATAATGAGGAATCGATGATTCGTCTTTCAAGAAATGTTCAAAACAATATGGCTAAGCTCATGGCATATCACAAGAAATTTGATTTAGAAGAATTTTCCAATTTAAATTTTAGAAAATATAAGCTAGATGATTTTGGCGAAAAAAAAGAAGCCTCAGAGCTTTCTTCTGTTCCTTTTTATGTTGGCTTTTATAGTTTTTCAGCAGCTCGTTATGATGTATATGAGGATTTTGCTGAAACAATGAGCGTTTTGCTTTCCTATCCAAAACATGAAGTAGATCAGATGATTGAGTATGCAGCTACACCTGCCGATGATTATTATAAGGAGGTAGAGAGAGCACGCCAAGCCAAAAAAACATTGGAGGCTAAAAGAGATTTTGTGACTAAATACCTAAAAGAAGAATTTGATATAGACATCAATGTATTGAATTTGCAAAATTTAATTAGACTTAAAAAATATGCTCAATAATATGAAAAACAATATTCTAAATAAACTTTTTTGTGGGATGGCTAGTATATTATTCTTGTTTTCTTGTAATCAAGAGGACGATAGATTTTTTGACCAAACGCCTAGCGAAAGAATCATCTCTGCAAAAGATACTCTAAAACAAACCTTGGTCAATGCACCAAATGGCTGGGAAATGATTTATTTTCCAAATTTAGCCAATAAATTCAACGACTTGTCGAGAAACCTCATTCGTTCAAAAAGTTACGGAATTATCCTTATAGATCGAGATTATGGGCAAGGAGGTTTTCATTTATTGATGAAATTTAAAGAAAATGGAGAGGTGGAAATGCTCTCGGATAAAACTTTCACATCCAAAGAAGAAGTCAAAACTAGCCAGTACAGTATTTCGCATAACTCATATACGCAACTCAACTTTATTTCGCCCAATTATATATTTGAAACGAGGCAAACAAGCTTTTTGTTTTTTAAAAAAGATGCCGATGGTAGCTTGATTTTCTCTACCAATAAATACCCAAATAATACTAGCGAATACATTGTGCTTAAACCTATTCCCGCAGGAAAGGATTGGGAAGAGGTGATGAAGGAAGTTTATGATACTAAATTGCAGTTTGAGCGAAAAAGAATTAAAAACTTAAGTATCAATAATCCTTATGGCGAGGAAGTTTTTGTAACTAATTTTTCAAAAGACAAACATACAGATGTCAATAAACGATACACCGTGTTTTTAAGAAATATGCAGCCTCATGTGACAGTTAGCAAGTACTATACAGGTTTGGGAAGTGGCTATGTGGCAATGGAAGACGGAATTTTGATGCTGCCAGGCATTCAGGTAAACGATAGTGTGAATTTTACGCAATTTAAGAAAAAGGGAAATAGTTATATAGCTTCTCAAAAAGGATTTCAAGCAATAATTTATTAAAAATAAAAAGATGAATTTTTTAAAATATTTAGGAATAATCATTGCGTTTTTCGCATTTGTGCAATGCAACGAAACGGCGGAGGGTTTGCCTGCGGAAGATTATCGTGCACTTTTTGGAAATAAAAAAATGCCCCCCCCCTACATTGGGTATGAAACGATGCCAAAGCTCCCGTGCGAGCCCCAAATTAGTGAGGAAGAATACATTTATCCTGGTAAAGAAATTGCCGAAAAACGAACTTATAAAGTGACTTTAACTTTTTACTATTTGGAGAAAGAATATTATGGCGATGAGGTGAGCTCAAATCCTAATTCCTATATCATGGTTCGTTATATAGATGAAAACAAAAAATTAAAAATTTTACGCACCTACGATGACGAGGATGTGGAAGCAGAATTCAAAAATGGAGAGAAAAAAGAAATCACATTTCAAGCAGAGTCAGGATTCCCATTGTATTTAGGAATTTATGGAGCGGGGTACAATAGTTTTGAGATTAGAGCGACTATGCAAGCAACTTCTACAGATGGATTGATTGTAACACCAGAAATTAAATATGAAAATAAATTTAGAACAGATGGTTATAGTAACGATTTTGGATTCTGTGAAAAAATAATTTTACCTTAAAAAACAACTAAATTAGATTTAAAATATTTTATTATGATAAAGAAAACAATTTTAGCATTAGGAGTATTAGCTGGAGTATTTAGCCTTAATTCATGTGGCGGTTCAGATAGTGGGACTGAGACCGTAGTTAATGAGAAGAAGAATAAAGATAAAGTAGATGTAAGTGAAGATTATAAAAAATTATTCCCAAACAATGCTTTAAGCGAGGGAAGACGTGTGATTGATAATCTACTTAGCTTAAATGATTTAGTGGACATGACAGCCTTTTCAAATCAAAAAGAGTTTGATGAAAAATATGAGTTTATTTCTAGTTCCCCTCTTGGAAATATTTCAGCTAAATCGATGACAGCATCGTCCTCAGATTTATTTAAAATAAACCCTGATTTGCAACAAAAGGTATTAGAGAAATTTAATAAAAGTGTAGAGCAATTAATTGAGCTTAATGGCCGTAAATGGGAAACTGCAAGCGAAGGGAAAGCAGGTAAAGTAGGTTCAGAGAAAGGGAAAGATATTCGTTTTATAAATGAAAAAGGAATAGAAATCTCTGAATTAGTAGAAAAACAAATTATGGGGATAATTTTTCTAGACCAAATCCTAAATGAACATCTCGGAGATAATGTAATGAAAAATACAGAGTTAAGGGACAAAAATGCAAAAAGACAATTCTTGAGAGGAAAGCAATATACAGAGCTAGAATATCATTGGGATATAGCCTATGCTTTGTTGGGGAAAGAAAATAGAGATGGAACCCCTAAATTTATTGCCAATTATATGGTAAATGAATTTCAAGGAGCTGATTTTATGAGAGATGTAGATAAAAAAGTAACAAAAGCTTTCAAAGTCGGAAGATTAGCATTAAAAGAAAGAGATTATACCAAGCTTGAAGAGCAAATCGGAATCATCAGAGAAAGTCTTTCATTACTTTTTGCCACCCGTTGTGTACATTACCTAAAACAATCAAAGCCAAATTTAGGGGGAGAAATTACAGGCGGAGAGTATCAAAAAGCTTTTCACGAATTGTCAGAAGCTTACGGCTTTTTGCATTCCTTTGTGGCAACTCGTAAAGCAGATGGCTCTTTTTATATTGAGGATTATGAAATAATAGAATCATTGGCATCAGATATGGTAGGAAGATTAGGCTTTTGGGATAAAAATAACCTAATAGGAGTTGGCGGTAACGGAGCATTGAACCGAATAGCTAAAAGAATTGGAGACATTTTTGGTTTTAACTCAGATTTAGTATTATAAGTTTATAGCTCAATATGAAAATTTTAAAATTTTTCTTATTTCTATTTTTAAGCCTTCAAGTAGCCAAGGCTCAAGACAATCTGCTCCCTAATGGAGATTTTGAGCAAGGATTGGAGAACTGGTATACAAATAAATTTGATTTATACCCTGGTGGAGGAATCGACGGTGGAAATTGTGTAAATACGGGGTATTTAAAATTTTATGATTACCCAAGTGTTACCACCAAAAATTTAAAAATCGACGGAATTGGAGGACAAGTTTTGGTATTTAGCTTTTGGGTATCTAAAAATACTGCTCTTGATAAAGTTTCAGTTAGAATTGGAGCGACTAAAGACGATGGTAGCGAGGAATATAATATGAAAGGGACAAGCTATAATACAATCAATGATTTTGCAATAGAGGAGGAAGTAAACGGTTGGAAAAAACTAGGCAAAGAGCTATCAATCCCTGAAAATATTGCCTATTTAAACTCTTTTAAAGTTCAGATACAGCAATCATACATAAAATTAGACGACATTCAAATTTACTACAAAGAACAAAAGGCAACTGCCCCAAAGGACTTCAAAGCGGAAGAAATATCACAGCGTAGTGCAAATCTCACTTGGAAGACGCAAAAGGGAAAGGAGTATGTGCTTGAATTAAATGGAGATTCTTTTGAACTTTCAGAAGACGTGAAATCCTATAAATTAAGTAATTTGGTGCCAGGAGGGCAATACCGTGCAAAAATATGGACTAAAGACGCTCCAGAGCTAGTATCTGAAATTAATTTTACTACCGATGCAGTTCAAATTCAAAAGGAATATGGCAGAGCTTTTCCTTACTTAAAAAATTTGAAAAACAACCGAGTGCCACAAAACTTTAATTACAATATTTTGGATCTAGAAGGGCCCCAAATAGCTAAAGTAAAAATCTTCTTTAATAATGTAGAGGCACAAATCGATGAGCAAGGAAATGTAACTTTACCAAGTTTTGTAGAAGGCGATATGAAAGTTGTTGTAACACAAGCTAATGAAAAAGAAACCATAATTAATTACTATAATGTAATGATTGAAAAATAAAATTATGACTAAAAATATCAAATTTATAGGATTTTTTCTTTTGCTATTCTTGGGGGTATGGTCGTGTAATTCATCCGAAGATTTCTTCAACACCCCAGAAATTAAGACAGAAGATTATGTTCAGCTTTTCGTGGGGAACAACAAAAGTTTAGCCCTGAGTGGAGGAAACGAAGCTTTTGAAGTTAATTCAGAAAATCCTTTGGTGGCAAAAAGTAGTTTTGCAAACGGAAAGTTGAAAATTGATGCCTTGGCAATAGGCGAAACCAATGTCGTGATAAAGTCGGGAACCAAACAAAAGAAAGTAAGAGTATTAGTGAAAAAATCACCCGAAATTGGGATTTTTTCGGAAGATAAAACCATTGTGACTTTTGTTTATTCTCTGCAAACCGATAACGAGCTATGGCTCATGAACGCTACTCGCCCCGCAGATGCCAAAAAACTATTTATTGCCGATTGGGACTGTGAGGTGAAAGCGGGCGAAACGACTATCATAAATATTAAAAAATCAGATTTTCCTGAATTGTCTTTGGGCGAAATTTCAGCAAGTGTAGATTTCGTTACAGAAAATAAAGCGGGACTTAAAATAGGAAATGTAACTTTGATCTTACCAAGAAATTAAGAATTTTAAACATTTTTTATTATATAAATCCTTGGGCACTAGCCCAAGGATTTTTTAATTAAAAGTCAAATTTATTAACTAAGTTTGTAAAATATACCACATTAAAAATGAAATATTACATCATCGCAGGGGAAGCCTCGGGGGATTTGCACGCCGCCAATCTCATCAAAGAAATAAAGAAAAGAGACCCTAAGGCTGAATTTAGAGCTTGGGGAGGCGATTTAGTACAGGCACAGGGCGCAACACTGGTGAAGCACTATCGGGATTTAGATTTTATGGGCTTTATCGAAGTGGTGATGAACTTAAAAACAATACTAAAAAACATTCAACTCTGCAAGCAAGACCTCAAAGCGTGGCAGCCCGAGGAGGTGATTTTAGTAGATTACCCAGGTTTTAATCTCAAAATTGCAGCTTACGCCAAGAAGCTAGGCATTAAAGTAATATATTACATCTCGCCCCAAGTGTGGGCGTGGAAGTCGGGCAGGGTGCATACCATCAAAAAATATGTAGACCAAATGCTTGTGATACTACCCTTTGAGCAGGATTTTTATAAGAAATACAACTACCAGACCCATTTTGTGGGGCATCCTTTGCTTGATGCTATTGCGCAGAAGCGGCCTAGTGAGCTACAAGACTTCAAACAAAGGTGGGGGCTAGATGAGCGAAGAATCATTGCCCTACTCCCAGGGAGTCGCAAACAGGAAATCAAAGTCAAATTACCTATAATGCTCTCCGTTGTGAAAGATTTCCCCGAATACCAATTTGTGGTGGCAGGCGCTCCCTCACAAGCCCGTAGCCTTTATGAACCTTACCTAAACCATAATGTAAAGTGGGTGGGCAATGAAACTTATGCCCTCTTGCAACACGCGCACGCAGCCCTTGTTACTTCTGGAACTGCCACACTCGAAACCGCACTACTCGGTGTGCCTGAGGTAGTGTGCTACAAGGGGAGCAGAATCTCCTATGAGATAGGAAAACGATTAGTTAAGAATATTAAATATATCTCCCTCGTTAATTTAATTATGAACCGCGAGGTAGTAAAAGAGCTTATTCAGCAAGACTTAAATGAAGCTAATCTGAAAAGAGAACTTACTAAAATCCTAAGCGGAGAGGCTCGGGAACAGATTTTGGCAGATTATAAAAACTTGCATACCATATTAGGGGGGCAGGCGCTTCGGCACGAGCCGCTGAAATCATAGTAAAAGGAGTTTGATAGAGTTTTTAAGGAGATTGCAATGTTATAAAAGCAAAAAGCGCAAGGCTTACAGGCCTTGCGCTCTTCGTTAGGGAGAGGTGTTAATTTTCCCTTGGGTCGATGGAAGTCATCATTTCTGTCATTTCTTTGAATTTCTTTTTAGCATATGTGCTGTCTATTTCCACTGCAAGGCCGAGCATACTGCGCTGCAAAGACAAGTCGGTTGTGAGGTTTTGCACATCTGCCTCGTTCATATTTTCAAGTCCTACTTGTTTAGCTTTCTCGGCTAATTTATTCAATCGGTTTTCGAGCGGAGTATAGTAAGCTTCAAACACTTTTTTAGCCGCTGCAGTATCTTTTTTATAAGTCAAATAATAATCAATCATATTGGCGGTTGCGTATTGCTCTTCCCCGATCAATCGTTGATAATCGCTGTGTACACTTGCCTTTTCGTACGGTGGGAGAGAGTTGTAATAAGCCGTTTCTTCCTGATTTTGTTTTTGTAGAAAATCGGAAAGGGCTATTGCTTTTTGGTTTTCGCCCAGCTTGTAGTAAAGAGGAACGAAGCCGTAGAGTGAGATGCCCTCGGAGAATTCGGTGTATGGGATTTTGCTTTGCATCAGGGCGATGAGCTTTTTAGCTTTTTCGTTTTCGCCTATTTTTACAAGGGCCTCACCGGTTCTGAGGACGGCATTTCGGTAGGTGAGAATGTTCTGACGGCAAGTTTCATCAAAGTAAGCACTTGTATCGTTAAAGTTAGACCACTCGTATTTCAAAATGTCGTTATACATCTGGTTGGCATCTATAGTGCCCACTTCTCCGTTAGATGCTTTTTTCGTTTCGATGGGAACAAACTTATAGGTAAATCCTTCAAATTCTAAATAATCGCCTAAATAGAAAATATTGGCAGGGTCGTACAGGCCACCGCTTGAGAAGTAAATGCTTCTATCCCACTTATAGTTAGCCATAATGTCTAGCATAAATAGCTCACTTTTAAAGCCTATTTGCCTATTGGGGAGGGTTACCACTATATGAGGGAGGATTTGCTGAGCTTGGTGTGGGGCTACGATTTTATGTTTAAGTACGGCATTTTTATCCACGGGAATAATGATTTTATCGGTAGGTAATACATTGTCTACCCCACCACGGAATAATTGTTTTAAAACTTCTACTAAATAATTTTTAGTATTATTTTCTTTATTCAAAATCCAATTCATGGCTTCCTTGGCAGTCATTCCATTATCGTTGTAGTTTTTAATTTGGTTTAAAACACTTATAAACTCAGGGGAATTTTGAGCGGCATACTCGTGGAGCTGTTGAAATAAATCCCTGTCTAGGATTATGATGCCTTCGTTAGCCCCTTGGCGGTAGTCTTCTTCTGTCATTTGAGAGGGTAGGGGCATTGCATCGTAAGTGCGGCGCTGAGCTTGGGCAATATTCCAAGGGGAGCTTAGTAGAGTGTAATTGGCTACTTTTACATCTGTGCGAAACATTGCAGTCTCTTGCAAGCCCCATAGCGGGTAAGTATCGTTGTCTCCGTAGACAAATAAAATGGAATTTGGATCTAAATTTACTAAATAATTGTAGGCCAAATCATGTGCAGCACGACGATCGGCACGCGTGTGGTCATCCCAGTTTTCAAAGCCCATAAGCAGGGGCGCAGCGAGTGTGAGGGCGCTTGCGGCAAGGGCATATTTAGGGTGTATTTTTGTTTTTAAGAAACTGTAAATGGCTAAAACGCTTAGCCCAATCCAAGCGGCAAAGACATAGAATGAGGTAACTACGGCGTAATCGCGCTCACGAGGCTCAAAGGGTTTTACATTTGTGTAAAGTAAAATGCCTACGCCCGTTAAGAGGAAGAGCGAAATTAGGGCAAAGTTGCGCCCCCAGTCTTTATAAAATTGAAAGATGAAACCGATTAGCCCTAAAATGAACGGAATGGCAAAATATACATTACGGGCTTTATTGTTTTTAAATCTAGTGGGCAAATTGTCCTGTGAGCCTACTAAAATGTTATCAATGAAGTTAAGCCCTGTGATGGTGTTGCCTTTGGTGATTTCCATATTTCCTTGGAAGTCGTTTTGCTTTCCGATAAAATTCCAGCCGAGGTAGCGCAGATACATATACCCGATTTGGTAGTTTAAGAAAAATTGAACATTTTGCCAAAAGCTAGGGCGTTTAAAGTGTGTTACCTCTCTACCCGTATTAGGGTCATATGATTTGCGCTGCTCTGCTGGCCCCATCAGCGCTTCGTAATTATCCTTAGATTGAGGGTTGTACATTCTAGCAAACCACCCGATTTGCTCATCATTATACACATAATCCTGTCTGCGTCCCACTACTTCGTAAATGCCTTTGGCTCTGTTTCTTTTATAGACAGGACCTTTGTCCACCATTTTATAGCTTCCGTCTGGATTTCTTTTTACACCATTTGGATCTTGATGTGCTGTGTACAAAGGGCCTACAAAAACAGGCCAATCGCCGTATTGTTCACGGTTGTAATAATCCAAAAGTCCAATTGCATCATCAGGGTCGTTTAAGTTCATGTGCGGATTGGCGTTGGCACGGATCGGAATCACAAGCCAGCTAGTAAAACCGATTAGCATAAATAAAATCGAAAGTACCGCAGTGTTGGCTGTTACCCAATTTTTTTGTTTGGTATAATATAAAGCTCCCCCAAAAACGGCAGCAAGAATAATTGTAGCGGCTACCGTACCAGAATTAAATGGCAAGCCTAAAGAATTGACCATGAAAACTTCTAAGTTTCCGTAGAATGCCATAGTGTAGGAGAAAATCACTTTGAACACAAAAACAAACACCGCCAAAGTCACAACATTGGCAATGATAAATGATTGCCAAGTGAATTTGTAATGTCTAAAATAATAAAGGTAGCAAATGGCAGGCACCGTTAAAATAGCCATTAAATGCACCCCTGTGGATAGCCCAATTAATAATGAAATTAGAATCAGCCAGCGATTTTCGCGTGGCTCTCCCGCGGCATTTTCCCACTTGCAGGCAAGCCATAGGAGCAGTGCGGTGAACATTGAGGCCATAGCATAAACCTCGCCCTCCACTGCTGAAAACCAAAATGAATCTGAAAAAGTGAACGCCAAAGAGCCTACCACACCCGCGAGCATAATCACCCAAATATCGGTTTGGCTTAATTCATGAGTTTTAGCCCCTTTGCTTTTGTCTTCGCCGATTTTTACCATAATTCTACGTGCAAAATGCGTAATCGTCCAAAAAAGGAATAATATCGTAAAAGCACTACTCAGTGCCGAAAGTGCATTGATTAAAATGGCGTAAAGATTTCCGTTGCCAAAGGCTAAGCCAGACCACACTGCCCCCAATAGCTGAAAAGTTGCCGCACCTGGAGCATGCGTTACGCCCAATTTAGACGAAGAAACGATGTATTCCCCACAGTCCCAAAAACTCAATTCGCGCTCCATGGAACTCAAATAAACGATGGCAGCAATGGCAAACATCAGCCAGCCGACCAAATTGTTCAATTTTTTGAAATTCATTCGATTTTATTTATTTGATGCGAAAATAAGAATATATTTTTTCTTAGGCAGTTTTTCTCAGAGATTTTATTGTATTCTACTTTTTAAAAGTAGAAAAGTTTTTTATTTTTGTTTGGATTTTTTAACTTATGTGAATTTAAAAAAAATAATTTTTTGAGTTTAATTTTTAATACAAAATAAAAATGAAAAAAATAATTCTATTTTCCCTTAGCGCATTAAGCCTTTGGGCGTGCGATAAACAACACAAGAAAACCGATGCAGAGGAAAGCACCTTCGTGGAAAAGGGAAATTCACTACAAGAAAATTCTTTAAAGGAAAATAAAACTGATTTGGAGAAAATGGATTTAAATGGTAAAGTTAAGTCCGTTAAAACCAATTCGGAATTTAATGTTTTTGATGAAAGCGGTAGGCTTGTAGAGTCTGTTATTTATAAAACTGATAAAATTGATAGAGAGAAGTTTGTTTTTGTTTATGATGAAAAAGGGAATCGGATAGAGAAAGTTGTTTATGATTCCAGTGATAATATGAAGAGAAAGACGATTTATGCCTATGATGCCAAAAATAATATGATAGAGAGTACTGAATATGATTCAAAAGGCAAGGTAGTTTTAAAAAACACCTATGAATACGATAAGTACAATAATTGGGTGAAATCAATAGTAAATGTAGACGGAGAACAAGCGTTTGTTACCGAGCAAGAAATTACTTACTACGAGTAGGTATATTTTATTTTTTTAAGAGTAGTTTCCACGCCTGCAGGCGTGGAAACTTTTTCATAAATACAAGGCTAAAATAAATCCTTCATATATTTTTTGCCTAAAATAAAATATTGAAAAGGTACCAAGCGTTTTGCCCAAAACTTTCGTTGAGTTTTTTGTCTTTTCTTCCAGAAATGCCCCAATTTTTTATAAAAATCCATATGCGCAAAAAAGATGGCTTTTAAATGGGTAAATCCTTCGTATCGCCAAAAGACAATTGCCGTGATTCCGTCCAAAACCAAACGAGCAAAAATCACGGGAAACACTTTATATAAAGGTAAATTCTTTTCAAGCATAAAAAGGCTGTTTCGGAAATTCAAATAAGTCTTGCGTGGACTATTTTTTTGTAAAGTGCCACCGCCTACATGATACACCGTAGAATGTCCGCAATACAGAATTTTGTAGCCTAAATTTTGCAATCTCCAGCACAAATCAATTTCTTCCATATGTGCAAAGAAATCAGCATCAAAGCCACCCACTTTCCAGAAAACTTCGCTACGAATAAATAGGCACGCACCCGATGCCCAAAAAATGGGGAGCACATCGTTATACTGATATTGGTCTTTTTCCAATGTCCAGAAAATTCTACCACGACAAAACGGGTAGCCTAAATTGTCTAAAAATCCACCTGCAGCACCTGCATATTCAAATTGGTCTTTTTGATTATAATCTAAAATTTTAGGCTGAAGTGCCGCCAAAGTTTCATCTTGATTAAATAAATCCAGCACGGGGGGCAACCAGCCTTTGCTCACTTCGACATCGGAGTTGAGTAGGCAAAATAAATCGGCCGAAATATGTTTTAGTCCCTCATTGTAGCCGCCAGCAAAACCGTAATTTTGAGTATTTTGAACGATTTTTACGCTCGGGAAGTTGGTGGACAGAAATTCCACATCGTTATCGGTAGATGCGTTATCTATCACATAAATATCAGCCTGTTCGCTATATTTTAGCAAAGGTGGCAAAAAGGCTTTTAGCCATTTTTTTCCGTTCCAGTTCAGTATTACGATGGCAGTTTTCAATAATCTATTCCTCTTTTATATTTCCAGCGTCGGTGGCTCCAAAGCCAATTGGCGGGTGCGTTTTGAATGTTTCTCTCCAAAGCTTGGTAGAATAAATGCACGATTTCATTTTCTTCAAATTTTTCATTTTTAGGCAACAATCTTTCAAATGAAAAAATGAAATACCCGCGCTTGGGCTTGGTGATGTTTACATATACGATTCCATAATTTAATTTTCGGGCTAATTTATCAAAGCCTATAAAAACGGGCGTTGTTTGGTTTAAGAAATCCAAATCATAATGAATCATACTACTATGCGGACTTTGATCTGAAACAAACAAAAAGGTGGAATTTCCATCATTGGGCGTTTTCATCATCACGCGGGGCGTTTCCTTCATGTCAATCGCGTGTGTGTTAAATCGCTCACGAGATTGTCGCATAATATCATCAATCTCCTTATTGCTCAGTGCATGGTACACCGCAAAGGTGTTTGGCGTAGGCAGATGATGCACCGCCCCAATGAGCCATTCCCAATTGAAGATATGCCCACAAAGCAACATACAGTTTTTATTTTCAGCCTTAATTTGTTTTAGGATTTCAAGATTTTTAAACTCAATACGCGTGTCGAGCTCTTTTTGTGAGATTTTCAGAGCACGCACCGCCTCCACTGCATAGTCGCACAAGTGTCGATTGAATTTTTTAGCTAAAGATTGAATCTCTTCGTCTGAAAAAGTGGGGAAAGACGATTTTATATTTTCAACAACCACTTTTTTTCTATACTGAACAAAATAAGTTTGAATAAAGAATAAAAAATCAGCAAAAATATACAAAAGCCTTGTCGGGATTTTTGCCAATAAAAAAATGATATGTTTAGCGATTTTTAAAAACATAAGAACAAAAGTAAGGATTTAAAATTTACCACAGAATACAAAAATATTTGAAATGAAGTTAAATTAAATTTTTACGGTAAAAATAGTGTTTTTCAAGATTTAATTGGCGTGATTGTTGTGGTATGGGGAAACAAAAATATGATAAAGAATAAAATGCTGCTATGGATCATTCATTATTAGAACAGACTAGGAGTGAGCTTTCGCCAGTTTTAGTGGACAAGGTAAGTAACTATGTGAGCGAAAGCCGGAGTAATACCTCTCAAGCAATTACGGGGGCACTACCACTTTTATTAGCCTTTTTAAACGAGAGATTGCAAAATGAATCAAGTGCTAAACAAATTTATGATTTGGCGTATGAATTTGAGCAATCAGGTTTGTTTTTAAATGAATCGTTTCTACGCGTTTTTGAACAAAACAAACATGCCCTATTAGGGAAAGGAAATACATGTATCCTCGAATTATTGAGAGGGAAAGAAGAATGGGTATTTGATGGTTTGGCAGAATACTCCAATATCACTAAAGAAGCAGCGAGTGGAGTGTTTGCCGTTGTGTTTCCACTAATTATGAGTGTCGTTGGTAGAATAATCACAACAGATGGATTGACAGCACAAGGATTAGCTTCAATGTTTTTCCAAGAAAAAGAGGCGTTTGTGGAGGCAATTCCTTCAGGATTGCATAGTTTGGCGTCAAGATTGGGCGTTCAGTCGCAGAAGTTTGAGTCTGTAGTGCAACCTCAGTCTATAAAATCCACTATCTTGCCTAAAGTAGAATCTAAAACACCTTCGGCTCCAGGGCTTCCAGCTTCACGAGAAAGTAGAGGAAGCAAAAGCTTATTGTGGTTGCTTTTAATTCTAATTTTAGCAATAGCAGGATATTTTGTTTATCAATCATTTTTTGCTAAAGAAGAAATCCAAAAGCCAATTGCACCTTTGCGTTCAGAAACTTTTGGCATTGATAAAAACGGCGTGATTGTGGATAATGATTTGGTTCCATTGCTCTCCGTTGATGGAGATACGCTAAATGTGAAAAATGGAACTTTAGAAGTTACACCAGAGAACTTTATTTTACTCAATGGGAATTATGTGTATAATTCAAATGGAGACGCAATCAAGGTAGATACCACTTTAGTCGTTACTCCAAAGTCGTTAATCGTAGGTGTTTATGACGAGGCGACAGGAAACTTTATTTACGATTTAGGCCCTGAAATAGAAATTCCACTTAAAAACGGAACTAAATTAAAGGTAGGCGAAAGCAGTGTTGAAAATAAATTGTATAAATTCTTAAACGATGATAATGCAACAGTGTCTGAAGATAAAACGCAAGGTTGGATTACTTTAGATAGAATTTATTTTGAAAAAGGGAAATCAAGTTTAACGCCTGAGTCTAAACAGCAATTAAAGAATTTAGTTTTAATTTTAAAAGATTACCCTAAAGCAAAAATCAAATTAGGAGGCTATACAGATAATGCTGGGGCACAAGAAGTGAATCAACCATTGTCAAACGAAAGGGCTCAAGCTGCAATGAGAACAATGGTTTTGCTTGGGCTTAAAAAAGAAAGAGTGTCGGCAGAGGGTTATGGAGCAGCACATTTTGTGTGTGCCACAAATGATACTCCAGCTTGTATGGCACAAAATAGAAGAGTGGATTTGCGGGTAGTGGAAAAATAAAATTTCATAAAAAAAATAGCTAAAAATCTAATTTTTAAGAAATAAAAAATGTTCTAATTTGGTTGTTAAAATCCTAAGTTAGAACATTTTTTGCTAGATTCAAGCACTAAATGCAACATTTTCCACAAATGTATAAAAAACATCACGAGGCTTGCAAAAATTTAACACTTTAAAAGGTCTGTCATTTATCTCTTTTTGTACCGCTTTCAGCTTGTTAGCGGTACTTTTTGTGATTGCTGAACCTTTTTTCACATATTGTCTAACAAGTTTGTTCATATGCTCAATTTGTCCCTTTTCCCAACTAGAATAAGGGTGCGTAAAAAAAACACGCGCCCCCAATCTCTTCCCCACCCGTTCGTGCTGTGCAAACTCCAAACCATTATCCACCGTAATAGACTTAACCACCCCCTTGTACGGAACCAAAACATCTATCATCGCATTTGCCACAACATCAGCACTTTTATTAGGTATATATCTAATAAATAAAAACCTTGATACTCTTTCTGTAAGTGTTAATAAAAAACCCTTATGATTTTTGCCCTCTACTAAATCACCCTCCCAATGTCCGAACTCTTTTCTATCATTCACAACTTGAGGTCTCTCATCTATACTTGTACGGTTTTTTATCTTCCCAACAGATTTTGACACTTGCGCCTTTCTCTTTTTCAAAGCGTGACGGCAATACTTATACAAATAACCTCCCTTTCGCTTATCCTCTCTTATGTATTGGTAAATTCTTTCCACCGAAACCATAGCAAGACCCAGCCTTTTACAATAACCGACTATTTGGAGCGGTGAATATCTTTTGTACAAAAATTGTTTTACTCTTTTCTCAATGTCTTTTGTGAACCTTCTATAACGCAAAAAACGCTCTTTCTTTTCAGAATAGAGCGTCTGTGCTGTCTTTGCTTTATATTTTCCTTTCTTCGTTCGGTTTCTCTTTAACTCCCTGCTTATCGTAGATTTATCCCTTTTCAGTTCACGGGCTATTTTAGAGATAGACCAACCAGCCTTTAAATACGCCTCTATCATTCCTCTTTCGAGCAAATCCAAATGCTTAAATGTTCGTGCCATTAGTCTATATTTTGAGGGTCCAACAAACTAAATAAATAATATCTATAACCTCTATGTGGTGATTTTTCAGAATATGGAGCTAAAAAATATTCAAAATAAGCTATTGCTTGTTTTTCACCTTTTGGGAACTCATATTTACAATAAAAATCATCAAAAATCTGAAATCTATTACCTGTATAATCATCATTGCCTAAAAGGTTTTTTAACTCTTTTTCAATGTACTTAATCTGTTTTTCAGTGTAGTACTTTCTTATTTCTTTTTTTGCCTCTTTGCTTTGTGCATATCCAGCGGTTATAGCCAAACATAGTCCAAATGATAGTAAGATTTTTTTCATGATAATAATTTTAAGTGATTTTTAAATATGTTAATACCATTATCAAAACAAATGCCAATTTTCAGCAAAGCAAAAAGATAAAAAAAAAGAAACCACACCAACAAGGATGCAGTCTCTCTCATTATTCAAAACAAACAAATTAATTTAAAAATCTTGGTATATAGTTCCCATTGTAGAAGCGTCTTAAATACTGCCCAGCTCGGCGGTCATACACATTAAAATATTTCCATTCTCGAAACTTGGAACTATCAAGCCACTTGCTAAACTTATAAAGGTCGTGCACATATTGCATCTTGAAAACACCAAAACGACCAAACACTACGCAACTATAATCATTCTTATGTCCCACACCTCAAAGTTAAGCAACAAAATTCAAATCTCTCGGCTCAGTACCTGAAACACCATCCCAAACAATCAAATCAGACACTTCACCACTATACTCAAACTCCTGACCATAGCCTAAATAACAAATCTCATTCTCATAAACCTCCTGAGGCGGAGCATACCTATAAACACCAATTGCCGAACCCTCAACATTATTCACAAACTTATAATCATCCCCGCGTTTCCAAACCTCAAACCCGCCATAAAACTCATTAATCTTCTCCCAAGACGCCACAGGCACAGCAGGCACCACAGGCACAGCCTCCTCCACAACCTCTGCCACAGCAGGCACCCTATCCTTAATCTCAACACTATCCAGAGGCAACAAACGATAAAAGAAAACATAAGCCTCCAAATCACCCCCATACTCCGCTAAAATATACTTCTTAAAACCAGCAGGCGTCATCAATCCACCATTAAACTCCTGATAGTAGCACTCAGCATCATAATCAATCATTGAAACAGGTAAACAAACAAGCTCCCTGCGGAACTTAGCATTATCAATCAAATAAAACTTTTGGCACATCTCTATTCCTCTTTTTTATTATCCCTCAAATCCTTAATTTTCTTTTTTGCAAAACTATACGCAAAATCAAGCACAATAGCCAATAAACTTGCCAGAAGCGGTTTCAGCTCATCAAATGAGACCGCCCCTGTAAATCCTAAAATCGAATAAATTTTTGTCCTATCTACAAAATTCGTCATTCTATAATCCCGTTTTGATTTATACTATATGTTCCATCATAAGTGCTAAAATCACCATCCACATCAACATAGTGATTGTTCTGCAATATATGCACATTCACCCCAGCGTCAACTCTTGCCACTTTTCCATTTTTGTTAACTACTCGCTTGTGCGGACCATTGATATAAACAAAAACATTTTCTTTCTGCGCTAACAATGACATACCACCATCACAATGATTTTCGTATGCTCTCGGTTCAAAAGATAAAGGATTGCATGGCAAAGGCTCAGATACTGCTGGAACTGGTTTAGGCATTTCTTCCTGTGCTCGGCGTCTCTTTTCTTCCTCACACTCCACACATGGCTCTGCCGGAGAAACATCTGGTGCCTGCTCTCTCTGTACTTGCTTCACAACATCAGACTTTACAGGTATCTTGCCCTTTCTTCGCTCCGCATTCATCATATCTTCCACCTTGTGAGCAAATGCCTTTTCATTCCTCACTGCAGAACCGCCTTTTGCAAAAACCTTATCAAACTTTGGTTTTTCTACTTTGGGCAAACTCACAGGTTCCTTGAATTTATTTGTATCTAATGGAAGCAATGAATTATCTCCTGTGCTTACTTTCTCCTTTATACTCGTCTTCTTCGTTAATCTAAACAACAACCAAACTAACAATAAGATGAACAAACCCTTTTTTACCCTTTTCTTATCTCTCTTTGTCATAATACAATATTGAATATTTTTAAATAAGCATTTCCAAATCTGTTTACTTGTCCATATTTTTCAGTTTCTCCAGGATTTAAACAAAATCTAGACATAGAAAAGTCAGCACTACCATTAGGCATAACCTTAGGCAAAACATATTTAGGATTAGCAAAAAAACCACCTTTCCATCCCATAAAGAAAGTTACAGCAATATTAAAAGCATATTCTTTTTGTAATACTAATTCAGGATTTGAAACAAAATCTAACTTAAAAATACGCTTAGCCCTTTCATACAGTTCTCTACCCGTCAACTGACAAAATCCTCGACCTCTGAAAGTGTAACCATCTAAGGCAGTAATATTCCCTAAATTTCTTCTACCATGTGCTCCACTTTTATAACTTGTTTTAGCGCCACCATAACGCCACATAAAGTACTCTTTTTCTTTTCCTCTCAAATCATAACGACCTTGTTTATTAGAAAATTTATAGTCTGGGTGCTCTGTCGATAATTTAAAATGGCATTCAATCATCATATTTGCCATAATAGCAGCTGCATGATTTTTCTCCATTTTCCCAGCTTTAACGAGCTTGCACAATTCAATGAAAATCCATCTTTCATGCTCTTTGCCTTGAGGTTCTGATGGGTCAAATTGCAATTTTAACATAGCTTTTTGCTCATCAAACTTTCTCAATGCCTCATCTGGATTAAATGTTTCATCATCAACGCCCACAAGGTTCAATTCTCCAAACTCAACTTTTCCCTTTGGCTTAGCCACACTTTCATATAATTTATAGGCACTCCATCCGCCTACCAGCCAGCCTAATGCTTGTAAATATGTCATTTTTTTATCTCTATTTTTTCTCATTAATGTTGGTATCTATTTTCTTTTTGCAAATCGTATTTTTCCAACAATTTCTGTTGTTCCTGGAAGAACCGACCTACAAAACTTCCTAAATTCTTGTTTTCATTTCTTAAATGCTTTACCTGCTCATCACTTAGGCTTGGATAACTTCCAAAAAAGAACCATTTAGCACGCACCGCCCAATAATCTAAATAAATACGAAATTGCTCTTTAGATGTCTTTTGTCTAAAAGCCTCCGAAATTTTATCAGGTATGCCGTCTTTACCCAAAAGCACAGTTTTCTGAAAACCCTTAAATGCCATCCATATGATTAAAGCTACTAGAGCAACCCCCAATAGCTTTAATACATTTGTTAAATCACTCAAAAACTTCATTACTTAAATGTTTCTTTTATTTGGTCCTTTAAGACATCAGAAAGCATAATCATTCCAATGTATATAACCGCCATTACAACACTACTTAACATCCTCATCTCAACAAATCAAATTACCACAAATGCTCCTTATCTGGATCCTCATTCTGAAGATACTCAGGTTCATTACCCTCCACATCATCAAAAAGCGTATCTATCTCTTTTTTTGCCTCATACGCATGGTGCAAGCAAATTTTTGCACATTGCACATATTTCAACAATGTCGGAATACTTTTCATCAAACTTCTAATATTTTTAAACATAACTATCTAGTTTTAATTTGTCCAAAATACCCACCATTCGGCGCTTTGGTACTAATTACCATGCCAACTTTTTGTAAATACACCTTTCCTGTATTCACATTATAATTAGCTAGCTCCAATACCTTTGCTCCTGTGTTTTTATAAAACACCTCAAACATCATCATCAGAAATCTATTCCCTGTTTGAGACTCCGAGCGCACAGAACGCGAGTTTTCAAATGCTTTAACAGTTATCATACCTCTCTGCTTTGAATAGTTCCAAGCGGTAACATAAAACTTTCCATTCTTGCCCTGTCCAGCTCTCGCCCCAGAATGTTTTTTAGGTTGTCTCTGATTATTATAACCGCGGTTATAACCTCGGTTAAAATTAGGGTTGGGATTTCCACCCCAACCGTTATTATATCCATTATTATACGCCATTTCTATACTTTTTTTTTTAATTAAACAACTACCAGCCACGGCGTCTGCCGAAACTCTTAACTTTTATCCAGCCCATGTACACAGACACAATAACCGCACCTAGTGCCAGCACCAAAACGGTTCCAATACTTGTCCCTGCACCATTACCGCTCAATGGTTTCAATAAAAAACTATCAATTTTTGTTATTACTTGTTTCATTTTATTTTGTTTTTAAAAATTATTTTTTCTTGGTTAATAAATAAATCGTTACACCTCCGAGTAATAAATACAACAGAGTATTATCCCCACTTCTCACATGTCCAGTAGCTTTGCCATAAACTTTCCCCTCTGTCACTGCTGGTTGTGCACCTTCTGAAGGCATGCCAGTTTTAAGTGTTTCATCATCAGTAGGTCTATAATCCGATGAACCTGCTTGGCTATCTGCTTGTCTTTCAGCATCTGTTTTTTCTCTGAAGAACGGCACTCGCAAAACCTCCTTACTCACGGCATCACCTCTTGAAGTGTCCTTAAACGGAAAATCTAAATGAACATCTGTCCCCGCAGGATACTCTTTATCCCCCACATAGGCAAACTTAGTCTGATACTCTTTCAGCATTCTACCATATGCCTCTGTTATCATTGCAGCTAGTGCCTCGGTACCTTTTCTAGTACAATCTTTACCCCATGGGAAACCACTTGCACAAACTTTTAAATAAAGTAACGCCTTATTAAAATTGTCAGCACTGGCTACCTTAGTAAATCCAGATTGCTCAATAATCCATTCAACGATTGTGGTTCCTTCTTTCATCGCTCTACTAGGCGACCAGCTCGAGCCCCAACAATGCAAATCAAAGCCGTTTGCAAGTACACTATCTAAACCGCCAGTTATCTTACTTAATACACCGCCTACTATCTTTCCTCCAAATTGACCAAGAGAGGAGCCGGAGGCGTTACCGCCCCCCACACTTCCAATTAAACTACTTACCGCTGTTATTGCTCCTATCATTTCAATATTATTTTGCGTCTAACAAATAGAATGTAAATTCTTCACCAACATTTTTATACACCGCCAAAGTGTACAAGCCTGTTAAATCTAATGCAGGTAATTTCGATAACTCATCAATCCTTGCATTTTTTGCATAATCAAGTTGTAGTTGCGAAATCCTTGTTTTGCCCTGTGCATTGATAACTTGTAATTCATTTGGTGTTTTCTCAGCTACCAAATAATCAAATGCTAATACATCGACATCCTTTACACTAATGTTTTGGTCAAGTTTCACCTGCTGAACATAAATAGGCTCTGCACTTCCAATAGCCTCAAATGTTTCTGCAGTTACATTCTGTGCTTGTCCACCCGATACATGGAACTCAATGTAAGTTTTGTCATCAAGTGGCAAACTTCCAGATTTAGAAAAAGGAATTACCGCTACTTTGTCGCTATCAATTGTTGTTTGCAATTTGATGAAATGCACGCCCAACAATTCTGTAAATAGCTTAACGCTCATCTTTGGGACCAAAACCTTTTTAGTAAAGGTTTCATCTACTAGGTAAGACTCAATTTGCACCTGTGAAAAATCAGTACTTGAATTCCCCTTTAAAATCAAACCAGCGGCACTCTCCTTCACCTCGAGCACTTCAGTGGCTTTGCTTAAACTCTGTTTCATTTTTATCTATTATTTTAAATCTCTAAAGCAAAAATATTGAGCCTGCAAAAGCACTTTTTAAATTATAGCGTTTTTTACCACTTTTAAGCGATTTATACCAATTTTTGACACTAATCATCAAAATATTTTTTTACGAGCTTTAGCGTTAGATATTTCTTTTTATAATGGCTTAAAATATCTTTTTTTATCATGCGTGCAGTGGAATAGCTTACGCCCAAATAATTAGCTAGCTCCTTAGCACTAATTATTTGCAAGTTGTCGGTATTGTCTCTCATAAATTAATTGCATTGATTTATCTAAACTCATATTTACATCAGTATTCAGTAGGTTTTTTATAGCCTTTTGGTAGATTTTTAAATGCTCGTTAAGTTTTCGGTAACCTTTTCTAATCATCTGATATACTTTCCCCTTATACAACTCAACATATTGTATTGCCGTAGGCACATACTCCAATTTTTCACGCAAATGGTTTAACTCCTCTAAATAACTGCTAACTTCAAAATTTAAATAATTGAGTTTTTTTACCTTATTTGATGCACCCCACACCGCACCAATCACCGGGCGTTTATTCTCTTCTTGCTTTAATAGATATTTCACCACATAGGCAACTATATTTCTTTTGCTTTTTGGGGTTTCTATCTTTGTGCTTGGGGGATTAGTCCAATTTATTTTTTTGTTGCGCTGGTAGGCTAGTATGCAGTCTTTTTCCGTCTTGTAGTTTTTAGCATACTTTTCTAGATATTGTTTAGCCGTTAAGCGGCTCATCTTTTCAGAATATCTATCTACATATCCAAATTTGTTTATATACTGATTCCAAATTCTTTGAATATCCCCGCGAGGAATTTGCGTATCAATCAACACATGAAAATGAATATTTCCATTCTTCTGCGTCTCCGCTTTCCAGAGATAATTTTTTAAACCATAGACTTTTTTTAAATGATCAAGGTATTTAGCCAGTATTTTACGCAACACTCTGTCATGATGTATTTGTTTACTAGGAAGTGTTAGCGTTACAAACGACAAATATTTGTCCTTGTTTGATTTCGTTGCGTCAGCAAATAAAATAGCATACTTCTTTATATTTCTTACTTGAGTATCCGAGAGCGTTCCTAAGTCCTTTAAAACATGCCCCTTATCATTATACACATCCACCTGCCTCTGCTTATACAGCTCCGCATACCTTTCCGCATACCCCACAATACCCCCAAACCCAGAAACATCATCCAGCCCATTCAGCTCATCCAGCTCCGTAGCCTCCCTATTCAAATTCTGCCGTAGAGTAGGAGAGTAGCCCACCTCATAATTCCGCAAATCCATCACATAACTATAATGAAGCAAACTAGAAGGTCTAAGCTGAACCTTTTCACACAAATAATAATTATTAACCTCTTGATATTGTCGCATTTACAGGGATTTTTGCCGTTAGATTTTACCGATACTTGAGACGAGCCCACTCAAAAGCCTATCGGCTTTCTTTTTTTAAATCAATAAAATCGGTTTCTTCTCTCTTTACAACCACACGATGATATAACATATGGTTATTATCAAAAGATATCCACGAACGACCAGAAAACAACACTTCAACATTATTTTCTTGTTTTAATACCTGTACTACAATACCATACTCATATATGTATTGTCTTGGTTCTAAATAATTTGCGGGAATAGGTATGTACTTTTGCACCACCAAAAAGGGTCTGATTTCTTCTGTTTGCATACGCTTTTATCTTTAATTTATCCAAGCGTTGCATTTGTGTTTTGAATGTAGATTTTGTGAAATAATATGCATAAATCTTTGTATATTAAATAAAAAGATATACCTTTGCACACCCTTTAATGTACAAGGTGTGTTTTTTAAGGGTTGAAAACGAAGAATATTTTATATATAATATGCCAACAATTCAGCAATTAGTAAGAAAAGGTAGAAACAAACTCACTAAGAAGAGTAAATCGGCTGCTTTGGAAAGTTGTCCACAGCGAAGAGGCGTGTGTACCCGTGTGTACACTACTACACCTAAGAAACCAAACTCAGCTATGCGTAAAGTAGCGCGTGTGCGTTTGACAAATGGTAAAGAGGTGAATGCCTACATCGGTGGTGAAGGACATAATTTGCAAGAGCACTCGATAGTATTGGTGAGAGGAGGAAGGGTAAAAGATTTACCAGGTGTGCGTTATCACATTGTGCGCGGTGCATTAGATACTGCGGGAGTTAATGGTCGTTTGCAGAGAAGAAGTAAGTATGGAGCTAAACGTCCTAAAAAATAATTTTTAATCCTTAAGAAGAAATGAGAAAGACAAGAGCTAAAAAACGTCATTTACTCCCAGATCCTAAGTTTAACGATACTTTGGTAACTCGTTTTGTTAATAACTTAATGTTAGACGGGAAGAAAAGTGTAGCATTTAAAGTGTTTTACGATGCAATAGATATCGTAGCACAGAAAAAAGAGGACGAAGAAAAAGATGCCTTGGAAGTTTGGAAAGACGCGTTAACTAATGTTATGCCGCATGTTGAGGTTCGCTCAAGAAGAGTTGGGGGAGCTACATTCCAGATTCCTATGCAAATCCGCCCAGATAGAAAGATTTCTATGGCGATGAAATGGTTGATTAAATATTCTAGAGCTCGTAATGAGAAGTCAATGGCTCAGAAATTAGCTGCTGAAATTATCGCTGCTTCTAAGGAAGAGGGCGCAGCTGTTAAGAAAAGAGTAGAGACTCATAGAATGGCAGAAGCAAATAAAGCATTTTCACACTTTAGATTCTAATTATGTCAAGAGATTTAAAATTTACAAGAAACATTGGTATTGCAGCTCACATTGATGCTGGGAAAACTACAACTACAGAGCGTATTTTGTTCTATACAGGTCGTTCTCACAAGATTGGAGAGGTGCACGAAGGTGCCGCCACTATGGACTGGATGGAGCAAGAGGCTGAGAGAGGTATTACAATTACTTCTGCTGCTACTACTTGTACTTGGGTATTCCCAAAAAATAATGGTAAGCCATTGCCAAATGCCCACGATTATCATTTCAATATTATAGACACTCCCGGCCACGTGGACTTTACCGTGGAGGTAAACCGTTCTTTGCGTGTACTTGATGGATTGGTTTTCTTGTTTAGTGCAGTAGATGGGGTTGAGCCTCAGTCTGAAACTAACTGGAGATTAGCTGATAACTATAAAGTGCCTAGATTAGGCTTTGTGAATAAAATGGACCGTCAAGGTTCTAACTTCCTAGCAGTTTGTACGCAAGTAAAAGAAATGTTAGGTTCTAACGCCGTGCCAATCGTTTTAAATATCGGTGATGAGGCTGATTTTAAAGGGGTGGTAGATTTAGTGAAAAATAAAGCTATCGTGTGGCATGATGAAACACAAGGTGCTACTTTTGATGAAATTGAAATTCCAGAAGAATTAAAAGAACAAGCAGCTGAGCTTAGAGCAAAACTCATTGAAGAGGTTGCAGCTTATGATGAAGAGCTTTTGGAGAAATTCATGGAAGATGAAAATAGCATCACTGAGGAAGAAATTCACGCTGCGTTAAGAGCTGCTACATTGGATATGGCTATCATTCCGATGATGTGTGGTTCTTCATTTAAAAATAAAGGTGTTCAATTCATGTTAGACGCTGTGTGTAGATACTTGCCAGCGCCAACTGACATTGAAGCTATCGAAGGTACTAACCCAAATACAGGTGAGTTAGAGATAAGAAAGCCTTCAGTAGATGAGCCTTTTGCAGCTTTGGCATTCAAGATTGCGACAGACCCATTTGTGGGGCGTTTAGCATTCTTTAGAGCGTATTCAGGGCATTTAGATGCAGGGTCTTATGTTTTAAATAATAGATCTGGAAATAAAGAGCGTATCTCTCGTATCTACCAAATGCACGCTAACAAGCAAGAGCCTTTGGAATACATCGAGGCAGGTGATATCGGAGCAGCGGTAGGATTTAAAGATATTAAAACTGGGGATACTTTGTCAGCAGAAAACGCTCCAATTGTATTAGAAAGTATGGAGTTCCCAGACCCGGTGATTGGTATCGCAGTTGAGCCTAAATCTAAGGCTGATATGGATAAGCTCGGTATGGCTTTGGCTAAATTGGCTGAGGAAGACCCAACTTTCCAAGTTAGAACTGATGAAAAGTCAGGGCAAACTGTAATTTCAGGTATGGGTGAGCTTCACTTAGATATCATTGTAGACCGCTTGAAGAGAGAGTTTAAGGTGGAAGTAAACCAAGGACAACCTCAAGTAGAGTATAAAGAAGCTATTATGGGTAGTGCAGAACACCGTGAAACTTATAAGAAACAAACAGGTGGTCGTGGTAAATTCGCTGATATCGTGTTTACTATTGAGCCTGCCGATGAGGGTGTCGTTGGTCTTCAATTTATCAATGAAATTAAAGGTGGAAACATTCCAAAAGAGTATATTCCATCAGTAGAAAAAGGCTTCAAAGAAGCTATGAAAAATGGTCCATTAGCAGGCTATGAAGTAGATTCAATGAAGATTACCTTAAAAGATGGTTCATTCCACCCTGTGGATTCAGATCAATTATCGTTTGAATTGGCTGCGAAGCTTGGATTTAAAGCAGCTGCTAAGAAAGCGAGACCTGCGATTATGGAGCCAATTATGAAGTTGGAAATCCTAACTCCTGAGGAAAATATGGGAGATATCGTAGGTGACTTGAACAGAAGAAGAGGTGTGCCTTCAGGAATGAGCGATAGAAATAATGCTAAAGTGATTAAAGCTACTGTGCCATTATCAGAAATGTTTGGTTATGTAACATCTTTAAGAACTTTATCTTCTGGTCGTGCAACTTCAACTATGGAGTTTGAGAAATACGAAGCTGCTCCACAAAATATAGCAGATGAAGTAGTAGCTAAAGCAAAAGGTAACGAAGAATAATTGAAACAATGAGTCAAAAAATAAGAATAAAACTTAAATCTTACGATCATAATTTAGTAGATAAATCTGCTGAGAAGATTGTAAAAACTGTAAAAACTACAGGTGCAGTGGTTAATGGTCCAATTCCATTGCCTACCAACAAGAGAATTTTTACCGTATTGCGCTCGCCTCACGTAAATAAGAAAGCGCGTGAGCAATTTGAGCTAAACTCTCACAAGCGTCTACTAGACATCTATTCATCATCATCTAAAACTGTTGATGCTTTGATGAAACTAGAATTGCCAAGTGGAGTGGAAGTGGAAATTAAAGTGTAGTTTTTGTAAAATAATAAAATGAAAAATGTAGAGTAAGCTTTTGGCTTGCTCTGCATTATTATCTAAAAAATAATTAATAAATTATAATGTCAGGAATTATTGGAAAAAAAATCGCAATGACAAGCCTGTACGATGCTAACGGAAAGAATATTCCGTGTACTATCATTGAGGCAGGTCCTTGTGTTGTGACGCAGGTCAGAACTGTTGAGACAGACGGATATAGCTCTGTTCAATTAGGTTTCGATGACAAGAAAGAGAAGAATGCTGGTAAAGCGCTTACAGGGCACTTTAAAAAAGCCGGCACTACACCAAAACATAAATTGGTGGAATTTTATGGAGATTTTGTAAATGAGTTGTCTTTAGGACAAGAAGTGAAAGTTGACTTATTCAAAGAAGGTGAGTATGTGGACATCACTGGAACTTCCAAAGGGAAAGGTTTCCAAGGTGTTGTTAAGCGTCACGGCTTTGGTGGAGTTGGTCAATCAACTCACGGTCAGCACAACAGACTTAGAGCCCCAGGTTCAATCGGAGCAGGTTCAGACCCTTCAAGAGTATTCAAGGGAATGAGAATGGCTGGCCGTATGGGAGGTAAAAAAGTTACTGTTCAGAATTTACAAGTTGTTAAAGTAGACGAGGAAAAGAACCTTATTATCGTAAAAGGCGCTGTACCTGGTCCTAAAAATTCATATGTAATATTAAGAAGATGGAAGTAGTAGTATTAGACAAATTAGGCAAAGAGACAGCTAAGAAGATTCAGCTAGATGATGCAATCTTCGGTATTGAGCCGAGCGAGCACACTGTTTACTTAGACATTAAACAACATCTTGCAAATAAAAGACAAGGAACTCATAAGGCTAAAGAAAGAAGCGAAGTTGCTGGAAGTACCAGAAAAATTAAAAGACAAAAAGGTACAGGTGGCGCAAGAGCTGGTGATATCAAAAACCCATTATTCAAAGGAGGAGGGAGAGTATTTGGTCCAAGACCTAGAAATTATGGTTTTAAATTAAACAGATCTCAAAAGAGAGTCGCTAAAAAATCGGTACTTAGCCAAAAAGTTCTTGACAATGCTCTGAAAGTTGTAGAAGATATCAACTTTGAAGCACCAAAAACTAAAAACTTTAACGAATTGTTGAGCAATCTATCTCTGTCAAATAAAAAATCTTTATTTGTCTTGGGAGAACCAAATAAATTCGTATATTTGTCGTCCCGAAATTTACAAAATGTTAAAGTTGTAAACTTTTCAGAATTAACAACTTACGACATTGTGAATGCCGCGGAATTAGTTTTGTTTGAAAGTTCAGTAGAAAAAATTCAAGAAAATTTAAGAAAGTAATCGATTATGAGTATAATTTTAAAGCCGGTAATTACCGAAAAAGCTACAAACGATTCAGAGTTAAATAATCGTTATGCTTTCTTAGTAAATACTAAATCAAACAAGATTGAAATTAAGAAAGCGATACAAGAACTATATAATGTAGAAGTAGTTTCTGTAAAGACTATGATCTATGCGCCGAAAATTAAAACAAGATATACTAAGTCTGGTTTGCAAGTAGGTGCTACTAATAAATTGAAAAAAGCTATCATTGAAGTAGCTGAAGGACAGGAAATCGATTTATACGGTAACATTTAAGTAAGAGAATTATGTCAGTAAGAAAATTAAAACCAATAACACCAGCGCAAAGATTTCGTATCGTAAACAATTACGAGGAGGTTACTACAAATAAGCCAGAGAAATCTTTGACTAAAGGTAAGAGCAAATCCGGAGGTAGAAATAACTCTGGTCGTATGACAATGCGTTTTATCGGTGGTGGTCATAAACAAAAATACCGTATCATCGATTTTAAAAGAGATAAACACGAAGAAGCTGAAGTAGTTTCTATCGAGTATGATCCAAATAGAACATCTTTCATCGCTCTAGTACAATATGCAGACGGTGAAAAAAGATATGTTATTGCACAAAACGGATTGAAAGTTGGTGATAAAATCACTAGCGGCGAGCGTGTTGAGACAGAAGTAGGAAATGCAATGAAATTGAAAAACATACCATTAGGTACTGTGATTTCTTGTATTGAATTAAGACCAGGTCAAGGAGCAATTATTGCGAGAAGTGCTGGTTCTTATGCGCAATTAGTAGCAAGAGAAGGTAAATTTGCTACTATTAAGATGCCTTCTGGAGAGGTGAGATTAATCCTTGTAGAATGTATGGCGACTGTAGGTGCTGTTTCTAACTCAGACCATCAATTGATTGTAAGTGGTAAAGCAGGTAGAAGCAGATGGTTAGGTAGAAGACCTAGAACTCGTTCTATGGTTATGAACCCGGTAGATCACCCAATGGGTGGTGGTGAAGGACGTGCTACTGGTGGTATTCCAAGAAACAAAAATGGAATTCCAGCTAAAGGTTATAAAACACGTTCTAAGAAAAAAGCATCTAATAAGTATATCATTCAAAGAAGAAAGAAATAATCTATGGCACGTTCATTAAAAAAAGGACCCTATATTCACTATAAATTAGAGAAAAAAGTCCAAGCTAATATAGAAAGCGGAAAGAAAACTGTTATTAAAACTTGGTCTCGTGCATCTATGATATCGCCAGATTTTGTTGGTCAAACCATAGCTGTGCACAATGGAAAGCAATTTATACCAGTTTATGTTACAGAAAACATGGTTGGTCATAAGTTAGGTGAGTTTTCTCCTACTCGTACTTTCCGAGGTCACGCAGGTAACGCTAAAAATAAAGGTAAAAAGTAAAATAGAGAGCTATGGGAGTTAGAAAACATAACAGTGCTCAGGCATTAAAAGAATCTAAGAAAAGTTTAGCTTTTGCTAAGCTAAACAATTGTCCTACCTCTCCTCGTAAGATGAGACTCGTAGCGGACATTATTAGAGGCGAAAATGTCAACAGAGCATTATATATCTTAAGATATTCAAAGAAAGAAGCATCTGTAAGATTAGAAAAACTATTATTATCAGCAATTGCCAACTGGCAAAACAAAAATGAGAACGCTGATGTAGAAGATGCTAACTTATTTGTGAAAGAAGTGTATGTGGACAGCGCAAGACAACTAAAAAGATTGCGTCCAGCGCCACGAGGTAGAGCTCACAGAATTAGAAAGAGATCTAATCATGTGACTTTAATTTTAGGAAGTAGAACCGAAGAGAATCAGCAATAATTATGGGTCAAAAAACAAATCCGATAGGAAATAGATTAGGTATCATCAGAGGTTGGGATTCTAACTGGTATGGTGGTAGAAACTATGGAGATAAAATTGCCGAAGATGCTAAAATTAGAAAATACTTAAATGTTCGTTTAGCCAAAGCAAATTTATCTAGCATCTATATTGAAAGAACATTAAAATTAATTACTGTAACTTTAACTACTGCCCGCCCAGGTATCATTATTGGTAAAGGAGGAACTGAGGTAGATAAGTTAAAAGAAGAGTTGAAGAAACTTACAGGAAAGGAAGTTCAAATCAATATTTTTGAAATAAAAAGACCTGAATTAGACGCTACATTAGTTGCAGAAAGCATCGCAAGACAAATAGAAAATCGTATATCTTACAGAAGAGCGGTTAAGATGGCGATTGCCTCAGCAATGAGAATGAATGCAGAGGGAATTAAAGTTCAAATCTCTGGTCGTTTAAATGGTGCTGAGATGGCTCGTTCAGAGACTTATAAAGATGGTAGAATTCCATTGTCTACATTTAGAGCTGATATTGATTATCATGTTTCTGAAGCACACACTACTTATGGTAGATTAGGTATCAAAGTGTGGATAATGAAAGGTGAAGTGTATGGTAAGAGAGAATTATCTCCACTTACTGGTTTAAAGAAAAATAAGAAAACAGGCGGAAAGCGTAGAGAACGCACAAAACGCAGTGGTGGTCGTAAAAGATCATAAACTAATTAAAGATTTATTTGAATCATGTTACAACCAAAAAGAACTAAATTCAGAAAACAGCAGAAAAATGTAGGGAAAGGGAATGATTACAGAGGTACTCAATTAGCATTTGGCACTTTTGGAATTAAAGCCCTTGAAGACAAATGGATAACTGCAAGACAAATTGAAGCAGCTCGTATCGCTGCTACTAGATATATGAAACGTGAAGGGAATCTTTGGATTAAAATATTCCCAGATAAGCCAATTACCAAGAAACCTCAAGAGGTGCGTATGGGTAAAGGTAAAGGTGCTCCAGAATACTGGGCAGCACCAGTACGCCCAGGTCGTATTTTGTTCGAAGTTGGTGGAATTCCGAAAGCGACTGCTGAAGAAGCATTGCGCTTGGCAGCACAAAAGCTTCCTGTTAAAACTAAATTTGTTGTTGCAAGAGATTATAGAGAAGATTAATACAAGAGAATATAATGAAAGCATCAGATATTAAGGAATTAACAGTAGAAGAATTAAGAGACAAAATCGCAGAAGAGAAGGCGAATTATGATTTGTTGAAAATTAATCATGGAATGTCTCCTATTGAAAACCCAATCCAATTGCGTAACTTACGCAAAACGATTGCGAGATTGAATACGGAATTGACTAAGAAACTAAATGAATCACAAGCAAAATAATACTGTGATGGAAAGAAATTTAAGAAAAGAACGTGTAGGTTTGGTAAAAAGCAATAAGATGGATAAAACCATCGTAGTTGCTGAGACTAAGAGACAAAAACACCCTATGTATGGTAAATTCGTTCTTAAAACAAAAACATACAAGGCTCACGATGAAAAGAATGAGTGCAATGAGGGTGATGTAGTAAGAATTATGGAGACTCGTCCGTTGAGTAAAGATAAGAGATGGAGAGTTGTAGAAATTATAGAAAGAGCTAAGTAATACGAAATGGTACAACAAGAATCTAGATTAAAAGTAGCTGATAATACTGGAGCAAGAGAGGCTTTAGTGATTAGAGTTTTAGGCGGTACAGGCAAGCGCTACGCTTCTATCGGAGATAAAATCGTGATTTCGATTAAAGATGCTACTCCAGCTGGAAACGTGAAAAAAGGACAAGTGTCCAAAGCGGTTGTCGTGCGTACAAAGAAAGAAGTAAGACGCAAAGATGGTTCTTATATCCGTTTTGATGATAACGCTTGCGTTTTATTAGATAACAACGGAGAGATGAGAGGTACCCGTGTATTCGGACCCGTAGCTCGTGAATTGCGTGATAAACAATATATGAAAATTATATCTCTGGCTCCAGAGGTATTATAAAATTAGTATACCATGGCACAGGTAAAGTTGAAAATAAAAAAAGGAGACCAGGTTGTAGTTTTATCGGGAAGCGATAAGGGCAAAAAAGGTGAAGTGTTACAAGTGAAACCTAAGGATAATAAAGCTATTGTACAAGGTGTAAATGTAATCAAGAAACACACTAAGCCCTCAGCACAAAACCCACAAGGTGGAATTTTAGAAATCGAGGCTCCGATTCAAATTTCTAATTTAGCAATCGTAGACCCAGAAACAGGAAAGCCTACAAGAGTAGGATTCCGTGTAGAGGGAGATAAGAAAGTGCGATTTGCTAAGAAATCAGGAAAAACATTATAATCAAATGAGTACAGAAAAATACATACCACGTCCTGCTAAATTATATAAGGATAAGATTGTAGCGGCTATGAAAGAAGAGTTTGGTTACTCTTCTGTAATGCAAGTTCCAAGATTGGTGAAAATCGTAGTGAGCCAAGGCTTAGGAGATGCTGTTTCTGACAAAAAGGTGATAGAATACTCTATCGAAGAGATTTCTAATATCACTGGGCAAAAAGCAGTGGCAACTTTGTCTAAAAAGGATGTCGCTTCTTTTAAATTAAGAAGAGATATGCCAATTGGGGTGAAAGTTACCCTTAGAGATGAAAAAATGTACGAATTCTTAGATAGATTAATCACTACCGCTCTACCACGAGTGAGAGATTTCAATGGAATTAATCCAAATGGATTTGATGGTCGTGGTAATTATAACTTAGGTATTACCGAGCAAATTATTTTCCCTGAAATCAATATAGATAAGGTGAAAAAGATTCAAGGTATGGACATTACATTTGTAACGACTGCTAATACAGACAAAGAGGCAAAGGCTTTGTTAGAGAAATTCGGATTACCTTTTAAAAAGAATAATTAATTATGGCTAAAGAAAGTATGAAAGCGCGCGAGCGCAAAAGAGAAAGACTGGTAGAGAAATATGCTGAGAAGAGAAAAGCCTTGAAAGAGGCTGGAGATTATGAAGCATTACAAAAATTACCTAAAAATGCATCACCAGTGAGATTGCACAATAGATGTAAACTTACAGGTAGACCAAAAGGGTATATGCGTCAGTTTGGATTATCTCGTGTTCAGTTCCGAGAATTAGCCAATAAAGGATTAATCCCAGGAGTTAAAAAAGCGAGTTGGTAATTAAAATTTAAAGAATAGAAATAATGACAGACCCAATATCAGATTTTTTAACGCGTATTAGAAACGCGATGATGGCTGGACACAAATTGGTAGAAGTACCTGCTTCTAATATGAGAAAGGATATTACTAAAATCTTATTTGATCAAGGTTATATCTTAAACTATAAATTTGTAGATGAAGGCTACCAAGGAACTATAAAAATAGCTCTTAAATATGATAAGAAGACTAATGTTCCTGCAATTAGAAAGATTGTAAGAGTGTCTAAACCAGGTTTGAGAAAATACTCCTCATCTAAAGAATTGCCAAGAGTATTAAATGGATTAGGTATTGCAATAGTATCTACATCTCACGGAGTAATGACAGATAAGCAAGCCCGACAAGAAAATGTAGGAGGTGAGGTTTTATGTTATGTATATTAATAATTGATTAAAGAAGATTAAAAATGTCACGAATAGGTTTTGCTAGTATAGATGTACCGAGCGGTATTACAGTTAGTTTTGTAAACAATGTAGTCACCGTTAAAGGAAAATCAGCCGAGTTAGCACAAGAATTAAAAGAAGGCTTCAATGTAAAGATTGAAGAAGGAGTTTTAACAGTAGAAAGACCTTCGGATTCAAAAGAAGATAAATCCCTTCATGGATTGTACAGAGCTTTAATCAATAATATGGTTGAAGGTTTAGATAAAGGTTTTACCAAAGAATTAGAACTAGTGGGTGTGGGATACAGAGCATCTAACCAAGGACAAAAACTTGATTTGTCGCTAGGGTTCTCTCACAACATTATCATTGAGCTTCCAGACGAAGTAAAGGTGGAGACAGTTACAGAAAAAGGTAAAAACCCGATTATAAAGCTTTCATCTTATGATAAACAACTTTTAGGAATGGTTGCTGCTAAAATTAGAGGTTTTAGAAAACCAGAACCATACAAAGGAAAAGGTGTTAAATTCGTAGGAGAAGAAATCCGTAGAAAAGCAGGTAAATCTGCATAAAATTAAAAATTGATTATGGCACTTAATAAGACTCAAAAAAGATTAAAAATAAAAAGAAGAGTACGCAAAAATATTTTTGGTACTGCTGAGAAACCTAGATTGTCGGTTTATAGATCTAATAAAGAAATTTATGCTCAGATTATAGACGATACAAAAGGTGTTACTTTAGTATCTAGTTCTTCTAGAGATAAATCAGTAGCTAGTGAGGGAACAAAAACAGAAGTTTCTGCATTAGTGGGCAAACGCGTAGCTGAACTTGCTCTAGCCGCAGGGATTAGCACAGTAGTTTTTGACCGTAATGGATTTTTATATCATGGTAGAATCAAAGCTTTGGCAGACGGAGCTAGAGAAGGAGGTTTAAATTTCTAAATTAAGATTATGTTAGGTTTTAAAAATGTTGAAAAAGTTAAACCGGGAGGTTTAGAATTAAAAGATAGATTAGTAGGCATTCAGCGTGTTACAAAAGTAACAAAAGGTGGGCGTGCCTTTGGATTCTCTGCCATTGTAGTAGTGGGAGATGAAAATGGAGTAGTGGGCTACGGTTTAGGTAAATCTAAAGATGTAGCAAGCGCTATCCAAAAAGCTGTTGAAGATGCTAAGAAAAATTTAGTGAGAATACCACTAGATGGTCATACAATTCCTCACGAACAAGAAACAAGATACGGTGGAGCTCAAATCTTTATTAGACCTGCCTCAAATGGTACCGGGCTTATTGCTGGTGGTGCTGTGCGTGCCGTGCTTGAGTCTGTAGGAATTCACGATGTGCTTTCTAAATCAAAAGGCTCTTCCAACCCGCACAATGTTGTGAAGGCTACAATGAAAGCTTTATTGAGTTTAAGGAGCGCCAATGAGATTTCTAGATTAAGAGGTATTCCTGTAAGTAAAGTTTATAACGGTTAATAATAAGTAATGGCTAAAATAAAAGTAACTCAGGTAAAAAGCGCTATCAACAGGTCTAAAAGACAAAAAGCTACACTTTTAGCTTTAGGGCTTAAGAAATTGCAGCAAACTGTTGAGCACGATGATAACCCCGTAATTCGTGGGATGATTAGAAAAGTTGAACACATGGTGAGCGTTGAAAAGGCGTAAACCATATAAAATATAGTATTTTATTCATTATGAAATTAAATAACTTAAAACCAGCGGCAGGCTCAACCAAAAATAAATACAGAAAAGGTAGAGGTGAAGGGTCTGGAAATGGATTGACTGCAGGTAGAGGACATAAGGGTGCTAAATCTCGTTCAGGATACTCAAGAAAGGTAGGTTTTGAAGGAGGTCAAATGCCTTTGCAAAGGAGAGTTCCTAAATTTGGATTTACAAATATTAACCGAGTGTCTTACCGTGGTATCAATTTAGACAGCATTCAGTTGTTAATTGATGAAAATAATTTGTCAGATACAATAAATAAAGATACCTTTGTAGCCTTTGGCTTAGCTTCGAAAAAAGATTTGATTAAAATCTTGGGAAGAGGTGAGTTGAAAACTGCTGTGAAAATTGAAGCTAATAAATTTACAGCATCTGCAAAAGAGGCTATTGAAAAAGCTGGGGGAGCAGCAGTAGAAGTTAAATAAGAAATTAAAGAAAATCGATGAAAGGTTTCATACAGACCATTAAGAACATTTGGAGTATTGAAGAACTAAGAAATAAGCTTATTGTTACATTAAGCTTATTACTTGTATATAGATTTGGTTCATATATTCCTTTGCCTGGTATAGATTTAAGTAATATTGATACCGATGTCTTAAATGCAAGAGGTTCAGAAGAAAATGGACTTTTAAGTTTATTAAATGCATTTACAGGAGGCGGTTTTAGCCGTGCATCGATTTTAGCATTAGGGGTAATGCCATACATCTCAGCGAGTATTGTTGTCCAGTTAATGGGTATGGCAGTTCCTTATTTACAAAAGTTGCAGAAAGAGGGGGAAAGTGGTCGTAAGAAGATTACACAAATTACGCGTTGGCTTACCATCGCGATTTGTTTAGTTCAAGCGCCTGCATACCTAACTTCTGTGACTAATTTCTTTTTACCTTATGGAGACCCAGCTATTGCGCCTGCATATGTTGTATCCCCAACTAGTTTTTGGTTTTGGTTGCCATCAATCATTATTTTGATTACTGGAACTATGTTTATTATGTGGTTAGGTGAAAAAATCACGGACAAAGGTATTGGAAATGGTATCTCTCTCATTATTATGGTGGGGATTATGGCTAACTTGCCATCTGCTTTCTTTGCAGAATTGTCTCAACAATCAGGAATCTTTATGTTGTTCTCAATTTTAGGATTTTTGGCTGTAACTATGTACTGTGTATTGCTGGTAAAAGGTGTTCGTCAAGTGCCAGTACAGTATGTGGGAAGAGCACAGGGGGGTAGAAGTAATTATATGAAAACTTTTACCAATACTGTGAGACAATATATTCCATTAAAAGTAAATGCTGCAGGAGTGATGCCGATTATCTTTGCACAAGCAATTATGTTTTTGCCTGGCTTATTGGCAGGAGCTATTTACAAAGAAGGAAATATTCCTAGTTTTTTTCAAAGTATGTCAGACCCATTTAGCTTTTGGTATTGTGTAGTCTTTGGTATACTAATTGTTTTGTTCACATTCTTTTATACAGCGGTGACTATTCCAGTAAATCAAATGGCTGAGGATTTGAGAAGAAATGAGGGAATTATTCCAAGAGTAAAACCAGGTAAAGATACTGCTGATTTCTTAGACGATATTTTGTCTAAAATCACTTTGCCAGGCTCTATATTATTAGCTATTGCGGCTATATTTCCAGCAATAGTTCATCAGTTGGGCGTTAGCACGGCATTTTCTTATTTCTTTGGAGGTACTTCGCTAATCATTATGGTTGGAGTTATTCTAGATACTGCTCAGCAGATTAATACATATCTATTAAATCATCACTATGATGGTATGATGCAAACAGATAGAGTTTCAAGAAAATCATAATACCAATATAAATGGCAAAACAAAAACATATAGAGCAAGATGGTACAATTATAGAGGCGTTGTCTAATGCAATGTTTAGAGTTGAATTAGAAAATAGCCATATCGTAACGGCACATATTTCTGGAAAAATGCGTATGCATTACATTAAATTATTGCCAGGCGATAAGGTGAAGCTAGAAATGTCTCCCTATGATTTATCCAAAGCAAGAATAACATATAGATATTAATAATAAATTTAGAAGGTTTTCATTAATTGGAAATCGGAGCATATTAAAATAAAGAAAATGAAAGTAAGAGCATCTATCAAGAAAAGAAGTTCGGAATGTAAAATCGTTCGCAGAAAAGGTCGCTTATATGTGATCAATAAGAAAAACCCTAAATTTAAACAAAGACAAGGTTAATTTATATTATGGCACGTATAGCAGGAATTGATTTACCAAAGAACAAAAGAGGTGTAATAGGTTTAACTTACATCTATGGTATAGGGAAAAGTTCATCTCAAAAAATCCTCGCAATTGCAGGTGTAGATGAAAATAAAAAAGTAAACGAATGGAACGATGATGAAATCAACGCCATTCGTAAAGCACTTTCTGAAAACTTTAAAGTAGAAGGTGAGCTTAGATCAGAGATTCAAATGAACATCAAGCGTTTGATGGACATAGGTAGCCAAAGAGGTATCAGACACAGACTTGGATTGCCTTTGAGAGGACAAAGAACTAAAAATAACTCGCGTACACGTAAAGGTAAGAGAAAAACTGTTGCTAACAAGAAAAAAGCAACTAAATAATAAGTAGAACGACTATGGCAAAGAAACAACAAAATACGAAGGCTAAAGCTAAAAAACGTAATGTAAAAGTAGAGGCAACGGGACAAGCTCATATTAAAGCCACTTTTAATAACGTTATTGTTTCCCTTACTAATAAAAATGGTGAAGTAATCTCATGGTCATCTGCTGGTAAAATGGGATTTAGAGGGTCTAAGAAAAACACTCCATATGCTGCTCAAGTAGCTGCGGAAGATTGTGCTCAAGTAGCATATGAGGCAGGTCTTAGACGTGTGAAAGTGTATGTAAAAGGACCTGGATCTGGTAGAGAATCAGCAATTCGTTCTATTCATAATGCTGGTATCGAAGTGAGTGAAATCATTGATGTAACCCCACTTCCACATAACGGATGTAGACCACCAAAAAGAAGAAGAGTTTAATAACAAAAGAATAAGAACAAATGGCAAGATATACAGGACCTAGAACAAAAATCGCTAGAAAATTTGGTCAACCAATTTTTGGTGATGATAAATCATTTGAAAAAAGAAAATATCCTCCAGGACAACATGGCCCTAATAGAAGAAGAGGAAAGAGATCTGAATATGCAATTCAGCTTGCAGAGAAGCAAAAGGCTAAGTACACTTATGGTATTTTAGAGAGACAATTCTCTAATATGTTTAAAGCTGCAGCAAGATCTAAAGGAATTACTGGTGAGGTGCTTTTACAATTATGTGAATCAAGATTAGACAATGTTGTCTATCGTTTTGGTATTGCTCCTACAAGAGCTGCTGCAAGACAGCTTGTTACTCACAAACATATCACTGTAAATGGTGAGGTGGTGAACATTCCTTCTTACCAATTGAAACCAGGTGATGTCGTAGGAGTGAGAGAAAAATCAAAATCATTAAGCATTATTGAAGAGTCTCTGCAAAATAGAAATGATTATGAATGGTTAAATTGGAATCCTGATACTAAAACTGGAACATTCCATGTAGTTCCTGAGAGAATTCAAATTCCAGAAGATATTAAGGAACAATTAATCGTAGAGCTTTACTCTAAATAATTTTTCAAATTTATTCATTCAATTTATGGCTATCTTAAATTTTATAAAGCCTGATAAAGTAGTTTTAGTCCAAGCTAATGATTTCAAAGGTCAGTTCGAATTCAGACCTTTGGAGCCAGGCTACGGGCTTACAATAGGTAACGCACTTAGAAGAGTGCTTATCAATTCTTTAGAAGGTTTTGCTTTTACATCTGTCAAAATAGAAGGTGTAGAGCACGAATTCTCAACAATTGAAGGTGTAGTTGAGGATGTTACGGAGATTATTTTAAATCTTAAAAAGGTAAGATTCAAAAGACAAATAGAAGAATCTGAAAGCGAGACCGTAACTGCTCATATCTCAAATAAAAGTCAATTAACAGCTGGAGACCTCGGTAAATTCATCTCTGGATTCCAAGTGTTAAATCCCGAGTTGGTAATTTGCAATATGGAAAAATCAGTTGAGCTAAACATTACTCTTACCATTGAAAAAGGTAGAGGCTATGTTCCTGCGGAGGAAAATGCTCAGCCAAATGCACCAATTGGTACAATTGCTATTGACTCTATCTACACTCCAATTAAAAATGTTAAATATTCAATTGAGAACTATCGTGTAGAGCAAAAAACTGATTACGAAAAATTGGTTTTGGATATTGATACAGATGGTTCTATTCATCCGCAATTAGCGCTGACTGAGGCTGCTAAAATTTTGATTCACCACTTTATGCTATTCTCTGATGAGAGAATTACGCTAGAGGCAGAAGAGGTGGCATCGAATGAGGCGTATGATGAAGAAGCATTGCATATGAGACAATTGTTGAAGACTAACTTAGTGGATTTAGACCTATCTGTGCGAGCACTAAATTGCTTGAAAGCCGCAGAGGTTGAAACACTTGGAGAATTAGTGTCCTATACAAAGGCAGATTTAATGAAATTTAGAAATTTCGGGAAAAAATCTCTCACTGAATTAGAGGATTTAGTAGCTAGAAAGGAACTAACTTTCGGAATGGATATTAGTAAATACAAATTAGACGTAGAATAAGTAATCATGAGACACGGAAAAAAAATAAATCATTTAGGTAGACAAGCTGGTCACCGTAGAGCTTTATTAGCTAACTTAGGAGTAGCTTTAATCACACACAAAAGAATTAAAACTACCACAGCTAAAGCCAAAGCTTTACAAAGATATATAGAGCCAATCTTAACTAAATCAAAAGAAGATACAACAACTTCAAGAAGAACTGCTTTCAAATATCTTCAAGATAAAGAGGCTGTTTCTGAACTTTTTAGAAGCATTGGACCTAAAATCGCTGAAAGACCAGGCGGATATACAAGAATCATTAAATTAGGATTCAGACAGGGAGATGCCGCAGATATCGCACTAATCGAATTAGTAGATTATAATGAGTTGTACGACATCTCTGCTAAAAAGAAAACTAGAAGAAGTAGAAAATCTTCAGCTGCTGCAGCTCCAAAAGCTGAGCAAAAAGCAGATTCTTCGGAAGAATAATTAATTAAGCTATAAAATTGAATTAAGTGGATACTAGATTTTTAGTGTCCACTTTTTTTATTTCAAATAAAAATCATTTTTTTATTCCTTGTCTTTTCGTAAATTTGACCAAAATATTTAAAATCACAAATTATGAGTTTTATTGCTAACATTCAAGCAAGACAAATCTTAGATTCAAGAGGTAACCCTACCGTAGAGGTAGATGTGATTACCGAAAATGGTATAATTGGTAGAGCTGCTGTTCCTTCTGGGGCTTCTACGGGAGAGTACGAGGCCGTGGAATTGAGAGACGGCGGCGATTTTTACGGAGGAAAAGGTGTCCTAAAAGCCGTAGAAAATGTAAATGATATTATCGCGCCGGAGTTAATTGGCGAATCTGTATTTGAGCAAAATCTAATCGATAAAATTATGATTGATTTAGATGGTACTAAAAATAAAAGTAAATTAGGCGCAAATGCAATCCTCGGGGTTTCGCTAGCAGTGGCTAAGGCTGCGGCAGAGGAGCTTGGTTTGCCGCTATACAGATATGTGGGAGGTGTAAATGCTAATACTCTACCTGTGCCGATGATGAATATCATCAACGGAGGCTCGCACTCAGATGCTCCTATCGCTTTTCAAGAGTTTATGATTATGCCTGTGAAAGCTGAAACTTTCTCAGATGCTTTAAGAAAAGGTGTAGAAGTGTTCCACAGCCTTAAAAAGGTGTTACACGATAGAGGTCTCTCTACCGCTGTGGGCGATGAAGGTGGATTTGCTCCAACTTTTGAAGGCACTGAAGATGCCCTAGACACTATCAAAAAAGCTGTAGAAAATGCAGGATACAACTTTGGCGAAGAAATTAAAATCGCGTTAGACTGTGCTTCTTCTGAGTTCTACAATGATGGCGTATACGATTACACCAAATTTGAAGGTGATAAAGGCGTTAAGAGAACTCGTGAAGAGCAAGTAGAATACCTAGCCCAATTAGTAGAAAAATACCCAATCATCTCTATCGAAGATGGTATGGACGAAAACGACTGGGAAGGCTGGAAAATGCTTACCGAAAGAATCGGCGATAAAGTACAACTAGTAGGCGACGATTTATTCGTAACCAATACCGAAATCCTTGAAAGAGGTATTGAGCAAGGCATCGCAAATTCAATCCTTATCAAAGTAAATCAAATCGGTAGCTTAACCGAAACTATCAACGCAGTAAATATGGCAAAAGATGCTGGCTACACCGCTGTAATGTCTCACCGTTCTGGCGAAACAGAGGATGCTACCATCGCGGATTTAGCCGTAGCGTTGAATACAGGACAAATTAAAACTGGTTCTGCTTCGCGTTCAGACCGTATGGCTAAGTACAACCAATTGCTAAGAATTGAGGAGCAATTAGGCGAAACTGCTAAATTCCTTCAAGATAAAGCATTTAAAGTAGGTAGAAAATAATTGATAATTATTCAATAATACTTATTAACGCTAGAATACATATTCTAGCGTTTTTTTTTATTTCCAAATTTCAAAACATGACATTTCTTATTTATTTTAGATTTAAATAGGAATATAAAATTTTCTTATTTAAGAATAAAATCATATATTTATGGCAAATCACTAGAAACATGTCAGAAACAGTAAAAATTATTTATCAAGGGAAGGAATATCAATACCCTATTATAGAGGGCACTATGGGAGATAAAGGCATAGATATTTCTTCTTTAAGAAATGACTCGGGTTTAATTACACTAGACCCAGGATATAAAAATACTGGGGCTACCATTAGCAAAATTACTTATCTAGATGGAGAAGAAGGTAAACTATTGTACAGAGGATATCCTATCGAGCAATTAGCCGAAAAATCTACTTTTGTAGAGGTGATGTATTTGTTACTTTACGGAGAGTTGCCAAATAGAGAAGAGCTTACTCGTTTTAAAACTTCATTAAATCAATACAACTTTGTGAATGATCGTGTAAGAAAAATTCTTGAAGGTTTCCCAAGTACAGCACACCCAATGGGAGTTTTGTCATCTCTAACGGGCTCGCTTACGGCGTTCAACCCGAGAGTGGTAGATGTTACGCACTCTGCAGATATGTTCCACGCAGCAACAAGATTATTGGCAAAAATGCCAATTTTGGCTTCTTGGACTTATCGTTTAACTAAAGACTTAGAGCTTAATGAACCAGATTTAGACCTAGGTTATGTGGCAAACTTCTATAAGATGATGTTTAAGAAAAAAGGAGAAGCCTTTGAATTAAACGATGTCATTATCGATGCATTAGATAAGTTATTAATTATCCATGCAGATCATGAGCAGAACTGCTCTACTTCAACCGTAAGATTGGTAGGTTCTTCTCACGCAGGATTATTCTCTTCGGTTTCAGCGGGAATTAGTGCACTTTGGGGCCCTCGCCACGGTGGCGCAAACCAAGCAGTAATCGAAATGCTCGAAACTATTAAAGCCGATGGAGGTGGATTGCACAAATGGGTAGATAAAGCCAAAGATAAAGATGATGAATTTAGATTAATGGGATTCGGACATAGAGTGTACAAAAACATGGATCCGCGTGCTAAAATCATCAAAAAAGCAGCAGATGATGTATTGGAGCAATTAGGAATTCACGATGAAATTTTGAATATAGCTAAAGGTTTAGAGGAAGTTGCGTTAAACGACGAATACTTTATCGAAAGAAAATTATATCCAAATGTGGATTTCTATTCAGGAATTATTTACCAAGCACTTGGAATCCCAAAAGAAATGTTCACCGCAATGTTTGCGGTAGGTCGTTTGCCAGGTTGGATTTCTCAATGGAAAGAAATGAGAGAGACACATCAACCAATTGGAAGACCAAGACAAGTTTATACAGGAGCTACTACAAGGGATTATGTTAGTTTAGACGAAAGATAAAATTTCAATTAATTTGAAAAAAAAGCCACATCACGATGTGGCTTTTTCTATTTCTAAGAGTTTTGTCTTATAAAAATTTCTTTGCCCAGCTTTGCACTAGAGGTAATTTCCATTTCTGTTGGAAGTCTTGCAAATTTGCAACACTATTGTCAAAAACAATTGTTTCGCTTGAAATTTCTTTATTTTTCACCGCTTGGCTAAAAGCCTTCAAAGTTAAGGTTTCAATTTTGTCATCAGCTTTAAAAGGAATCAGCATTCGGTTGGTAAGTTTTAGATTTAAGTCTTGTTCTAGCGACTTGAAAACTCTAGTGAGCGAATCAATGGAGCAGCCACTTGCCACTGTGAACGATTCATCAGCCACCAAAACAATAAACTGGTGGTAAAGAATTTTAAACTCAGCTTTCATTTCTTTGCCATGAGCATTCCACTCGGGTAAGAAATTATTTAGCTTTTCATCAATAAATTTTTCTTCTTCTGGAGAAAAACTTCGCTCTCCCATAAAAATCCATAAACGAGCTTTGGGAGGAAATGTTGTAAAATATTCAGAAATCATATTTTTAAAGATTTTTAGCTTCAGCAATTAACTCGGCAAAATCTACTACGCGGATGTCGTCTTTTCCTTGATTAGAAATCCCGTCTTTCAGCATAGTTTGGCAAAAAGGACATCCTGTTGCAATGATTTTCGCCCCAGTTTCTATGGCTTCTTTGGCTCGCTCCACATTAATTTCGGCATCGCCTTTTTCACTTTCTTTGAAAAGCTGTGCACCACCAGCACCACAACAAAAGGATTTACTTTTGCATCGTTTCATTTCTACCAAATCCGCTTTTAGGTTTTCGATCAAAGTGCGTGGAGCTTTGTAAATCCCATTAGCCCTGCCCAAGTAGCACGGGTCATGATAGGTGATTTTTTCGTTGGTCAAGGCAGAATCTTCAATTTTTAATTTTCCGCAATCAATCAAAGATTGCAAAAACTCGGCGTGGTGAATTACTTCATAATTTCCGCCAAGACTCGGATATTCATTTTTTAAAGTATTGAAACAATGCGGACAAGTGGTTACGATTTTTTTGATTCCATAGCCATTGAGCGTTTCGATGTTTATGGCCGCTGCCATTTGAAATGCAAATTCATTTCCAGCGCGTTTGGCAGGATCTCCCGTGCAGCTTTCTTCGCTGCCCAAAACTGCAAAATCAATTCCTACTTTGTTTAAAATCTTTACAAATGCACGAGTGATTTTTTTAGCCCTGTCATCAAAGCTTCCTGCACAGCCCACCCAAAATAGAATCTCTGGGGTGCGCCCTTCCGCTTGCATTTGTGCCATGGTTTTTACTTGCATACACATATAATTGAATGTACAAAGGTACTTATTTATATTTATACGCAATATTTCGTGCTAAATTTTGTTTTCAATTTTAAATGTAAATGATGAAATAAAAAAGATGTTTTTGTCTTAAATTAAAAATCTACGATTAAAAGTTTATACCTTTGTGCCGAATTTTTTATACCAAGAAAAATGCTTAAAAAATGGAATTTCATTAGTCTTATTTTCTTTTTCATCATCGCACTTTTGGGTACATATCTGCGCTCATTTATGCATTTGCCTTTGGTGCTTGAGTATAAAAATCTGGTTCATGCGCATTCTCATGTGGCTTTTCAAGGCTGGTTGTATCTGGCTTCGTTTGTGCTTTTGACGCATTTGTATTTAACACCGCAAGCCTATCAAAACGGGAAATACGGATTGCAATTTAAATTGACGCTTTTAGTGGTTGTCGGAATTTTGATAAGTTTTGCATTGCAGGGCTATGCACTCTATTCCATTATATTTTCAACCCTATTCCAGCTATTGAATTATTGGTTTATTTATCGTTTTATAAAAGATTCTCGGAAAGAGGGAAAATCAATAAGTATGTCGCTTACCTTCATGTATACAGGATTATTTTTTAATTTAGTATCATCAATATTTCCATTTTTTATAGGATTTGCTGCTGCCAAAAAAAGCGTTTCGCATGAAATTTACAATGCACTCGTTTATGGTTTTTTGCATTTTCAATACAATGCTTGGTTCATGTTTATAGCCATTGGGCTATTGTTGAAGAGTTTGGAAGATAAAAAAATACAAATTCATAGGAATTTGTGGAGAAAGTTTTATCTCATACTCTTGTTCTCTGTAATTCCTGCAACAGCTTTATCCATGGGAGGAATGAGCTTTTTCTCTTCAATAAAGATCATTGCATATATAGCTTCGGTATTACAAATCTTAGCAGCAATCTATTTAATCATGATTTTGATCAAAGTCTTGCCCCGATTTATTCATCAAACAAAAAGATTTGTAAATTATTTTTGGGGAATATTTCTCATTTGCCTATTGCTTAAAATATCAATCCAGAGCATATCTGTTTTGCCTTGGCTCAAATCTTTAGCCTTTGTAGAGAAAAATTTAATTTTAACCTATTTGCATTTATGTTTCATTGGTGTTTTAAGCACTTCGTTTTTAGCATCTTTGATTGAGCAGAAGTTTTTAAGCATAAATTTATGGCTTAAAATAGGAGCGGGAATAGGTTTTCTAGGTTTCTTCATCACGGAATTAATCATGTTTTTAGGTGGATTTCATATTTTTTATTCCCAAAATATTATGATATTCGGAAGTGTTTTAATGAGTTTGTGTGTCCTTATTTTCTTGATGAATGCTATAAAAATAAATTGTTTAAAAGCTGAAAATGAAGCTTTTTTGAAATAAAAAAATGATTTTTATGGTATTTTAAAAAATATTTATATATTTGCAGTCCCAAATAAAAGAGATGTAAATATGTTAATAGTACCTGTAAAAGACGGCGAGTCTATCGAAAGAGCGTTGAAACGCTACAAAAGAAAATACGACAGAACAAGAATTGTTAAAGAACTTAGAGAAAGACAACAGTTCACTAAACCTTCAGTTCTAAGACGTCAAGAGATTATTCGTGCTTCTTACAAGCAGAAAATGCAGTCTAAAAACGAATTATAATAAATTTATTTTTATTTATAGTATAAAACCATTTATCTTTGAGGTAAATGGTTTTTTTATGATTGAAAATTTCCTAGAATATTTAAGCACAGAGCGTAGATACTCCAAACACACGGTGGAATCTTACCAGAGAGATTTGGTTGATTTTGAAACCTATGTGCAACAAATCGAAAAAAACTGGAAAAATATAGACAAAAAAGATTTGCGTAATTACCTCATGCAGCTCAGCGAAGCAGGAAATAAACCTAAGACCATCAATCGTAAAATGAGTGCTATTCGCAGTTTTTTTAAATTTCTGATCTATATAGATTACATTTCACAAAATCCTGCAAGTCACATCAAATCCTTGAAGCTCCCAAAAGAAGTAAATATCCCTATTTCCGAGTCTGAAATAGACCAATTGCTCAATCGTTCATTTTTTGATGAAACATGGATAGGCGATAGAGACTTTCTCCTCATTCAACTTTTATACGAAACAGGAATTCGTCGCGCAGAGCTCATAGGTATGAATCTCAGCGATATTGATTTTGAGCAGAAACAAATTAAGGTGTTAGGGAAAAGAAATAAAGAGAGAATCATTCCTGTTAGAGATGAATTGTTGCAACATGTAAAGGCCTTAATTCAAAACTCTCCATTTTCTAAAACTTGTGTAGCGTTATTCGTCACAGAAAGGGGAAAAAGAATTTACCCAAAACTTGTTTATAACATAGTAATTTCGTACCTTAGGCTTGTAACCAATAAAAGGAAGGTGAGCCCGCATATTTTAAGGCACTCATTTGCCACTAATATGCTGCGCCACGGGGCGGATATAAATGCGGTGAAGGAGATTTTAGGGCATAGCAGTCTGGCATCTACCCAAGTTTATACGCATAATGATATTAATCAATTGAAAAAAGTATTTAACCAAGCGCACCCGCGCGAAAAAAAATAGAAATCATGAAAGTAAATTTGCAAGCAGTAAATTTCAACGCAAAAGATGAATTAGTTGAATTTGTAGAAGAGAAATTAGGAAAATTAGACCAATTTTACGACCAAATCGTAGCCGCAGATGTATTCCTGAAATTAGATAATTCTAATAGCAAGGAAAATAAAATTGTAGAAGTGCGCCTCCAAGTGCCAGGGGACGATATCGTAGTTTCAAAAGAAGGGCAAACTTTTGAAGAGGTAATTAATCTATCTGTCGATACGCTTAAAAGATTAGTTATCAAGAAGAAAGAAAAAATGATGAAAAAATAATTGAAGAAAAATAAAATTTTTCCCTGAAAAAGTTTGTGGAATAAAAAAATCAGTTATATATTTGCAGTCCGTTTGATAAGGTAATTCAAGTCAGCGGGCTGTTCTTTTAATTTTAGAATTAAAGTTTAGAGTAGAAATAAACGCCTCCATAGCTCAGTTGGCTAGAGCAGCTGATTTGTAATCAGCAGGTCGTGGGTTCGAGTCCCTCTGGAGGCTCTTAAACTTAAAATTGGGCAGATACTCAAGTGGCCAACGAGGGCAGACTGTAAATCTGCTGTCTTTCGACTTCGGAGGTTCGAATCCTTCTCTGCCCACGGATTTTTTTAATAAAGGTCGAAGAGAAGGTGAATGCTTTTCTTTTGGCTGAGTGAAGCAGTAATTATAAATTTGTAATTCAACTGCTTTTTTTTGATAAAGAGTCAGATGCGGGAGTAGCTCAATTGGTAGAGCTTCAGCCTTCCAAGCTGAATGTTGCGGGTTCGAGTCCCGTCTCCCGCTCAAAACTTTTGGCCGATGTAGCTCAGGGGTAGAGTGCTTCCTTGGTAAGGAAGAGGTCACGGGTTCAAATCCCGTCATTGGCTCAAATGTCGAATCAATTTAACACAAATAGAATTTAATTATTTAAGACATGGCAAAGGAAACTTTTAACAGAGACAAGCCGCATTTAAATATTGGTACTATCGGGCACGTAGACCACGGTAAGACTACTTTAACTGCTGCGATTACTAAAGTATTAGCTGATTTAGGTTATTCAGAAGCAAAAGCTTTTGATCAAATCGATAATGCTCCAGAAGAAAAAGAGAGAGGTATTACAATTAACTCTTCTCACGTAGAATATCAAACTGCTAACAGACACTACGCTCACGTAGATTGTCCTGGTCACGCGGATTACGTTAAGAACATGGTTACTGGTGCTGCTCAGATGGATGGTGCTATTCTTGTGGTTGCTGCTACAGATGGGCCGATGCCTCAAACTAGAGAGCATATCTTATTATGTCGTCAGGTAAACGTGCCTCGTATCGTAGTTTTCTTGAACAAGGCTGATATGGTTGATGATGAGGAGTTGATGGAGCTTGTAGAAATGGAAGTTCGTGACTTATTGTCATCTTATGAGTATGATGGAGATAATACTCCAGTAGTACAAGGTTCAGCTTTAGGAGCTTTGAATGGTGAGGCTAAATGGGTTGAGTCCGTTACCGAGTTGATGAACCAAGTTGACTCTTGGATTGAGATTCCAGAAAGAGATCAAGATAAGCCTTTCTTGATGCCGATTGAGGATGTATTCTCAATCACTGGTCGTGGTACTGTAGCAACTGGTCGTATTGAGTCTGGTGTTATCAATACCGGTGATCCTGTTGATATCGTAGGTATGGGTGAAGAGAAATTGACTTCAACTATTACAGGGGTAGAGATGTTCCGTAAAATCCTAGATAGAGGTGAAGCTGGTGATAACGTAGGTTTATTGTTAAGGGGTATCGAGAAATCAGAAATCCGTCGTGGTATGGTTATCGCGAAGCAAGGTTCTGTAACTCCTCACAAAAAATTCAAAGCTGAGGTTTATATCTTAACAAAAGAGGAAGGTGGTCGTCACACTCCATTTAAAAACAACTATCGTCCGCAGTTCTATGTTCGTACAACTGACGTAACAGGTGAGATTCACTTACCAGAAGGTGTGGAAATGGTTATGCCTGGAGATAACATCTCAATTGAAGTTGAATTAATCCAGCCAATTGCACTTAGCGAAGGTCTTCGTTTCGCAATCCGTGAAGGTGGACGCACAGTAGGTGCTGGTCAGGTTACTCAAATCTTAGACTAAGAAGATTTAAATTAAAGTAGAGGTGTTTTCTGCCTTAGTGCAGAAACACCTTATATAATACGGGCGTAGCTCAGCTGGTAGAGCAGTGGTCTCCAAAACCAAAGGTCGTGGGTTCGATCCCTACCGCCCGTGCTAATATAAATTTCCATGAAAGGTATTGTTGATTTTTTGAAAGGTTCTTATAGTGAATTTGCACATCATGTAAGCTGGCCTAAATGGAATGAACTTCAATCTTCCACTATCGTGATAGCTGTATGTACTCTCATATTGGCTATATTGCTATTTGGTGTAGATGCACTGTTTAGTGAAGCGATTAATGGTTTTTATGATTTTATGAAAAGATAATTTAAACTCGGTTTTATGAGCGATATGAAATGGTATGTTTTAAAAACCATTAGTGGTAGAGAAAACAAGGTGAAGGAGCTTATTCAAGACGAGATTAAATATCAAGGTCTAGAAGAGTGTTTAGGGCAGATTGTAATTCCTACAGAAAAGGTGATTCAAATAAAAAACGGGAAGAAGATTCAGCGAGAGCGAGTTTTCTATCCAGGTTATGTTATGATTGAAGTTAATCTGCTAGGAGAAGTGCCTCATATTATCAAGAATATCAATGGAGTAATTAGCTTCTTGAGTGCTACTAAGGGGGGCGACCCAATTCCAATGCGTGATAGTGAAATCGACCGCATGCTAGGTAGAATGGATGCCGTTGCTGATGATGTGGATATGGTAAATATCCCTTATCAGGTAGGAGAAACAGTGAAAGTGGTTGAAGGACCATTTGCTAACTTTAATGGTGTGATTGAAGAGCTCAATGAAGATAAGAGAAAGCTTAAGGTGATGGTGTCTATCTTTGGTAGAAAAACGCCACTTGAGCTAAATTATATGCAAGTAGAGAAAATTTAGGCTGCTTCCAAATATATAACGCTTAATTTTTAAAAATTTAAAATGGCAAAAAAAGTACAAAAAATTGTAAAGCTACAAGTTCGTGGTGGTCAAGCGAATCCTTCGCCGCCTGTAGGGCCTGCATTAGGTGCTGCTGGTGTGAACATTATGGAATTTTGTAAGCAGTTCAACGGGCGTACACAAGAAAAACAGGGTAAGGTTTTACCAGTTGTAATTACTGTATATCAAGATAAATCTTTTGATTTCGTAATTAAAACTCCTCCGGCTGCTGTTCAGTTGTTAGAGGCTGCAAAAATCAAAGGTGCGTCATCTGAACCGAATCGTGTAAAAGTAGCGAATGTTTCGTGGGATCAAATCCGCACAATTGCTGAGGATAAGATGCCTGATTTGAATTGTTTTACTATTGAGTCAGCAATGAAAATGATTGCTGGGACAGCTCGCTCTATGGGTATAACTGTAAAAGGTGGAGCTAAACCAGAATAATTAAAACGAAGATTATGGCAAGATTGACAAAAAAGCAAAAAGAATTAGCTGCTAAATACGATAAATCAAAAGTTTATACCCTAGAAGAGGCTTCGGCTTTGGTTAAAGAAATCAGCAATGCAAATTTTGATGCATCTGTGGATATCGCAGTGAGATTAGGGGTAGACCCTAAAAAAGCGAACCAAATGGTGCGTGGGGTAGTTTCTCTTCCTCATGGTACAGGTAAAGATGTTCGAGTGTTGGCATTAGTTACACCAGATAAAGAGCAAGAAGCTAAAGCGGCTGGGGCTGACTATGTAGGTTTAGACGAGTATTTGACTAAGATAAAAGACGGTTGGACAGATGTTGATGTTATCGTTACAATGCCAGCCGTGATGGGTAAATTAGGTCCATTGGGAAGAATTCTAGGTCCTAGAGGTTTAATGCCAAACCCAAAGGCAGGTACTGTAACTATGGATGTAGCTAAAGCAGTTTCAGATGTGAAGTCTGGTAAAATTGACTTTAGAGTAGATAAAACAGGTATTGTTCACGCAGTAATTGGTAAAGTTTCATTTGAGGCTTCAAAGCTTGAGGAAAATGCAAAAGAGCTAATCCAAACGCTTATAAAATTGAAACCAACTGCTGCTAAGGGGACTTATGTGAAAAGTATTTACCTTTCGAGTACTATGAGTCCATCTGTTCAAGTAGACCCAAAAAGTGTTTAATCATAAATAAATCGAAGCATGACAAGAGAAGAAAAAGCACAAATGATAGAAGACCTAGTTCAGGTTTTAAATAGCACAAATACGGTTTATTTATCAGATATTTCTGGATTAAACTCAACAGATACTTCAAACTTAAGAAGAGCTTGTTTTAGAAGAGGTGTTCAGCTAAGAGTTGTTAAAAACACTTTGCTTCAAAAAGCAATGGAACGCATTGAGGGAAGAGACTATGAAGAGCTATTTGCTACCCTTAAAGGGAATACAGCGATCATGGTTTCTGAGAAAGAGAATGCGCCTGCAAAAGTGATTCAAGAGTTTAGAAAGAAATCAGAAAAACCAATATTAAAAGGAGCTTGGATTGACTCAGCTATTTATGTAGGAGATGACAAAGTGGAAGCCTTGTCTAACCTTAAATCTAAGGAAGAGCTTATCGCAGATGTTGTGGCATTGCTACAATCTCCAATCAAGACGGTTCTTTCTCAGCTACAAAGTGGTGGTCAAACTATTTCTGGATTGGTTAAAGCGCTTGGAGAGCGTGGAGAATAATAAAACACTCAATTTAATAATAAGTAAAATTTAAAAACATTTAAAATGGCAGATTTAAAACAATTAGCAGAAGAGTTAGTAAACTTAACAGTTAAAGAAGTAAACGAATTAGCTGAAATCCTTAAAGAAGAGTATGGTATTGAGCCAGCTGCAGCTGCAGTAGCAGTAGCAGGTCCAGTAGCTGCTGGAGGTGGTGATGCCGCTGAGGAAAAATCAGAGTTTGATGTAATCCTTAAATCAGCTGGTAGCTCAAAATTAGCAGTTGTGAAATTAGTTAAAGAATTAACTGGAAAAGGATTGAAAGAAGCTAAAGACTTAGTTGATGGTGCTCCTCAAACTGTAAAAGAAGGAGTAGCTAAAGATGAGGCTGAGGCTCTTAAAAAACAATTAGAAGAAGCTGGAGCTGAAGTAGAGCTTAAGTAATTTACTAATTAATAAATTCAAGGTTTAGACCTTCACATTACCCTGTGAAAAGGTCTAAACCTATTTTACATTTTAGTTACTTGTATTGAGTAACGCTTTGTTCTGATGCATTGCAGACTGTTTTTTTACAATGCAAACTAAATTTTCATATTAACCAATATGCATACGAAATTGGCGACAAAAAATAATTCTAGAGTTAATTTTTCCACTGCAAAAGATGTTGCGGAAATTCCAGATTTTTTGGATATTCAATTAAAGTCTTTTGAAGATTTTTTCCAATTAGAAACAAGGCCAGACCAGCGAAAGCACGAGGGGCTTTTTAAAACTTTTGCAGAGAACTTCCCAATCACCGATACACGCAATCAATTTGTTTTAGAATTTTTAGATTATTTTGTGGATTCTCCACGCTATTCAATTCAAGAGTGTATTGAAAGAGGTTTAACTTATAGCGTTCCTTTAAAAGCTAGATTAAAGCTGTATTGTACAGACCCTGAGCACGAGGATTTTGAAACCGTGGTTCAAGATGTTTATCTAGGAACAATCCCGTATATGACTCCTAGTGGCTCTTTTGTGATTAATGGTGCGGAGCGCGTTATCGTATCCCAATTACACCGCTCCCCTGGGGTATTCTTTGGGCAATCTTTCCACGCAAATGGTACAAAACTTTATTCTTCCCGTATCATTCCATTCAAGGGGTCGTGGATAGAATTTGCTACCGACATTAATAGTGTGATGTATGCCTACATTGACCGTAAGAAAAAACTTCCGCTTACGACTTTGTTAAGAGCTATTGGTTTTGAAAGAGATAAAGATATTTTAGAAATCTTTGATTTAGCGGAAGAAGTAAAAGCAACTAAAGCAAATTTATCCAAAGCTTTAGGTAGAACTTTGGCCGCTCGTGTGCTGAATACTTGGCACGAGGATTTCGTAGATGAGGATACAGGTGAGGTGGTATCCATTGAGCGTAACGAAATTGTGCTTGACCGCGAAACAATCCTTGAAGAGCAACACATCGAGGAGATTATAGATGCGGGCGTTAAGACCATTCTTCTACATAAAGAAGATAACAAGGCACAAGATTACGCAATTATTTTAAACACATTACAAAAAGACCCAACTAATACCGAAAAAGAGGCCGTAGAATACATCTACCGTCAGCTCCGAAACGCTGAACCACCAGATGAAGAAACTGCGCGTGGTATTATAGATAAATTATTCTTCTCAGATGCCCGTTATAGCTTAGGCGAAGTAGGGCGTTACAGATTAAATAAAAAATTATCGCTGGATATTCCAGAAAATATACAAGTATTAACGAAAGAAGATATTATCTCAATCGTTAAATATTTAATTGAGCTAGTAAATTCCAAAGCCGAAGTTGATGATATCGACCACTTGTCCAATCGCCGTGTGAGAACTGTGGGCGAGCAAATGGCAAATCAATTTGGGGTAGGGTTGAATCGTATGGCACGCACCATTCGTGAGCGAATGAATGTTCGTGATAATGAAGTGTTTACGCCAATTGATTTGATTAATGCTAAGACTTTGTCTTCTGTAATTAATTCATTCTTTGGAACCAACCAGCTATCTCAATTTATGGACCAAACTAACCCGCTGTCTGAGGTTACGCACAAGCGTCGTTTATCAGCCTTAGGGCCAGGTGGTCTTTCTCGTGAAAGAGCAGGATTTGAGGTGCGAGATGTTCACTACACGCACTACGGAAGATTATGTCCGATTGAAACACCTGAGGGGCCAAACATTGGTTTGATCTCATCACTTTGCGTTTATGCCAAAGTAAATAGTATGGGCTTCCTAGAAACTCCGTACCGTGAGGTGGAGAATGGTAGAGTGCTTCTTGATAAGGCGCCGACTTATTTCACCGCAGAGGAGGAAGAAGATAAAATTATTGCCCAAGCTAATGCTAAGCTTGATGACAAGGGCGATTTTGTGAGCGAGCGTGTAATTGCTCGTGAGGATGGGGATTTCCCAGTGGTAGCACCATCAGAAGTGAATTTGATGGATGTGGCGCCAAACCAAATCGCATCAATCTCCGCTTCATTAATTCCTTTCTTGGAACACGATGATGCTAACCGTGCGCTGATGGGCTCCAATATGATGCGCCAAGCAGTGCCGTTATTAAAACCTCAAGCGCCAATCGTGGGAACTGGCTTAGAAGGAGCTGTGGCAAGAGATTCTCGAATATTAATCAATGCAGAGGGCAATGGAGAGGTGCGCTATGTGGATGCGCGCAAGATTGTAATTGCATATGAAAGAACTGAGGAAGAGGATATTGTAAGCTTTGACCCAGCCGAAAAAACATATAACCTAATTAAGTTTAGAAAAACTAACCAAGGGACTTCTATCAACCTTAAACCTATCGTAAAAGTAGGAGATAAAGTACAGAAAGGGCAGGTTTTATGCGAGGGCTACGCCACTGAAAACGGAGAGCTAGCCTTAGGACGAAACCTTCTTGTATCGTTTATGCCTTGGAAGGGGTATAACTTCGAGGATGCAATTGTAATTTCTGAAAAAGCAGTAAGAGAAGATTGGTTTACTTCAATTCACATTGATGAATATACTATGGATGTGAGAGATACCAAGTTAGGTATGGAGGAGCTTACAAACGATATTCCAAATGTATCAGAAGAAGCGACTAAAGACCTTGACGAAAATGGTATGATCCGCATTGGTGCAGAAGTAAAACCTGGCGATATCCTAATCGGGAAAATTACGCCAAAAGGTGAATCAGACCCTACACCAGAGGAGAAACTACTCCGCGCAATCTTTGGTGATAAGGCAGGCGATGTGAAAGATGCCTCGTTGAAAGCTACTCCATCACTCAGAGGGGTGGTAATCGATAAAAAGCTCTTTGCCCGTAGCATTAAGGACAAGAACAAGAGAGCGAAAGATAAAGTTACTATTGAAAAATTAGAAGAAGACTTCCAGAAAAACTTTGATGATTTAAGAGAAGTTTTACTAGAAAAATTATATAAATTATTAAACGGAAAAACTTCCCAAGGAGTCCTCAATGATTTGAACGAGGAGGTGATTCCAAAAGGAGCTAAATTTACCCAAAAATTGTTAAGTAGTGTAGATGATTACCAAAACTTAACTGGTGGTAACTGGACTACAGATGAGCACCTTAATGAATTGGTGAAACAATTATTACACAACTTTAAAATCAAATATAACGATTTACAAGGTGTGCTAAATAGAGAAAGGTTCACTATTTCGGTGGGAGATGAATTGCCTTCTGGTATTGTGAAACTAGCCAAAATTTATATTGCCAAAAAACGAAAATTAAAAGTAGGTGATAAAATGGCTGGTCGCCACGGAAACAAGGGTATCGTAGCTCGTATCGTACGAGATGAGGATATGCCTTTCCTTGCAGATGGTACGCCAGTAGATATCGTGCTAAACCCGCTAGGGGTGCCATCTCGTATGAACATAGGTCAGATTTTTGAGACCGTACTCGGATGGGCAGGTAGAAACTTAGGACAAAAATATGCAACACCTATTTTTGATGGAGCTCACATAGAGCAAATTAATGAGCTTACAGATAAAGCGGGGGTGCCAAGATACGGAACCACTTATCTATACGATGGTGGAACAGGAGAGAGATTCGACCAAAAAGCAACTGTGGGTGTAATCTATATGCTGAAATTAGGCCATATGGTAGATGATAAAATGCACGCGCGTTCCATTGGACCATACTCACTGATTACGCAGCAGCCATTAGGTGGTAAAGCACAATTTGGAGGTCAGCGTTTTGGAGAGATGGAGGTTTGGGCCTTAGAAGCCTACGGCGCATCTAATATCTTGCGAGAAATCCTAACCGTGAAATCTGATGATGTATTAGGTAGAGCCAATACATACAATGCAATTGTGAAAGGAAACCCAATGCCAGAACCTGGTATCCCTGAATCCTTCAATGTATTGTTGCACGAGCTTCAAGGTTTAGGTTTAGATATTGATTTGCTTTCATCAGAAGATGAGAAAACACAATAAAAAAACCATCGTTTATTTAATTTAAAATAATATATAGCATTAGTCTATGTCAACAAATAAAGTCAACACTAGCAAATTCGATAAAATCAGAATTGGTTTAGCCTCTCCGGAGACTATTTTACAAGCCTCTCACGGAGAAGTTTTAAAGCCAGAAACCATTAACTATCGTACGCACAAGCCAGAGAGAGACGGCTTGTTTTGTGAGAGAATTTTTGGGCCAGTAAAAGACTACGAGTGTGCTTGTGGAAAATATAAAAGAATTCGTTACAAAGGAATCGTCTGCGACCGTTGTGGAGTAGAGGTTACCGAGAAAAAAGTGCGAAGAGATAGAATCGGGCATATCAACCTTGTGGTGCCAGTGGCTCACATTTGGTATTTCCGTTCATTGCCAAATAAATTAGGCTACATTTTAGGGATACCCTCTAAGAAATTAGATATGATTGTTTACTACGAGCGCTATGTAGTAATTCAGCCAGGTATCGCTAAGAGACCCGATGGCGAGGAGCTGAACCAAATGGACTTCCTTACCGAGGAGGAATATTTGGACATTATGGAGACTCTGCCAGTGGATAATCAATATTTAGAAGATTCAGACCCTAATAAGTTCATCGCTAAAATGGGGGCGGAGTGTCTTGAAGAATTGTTAAAGCGAATAGATTTAGACGAGCTTTCATATGATTTAAGACATAAGGCAAACCACGAAACTTCAAAACAAAGAAGAACCGAAGCCTTGAAAAGGCTTCAAGTTGTAGAGTCTTTAAGAGAATCTAATCAAGATGGGAAAGTAAACCGCCCTGAGTGGATGATTATGAAGGTGATTCCTGTGATTCCACCAGAGTTAAGACCACTAGTGCCGCTAGATGGTGGGCGTTTTGCCACCTCTGATTTAAATGAATTATACCGCCGTGTAATCATTAGAAACAATCGTTTAAAGAGATTATTGGAAATTAAAGCTCCAGAAGTAATCCTAAGAAACGAGAAAAGGATGTTACAGGAAGCCGTAGATTCATTGTTCGACAATACAAGAAAATCATCTGCCGTAAAAGCTGATGGTAACCGTCCATTGAAATCACTTTCAGATTCATTGAAAGGTAAGCAAGGTCGTTTCCGTCAAAACTTATTAGGTAAGCGTGTGGATTATTCTGCTCGTTCCGTAATCGTTGTAGGTCCAGATTTGGAATTGCACGAGTGTGGATTGCCAAAAGATATGGCAGCAGAATTATATAAGCCATTTATCGTTAGAAAATTAATCGAAAGAGGAATCGTAAAAACGGTAAAATCTGCTAAAAGAATTATAGATAGAAAGGAGCCCGTAGTTTGGGATATTTTAGAAAATGTACTAAAAGGTCATCCTGTGCTACTCAACCGCGCCCCCACTTTGCACCGTTTGGGTATTCAGGCATTCCAGCCCAAGTTAATCGAAGGTAAGGCAATCCGCCTGCACCCACTTGCGTGTACCGCTTTTAACGCTGACTTTGATGGCGACCAAATGGCGGTGCACTTACCACTCGGCCCAGAGGCTATCTTGGAGGCACAGCTCTTGATGCTTGGCTCACAAAACATCTTAAACCCAGCCAACGGTTCGCCTATCGCGGTGCCATCTCAGGATATGGTATTGGGCTTGTATTATATGACCAAGATTAAACACTCCACAGAGGAGGAGAAGGTGATAGGAGAAGGCTTAACTTTCTACTCAGATGAAGAGGTGCAAATCGCTTACAATGAGGGCAAGGCAGAGCTAAACGCGCCAATCAAGGTTAAGGTAAGAGTGAAAGAAGATGGCGAGTTCAAAATGAAGCTCATCGAGACTTCTGTGGGTAGAGTTTTATTTAATAAAATTGTACCAGAAGAGGTAGGCTTCATCAATGAAGTTTTGACCAAAAAATCGTTAAGAAATGTAATTGGTAGCATCTTAAAGCAAACGGATTTCCCTACCACAGCTAAGTTCTTGGATAGAATGAAAACCTTAGGTTATATGAACGCCTTTGAAGGAGGACTTTCTTTCTCATTGGGAGATATCTTAATTCCTGAGCAAAAATCAGAAATGATTCAAAATGCGATTGATGAAGTAGATGCCATTCGTGGAAACTACAATATGGGGCTTATCACCAATAATGAGCGCTATAACCAAGTAATTGATGTTTGGACAAATACCAACGCGAGCCTCACCGAAATCGTGATGAAGCGTATGCGCGAGGATAAGCAAGGATTTAACTCCGTGTATATGATGCTTGATTCAGGAGCGCGTGGTTCTAAGGAGCAAATTCGCCAGCTCAGTGGTATGCGTGGTTTGATGGCCAAGCCTCAAAAGGCAGGCTCCACAGGAGGCGACATTATTGAAAACCCAATTGTATCAAACTTCCGCGAAGGTCTTTCAATCTTGGAATACTTTATCTCCACCCACGGAGCGCGTAAGGGGCTTGCAGATACCGCATTGAAAACGGCTGATGCTGGATACTTAACACGCCGTTTGGTAGATGTGGCACAGGATGTAATCGTAAACGAAGAAGATTGTGGCACATTAAGAGGCTTAGAAGTTTCAGCTTTAAAGAAAAATGATGAAATCATAGAGCCACTTAAAGATAGAATCCTAGGAAGAACCGCCCTACAAGATGTATACGACCCAGAGACAGGCGATATCCTCGTGGAGGCAGACCAGCTAATTGACGAAGATACCGCAGCCAGAATCGATGCCGCAGGCATTGATACCATAGAGGTGCGCTCACCGCTCACTTGTGATTCCAAATCAGGAATCTGTGCCAAGTGTTATGGTAGAAACCTCGCAACTGGCAAGCCTGTACAGATGGGGGAAACCGTAGGGGTAATCGCCGCTCAATCAATCGGAGAGCCAGGTACACAGCTTACACTCCGTACCTTCCACCAAGGGGGAACCGCGGGGAATGTCTCTGAGCAATCCACTTTAAGAGCTAAGCAAGATGGTACTGTGGAATTCGATGATTTAAGAACGGTAGACTCAGTAGATGAAGCTGGCGAGCCAATCAAGGTAGTAGTTTCCCGTACGGCGGAGATGAAGTTGATTGATAAGAATGGCGAGGTTGCAATGACTAATAACATCTCTTACGGCTCAATCCTATATGTAAACGATGGGCAAAAAGTGAAAAAAGGAGATGCCATCAACTCTTGGGACCCTTACAACGCCGTAATCATCGCTGAAACAGCAGGGCAAATTAAGTTTGAAAACTTAACACAAGGTGAAACCTTCCAGCTAGAAACCGACGACCAAACAGGATTTACTGAAAAAGTAATCTCTGAATCAAGAAATAAAAAATTAATCCCATCATTGATTGTTGTGGATAAGAGTGGCGAAGAGAAATCTTACAACCTACCAGTAGGTGCGCACCTTATCGTAGACGATGGCGAAGAAATTATAGCGGGTAAAACATTGGTGAAAATCCCAAGATCTTCTGCAAAATCAGGGGATATCACGGGAGGTTTACCAAGGGTGACCGAGCTTTTCGAAGCGCGTAACCCATCAAACCCTGCAGTAGTTTCTGAAATCGATGGAGTGGTAAGCTTTGGTAAAGTAAAACGAGGTAACCGCGAGATCATCGTAGAATCTCGTACAGGTGAAATCAAGAAATACTTGGTGAAACTTTCAAACCAAATCTTAGTTCAAGAAAACGACTTTATCCGTGCAGGTATGCCACTATCCGATGGGGCAATCACCCCGACAGACATCTTGAACATCAAAGGCCCTACCGCCGTTCAGGAGTATTTGGTAAACGAAATCCAAGATGTTTACCGATTACAAGGGGTGAAAATTGATGACAAGCACTTTGAAATCATCGTGAGACAGATGATGAGAAAAGTAAGAATCATCGATGCTGGAGACACCAGATTCTTAGATTCAAGTTTGGAGCATAAGATAGACTTTATCGAGGAAAACGATAGAATCTTTGGAATGAAAGTAGTAGAAGATGCAGGAGATAGTGAAGTATTGAAACCAGGACAAATCGTTTCAGTTCTTGAGTTGAGAGATGAAAATTCAAAACTTCGTAGAGATGATGCTAAATTGGTAGTTGCTCGTGATGCAATGCCAGCTACAGCAGAGCCCGTGTTGCAAGGTATCACCAGAGCAGCATTACAGACTAAATCGTTTATCTCTGCCGCATCATTCCAGGAAACTACAAAAGTACTGAACGAAGCAGCTGTTGCTGGTAAAGTAGACGACTTGAACGGATTGAAAGAAAATGTGATTGTAGGCCATTTAATCCCAGCAGGTACAGGTCTTAAAGCTTACCAAAATATGATTGTAGGTTCTCAAAAAGAATACGAAGAATTAAAAAGTAAAAAATCAACAAAATAAAAATTTTAAATCATGAGCGAAAATAACCAACAACAAAACTTTGATATCGAAATCAATAACGAAACAGCTTCTGGCACTTATTCAAATTTGGCATTAATCAACCACTCAAACACAGAGTTTGTAGTAGATTTTATCCAAATGATGCCAGGAATGCCTAAGCCACAAGTAAAATCTAGAATTATCTTAACCCCATACCACGCCAAAAGATTGGCAGGCGCTTTGATTGAAAATCTAAACCGTTTTGAAGCTCAATTCGGAGAAATCAGAGAGCCAGAGGCCCCAAACTTCGGCGTGCAAGGCGAGGCTTAATTTTAATAAAAATAAAGGCGAATAACCCACGCGCGCGGCACTTTGTGCCGCGCGCGTGTTTTTTTATGCCTAAGCACAAGTTTTAAATCCTAAAATTGAAAAATCCTCAAAAAAAATACAAAACTACGAGGGATAAATAGAAACTTACAAGGGATAAATAAAAACTACTGAAAATAAATCAATACCTACAAACCTGAGTTCGATTAATATTTTAAGGGAAATAAGTTGTATAAAAAGAGAAATAGTTGTATTTTTAAGTTTTTAAAATTCAATTATTTAACAACTATTTCTCATGATTAATTACCACAAAATTACGGATATTTTTTGTATTGTTGATGACTTTTGTAATGATTTTGAAAAATTCACTCAGCCTTTTACTCTCGGAAAGCCTCCCAAAAAGAAACCCAAAATGAGTAACGCTGAAGTAATCACCATAATGATTCTTTTTCATCTAAGTGGCTTTAGAACTTTTAAGCATTTTTACATTTACTATGTTCAAAAGCATATGCAACAGGAATTTCCTCAAACGGTCTCTTATAACCGATTCACAGAACTTATGCAATCCAATATCATGGCTCTTACCATGTTTGCAAAAACCTGTGCTTTAGGAAGTTGTACAGGGGTTTCTTTTGTGGATAGTACGCCAATAAGAGTATGTGGAAACAAAAGAATTAAACGCAACAAAGTATTCAAAGACCTAGCTACAACGGGGAAATCTACTATGGGTTGGTTTCATGGATTTAAACTCCATTTGGTCATTAATGATAAAGGCGAGATATTGAGTTTTTGCGTAACGCAGGCGAATGTAGACGATAGAGAACCACTGAAAAATGAAGGCTTTTTGAAGCAAATTTTTGGTAAACTGTTTGGGGACAAAGGTTACATCTCCGAAAAGTTGAATCAATTACTCTTTGTGGATGGTATTCAACTGATTACCAACATCCGAAACAACATGAAAAACTCTCTTATGACTATGTCTGACAAAATTTTGCTTAGAAAACGCTCCATCATAGAGACGGTGAATGACGAGCTAAAAAACATTTGCCAAATTGAGCACTCCAGACATCGTTCAATAGGAAATTTTATGACCAACTTAGTGGCAGGGATTATTGCCTATCACTTTCTTCCTAAAAAACCATCATTAAAATATGAAACTCTGAAAACTAATCAATTAGCTATGTTTTATTAATCGAACTCAGGTTACAAGGGATAAACGCATACCAACGAGGGATAAATGCGTACCAACGAGGGATAAATGCAAACCTACAAGGGATAAACGCGTACCAACGAGGGATAAACGCAAACCTACAAGGGATAAACGCATACCAACGAGGGATAAACGCAAACCTACAAGGGATAAACGCGTACCAACGAGGGATAAATGCACACTTACAGGGCAGAAAGGCAAGCGCTCAATTTATTCCTGCTCATCGTTTAGATAGTCGCGCTCCCAAGAATGGTCGGTGGCGGCTTCTAGCACAAATAAATCGTTTTTAAGCAACTCTTCTTGCCCCTCAATTTCCTCTTTGAGGGTAGTGAAGTAGGCCTTTTTATCGTGCCGTTTGGCGGCAAGCTTCTGCGTGGTATCGATGTCATATTTTATAAAGCGGTAGCCCTGTCTTGTTGCGGTGTACCGCCTAAGCCCGAGCGAAACTAAGGCATCTACCCCCAGCGTTACGGCAGAGTAGAGCGTATCGCGGTAAAAATCTTTTATGCCTAAATCAATGAATTGGTAGGCATCGTGGCGGTTTCTAGCACGCGTCATCACCTTCACTTGGGGGAAGTTTTTGCGCACCACCTCCATCAGCTGGATATTCACCTCAGGGTTATCCACCGCGGCAATGAAGAGTTTCGCCTCATCAAGTTTGGCCGCTTTCAGCACCTCCACGCGCGTCGCATCGCCGTAATACACTTGGTAGCCCATTTTGCGCAGGATATCCACCCGCTCAGAATCGTGGTCAAGAATCGTAGGGGTGATGTTATTGGCTTTAAGCATACGGCCTATGGTACTCCCAAATTGCCCAAAGCCTGCAATGACAACTTCGTTCGGGCGCTGAATTTCTTCCGAAATAAAATCCTCCTGCTGTTTGGGCTTAAACTTAGTCCCAATTTTAGGCTCTAAAACTCTCTCGTTGAACAATAGCAGGAACGGGGTTAAAAGCATACTGATGGCGATGATTGCCATAACGATATCCGAAGTTTCTCGATTCACAATGTCCAACTGGCGAGAGAAACTCATAATCACAAAACCAAATTCGCCCGCTTGGCTCAGGGCAAAGGCAAAGAGTAGATTTTGGTCTAATGATTTTTTGTAAAGTTTCCCGATTAAGAATAGGACTAAGAATTTGACAAGGGTTAAGACTAAAACGAAAATTAAAACAAACCAAGGGCGTTTCAAGATTAAAGGGAAATTTACCGAAGCGCCCACTCCAATGAAGAATAAGCCCAAAAGTAGCCCTTTGAAAGGCTCAATGTCGCCCTCTAGCTCGTGTTTAAACTCTGAGTTGGCTAAAACGACTCCCGCAATAAAGGCGCCCAACGCAGGGGAAAGCCCCACCATCTCCATTAGATAGGATACGCCCATTACAAGGAGCAATGCCGAGGCGGTGAAGAGCTCCTGCAAGCGTGTTTTGGCCACGATTCTAAGGAGCGGCTCAATCAAGTATTTGCCCGCTAGCGCAATGACACCGATTGAGCTGATTACGATGATGGTTTGCAGCCAATTGGGGAGGCCATCAGTTAATACCGCGGAGTTTTCTGCCTTAATGCTCACCTCTGAGGCGGCTAATAGCGGGATTAGTGCCAAAATAGGGATTACGGCAATGTCCTGAAATAGCAAAACGGCAAAAGAGGAGCGCGCTGCGGAGGTGTTGTTTAAATTCTTTTCGCTAATGGTTTGTAGCACAATAGCAGTGGAAGACATGGTGAGCGCCAAGGCAATCGCGATGGAAGTTTGCACATTCCAGCCAACAAGGCTCGCCATAAGCACGGTGAGCACAGTGGCCGTGATGGCTAGCTGAATGGCGCCCATACCGAGAATGAATTTCCGCATCTTCCAGAATTTGGCAGGCTCTAATTCTAGCCCCACGAGGAAGAGCATCATCACCACCCCAAATTCGGCAAAGTGCATTAAATCTTCGCCCTCCTGCCCAATCCAGCCTAAGATGTAGGGGCCTATGAGCATTCCTGCAAATATGTAGCCTAGAACGGAGCTTAATCCTAATTTTTTAGCTATCGGCACGCAAAAAATAGCAGCGGCTAAATAGATGATGGCTTGTAGTAGAAAACTATCCAATGTTTATTGTATTTTATGTTGAAACCAATCGTTTAAATAAATGAAACCTTTTAATTCTGAATCAAAAATCCTGAATTTAGAAATATAATCGAGCAAAATGCCATAGCGAGCACCTTTTTCTTCCAAAACTTCTTCAGAAACATTATTTACCTCGTGGAATACAAATGGCGGCAAGTAGCGCATTCCGCACATAAGTGCCGTTTGCGAGAAGGGTTCTAGCAAATCTGGAATGGTGTGTTTCTCTAATCCTGTGGGGCAATAGTTCTCCCGCGAGCCTCCCGTGGTGATGACTTGCAGTAGGGTTTTCCCCTTCAAGGCGCCCCCACGAGCGCCATATGCCCAATCGTAGACCAAAACCATATCAATCCACTGCTTTAAAAGGGCAGGGCAAGAGTACCAATACAGCGGGTGCTGCCAGATGATGATGTCGTGTGCTAGAAGCAATTCCTGCTCCTTGGTAATATCCACCTCAAAATTAGGGTAGCATTCATATAAATCGTGAAAGGTGAAATTATCAGACTTAGGGATATTTTGATTCAGTACCTTATTTGCCCTTGATTTTTCATACAAAGGGTGTGCAAAGATTATTAAAACTTTCTGCTGCTTCATAGGTTTAATGTGAAAAAATAATTGCTAAAAGAAAGCCTAAAACCACCATTGATAATTTTTTGAACTTAAGCTTATGCCCCTCCACACTCTCAAAGATAATCACCGTGGAAATATGCAAGAATATACCCGCCGCAAGAGCTAGTGCATAAATGGGGAGCTGCTCGGGCAGGAGCTTGCCCACTGCATAGCCAATGGGGGAGGCCAGTGCAAATAGAAGCATAAAAATGCCAATTTTGAAAAGATGAAGCTTTGATTTTGATAGAAATATAAAAAGCACCATCGCCACAGGGACTTTATGCACTAAAATTGCCCATAATAAATGATGCCCGCCAGATTCTTGTAGTGGCACCCCTTCAATTAAAGCGTGTACAAACAGCCCGAGGAATACTCCAAGCGGAAAGACTTCGTGCTCCTTGCTGTGCAAATGCCCGTGCTCGGCGCCCTTGGTGATGCCCTCTAAAATGATTTGGATTAAGATGCCTAAAAGCACAAACAGCCCAATTTTGCTAGCCTCCAAGTTAGAGGTATATAGCTTAGGGAAAACTTCCACAATATTCACCCCAAGCAAATAAGCCCCACTGAATGTGAGGAGTAGCTTGTTTAATAACTTGTTGCTTCCCAAAAAAAGCCCTAGCGCCGCGCCTAATGCCACGGCCGCAATCAAAAAAATAATATCCATGCTCGCAGGCAAATGTACTATTTAATTTTGGTAAAATCCGATTTTTCTACTTTTCTATGGCTAGTTTCAGCGCCTTGATTTCGCCATCATCTGCGAGGTCGCTACCTTGCTTAATGGCCGAAGAGTGGTAGTAAGGCGCGTTTACTTTTTCTGCTAATTCTTTGATATTGCTCGAGCGAACGCCACCCCCAGGCATAATGTCAATTTGATTGCCAAATTGCTCTTGAAGCTGCTTTAAAACCTTAATGCCCTTAGGAGCGGCACTGGTGTGTCCCGAGGTTAAAATTGTAGAGAAGCCGAGCTTTATTACTTTTCGCACAGCCTCCTCAATATCAGGTGTGTGGTCGATAGCTCGGTGGAAACTGCAAGGTTTGCCATCGCAAGCGGCAACAAGCTTTTGGCAGTTTTCTACATCGATGTTTCCCTCTTCGTCTAAAGCTCCAAATACAAAACCATCGGCTCCTAATTCAGCAAAGACACGAATACTATCTTCCATCTGGGTGATTTCCTCTGGCGAGTACACAAAATCGCCTCCTCTGGGGCGAATCATAATGTAAATGGGCTTTTGCGTTTTTTTCTTTACGGTGAGGTAATCTTGCACGCTGGGGGTGGTGCCGCCGTGTTGGAATCCTGCGCAGAGCTCTATGCGGTCTGCCGGTGAAAGTGCTGCCGTAAGGGCAGATTCTAGGTTGAAACAAGCGATTTCTAATTTCATAGTTAAATTACTTTTTTTTGTTTAAAGGCTTGAAGATACGATTTTTCATTTAATAAAAAAGCAACTTTTTTCCAGTTTAATGAAAAAAGCTGCTTTGGGCTTGATTTAGCTATGATTTAATTCAATTATAAATCGTAAATATTGGTATAATACTCTTCCACCATACGAGCAGAATCAAAGAATGGTGTTACGGTGTTCATACTGGTGAGTACTTTTTTGTACCATTCTTCTGGGGTGTTGTAGTAGAGTGGGAGGGCTTCGTTTTGCAGGATTTTGTATAGATTTTCTCTATCGATTTTATCTTGCTCGAAGTGTGGCAATGTCCAGTCGATGATTGGCAGGGTGAATAGCGCCTCTGGGTTCATATCGTTAAATTCACGAATCCAGCCATCGTTGGTAGAGAGGTTTATGGCTCCGTTCATGGCGGCAGTCATTCCACTGGTGCCTGAGGCTTCGCGGGTTACGCGTGGGTTGTTTAGCCAAATGTCGGCGCCATCTTTTAGTTTTTTGGATAGGCTTAATTCATATCCTGCGAGTACGGCCATATTTTTGTATCCGTGGCTTAATTCCACGAGGGCATCATACTGGCGGATTGCGTTGTAATCCATAGGGTAAGGCTTCCCAGCGATGATTAATTGAACGGGCTGCTTGGTATTATTCATCAGCTCGTTGAATTTTTCGATGTCGCGAGTGATTAGGTCGGCTCTTTTGTACTCAGCAAAGCGTCTTGCCCAAACGATGGTTAAGACATCAGGGTCAAATAGTTTTGCGTTCTGGTTTGCTACTTCTTCAAAAAGGTAGGCTTTTAGCTCTTTTTTGCGCTTGATGAGGGCCTCTAAGTTGCCATCTTTTTTGGCTTTATCTAGTCGTCTATCAGCCCAGTATTTTTTATTTTGAGCATTTGTTACATGGGTGATTGGGCACACGCCTTCGTAGTTTTCCCACATATGTCTAGCCACTTCGCCGTGAAGTTTAGAAACCCCATTTGCAATTCTTGCCAAACGAAGTGCCACAAGTGAGTGATTAAATTCATCACCTTCTACTCCTGTAAGCTCACGCACACGATCCAGTGGCAAGCCGTTGAAGAATCCCATTTCATTCAACTCGTGAATATTGTGTTTCTCGTTCCCCGCTTCTTCAGGCGTGTGGGTAGTGAAAACTAATTTTTCTTTCAATTTTTCTTTTCCAAATCTAGGTAGCCAATTAAATACGGCAGAAAGTGCGTGCGCTTCATTAAAATGATACACCTCTGGATCGTAGTTCAGCTCTTCCAATAATTTAGCACCACCTAGCCCTAGCACCATACATTGTGCGATTTTGGCCTTAGGGTCGGAATCATATAATCGGAATGTGGTGGATTTTGCTAGGTAGTCGTTTTCAGGCAAATCAGTGCTTAAAAGGAACAGCGGCGCAGTGCCGAATACCTCTGGGTCTAGGTAAAATGCCTTTACCCAAACATCGTGTCCAGAGATTTTAATAGTGAATTTAATATTGGTATCACGCAGGAAGTGGTAGATTTTTTCTTGGAAAAGAACGCCCATTTTGCGGTCCTCTTTTTTGAACTGGTCATAGTACCCATATTTCCATAAAATACCGATGCCGATGAGGTTTTGCTTCGTGTCATAGGCGCTTCTCATATGAGAGCCCGCCAAGAAGCCAAGCCCACCGGAGTAGATTTTCAAAGCTTGGTCAATGCCGTATTCCATACAGAAATAAACAGCAGATTTTTTGAATTTAGGGTCAAATTCATACGGCGCACGAAATGCTTGTGGTAGTTGATTCATAATGACTTGAAATTAAATTTTTTGCAAAAATAAGTTTTTAACGCCATATATGGGATAAAATTTAGGTTATATTTATCAGTTTTTGCAATCAAAAGCACTCGATCTGCCAAAATTAAATTGAATAAACCTGCCGCTAGATTTGCGGTGCGTTAAAAAAAACTTTATATTTGTGCATTGTTAGAATTAATGCTCTTAAAAGATTAATGCAAAAGTATAGCGAAAGTTTCTGGGCACTAGAAAACGCAGTGCAAAACCTGCTTCGGAAATACAAGGATTTAAAGTCCGAGAATGCCGAGCTGCTCCGCAAAAACGAGCAATTAACACAGAAGCTGAATGAAGAGTGGGCAAAGAATCAAGAGTTAATATATATAAATAAAAATTTGAAAATAGCAAGTGCTTTGGAGGGCAACCCCGAGCACAAGAAGTTGATGAAATTGAAAATAAATCAACTCATTAAAGAGGTGGATTTATGTATGGCCGAAATCAATAAAAACTCGATGTAGCAGGTAATGAACCAAGTGAAAATCAACATAAATGTTGCAGATAGGAGCTACCCCATGATGGCTACCCCGAGGAGGAAGAGATTTTGAGAGCCACTGGCAGGAAGATTAATGAGCTGATAAAAGATTTTGAGGATAAATATCATGTAAGAGACAAGCAAGACGCACTCGCGATGTGCGCCCTGCAATATGTGGCAAAGGTACTCGCGCAAGAGAAAAAAGCCCAAGAGCAGGAGCAAATGCAGAGCCAAGCCTTGGAAGAGCTTACCGAGAAAATCAATCAAAATCTATAAATTTCAATCAAAAAACGCACGAGAAGTTCTGCCCACCGCTACAAAAAAATCAGGTGGGGAAAAATATTTCCACATTAGTTCTAACATTATTTGGTAAACTCAACGAAAACGATGTAACCGAGCCAATGCCAGCCCTAAGGCAAGCCTTCGCCTATTGATTTAGGTACCCAAAGAAAAGGAAGCCTGAATGCTGGAATAACTCAAATCCTATTTTTTAGGAGTTTTACACAAATCACCTGAACTAATGTGGTTTTTTTATACCAAAAAAGAGATAAACATAAATTTAATTATAAAAAATGGAATACATAATAGGAATTATAGGATTACTCGTGGGCGCGCTCATAGCCTACGCCCTTACCAAAAAACAAGTCGATAACAGAGGGGAAATTCTCTACAACGAGGCAAAGGAAAAAGCCGTAGCGCTAGAGAAGGAAGCCAATCGCATAAAACTCGAAGCCGAAAGCAAGCTTAAAGAAGCCACTACCGAGGGCGAAAGCATTAAGAAAGAAAAAATCTTGCAGGCCAAAGAGAAATTTTTGGAACTAAAAGCGCAGCACGAAGAGGCTGTAAACCAAAGGGAAAAGAAAATCTCCGATAGAGAGAAAATCATCAAAGAAAAAGAGCACAAGCTAAACGAAGGCTTAGCAGAACTTAAGAAAAATAGAAAATCACTCACCTCAGAAATTGAAGTATTTGAGGAGCGAAGAGTGGCCCTTAACCGAAAAATTGAAGAAGTAAATGCCAACCATAAGCGCCAAGTAGAGTTGCTGGAAAAAATCTCAGGATACTCAGCCGATGAAGCGCGCGAGGAATTAGTCCAATCCCTCAAAGATGAGGCTAAAACCAAAGCCCAAGCCCATATCCAAGAAATTATGGACGAGGCCAATATGAACGCCCGAGAGGAGGCTCGCAAAATCGTAATCCAATCCATTCAGCGCATAGGCACAGAGCAAGCCGTGGAAAACGCCGTATCCGTTTTTAACCTTGAAAACGATGATATCAAAGGCCGAATCATTGGTCGAGAAGGTAGAAACATCAGAGCCATAGAAGCTGCCACTGGCGTAGAAATCATTGTAGATGATACCCCAGAGGCCATTGTACTTTCGTGTTTTGACCCCATTCGCAGAGAAATCGCACGCTTATCTATGCATAAGCTTGTAACCGATGGCCGAATCCACCCAGGCAGAATCGAAGAAGTGGTGGCAAAAACAACGAAGCAAATAGAAGAAGAAATCGTAAATGTAGGTAAAAAAACCGTGATAGACCTCGGTATTCACGGCCTAAACCCAGAGCTTATTCGTATCATTGGGCGTATGAAATACCGCTCATCTTATGGGCAAAACTTGCTACAACATTCCCGTGAAGTAGCACACATAGCAGGCACGCTCGCTGCCGAGTTAGGGCTAAATGCCAAGCTCGCCAAGCGCGCAGGCTTGTTGCACGATATAGGTAAAGTGCCAGAGCAAGAATCAGAACTACCACACGCCTTGCTAGGTATGCAGTGGGCAGAGAAATTTGGCGAAAATCCAGAAGTTGTAAACGCCATCGGTGCACACCACGATGAGATTGAAATGACCTCGCTACTTGCCCCCATCGTACAAGTAGCAGATGCCATCAGTGGAGCGCGTCCAGGTGCGCGCCGCCAAGTAGTAGAGTCCTACATTCAGCGACTTAAAGATTTGGAAAACACAGCGCTAGGTTTTGAGGGCGTACAGAAAGCTTATGCCATTCAAGCGGGTAGAGAGCTGCGCGTAATGGTAGATTGCGACAAGGTAGACGATGCCAAAGCCAATGAACTTTCATTCCTGATTACTGATAAAATCCAAAATGAAATGACTTACCCAGGGCAGGTGAAAGTTACCGTAATCCGCGAAACACGCGCCATCAATATTGCGAAATAAAATATAGCAAAATCCTAATTTTTAGGGATTGTTTTTTATGTTAAATCGTAAAGAAAAATTAAATTCTTTGCGATTTTTTCGTTTCTTAACGAAATGAGAAAGCATAAAAAGTATTTATAAATCCCGAAAAAAATCCCTATTTTTGTGTGTTTTGTAAGGGAAAACTATGGTAACAATCGTAAACAAAATTGCATCTTTTGTCGTTAATTCTTATGTCAATAAGGTAGAAGAAATTCGTATGCAGCCCATTGAGGCACAGCAGCGTGTATTCAAGTATTTGATAGAGAGAGGGAAGGGAACGCAGTATGGGCAAAAGTTTGATTTTAAAAATATAAAAACCTACGAGGATTTTAAAGAAAAAGTGCCCGTGGTGATTTATGAAGAATTGGAGCCAGAAATTGAACGCGCACGCCGAGGCGCAGCCGATGTGCTCTGGCCAGGAAAGGTGCAATGGTTTGCCAAATCTTCGGGAACGACCAATGCCAAAAGTAAGTTCATCCCAATTACCAAAGAATCTTTGGAACAAAACCATTTTACTTCTGGTAAAATGCTTTTTGCCAATTATTTAGAAAATCATCCCAATACTGCGATGTTTACCAAGAAGAATTTGCGCATTGGGGGAAGTGCCGATTTATACCAAGAATATGGTACCAAGTATGGTGACTTGTCTGCAATTATGATTGATAATTTGCCATTTTGGGCAGATTACATGAATACACCAAATAAAGAAATTTCGCTACTCAGCGATTGGAATGTAAAGCTAGATGCCATTGCACAAGCAGCAATCAAGGACAGTGTGGGGTCGCTCACGGGCGTTCCGTCGTGGATGCTGGTGTTGCTCAACCATTGTTTAAGCCTTACGGGCAAGGAGCATTTACACGAGATTTGGCCAGATTTGGAAGTGTTTTTTCACGGAGGAATCAGTTTTAAGCCTTATTTAAAAAACTATGAAGAAATTTGTGGAAAAGAGATGAGGTATTACGAAATTTATAACGCGTCTGAGGGCTATTTTTCTATGCAGGATTTGCCCGATAGCAAGGACATGCTTTTAATGCTAAACACAGGGATTTTCTTTGAATTTATCCCGATGGAAGAGGAGGCTTTAAAGGCGAGAAAAGCAGTGCCATTGCAAGAAGTAGAGCTAAATAAAAACTATGCAATTGTGATTTCTACCATCGGCGGGTTGTGGCGTTATATGATTGGCGATACTGTGAAGTTTAAATCAATTAATCCGTATAGGATCGTTGTTTCTGGTCGCACCAAACACTATATCAATGCCTTTGGCGAAGAAATTATTATAGAAAATGCAGAGGAAGCTTTGGACTTTGCGTCCAGCGAAACGGGGGCTAAAATTAAAGAATACACGGGTGCACCAATTTTTATGCACGATAAAGAAAAAGGAGCACATGAATGGGTGATTGAATTTGAGCGAGAGCCAAACGATTTTGAGCAGTTTAAAATTCTTTTTGACCAAAAGCTGAAAGAAATAAATTCGGACTATGAGGCAAAACGCTACAACAACATGACTTTGAATTTCCCGAGCATTCACATGGGGCGAAAAGATTTATTTTACGACTGGATGGAAAGCCGAGGCAAATTGGGCGGACAAAATAAAGTGCCACGCCTTTGTAACGACCGAGAGTATATAGACCCGCTATTACGCCTAAACCAAACAGAATCTTGATTTTAATAAAACCTTAGCGCGTAATATGCTTTAATTTTATAATTTACACTTTATATTTGCTTTACCATGTTAGGAAAAATATTCAATAAACGAGAATCTAGAAAATTTAAATACATTCCTAGATTTTACGATACCAAAACCCAAGATTTAATCAATCGCAGAATAGGAGATACCCGCTTTGCGCAAGGCTATGTGGGGAAGAAAAAATCCCGCGAGGTCGATGCGGTAGATGAATCCCACATTGATTTCAAATCGTTTAGAAACAAAGAGAAACAAAGTGCATATGCTGTGAGAATCAATACATTTATCATTTTTTCGATTCTTATGCTATTTGTGTTTATCATGTGGCTTATCACAAGTCCAAGTTTTTCTAATTTCTTTGCGGAATGAGCGATATCATTCAATTATTGCCCCCACAGGTAGCCAACCAAATTGCTGCGGGAGAAGTAGTGCAGCGTCCGGCCTCTGTGGTAAAAGAATTGCTTGAAAATGCAGTAGATGCAGGTGCTACCCAAATACAATTGATCGTGAAAGATGCAGGGCGCACGATCGTGCAAGTAATCGATAATGGCAAAGGCATGTCGGTAACCGATGCGCGTATGGCGTTTGAGCGTCACGCAACTTCCAAAATTCACACCAGTGATGATATTTTTAAAATCATGACTAAAGGTTTTCGTGGCGAAGCCTTGGCATCCATCGCAGCGGTGGCGCAAGTGGAGCTAAAGACTAAACAAGACGAAGATACGGTGGGAACTTGCGTGCAGATTAGCGGTGGCGATTTTGAAAGCCAAGAGCCTGCAGTTACACAAAAAGGGAGCATTATTTCTGTGAAAAATTTATTTTACAATGTTCCTGCGCGTCGTAATTTCTTGAAATCAAATGCCGTAGAATTTCGCCATATTTTAGATGAATTTCATCGCGTGGCACTTTCGCACGAAAATATAGATTTTACCTTGATTCACAACGACGAAGAAATTTTTAGGCTCACAAAAGCAAATTTAGCACAACGCGTTTTGCACATTTTTGGTCGCAAAATCGAAGGTCAGCTAGTGCCTATTTCCGAAGAAACCGATATTGTAAAGATTACTGGCTATGTGGGAAAGCCCAATATTGCCAAAAAATCACGAGGCGAACAATTTTTCTTTGTGAATCATAGATTCATTAAGAGTAATTATTTGCACAAAAGCATACAAAACGCTTTTGAGGATTTAATACCCAAGGGCAATCATCCCAGTTATTTTATTTTTTTGGAGCTTCCGCCTGAAAAAATCGACATCAATATTCACCCGACCAAAACTGAAATTAAGTTTGAAGATGAATACAGTATTTTTGCTCAATTAAGAGCTGCAACAAAGCATGCTCTCGGGCAATATCAAGTAACGCCACCTTTGGATTTTGATTCTACGGTACAAATAGATGTCCCGATTTTGGATAAAAGAAAAGATATTTCTTATCCAGAAATTTCGGTGGATAAAACTTACAATCCCTTTGAAGTGGAAACGCCACCCGTGGCACCAAGTTCTGGCGTGCCTAAGAGCGGAGGTTTTAGCTATTCGCCGCCCCCTAGACCAAAATCTGCGGGAGGTAGCTATGATTATTATGATTTATTGTCGGGAGAGGAAGAATTGCAAACCACTTTTGTGCCACAAGAGGAAATTCAAGAAACAAGCCAAGTCTTGCAGTGGAATAATGCGTATATCGTAGCCACATACAAGGGCGATTTGCTTTTGGTCGATCAGCACCGTGCGCATCAGACTATTTTGTTTTATAATTTCAAAAATTTAGCCCAGAAAAACACTTTAAGCCAGCAATTGCTTTTCCCGATTGAATATCCACTCAATGAGAAAGAAAAAAGTTTGCTCAACGAGTCTCTTTCAGATTGGTTAAGCTTTGGATTTGACATGGAAGTGCAGGGCGATGTTTGCTTGGTCAATGCCATTCCGTCTGAAATTTCTCAAGAAAATATGATTGAAATTTTACAACATTTTTTTGAGGAAGAATCCGTAGATGATTTGGGAGAGCTCAAAGAACATTTGTGCCGAATCATGGCTAAAAGTGCTGCAGTGAAAAAGGGAACTACGCTCAACGAGGCAGAAATTAATCATTTGGTACAAGAATTGTTTAAGCTAGAGCAATTTAATTATAGCCCTTTCGGGAAAAAAATATATTATTCACTTTCTTTACAAGAGATTCAAAAAAAATTAGACTAAATGTTTCAAAGAATAGCACCGATTACCAAGAATTTAATCATCATCAATTTGCTGTTTTATTTGGCAACCTTTGTGTTTTCTAGCACCAATGGAATAGATTTGAGAGAATATCTTGGGGCATTTTATCCGTTGTCGGATAACTTTAGAAGTTTTCAAATCCTGTCGCATATGTTCATGCACGGAGATTTGACACACTTGTTTTTCAATATGTTGGCGTTATTTATGTTCGGTTCTACTGTGGAAATGGTGCTTGGACCTAAAAGATATGTTATCCTCTATTTTGCTTCGGCTTTGGGGGCTTATGTTTTGTTTAATGCAACTAATTATCTTGAGGCACAACAACTTATTGCCGCAGCAGATTTGTCGCCACAACAAGTGGCATTGCTCTCAACGCTCAAGCCTATGATGGGAATCCCGGGGCTAGAGACGCTAAGTGCAATTTATTCAACGCCTATGGTAGGAGCCTCGGGCGCAATTTTTGGTGTTTTGATTGCGTTTGGAATGCTATTCCCAAATGCTGTTTTAATGCTTATTTTTCCGCCAATTCCTATCAAAGCTAAATACATTATTCCGCTTTATGTATTGCTAGAGCTTGTTCTGGCTATTCAGAGCAATCCAGGCGACAATATTGCACATTATGCACACATTGGTGGCGCAATTATCGGATTTATACTCATTAGAAACTGGAAAAAGACCTTACCAAGATGGAATTAATCAATAAATTAAAAAATCAATTTATAAACGGAAATATTGCCATTAAATTAATCTATATCAATGTAGCAATCTTTTTGCTAGGTTGGATTATCCGTATTTTTACCCCGATACATTATTTGAATTTGTATTTTGGGCTAAGCCCTTATAGCAGTGATTTCTGGGCAAAACCATGGAGCTTATTCACTTATATGTTTTTGCATTACGATGTATTGCATTTATTATTCAATATGCTTATGCTGTATTTTGTATCGGAATTCTATTTTAGATATTTTGGAGAAAAATCATTTAAAATCTTCTATTTTGTGGGAGGAATTGTTGCAGGATTATTTTTTATGATTTTAAACACATTCAGTGTGCAGTCATCAAATCTCATAGGTGCAAGTGCTGCAATTTATTCTGTATTTTTTGCGATGGTGGCATATCAGCCTAATATGGAATTGAGGCTCCCATTTGTGCAATCGCCAGTGAAGTTGCTGTACATAGCAATTGGTTTGATTGTACTTGGATTTTTATTAAATACCGATAATTTAGGCGGAAATGTTTCTCACATTGGAGGTGCTTTGTTTGGATATTTGTATATGAAGCAATTTGAAAAAGGAAAAGATATTTTTGGCAAATTGGCAGAAAAATTAAACGGATTATTCAGCAAAAAGAGTCATTTAAAAATGAATAAAAACGCTAAAGCTGAGAGCCAAACTCCTCCGAGAGATGACTACGAATATCAAGATTGGAAAGCCGAACAAGAGAAAAATATCGATGAAATTTTGGATAAAATTTCTCGTTCAGGTTACAATAGTTTGACTAAAGAGGAGAAAGATTTTCTTTTTAAACGAGGAAAAAAACAATAAAATTGTGCTAAATCAAAATATTTGATTATATTTGCACTCCCAACCCAAAAAATGGTTTCGTGGCCGAGTGGCTAGGCAGAGGTCTGCAAAACCTTGTACAGCGGTTCGAATCCGCTCGAAACCTCCAAAAATCTCTAAGACAAAAGTTTTAGAGATTTTTTTATGTCTGAAAAATCGATTTTTTAGGTATTTTTCAGTTTTCTTTCCATAATTAAAAGTAAATTTGTTTTATGAAACAAGTTTTAGTTACAGGAGGAAACGGACAATTAGGAAGTTGTATTCGAAAAATAGCATCGAACTATCCAGATTTTAAATTTACTTTTACCGATGTCGCGACCTTAGACATTACTAGCCCAGAGGCGGTGAAAGACTTTTTTGCGCAAAATACATTTGATTTTGTGATCAATTGTGCCGCTTATACCGCGGTGGATTTGGCTGAGACAGAGCAAGAAATCGCACGAAAAGTAAATGCCGATGCCGTGGGCTATTTAGCCGAAGCGTCTCGTTTGCAAGATGCGTGGTTCATTCATATTTCTACGGATTATGTTTTTGATGGAGGTTTTTCTACACCTATATTGCCAGAGGAAAAAACAAATCCGCTCAATATTTATGGTAAAACCAAATTAGCGGGAGAGGAGCTAGCTTTTGCCAATAATCCCAAAACAATAGTAATCCGCACAGCTTGGGTGTATAGCGAGTTTGGCAAAAACTTCGTGAAAACAATGTTGAGATTATTCCGCGAAAAAGATGAGCTTTCTGTGGTGAATGATCAAATCGGGGCACCTACCAATGCGAATGATTTGGCGTTTGCGATTTTGTCTATTTTAGAAAAAAATCGTTTAAAATCTGGAATTTATCACTTTACCAATGAGGGGGAGATTTCTTGGTTCGATTTTGCTTCTGCAATTAGGGAGCTTTCGCAAAGTTCTATCACGATTCATCCCGTAGATTCTACGGCGTTTCCTACTGTGGCCGTGCGCCCGAAATACTCGGTGCTGGATTTGTCTAGTTTTAAAGAAACCTTTGAGCAGGAAATCCCAGATTGGAAAGTTAGCTTAGAGAAACTGCTGCAAGAAAATGATTTATAAATAAAAAAGGGCTAAAAACTTAATTTTAGCCCTTTTTACTTCTAAAAACATTTTATCATGAAAACTAAATCGTTTAAATATTGCTAGCAATATTTGCTCTGATTTCTTCCATTTCATCTTTGGAAATATCAATCTTATTGGCAAAATTCATGTCGCCCATGTCATTCATCGGCACAAGGTGCACATGTGCGTGTGGTACTTCTAGCCCCATGACAGAAACGCCCACACGATTGCAATCGATGCTTTTCTCGATAGCATGAGCCACTTTGTAAGCAAAAGCCATTAAGCCATTGAATTGCTCTGGAGATAAATCCCAAATTCGGTCGGTTTCTTGTTTTGGAACCACAAGCGTGTGACCTTTAGCAATAGGGAATGCGTCTAAAAACGCAATATAATCTTCGTTTTCAGCGATTTTATAAGCAGGAATTTCTCCATTGATGATTTTGGTGAAAATACTTGCCATTTTATTCTTCTCCTAAACTTAATTCAGTGATTTCAAAATTTAAAACATTACCATTTGGTAACTTGATTTCAGCTTTTTCGCCCAATTCTTTGCCTAATAAACCTTTGGCAATTGGGGTGCTTACTGCAATTTTTCCCGCTTTTAAGTCAGCCTCAGTTTCAGGAACAAGTGTATATTTCATCTCTTGTCCGTTTGCCAAGTTTTTGATTTTCACGGTAGAGAGGATGGAAACCTTGGAGGAATCTAATTGAGATTTATCTATTACACGAGCATTGGCCACTTGGTCTTGCAATTTAGAAATTTTAGATTCTAGCAATCCTTGTGCTTCTTTAGCTGCATCGTATTCAGCATTTTCAGACAAATCACCTTTATCTCTAGCCTCGGCAATTTGTTGAGAAATTCTTGGTCTTTCAACACTTTCTAGATATTTTAGCTCTTCGCGCAATTTATCTAAACCTTCTTTGGTTACATATTGTAAATTTGCCATATCTTTGATTTAAGTTATATAAAATAAAAAACATAATTCCGCACAGCAGTTGTGCGGAACTATGTTATGAAAAGCAAATATAAAAAACATTTACGAAATGTACAAGTTTAAAATTTTGAATAAAAATCTTTTAAAACAGATAATCGTTTCTTTTATAATGATTTGTGTTTTGTCGTGTAGTAGCGATCAAGGGCGTTCTAATTGTATGCCTCGCTCGTATGTAAATGCTCGCTACTCGCTCAATACGCCGCAATTAATTCCGTTGCAAAGCCCAATGGGTTATGTAGTTTTAAACCCCGATGGCACCAATGGAGGAAGAGGTTTAATTATCGTAAATACGGGTGCAAGATTTTTGGCTTATGACCGAAACGCACCACAGATTTGCCCCATGGCTAAATCTACGCTAGAAGTGGTGGATGATATAAAAGTGGTTTGTCCAGAAAATGGTGCCGAATGGATGCTCAATACAGGCATGCCTATAAATTCTGCCACAAATGGCGTACCTTTGTACCAATACGCTGTGCAGCAAGAGAGAAATTTTATTGTAATCTTTAATTAAATTTATGGCTAAAGCTAAAACCGTTTTTTATTGTCAGAATTGTGGAACCCGCCATGCACAGTGGCTTGGAAAGTGCAATGCCTGTGGCGAGTGGAATACCATTGTAGAAGAAGTGGTGGAGAAAAATACCCCTGCCACACCATGGAAAGATGATGGCATAAAAACGCCCGTTTTGTTTAATATTCATGATATTCCTAAGACCAACGAAGCCAGAATTACTACCAAAAATGGTGAGCTCGATAGAGTTTTGGGCGGAGGATTGGTTTTAGGTTCTGTGGTGCTTTTGGGCGGAGAACCAGGCATTGGGAAATCTACGCTTTTGTTGCAAGTGGCTTTAAGCCTAAATCATTTAAAGGTTTTGTATGTTTCGGGAGAGGAAAGTGCCACACAGATTAAGCTTCGTGCCGAACGCATCGGGATCGGGACAGATTCTTGTTTTGTCTTGACTGAAACACAGACGCAAAAAATCTTTAAACAAGCCAAAGAAATTCAGCCCAATGTTTTAATTATAGATTCAATTCAAACATTGCAGACGCAATTGGTGGAATCTTCGCCAGGGAGTGTTTCGCAAATCAGGGAATGCACGGCAGAGCTCATTCGTTTTGCCAAGCAAACCAATACGCCCGTGATTTTGGTGGGGCATATTACTAAAGAAGGAAATATTGCAGGACCTAAAATATTGGAACACATGGTGGATGTGGTGCTGCAATTTGAGGGCGAAAGAAATCATATTTATAGATTATTGCGTGCACAGAAAAACCGATTTGGTTCTACGGCAGAATTAGGAATCTATGAAATGCAAGGCGTGGGATTGCGGGAGGTGAGCAACCCGAGTGAAGTTTTGATTTCGGCAAAAGACCAACCGCTCAGTGGAAATGCCGTGGCATCTACCATGGAGGGCATGCGGCCGATGTTGATCGAGATTCAAGCCTTGGTGAGCACCGCGGTATATGGCACGCCACAACGCTCCACCACGGGTTATGATATTAAAAGGCTTAATATGCTTTTGGCGGTGCTAGAAAAAAGAGCAGGCTTTCAATTGGGGGCCAAAGATGTGTTTTTGAACATCACGGGCGGCATCCGTGTAGATGATCCTGCGATAGATTTGGCGGTGGTTTGTGCAATTTTATCGTCTTATGAAAACGAAGCTTTGCCAGATAATTGTTGTTTTGCCGCAGAGGTGGGGTTAAGTGGGGAAATTAGACCCGTTAGTCGTGTGGAGCAGCGTATTTCCGAAGCCGAAAAATTAGGATATGATGTGATTTTTATTTCTAAATACAATAAAGTCAATACCTCAAATTTCAACATCAGGGTAGAGATGCTCGGCAATATTGGAGATTTATATAAATTGCTATTTTAAAGTTTATTGAATACCCGCAATCAAAAATTCAATTTCGTTAATAATTGGAGTAAAAATGGCTATAATGACCACAGAAGAAGTTAAAATTTTTGTATCAAAACTGCAAGAAATAGGAAATATTGAAAACCCTCATGATCGATTAAAAAATTTCATTGAATATTGGGAAAAATTGCCAGAACCAAAATTTAATCAACCTGAACAAATTGCAGAATTAATTATATACTGCATATTTGAAGAACTAATGGATTTGGATGATTATACAAAAGCTAAATTATGGGCTGAAAGAGGCATGCTTACAAGTAGAGCTAAAAGTTCCTATTCTTCATATGAATATATTCAACTAGGTCGAGTCTGCTATGAACTAGAAGAATACGATGAAGCGATGAAATACTTCAATATTGTCTATAAATATGGGAAAAAAAGAGCATTCCAAGGGTTTGATAAAAAATACTGGGAATTTTATTCCAAAAATAAAAAATAAATTTCGTTCTTTAAAAAGATATTTTTCTTTCGTCAAGTGGTTGAAAACTCGCATTATATTTCCAATACGGCCAAAACGGCAACGAAACACTACATTTGCAAAAATAGATTATTCTCTATAATTGTGGCTAAATGGCTGAAGATTTAAGTACAAAATCATAGTTCAAAAATTCGTTCAGATTGTTTTCTGTTGAGGGATTTAGGTATTTTTTGCATTAAAAAATTTCTTAGTAATATAGCAATTGGATTTTCCCAATGAGCCATTTTTCCAATCACCCAACTCATTTTTACAACCTGATGAGCCTTTGTTATTCTTTTATGTTCATATTCAGAAAAGGCGGTTGTAATACATTTATAATCATCTAAACAATTTGAAAGCATATAGGCATCTTCAATGGCTTGACAAGCGCCTTGTCCCAAATTGGGCGTAGTAGCGTGTGCAGCATCACCGAGTAAACAGATATTTCCTTGATGCCAATTATGAATAGGCTTTAAATCTTGTATTATATCACAGTGAATCGCTGTTTTTGGTGTGAGTGCTAATAGTTCTTGAATCATTGAAGGGTAATCTTTAAAAAGTACTTCAATAGTGTCCGTAGTATATGGGGTTTTACTATCGATAGATTTCAGTGCATACCAATATACACGATGAGTGTCCAGCTGTACAAACCCGAATCGGTCGCCTTTTCCCCAGATTTCATTTGCTTCATTTAGGAACTTTTTAGGTAATTGATATTCTGCAATACCACGCCAACAAATTTGATGAGAATTCCGAATTTTACCATTTTTAAATATCAAATCTCTAACTTTTGATTTTAAACCATCAGCACCGATGATAATATCGGATGATAATCGGTTTCCATTTTCAAATTCTAATTCAAAAGATTTATTTTTGCTTTTAATGGCCTTTAAATGATGGTCAAGATATAGATTTTCAGCTTTTATTTCTGAAAGCAAAATTTGTTGTAAATCTCCTCGATGAATCACGATATTTTTAACGCCATACTTAGCTTCAAAATATCGTAAATCTACCATAGATAGCGGTTTGAAATTTAAGTTGGTGATTTTTAGAAAAGAAATCGGATTCCCTTTTTGTTCAATTTTATATTTGATTCCTAAGTTATTATAAACCTGCATCGCATTGTTAGCAAGGATAATTCCTGCCCCAACAGGCTTCATTGTTTTTGTTTGTTCAAAAATTCTATAATCAATCCCTTTTTGATCTAAAGCAATTGCTGTGGTCAAACCACCAATTCCTCCACCTATAATGTCTATATTCATTTGTAAAGTATTTTAATTATTGGAAGGCTTATTCTACGCTTAGGCGTTTTTTTACTTAAGTTTTTTAATTCAAGCCAATGTTGTATCGCTTCTTTTCGGGTGCTATCTTTTTTGTTCGTAAGATAACCCGAGATGAAATTGCTCATCGGCATAGAAGTGATTTTTTCAAAATCACTACAAAAGTCATCTATAATACAAAAAATATCCGTGATTTTGTGGTAATTAATCATGAGAAATAGTTGTTAAATATTTGAATCTTAAGAGCTTAAAGATGCAGCTATGTTTCTTTTTATGCAAATTATTATTTCCCTGTGTGTTTTTATCAAAGGGAGAAAGCTCAATTTCGCAAGTAGAAGCTGTTTTATTTATCTCTTCGATTTCTACGGCAAATTTATCTATTTTTTCCTCATCTTCGCCTTTACAGCACGCGAGCGATAAAACTAAACAATAAAAGTAATATTAAAAATCTTTTTGTGTTCATTTTAGAATTAAAATTTAGAAAATTCAATAATTTCAGGACAGCTTGATGCTGTGAAAGGAATCACAATGTTTTTAGCCATTGCTTTATCCATGATATTTCTAGAAATAAATTTCCCAACTTCGTAGCAAGCACCTTTCTCATAAAGAATTTCGAAAGACAACTCTTTTATCGGATTTATCGGAAGAGTGAGGGGAGGAGATGAAAAATATATAAAACAAAAATCCGTTTCAAAGGATATGAAACGGATTAAAATATATGTGACCTGGCTGGGGCTCGAACCCAGGACCCCAACATTAAAAGTGTTGTGCTCTACCAACTGAGCTACCAGGTCATTCTAAAAAATGATAACGATAAATTCTTTTTTTGTGTGCTCACGACTGGATTCGAACCAGCACACCAATACTGGCACCACCCCCTCAAGATGGCGTGTCTACCAATTCCACCACGTGAGCCTATATCTTAAAAAAAAGTCAAACAAAAAAAGAACTTTCTCGTGACCTGGCTGGGGCTCGAACCCAGGACCCCAACATTAAAAGTGTTGTGCTCTACCAACTGAGCTACCAGGTCTTGCGTTTTACAATCGGAATGCAAATATAGAAACTTTTAATTTACCTGCAAACTTTTTCTTGATTTAATTTATATTTTTTTATTTTTGGATCTAAAATTGAACATATGTTGATATCTCTTGTAGGCTATATGGGGAGTGGTAAAACATCGGTAGCCAGTGTGTTAAGTGATAAGCTAGAGTGCAAGTGGCTAGACCTTGACCACGAAATAGAAAATTTTGAAAAAATTAAAATTTCTGAGATTTTTAAACAAAAAGGCGAAATCTATTTCAGAAAATTAGAAAATCAATTGCTCGAGAAATTATTACAATCTCCCGAGACAATGATTTTAAGCCTAGGAGGTGGAGCACCTATGTTTTATAATAACATGGAATTGCTTTTGGAGCATTCAGAGAGTTTTTACCTTTTTGCATCGCCTGTTGAATTGGCGAAACGCTTAGCAAAAGGCAAGGAACAACGCCCGCTAATTCAGCATTTGTCTGATGATGAATTGCCTGAATTCATCGCAAAACATCTTTTTGAGCGAAATCCCAAATACCAAATGGCAAAATATTCTATCAACACGCAAGCACTTTCGCCTGATCAAGTGGCTGATGAAATCATCCAGAAACTGAAATTGGGCTAAAAATCATCTTCTTCATCAAAATCAAACATGAAGTCATCTAAGTCTCGGCGATCTTTTTTGGTAGGCCGCCCCAGACCTTTTTTGCGATAATGCGTTTGTGCTTCTTTGCGAAGTTGAAGCAAGTCTAGCTGCTCTTTTTCAGTTTTGTCCTTAATGTGCATACCTACAAGCTTAGCACCCATACGGCTTTGTGGAATTTGCAAGACTTCAAAGGTGTAGAGAATTTGATTTTTTCGCACCTTCACCGTGTCGCCTACTAGCACCTCTTTTGCAGGCTTGGCAAGTTCATCATTTATCCACACGCGGTTTTTTTTTACCTCATCGGTAGCGATGCTTCGGGTTTTAAAATAGCGTACGCACCATAAGAACTTATCAATGCGCATACTTACATTTTGTGCCATAAATTGTATATAATCTTAAAAGTTTAAATATATTTGTATCCGCTAATTTACAATTTTAAATTTATATGAAAATAGGAAAATACATAATCCTTTGTCTAGTAGTCTTTTTGGCGATTTCCTCTTGTAAGGAAGATGAAGATCCGTTTAAGCTTATTTCCCAAAAGGAACGTAATCAATTAGACGATGAGGCGATTATCATATATTTGAAAGAAAATGGATTCAACGAAGCGGGAAAAGCTATGCCGCTCAGCGTATTACCCAAAGGAACGAAATCGCTTTATGAAATGGCAAAACAAGATGAATCTGGCTACTGGTATGTAGTGAATCCTAAAGTCCCTGCCAATGGAGCTAGCATTACAAGCAATACAAAAGACGAAATCTTATTGCAATACAATTTGTTTTCTTTTACTCCCCAAAAAATACCGAACGAAAAGGCTGAGAAAAAATATGATTTAAAGATTACTCCAAATATGATAGAATCTACTATCAATACAACGGGAGTTCCGATGTGGGATCCGTCTTTTTACTATATTAAACCTGGGAAAGATATAAATCCAGAATTATATGAAATTCCAGCATTAATCAATGGACTAAAGCATTTTAAACCGACTAATCGCGAGGCAGATGCAAAGCCAGCCGTTCAGTTTCAAGGATTAATTATAGTGCCTTCTCGCTTGGCTTTTGCTCGTAAAGCAAATCAGTTGGTTCAAGGTTACGATTATTCCTTTATTTTAAATTTTGAAATCCATCAGGTAAAACCTAGAAAATAGACATTTTTTTTAATCTTAAGAAAAACGAAATCCTTAGTTTAATTATTACTGAACAAAGGATTTTTTTAAGTCTTTTTGTTATTTCTTGGGTGAAATTTTTCGATATTTCTTCTCAGGAATGAACGATCGATGTGGGTATAGATTTCTGTCGTGGTAATGCTTTCGTGCCCTAGCATGAGCTGAATGGAACGCAAATCGCCATCATTTTCAAGCAGATGCGTGGCAAAACTATGCCTAAAGGTGTGTGGGCTTATGTTTTTCTTGATGCCTGCTCGCTCGGCGGCTTCTTTTATAATATTGAATACCATAACGCGTGAGAGTTTCGTGCCACGATTGTTGATGAAAACATGGTCGCTGTAGGCTTTCTGTATTGTTTGGTGGCAGCGAACGAGTTGTAGATAATTGTTTAAAATTTTCTGAGTATATTGTGCAATTGGCACCAATCGCTTTTTGTTTCCTTTGCCCAAAACTTGAATAAAATCTTCCTCAAAATATAGATCCGAAATCTTTAATTCCGTGAGCTCTGAAACGCGTAAGCCGCAGCCATATAGCATCTCTATGATGGCTTTATTTCGTTCGCCGTGTTTTTGGCTTAAATCTATGCTTTGCACAATTTTATTAATTTCATCTACCGAGAGCGTATCGGGCAATTTTCTTCCAATTTTAGGAGAAGAAATCAGCTCAGTGGGATTGGGCTTGATATCGTTTTTTTCTTCCTCCAGAAAATTGTAAAAAGCACGCACGCCTGATAGGATTCTCGCTTGGGAACGAGCCGCATATTTTTCGCCTATTTTATAATTAAACAGGCGCAACTCTTCCGCTGTTAAATCCTCGGGATTATTGTCTGGAAACATATTTTGTAGCTTTTGCAAATCACGCAAATAGTTGCTGATGGTGTTTTCAGACAAGTTTCGTTCAAGGCTTAGGTGTGCTTTGTAATCTCGCAGTGTTTGCTTCCAGCTCATCGTTGTTCGTTATCAAGTTTTATGGCTTCTAGAATCATAGGGTCTACGCTGTTCCAAACTTGGTTATAAGCACGGCTTCCGTAGATGAAATTAGCCATACTTGCCTTTACAAAAGTATTGAAGTTGGCTAGCTCTTTGGGGCTATTTTGAATAGGGTTGATGTCCTTGCGTAGCACATTTGATAAAGAATCTACGCTGTAATATTTCACAAAATGCGGTTCTTTTATTTTTTCTAAAATTAAATGGTTTTTATCAATGAATGAAAAAATCGGTTGTTCTAAATGATTGTTCAATCCATGTTCATAAAACCATTTCCCGATGTTTACGGTATCAATCGGGATAAACACATCTGGGATGATTCCACCGCCACCGTACACGATTTTGCCTTTCGGTGTTTTAAATCGTAAAGATTCGATTTTTTTAATACTATCGATGTTATATAACTCGCCAGAAGCCAATCGGTTGCGAATATCGTAAACATAATTTTTGTCGTTCTGCGTGTAAGGTTTTTGGATACATCTACCTGTTGGAGTATAGTATTTCGCTGTCGTTAGTCTAATTTTGGAGCCATCTCCCAAGCTTATTTCTTTTTGCACCAATCCTTTTCCATAACTTCTGCGCCCGATAATGACACCCGCGTCTTGGTCTTGAATGGCTCCTGCAAGGATTTCGCTCGCCGAAGCTGAACCTTCATTGATTAAAATATAAATCGGTCGTTTCTGAAAAGTTCCTTCGCCCGTTGCGTATCGGAATTTCTTTTTGCCTTCCTTGTCTTGTGTGTAGACAATCAATTGATCTTCTTTTAAAAATTCATCAGCAATTTTCTGTGCTGCATCTACCAATCCGCCAGGATTGTCGCGCAAATCCAAAACCAAGGATTTCATGCCTTTTTTCTTTAAAAAACTTAAAGCATTTCTAAAATCTTCGGCAGAATTGTGAATGAATTTATCCAATTTGATGTAGCCCAAACGGTCATTAATCATATAGGATAAAGGCACGGAACTTTGAGCAATTTTAGTTCGCTTGGCCAAAACTTCAATTTCATTGCCATTGCGCAAAAGTTTAATCGGAATCTGGGTGTTGGGTTTTCCTGCTAGATAGCCCTTGATGGAATCTTGATTTTCGGTTGAAATTATATGTTGATTTATTTCTAAAATCCTGTCGCTCAGTTTGAAAAGTTTAGCGTTTGGGCTATTGGGCGCACTGTGGGTAATTACCACTGAGTCGTTAAATTTTATGAAATTAATCCCTACATCTTCATAAAAGCCTTCCATTGCAAGGGTGGAGCTTTCTCCCTGCTGCTTAGGAATGTAGATGCTGTGAGGGTCAAGGTTTTGGGTTACAAAATCTATCGTTTTATCCACCAAATCATCTGTATTGAGCGAATCGATGTAGTAATTATCAATTAAGCTCATCAGCCTGCGCACCTTTTGCTCGTTTAAGTTGTAAGAAATGGCCACATAATCATCATTTTCATCTACGGCAATGTCGTATTTTTTGCCCACTTGAATGCCAATGGCAAAGAACATTATCATAGATAAAATGATAAGGATTGTGTTAAAGATTTTAAGCCATTTTTTCATTAATTTCCTCAGCTGAAATTTGAGTAATTTTTACCCCTGCTTTTTCCAAAAAATCAAGCCCCGAGGTGTCGGAATATTGGTCGATATACACCACGCGTTCAATGCCACTTTGGTAGATTAATTTGCTGCACTCCTTGCACGGCGAGAGCGTGATGTAGAGCGTAGCGCCCTTGCAACTTTGCGTCGAGGCGGCCACCTTCAAAATGGCATTAGCCTCTGCGTGTAGCACATACCATTTAGTCTGCAAATTCTCATCTTCACAGGCATTTTCAAATCCGCTGGGCGTGCCATTGTAGCCATCAGAGATAATCATTCGGTCTTTCACAATCAAGGCGCCCACCTGCTTTCGCTTGCAATATGAGAGCTCCCCCAGATTTTAGCCATACGCAAGTAAGCGATATCGTATTTGTGTTTCTTGTCCATACGATTTTATTTTTTCAAAATCAGAGCAATATAATTAAATAAATTGATTTATAGCTAAATTTTTTAGGCTTAAAGTTGGTTAAAAGTCTCAATAAGCAAGAAAATGTTTAAAATCACGATGATAATTGAAATGCTCCACGCCATAATTTTTGCCCAAAATGAATTGACAAATTGCCCCATTTTAGCCCTGCTATTAGTGAACATCACCAGTGGAATCACTGCAAAACTTAGCTGCATAGAGAGAATTACTTGGCTTAAAATTAAAAGCTCATTAGTCCCGCGTTCGCCGTACAAAATAGCCACAATCATCGCAGGAATCACCGCAATGAGCCGCGTGATGAGGCGTCGCACCCAAGGTTTTAGCCTTAAATTTAAGAAACCTTCCATCACGATTTGCCCTGCAAGTGTGCCTGTAATTGTAGAGTTTTGCCCCGAGGCTAAAAGCGCCACGGCAAAAAGTGTGCTAGCTAAGCTAGCCCCCAAAACTGGCGTGAGCATATGATATGCATCGTGAATATCGGCAACATTTTCATAAGGCGTTCCGTGAAAAGTAGCCGCGGCGGTGATTAAAATAGCGGCATTGATGAAAAATGCTAAAAGAAGCGAAACATTGCTCTCAATGGTGGCGTATTTTATTGCCATTTTTTTGCCATTCTCTGAGCGCTTGTAGTTGCGTGTTTGTACTAAGCTGCTGTGCAGATATAAGTTGTGAGGCATCACTGTGGCACCCAAAATTCCTACGGCAATGTAAAGCATAGAGGGGTTTGTAACGATTTGTGGCTGAGGGAGAAGCCCCTTCATAACATCGGGCATATTGGGTGAGCTCACCATTAATTCATACATAAAACAGCCTGCTATAATGATGATTAAAGCACCCACTACGCTCTCCAATTTTCTAAAACCTTTGGCCTGTAAAAATAGAATTAAAAACACATCGGCCACCGTGATGGCGACACCCCACGGCAGCGGAATTCCAAAAAGCAAATTCAATGCAATGGCAGAACCTATGACTTCTGCCAAGTCCATGGCGGCAATGGCTATTTCACAGAGAATCCAAAGGATGAAATTCACCGTAGGATTGTAGTGGTCTCGGCAGGCTTGCGCCAAATCGCGCTCAGTGGCAATGCCTAATTTGAGCGCTAAATATTGCAAAAACATAGCGAAGAAATTAGAAAGTAAAATCACAAAGAGCAGCGTGTAGCCAAATTTTGCTCCCCCCTCAATATCCGTAGCCCAGTTTCCTGGGTCCATATAGCCCACTGCCACCATTAGCCCAGGCCCCACAAAAGCCAGAAGTTTTCTCCAAAAACTGCTATTTTCTGGAATGTTGATACTGGCGTGCGCCTCTGCCAAACTTTGCGTTAATCGCTCTCGATTCCATGCCTTTTTTTTCATAAATAGTTTTTGCTAGCTAAAATAAAAGTTAGTTTAGGCTAACAAAGGTATGAATTTTAAAATTCTCAGCCTAATGAATTGTTTATTTAATTGAATGTTAGATTTTTTTAGGCTAGGGGGATGGTTAATTTAAAATCAAAAGATTGCAACCGCGCACATCACTATTGTCAAATCTGCCTAAAATTTCAAATTCTCCATTGGGGTACATTTTGCCTAAATCATCGGTGGCGATGAAGCTGCAAGAGTATAAATTTGCCAAATCAATCACATTGATGCCGCCTGTTTTTCCTTGTGGAACAAGGCTCAGCGGGTCTTCGGTGTCGCGTAGCAAAATATGCATCCATGGTGGCGTTTTGAATCGCTGATTGCTCATAGAATACGCTTGCGAGAGCAGTTCAGTCATGCCATATTCGGAGTAGATTTCCTTGAGCCCAAAAGCTGATTTTAAAATCGAGTGCAATTCCTCGCGCGTGATTTCTTTTTTGCGTCCTTTCATGCCGCCTGTTTCGATCAAAATGGTGTTTTTCATCTCAAAAGGAAAAGCTTCGGCAAAATCAATTAAGGCAAAACTCACGCCGATGAGAATGATTTTTTTGCCCAAATTTTGAGCTTTAATTAAATCTTCTTTTAATTGCCCGTGATTGTATAAATAGTGAATCTGCGTGTTTTGCTGGGTTTGTTTTTTCCAATGTTCCACCATGTCAATCAGCGAAGAGCCTGTGCGCTCGGCATAGGCGGGCAGGAGCGAGAAAATCTCGTAATCGGTATAATTTCCAAAGAAATATCGGAAACTCTCGTCCAATTCATCATGATAAATTTTTAAACGGTGCACATAATGGTGGCTCGTGTTTTCGCTCGTGGTGCCTGAGCTGGTAAAAACCTTTTCGTAAGTGCTTTGCTCGGTTAAAATTTTAAATTGTTTAAAGAAAGAGATAGGCAAAAATGGGATTTTTTCTACCGAATTGATTTCCTTTGGATTGATGTTTAAATACTGGATAAATTGACGATAAACCTCGCAATGTTCCGCTTGGAAGTGGAACACGCGCAAAGTCATTTCCTCAAATTCGTGTTGATTTTGGATTTTAAAAATATCTTGAATATTAATCATTATCGGGTAAGGGCTTTGTTGGCTTTAAAAATATGGTCGCTTATGATTTCATAGTTCTGCATCAAGTCTCTGTATAGCAAGGCACTCAGTGGTTTGATTTTGTTTTGCTCAATCGATTTAATCAGTAGCTTGTAGGAGTGTCTGCAACATACATCGGTATCGTGTTCTAGCTCCAGCGATTTCTTTAAATTTGGAGAAATGCCATTCTCGTTGATGTTTTGAATCAAATGCGTGGTAGATAGCGAAACCAAATCTTGCAATTGGAGCAAATTGGTGCGTAATTTAGGCGTGATAAAACTATTGGTTTGGCGTCTTTTTTTATGAGTGAAAGACATTTTTATGATTAAATCTCCAATGCTTTCGAGCTCTTTGGAAACCTCGATTAAATGATAAGTCTTCTTGGCTTGATTAATGGGCAGATCCATGCCGTAGATTTTATTTAAATAGCCTAAAATATCTTTTTCTAATCGGTCTCCCTCCTTCTCGAGCAAGACAATGCGGTGGTGTAGCTCTAAAAATTTTTCGTCATCGCTTTCTGTAATCAATCTGCCAACAAGCGTGATGGATTGCTTGATGTTGCCCACAAAACGCAATAATTTCTTATTGGCTTCGTAAATGTACATTTCAGAAGTGAGCGTGAAAGGAGAATTTACAAAATTTAGTTCCTTGTGCGTGTAATTATATTTTTCGTTTTTGGAATTTCGTTTTTTGCTATATTCCTCGGCATAAGAAGCAATAGGTGCTATGAATGGGGAAACAATAAGTGCCACAATTACATTAAACAGCGTATGGAAAATGGCTAAAATGATAAAGTGATTGCTAAAAAAACTATGTTGCACTAAAATATGAATAATAAAAGGCGAAATAAAGAAAAATAAACCGCTGCCTAATACATTAAACCCAAAATGAAAATATGCCACACAACGAGCACGAATATTTGCCACCGTGGCAGCGATAAGAGCTGTGGTAGAGGTGCCTACATTGGCACCGATAATCATCATGGCACATAGCTCTAGTGGTAAACCTAAATTTAGTAAAACCAAAACAATCGAGGTGCTGGCACTGGAGGACTGAATCAAGACGGTGAGAATAAGCCCAAGCAACAAAAAGCTGAATTGCCTGCCAAGAGTGATGGAATGATGCTGAAATAAGAATTGAGATAAAAATTCCTCTTGCGTGAGGAAGTTTAAATTATGCGTAAGAAAATTTAAACCTAAAAACATCAAGGCAAATCCCATGCAGAAAATCGCCCAGTTTTGTTGTGTAACCTTTTTAGATAAATAAAACGGCAGTGCAAGGGCAATGATTGGCAGGCATAGACTAGAGAAATCTATTTCGTAGCCTAAGGAAATCACCCAAAGCTTGAGTGTGGTTCCGATGTTTGCTCCCACAATAATAGAGAAAGCTTTGTAAAGAGACAGTAAGCCCGCATTGGTAAAGGAAACTGCCAAAACGCTCAAAGCCGATGAGGACTGAATAGCGGTGGTGATGCCAATCCCTGCAAGTATTGCCGTGAATTTTTTGTGAGTAATGGCATTGATGAAATTACGCAACTTTTTCCCCGCAATACGCTGTGCACCATCGCTCATGATTTTCATCCCAAAAATGAAAAGAGCTACCGCACCAATGCTATTGAAGATTTTGAACCAAAGAGTATTTATGTCGATAAAACTTAGCATGATTTTAAGGTTTTACAAAGCTGTGCCAGAACGATTCTATGATGGGAAATCCGATTTTAAAATAAGGCAGAAGAATACTCTGTGAGATGGTTTCTTCTGGAAAAAAATGCGCTTTGCCATTCACCCGAAGTATAAAAAATAGAAATGCGCCAATCATGAGCGAGATTTTAACACCGCCTAGCACCGCTCCCAAAAGACGCTCCAGAAGCCCCAGCCCTAGGCTTCGGCTCAATTTGCGCAGAAACCCCGTCAGAAAATGAATGGCTATCAATATCAAAATAAAGGCTATACAGAAACTTATGAACGGTGCCGTTTTCCCCTGAGCTAGCCCGCTATCGTGCAATAAATCTCCTGCCAAATCTGCATATTTTAGCCCAAAAATAAGTGCAATATACAGTCCTACGATTCCTGCAATTTGCCTAAAAATTCCACGGCGATAGCCCATGTAAGTGCCATACAGGAGCGATCCGCCTAGTACCAAATCGAGTACATTCATGCCTTTAAACTTCGTTTGTGCAAAGATAAGGTTTGAAAATTAAGTGGAGCAATCTGTTTTAATGAAATCAAAAAAATAATAATCGTAAAAAAAGGAAGCTTCTATTGGCTTAAAAAGAAGCTTCCTTTTCCCGAAAAACACGCTTGTTTTTTTCCAAAATGTAGCGTCTTTTTTTAAAAAACACAGGTGTTTTTTGGCGAAGCTCTATTTGTTTAAAATTCAGTAGTTTTAGCATTGAAAGATTTTGCCTTTAGCAATGATAAAAAAAAATAATATTTTATAACTTATTTATAAGGATAATTTTTACATTTGTGTATGCAAAAATATTTGATAGTAGGCTTAGGCAATATTGGAGAAGAATATCGAGATACACGCCATAACATTGGATTTATGGTCGTAGATGAATTGGCTAGAAAAGTAGACCAAAAGTTTAAGCCCTCTAATTTTGGGGAAATCATACAATTTAAATACAAAGGGTGCCCCGTTACGGTGTTGAAGCCAGATACTTATATGAATTTAAGCGGGCGCGCGGTGAGCTTTTGGGCTAAAAAAGAAAATATCCCTGTTGAGAATATTTTAATCATTACCGATGATTTGAATTTGCCTTTTGGCACTTTGCGCATGCGAGGCAAGGGTAGCGATGGCGGGCATAATGGGCTGAAGAATATTCAAGCCGAGCTAGGCACTACGCAGTACCCTAAGTTGCGTTTCGGCATTGGCGATGAATTTGCTCGTGGTGCCCAGATTGACTATGTGCTAGGGGAGTGGAGCGCGCAGGAGCAGGAGCAAATGGCAGAGCGCTTGGATAAAGCCTCAGATGCTTGTTTGAGTTTTGTATTTGCAGGCTTAGCCAATACGATGAATACCTTTAATGGAAAGTAAATTGAACCTAGTCAAAAAAATATTGAGCTTTTTGTGGCGCTGCTGGTTTGGGCTAGTAGCGGGTGTATTCACCATTATTTTGGGCGTGTTTTTTGTCTTGCCATTTAGTTTTAGAGAAAAAGATTACCCCAAGGCGTATTATTTTATGCGCGTGTGGGGATTTATTTTATTCCATTTCTCGGGGTTATGGTGTGAGCTTTCGGGCGAAAAGCTGAAGCCTAGGCAACAATACATCATCGTTGCCAATCACACCTCGTTTATGGATATTATGTTGATGCTCACCATCACCCCCAACCCAATGGTGTTTGTAGGAAAAGCAGAATTAAGCAAAATCCCTATTTTTGGATTTGTATACAATCGCATAGCCATCACCGTAGACAGGAAGAGCAAGGAGAGCCGCCAGCAGGTGTTTAAGAAAACACAAGCAAAGTTAAAACAAGGCTACTCCATCTGCATTTTTCCAGAGGGAGGCGTGCCAGATGATACCAGCATCGTGCTTGATAGTTTTAAGCGTGGCGCCTTTTCTATGAGCATAGAGCACCAAGTACCTATGGCCGTGCATACCATTTGCGGAATGAAGCAGCATATGCCCTATGGACTATTTAAAGGCTACCCAGGGAAGGTGCGTGTATTCAGAAACGCCATCATACCAGCGGGCGCTTATACCAAAGCAGAACTACAAGCCTACCAGAATAAAGTCTACGAAATGATTTATAACCAGCTGATGGCGTGTGGAGCGAAGTAAAAAAATTGATGAACTTTAGCTAAATTTAAATCACAGAAATATGAAAAAATCCGTTTTTAGCATCGTCTTGCTTTTTGTTTTTAGCCTTGCTTTTGGGCAGAAAAACAATAATTATCTCGAAATTAGTTTAGAAAAAGACATTGAAGGCACCGACTTCGTACTTGGCGAACGATATTTTGATAAGAAAATTGATGTTTCAGACGATAAGATTCTCTATTTTATCAATGCTACCAATGGCGAGATGCACGAAGTGAATTTTGGTGAAAAAATTAATGTAAAAGTCGAACAAATTAAAATTGATAGTCTAAATATCAATACGCTGATTGCTAAAACCTATCTCAGTAATAAATTGACTAGGGTAAAATCGTCTTTGTATTTGCTCTCAACGGATGGTCGCGAGATGCAAAAAATTGTAGACGATGATTTTTGTGTTAAGAATTTCGTTTTAAATAAAAATACGGGAAATTTAGTAATAAAAGGATTCCGAGATGTGAACGAAAATGGCAAAATTGATAAAAACGATAAAGAGCAAATTTTAATTTATAGCTTAAAGCATAAAAAACAAATTTCTCTAATTGAGCAATTACCCAATCGTTAAACTTTTAAGTTCGGTTTCTTGCCACTCGCTTTGGGCATCGCTTTTGGCGGTGAGCCCGCCGCCCACATAGCACAAAGTATACTCTTTAAACAATTCGGCACAGCGAAGGTTTACATAAAAATCAGCTGAATTTGCACTTTTAAAACCTAAAAAACCTGTGTAGAATCTGCGCTCATGCGGTTCGTTTTGTAAAATAAACGCCATAGAATTGTCTTTGGGTAAGCCACAAACGGCAGGCGTAGGATGTAGTTGTTCGGTGATTTGTTTTAGGTTAAAATTTTCGGGCAAAATTGCTGAAATATCCGTTTTTAAATGCGAAATATTTTGCAACTCTATCGTGAAAGTTTTTCCAATTTCGGGCTTAAAATCACGAAGTGCCGAAGCGATGTAATCCACTACAAATTGATGTTCTTCTCGCTCCTTTTCCGTCCAATCACGATTTTCTGCATTGGCTTTGGTGCCTGCCAAGGCAATAGTTTGGAGCGTGTTGTTTTCAACTTTCACCAATTGTTCAGGCGTTGCACCAAGCCAAGTGGTGCCCTCGTGCTGAAAAAGATACACAAAAGCTTTTGGATATTTTTGCGTGAGTTTCAGAAAAGTCTCGGTAGGAGAGAGTGCAGGCGTTTTTTTGACACGGCTCAAAATCAATTTTTCGTAGTTTTTTGCCTTTAATTCAGCGATGAAATTTTGACATAAATCCAAATATTCCGATTGAGATAAAATATAATTCGGCTGATTTTCTGACTGTAAATCAACCTTTAAACTTAAAATTTCGTTTTTGGATATATTTTTTTGGTCTGATATTTCAAAAATCCATTCTGTTTGGTTATCAAACGAATGAAAAATGAAATTTCGACCATTTTTCTCGGTGTCTGTGGCTTTTAATTCAGCATAAAAAAGCCTCTCGTCTTCAGGATTTTTATACAGAATAAAACTCATTTTACATCAATAATTTTGTTGGTCATCGTGGCTTGTGCTGTGATGTGCCCCGTTTCGTTTTTGATGATGATTTCCATAAAATGCAGGCTACTGCCTTTGCGCAAAAATCGGGCAGTGGCAAAGACTTTTCCGCTGCGCACGGCACGCATGTGATTGACTTGAATGTTGATGCCCACAGCAGATTTTTTATCTTCTTTTTTAAATTGTAAAATCGAAAGATAGCTACCCACCGTTTCGGCAAGTACGGCATTCACCCCACCGTGCAAAAGCCCCATAGGCTGGTGTGTTTTGGGCGTTACTTCCATCTCGGCGGTGAGTGTGTTGCCCGTAAATCTAATGTATTGAATACCAAACGTTTCCATCACGGTATTGTGATTGGTTTCGTTTAGTTTAGCCAAAAAATCATCAGTCTTCATCAGCAGTAAATTTAGGATTAAAGTTTTCAGGGAATTTTGGCGCAACATCTCGGTAGAAATCTTCTGCGATTTTCAAAGTTTCTTCCACAGAATGCGTCGCGGGATCAATGATTTTGCCTATGCCCGCCTCCTTTTTTTTGTAATCGCAAAATGCTAAAACGATAGGCACTCCGCCCTTTTGTGCAATGTAGTAAAATCCCTTTTTCCAGCGTGAAGAAAAGCTGCGAGTAGCCTCTGGAGAATTAATTAAAAATAAACCCTCGGGCGAGTTTTTAAGCAATTCGCCAGCGTAATCGGTTAAATTATTGCGTTTTGAACGATCTACGCCAATGCCGCCCAGCCATTTGATAACGAAGCCATACCAAGGTTTAGTCCAAGAATCTTTGATAAAAAGTTTCATTGGGATTCCGAGTTTCCAGAACGCCATCACGGCATAGAAAAAGTCCCAGTTTGAGGTATGTGGCGCACATACAAGCACACAACTATGTATTTTAGAAATGTCTAAATCGTTTTTAAGTTTCCAGCCCGTGAGCGCAAAGGCAAGGCTGCCGATGAGTTTCTTCATAAGGGCAAAGATACTTTTTTATCGATAAATGACAAGTATAAAAAAACGCGAGTTGGTGTGCTCGCGTTGATTGTTTATAGGTTAAAATGAATTTCATAATTTTTTAGTTTTTAAAAAATAAGCCCGCATACCCGATACGGGCTTTAAATTATAACATATGAGAAAAAATGATTATTCGTTAATATTTACGATTTCTTTGCCGTCGGGCAATTTGATTTTCACTTTTTGTTGTTTGCCATCAGCTTCAATTTTGATTTTACCTGGAATTTCAAGTTCTACATTTTCGTTTTTGCCATCGGCTTTAAGCTTTAAATTTTCGCCATCGATGCTGATAGAATCATTATCGGTTTCAGTGGAATCTTCATCCTCCACATCATCATCGGTACAGTTGGTGCATTTCAACTCTCCATCAATGAACATGAAAACTCTAGGTGTTCCATTTGGTTTATTACTCTCATTTGATGTGATATAGGTGTGGTTTTGATTCCTTTGTTCCACAAAACGAGCCCCTTTCACTACAAAAGGAACATTGTTTGGCAGGTGAATGTAATAATCCACTTCTTGATTACGGAAAGGTGTGTTTTTGCCCAAAGTGAAATAATTCGGAATTTCAATTTCGTTAGACAATACTTTAATCGGGAATTTTAATTTACTTAAAGTCTCTTGTGCATCTTTAAAGTTTTTGCCGCGAGAAGTTTTCGTTACTACGATTTTAGCATCTTTGGAATTGATGAAATCAAAGGTGTTTTTATTATCAACCATTGCATAGTCATCGTCTAAAAAGGTGTTAGAATCAAATTCTTTGTTGAACGAAAAGATGAGCGTGTCGTTTGGTGTCGCAGCAAGAGGAATCGAGTTGGTTTTTAAACTTTTAGCGGTGAAATTTCTTGCTTCAATTCCAGCCAAGGTGAATAGGGTTATAATTGAACCTATCAGAATTATTGGAATAGCAATTTTTGCAGCTTTGTGAACTCTGAAACTGCTTGATATTAATTTAATAGAGAGCAATATTAGTCCTGTAATGATAGATGCGAGTGCTATAATTAGTGCCGTGCTCGCCACGCCAAAAGACCAAGTGTTTTCGGTGAGCAAAGGAAGGTAATCTATCGTAATACTGCCAAAGAAAATGGCACCAATGACTGTAAAACCTATGAATAATACCACGGCGACCAAGCTAATCAAAATCGTTAAAATAATGATTTTAAGCAATATTTTTAAAGCACTACGAAAAAAACTTTCTCTTGGCGGTGGCAATTCGCCATTGGCAGCTTTAAATTCTTTAATCGTTTCGGCGTTTACGGGTTCTCCCTTGGCTTGTAGCATATCCGAAACCGTAGTCGCCTTGGGGATTACAATCCATGCTATAATGTACAAAATGATAAGCGATGAGGTAGAAATACCCATCATCACGATGTCTAAAAATGGTGCTAAAACCAATGCTAAACGGATCCAAACTCTGTCTATGCCAAAGTAATTGGCTAAGCCACTGGCTACACCACCCAAAATACGGTGATAGGGGTTGCGGTACAATTTTTTGTTGGCAAAAGTGTTGGTGCTTGTTGAAGCCGAAGTTCTGCTTGCCGAAAATCCGTTTTCCGCATAATTTTCAGTTAAATCATCATCTGCCAAATCGTTGGGCATTCCCATGGTATAGATTAAGTATTTAATGTCTTCGCGGTCGGCAACCTCTTTCCCTTTCAAGTGCTCTTGAAGCAGCTCGCCCATGCGATATTCAATATCGGCAATGATTTCCTCTCGCCCCTCATCTTCGCTCCATTTTTGGCGAAGGGTTGCGATGTAGTTTTTTAAATCATTAAAGGCAGATTCTTCCATGATAAAAGAAAAGCCCCCAAGTCCTATGTTGTATGTTTTGTCCATGATGTTAGTTGTGTTTTTCGATGATGTGTGATACAGTTTGTGTGAGGTCGTGCCACGAGTCTATGAGCTCGCTTAAGAATTTTTCACCTTCGGGTGTGATGTCAAAATATTTTCTAGGAGGCCCCGAGGTCGATTCTTCCCAGCGGTAGCTTAGCATTCTTGCATTTTTTAAACGAGTGAGTAGGGGGTATAGCGTGCCTTCTACTACCAACATTTGCGCGTTTTTCAATTCTTCTATAATGTCAGAAGAATAGCAATCTCCGCGTTTGATAATGCTTAGAATACAAAGCTCCAAGATGCCTTTTCGCATCTGCACTTTAGCTTTTTCTGTATTCATAGTTGTATAGTTTAGAACTTTCTTATGCAAATATATAAACTAAAAATAGTATTATGCAAAACATAGTACCTAAATTTAACAAATATAATGTGTTAAAATTTAAGCGTGTAGCACAAAAAAAAACCTGCAGTCCTTTGTAGGTGCAGGTTTTATGAATTTATTTAGTGAAATTAAAAAATCTTATTTGTTGAAGAATCCTTTTAACAAGTTAGAACCCATATTCATTAAATCATCGGTAATATTGCCGTCCCCGTTTTGGTCTAAAAGTTTTTCGAGCACATTTTGATTGCCTCCTTTTGTCGCTCCACTTAGCAAGCTACCGAGCAAATCAGAAATATTATTGGAGTTTAAATTTCCTTGCTGTTTTTCTTTGCCCAGAAAGCCCATAATGAGTGGAGCTATGGTAGAAAGAATTTGCATAACATTTCCACTAGAAAGCCCCGCTTGGGTGCCGAGGTTTTGAGCTAATTGCTCTTGTTTTCCGCCAAAAATATGGTTTAAGATGCTCTCGCCCTCTGCATTGTTGGCAGCCCCGCCGAGCAATCCGCTCAGATTGTCTAGTATAGAGCCAGAGTGGTCGTTGAGTGCATGGTTCAAGCTTTCTGCCCCTTGAGGCGTTTGAGCATTTTTGTTCATTTGTCCCAAAATGGCAGGAACAGCCATTGAGATAACAGAACTTACTTTTGAATCGTCTACGCCTAAACTTTTACTCATTTGTCCTATGACCTGATTGTTGAGTGCGCTTGTAATTAAATTTTGAATATCCATAGTTTTTTATTTGATTTTAATGTCCTCTGAAATGATTTCTAAATTTTTAGGATTTAAAGTTGCCTTAATTTCAGCTGTGAAAATTCGTTTTTCGTAGCATTTTCCTACAAATTTCACCTCAGATTCTATGCCATTTTTGGTGAGTTTATAATCTCGTTTTTTATAGTCGATTTGTTGGCTCTGTGGGCAGAGTGAATTTAAGCGCTCGTCTAAAATAGGTTTTACAAAACTCTGAAACATTTTTGCCTTGATGTGCTTGCCCTCGATGCTTCTGTATGCGGGGAAGAGGCTGTCTAGCTCAGCCTTGTTTACGCGGTAGAAGGGGTTTACAAAACTGATGGTGTTTCTCTTTTCAAGCTGACCAAAGTATACATTATCCATATCTTCATTTACGATATACCAGTTTCTATCGAGGCGGCTTTTTAGCTCGCTTTCCATTCTGCGGTTGAAGAAAGTCTGTGGCGATACCTTTTGGGAGCGTTCCAGAAATAAGCCCTGCTCGGCATCTTGTAGCGCGATGTAATTGGGCGTGCAATTAAAAAGCGTAAAAAATAACCCAAAAAAGGCAAATGTTTTTATTATATGGCTCATAAATCGTACTTTTAGACCCGCCAAATGTATAAAATAAATATCAATTGGCGTGAAAGCATTTTAAATCTTATTGAATTAAGTATGAAAAAAGTAATAATTACGCTCCTTTTATTAATGATAGGAATTGTGGTGTTTCCCGTGTTTTTGCCTAAGTCTACCCACGAGGAGGTGGAATACATTTACGAGGCGAACCCTAAGAAAGTGTATGATTATTTTAATAACCTGAAAAAGATGTCTCAATGGTTCGGCTGGTGTGGCAACGAACCCCACATAGAGGCTAAGTTTTCCGCCCCCGCCGAGGGCGTGGGCGCCTACTTTAAATGGAACCACGAAAATGGCGAGGGCGGCTCCGTGAGCATTACAGATGCTAAGGAAAATCAATTCGTGGGCTACAACCTAGTGTTTGGCGAAGAAAAGGCAAATACCTCTGAGGCTATCTTTCAAGTATTAGACGATGGAAAAGTGAAGGTAATCTGGACCTTTGATACCCCCGAGGTATCCTACCCATTCCAAGTTTACGCGTTCCTGATGCGCCGCAGCATTAAGAAGAATCTACAAAATGGCCTTGAAAAACTTGATGTGCTCCTCCTGAAAGAACAGGCGGAAAACCCAGAAAACCAAAACGCAAATGAGGTAAAAGAAGTCAGCCAGCCCGCGCAAAAGCTCTTTGGCATAATGCAGAGTACCAGCGCAGGCGACGACACCGAATACCGCACCGCCGTAGGCGAAACACTAGGCTTGATAGAAAGCTACTTAATTGATGAAAATGCCGTGTCTCCCACTCAAATCAATGGCGAAGTGGTGTATTTCTTAAAACGAAACCCTACCGAAAACACCTTTGTAGCGGGCGTATTTACCGATGCCAATGTACCTGCCCAAGAAGGAATGCAATATGTGGAAATACCTACCTACAAATGCCTAACCATCACGGCAAAAAACAGCCCAGAGGAAATCCGAAAAGCATACCAAGCCCTTGAAAAATATGCACAAGAAAATAGCCGCTACCTACTTTCTAACTCGTGGCAAATCATTCGAGGTGAGCAGGTGCAGATTTTCATTCCTTTGGGACAATAAACTGAAAAAATGCTTTTAAAAAGTATTTTTTTACGAGATGAAGCCTTTTTGCAAAAAAAATAATTGATATTTTTTTGCCATTCAAAAAAGATGCTTATCTTAGCAACCGAAAATATAGCGAAAATGAATACTCAAAACATTATGATTATCTCTTCTATTATTATTCGTTCTCACAAGGAATGAGCAAGAGATTCTATGATGTTTTATAAAATCCCGCTCATTCCAAGCAATGAGCGGGATTTTTATTAAAAAAATAAAGAAATGGAAAAGTTTAAAAAGTTTAGTGCAAAAGTCTCTACCGACCCTACTCACCCCTCAGCCCAAGCGATGCTCCACGCCATAGGCCTGAGCAAAGAGGATTTGCGCAAGCCCTTTGTGGGAATAGCGAGTACAGGCTACGAGGGAAATCCCTGTAATATGCACTTGAATGATTTGGCTAAAATCATCAAAAAAGGAGTCTACGATAGCCAAGCAGTAGGTTTGATTTTTAACACCATAGGGATAAGTGATGGAATTTCAATGGGCACGCACGGAATGCGATTTTCCCTCCCATCAAGAGATTTAATTGCAGACTCCGTGGAGAGTGTGGTAGAAGGGCTTAGCTACGATGCGCTGGTTACCATAGTGGGCTGCGATAAAAATATGCCTGGCGCATTGATGGCGATGTTGAGGCTCAATCGTCCCTCAGTCCTAGTATATGGCGGAACGGTGGCACACGGCTCCTGCTTTGGAAAGAAATTAGACATTGTTTCCACTTTCGAAGCGTGGGGGCAAAAAGTGGCTAACGAAATAGATGAAGAAACTTACCAAAAGATTATAGAAAATGCTATCCCTGGCGCAGGGGCTTGTGGCGGAATGTACACGGCAAACACTATGGCATCATCAATAGAGGCGCTAGGTATGGCGTTGCCCTACAACTCATCAAACCCAGCTGTGGGCGGCGATAAGGAAAAAGATGCTTACGCCGCGGGCAAGGCCGTGGTGGAATTGCTTAAAAAAGATATTAAGCCACTGGACATCGTAACCAAAAAGTCGTTGGAAAATGCCTTTACCTTAGTCAGCATATTGGGAGGCTCCACAAATGCCGTTTTGCACTACCTTGCCATAGCAGACACCGCGGGCATCGATTTTGGGCTAGAAGATATGCAGCGCATCAGCGAAAAAACACCTCTTCTAGCAGACTTAAAACCCTCGGGCAAATACCTGATGGAGGACTTGCACCGCGTGGGAGGCACGCCCGCCGTTTTAAAATATTTGCTTAAAAACGGATTTTTGCATGGAGATTGCCTCACCGTAACAGGGAAGACTTTGGCTGAAAATTTAGAAAATGTCCCAGATTTGACTGATGGAAATGAAATCATTCATTCCCTAGACAATCCAATCAAAGCCACAGGGCATATCAGAATCCTGCGCGGAAATTTAGCCTCAGAGGGTTCCGTGGCAAAAATTACAGGAAAGGAAGGGCTATACTTTAAAGGAAAAGCCAAAGTTTTTAACTCTGAATACGAGGCAAATGCAGCTATTAAAAACGGAGAAATAGAAAAGGGAGATGTCGTAGTAATCCGCTATGAAGGCCCGAAAGGTGGCCCAGGAATGCCAGAAATGCTAAAACCCACAGCCGCTATTATGGGCGCAGGGCTAGGCAAAGATGTGGCGCTTATCACCGATGGGCGTTTTTCTGGCGGAACGCACGGTTTTGTGGTGGGGCATGTGTGTCCAGAGGCGCAAGAGGGGGGCTTAATTGCCCTTGTGGAAAATGGAGATTTAATCCAAATAGATGCCGAGGCAAATACGATAGATTTGCTTGTTTCAGAGGAGGAGCTTGAAAGAAGGCGAGCCAATTGGGTGGCGCCTGATTTAAAAGCTAAAAGAGGTGCTTTATATAAATATGCAAAATTAGTATCATCAGCTTCAAACGGTTGTGTAACGGATAAATAAAAAATTATGACACAAAATATCACCGGTAGAGATGCCGTAATACAATGCTTATTGCAAGAAAATGTGGATACCATCTTTGGATACCCAGGAGGGGCAATTATGCCCATTTACGATTCATTATATGATTATCAAGGCCAAATTAAGCACATTCTCACGCGCCACGAGCAGGGAGCAATTCACGCGGCACAGGGATATGCCAGAGTATCGGGCAAAGTGGGAGTTTGCTTTGCAACATCAGGGCCAGGCGCCACAAATTTAGTAACGGGGCTTGCCGATGCGTATATAGATTCCACGCCCGTAGTCTGTATTACGGGGCAGGTAGGAAGTTCATTGCTAGGCACTGATGCCTTTCAAGAGACTGATGTAGTGGGGGTTACGATGCCCGTTACTAAATGGAACATTCAGGTAACGCGCCCAGAAGACATACCAAATGCCATAGCCAAAGCCTTTTTTGTGGCTAAAAGTGGCCGCCCAGGCCCCGTGGTAGTGGATATCACCAAAGATGCCCAATTTGCAACATTTGATTTTGAGTATAAACCTTGCGAAAACCTCCGCGTATATGTGCCAGAGCCTAATATTTCAGTCCAAAATATTGAAAAGGCGGCCGAATTAATCAATCAAGCTAAGAGGCCGTATGTGCTATTCGGGCAAGGAGTGATTTTAGGAAACGCCGAGGAGGAATTTAGAGCGTTTATCGAAAAATCAGGCATTCCTGCCGCGTGGACAATTATGGGCGCCGCTGCATTAGACCGAAAACACCCGCTCAATGTGGGAATGCTTGGAATGCACGGAAATTATGCCCCTAATAAATTAACGAATGAATGCGATGTTTTAATTGCCGTGGGAATGCGTTTTGATGACCGAGTTACGGGCGATGTGGCGCGTTATGCCAAACAAGCCAAAGTGATTCATTTAGAAATTGATCCATCTGAAATCAATAAAATTGTGCACGCCGATGTGCCAGTGCTCGGAAGTTGCAAAAAAACATTGCCCTTGCTCACAGAATTGATAGAGAAAAAATCGCACACCGAGTGGCTTAATGAATTTAAAGAATTAGAAAAAGAAGAGTATAAAGAAGTAATCGACGAGGAACTTCAGCCAGCGAAGGACAAAATGATTTCCATGGGAGAAGTCATTAAAATGATTTCAGATAAAACACAAGGAAAAGCTGTTGTAGTAACCGATGTGGGGCAACACCAAATGGTAACCGAACGCTATTATGAATTTGAAGAGTGGAACAGCAATGTAACTTCGGGTGGATTAGGAACCATGGGCTTTGCTTTGCCAGCTTCAATCGGGGCTAAATTAGGAGCCCCAGACCGCCAGGTTATAGCAGTGATAGGAGATGGCGGTTTTCAAATGACAATTCAGGAATTAGGCACCATTTTTCAATCAGAAATTGATGTGAAGATTTTAATCTTAAATAACGAATTTTTAGGAATGGTTCGCCAGTGGCAAGAATTATTCTTTGATAGCAGATATTCATTCACCGTGATGAAAAACCCAGATTTCCAAACCATTGCCGAAGGCTACCACATTGCACACAACAAAGTGGAAAAACGCGAAGATTTGGAAAAAGCAGTGGAAGAGTTTTTACAATCAAAGGGCAGCTACCTGCTCGAAGTGAGAGTGGGCAAGGAAAACAATGTCTTTCCATTCGTGCCAACAGGCGCCTCAGTTTCAGAAATAAGACTTAAATAATTCAAATTATGAAAGAAGAATTCACATTATCCATATACACAGAAGATGTCGTGGGCGCGCTGAATAAAGTGAGCCTAATTTTCAGCCGCAGGCACATTAACATTGCCAGCATCACAGCCTCTACCAGCGAGGTGGAAGACATTCACCGCTATACCATCGTAATTAATGAAACTGAGGAGCAGGTGAAGAAGCTCGTAGCGCAAATCGAGAAGCAGGTAGATATCGCCAAGGCTTTCTATTACCGAAATAGCGAAGTCGTTTACCAAGAAATGGCGCTCTACAAGCTCCGCACCGAGTCCTTCACGCAAGGCAATGTAGAATTCGTAGTCCGCAGGCATGGCGCCAACATTCTAGATGTTACCCCTGAATATGTAATAATTCAAAAATCAGGCTGGGGCGATGAAATTGAGGCACTCTCAAAGGAATTAAACGATAATTTTGAAGTGCTGGAATACACCAATTCAGGGCGCGTGGCGATTTCTAAAAATATGACTTTATTACAAACTTATATAGACAACTTAGAAAAAAATATTTTAATCTAAAAAAAGCAAATAATTATGGCAAAAATAAACTTTGGCGGAATAGAAGAAAATGTGGTAACCCGTGAAGAGTTCTCATTGGAAAAAGCACAAGAAGTATTGAAAGATGAGGTAGTAGCCATCATCGGCTACGGTGTGCAAGGCCCAGGGCAAGCATTAAACTTAAAAGATAACGGAGTAAATGTAATCGTAGGACAACGCAAAAACTCAAAATCTTGGGACAAAGCATTGGAAGACGGCTGGATTCCAGGCGAAACGCTTTTTGAAATTGAGGAAGCAGCAGAAAAAGCAACCATCATCGAGTATCTATTGTCCGATGCAGGGCAAATCGCTCAATGGGATAAAATCAAAAAACATTTAACTAAAGGTAAAGCCCTTTATTTCTCTCACGGATTCGGTATCACATTCAATGACCAAACAGGCATCGTGCCACCCGCAGATGTAGATGTAATCCTAGTAGCGCCTAAGGGTTCAGGCCGCTCACTTAGAACCTTATTCTTAGAGGGCAAAGGCTTAAATTCAAGCTACGCCATTTACCAAGATGCCACAGGAAAAGCCTATGACAGAGTAATCGCCTTGGGTATCGGTATCGGTTCGGGCTACCTTTTCGAGACAGATTTTAAGCGTGAGGTATACTCCGATTTAACGGGCGAGCGCGGCGTGCTAATGGGTGCCATTGCGGGGCTATTCGAGGCGCAATACAATGTCCTCCGCGCCCACGGCCACACCCCATCAGAGGCGTTTAACGAGACGGTGGAAGAGCTCACACAGAGCCTAATGCCATTAGTCGCTCAAAATGGAATGGACTGGATGTATGCCAATTGCTCCACCACCGCACAGCGGGGCGCACTTGATTGGAAAAACAAATTCCGAGATGTTACCTCGCCCGTCTTTGAAGAATTGTACCAAAGCGTAGCCTCTGGAAACGAAGCCAAAAAGACCATCGAAGCCAATTCCAAAGAAGGATACAGAGATTCCCTCAACCAAGAATTAAAAGAAATTAGAGAATCAGAAATCTGGGAAGCAGGCCGTGCCGTAAGACAATTAAGACCTGAGAATAATTAAAAATAGAGTTGTTTAGAAAAACCTACTCAAACATTTGGGTAGGTTTTTAAACTATAAAAGATACAGCAAAATGAATTTCGTAAACCAAGAAAATGTAGCCCAAGCAGCAGAGCGCATTCAGGAGGTGATTCGCCAAACTCCGCTAGACAAAAACCTCAACGCCTCCGCTACTTATGATGCCAATATTTGGTATAAAAGAGAAGATTTACAAACGGTGCGCTCCTACAAAATCCGTGGCGCTTACAATAAAATGGTGCAGCTCAGCCCCGAGGAAAAAGCCAAAGGCGTGGTATGCGCCAGCGCAGGAAACCACGCGCAGGGCGTAGCCCTCTCCTGTGCCAAATTAAAGATTAAGGGCAAAATCTTTATGCCCAAGCCCACCCCCAAGCAGAAGGTAAACCAAGTAAAAATGTTCGGTGGCGAGTGGATTGAAACCATACTCACGGGCGACACCTTTGATGATAGCAACGAGGCCGCCCTGCGCGAAGTAGAAGCCACAGGCGCCACCTATATCCCCCCTTTTAACGATGAGCAAATCATCATCGGGCAGGCAACCATCGCCAAGGAAATCCTAGAACAAGCCCCCGCGCCAATTGATTATGTAATCCTCCCCGTGGGCGGTGGCGGCCTAGCCTCAGGCGTTGCCTCCTACTTTAAATTAATGAGCCCCCACACCAAAATCATCGCCGTAGAACCTTTAGGAGCACCAAGTTTAACGAAGTCTTTGGAGGAAGGAGAAGTCGTGGAATTGGATAAAATCGATAAATTCGTAGATGGTGCCGCTGTCAAGAAAATCGGGGATTTAACCTTTTCTGTGATGAAGGAAACCATCGATCGAGTGCTTTTAATTGATGAAGGGCAAGTATGCGTTGAGGTGCTTAATATTTATAACAAAGATGCCATCGTGCTAGAACCCGCCGGCGCCCTATCCATCGCTGCGCTGGAACATTTAAAAGATGAAATCAAGGGCAAAAATGTAGTCTGCATTCTTTCAGGGAGCAATAACGACATTACCCGAATGGAGGATATGAAGGAGCGCGCCCTCCTATACCAAGGGCTAAAACACTACTTCATCATTGATTTTCCGCAGCGTGCTGGCGCCCTGCGCGATTTCGTGAACCAAGCCCTAGGCGAGGGGGTGGACATTACCTACTTCCAGTATGTAAAGCGCGTAAACCGCGAATCGGGACCCGTGGTCTTGGGCGTGGAATTAATCGAGAAAAAGGATTTCGATGCCCTCATCGAGCGCTTTAATAACTTTGATTTTGAGTACCAATACTTGAATGATAAGCCCTTGCTCTTTTCTACTTTAATTAATTAACACAAGCCCGCGCCTGATGAGGTTGTGGGAAAAACCCTTTTCGTTTAGGGGCAAAGTAAAAGGCATATGGTGCAAGCTTTGTCCCAAGTGGGACGGAGGATTTTCCAAGTAGGGCGGGCTTTGTCCCAAGTGGGACGGAAGATTTTCCAAGTGGTGCGAGCTTTGTCCCAAGTGGGACGGAGGATTTTCCAAGTGGTGCGAGCTTTGTCCCAGATGGGACGGAAGATTTTCCAAGTAGGGCATTCAATGTCCTAGATGATTTTTTGAGAATTCTTCAAGGGAAATAGATTTTTATTGAAGAATTTTTAAATCTCCCATATGCTTGGCGTTTGTTTATATAAGGTTTAAAGCTTTTTTAAATTGCTTTTAAACGGGGCTTTAATCTTATGAAGAGCCTTAGGGCAAGGGGCGAGTGTTTTTTTAAATAAAAAAATGGAATCAATGTGCTTGATTCCATTTTTTAGGTTTTAAAGAGAAACGGCTTAGTCTCTGAGCTTGCCTAGCAGTTTGAGGATTTCTAAATATAACCAAACCAAAGTTACAAGTAATCCAAAGGCAGCATACCATTCCATATTTTTATTAGCGCCGTTCTCGATTTGCGCCTCGATAAAGTCGAAATCAATTGCAAGGTTTAGCGCTGCAATGCCCACGATAAAGAGGCTGATGCCAATGCCAATGGGGCCTCCCTCGTGAATGTATGGGATTTGAATATTAAAGAAGCCTAATGCCATACTGGCAAGGTATAGTAATGCAATGGCGAGGGTGGCGCCAAATACGATGCTCTTGAAGCGCTCTGTAACTTTGATGATTCGGAATCGGTACAGGGCGAGCATAGCAAAGAATACGCCCATAGTGCCTATGATGGCTTGCAGGGCAATGCCTGGGTACACGGCCTCAAAGAATAGAGAGATGATGCCTAAAAATAGCCCTTCGAGCACAGCGTATACGGGCGAGGCAAAGGGGGCAAGGCTTGGCTTAAAGCTAATCACAAGGGCGAGGATGAAACCACCGATGACGCTCCCCCAAAGGTAGGGCATGAGGTTGAACTCTGGGTTTATCAGCATTTTCTCCTCGATGTAGTTCCAAGAGAGGTAAGCGGAAACTGCCGTGATGAGAATGAGGAAAAATGATTTTCCAATCACGCCATTTAAGGTCATCACGCCGCCTAAATCCATACCGCTGCTCATACTGAAAGCCTTGGTACGCAAAATCGGATTAGTTGATTTTTGTTCGTTCATAATATTATATTTTTTATTTCCGACAAACTTACTAAATAAATTCATTCCGCACCAAATTTTTGTATCATTGCGCAAGGCAAGAATTTAAATGGAGGAAATCAAGGGAAAATGCGTATTTTTACCGCCCAAAAAAATTATGGGTAAATGAAGATTCCGCTCTATTGGAAGGGGCTTGGAGGGTATTTATTGCTAAGTCTCTTTGGTTGTTTTTTTATGGAATTATCCCCGTTTGAGTGGCGAGAAATCCTCATCAATCGGGGGCTATTCGTGGTGCTTTTTTCATTTGTGATTTGGGTGCGCAGGAAAATCCCAATGGCGAATTTTCAGCTCATTAGTTTAATCTTAGCTTATTCCTTGCTTGGCAGGCTTTATACGGAGACGGCGTGGCTCAATGCTATGTTTTTGCCTAAGCAAGATGCCCTCATTTCGGAGTGGGAGGAGCAACTTTTTGGGCTGCAATTGGCACAAATATTTTCTAGCCGATACCCTAGTTTTATATTCTCGGAACTGATGTTTTTAGGCTATTTTTCGTATTATTTAATTCCATTTTTCATCATCTTTCAGCTTAGGGCGCAGGCAGGAAAAATGCTAAAATTCGGAAATTATTTAATACTAGCCTTCATCATTTATTACATTATTTTTATTCTATTTCCCGTGGCGGGGCCACAGTTTTACTATCCGTATCCACAAAACCAAATTCAAGCGCAGGGGCTTTTTGGGCACTTGGTGAAGCTCGTGCAGCAAATCGGTGAGGCACCCACGGCCGCATTCCCTAGCTCGCATGTGGGCATCTCGGTGGTGATATTGCTATGGCTAAGGGATAATTATTCCTCAATTATCAAATATATTCTACCATTTTCCGTACTTTTGCTCCTCGCTACGGTGTACATCAAGGCGCACTATGCCGTAGATGTGATTGCGGGGCTAGCCTCGGGCGTTCTGATTTATTATTTTTTGCAAAAATCTTTGAACAATGAATTCAATCGAAATTAAAGAGGTAAAGACCCAAAGCCAGTGGAGAGCCTTTGTGTACTTGCCAGAGAAAATCTATGCACAAAATCCACATTGGATGCCGCCACTCTATATGGACGAGGAGCGATTCTTTAAGCCTGAAAAAAATCCCGCCTTTGCGCAAAATGAGAGCATTCTGCTACTAGCATATAAAAACCAAAAAGTGGTGGGGCGTGTGATGGGAATCGTGCCTACGAAATTTAACCAAAGCAAGAATCAAAACTGTGCAAGATTTGCGTACTTAGATTGTTTCGAGGATTTTGAAGTTTTTTCAAGCCTAATCAATGCCGTGAAGGCTGGGCAAAGTCCCAAAATTGCGACGAGCTTATCGGCCCGATGGGGTTTTCAGACAAGGAGCCGCAAGGATTTGTAATTAAAGGATTTAACGAGCCGAGTATGATGGTTACAGCCAATAATCCCGCTTATTTGCCTCAATTTATCGAGAAGATGAAGTTTAAGCCCTTTGTGCGCCTGCTGGAATACGATGTGCCATTGAGCGCTAGCATTGTAGCGCGTTTTCAGCGGCTAAATCAATTGATTTTAGAAAAGCATAAACTACACTTGCACGAGTTTCATCGCACGCGTGAGGTGCGCCCCTTTGTGTCCTCTGTGTTTGATTTAATTAATGAGACTTATCAAAATATTTATGGTTTTTCAGCCGTTTCTGAGGCCGAGAAAAAAGAATTTGCCACGCGATTTTTGCCTTTGTTAAATCCTAAATTAATTAAAATTGTAACCGATTCAAGCGGAAAAGTAGTCGCCTTTGTAGTGGCAATGCCCGATTTAAGCAAGGGAATCAAAAAAGCGCGTGGGCGTATTTTGCCCTTTGGCTGGTGGCATCTTTTTAGAGCCTTTAAAAAGTCCAAAAGATTGGTTTTGCTACTGGGAGCGGTGGCAGAGCCTCTGCAAGGTAAAGGGGTAGACGCCATTTTGGGAGCTAGCCTAATCTCATCAGCATTATCACTGGGGTTCACCGTGATGGATAGCCATTTAATTATGGAGGAAAATCTAAAAATGCGCCGAGAAATTGAGCGTATTTCAGGCAGCCGATTGTACAAAGAATTTCAAATATATCATCAGAAAATATAATTAAAGCTAAAAAGCCTATGCCAGCAAAAATTCGTTCGAAAAAAATAAATGTTCAGCTAATCGTAGAGGCATTTTACGCTATGGGAATTCGCGATATTGTGATTTCCCCAGGGTCGCGCAATGGGGCGCTCACTATGGATTTCGTAAATCATGGAGGTTTTGCTATGCACTCGGTGGTAGATGAGCGTTCGGCAGGATTTGTGGCACTTGGCATGGCGCAAAAGACAGAAAAGCCCGTGGTGGTATGCTGTACTTCGGGCTCGGCAGTGGCTAATTATTACCCCGCCGTAACAGAGGCCTTTTACCAAAATATTCCGCTAATTGTGCTCACGGCAGACCGCCCTGCGAATTTTACCGATATTTTTGATGGACAAACGATACGCCAAGAAAATTTATTTGAAAAACACACATTTTTCAACACGCAACTTTCCGAGCAGGAAGATGATGAGCAGATTTATGAGAATTTTGTAAAGATTAAAAAAGCAGTATTTTCGGCCATAGAAAAATCAGGCCCCGTGCATATCAATATGCCATTCTCAGAGCCATTATATGAAACAACGGCAGAGAATTTAATACATTTTGAGCAAATTAGCACACCAATTCCTACGCCAGAAAATTTAGATTGGGCGGCTCTGAAAGAGGAACTAAGCCATTACCGAAAAATAATGATTCTAGTAGGAGTGCAGCGCCCTTCAAAGTGGTTGAGCCGTGCACTGAAAGATTTAGCCAAATTACCACAAATAATTATCTTTACTGAAAACACTTCCAATCTGCACGATGAGAAATTTATATCTCGGATAGATAATGTTTTATTTGAAAAAGAGGGAGCCAAAGATGATTTGCTCGCGCCAGATTTGCTCATTACGCTGGGGCAAAATATTATTTCTAAAAAAATTAAAAGTTTCTTGCGCCTCAATCGCCCTAAGGCGCACTGGCATATAAATGAATATTGGTTTCCAGATACTTATTTTAGCCTGACGAAGAAAATTAAGCAAAAGGAAGAGATTTTTGCAGAGGCACTCACTCGGAATATTGAGGTGCAAAATTCGGATTATCAGCAGATTTGGCTAAATCTTAGAGCGGTGAATGAGGCAAAACAAAATAAATTTTTGCAAAATTTAGATTTTTGTGATTTATGGGTGTTTAAGGAGTTAATACCTTCGTATCCAGAGGGCTGTGTGGTTCAGTATAGCAATTCCTCGGTGATACGGTATAGCCAATTATTTGAGCATCGAGAAGATGTTAAAATCTTCTGTAATCGGGGCACAAGCGGGATTGATGGCTCTACCTCTACGGCGGTGGGTTTTGCAATGAAAACCGATGAATTGGTGTGTTTAGTAACGGGAGATATTAGTTTCTTTTACGATAGTAATGGCTTGTGGAATAGGGATTTGCCTAATAATCTGCGCATCGTTTTGGTCAATAATGGCGGGGGCGATATTTTTAGCATTATTCCTGGTCCTGAAAGCACGGGCGCGGGAATGGCGTACTTTAAAACAGCGCATAGCTTAACGGCGAAGCCACTGGCGGATCTTTTTGGGCTGGATTATATTTTTGCCAAGAATAAAGCTGGCGTATTGAGTGCCTTAAAGCAGTTTTTTGAGCCAAGTGAGCGAGCTAAAATATTGGAAGTGAATACGAAAGATGCGCCAAATGCCTCTGTGATGCGCCACTATATAAAATTAGCAAAGCTTTAAAATTTAATTCTGTCAGATTGTCAGTTTTTTTATATATCTTTGCCCTTTAATTATTGATACAAAAATGTTTGAAGAAAAAGTAATCGACGAGGGAAGGCAAGGAGAAGTGTACCAAGCAGAGGGAAGTAAAGGCGATAGAAAGCTTTTTCTTGAAAGTTATGGCTGCCAGATGAATTTCTCGGATTCGGAGATTGTGGCATCTATTTTAAGTCAAGAAGGATTTTCTACGACCAATGTGCTGGAAGAGGCAGATTTGATTTTGCTAAATACTTGCTCCATTCGTGAGAAGGCAGAGCAAACGGTGCGCAAGCGCCTAAACCAGTTTAATGCGATTAAGAAGCATAATCCTAAACTTTTGGTGGGCGTTTTGGGCTGTATGGCAGAGCGTTTGAAGGATAAATTTTTGGAGGAGGAGCATATCGTGGACTTAGTCGTGGGGCCCGATGCATACCGAGATTTGCCCAATCTATTGCAAGAATTAGAAGATGGCCGCTCGGCGGTGAATGTAATATTATCCAAAGATGAAACTTACGCAGATTTAAGTCCCGTTCGCTTAGGAGGAAATGGCGTTACGGCTTTTGTTTCCATCACGCGTGGGTGCGACAATATGTGTACCTTCTGCGTGGTGCCATTTACCCGTGGGCGCGAACGAAGCCGAGACCCCCATTCCATCATCAAAGAATGCAAAGAATTATGGGAAAATGGCTATAAGGAAGTTACCCTTTTAGGGCAAAATGTGGATAGCTACCTATGGTATGGCGGCGGCTTGAAAAAGGATTTTAAAAATGCCACCGAAATGCAAAAAGCCACCGCAGTGAGCTTTGCCCAATTGCTTGATATGGTAGCCACCGCAGTCCCTCAAATGCGTATAAGGTTTAGCACTTCCAACCCGCAGGATATGACACTTGATGTGCTGCATATGATGGCCAAACACCACAACATTTGCAAATACATACACCTGCCCGTGCAATCAGGAAGTACCAGCGTGCTCAAAAGAATGAACCGCCAGCATACGCGTGAGGAATATTTAGAGCTTATAGATAATATTAGAAAAATCGTGCCCGAGTGTGCGCTATCGCACGATATGATTGCAGGATTTTGCGACGAGACCGAAGAAGAACACCGCGATACACTCTCGCTTATGGAGCATGTGAAATATGATTTTGGCTATATGTTTGCTTACTCAGACCGCCCAGGAACCCCAGCGCATAAAAAAATGGAAGATAATGTGCCAGATGAGGTCAAAAAACGACGCCTGCGCGAAATCATAGAATTACAGCAAAAACATTCAAAACAAAGAATGGATTCATACCTGAATAAAGTGCACGAAGTTTTGATAGAAGGAGACTCTAAAAAAAGCGATGACGAGTGGTATGGTCGCACCACACAAAATACCGTTGTAGTATTTCCCAAAACGGGAAATGAAAAAGTGGGAGATTTTGTAAATGTGCTCGTAAAGGATTGTACCTCTGCCACTTTATTAGGTGAAAAAATAGAAAATCAATAAAGAAATGAGAAAAATTATAATTTTAATAGTAGGATTTATGCTTTTTTCCGCTTGTACAGATGGCACGCTAAGCATAATGGAGGAGGAGCCTAAGCGGGCTGGAAATTCCTCGGAAAGCGTTGAAAGCAATCAAGATAAAACACCATCCAAGACGGATTCAATCCAAAATAAAGGCAAGCAAGAAAATTTAAAATTAAAACATGGCAGAATCATTACAAGCAATCAAGCAGCGATTTGGCATCATAGGAAATAATGCTAACCTAAATATGGCGATAGAGCGCGCTATGCAGGTGGCAAATACAGATATCTCAGTGCTCATCACAGGGGAGAGCGGTGTGGGGAAAGAGTTTTTCCCAAAAATAATACACGCCCTAAGCCTAAGAAAACATAACACCTATATTGCCGTAAACTGTGGCGCAATTCCAGAGGGAACGATTGATTCAGAGTTATTTGGACACGAAAAAGGTGCTTTTACAGGCGCTACACAAACCCGCAAGGGCTATTTTGAAGAAGCCAACGGCGGAACAATTTTCCTTGATGAGGTGGGCGAGTTGCCACTCCATACACAAGTGCGGCTTTTGCGTGTGCTAGAGTCGGGCGAGTTTATGAAAGTGGGCTCCTCTAATGTCCAGAAAACCAATGTGCGCATCGTAGCTGCTACCAATGTAAATGTGCTGGAAGCCGTGCAAAAAGGTAAATTTCGGGAAGATTTATACTATCGTTTAAATACGGTGGAAATCAAAGTTCCAGCCTTGCGTGAGCGTCCAGAGGACATTCCATTGCTATTCAGAAAATTTGCAATTGATTTTGGCGAAAAATATCACCGCCCCGTGGTGAAGCTAACTCCCCAAGCTGAGGTGGCTTTGACACACTACGCGTGGCCTGGGAATGTGCGCCAGCTCAGAAACTTTGCCGAGGAAGTCTCCGTGGTGGAGACTCACGAGGAAGTTTCCGCAGAGGAAATCAATAAGTTTTTGCCCACTAATAGCATTGTCCATATCAAATCAGAAATGGGCGAGGCTGGGAATAGTAATTTTGCCAATGAAAGGGAAATTTTGTATAAATTCCTCTTTGATATGAAGAAGGATTTAAATGATTTACGCGCACTCACGCTGCAACTTTTGTCTAAAAATCAAGATGAAGTAGTGGCAGATAACCAAGACCTAGTCAATCGAGTGCTACACGGCTACACCGCAGCCCCAGATTCCCTGCTCAAATATGAGCCAGAAAGTATAGAAACCACGCCTACCTATCCCGCCGAGGTGGAGGACTATGATTATGAAGATATTCCTGAAAATAATTCCCTATCTTTGCAAGATAATGAAATAGATTTAATCGAAAAAGCCTTGCAAAAACACAGCGGAAAACGAAAAGAAGCCGCCGAGGAATTAGGCATTTCAGAAAGAACTTTGTACCGAAAAATTAAGCAATATGGCTTATAAGAAAATAATTTTTAGCCTTTTGGGCTTAATGTTGCTTTTAAGTTTAAATGGTTGTTACACCTTTACGGGCTCGTCGCTAGATCCGAGGATCCACACAGCAAATATTCGTAAATTCCCAAACTACGCACCATTGCAGAATCCTAATTTAAGCCAAGAATTTACCAATGCGCTTCAATTAAGATTTGAACAAAGAACCAAATTAACTTTGGTAAACACCGAGGATGCCAATATTATCATCGATGGGGAAATCACGGATTACACCGTAACGCCTACCTCCGTAGTGAGTGGCGACCGTGCGGCGCAAAACCGTTTAACAATCACGGTAAAAGTACGATACGAGAACAAAATTCAGGAAGAAAAAAGCTTTTCTCGCACATTTTCTGATTATGGAGATTTCGAGGCAAATCAATCCTTGGTACAAGTGCAAGATGAGCTGACCGAGAAAATTATAAAACGACTAATCGACCAAATATTTAATGCAATTGTAGCCGACTGGTAAGAGAAAATATGGAAATTTTAGAATTACTCAAAAATCCACTTGATTTAAAGGATAACAAACTTTTTCTGATAGAGAGAGAGCTTGAAAAGTATCCGTATTTTCAGCCGCTACATTTGTTGCAAACCAAGGCGATGCAGGGAGCGGAGGAGTCGATTTTTTTGGAAAATCTTCAAAAAACAGCTACTTATTGCGGTAGCCGAAAAATCCTGTATGATTACTTATTCTATCAAAAGAAGCAAGAAGAGAAAAAGCCCATTTTGCAAGAAAAAAAGCCGATGGAAAATACAGCTTTTCAGCCCGAAAGAGAGTGTACAATAGCCATAGCGCAGCCCGATAATACGCACCAAGAGGCCACCGAGATTCCGCAGAAAGGTGAATTGTTGTTTAATCAATGGTTGAAGGCTAATAGAAAGAGTGAGTTTCCTACCTTAAAAAATGAGATAGATGATAAATCTCATAAAAAAACTTTTCAAGAGAAAAATCAAAGTTTTGCGGAGCTAGAAGGCATTCAAGATAAATTAAAAATTATCAACGAATTTTTGGAGAAAAGCCCGAAAATAAAGCCTTCTGAGGACTATAGGCCAAGTCCCATTAAGCTGAAACAAGACCAAAATATGTCGCATTTGATGACGGAAACTTTGGCTAAAATCTATGTGGAACAGAAAAAATATGACAAAGCAATTACAGCTTATAACATTTTGCGTTTGAAATATCCAGAAAAAAGTGGTTTCTTTGCAGACCAAATAAATTTAATTAAAGAATTAAAGAATAATTAAAATATGGCAACATTTATATTTTTAATGATCGTTATTATGATTGTCTGTGTGTTATTAGTAATGGTAGTATTATCTCAAAACCCAAAAGGAGGGGGGCTTTCTTCCACTTTCGGAGGAGGCGGAAGTCAAATGTTTGGGGTACAGCGTACCAATGACTTCTTAGACAAATCAACATGGACTTTGGCTATCTTGATAGCTGTTTTGGTAATTCTTGCAAACTTCATGGTTCCAAGAAATGCCGATGTTGTTTCTCCTGATATTCCAGTAAAGGAAATGCCAGCGTTACCGCAGACTACGGATACTTCTGTAACGCCAAACGCTCCAGCTGAGTAAGGTAGGAAATGTTAAATTATAAGAGGAAATCTGTTTTTTGGTGCAAGCTAAAAGACAGATTTTTTTGTGTTAATTAATCAAAGTACCATTGTTTTTTTACAATTAATTCGATTAAATATTTTTAAATTTGGATTCTAAATAAATTTAGAGATGAAAAACCGATTTCTATATATTTTTATCCTTTTCCCGTTGGTTGCCTTTGCACAGCAATATTGGCAAGCCACTACGCCTAAAAATCGCGAAATTCAAAAAGCTTATCATTTGGATTTGATGGCTTTGCAAAAAAATGTCCAGCAAAAAGCCGAGGTGGAAATCCCGACTAAAAACGGAAATTTTACAAAATATCAATTGGTGGAAAATAGCAATTTCTCTCCTGAATTGGCAAAAAAATATCCTCACATTAAATCGTACATCGGGTATGCAAATGGCTCGCAATTGCGATTGAGTATAAGCCCTCAGAAAATTGATGCTTTGGTAATCCATGATAAAGGAGGGATTACGACTTTGGCAAAGGATAAAAATTCATACAGTGTCTATGCTGTGAATCATAATAAATTAAATTTTGATTTCAATTGCTTAACGCCTGAAACTTTCAATGTTTTGCCCCCAGTTCAAATCCTACCTTTGAAAACAGATGCAAAAAGAAGAACTTATCGCACAGCTATAGCTGTAACAGGAGAGTATACAAAATACCATGGAGGAACAAAAGAAAAAGCTTTAGCGGCAATAAATGCATCGCTCACACATGTGAATGCTGTGCTAGAAAAAGAGCTTTCGGTGCATTTGGAATTAATTCCAAACGAGGATGAAATAATTTTTACAGAAGCACAAACTGATCCTTTTACAGAAGCACAAATTGGTATCAAAAATGGTACTTGGAGTAGAGAATTGCAAGAGCTTTTAGATGATAAGATTGGAAATGCAAATTACGATTTAGGGCATCTGTTAGGAGCTTCATTCGGAGGTGGTTTTGCAGCAGATATTGGAACTGTTTGTGAGAATGGTAAAAAAGGAAGTGCCTTTACAGCCCCATATGATGCTAAACCTGAAGGAATCAATTTTGATATAGATTTCTTGACACACGAAATAGGGCACCAGTTAGGTGCTACCCATATTTTTTCTAAAAAAGAAGAAAAGGGAGTTGATTCTTATGTGGAACCAGGGTCGGGATCTACCATCATGGGATATGCAGGAATCGTAAGAGAGGATGGTGGGAAATTTAATGTGCAAAGCCATAGTGATAATTACTTTAATCAAATCAGTATTTTGCAGATGAACTACACGCTTAATAGTAAGCAGAATTGCGGGAAGATTCAAGAATTACCGACTAAACCACCTGTGGCAGATGCAGGTAAAGATTATACAATTCCAGCTAAAACTCCATTTGTATTAAAAGGTGAAGCAGAGGGCTCAAACAAAGAGGATTTTACTTATACTTGGGAGCAATTGAATAGCTCTCAGAGCTTAAATTATACAAATGCAGATGCCAATAGCAAGACCAATCCACTTTTTAGAAGTGTGAAACCGTCTAAAGAAAAAGAAAGAATGTTTCCATCGTGGGATTTAATCAAAAAACAAATGTTGACCGATGCCCCTTTTGAATCATTATCAAATGTATCTAGAGCGTTGAAGTTCGGTTTCGTAGTGAGAGACGGCAGAGATTATGGGCAAGTAGCTACCGATCATATGGAGGTGAATGTTCAAGCAAGTGACACGGGATTCTCTGTTGTGAAACCAAAAGCATACGAAACTGTGGCTAAAGGAGGAGAGCTCAAGGTTGAGTGGAATATTGCCAAAACCAACATAGCTCCTATCAATGTTTTTAAAGTAAATATTTACTTGGTAACAGCCCAAGCAGGAAAAATGCAGAAAACCCTGGTGAAAGAAAATGTGAGCAACGATGGGGAGGAAACCGTTCAATTACCAACGGATTTTGAAGCGAAACAAGCTTATATTTTAATCGAATCTGTCGGGAATATTTTCTTTGCAGTAAGTCAGCCGTTTTCGGTGGGGTACAGAGTTAATAATGTTTGCCGTAATTATTCGGCTGAAGAAAGATTGCCTTTGCCAATCGAAGATGGAAAAACTGCTAAATTAGAATTTAAAGAATATACTAAAATTACTTTTTCTATACCAAACGATGGCTTGGTAAATAATGTGAAATTGGATTTAGGAATTAATCACAGTAGAATGAGTGATTTGCAAGCATATTTGATATCTCCTTCAGGTGAAGTCGCTGAAATTTTCACAAAACTATGTTTGGATAAAGAAAACTCAAAAATTAATGCTGAAATTTCTGATGATAAATCAGCGGTGAGATGTACAGAAATTATTCATGATTTTAAGCCTCAAGTTCCATTTAAATTGTTTAACGGAACCACTCAAAAAGGAGAATGGAAGCTTTTAATAGGGGATGGAGTTTTACCCTATGAAGGGAAAATTACTAAAGCAAGTTTAAATCTTTGCGCTAATACCTTTAGTGATTTTACGATAGAAAGTTCTTCATATAAGCGTTTAGAATTGTATCCAAACCCTGCGTATAATGATGTAAATGTGAAAATTTCTAATTTAATCAAGCCAGGAGTGAAATTCAAAATATATAATCTTGTGGGGCAGTTAATCAAGCAAGACGAAGACTATACTCAAACAGGAAACTTTATTAAGAAAATCAACATTATAGGAATCCCGCCAGGGGTTTATATCTTGCAAGCCGAAGGAAACGACTTTTCAGAATCAATAAAATTCATTATTGAATAGCATTTAAACACGAAAAGATGAAGTAGAAAAAATGCCAAGCTGGTGACAACTTGGCATTTTTTTTGCATAAATTGTCAGTTGTTGAAGAAGTGTCTAAAATGCAGATTTTCAGTAATTAAAATAGTATTTTGGAAATCTAAGTTACTTGGCATACTTTGTGAAACTTAGTGGAGTAAATTAACTAGAAAAAATTAACTAGAAAAAATAGGAAATAAATATGAGTAACTTAAACATTAAACCCTTAGCAGATCGCGTGGTGATTGAGCCCGCTCCAGCAGAAACCAAAACCGCTTCTGGAATTATTATCCCAGATTCAGCCAAAGAAAAACCACAAGAAGGTGTGGTAGTAGCGGTAGGAACTGGAAAAAAAGACGAGCCACTTACTGTAAAAGTAGGGGACAAAGTACTTTACGGAAAATACGCAGGTACTGAGCTTAAATTAGAAGGAAAAGATTATTTAATTATGAGAGAAGCCGATATTTTGGCAATCGTTTAATTAAGTAATTAAGAAAAAATACTCAAACAAAAATATTTGAAAATAAATAAATTACAATTATGGCAAAAGATATTAAATTCAATATAGAATCAAGAGATAAACTAAAAAAAGGCGTAGATACACTAGCCGATGCAGTAAAAGTTACGCTCGGGCCGAAAGGTAGAAATGTAGTATTGGCTAAACCATTCGGTGCACCACATGTTACCAAAGATGGTGTGTCTGTGGCCAAAGAAATCGAGCTTGAAGACCCAGTAGAAAATATGGGTGCTCAGATGGTGAAGGAGGTCGCTTCTAAAACTAACGATTTGGCAGGAGATGGCACTACTACTGCAACCGTTTTGGCACAAGCAATCGTTCGCGAAGGTTTGAAAAATGTTGCTGCAGGAGCAAACCCAATGGATTTGAAAAGAGGAATCGATAAAGCAGTTGAGAAAATCGTAGAAGATCTTAAATCTCAATCTACAGAGGTAGGAGATAATCAAGATAAAATCAAGCAAGTAGCCTCTATTTCAGCTAACAATGACGAAGCAATCGGTTCATTGATTGCAGAAGCATTTGGAAAAGTAGGAAAAGAAGGAGTAATCACCGTTGAGGAAGCCAAAGGTACAGATACTTATGTAGATGTAGTAGAAGGTATGCAGTTCGACAGAGGTTATCAGTCTCCTTATTTCGTAACTGATTCAGAGAAAATGATTGCAGAGCTAGACAATCCATACATTTTGTTGATAGATAAGAAAATCTCTAATATGAAGGATTTATTGCCAATCCTTGAGCCAGTAGCACAGCAAGGTAAATCATTATTAATCATCTCAGAAGAGGTAGAAGGCGAAGCCCTTGCCACCTTAGTGGTGAATAAATTAAGAGGCTCCTTAAAAATCGCAGCCGTGAAAGCCCCAGGGTTTGGAGATAGAAGAAAAGCTATGCTTGAAGATATCGCAATCCTTACCGGCGGAACAGTGATTTCAGAAGAGAGAGGCTATACCCTTGAAAATGCAACCCTTGATATGCTAGGCTCAGCTGAGAAAGTAACTATCGATAAAGATAATACTACTATCGTAAACGGAGCGGGTAACGAGGAGCAAATCAAAGCGAGAGTAAATCAAATTAAAGCTCAAATAGAAACTACAACCTCAGATTACGATAGAGAAAAACTTCAAGAGCGCTTAGCCAAATTAGCAGGAGGCGTAGCCGTACTTTATGTAGGAGCCGCTTCTGAAGTAGAGATGAAAGAGAAGAAAGACCGCGTAGACGATGCCTTGCATGCAACTCGTGCAGCAGTAGAAGAAGGAATCGTTGCAGGTGGTGGCGTAGCACTCGTACGCTCAGTAAGTGCTTTGGATAGCCTACAAGCCGATAACCAAGACGAAGAAACAGGTGTGAAAATCGTGAGAAGAGCCATTGAAGAACCATTACGCCAAATCGTAGCCAATGCAGGAGGCGAAGGCTCTGTAGTGGTGGCAAAAGTAAAAGAAGGAGATAAAAACTTTGGTTACAATGCCAAAACAGACGAGTATGTAAACATGCTAGATGCGGGAATCATTGATCCTACTAAGGTTACTCGTGTTGCCCTTGAAAACGCAGCTTCTGTTGCAGGAATGTTGGTAACTACCGAAGCCGTAGTATATGATATTCCAAAAGAAAACGAAGGCGGTATGCCAGCAGGAATGCCAGGCATGGGCGGAATGGGCGGTATGATGTAATCCCTCAATTCTTAATATAATAAAAAAGCTACCTCAAAAAGGTAGCTTTTTATATTTGAAAAATAAATTGATTATGGAAAAAATCTGCATAAAATTAAAGTTAAAATAAAAAATGGTTCAGAGAAATTAATGTTTGGGGAAAAAGAAATCCAAGCCACTCTTTTGGATTTTTGGCGAGGGAACACAATGTTTTGCACGGAATTTATTTCTTTAAAAATTGAGCAAATGGTGCGTGATTTATCCAATTAAAATGAAATAAAATATTTTATGTGGGATTTTAAATACTCTGTAAGCTCTCTAATATATGTATTTAGCCCATTGTGTTGCAATGGGATGTAATAGTCTATGAGATAGAGATTTATTTTTGAAATCATTTATATACTTTGGAAAAAGAAACAATTTTTTCGTTATCGTGTGTTTCAAATAAATTTTCTTTGTTGTAGAAATTGGCACGCCATCCCGAAGGTAGCTCTACATAATTTCCAAATCCTGCGATTTTTACGAGTTTTCCGTATTTTTTTACATCGTTGTAGGTGTTTTCTACGGTATAGCCTTCAGGTGTTTTGAAATGAGGACTTTGTGTTGATTTGATATAAAGATTTAAAGTTTTATTGATATCAACAGGTTTCGAAGATGTCTGATCAAAGACTAAGGTATAAATGATATCTCCTTCTTTTACCTTAATGCATGGTCTAAAATTATTATCATAATTAAGACAATGAACATTAAAATCCACTAAATTTTTTGTGGGAATTTGATATGTCTGTGCAAACATCATTGTAGATGCTATAAGATTGAGAGAAATAAATAATTTTTTCATTTTAATAGTTTTTTAGTTGTTTTTTTATAATAGTCTTTTGGAAAATCCGAAGCATTGTTGTACTTTTTCCCAAGGAAGTTAGCGAGCGCTATTATTTTTTATTACTGAGCTTCTTAGGAGCTGCTATATCTACTATTTTCAAATGATTGCCCTTTGAGATTTTTAAAGGAATTTTGAAAAATGTTGTATCTTTATTAAAAATACTATAATAATTGACTTGATACCATTTGTTAGATAGTTTTTTTACTTCTATGGATTTTAACATATCATTTGTTATATCTTGACTTCTTGTGATATAAGAAAAGTCTAGCGTTTTTTGAGCTTGGTTTATTTTATTTATCAAGCTGCGACTCATATAATTAGATAAATCAATTTTATCATCATTCATGTAAGAAACATAAAATTCCTTAATGAATTTCTCTTCTAGATTTTGTGATTGTTGCCCAAAAATTAGGCAGGAGAAGAGTACGAAAGATAGTTTCTTAATCATAATTACGGTTCTATTTATGAATGTATTTTAATCTGGCTTTGATATTACTTTATTAATTCCAATTTTGTTGTTAAAGTGAGCTAATATATACTCGCTCATATTTTTATATTTACTATCAATCACCCTTAAAGTATGAAAGCTACAAAATTGTTCCTCTAAAAATTTATTAGCATTGTCGGCATTAAATGCGTTTATTGCTAATTCTTCCTCTATTTCCTTTGCCTTCTTTTCGGGCAAAAATTCCTCTAGAATTCGGTTTATGACAATGCTCTTTAAAAAACTGCCCGAGGAATTAACAACAGCAACGCTAATGATAGGAAAATCAACATCACTATTTAAATTACTCACTTTTTTATTTTGGTAACTCTCTATTTTCCGTATAATTTGCTCCTGTTTTTCATCAGAAACATCGTACTTTCTTAAGGTGTTTTGGAGCGTCTTCATTGCACCGTCGAAATTATTGTAAAGCGATTGAGTGGTAATGTCCTTTTCAAGGATTTTTATTGTTAAGTCTAAAAACTCTTTTTTGTAAAGATGCTTAGCTGAAAAATAGAAATTAGGGCATTTAAATGGGTCTCCTTCCGTTTGAGTCTGCGCAAATATTGCCGTAGATGCTATAAGACTGAGGATGAGAATTAATTTTTTCATTTTTTATAATTTTAGTCTTAATTACACCTCAAATTTAGAGTATATTTAAATACGCTTTGCAAATTGTTTGATGATATTTATCATAAGATTTTAGTTTTTTTATGAAGTTTTCAGCGCAGGTTTCTTGTATCCCTCTCGCGGTTGATTTTTTATAAACCCTTAATTAAAACGCTCACCGCATTTCCCCCAAAGCCCGCCGCGTTGATTAAAATATTCTTTATCGGGCGCCCAGGGGAAATGTCCCCTCCCCAAGGCAGAGCGTAGAAACTTTGGTTTTTAATCATCTTGATGCCATAAATCAGGCTTAGCACGCCTGCGGCACCAAAGGTATGCCCGATTTTCCATTTGTTGTTGGTAATAAGCGGCATTTGCTCGCCAAACACGGCTTTCACGGCCTCATATTCAGCAAGGTCGCCCTTGCGGGTGCCTGGGGTATGAGTTATCACCACATCTATGGGCTCAGAGGAGTGCGCGATGGCTTGGCGCATAGAGGCTTGGAAGTGCTGTGCCTCGGAGCTAATGCTTGTAGCGCTAGTTAGTGGCTCGGAGGCGTAGCCAATCCCTGCGATTTCCACAATTTTTTGGTCTTTATTTTCAGCATTTTCCTTTTCCAAGAGTAGGAGGCCAGCACCTTCGCCTAGCACCATAGTATTTTGTAGTTTGCTTAAATCGCCAGCACGGCACGGAGTTTCTAGCTCTCGGGAGTAGATGCGCAAGGCCTTAGATTGAGCGAGAGTAAAGGGGGTGAGCGGCGCCTCGGCGCCGCCCGCCAGCATTTTGTCGGTCATGTTGGCGCGTAGCCAAGCCACAGCATTTGCCACACTCAGCAGGGAGGTGCTACAAGTCATCGAGTGGCTAAATTGAATGCCATGTAAGCCCAAATCTTGCCCCACCCAGCTCGAGATGTTGCCCAAACTAGTCGTAGGAGAAGTGAGAATATCGATGTTTTCTTGGTTGAAAAATGCCTCAAATTCGGATTCTAATTTATGCGTAGCCCCTCGGCTAGAGCCGATGTTTACTCCAATTTTTAAATTTTGGTCTTCTGGATTAAAGTTAAAAGCCCTTGCGCATAAAAGAGCCAAATGCACCGTTCTGTCCAATTTTTGGTAATTTGGATTTTGGGCTAAAAGTCTTTGGAGTTTTTCTTCCATTTTGGGCGTTAATTTTCCGCCCCAAGCGGTTTCTTTGCCTATTAGGTGCTTTGCCAAACCACTATTAGGTTCGCTTAAATCGTTTAGGCAACTTGCTTGTGCATATTGTGTGACAATAATTTTAGAATTCATTTAAATTGTATTTTTTTGTAAACCTTTAGCCATGAAAAAATATTCAATTATGAAATTTTTAGTCTAAAAAAACGCCCGAAAATCGGTTTTTAAATTATTTTTTAGGTGCGAATTTTTTAATTGTTTTTCGTAAGATTTCATAAGTTTGGTCTAATTGCTCATTGGTAATGCAGTAGGGTGGGAGAATGTATAAAACATTGCCTACGGGACGAGAAATCAAACGATTTTTCATAAAAAAGGCATAAATCTTATTTCTCAATTCTCCATAATAATCATTGTCTGGCTGGTCGAGCGCAAAACGCAACATCACGCCCAGCACTTCGATGTCTTTTACACCTTTGGTTTCTTTTAATTCGAGCGCAAAATTCAGATTTCGTTGATAAATTCGTTCAATATTTTTCTCGGTTTCGGGGCTTATGCTTAGATTAATGCTTGCCAATGCCGCCGCGCACCCAGCAGGATTTGCCATAAAAGTATGCCCGTGGAAAAGTGCTTTGTTCACTTCGTCTGCCCAAAAAGCATCATATACTTTTTGTGTGGCAGTGGTTGCCGCTAGTGGAATAAATCCTCCCGTCAAAGCCTTGGAGATACACATAATATCGGGAAATTCTTCTAAATAATCGCAGGCAAACAATCTTCCCGTGCGCCCGAATCCCGTCATCACCTCATCGGCAATGCAAAGCACATCGTGTTCCTTGCAAATTTGCATCAATCGTTCGAGTAATTCGGGTTTGTACACTCGCATGCCTGCAGCACCTTGCAAAATCGGCTCAAAGATAAATGCCGCAGGTTTGTGATTTTTAATAATATCTAAAAGTTGCTCTTCGACTTGCGTAATGTTTTCTGGCGTAGGAACAGGAATTCGATGATTTTTAAGTAATAAACCTTTGAAAGATTCGGTGTAGAGTCCAATGCCTGAAGCCGCCATGGCAGCGAAAGTATCGCCGTGAAAGGCATTTTCAAGGGAAATGATACAATCTTTTTTTACGCCTTGGTTAATGTGGTATTGCAAAGCCATTTTCACAGCTACTTCTACGGCGGTAGATCCGTTGTCTGAATAGAAAACTTTGGCTTGGTTATGCGGCAAAATTGAAAGTAATTTTTCTGAAAGTTCTATGGCTAAAGGATGCGTGAATCCGCCAAAAAGCACATGTTCCAAAGTCTGAATTTGGTCTGAAATAGCTTTAGCAATAGCAGGATTTGCATGCCCATGTGGGTTGCACCACCATGAGCCAATGGCGTCGATGTATTCATTCCCGTTTTCGTCCCACAAAAGGGCGTCTTTTCCTTTGGTAATAACGATTGGGGTATCCATGCCCTTGTGCTGAATATACGGGTGCCAGTTGTAGGCAAGATCTTTTTGTTGTAGTTCGCTTAAATTCTTTTTCATTTCTGTCTAGCAATTGAATAAATAAATGCTCCAATTCCCCATAAACAAAGTACAAAAATCCACGGTTTTTGTGGGAGTGCTTTGTTTTTTAATAAGTCTAAAAAGCAAATGATGTGAATGGCTAAAGTAATAATAGTTGCTGCCCAAAATTGCCAAGTGATTTCGCCAAAGTGTGAGAAGGTTAAAGCTTGCCTTATGTATATGGCAATGGCGACTGTGGAAAGTAAAATGCATGCTTTTCTAGGGAATGTGAAACTTTGCATTTGTATGTTTTTACTTAAAATTTGAAAGGCTAAGTTACGGAAAAAATGATAATTTTATAATTTTTAATTGAAATAAAAAAAGCGTGTTTTGCTAAGGTAAACGAAACACGCTGAAAGTGAATGTCTAAAAATTTAAATTTTACAATAAATTATTTTCTACTAAATATTCTGCAATTTGAATGGTATTGGTCGCAGCGCCTTTTCTCAAGTTGTCTGAAACCACCCACATGTTCAAGGCGTTTGGTTTAGAAAAATCTCGACGGATTCTACCTACAAATACATCGTTTTTGCCCTCAGCATAAAGGCACATCGGGTAGGTATTGGTGTCGGTATTGTCTTGTAGAGTTACGCCTGGTGCATTTTGCAAAAGTTGTCTTGCCTCGTTTAAGTCAAAATCATTTTCAAACTCGATGTTCACCGCCTCCGAATGCCCACCTTGAACGGGAACTCGCACAGCAGTAGCTGTAACTTCGATATTAGGATCTAAGATTTTTTTGGTCTCACGAGTAAGTTTCATTTCCTCTTTGGTGTAGCCGTTGTCCTCAAAAACATCGCAGTGTGGCAATGCATTTTTAAAGATTTGATATGGATACACTTTCTTCACCTCTTTGCCAGCGATTTCACCGTTTAATTGGTCCACGGCAGCCTTTCCTGTGCCTGTTACCGATTGGTAGGTAGAAACTACTACGCGTTTGATTGTGTACTTATCGTGCAAAGGTTTCAAAGCTACTACAAGCTGAATTGTTGAGCAGTTTGGATTAGCTATAATTTTATCCTCTTTGGTAAGTACATGGGCGTTAATTTCTGGAACCACTAATTTTTTGGTGTCGTCCATGCGCCAAGCTGATGAGTTGTCTACTACGGTGGTGCCTGCCTCAGCAAATTTAGGAGCCCACTCAAGCGAAACGCCGCCACCTGCAGAGAAAAGAGCTACATCGCATTTGCTGTCTACTCCCTCTTGCAAGGAAACTACCTTGTATGGCTTTCCTTTAAAGATAACCTCTTTGCCTACAGATCTCTCTGAAGCTACGGGTACTAATTCATCTACGGGGAAATTTCTTTCCTCCAAAACTTTTAACATGCGTTCGCCCACCATTCCAGTGGCACCTACTACGGCTACTTTCATAAAATTTATTGTTGTTGGTTATTTTTTAAAAATTAATTTTTAGCAAAATTCATCGTAAGCAGATTGCAAATTCTCTGCAATCATAGCAGGAGAATGCCCCTCGATGTGATGTCTCTCAAGCATATGCACTAATTCTCCGTCTTTGAAAAGTGCCACAGATGGAGAGCTTGGCGGAAAAGGCAACATTGCTTCTCTTGCCACTTTGGTAGCTTCGATATCAAAGCCAGCAAATACAGTTCCTAAATTATCAGGTTTTTTATCTTGAGAAAGAGAAGCTACAACACCTGGTCTTGCACCGCCTGCAGCACAGCCACAAACGCTGTTTACTACCAAAAGGCTCGTGCCTTTTTTAGCTAAAAATTCTTGAACTTTATCAACTGTAGATAAATCTTCAAAACCATTCAGCGTTAATTCTTGCTTCATTGGTATTACTATTTCTTCTGGATACATAAAAAAATTGTTTTAAATTTGTGTTTTGTATCTACAAAGGTACAATATTTATCAATTACAAGCACAATAAAATTTATATTGTTTAAGAAAAAAGTTTAATTATTTGAGCTCAAATGTAGAAAATACCGCTAAAGAAAGGTTTTTATTTAGAGAAAAAAATAGGTTAAAGCGAAAAAAATGGATTGAATTTCTGTTTAGTGAAGGTGCTTCGGCTAAGAATTATCCATTAAAAGCAATTTTCACCCCTTTGGCGAAGGAAGAAATGAGTATGATTGGTGTTTCGGTACCCAAAAAACTTTTTAAACATGCCACAGATCGCAATCACATCAAGCGTTTGATGCGAGAAGCTTACCGATTAAATCAATCCAAACTAGAGATGCCGCATGCAATAATGTTTATTTATATTTCGGGCAAAAAAACGAATTTTGAGGAGATTTATGGGGCGATGGAAAATCTTTTGAAAAAAATTCAAGATAAAAAATCATAACGGAATTTTTTAGAAAATTTAAAGAAAAAAAGCAGCGATAAAATACCAAATACTCAAAAAAAAAATTATATTTGCAGAAACATAGTTATATAGTTACATACCTAATTATACGCAAATGGCACAAAATATAGGAAAAATCTCACAGATTATCGGTCCAGTAATCGATGTTATTTTTGAAAACGACCAAGAATTACCAAGAATCTACGACTCGCTCGAAGTTATAAAAGAAGGAGAGGAGCCACTGATTCTGGAAGTGGAGCAGCACATTGGAGAGGATACCGTAAGATGTATCTCGATGGATAGTACAGATGGCTTGCGAAGAGGGCAAAAAGTAATCTCTACCGGCGCCCCAATCACTATGCCAACGGGCGAGGAGGTGCGCGGACGCCTTTTTAATGTTGTAGGAGACCCTATCGATGGGCTTGGTAAGGTGGATAAAACTCACGGCTTGCCAATTCACCGCCCTGCCCCTAAGTTTGAAGATTTATCTACCACGGCAGAGGTGCTGTTCACGGGGATTAAAGTTATCGATTTAATTGAGCCATATTCAAAAGGAGGGAAAATTGGATTATTCGGTGGTGCCGGTGTAGGGAAAACCGTGTTAATTCAGGAATTGATTAATAATATCGCCAAAGGCCACGGAGGACTTTCCGTATTTGCCGGTGTAGGAGAGCGTACTCGTGAGGGGAACGACCTTATGCGTGAGATGCTTGAAGCTGGAATTATTCAATATGGAGAGGATTTTATGCACTCTATGGAAGACGGTGGCTGGGACTTGTCAAAAGTAGATAGAAACCTATTAAAAGACTCAAAGGCTTCCTTTGTATTCGGGCAAATGAATGAGCCGCCAGGGGCCCGTGCTCGTGTGGCGCTTTCAGGGCTTACATTGGCAGAATACTTCCGTGATGGAGGTGAAGCAGGCCAAGGGCGTGATGTGCTATTTTTCGTAGATAATATTTTCCGTTTCACCCAAGCAGGTTCGGAGGTATCAGCGCTTTTAGGGCGTATGCCGTCAGCCGTGGGGTATCAGCCTACCTTAGCTACTGAGATGGGGGCAATGCAGGAGCGCATTACATCTACTAAGAACGGCTCCATCACCTCGGTGCAAGCCGTGTATGTGCCTGCCGATGACTTGACAGACCCTGCACCAGCTACAACTTTTGCTCACTTGGATGCAACCACCGTGCTTTCTCGCAAGATTGCTTCATTAGGAATCTATCCAGCGGTAGATCCATTGGATTCAACCTCAAGAATTTTGTCTCCAGATGTAGTAGGGAAAGAGCACTACGATTGTGCACAAAGAGTAAAAGAGCTATTACAAAGATATAAAGCCCTTCAAGATATCATCGCAATTTTGGGTATGGAAGAATTGTCAGAAGAAGACAAATTGGTAGTTCACCGTGCAAGACGCGTTCAGCGTTTCTTGTCTCAGCCATTCCATGTGGCAGAGCAGTTTACAGGAATCCCTGGTGCGCTTGTAGATATCAAAGATACCATCAAAGGATTCAACATGATTATGGATGGTGAGGTAGATAAATACCCAGAAGCAGCATTCAACTTGAAAGGAACTATTGAGGAAGCCATCGAGGCAGGAGAAAAAATGTTAGCCGAAGTTTAATCACTTAAAATTATGGGATTAAAATTAGAAATCATCACGCCAGAATATGTACTTTACCGAGGTGAGGTAGAAAGCGTTACGGTGCCTGGCAAAGGTGGGCAGTTCCAGATGCTAAATAATCACGCCCCTATTGTGGCTACTTTAGAAAAAGGTGAAATCATAATCGGAGCGTCTAAAGATGCCGAAGTGAAACACCAAAAAGTGGAAAACAAAGGGAAAGATTTAGTGATTAGAGTAGAAGGAGGAACCATTGAGCTAAACAACAATCATTTGATTATTTTAGCTGAATAAATTTAATAAAAATTACTATTGAATAAATCAGAAAATTAGTGTCAAGAAAATTCATGGCACGAATTTTTCTTTTCATAAAAGTTAACCTAAGAGAACAAAGTCATTTAATCAAAATTATTCAAAATATGTTTTTTGATTGAATTTTAAAAAATATAATTTAATAACAATGGAAAAACAATATTCAATCATTGGCATGTCGTGCATGGGCTGCAAAGACAGCGTAGAGAAAGCTTTAAGAAAAGTAGCTGGTGTAAAGCATGTGGAGGTGGATTTGCTGCAAGCTTTGGCTACAATTACCTCGGATCACGAAATTCCTTTTGAACTTTTAAAAGAGAGTTTAAAAAACTCACACTATGATATTGCACCTTTGCAGAAAATTACTAGAACTTACTCGGTGCATGGCATGCAGTGCGAGGGGTGCAAAGGGCATGTGCAAGAGGCGTTAGAAAAAGTGAACGGGGTTTCTAAAGTGGAGGTAAATCTTGATAAATCAGAGGCAGTTGTGACTTTCAACCAAGAGATTCCTTTAGAGCAATTCCAAAAAGCTTTAGACAAAATAGGGGGAAGCTACACCATTGCCAACGAGGGCGAAGAGGCTCCTGTTAAAAAAAAATTAGTCAGTAAATCGGGGAAATACTATTGCCCGATGATGTGTGAAGGAGACAAAGTCTACGACGCACCAGGCGATTGCCCCGTGTGCGGAATGGATTTGGTGCCCCTCGAAATGAATGAAGATGAGGAACAAAGCAATTATTTGCGATTGTTGAAGAAACTTAAAATCGCGTTGTTCTTTACGGTTCCCATCTTTGTTGTTGCCATGAGCGACATGCTTAGCGATAATCCTTTGTATAAAATTATGCCTCAATCCGCTTGGAATTGGGTGCAATTTTTATTGTCGATTCCCGTCGTTTTTTATGCATGTTTTATCTTATTTAAACGGGCTTATGCCTCGTTGATTACACGAAATTTAAACATGTTCACCTTGGTGGGAATTGGTGCTGGAGCCGCTTGGCTTTATAGTGTAATCGCTTTATTCTTTCCCAATTTATTGAGTGCCACGGGCGAGGTGCATCTCTATTTTGAATCTGCCACAGTGATTCTTACCTTGGTGATGCTAGGGCAGGTAATGGAGGCGAAAGCACACCAGAAAACCCATTCTGCGATAAAAGAATTAATGCAACTTGCCCCTAAAAAAGCCCTGAGAGTTTCAGGAGATGTGGAGCAAGAAGTAGATTTGTCTGAAATTAAAATTGGAGATGTTTTAAAAGTAAAACCAGGAGAAAAAATCCCTGTCGATGGCGAAATCATCGAAGGGAGTAGCTACATCGATGAAAGTATGATTACGGGCGAGCCAATTCCTGTGGATAAAGTCGTGGGAGATCAGGTGAGCCAAGGAACCATCAATGGAAATAAAATATTCTTGATGAAAGCCAAAAGAGTAGGGCACGATACGCTCTTGGCGGGAATTATTCAAATGGTGAACGACGCGAGCCGAAGCCGAGCACCGATTCAGCGATTGGCAGACAAAGTGTCGGCGTATTTTGTGCCGATTGTCGTGGGCGTAGCGGTGATTACTTTTATTGTTTGGTTTTTATTTTCGCAAGAACATCCGTGGACTAATGCCTTTGTAAATGCCATTGCGGTATTAATTATCGCTTGTCCGTGTGCGCTTGGTTTAGCTACTCCGATGTCGATTATGGTGGGAATTGGAAAAGGTGCCCAACGAGGAATTTTGATTAAAAAAGCCGAAGCTTTAGAAAAATTAAAAACTATAAATTTAGTTTTAATTGATAAAACGGGAACCATTACCGAAGGCAAGCCGTCGGTGGAGGAATTAGTTGCGGTTGAAGGCGTGAAAAAAATAGACATGCTCCAGCTAATTAATTCATTAAACCAAAACAGTGAGCATCCTTTAGCCAAGGCTACGCTTAAATTTGGTCGTGAGCGTCATGTGTCTGCTTTGCCTGTTCAGAATTACGAAAGCATCACAGGAAAAGGTGTGGTGGGAGAAGTGCAAAATCATTCGGTAGCACTGGGAAACGAAGCCTTAATGGAAAGCGTTGGTGCCAAAGACAATCATAATCTTTATGCGCAAGCCGAAAACTTTATCAATCAAGGAGCTACGGTTTCTTATTTAGCCGTAGATCAAGAAATATTGGCGTTTATCGTGATTTCAGATAAGATTAAAGAAAACAGTGCACAGGCACTCAAGGCTTTAAATCAAAAAGGAATTAAGGTTGTAATGCTTTCAGGAGACAGTTTAGGAACCGTGAAAGCCGTGGCAAAAAAAGTGGGACTCACTGATTTTAAAGCCGAAATGCTGCCAAAAGATAAATTGGAAGAAGTGAAAAAATACCAAGCGCAAGGCTATAAAGTGGCGATGGCAGGCGATGGAATGAACGATGCACCCGCTTTGGCACAGAGCGATGTGGGAATTGCAATGGGAACGGGAACTGATGTAGCGATAGAAAGTGCTGATATCACGCTTGTGAAAGGCGATTTGCAAGGTATTTTAAGTGCGAGATTATTAAGCGAAAAAGTCTTGAAAAATATCAAAGAAAATCTATTTTTCGCACTCGTTTATAATACGCTTGGTGTGCCAGTAGCTGCAGGGATTTTGTATCCGTTTTTTGGAATTTTGTTGTCGCCTATGATTGCTGCGCTGGCAATGAGTTTCAGTTCTGTGAGCGTGATTGCCAATGCGTTGCGTTTGCGAAATGCTAAGATTTAATAATAGTGAATATTAAAAAGTAAAAACTTGTTTGTATCATTACATCGTTTGGGTTAAATCATGGTAGGAAATAGGTGTAGAAGGGAGGTGTTTTTCCTTAGTTAGTTATTGTATAAAAATTCCTCCCCGATGAAAATTTTACGCAAGGCTGATTGCGTAAAAATTCCGCGCCTATGGAAATTTATTTCCATAGGCGCGGAATTTTATTGATAACGAATTGCGAAATTCACTCTAGCCTTAATTGGTTTTTTTGGAATAAATTAAAATATTTTTTAGCTTTGGGGAGCAATGTAATTTAAAACCTTAAAAAAATGAAATACAAATTAGTACAAAAAGGAAAACCAGGAGATAGCAGTGCACCTAAAAAATGGTATGCCAATCCTGTGAAATCGGGAGTTGTGAATCAAAAAAGCCTGTCAAAAGAAATTGCCGGTCGTTCTTCGCTTACCTCGGGAGACGTGAGTAATGTGATGCAGAATTTAATGGAGCTATTGCCTACTAAGCTGATGGAAGGAAATAGTGTTCAGTTAGGAGATTTTGGGACATTCAGAATTTCTTTTTCTAGTGAAGGGGTAGAAAACGAAAAAAGCTTTACGGTAGATAAAATTAAGGGGCTTAAAATTATTTTTACACCAAGTACAGATTTCAAGAAAGAGCTGAGTGTAATGAAATTTGAACAAGAAAAATAAATAAGAAAAAAGGGATTTAGTATTAATTTTGTAAAACTGGATTATAAAAATAGTCGAAATTAAAGTTTAGGGCTAAAAGCATTTTTAGTGAATATAAAACTGTTTTATAGTCAGTTAATAGGGCTAAGGGCAAAAACTCAAAAGTTTTTGCCCTTATTGTTATAAATGTTTTTTATTAGCCCTCTCCCGTGTTTTCTTAGATTGAAATAAGGTTTAGATAAAAGAAAACAGTGTCGCTAATGACTTTGTGTCATCAGCTGCCAAAGTTTTTGCTGCATTTGCAGTTCGATTTTGGCGCGGTATAATTGATAATTGGCTTGTAGCCAATTGTTTTTGATGATGAATAAAGTATAAGCATCAATCAAGCCTTCTTTGAATTTATCTTCGGAACGCTCAAACGCCAAACGCTGGTTTTCGTGATTAGTTTTCAGTAATTCGTAGCTATTCCAAGCGGTGTGGTAATTGTTTTTAATTTCATTGAGCTGATGATTGATTTTTAAAGTGATAGCATCGTTTCGTACATCGGCTTGGAGTTGCTCAATCTTGGCTTTTTGAGTTTCAGATTTCACCAAAAATTGGTTGAAAATCGGAATTTCTATCCCCAACGAAAGATATTGATTGGAGTGATCTTTCCATTGCTCTTTAAAATCTTGCGTAGGCGAATCCGAATCCAAAATCTTGCTATAAAAAGTGCCCCATTGATATTGAGCAGAGAGTCTTGGCAGGCGTAAGGCTTGCACTTTTTTCAAAATTTGTTTTGCAATTTTTTGTTCCTCTTCTGCTTTGCGCGCTTCGGGATTGTTTGCCAAAATGCTTAAGTTATCGATTTTTTCTAAATCCAAAAAATCAATCAAATTGTCATTTTTTTCGGCAAATTCTACGCTGTCTTGGAGCATGCCCATAGCTAAAAGCAAATTATTTTTGGCAATATTTTTAGCATTTTGCGCTTGTAGCAGTTGATTGCTCAAGTTGCCCTTATTGGCTTCGATGTCATACACATCGCTCTGTGGTCGCGTGCCGATTTCCACCGCCTGCTGGGTTTGCTGCACTTGCTTTTCCATTTCTTGAATTTGTGGCGTTAAAATTTCTTCCCATTTTTTAGCCAAAAGATAACTGTAAAAATGTTGCACCACTTGCATAGCGATACGCTGCTCGGTGGCTTGCAAAAAATACCGAAAACTGTTTTTTTGCAATTGCGTAAGTTTCAGTTGCATTAAATTTTCCCACGAGAAAAGATTCATCTGTGCCGAAAAATAAAATCGGTCTTGGGAAACATTGAGTGCTTCTCGCGTATTGGTTTGTGGGTCTATGGTCGAGCCAAAACTATAGGCTCGGTTGGCACCCACATTAGCTCTAGGGAGAAGTTGTCCCCAAGCAGCAAGGCGTTCGGCATTTTGCTTTTCAGTGGCAAGGCTTATTTTTCTAATTTCTGGATTGTTTTTAAGCGCAAGGGCAAGGCTTTCTTCCAGACTTAATGTCTGCTGCGCCCAGCCCTGAACGCTCATAAAAACCAAAAAAACTATGATTGTATGTTTCATTTTAGTAATGATTAAAAATCGGAATTATTCGTATTTTAAGTATTTCACCAAATCTCGTTGTGTGGCACGATAGGCTTTGATGCCCGTAACGACCAAGGCTAAAATGAGTAGCGAAAATACGCCCACTAAGAACGGCAACACGCCAATACTGATGCGGTAGGCATAATCTTGCAACCATTTGGTAATGAACCAATAGCTCAATGGAATGGAAATGAATGAAGCCAACAAACTGATGATGATAAACGGGCGTGTAAGCTCCCAAACCAAGGTTTTGTCGCTGGCACCGAGTGTTTTGCGAATGGCGATATTTTTCATTTTTTGCTCCACCAAGAGTGCTGAAAGCCCAAACAATCCAAGCAATGAAATGAGCAATACCATAAAATTTAAGATTGAAAACAAGGTGCGTTGCTGCTCAATTTTGGTGAAGGTTTCAGCGTAATCTTCGTTTAAAAAAGTATAGCTAAAATCGTTTTCTGGATCAATTTGGCTCCAAAAGTTTTCAATTTTTTTCAAGGTGCCAGCCACATCATTTTGATTGATTTTCACAGCCAAATAAGGCATATCATTTCTCATCCAAGTTCTGTTGTAATAATTATGGAAAATAGGTTTAATCTCTTCTGTGGCGTTATGGAAATGATAGTCTTCTACCACACCGATGATTTTATGTTCTATTCCGTAACCATCAATTTTCTTTCCAATAGCATCTTTGTCGTTTAGTTCCATTTCTCGCACAAAGGCTTGGTTTACAATTAAGCCCGAGGCAGTGTCTGAAGCTATTTGTGGATTGAAGTCTTTGCCTGCTACAAATTTGATATCATAGAATTTAAAAAAATTATAATCGACGGCGCCTTGTTCGGCATTTATGCTTTTTTCTTGATTTTTAAAATTATATTCAACCGATGAAATTCCTCTGGTAGGCTTGCCGGGTCTTTGCCTTGAAAAGGTAACATCTTCTACGCCTTTAATTTTGAGCAATTCCGCTTTGGTCGTTTGGTAGCGGAGCGCATTATTCTGGCTGAAATCTTTAAAATCAATCATCACAATCTGGTCGCCTTGAAAGCCTAAATCTTTGTTCATTAAATAATTCACCTGTTGGTTTACGAGCAAACTATTGATGATGAAAAAGCCCGAAATTACCAATTGTAGCACCAAAATCCCATTGCGTAGCCAAATTCCATTTTTGCTACGGCTGAAATTGCCTTTCAAAGTATTAATAGGTTTAAAATTAGCCAAATAAATGGCAGGAATGATTCCCGCCAAAAGGCTCATTCCGATGATGATAGCAAAAGCATAAGCCAAAGTTTTTACATAATCCAGCTGAATCTCTTTGCCTAAAAATTGGGCATAAATCGGGAGTAAATATTCAGTAATGGCAATGGCGAGCAAGAGCGAAATCAAACACAAAATAAAAGTTTCAAATACAAATTGCGAAATCAAAAGCAAACGACTGCTGCCCAATGCCTTGCGCACACCCACTTCTTTGGCGCGTTGTGAGGCTTGTGCTGTTTTTAGATTGATAAAATTGATGGCACTAAGCACCAAAATCAGAATGCAAAGACCAATGAGTATTTGCAAATTCTTTTTTAGGTTGATGTTGTCTTTCGTTCCAAAAATTTTTCCTTTTGAGTCTAAATGAGCTTTGTCTAGTCGGGTTAAGTACACAGCGATATCTTGTTTTTCAGCGCCTAAAGCTTCCAAAACTTGCTCGGTTGTAATCCCTTCTTTTTGGGCTTCTTTTTCAATCATATTGGTAAACAAAATATCAGTCATTTGTTTTTCAATGTTTTTGATATTGCTACCTGGTTTTATTTTAAAAAAACCTTTGTAATTGAAATTTCCCCAGCGTTCTTTATCCCTATCTAATTGAGTTGAATAGGAAATAGCATTGTAAGCATATTCTGTATTGCCTTCGGGCAATTCATATACGGCGGCAACGATGGCTGGAAATTGATTGAAAAGTTTAATTTCTTTGCCTATGGCATTGGCGTAATCGTCTCCAAAAAGTTGTTGTGCGACCTTTTTTTCTAAAAAAATCTTGTCTTTTTCTACACCATTCTGCGTGCTCCCTGCAATGATTTTGTATGGAAATAGTTTGAAAAAATCGTTGGAAACAGAAGTAGAATTTACATTCATAGCCTTTTTATCTCCATAATAAAGATTAAAGTTGTCAATCGCCTGAATTAATGCAAAATCTCCAATTTCAGGGATTTTAGCGTTGCTTTCAAGCATCAAAGGATACGATGTAATCGCCCAAATATCATTTTTGTTTTGTTGAATTTCTATTTGGTAAACATTTTCTCGCTCAGGGTTCCATTCTTCAAAAGAATTTTCGTGATTCCAGTAAAAAATGATGAGCAGAAAACCCACCAATCCCACCGTAAGCCCAAACACATTGATAAAGGTAGTAAGAGCATTTTTCTTATAATTTCTAAAAGCGATTTTTAGCCAATTGCGTAACATAAATTGTTGTTTTAAAATTAAAACTTAAGATTAAAATTTATAGCGAAAGATTTTCTAAAGCTGCTTGCTCAAACGAGTCGAGATAAGCGTTTACTTTTTCATCGTTAAAAATCTTTCCGTCCTTCATTTGCACCACACGAGAGGCGTAGCGTGCATCGTGCATAGAGTGCGTAACCATCACAATGGTAGCACCTTCTATATGTAATTTGGCAAGTAGCCCCATGACATCGGCTCCGTGTGTACTGTCGAGATTTCCCGTAGGCTCATCGGCTAAAATCAATTTTGGATTATTTACCAAAGCACGCGCTACGGCAACACGCTGCTGTTGCCCGCCCGAGAGTTGCTGTGGCAAGTGATTGGCGCGGTGAGCAATCCCGATTTGTTCCATAATTTTGGTTACTTTGGCTTTGCGTTCTCGGCTTGGTACATGATTGTAAATCAACGGGAGTTCAATATTTTCTTTCACGCTGAGCTCATCAATCAAATTAAAGTTTTGGAAAATAAAGCCTAAATTCTTTTTTCGGATATCATTTTTCTGGCTTTTGTTCATTTTTGTGGTTTCTTGTTCATTGAAAATATAGCTGCCACTGGTAGGCGTGTCGAGCAAGCCCAAAACATTTAATAAAGTAGATTTTCCGCAACCCGAAGGTCCCATAATGGCAACAAATTCGCCTTTTTTGATGTCTAAATTCACTTCGTTGAGTGCCGCAGTTTGCACTTCTGTAGTGGTGTAGATTTTGCTTAAATTTTGTACTTGTATCATGATTTTAATTTTTTAAATGAATGGTATTGTAATTTTTTAAATCTTTATAATTTGTGATAATTACCTGTTCGCCAGGTTGTAGTCCCTCGATTACTTCATAAAAACGATTATTTTCTTTTCCTAGTTTAATGTTTCGTCGTTCTGCCGTGTTGCCGTTTACCACAAACACCCAATCGCCTTGCGTATCGAGATGGAAATCGCCCTTAGATAGCAGAATACTTTCCACTGAGTCAGACAATTGAAGTTTAATGCCAAAACTTATCCCAATGCGTAGATTGGGCGGTGTGTCTTGCGAAAAATCCAACACCACTTCAAATTGTCGGTCTTTGACTTCGGGCAAAATTTTGCTCACAAACACAGCGTATTCTTTTCCGTTAGTGGTCAAAGTTCCAGCGATACCCGTGCGCAAACGGTTGTTGTAAAATTCGTCCACTTTGGCGACCAACTTGTAGCCGTCGAGCAAATCCACTTTTCCGATGTTTTCGCCACTCACCAAATTTTGTCCGCGCGTGAGTGTAAAAGAGGATAGTCTACCTTTGGCAGGCGATTTTATAATGAAATTCTGCTTGTTTTCTTCGAGCAACTGTAGGCTTTTTTGCATTTGTGCCATCGCCGTTTGAGTTGCTGCAATTTGCTGATTTCTCGCATTTTGTTCGCTTTTGATGCTTTGCTCCAAAACCTGTTTGCGTTTTTGTTGGTATTCAAAATTTTGTTTAGCCATCAAAAAATCATTTTTTCTACCAATTTCGGCTTCGTATAATCTTTTTTGTGTTTCGTATTCTTGTTGCGCACGGCGATAATCGTTGTTGCTTTGCAGTCGCTCTTTTTCTTGTTCAAACGATTGATTTTTAAGATTTAAAATCGTGTTTTGCATTTGATTAATCTGTTGCAACATTTGCGTTTCTTGGTTCATTTGGCTTAATTCCGTGTTGGGATTGTAGATTTTAGCCAAAGCCTGATTCATCTCCACCATGGCACCATCTTCCACATAAATTTCTTGCACCACGCCGCCTTCCAGCACATTCACGAGCGTAGAATTGCGAGATTCCGTAGTGGAGTTGAGCAGCAAAATATCTTCAAATTCACCTTTTTGCACTTCGGCAATTTTTACACGATTGCGATCGATGTTTAAACTTTCCGTTTGTTGTTGCAATAAGAAATAAGCCGCCATGCCGAGCAGAACGACTCCCAAACCTATCCAAATATATTTTTTAAAACCTCTTTTTTTCTGAATTTTCGTATCCATGTGTTTCAATTTTCAAAATTCATTTAGCTAAATGCCAAAACTTTTCCATTGCATTAATGAATTTTTAAATCATTGAAAATCAATTGAAATTGAATTTCGGCTAATTTTAAAGTGTCCGTTTTCGGACAAAAGCTGTTCGATTTCGGACACTCGGGCAAGTTTGCTATTTTAAAAAAGTGTATCTTTGATTAAGTATTTTTTTGAAAATGAATGTTCCAGAAGCAAATTTTGACTTAAAAGTTTTTAAGATTAATAGGAATTATTATGAATTAAAAAATATGGATTTTTTTGAAATGATTGAGGTAATGAAAAAAAATCATTTGAATTCTTTACGTTCTCGCTTCAAAGGGATTAATATTAAAATTCTAGACCCAAAATTAACATATGAAGAAGATGATATTTTCAAATATTATTTATATTGTTTCAGACAGCCAAAAGAAAAATATTATTGGAAAATTTTCTTACCTGAAACTTTAACAGAAAATCATAATTTTGAAATAGTAGAATTTTCTTTTGTGTTATTTATAGGGTACAAGGATGAATTATATTGCGTAATTAGTGGTAGTGGAATGAATGTTATAAAAAAATATATTCATTCAACTTTTGGTATAGAAATTTATAGAAGATTAGCTAAACCTGAAGAAGATTTAATTACTGAAATAGAAAGAAGGAGCATTTCTAATAATATTTCCACTAAAAAAGAAGTGTTCAGTTATAATCAAAATATTTTATCTACGCTAGAATACTCAGATGTTATAACAAAGATGAAAATTAAAGTTAGGGATGAATTGAGATTAAATGAATTTAAAAAATATAATTTGAATCAAAATTTATCATTGTTGGAGGTTGGTTCGTACTTTAATCTCAGAAAAAAAATGAGTTTTGAAATGCTTAAATCTTTAATAGTTGATTTGCATACTATATATAAGAGAAGAACTCCTCAAAGACTTACATTATTCTCTAAAATAGATGATGAAGATTTGATATACGATCTTGATAAATGTTTGATTAATATGTTGGTTGATCATGTTAAAATGGAAGATGATAAGGAGAACAATAACATTATTAATAATGTTGTAGAGTTAGTTCATCCTAGTAAGTTAGAAAAATTTTATGAATGTAATCATTTCATACTTAGGTTTAAAAAAGCAAAACATTTTAAAGATAAAATTGTAAAATCTCGTGATGAATTATTTTCTGAGGCAATTAAGCACATATATGAAAGTTTAAATGATGTAACTGATGATGATGAAATAAAACAAAAAATATTTAACTTACAGATAAGAGGTAAGCTTCAAAGTAAAGAAGGTAAAGATGCAACATTCGCATATTTCCTTAATCACATTAATACAGAGATTGATTTTGAAAATAAAAAATATTTTAGAATAGATAATCAATGGTATTATATAGAAAATGAATTTTTAGAAAAAATGAATGAAGATGCGCAAAAGTACTACAATAAGTATAAACTGAGTTGTAATTTTATGCATAAATGGGATGGAAGTTTAAACGAAGGTTTATATAACGAGAGTTATCATGGTATAAAAGGTTTTTATGTGCTAGATAAAGTTATTGGAGATAACATTGAGCTATGTGATATTTTACACATATCAGAATCAAGAGATGTATATTTTATTCATATTAAAGATGGTTTTGACGCTAAAATGAGAGATTTATATAATCAAATTGTTTTATCTGCTAAGAGATTGTTTAATGATTTAAAAAGTGATGGCGGTAATGGATATTTGAAAAAAGTAATTGAAAACTATAATAAGAAAAATACATCAAATAAAATAAAAATAGAAGATTTAAGAAAATTATTATCTGATTACACAAAAATAAATTTTGTTATGGGATTTAGGAGTAAGCAAAGAAATAAATTATGTCCTATTGAAAAAATTAAAAAGTCTCAATCAAATATTGCTAAGTACTCCATTGTTCAGGTAGTTAAAGAAATTACACAATTAGATTATAATGTAAAACTGATAGATTTGTCAGAATTAGAATAAACTCAGCCACTTATGCGAAAAATCGATGCCCGAATCGCCATTGTCGACGATGATAAAAGTATTTTATACGCTGCCAAATTATGGCTAAAACAATTTTTTTCTGAAATCATTTTAATCGACGAGCCTAAGGAAATTTTGCCCACGCTAAACGAAAACGAAATCGAAGTGGTTTTACTCGATATGAATTTTAGAAAAGGCTATGAAAATGGCAAAGAAGGCATGTATTGGCTCAAAGAAATTTTAGCCACCAATCCCAATATTGCTGTGATTTTGATGACTGCTTATGGCGAAGTTTCGCTCGCTGTGGGAGCTTTAAAAAATGGCGCAACAGATTTTATTTTAAAACCATGGAACAACGAAAAATTGTTTGCCTCGGTAAAAATGGCGGTGGAAATGGTGCGCAAAAACAAGAAAATAGAACGCCTTGAAAAATCACAAAAAAATACCATTTCAGATTATTTTTTAAGCACAAAATCGCCCCGAATGCAAGCCACGATGAATGCGCTCGATAAAGTAGCTCCCACCGATGCCAATGTGTTGATTACGGGCGAAAATGGAACAGGAAAATATGTGATGGCGGAATACATTCATAAAAATTCAAGCAGGAGCGAGCAGCCCTTTGTGCATATCGATTTGGGGAGCTTGTCTGAAGGCTTGTTCGAATCCGAATTGTTTGGCTATGCCAAAGGAGCCTTTACCGATGCCAAAGAACACAGCATGGGAAAAATCGAAGCGGCACAGGGCGGAACGGTTTTTCTTGATGAAATCGGTAATTTGCCCATGCACTTGCAAACCAAGTTGCTCAGCGTGATACAGAATAGGGCAGTGGTGCGCGTGGGCGAAAACAAAGTGCGCCCGCTCGACATTCGGTTTGTGTTTGCCACAAACGAAAATTTAGTCCAAAAAATACAAGAAAAAGCCTTTCGGGAAGATTTATTTTACCGAATCAATACTGTGGAAATTGGTATTCCGCCTTTGCGTGAGAGGCTGGAAGATTTAGAAGATTTAAGCCATTATTTCTTGGAGAAATTTAGCAAAAAATATCACCGTGTGGGCTTAAAAATAAACGATGAACAATGGCGCGAAATGCGAAATTATCCTTGGCGTGGCAACATTAGAGAACTGGCTCATGGTATGGAACGAGCTGTGATTATGAGCGATGCGGGCGATTTGTCTTTAAACCTAAACACCAAAGAATCCGCTATGCCTACCGACGATTTGAATTTAGAAAAAATGGAAAAAACTTTAATCCAAAAAGCCATGCAAAAAAGCGAAGGCAATATTTCTCGTGCTGCGGCAGAGCTCGGCATTTCTCGCGCGGCACTCTATCGAAAATTAGAAAAAATGTAAACTATGAAATATTTGGCGACTTACATTTTAGGCGTGATTTTGGCGGTGTTTTCGTATAGTGCGGCACAGCAGGGAAACAGGCTTTCGGCAGGGTTGCTGGGCGTGGGGAGTTTGCTGTGTTTGTATCTGATTTATCATTTTCAGCATAATAAAAATTCGAGTTTGCTCCGTTTGATTACTGCCGTGCGATACAAGGATTTTTCCTTTCGCCCTAAAAAGACTAAAAATCATGTTTACAACGAATTGCGAGCTGTTTTTGAACAAGTAAAAGCGCAGGAAGAAAATATCGTTTCCTACAAAATGCTGTATGAGCATATTTTAAATCAATCTCAATTTGGGTTGATGATTTTAAGCCGAGAAACCGAGCAAGACGAGTGGGATATTTTCTTTGCCAATTATTATTTTTTAGAGATTTTTAAACTCCCTAATTATCAAAAATGGTCGTATTGCCAGACCAAAATGCCGAAGTTTTATGAAATTATAGAAAAAACTAAATTCCAAAATTCGCAGGCTTTTTATACGGCTAAAACCAAAGATTTTCAGCCAAAAACTTATTCCATTAGGACTTCGCGCGTGAAGGGCGTGGCGCAGCAGTTTTTTGTCATTAATATAGAATCGGTGCAGGATTTAGTCGAGAAAAAAGAAAAAATGGCGTGGTATAATTTGCTGAAAGTCATTTCGCACGAGTTGATGAATACGCTCACGCCGATTAATAGCCTAATCCAATCGATGCAATATGCCACGCAGCAAGACGAGATTCAAGGAGAAGATTTATGCGAATTGCGAGAAGGCATGAGCATTGTGGCTGAACGCTCAGGGCGATTGATGCAGTTTGTAGACGATTACCGAAAAATCACGCAAATTCCAAAAGCCTATGCCGAAAAAATTGAAATCAAACAATTGCTGCAAGAGATGTGTGCTTTGTTGCAAAACGATTTGCAAGAAAAGCAGATTGAGTGCGATATTTTGGGCGAGCCAACGATGATTTGGGCAGATAAATCTTTGACTGAAAGAGTGCTTGTGAATTTGCTGAGCAATGCAATTTTTGCCCTTGAAAATCTGCCCAAAGAAGATAGAAAAATTGAACTAAAAATCGAAAAGCAACACGACAGCGTACTGGTAAAAGTGCGCGATTATGGCCATGGAATTGACGAAGAAATTGCCGAAAAAGTATTTTTCCCGTTTTTTACCACGAGAGAAAAAGGTTCGGGCATAGGGCTCACGCTTTGTAAAAACATCATGGAAGCACAATCGGGAAGGATTTATTTCAAAAACTTAGCGCAAGGTTGCGAGTTTGTACTGGTTTTTAAGGCTTAAAAAAAAAATGGAATTTGGCATATTTTTTTAAATTCGTTATTCAATTGAAAAATAAAAAGATGAAAAAAGTATTTTTATGGATTTTGTTGTGCGTGAGTGCCACCACATTTGCACAGCAAAAAACACTGACGGTAGATGGAGCGCTTCAAAAGATTTTTGGCGTGAGTTTGCAAGCGTATAGAGATAGTTTTGGCATTGTGGATGCCGCTAAAAAGGCGAAAATCGACCGTAGCAAAGTTTTGTTTGCAGACCCAAAAAGAAAAGAATTTCCGCAATTGATTTTAGTAAAAGAGGCAAAAAAAGATTTATTAAGTGCTAAAGAATTAAAGATTGTGCCCGATGAGGAGTTGAAAAATTATCAAGTGATTAGCTATTTTGTGCTTGAGCCGGTTTCACGCGCGGAGCTAAAAGCGATTTCTGAAAAATCAGAAAAAGGAGAAATTTTGACCGATAAAGATTGGCTGATCATTAAAAAAAGATTGATATTGCATGGCAACGAAAAGCCTGCGATAGTCCTTGAAGTAGGAAAACGATAAAATTTATATTTTTTACTATTTTTATAAATACAAACGGCGCAGATTTCAAGAAATCTGCGCCGTTTTTGTTTCCTTTATTTTGAGGAAGTTTTATTTAAAATATTCTACACCATTTTTGAAAATATCCATAAAAACAGCATCTGGAATATTTTTGAGCAAGCCTTGTCGGAATCGCTCAGGGTGCCCCATTCGGCCAAAGATTTTGCCCGATGGGCTCATGATTCCTTCGATACCGTCTACCGAACCATTAGGGTTAAATGGCATATCGAGTGCTACATTTCCGTTTAAATCCACATATTGCGTAGCAATTTGGTCTTTGTCTTTCAATTGTTGAACCACTTCTGGATTGGCAAAGAAACGCCCTTCACCGTGCGAAATCGGAATGCGATAAATTTGATTTTTCATACCTTTTAGCCATGGCGAGCGATCGCTCACGACACGCACATCTACCATTTGAGAAATATGTCTGCCGATTTTGTTATGTGCCAAAGTAGGAGCATCTTCTGGTAAATCGCAGATTTTGCCAAAACTTACTAATCCTGATTTAATCAAAGCTTGGAATCCGTTGCAGATACCCAAAATTAAGCCATCTCTGGCGATTAAATCATGCACTGCTTGCTTGATTTTTGGATTTTTAAGCACTGAAACGATAAATTTAGCCGAACCGTCTGGCTCATCGCCCGAAGAGAATCCGCCCGAAAGCATTAAAATCTGACTTTCGTTGATGGTTTTTACCATGTGCTCCACCGAATCGTTGAGCAACGCATCGTTTAAATTATTGAATATAAAAGGTTGCGGATTGGCTTCCGCTTCTCTAAACACTTTTTCGGTTTCGTATTCACAGTTGGTGCCCGAGAAAATCGGCATGGCAACTTGTGGTTTTGCGCCCGAATTGATGTTTACATTTTTAGCTGCTTCTTTGGTGATTTCAGATTTTTCTGCATTTTGTAAATCTTTGCCAAAATCAGTAGGGAAAAGACTTTCAAAAGTTCCAAACCAAGCGTTGAATAATTCGTCTAAATCAAAAGTTTTATGATTTAAAACCAAAGATTTCTCTGCTGAAACGCTACCGATTTTTTGGAAATCGTTTAATTCTGTTTTGCTTTCTAGGATTAAAGAGCCATGCATTGGGCTAAACCAATCGCCCTCAAACTGAACATTTGCTCCTAATTTATTTCCAAAAGCCATCAAAGCTAAAGCCGAAGCTAAACCACCATTTTTCACGATTTGAGCAGAAACGATCTCGCCTTTTTCAATCAATTGATGAATTTGAGTATAAGCCGATTTCAATTGTTCGTAATTCGGCATTCCGTTTTCAAGCGGCTCGTGCTTAAATAAATATAAATGATTGCCTTCAGCTTTAAATTCAGGCGAAATTACATTTTTTAATTCTCCTGCGCAGCACGCAAATGAGATTAAGGTTGGTGGCACTTTTAAATCATGGAAAGTTCCAGACATACTGTCTTTCCCGCCAATGGCAGCGATTTCGAAATTCAATTGTGCGTCGAGCGAGCCCATCAACGAAGCCAACGGGATTCCCCATTTGTTTTCATCGGTGCCCAAACGCTCAAAATATTCTTGAAAACTCAAACGCACATCTTCTCTTTTTCCGCCCGCAGCCACGATTTTAGCCACACTTTCTACCACAGCGTAGGCTCCACCTAGCAATGGATTCTCAGAAGATAAATCCACATCGTAGCCCCAAGAAGCCATGGAAACGGTGCTGGTGTTTTTGTTGCGCACGGGCAAAGTGTGAACGCTCGCAAGAGCAGGAGTAACTTGGTATTTCCCGCCCAAAGGCATCAATACGGTAGTTTGCCCTACGGTGCTATCAAATTTTTCGATTAAACCTTTTTGAGAAGCTACATTTAAGCTCTGTAAAGTCTGAACGAAGTTTTCTTTATTTAAAGATTTAGTTTCTTTAGCTTTTAAAGCATTCAAAGAAACCTTTGCATTGTTTTTCTTTCGGCAACCAGCGGTGTCTAGGAACTCACGATCGAGGTCTACGATTTTGTTGCCTTTCCAAACAATTTCTAATCGATTTTTATTGGTTACGGTGCCCACGATTTCAGCCAAGATGTTTTCTTGGCGCGCCAAGTCTAAGAATTTTTGTGCATCTTCTGCATTTACAACTACTGCCATACGCTCCTGCGACTCCGAAATGGCTAGCTCCGTGCCATATAGGCCATCGTATTTCACGGGCAGGACATCTAAATTGATATGCACGCCATCAGCAATTTCCCCGATTGCCACGGAAACACCTCCTGCACCAAAATCGTTTGATTTTTTGATTAAAGTGGTAACTTCTGGTTTTCTGAATAAACGCTGAATTTTTCTTTCTTGTACGGCATCTCCTTTTTGCACCTCGGCACTCATGGTTTCAATGGCACCCACTTTTTGCGTTTTAGATGAGCCCGTAGCTCCGCCGACACCGTCTCTACCTGTTTTGCCACCAAGCACGATGACCACATCGCCCGCTTGCGGTTGTTCTCTCTTTACCCAATCGGTAGGGGCTGCTCCCACTACAAAACCAACTTCCATGCGTTTTGCCTTGTAGCCTTCGTGGTAAATTTCTGAAACTTGCGATGTGGCAAGCCCGATTTGGTTTCCGTAAGAAGAATAGCCGTTGGCAGCTTCTTTGGTAATTTTGCGTTGCGGTAATTTACCTTCGAGTGTGTCTTCCACATTTTCAAGCGGATTGGCGGCTCCTGTTACGCGCATAGCTTGGTACACAAACGCACGACCACTCAATGGGTCGCGAATCGCACCGCCGATACAAGTTGAAGCTCCACCAAATGGTTCAATCTCGGTAGGGTGGTTGTGCGTCTCGTTTTTGAATAATAAGTACCAAGGTTCTTTTTTCCCCTCAATGTCCACTTCAATTTCTATGGTGCAGGCATTGATTTCATCTGAAATTACCAAATCATTTAATTTTCCATTTTTTTGGAAATATTTGGCGGCAATGGTACCAAAATCCATCAGCGAAATGGGCTTATGCTCGCGGTTTAGCTCTTTTCTTAGGCTTAAATATTTGTTGAAAATGGCTTGCAGGGTTTCTTGAAAATCACCCTCAAATGAGATGTTTTCCAGCTCGGTCATAAAAGTGGTGTGGCGGCAGTGGTCGCTCCAATAGGTGTCGAGTACTTTTAGTTCCGTTTCGGTAGGGTTTCTGTTTTCTTTTTTGAAATAATCTTGAATGAATTTTAAATCATCAAGCCCAAAGGCAAAATTCCATTCTTGGTAGAATTTTTCAAGCTGCGCATCATCAAAATCCTTAAATCCTTCAATGGTGGGCACGGGGTGTGGCTGAGCAGATTGTGGGTAGTTCAATACGCTTAAATCTTTTTCCTTAGCATCCACTACATTTATAAATAGCTTTTTGGCTTCTGCAAATTCTTTGTCGGAAATCTCAGGGAACGCAAAAAGTTTTGCCGTTCTGATTTTGATGTCGTCTTTTCCCGTAATCAATTTTACGGCTTGCTCGGCACTATCGGCACGCTGGTCGAATTGTCCTGGTAGAAATTCTACGGCTACAGTTTTCTGGTAAGCAGATAAATCTGGCTCAGAAGTGTGCAAAATATCCATTACAGGATCGGCAAACACAGTGTGCGACACTTTTTTGAAATCCTCTTCGCTGATGTTAAAAAGATCGTAAAGGATAAAGACTTTTACAGAAAGTGCAGGGTTTATTAAATGTAATTCCTCGGTGTAGCTTTTGCTTAAATGGTCAAAAGCAGTTTTTTTCTCAATAAAAATTCGTCGGTTCATGAATGGGTTTTAAAGCTTGGTTTTATAAAGGGGTAAATGTAGGGATTTCTTATGATTTTTATATGAAAAAATTGTCAAAATTTCCATTCATTCAACGCTGAAATGTAGCGATACGCCGTTAAATCAAATTGCACGGGTACGATGGATATGTAATTATTAGCCAGCGCCCATTCATCCGTATCAGTGCCTTCGTCCATGTTTTTAAACTCGCCTGTGAGCCAGTAGTAGTTTTGTCCGCGAGGGTCTTGTCGTTCTTCAAACTCTTCGTCCCATTTAGCCTTAGCTTGGCGACAAATTTTAATTCCTTTAATTTCTTCTTTGCTTGCTTTAGGAATGTTTACATTAAGCACAACACCGCTTGGCAATTTGTTTTCCAAGGCTTGTTGTATGATTTGGCTTATGTAATCCTCTGCCGCATCAAAATCTGCATGATAGCTGAAATCGCACAGAGAGAAACCGATGGCTGGAACGCCCTCGATTGCAGCTTCTACCGCGGCAGACATTGTGCCTGAATAAATGACATTGATAGAGGAATTAGAACCGTGATTAATCCCAGAAAGACATAAATCTGGCTTTTTAGGCAAAACCTTGTCGATTCCTAATTTTACACAATCTACGGGTGTCCCCGAGCAAGCCCATTCATGAGTAGAGCCACCTTTGAGCTTCATCTCTTCGAGGTGTAAAGTTGTATTGATAGTGATGGCGTGTCCCATGCCACTTTGCGGGCTATTAGGTGCTACGACATAAACATCGCCAATTTTTTTAGCAATTTGTATTAATTTTCTAATGCCTGGGGCTGTAATTCCGTCATCGTTTGTTACTAAAATAAGTGGTTTTTCCATAAAATACAATATATTTGTAAGCTGAAAGCAAATTTAGGCAGAAACATCTAATTTTGCGAAATAAAGGCATACTTTATGCTATTAAAAATTTTCAGTGGAATTATTAAAAAATATCTGATAAGAAAAATGAAATATTTACAAAAGACCTATGTCTTGCTTGCATTTTTATCAATGACACTTTTGGCATTTTGCTATTGCTCGCCGTTCCCATTAGGTGGGGGGCGTGATGCAATTGATAAAGAGATTATAAAAAATGTGCGCAGGATTTTAACACATTTGCATTACTCGCCGCAGGAAATTAATGATGAGTTTTCCGAAAAAGTGTATGACAGGTATTTGGAAAACTTGGATAATTTAAAAACCTTTTTCAAGGGGAGCGATATAGCATTCTTCAATCAGTACAGAGACAAGCTGGACGATGCTTTTAGAAACGAGGATTTGACCTTCTACCACCAATCCATCGATACATTGTATAATAGAATTGAGGAGCTAAAGGAATTGACTAACGAATTTACTCAAAAGCCTTTTGATTTTACCAAAAACGAAAACTTTAATTACGATTATAAAAACACCACCTACCCGCAAACCCAAAAGGAGTGGGAGGATAGATGGCGCCAGCGCTTGAAATACAGCACGCTGCAGGAAATTATGATTTTAGAGCAATCCGCAAAGGACACGGCTTACTGGAAGAAGCAAGATTCCATCGGGGTAAAGCCAGAAACCTTTGACCCACGAAATAAAACTTTTGCCCAAATAGAAGCCGAGGCACGCAAAAAGGTGGCAGAGAACATCTCTGAATATTTTAGACGATTCAAGGCGCGTAAAAAATCCGAGTGGAACTCTATCTATATCAATGCCTTTACACATCAGTATGACCCGCACACCGATTATTTTTCGCCAAAGGAAAACGAGGATTTTGAAGTGGCAATGTCTGGACAAATCGAAGGGATTGGTGCACAATTGATGGATAAAAAAGGATACCCCACCATCACCAAAGTAGTGGTAGGTGGCCCCGCTTGGAAACAAGGAGACTTAGAAGTAGATGACCAAATTACCAAAGTAGCACAAGAAGGCGAAGAGCCTGTGAATGTCGTGGGAATGCTTTTGGAGGATGCTATCCGATTGATTCGTGGTAAAAAAGGAAGCAAAGTGATCCTGACAGTGAAGAAAAAAGATGGATCGTTCAAGCAAATACCAATCGTGCGCGACATTATAGAGCTAGAAGAAACTTTTGCCAAAAGTGCAGTGGTAACTGATGATAAAGGCAATAAATATGGCGTATTAAATTTGCCATCATTCTACCTGAATTATGATGGTAAAGGGCACGATGCCTCTGATGATGTTAAAAAACAAATCGAGTATCTAAAAGAGAGCGGCATCAAAGGGCTTGTGTTTGACCTTAGAAACAATGGCGGTGGCGACTTATCTGAGTGTGTGGAAATCGTGGGGCATTTTATTCCCAAAGGCCCTGTGGTGCAGGTGCGTATGAGCAACGGGGCCGAAAAAGAGTATGATGATGATGTGGCAGGCACTCTTTGGGATGGCCCAATGGTTGTAATGGTGAATGAGTTTTCCGCCTCCGCATCAGAGATTATGGCCGCTGCATTGCAAGATTATAAGCGTGCCGTAATTGTGGGCAGCCCGCAGACTTATGGCAAGGGAACCGTGCAGACTATCAAGCCGATTAGTTGGTTTTTACAAAACGATAGCGAATATGGTGCGTTGAAATTCACCATTCAGAAATTCTATCGTGTGAACGGAGGGTCTACTCAGCTCAAAGGAGTGGCGTCCGACATTGTGATACCAGACAGGTATACCTATTTAGATATTTCCGAAGGTGCAGAAAATTCAGCCTTGCCTTGGGATCAAATCGAGCCAGCAAAGTACAATGTGTGGAGCAAGCCAATCGATATGGCTAAAATCAAAGCAAATAGCAAAGCGAGGTTATATAAAATGAAGCAAATTCAAGAGATTGAGGAATATGCCCAGTGGATGAAGAAAATAGATAAAGAAAAATCAGCTCCATTGAATTATAAAAAATTCAAAGCAGATTTTGACCAAAAAGAACTTCAAGCTAAAAAATTTGAAAATCTAAGTAAATACACCAATGGCTTAAAAATCACCTCGCCAAAATATGAGCAAAATCTTGTGAAAAAAGATACCGTGCTACAAGCAAGGCGAAAAGATTGGCACAAAGCCCTAGGTAAAGACATCTATTTGCAAGAATCAATCAATGTATTAAGGGATATAAAATAATGTCAAAACAAGGGAAATCACTATTTTATCATTCCATTCAAAAACTTAAAAAAAATGCGCTGGCAATTGTAGCATTGAGTATTATTCTCACCGCTGCGATTGTCAGCGTATTTTGTTATGCCATAGCCACAGATTACACCAAAGATGCCGCTATGCAGCAAGTGGTGCTTAAATATAAACCTATTGGTTATGAGCAACTAATGCTAAAAGTGCCACTCAGTAATTACACCCCACACAGAACGCTAAGCGATTATTTTTTTGGCAAAAAACAAGATTTTGAGCAAATACCCATCACGGGATACAAGATACAGGGAGGCAAAATCACTTATACCCCCTACCTTGGCGAAGGGCTACACGCTGAGCCTAAGGAAAAAGATTTAAGTATCTGGACAGAAAAAGACATTTCTCTACAAGAAATTCCTCAAAAATATATCTACACCCAGAAGTTTTATCTCGGCACCGATAGTTTTGGTAGAGATTTTTATTCAAGACTTTTGGTCGGGACTAGGATATCGTTTTTCATAGGTTTTATTGCCGTGGCAATTTCTTTGCTTGTAGGAATTGCACTGGGGGCAATAGGAGGCTACTATGGCGGGAAAACAGATGCGGCAATTATGTGGCTCATCAATGTTGTGTGGTCGATTCCTACGCTTTTACTCGTGATGGCTATCACTTTAGCGATAGGAAAAGGCTTTTGGCAAATCTTCATTGCCGTGGGGCTCACTATGTGGGTAGAAGTTGCGCGAGTGGTGCGGGGGCAATTTTTAAGTTTTAGAAAAAAAGAATTTGTAGAAGCCGCACAAAGCCTAGGAATGAGCAATGCCCGAATTATGTTTAAAGAAATTTTGCCCAATGTAGTAGCACCTGTGATTGTCATCTCCGCCGCTAATTTTGCCGCCGCCATTTTAGTGGAAAGCGGACTAAGTTTCTTAGGGATTGGCGCCCAGCCTCCCACACCCAGTTGGGGGAATATTATAAAAGAAAATTACACCCATATTTTATTGGGAATGCAGTATTTAGCACTCTTGCCAGGCGCTTGTATTTTATTGCTTGTCTTAGCATTTAATGTTTTTGGTAACGCACTGCGTGATGCACTTGATATAAAAAATTAGAAAAATAATTTGTATAATTAAAATCTATGCTTATATTTGCAGTCCGTTTGAGAGAAGTCAACAGTTGGATTGAAAAAATAAAAAAAAAGTTTTGCAGATTAAAAAATAGTTTTTATATTTGCAGTCCAGAAATGAAATAAGAAAAGCCTTTTTAGCTCAGTTGGTTAGAGCATCTGACTGTTAATCAGAGGGTCGCTGGTTCGAGCCCAGCAAAAGGCGCCACCAAAAGCACTGAAACTCAGTGCTTTTTTTGTTTTATGACATTTTTAAATTAGACTTTTGACATTAAAAAACATTCATTTTTCATTAAAAATCGGAACAAAAACTACCCAAGTAAGTTTTGGTTCAAATAATAAATGATTTTACGGGCATAAAAAAAAGAGTGAAAAATCACCCTTTTTTAATCAATTAATCTTTTTGAAGTTCTTGTGGCGAGATTAAAAATCGCAATTTGTCCGTTTTCAATTCCCATGCGTGTTGCTTCCTCTTCATCTTCCACTAGCATTACAGCGTCCAGATAAAACTTTCCATTTTTCAGTCCACCACCCACAATGTTTGTGGTCTTTTTGGCAATTTCAATCACTTTTTTCAAATCCTCATCATTGAAGTTGTTTTGAGTTTCCTTCAGTGCTACGCACCAAAATTTATTCTTAGGCTCTTGCATGGTGTTCAGGTCGATGGTAACGCCGTTAGGATTTTCAGCCAAGATTTTTTTAATTTCCTCATATCTTTCCATTTCAATTTTTGGGCGGTTTGTTCATTCAGTTGCCCGCATCTGATTTAGGTTGATAATTGCAGTGCAAGATATATAAATTGGCTTTGCGAAACAAGATAAAAAACGAATATTTTTTAATTTCATCTCTTAGCTCTTTAGTTTTTATGAGAGTACTGGATTTGTCGTTGCAAAAAAAATTAAATCATTTTTATCTGAACAAAAGAAGATTTTGTAGGAATAAATGTAGAAGAAATAGGCAAAAATTTCGATTTTTGTGTGTTTAAAATTTAAATTAAATCTTTTTCTATGAAGCAGATTGTTATTCAGGCAGAAGCCTTTTTTAATTTACTTAAAGAGCGCGAGCAATCAATGTGGGAGATTTTTTCTCAATTGATTAAAGATGGAGAGAAACAGGAGCTTATTTTTCTGAACAATAAAAAAGAGGTGTTGTTTACTTATATTTTGCCCGAAACGCTAGAGGGGCTTAGGGAAGATCAAAAAGTTTTTGCCCAAGAGTTTATGCAAAAATTAAAACAAATGGAAAATTAGGGTTAATTGTTTTGTCTACATTTAATTAAATTTAAAATTTAACATTGGAAATTGTAGATTTTTAAAATTTTATGGCTAAATTTATAACGGGAAAACCAAAAAATATTTAGTCATGAAAAATTTATTTAAAATCAGCCTTGCTTTTGTTTGCTTATTTTTTGTTTCAATGAGTGTGAAAGCGCAAAAAATTGTTTCAAGGGATGTGAATATCACCATTACAGGGACATCTACTTTGCACGATTGGGAGATGATTTCGGATAATGGGGCTTTCACCGCAAATGTGGGAAATAGCTCGATTAATGATGTGAAATTTGTGTTTCCTGTGCGCTCGCTCAAAAGCGGAAAGGCAGCAATGGACCAAAATGCTTACAATGCACTGAATGCAGATAAGCATAAGGAAATCGTGTTTAAAGCCCTCACTATTGATACTTTAAGCGGAAATACTACAGTAAATGGTTCTGTGACTATCAATGGGGTAACTAAGGCGATTAGCGTGCCTGTGAAGGTGTACGATACCGATCGTGGATTTACTATTACGGGATACATCATGATGAAAATGACCGACTATAAAGTGGAGCCGCCAGTGTATATGTTTGGAACAATTAAGACTGGCGATGAGATTAGAATTCAATTCAATATATCTACGGAATATGTGAATTAATATTTGCTTGGAGAGAAAATAAAAAGGCTCGCCATTGGCGAGCCTTTTTTATTATAGCTTAAAATTGGATTTGAAATCTTGTAAACATTCCAAAACTCGTGCTTTGAAATTTTCGTTGTGAGTAGGGTGGTAGAGTGAGGTAATTTGATAGCTGCTGAGCTTTTGCTGTGTGTTTAAATATTGAAACTCTAAATCCTCAAAAGCTTCAAGCAAAATATCTCGCACGGTGTTTATAGACTGATTGTATTCCACTAAATTTTCAATTTTTGGCTCATTCTGAAATGCCGCCTGCGCCAGTCTCTGCGTTACCGTATCAAGGTGGACAAAGGGAGTGATGTTCTCGCCATTACCATTAATTTTAATTTTGTTGTATAGTAATGCATTGAAAATCAAATTATTAATCACGCTGTCGAATCTGAACATAGGATTAAATCCAAATACATTAGCAATTCTAAAAATGCAGACTTCCATTTGAGTTTGCAGTAATTCCAAATATTTTTCAGCATTAAATTTAGAAATTCCATAGGCATTTTGTGGCATAGGAGGCGTATCTTCATCGGCCTCAATGTCTTTTCCATACACGGCGCCAGAGCTTGTGAAAATCACCTTTTTGGGCGGATTTTCCTGCAAGGCGTTTACCAGTGTGGCCGTGCCAAAATGATTGATTTGCTCATAATTAAAGTGGTCTCGGTAGGAGTAAGGCGACTCAACAAAGGCCGCCAAGTGATACACGATATCAATGTTTTTTAAATGCTTTTTTAGCTCAAATTCATTTAATATATCGCCTTTTATGAATTTTGTTTTGTGTAATTTTTTGCCAAGGATAAAGAAGTTTAGATTTTGGCGGTAGAGATTGTCGTAAACCAAAATTTCCGAAACCCTATCATCTTGCTCGAGGGCGCGCACCAAATTGTATCCAAGGTAGCCTGCCCCTCCTGAAATGAATATTTTCATTACTATTTTTTTATTTATTTAAGTGTATACCACATTCCGTTTTATTGCTTCCAGCCCAGCGGCCGCCACGCTCGTTTTCATCTAGCACGCTTTGTGTGCAGGGGAAGCACCCGATGCTAAAAAAGCCTTTTTCTTCCAGTGGGTGAGCGGGCAGGTGGTGTAATTTTCTATATTCGTAAATCATTTTTGAGTTCCAATCAAGGATTGGGTGATATTTGGTGATGCCTGATTTTTGTTTTTCAAAATAATCAAGCCCTTGCCGAAACTTGGTTTGGTCTCTGCGCAGCCCTGCAATCCAGATGTCGTAATTTTGGATAGCACTATCGAGGGGCTCCACTTTATTAATATGGCAGCAGTAGTCGGTATCGCTAGCGTAGAGGAATTGCCCCTCTTCATTCACTTGTTGGTGTTTGGAGGTTTGGGAGCGCACATTTTTCAGGTTTAAATTCCACTCCCTAGCAATTTGGTCTCTAAAAGCATAGGTCTCTGCAAAGTGAAAGCCTGTGTCTATGAAAATCACGGGTAAATCTTTAATTGCTTGTGTGCTAATGTGTAATAGCGGTAAGCTGTGCGTTTGGAATGAGGAGGTAATCATAATTTTCCTTCCTTCGGCGTGCATTTTCTGTAATTGCTCGCTGATTTGGTTCACCGCTATATCTAGGTTTAAATTACTCATAGTCTTAGTGCTTATCAAAAATTGTTCTTAAATTTGATATTCTTCAATGATTTTAGATAAAACCTGAAATAAGTCATCTTTATTTTCAAGAGAAACGAGTTCTTTTCTAAAAGATTTGAAATGCTGAATGCCTTTAAAATAATTGGCATAATGCTTTCTCATCTCTAATATGCCCACTTTTTCGCCCTTCCACTGGCAGGAGAAATCGAGGTGGTCTTTCACAGCCTCCACGCGCTCAGCAATTGTGGGTTTTTCGAGCAGTTTCCCCGTATTTAGGAAATGTTTTATTTCTCTAAAAATCCAAGGGTTGCCGATTGCGGCACGGCCAATCATAATGCCATCTACACCGTAGCGATTTTTGTATTCAAGGGCTTTTTGGGGTGAATCTATATCACCATTGCCAAAGATAGGTATATGAATGCGCGGGTTGTTTTTTACGCGTGCAATCTCGCTCCAATCAGCCTCTCCCTTGTACATTTGGGCGCGCGTTCTCCCGTGTATGGAGAGGGCTTGTATGCCTACATCTTGCAGTCTTTCAGCTACTTCGTAGATATTGATGCTACTATTATCCCAACCGAGGCGTGTTTTTACGGTAACGGGGAGCGAGGTGGATTTTACAACGGATTCGGTGAGGCGTACCATTAAATCAATATCTTTTAGAACGCCTGCGCCTGCGCCCTTGCTCACCACTTTTTTTACGGGGCACCCGAAGTTTATGTCTACCAAATCGGGCTTCACAGTTTCCACAATTCGTGCGGAAAGAGCCATAGCCTCCTCATCTCCACCAAAGATTTGAATACCTATGGGGCGCTCGTAGTCAAATATGTCTAATTTCTTTTTGCTTTTAATGGCGTCTCGTATGAGCCCTTCAGATGAAATGAATTCTGAGTACATTAAATCTACGCCGTTCTTCTTGCACACGCGTCTGAATGGAGGGTCGCTCACATCTTCCATAGGGGCAAGCAATAAAGGGAATTCCGGTAATGTGATGTTTCCTATTTTTGTCATAAATTTGGGCAAAAATACGAATTAAGTGGAGAATAAGGATAAAAATACTTGGCTTCAATTGACATCAGTGGGCGTGCAAATTGGCGTGGTGATGTATCTGATGGCTTGGGCTGGCAGGTGGTGCGATGCCCATTACGATGCGGAATCTAGCTGGTTTACGCTGGGTTTTGTAGTTTTGGGTATGCTGATTTCGCTGTTTTTCTTATATGAAATGGTCAAAAATATTAATAAATGAATTTAGTAATTAAAATTATAATAGCTCTACTTTTCACCTTAGCGTTACACCTTTGGCTGAGCCATAGCCTAGGGATTTTGGTGGAGGAGTGGCTCAAAATGCAGTTTTTTTGGCTTATGCTGCTCGTGCCGTTTCAAATGGGAGGGCTTATGCTTTTGAGGAGGAAATCGGATTTTGTAGGCTTTTATTTTATGGCCGTGCTGTTTGTTATTATTCTTTTTGCCAAAATTATGCTTGGAGATTTTTTTAATGAATTGAAATATAGTGATTTGCAGTGGAATGTTCTAGTGGGGTCGTTTTTCATTTACTTATTTTTTTCGGTGTTTTTTATGGCTAAAAAATTGAACGGAGAAAATTTTAATGGAAAAAAAGATTAAAATTTTTTTAAATTGAAAAGTAATTATATATTTTTGCCTAACTAAAAAAATTGAAGACTAATGTTACAAAACACCAATAAGTTTTTGTTCGCAATTTTAGCCATATTTTTATCGCTAAATGTATTTGGGCAAGATTTGGTAGGCATAGCCGCAGAGCACGAAGGAGAGGCGCATCATGATTTAGGTCAGGAAAAATCCCTGGCAGAGAAGATTGATGAGGATATTCAGCATCACTTGATGGATTCTCATTACTTTGATATTATGCATGATTCCCAGACGGATACTCACTATGGTTTTGCGCTTCCTGTGATTTTGTGGGATAATGGTTTAAAGGTGTTTATGTCCTCAGAATTTGACCACGGAAAAAAACTGGTGGAGAAAGATGGGAACTTCTATAAACTTTACCACGAGAAAATTTATAAAACCGATGCCGCTGGAACTTTGACTTACGATGAAGAGCACCACCCAACGAATGAGAAGCCGCTTGATTTTTCAATTACCAAGACTGTGTTTTCTATTCTTGTGGCCTTTATAGTTTTATTTTTAATATTTAGAGCCTCGGCAAAATCGTATGCCAATACCTCTGTACCAAAGGGAGTTGGGCGTTTTATGGAGCCGCTCATCATCTATGTGCGTGATGAAATTGCAATACCCAACATCGGAAAGAAACATTATAAAAGATATATGAGCTATCTGCTCACTATCTTCTTCTTCATTTGGCTTTTAAACATTATGGGCATTATGCCATTTGGTATTAATGTTACGGGAAATATAGCTGTAACTTTGTCTCTTGCAGTGATGACTTTCTTAATCACCAATTTCTCTGGAAACAAAACCTATTGGAGCCATATTTTTGACCCACTAGGGGCAACAATGCCTTGGTATGGTAAACTATTTATCTACCCTATTTTAGTGCCCATAGAGATTTTAGGTCTTTTCGTGAAACCCTTCTCGCTGATGATTCGTCTATATGCCAACATCACAGCAGGGCACGTTGTGCTGATGAGCTTGATTGCTCTAATCTTTATTTTTAGAAACTTCGGCGGGGGCGCAATGTCCCTCGTGCTATCAATATTAATATCATTTATAGAATTCTTCGTAGCGGCCTTGCAGGCATACATTTTCACAACGCTTTCGGCATTGTACTTTGGTATGGCGGTGGAGGAACACGCAGAAGAACATTAAAAAAAACGAAATCATTAATTTTAAATTTTATATATCATGAGTCAAATTCCAGTAATGGTAGGTGCAGGATTAGTAATCATCGGAGCAGGATTAGGCATCGGTAAAATCGGTGGAACTGCTATGGAGGCTATTGCACGTCAACCAGAAGCATCAGGTAAAATTCAAGTAGCAATGATTATTGCTGCTGCCTTGATTGAAGGTTTAGCATTTGCTGCACTATTCGCAGTAAAATAATGCATAAGCACCACTCTTCGGCGGTTGGCCGCACAGTGGTGCTTTTTAAAATTTAAAATAAAAACCCCATAGGGAAATTTAATATATAAAAGAAATTAAACAATGGATAAATTAATCAATGATTTTTCAGTAGGTTTATTTTTTTGGGTAACACTACTATTTTTAATATTAATGTTTGTGCTCAGAAAATTTGCTTGGAAACCGATTTTAACCGCGATAGAAGAGCGAGAAAACGGAATTGAAGAGGCTTTGCTACAAGCAGAAAAAGCTCGCGAAGAGATAAAAAGCTTAAAAGCAGAAAATGAGCAAATTATGAAACAAGCCCGTGAGGAGCGCGATGCTATGCTGAAAGAAGCCAAAGCAATGAAAGAAAGAGAGCTGGAAGCCGCCAAGGAAATTGCAAAAATCGAGGCAGATAAAATCATCGAGGCTGCAAGACGCACCATTGAGAGCGAAAAAAATCTTGCTATCGCAGAGGTGAAAAATCAAGTGGCAAGCCTATCGCTGGACATCGCTGAGAAGGTGTTGAAGGATAATCTGAAATCAGAAGACCAGCAGAAAAACTTGGTGGATAAGCTTATCAATGAAATAAAATTGAGCTAAATTATGGCAAATTACAGAGTTGCTAAAAGATACGCAAAAGCCTTTTTTGAAGTTTTGCCACAAGAGAAACAAAAAAAAGCAGTGCAAGAAATGAGGGATATTCTCACGGCATTTAAAACTAGCCGTGATTTTAAAAATTTCTTAAGCAGCCCAATTATCTCAGATGAGAAGAAACAGAGCATCGCTAAGGAAGTATTCCAAAACTTCTCGCCTGAAACTCAAAAGCTGGTAGCTCTTTTAATAAAAAACGGAAGATCTGCTAATTTAAAAGAGGTTGCCACAGCCGTTATTGAGCGCTATCGCATCATCAATGGGATTAAAAGAGCGCATATTTCCAGCGCCTATCCTCTTTCTAGCGAGGAGCTAAACGCCATAGTGGCTAAAACGCAAGCTACATTGGGCATCGCGGCTGATAAAATTGAGGTGGTTCAGAAGGTAGATGACTCTCTCATAGGAGGCTTTATTCTAAGGGTAGACGATACGCAATTTGACGCCTCTATTAAAACAAGGCTTAGCGAAATTAAACAAGCATTCGACACACAAAAAATTATATCAAAGATTTAATATATTAAAGCATCATGGCAGAAATAAATCCAGCTGAAATCTCAGCGATATTAAAACAACAACTAGCCAACGCAAGTTCAGATTTCGATTTGGCAGAAGTAGGCACTGTTCTAGAAATTGGAGACGGGATTGCCCGCATCTACGGACTTGAAAATGCTCAATATGGTGAGCTAGTACAATTTGACAATGGCGAAGAAGGACTGGTTCAGAATTTAGAGGAAGACAATGTAGGGGTGGTTCTCCTAGGCTCATCTCAGGGCGTAAAGGAGGGCGATACTGCTAAGCGAACCAAGAGAATTGCCTCTATCAAAGTGGGCGAGAGTATGCTCGGGCGCGTAGTAGACACACTAGGAAATCCAATTGATGGCAAAGAGCCACTATCTGGCGAATTATATGATTTGCCATTGGAGAGAAAAGCGCCAGGCGTATTATTCCGTGAGCCCGTTTCAGAGCCATTGCAGACAGGTATCGTGGCAATTGATTCTATGGTGCCAATCGGAAGAGGGCAGCGTGAGCTCATCATCGGTGATAGACAAACAGGAAAATCTACCGTGGCGATTGATACCATTCTTAACCAAAAAGAATTTTACGACAAAGGAGAGCCCGTATATTGTATTTATGTAGCCGTGGGGCAAAAAGCATCTACCGTGGCACAAACATACAATGTCCTAGAAAAATACGGCGCTATGGACTACACCATTATCGTAGCTGCAAATGCCTCAGACCCTGCGCCTATGCAAGTATGGGCGCCATTTGCAGGAGCCGCAATTGGTGAATATTTTAGAGATACAGGGCGTTCAGCTTTAATTATTTATGATGATTTATCAAAGCAAGCGGTGGCATACCGTGAGGTATCTCTACTACTTAGAAGACCCCCAGGGCGTGAGGCCTACCCAGGGGATGTATTCTACCTGCATTCAAGGCTATTGGAGCGCGCAGCAAAAATCATCGGTAATGATGAAGTGGCTAAAAATATGAACGATTTGCCAGAGGCGTTAAAAGGTAAAGTAAAAGGCGGCGGCTCATTGACTGCTCTGCCAATCATTGAAACCCAAGCAGGAGATGTTTCAGCCTATATCCCTACCAATGTAATCTCAATTACCGATGGGCAAATATTCCTAGAATCAGATTTATTCAACTCAGGGGTGAAGCCCGCAATTAATGTAGGGGTTTCCGTATCCCGTGTAGGAGGCTCAGCTCAGATTAAATCAATGAAGAAAGTATCAGGGACTTTGAAGCTAGACCAAGCACAATTTAGAGAGCTAGAAGCCTTTGCTAAATTTGGTTCAGACCTAGACCCTGCCACTATGGCCGTAATCGGCAAAGGTGAGAGAAATGTGGAAATCTTAAAACAAAGCGTGAACTCGCCAATGCCAGTGGAAGACCAAGTAGCCATCGTATATGCAGGAGTAAATAATCTTTTAAGAGAAGTACCCGTAGAAAAGGTGAAAGAATTTGAAGAAGATTATCTAGCCTACCTGAATGCCAAGCACAGAGATACCTTAGACCAGTTAAGAGAAGGCAAGTACAGCGAGGAACAAACCAAAGTATTGGACGAAGCTGCCAAAGAAATCTCTGCAAAATATAAGAAATAAAGAATTATAAAGAAAACACTAAAATCTCAGTGTTAAAAATAAGCTATAAAAATGGCGAATTTAAAAGAAATTAGAAGTAGAATTTCCTCCATAGGCTCCACAATGCAGATTACCAGCGCTATGAAAATGGTATCTGCCGCAAAACTCAAAAAAGCGCAAAATGCCATAGAGCAAATGCGCCCATATGCAGAGAAATTAAGAGAGCTTATGGCAAATGTAAGCTCCGCTGCCGAGGAAGGGGTAGACAGCGCCTATACACAAAACCGCGAGGTCAAGAATGTGCTATTAGTCGCCATCACCTCAAACCGAGGCTTAGCAGGCGCATTCAACGCGAATATCGTCAAAGAAGTCCTCCGCAGCAAGGCCGAAGATTTTGCAGGCAAGCGCGTCTCAATGCTCACCATAGGCAAAAAAGGATACGATTTGCTCAAAAAAGAAAATGAAATAGATAAAAATGAATCCGATTTATGGGAGGATTTTACCTTTGAAAACTCTTCAAAAATTGCAGAACTTTTGATGAAAAATTTCAAAGACCATAAGTTTGATGAAATTCGCCTAGTCTATAATCAATTTAAGAACGCAGCAACGCAAATCGTGCAAAACGAAAAATTCCTGCCAATTGTGGTGGAGGCCCAAGAAGATACCTCGCAGGAAATCAATGCAGACTATATTTTTGAGCCAAACAAAAAGGAAATTTTAATTGATTTATTGCCTAAAACACTTAAAATTCAATTGTACAAAGCCCTCTCGGATTCGTTTGCAGCAGAGCACGGCGCGCGTATGACGGCGATGCACAAAGCTACGGATAACGCAACTGCCCTGCAAAAGGAGCTCACCCTGCAATATAACAAGGCGAGACAAGCTGCAATTACCAATGAAATCACGGAAATTGTGGGCGGAGCAGATGCCCTTGGTGGGTAAATGATAAGGAAACTTTAAGTTTAATATGGACATAATGAAATAGCCTCGCGCCTAATGTGTGAGGCTATTTTTTTTACGAAAAAATGAAAGCTACTTAGCCCTCTTTATAGCGCAAAAAAGCCAATCCCCGAAAACACGCGTGTTTTTTAAAAAAACACACTACATTTTTGGAAAAAACACGCGTATTTTTTTTCAATCAGAGCTTAGTTTTTTCAAGAGCGAGGCAAATGCAACGCAAGAGTGAGCCACATTGCTTAGTAAATAAAGGTGTTTTTTGCATAAGGAGTGGGCGAAATAGTAATTTTTTTGTAAATTGGCTTGAAATTTATTTTTTAAACGATTTTTAAAATGATACTATAAATGAAAACAAACAAAATCGCCTTGTTTGCCCTTTCGGTAGTTGGGATTGTGGTAACTCCCACGATGGCCGAAGCACAACAAACTGGTTCCACAAGTGAACTTGAAGTAAAAAGCTCGCCCATTGTGGAGGCGAAAAAGTTGAACTCTACCACAGTAGAAATCATTTTGCAAAACAAGCAAAAGATATTGCTAGATTTTTACGGAGATAATATTTTTAGGTATTTTCTAGACCCCGCAGGTAAGCCGTTCAGAAAGCCGCAAGCAAAGCCAGAGGCTGAAATCTTAGTCCCTAATGCGCGCAAGAAATTGCAACAATTATCCCTGAGCGAAAATGCTACAAATCTTAATGTAGAGACGGAGGCAATCGCTCTTGTGTGGGATAAAAAGACAGGCTTATTTAGCATTAAGAACAAGAAAAATAACCGATGGGTGGTTAAGGAAGTAGCGCCTGTGGAGTTTCAGAAAAATCGAGTAGTATTCACCCTAAAAGAGCAACCAAGCGAGTATTTTTATGGTGGAGGCGTTCAGAATGGGCGATTTTCTCATAAGGGCAAAGCCATTAATATTGTAAATGAAAATAGCTGGACAGATGGAGGCGTGGCTTCGCCAAAGCCATTTTATTGGTCAACAGAGGGCTATGGCTTTATGTGGTATACCTTTAAAAAAGGGAAATACGACTTCGGGACACGAGGTAGTGGCGTGGTGAAATTGCAACACGATACAGACTATGCCGATGCCTTTTTTATGGTAAGCGAAACCCCTGTGGGGCTTTTAAATGATTATTATCAGCTCACGGGGAATCCTGTTTTGTTGCCTAAGTTTGGTTTTTATCAAGGGCATTTAAATGCGTATAATAGAGATTACTGGAAAGAAGACCCTAAGGGAATCCTATTTGAAGATGGGAAAACTTATAAGGAAAGCCAAAAAGATAACGGCGGAATAAAGGAATCCTTAAATGGAGAGAAAAATAATTACCAATTCTCGGCGCGTGCCGTGGTAGACCGTTACAAGCACTATGATATGCCATTGGGCTGGATTTTGCCTAACGATGGCTATGGTGCAGGCTATGGGCAGACTAGTACGCTCGACGGAAATATCCAAAATTTAAAGCAATTCACGGATTATGCCCGCAAACACGGCGTGGAGGTGGGGCTGTGGACACAGTCCGATTTGCATCCAAAAGAGGGCGTGGAGGCTCTCTTGCAGCGCGATATCATTAAAGAAGTGAAAGATGCTGGCGTGCGCGTGCTAAAAACTGATGTAGCTTGGGTAGGTGCAGGCTATTCCTTTGGGCTAAATGGCGTGCAAGATGTAGCGCAGATTATGCCTAAATATGGGAACAATGCCCGCCCATTTATCATCTCGCTAGATGGCTGGGCAGGCACACAGCACTATGCAGGAATATGGTCTGGCGACCAAACAGGAGGCAATTGGGAGTATATTAGATTCCATATTCCCACTTATTTAGGTAGTGGCTTATCGGGGCAGCCAAACATTTCATCTGATATGGACGGAATCTTTGGCGGTAAAAATCCAATTGTGAATATCCGAGATTTCCAATGGAAAACCTTCACCCCAATGCAGCTAAATATGGACGGCTGGGGAGCAAACCCTAAATATCCGCACATTTTAGGAGAGCCAGCAACTTCGATTAATAGAAATTATTTAAAATTAAGGTCGGAATTAATGCCATATCTTTACAGCGTGGCCAACGAAGCGGTAAAGGGTAAGCCCATTGTACAAGCAATGTTCCTTGCCGAGCCTAATGCATACACCTTAGGAAAAGCCACCGAATATCAGTTTTTATGTGGCGAAAATTTCCTTGTGGCGCCCATTTATCAAGCAACAAAGTCCGATGAAAAAGGAAATGATACCCGAAATAACATCTACCTCCCACAGGGGCTGTGGATTGATTATTTCTCTGGCGAGGTGTATACCGGAGGGCAAGTCATCAATAATTTTGACGCCCCCATTTGGAAGCTGCCCGTATTTGTGAAGGCTGGTGCCATTATTCCTATGGTAAATCCTAATAATAATGTATCGGAAATTGATAAAGCGCTTAGAATTTATGATATTTATCCTCACGGAGAATCCCGCTTTACTGAGTACGATGATGATGGCTTTACGCAAGCCTATCTAAACGGGAAATTTGCAAAAACGCACATTCATTCCGTGCAAAATAAAGATAAAGTAAATATATCAATAGAGCCTACAAATGGCGATTTTGAGGGATTTGTGAAAGAAAAAATCACGGAAATTAAAATTAATGTAAGCCAAAAACCAAAAAGACTAAAAGCCCGCATAGCCGGCAAGCGCGTGAAACTGAAAGAAGTGCACTCCCTCAAAGAATTTATGGCGCAAAGCAATGTCTATTTTTATAACGAAAAACCAAACTTCAATCAATTTGCAACCCAAGGAAGCGAGTTTGAAAAAGTGGAAATCATCAAAAATCCGCAAATTTTGGTGCGTTTAGAAAAAACAGATGTTACGCAAAATAAAGTAGAGCTACAAGTTTCAGGATTTAAATTTAATACCAAAAATCCACTATTGAAGAGCTTAGGCACATTGCAAGCACCGCAAAACTTTGCCGTAACAGATGAAAACGCTAAGCCATACAGCCTACGCCCTACTTGGGATGCTGTGCCAAATGCTGATTTTTATGAAATTATGCTCGGCGATGTTAAGTTCTCTACGATTAAAAACAACGAACTTTTGATTGAAAACCTAACAGCCGAAACACCTTATCAATTAAAGCTAAGAGCGGTGAACCAAGCTGGTGCCTCAGACTGGGCGACACTCGCTACAAGCACCAAGGCCAATCCGTTGCAATTTGCCATTGAAGGAATTCAGGGCGAAATCTCAGTGCCAATGCAAGGCGGCTTTGCGCTCAGCCATTTGTTTGATAGAAATGAAGGCTCCACTATGCACACAAAATATGGCGCCAAGGCAGTGCCTTTTGAAATCATCATTGATTTAAAATCATACAATGAGCTAGATAAATTCTCCTATCTGCCAAGAACCGACGGTGGGAACGGTATCTTCCTAAAAGGGAAAGTATTCACTAGCGAAGATAAAAAGAATTGGAACGAAAGTGGAACATTCAGCTGGGATAGAAGTGATACACCAAAGGTATTTAACTTTGAAAAACATCCAACGGCTCGTTTCGTGAAAATCGCTGTAACCGAAGCGGTGGGTAACTACGGAAGCGGACGCGAAATCTATGTATTCAAAGTACCTGGCACCGAAAGCTATATCCCTGGTGATATTAATAACGATGGAAAAGTGGACCAAAACGACTTCACTTCTTACATTAATTACACAGGGCTTAAACAAGGCGACTCAGATTTTGAGGGCTATGTAAGCCGTGGCGATGTCAATAAAAATGGCTGGATTGATGCCTATGACATTTCCAATGTAGCCACTCAGCTAGAAGATGGCGTAAATCCAAACACTGCCGATAAAGTAGCGGGAGCATTAAGCCTCTTAGCCAATAAGAAATCCTATAAAGCAGGCGAAGAAGTAGTAATCACCCTCAAAGGAAAAGGCCTAAAAGCCGTGAACGCCCTCAGCTTAGCCATTCCATATCTCAGCGATGCGTATGAGTTTGTAGCCATCAAGCCACTCAATCTGCAAGCAATGGAGAATTTAACGAATGATAGGCTGCATTCAAGTGGCGAAAAAGTGCTGTACCCTACTTTTATAAATGTAGGCGAGAAGCCTGCGCTCAACGGTGATTTAGATTTATGCCAAATCATCTTTAAAGCTAAAAAAGCTGGCACCCCAGATTTTAAAGCCGAGAAGATTATTCTAGTAGATAAAAATCTAAACACGCAAGAATAAAGAAATAGAGCAAAATTAAAAAGGCTGAAATTTGAGAGAATTTCAGCCTTTTTTTTATGAATGGAAAATTGTTTTTTGCCCTGATTGTAGTGCTATAAAATCCGATGCCTATCGCTTTGTAATTTTGTGCCTACAAAAATTTTTTTTGTGCGCACCGGATTTTTTTTTGTGCGCACAAAACGGGGTATCCTTCCAAGCCCTTATTTTAGCGCCTATCAGTGGGGCGTTTTTGGTGTTGCAAATTTTATATAAAATACCCCGTAATGTTTGTAGCAAAACGGGGTAAAGTATAAGATTAATTAAAGACCAAAGAGAGTTTTTAACTCCTCCACAATATCGAGTTTTTCCCAAGTGAAAAGCTCCACTTCACATTCAATTTTCTCGCGGCCGTTTCCTGCAAAAACCTTTTTCACCACGCGAGGCTCGCGCCCCATATGTCCATAGGCCGCTGTTTCCTCATAAATTGGATTACGAAGCTTAAATTTCTCTTCAATCGCATAGGGGCGAAAATCGTATTTTTCAAGCAATTTTTCGGCAATCTCGGCATCGCTTAAATTTAGCTTGCTAGTGCCATAGGTATCAATGAAGAGGCTGGTAGGCTCAGCTACCCCAATGGCGTAAGATACCTGCACCAAAACCTCATCGCACGCCCCTGCTGCCACTAAGTTTTTAGCTAAATGGCGCATAGCATAAGCCGCAGAGCGGTCCACTTTGGACGGGTCTTTACCACTGAAAGCACCGCCACCGTGCGCACCTTTTCCGCCATAAGTATCCACAATGATTTTTCTCCCTGTGAGCCCTGTATCGCCGTGTGGGCCTCCGATTACGAATTTTCCTGTGGGATTAATGTGATAAGTGATTTCGGCATTAAATAATTCTTTAATGTGGGTGGGCAGTTTCTGAATCACACGCGGAATCACAATTTGAATGACATCTCTACGAATGCGCTCCTGCATTGCGGCATCATCTCCAAACTCATCGTGCTGGGTAGAGACTACAATGGTGTGAATGCTTTTAGGCTTATTATCATCGCCATATTCCAAGGTTACCTGCGCTTTGGCATCTGGGCGCAGATAGGGCATTTCGTTTCCATTTTTGCGAATTTCAGCTAATTCAAGTAGAATTCTGTGCGAAAGGTCAAGCGCCAGAGGCATAAAGTTTTCAGTTTCGTTGGTAGCATAGCCAAACATCATTCCTTGGTCGCCCGCGCCTTGGCTCTCTTTTTCGGTTTTTACTACGCCTTGTCTAATGTCTGGGGATTGCTCGTGAATGGCTGAAAGCACGCCGCAAGAATCTGCCGTGAAATTCATTTGGCTGTCGTTGTACCCGATACGGCCGATAACTTTGCGTGTAATTTCTTGTAAATCAACATAAGCTTTTGAGTTCACCTCGCCCGCCAAAATTACTTGCCCTGTGGTTACAAGAGTTTCGCAAGCGACTTTACTTTGGCTATCGAATGCCAAAAAGTGGTCTAAAATAGCGTCAGAAATTTGGTCTGCCACCTTGTCTGGGTGCCCTTCAGACACCGACTCTGATGTAAAAAAATAAGACATAATTTAAACTTGTTTTTTTGTTACATCGGAGCAATAAATAAAATGGGAAGCTGTATTATAGAAAAAATCGTATTAGCATTTTTTAATGAGGTTGCAACCCGTCAAATTTATCCTCCAATTCTCAATTTTGTTTTGTGGGACAAATTTAGCGAGTTGCACCTTTTAAACCTAATTTTTAACGATTATTTGCATTCCATGGTAGAGAAAATCCCAAGGGATTCCATGAGATGAAGTGCATTTTTACTATTACTGATTCCCTCTCTTAATCGGTAATCAAAGGCTAGTTGATTGTTTATAACTCGGGTCTCAAAATATTTGTTGGCAAGTTGAGTAGGATATTTTTTAGCCATTTCTGTGATGACTAAATCGTGTGTTGCTAAACAGCCAAAAGCTTTTAAATTTAAAATTTCTTCTACAATTTTTTGTGTTCCGAGTTGCTTGTCTTCGGAATTTGTCCCCCGCAAAATTTCATCAAGCAATACAAAGGATTTTTCAGTTTTTAAATTATAAATAATCTGTTTTAGCCTTAAAATTTCAGCATAAAAAAGCGATTTCCCATCATTTAGCGAATCTGTTTGTCGCATAGAAACCAAAATATTCATCGGCTGAATGTTGGCGTGCCTTGCACAGATGGGCGAACCGATTTTGGCTAAAACTAAATTTACGCCCAATGCGCGCAAAAAAGTACTTTTTCCAGACATGTTGGCTCCTGTGAGAATTACAAAATGTTGCGGATTAAAATCAATCGTGTTCCCAATTCTATTTTGAGTGTTAATAAGCGGATGGCTCATATTTTCAAACGAAATAGAATTATTTTGATTAATGTGTGGAAAGCAATAGCTGGGGTTATTGTATGCAAAATTTGCTAGGCTATTGAGCATTTCAAATTCGCCGATGACTGCCGTCCAGAATTCAATATTTTGTACATTTTTTTCTTTCCAAGCGAATAGCCGTTTAAAGATAAGAATGTGGTATAGTACTGAGCCATTGAAAACCAAAGCTCCTGCAATGTTGAAAATTCCTTCTAAATCAGAAAAAATCCGTGCCAGTTGTTTAAATTCTTGGCTTGCAGAAAATGTATTTTGTTGAATTTTTTGTTTAAGTTCATTTAGTTTTTTATCGTTAAAATGTTCTTTTTCTATGATTGATAGGCTTTGGCTGTAAATTTGAATAATTGCCGAAATTCGCTCAAATTGCGCGATTTCGTTCATAATAGGTTTGTAGAAAAACAAAAGAATAAAACAATTAATTGAAAATGCAATTAAACTTAGCCATAAAAATCTTAAATCATACACCGAAGCCCCTACTGAAATGATGAAAAGAGCTGGCGATAGATACAGCATAAAATTGAAAAAAAAATTAAATTTAGATTTTTTATTTGCCCAATTAAGGAGTTGCTGGTAATTTTTTTCCTCATTTTCAAGTTGCATAGTATGTGCCAATAGAAATTGCCTAAAATCAATTTTTTTGCTTAATTCTTGAATTGCACTCTGGTTGGCGGTAATTTCATTTTCTCCCAAACCTGAACTTAATTTTTGAGCCAAATTTCTTTCTCCCAAAATAGAGGCACAGCGATTCAGGTAGTGGAATAGTGAACTTTCGCCAAAAATGTCTAAATCAAAAGTGTAATTGTGCGTAGGATCTATCCATTGTGCACCGTTTGAAAATGGTTTTTTATTTTCGGTTAAAAAATCGTATTCTTTTTGATTTATTTGAATTAAATTTTGAGTTAAAAGTAATTTATTTTTTAGCTTAGAATGAATTTTAAAAATAAAAATGAAAACAATTAAAAAAAATCCTACTAATGTGAAAAATAAGATTTTGCTAAGAGATTCGTATTTGAAAATCAAAAAAGTTAGCGATGAAAATAAAAGGAATCTCAGTGCGATTATTATAAATAAATTTCGTTTTAAATTTTTGTTTGTTTGTTTATGTTCTTTAATTTTAGTTAAATAAATGTTCATAATTTAAAAATTGGCAAGTAATCGCACTTTGTGCTAAATTATTTTAATTTTAAAGGTTTAAACAATAAATATTCTGTGTCTGAGTAGAAAAGTTGTAAGTTTCCTTTTTCAATTTTATAATGTGATATTTTCTTTAAACTTTCAGTATATGGAGTGCCGTCTCCTTCTTCATAAACATCTGTCATAATTATTTTTTTGAGCTGTAAAGATGAATTTTTAACAACGAAAACTCCAGACATGCTATTATATGAAGATTTTACAAAGAATTCATAATTATCTTTGAAGTCTATTGTGTAACATTTTTCACAATCCTCTTCATTGGGTTCAATTACTTTAAACACTCCATTGGTATTACCAAAGCCAAGACATTTCCATTTACCGATTAATTCGGTGGGCGGTTTAGGGTCATCATCGTTGTTGCAAGCGGTTGTTAAGACAAATAAGCCTATAAAAAGGCTGAAAAATAAGATTTTTGTTTTCATAATTATTTAGTTTTAAGGACTATAACGATTTAAAATTAAATATATTTAAAATGAAAAACAAAATTTTAACACATTGGTTTGGTGAGGTTTAGCTTTTGGAACTAAAAAAAGCCTTTAATCGAAAAATTAAAGGCTTTTTAAATTGTATTAAAAATCGTATCCTGCGTTGTAAATATCGTAAGTAATTGGATTTTGAGCCAATTGATTTTGTTTCCATTGCTTAGCCAATCGCTTCATTGTAGGGTCTATATGTTTTAGGTAATCAATGGTAGATTGGCAAAATCGTGGATTTCCATTATCACGCGCATCTTTGATTCTATCTTTGGTGCAGCCGCCGTAGCAGTGCTTATACCATTCGCAGGTGTGGCATTTGGGAGGGAGGTCTTTTTTCATTCGCCCAAATTTCTTTTGCTGCGCGGAATTAATCATATCCACCAATCGGTCTTTTTGCATAATGTTGCCTAGTCGCCACTCATCTTCCACAAAGAAGTCGCAGCTATACACATCGCCGTTGTGCTCCACGGTGGGGTACACGCCGCACTGTTCTAGCAGGGTGCATTCAGGCGCAGGCATGTCTACATAAGTGTGGAATACGGATTCTATGTTTCTAATCACCGTAGTTGGTTCGCCACGATCGAAATCAGCTAGCCATAAATCAAAAATTTTATTTAGGAATTTGCCATATTTTTCGGGTGTGAGCGAGAAATCTGCCGCCTTGGTTGGGTCTTCTTTGTCGGTTTCTACCACGGGGATAAACTGCATCCAAGTAAGCCCAAGGCTTTTATAAAAGTTGTATAATTCCTCTGGATAATCAGCGGAATAATCCGTAACGCAGCACATTGCATTGGTGTCTACATTGTATTTTTTGAGCAATTCGTGTGCGCGCATCACCTTTTCCCACGAGGGTTTTCCTCCTGCGGTGAAGCGGTATTTATCGTGAATATGCTCTGGCCCATCAAGCGAGAGCCCCACGAGGAAGCGCCATTGCCCTAGGAATTTTGCCCACTCATCGTTGAGCAACACGCCATTTGTCTGCAAGGCATTGGCCACGGATTTGTTTCGTGCATATTTTTGCTGGAATTTAATTACCTTTTTAAAGAAATCAAGCCCCATTAGCGTAGGCTCTCCGCCTTGCCAAGTGAAGTTGATGTAATCATTGGATTGTGCTACGCCTTGCTTTATTAGCTCCTCCAAAACTTCATCACTCATACGGTGCTTTTTGGTGTTTTTATAGAGTTCCGCTTTTTCAAGATAAAAACAATAGGTGCAGCCTAAGTTACAATCTGGGCCAGCGGGTTTTACTAATACAAAGTTTAATGGATTATAATTACTGCTCATATCAATCATCTATTTTCAAAGGCTAAATATATGATTTTTTTTAGTTTTTAGCTGATTTGCACTCTTTTTTTGGCGTAATATTCTTAAATTAGCACGGCAAAATTCTAACATATGAAGAAATATTTAATTATTTTTTACTTTTTCATTTTGAGTGTGAGCTACTCACAAAGTAAAAAACCAAACATCGTTATCATCGTTTCCGATGACCACGCGTACCAAACAATTAGCGCGTATAATCACAAGGATAAATATATCCAGACACCGAACATCGATCGTATCGCCAATGAAGGAATGCTCTTCAAACGCGCTTATGTAAATAATTCAATTTGCGGACCAAGCCGTGCTTGCTTGCTTACAGGGAAAACAAGCAATAAAAATGGCTACAAAGACAACGAAAATTCATCTTACGATAGTAGCCAACAGCAATTTGTAAATATTTTGCAAGACGAAGGATACCAAACTGCTTGGATTGGGAAATATCACCTAGGGCACAACCCTAAGGGCTTTGATTTCTACAAAGTCTTAGTAGGGCAGGGGCATTATTTCAACCCAGATTTCATCACTGCGCAAGGGCGCGTGCGGGAGCAGGGCTATGTAGCCAATGTAGTGCAGGATGAGGCCGAAAAGTGGCTTGATAACCGAGACCCAAACAAGCCTTTTTGCTTAATCATCGGGCATAAAAATACGCACCGCACTTGGATGCCAGATTTGCCAGATTTAGGCGCATTTGATGGTGTGAAATTTAGAATTCCTAACACTTTTTATGATGATTACCAATCTCGCCCAGCTGCTGCAAAACAGGAAATGTCAATCCTCAAAGATATGCGTATGGGCTATGATTTAAAAATGCTACCAAAAGACACCCGCGACGGTAATTTTACCCGTATGACGCCAGAACAACGCGCCGCCTATGACCGATACTATGGCCCCATTCGCGAAGCATTTGAAAAAGAAAAACCACAGGGGCGAAACCTTGCCGTGTGGAAATTTAATCGCTATATGAATGATTACCTCTCTACCGCCGTGTCCCTCGACCGAAACATTGGGCGCGCACTAGATTACTTAGAAAAAAATAATCTGGCAGAAAACACCATCGTAATTTATACCTCAGACCAAGGATTCTATATGGGAGAGCACGGCTGGTTTGATAAGCGCTGGATGTACGAAGAATCTTTCAGAACGCCTTTCGTGATTAAATACCCGAAATTAATTAAACCGAAGACAGAAACCAATGCCTTTATGTCAAACATAGACATTGCACCCACTCTATTGCAATTAGCTGGTGCAAAAGTGCCTGCCGATATGCAAGGCATCTCCTTTGTGCCAGTGCTGAAAGACCCAAAGGCCAAGGTGCAAGACCAATTGTATTATCACTATTATGAGAATGGAGAGCACGCCGTGTCGCCACAATTTGGTGTGAGAAACGAGCGCTTTAAGCTCATAAGATATTACAAAAGAGTAAATAATTGGGAGCTATTCGACTTGAAAAAAGACCCTCACGAATTGAGAAATGTGTACGGAAACCCAGCCTATGCCAAAGTGCAAAAACATATGGAAGAATTGCTAAAACAGCAAATTTTAAAATATGATGACCAAGATGCATTAAAGGTCTTAGAAACTAAGTAAAATGTTTTTGTTTTCATAATATTTGCTAATCCACTCAATAGAATATGTTGAGTGGATTTTTTTCTTTAAATTTCTATAAAATCAATCTTCTAAATTGAAAAATTTTCTATTAAATAGAAATTTTCTATATTGCACTCGCAAAAATTAGATTAATTATTTTAAATAAACTTTTTATGAAGAAATTATTTTTTAGAGGTGCTTTATTCTTTGTTAAGTCTCTCATCTTTGGGCTTAACATCTTGTTCAGATGATGATAAAAATGTTGATGTGCCGCAATTGTTCATCAAAGAAAAAGATATTTTGGTTCCTAAATCTGGTATTGAGAAAACTTTAAATCTTGAAACAAATGTTAAGGATTTGAAAATATTAGTCTCTGATAGTTGGATACACGCAAGCTTTTCTCAAAATTCTTTAATTATTAGAGTTGATGAAAACAATCAAGCAGGAGATAGAAGTGGTTATGTTGAAGTTGTTGCCAAAGATATAAAGAAAACCATTGCTATTACTCAAGAAGGAGAGGCAGTTAAAGTTATGGCAAACCCTGAGGAATTGATTGTAGCATCACCTTTAGGAGATTACTCGGTTCAGATTGTAGCAAATACAAATAATTTTAGATACTTATCTAGTGTAAGCTGGATTTCTGGAATAAGGATTGATTACGAGAATAGTGAAGTTTTTTTTCATGTAAATGCAAATGATGGTGCTGAGGCAAGAACTGGCGAGATTTCTTTTATAAGTAATGGAAATGTAGTAGGGAAGTTGGTCATAAAACAAAAAAGTGAATCAGATAATTATATTTTGCCAAGTTTTGAATTTGGGTTAAATACTGCTGAAATGAAACTTTATGAAGAAGATAGAAATTCTGAATTGGCAAGAGAAACAGATACAGGTACACTTTTAAATTTTAGACTAAAGAATAATATTTTTGATGAGGTGTCTTATTTAGTTAATCTAAATAGATATGTAAAATCTTCTATTTACGCTAAAGGAGGAACTTTATCAAACGAAAACCAAGAAAGTTTTGAAAACTATTTACGAGAGAATGGTTTTATTGAAAAAATAGTTAAAGGGTTTGAGAATACACTATCTTTGAATGAAATTGATAAAAAAGTTTTTATAAACGAAGAAAAACAAGTTCGAATTGAGTTTATGAATGATAAGGGGCATAATCATTACACAGCTACTTATTTCCCTAAACAGTTGGCTCCTCAGGCTACTTTAAAAACATTCCCATTTTTTAAGAAAGGGGCAACACTCGAGGAGGTGAAGGCTTATGAGTTGCAAAATGGTGGTAAATTGATTGAAGAAAAATCTGGATTTAAATATGAACAAAATGGCTATATTAAGAATCAATTGTATTTTGAAGTAGAGGAAGACACAAATATTTTGAATAGAAATTATTGGGTATACGAATCAGATCCCTCTAAAGATAAGCAAGGATTGGTACAGATAACGAATTATTATACTGATTCTAATATAGCATTTTATCAAGGAAAAGACGGAAAGTATTATTTAACAAATGAGTTTATAGAATTAGCGAAGCAGAACAATTATGATTTTATCAGATATTTGGCAACATCAGATACTTATCTTTTTCAGAATAATGTATCAAAAGAAACATTGAGATTAAAGTGGTATAAAGATAAAAATTATGGATGGGTTGTTAAGATATGGATTTTTTAAAAAACTAATATAGATATAACCCGTAGTGCATTATCGAATGAGGTTAATTTTTAAATTGTTAATGTTACTATGAAAGACAAATTTATTGAGATAACCCGTAGTGCATTATAAAAAAGGTTGCTCATGTGACGGAAGAATAGTGAATTTTACTGGTTTTCAATTAAATAAAATTACAAGCCGCCTAGGGACAAGTTGCAATTTTATTTTTATCTAAAATTGAAAGGCTCGTTTGCAGCGAAGAAAACGAAAATTTTTCCTTTCTTTGGGAATATTGGCGAAAATGATCTTCCTGATTATCATTCAATATCACAATAAATTAATCTCATTTGGATAATGCACTACGGGTTGAGATATTGAATAGTAGTCAAGGAGGTAATTTTTGCCAATATTCTTGTTTTGAATCCTTCAAAAGATTTGGCATAATTACGCCGTATCATAAATTGGTCACACAACTGCGAGAATAAAGTTTCTATACGTTTTCTATACTTTCTGAATGGATAGAACTGAGGTTTGTAATCTTTTTGATTTTTTCTTTTAGGGGTTTCTAACTGGATTTTCACCTCATTGAACAAGTCAAGCTGAACCGTTTGAGAAAGATAGCCCCTGTCTCCAAGTAACACGCAATCAGAAATTTGAAGTTTTATGTCTTTCAAATAATGAATGTCGTGAACGGAGGCGGGAGATAAGTCAAAACTTTGGAACACACCAGCAATAGAACAGATCGCATGTAGCTTGTAACCATAAAAGTGTAGATTTTGAGAAGCACAAAAACCTTTATTTGGCATTGAAAAGCTATTTTCTTTACAGATTTTGCTTCTGGAAGAGCGGGATAATTTACACACTTCTAAAGGCATGCTGTCCACCAAAAAATAGTTTTCAAAATCATTGAACTTTTTCACCATTTTGCACCTAATTTCTTCAAGAAAAGGGAAGAGTTTTCGTTTTCTTCTGTTGTAAACACTCCTTTCAATTTTAGATTCAATAGCCCAACCTTTTATCTCTCTAAAAAGCTGGTACTCAGAGTCGATAGATTTAAATTCTGCTAAAATAATTAAGCTTATCAGCTCTATATCAGATAATTTTGGTTTCACTGGTTTAAAATAGAAATTTTCAGTTCCTGAAATTTCTATTAGTTTATTCAAAATAAAATTGTAACTTGCCTCTAGGTTGCTCATAATTGTATTTGATTGGTAACCAATGCAATTTACTTTTCTTTAGGCTCATGGGCAACCTTTTTTTATAATGCACTACGGGTTAGATATAATTTATTGTAAAAGGCTCATAAATCTAATTATGAGCCTTACTTATTTTCTATTCATTGTGGCTGGTTTCCTATTTAATAGCCCTAAAATTGGTATTTTAAACGATTTTAGCTATTAAAAAATGCTTTTATAGGTGTGTGATTTAGGTGGATTTAACCAAGTCTTATTTGGGTGAAAATATAGGATATTCTATTTTTAATCATTAAAAATAAAAAAAGCCACTCAATTGAGTGGCTTTTTGATATTCAGTATTTAAACTTATTTTTTGTTTTCTACTTTTCTTTTGTTTGAGAATTGGTAAAGCAAGAAACTTGCTACGAACACAGAAGAGTAAGTACCTACACCCACGCCTACGAGTAGTGCAAACATAAAGCTTCTGATAGATTCTCCACCGAACATAAAGATTACTAAAATTACAAACAATGTTGTAAGTGAAGTATTCAATGTACGAGTCAAAGTAGTGTTTACCGCTTTGTTGATTACATCTTTGATAGGCATGTTCTTGAAATCTCCCATGAATTCTCTCACCCTGTCAAATACGATTACAGTATCGTTCAGTGAGTAACCAATCACGGTAAGGATTGCTGCAATGAAAGCAACATCTACTTCTAATGAAAATGGTAAAATTCCATAGAAAATTGAGAATAAACCTAATACGATAATGGTGTCGTGCAAGGTAGCTAATACGGCACCTGCACTAAATTGCCATTTGCGGAATGTAAGCAATAAATAAAGGAATACTAAACTCAATGCAATGGCTACTGAGTAGAATGAGTTGTAAGTGATGTCGTCTGCAATGGACGGACCTACTTTTCTATATTCCACAATACCCAAAGCACCGCCTTTTCCTGCGCCCACATTCACAAATCGGTCAAATGATAGGTTAGGGAAGTGCTGTTTCAATCCTTCATATAATTTTTTCTCTACTTCAACATCCACTGCTTGGCTGTCGTCGTTACTTTTATATTTAGTAGTAACTTTTACTTGGTTTGCGTTTCCAATGGTTACAACATTCGGAGAATATTTAGTGCCATTTTCATCTACAAATACTTTTGCTAAATCTGCTGCAATTTCGTTTGCTTTTACTTGCTTGTCGAATCGTACTTTGTATTCTCTACCATTTTGGAACTCAATTCCTAGGTTTAAGCCTCTCGTGGCAAGAGAAACAATACTTGCTATAATTAGAACAGAAGATAGAATGAATGCTCCTTTTTTAAATTTGAAGAAATCAATGTTTACATTTTTCAAGAAGTTGATCGTCATCTTGTTACCAAATGTAATTGATTTTCCGTTGTCCACTCTTCTGTAGATGAAATATTTACACAATAATACTGATGTAAATAAAGTAGTAAATACCCCGATGATTAAGGTTACGGCAAAACCTTTGATTGGTCCGTCACCGAAGAAGAACAACACGATAGCAGTAATCAATGTAGTTAAGTTCGCATCGATAATCGCTGAGTATGCTCCTTTCCATGTATAAGCATCTCCTAATGCTTGTTTTAGTCCTTTACCTTTGCTTAGTTCTTCTTTTACCCTTTCATAGATAATTACATTGGCATCCACAGCCATACCCATTGTAAGCACGATACCTGCAATACCCGGCAAGGTAAGTACCGCTCCAAACGACACCAAAATACCCATCAAGAATAGGATGTTTGCCAACAGTCCAATTACTGAAATAAATCCTGCGCCATTGTAGAAGAATATCATATAAATGAATACTACCAACAAGGCAATCGCAAACGATACCAAACCATTGTGGATTGATTCTTTACCTAACGAAGGTCCTACAACATCTACTTGAATAATTTTAGCCGAAGCTGGAAGTGAACCTGCTGCCAAGACACTCGCTAAATCTTTAGCCTCGTTCATGGTAAAGTGTCCTGTTATTTGAGAGCGGCCACCCGAAATAGGTTCGTTAATATTTGGAGCAGTATATACTAAATCATCCAATACTACAGCAATAGGTTGCCCTTTGAATTTTTTAGTAATTTCGAACCATTCTTGCGAACCTTTTGAGTTCATTTGCATAGAAACAGCCACATTGTTTGCAAAAGTTTGAGTTTGTCTTTCCGCTCTTGCTTCTGTAACTACACCACCATCAAGCAATGGTAAGTTTTTAGCATTTCCACGGATGGCATACAATGGCAAAATGTATTCTTTTGCAGCAGTTTCGGTTGCTTTGTTACCCCATAAGAATCTGAAATATCTCATGCTGGCTGGCAATAGAGTTTTAGCTATAGGGTTTTTAAGTGCCTTATTTACAGCTGCTGTATCTTGTACTTTTACATAATAAATTGAGTTGCTTTCACCGGCTGGAGCCATTTTAGAAATTAATGAATTTCTAACTGATTGCAGAGAATCTTTACCATTTTCGATTTGAGCCGCTTCTAATTTTTGACTTAAACTCACAAAGTAGTTGTGGATGTTTTCGTCTAAACGAACTGCTTCCCAAAACTCCAATTTTGCAGTAGATTGCAATAATTTTTTCACACGGTCGGTGTCTTTGATACCTGGTAATTCAACCAAGATTCTACCACTACCTTTTTCGCCTACTTGCTGAACCACTGGCTGAGTTACACCAAACTGGTCGATACGCGCACGGATTACCTGATAAGCGGTACTTACTTTTGCTTCTACATATTCTCTGATTATTTTTTCAGCTTCATCATCCGTAGTATTGATGCCAATTTTTTCGCTGTTTTTACGAGTACCAAACCATTCAGGAGATGCCAAACGAAGTGAAGCGTTTGTTTTCTTCAAATCATTGTATTGAATGAAGAAATCATCTAAATAATCTCTGTTGCTGCTTCTTTGTGCTACATCAGTTTTTTCAAGCACTTCCTTAAATTGTGGATTGGTAGAGTGATCAGACAAGTCTTCTAATAAATCTTTTACCGAAACTTGCAAAATTACGTTCATACCACCTTTCAAATCCAGACCCAAAGCGATTTCTTTGTCTTTGGCTGTTTCGTAAGTATATTTTACGAAACCTAAATTTAAGGTATCCTTGCTCAACTGATCCAGTGCCTTACGATTAAATTCATTTTCGTAAGATTCTTGTTCAGCAACTGTTAGATTCGGATTTTTCTTTTCAATCGAATCCATTTTGTAAACCACTTCTCGGTTTGCTTTTTCTTCAATGCTTCTGGTGTACCAAGTAAAACTTAGGTAATACACACTTAGCACCGCTAGGGCAATCGCAAACGAGATAACTAATCCTTTTCCTTGCATTATTCTTTAAATTACTTTTTATTTTTCTTTTAATAACTCGCAAATATAACATTTGTTAAGTTTGTTCACAATTTTAATTTGCGTTAAAATGCTTAATATGACATATTTCTTGTTTTAAATGTCCATTATAAGCAGTTTTTTTAGCTAAAATGATACTTGAAATTTTTTAATCATGACAAAATAGCAACAATGGTAATTTTACATTAACCCCAATTTTTAACCCATTTAGCGAAGCCTCTTTATGCTCACGAAACTCAAAACCATAACCCGCTGTAAGCTCCAAAAGGCTCAGAATCGTGATTCCTGCCTCAGGCTCTATGCTCCAAGGGGTTACATTCGCTCGCAATACATAAAAAGCCGAATTAAAGTTGCTGGAATACGGGTCTACCACGCTATTTTTGGCATTAAATAAGTAGCCCACACTCACTTTGGGAATTGCAGTAATTTTTTTACTTAAAATCCCCATATCCACACTCGCACCAAGATCGATGATGTGATTGTTTGGCATTACCAAATATTCATCTACACCAGTACTTAAAAAGCTAGCATTCTGGTAGGTATAGCCTATATTGAGCACCGTGTAAGGCGTTATCGCTTGGTATTTCACTTGGGCAGAGAGCCAAGACGAAATAAAGCAAAAAATACCTAAAAAATATATTTTTTTCATAGATAAATCCTTCAGATAATCAGGTCTGTTTTATTTATAAATGTGTGCAAATATAAAATTTTTTATTTTCCATAGCGTGTTGATTTTCTGAATTAATACAAAAAAAGCACTCAATCACGGATTGAGTGCTTTCCTTTTCTAACTTTAAAAATTATTAAATCAAGATTACATTGAAAAACCTTGCGTATAAATTCTACCATATCGATCGACAAAATTTACAGAAACATTTCCTTTAAAGTTTTTCAAAATTTTGTTGATGTCTTTTTCGCTGTTTACTTCTTTTCCATTGATTTTTAGGACAATGTATCCCTCGTTGATTCCGATTTTGGCAAATTGGCTATTTGGCTGAAGGCTTTCTACCAGCACTCCGCTATTGATGCCATATTGTATTTTTTGTTTATCAGTCAATGCTTTAAAGCTTGCTCCTAACTTTTCAGACACGCTTAAATCTTGTTTTGAACGGATTTTTGCGTTTCCTTTTAAATCTCTTAGCGTAACATCAAAAGTTTTGTTGCTACCATCTCTCAATACCTCTACGCTCACTTTGTCGCCTGGGCTTTTTCTACCTACGGCAAAAGATAGAGTAGAGAAAGTGTTGATAGGCTGTCCATCTACTTTTACGATGATATCTCCTACTTTGATACCAGCTTGCTGCGCGCCTCCATCTGGTGTAACATCGGTTATATAGATGCCTCTTCCAGATCTTAATTTAGTACCTTTATCTTTGTTATAAGCTTTTACACGCATTTCATCTGAAAGGTCAAATCCTTGGATTCCTACATATCCACGCTGAACCATTCCATAGTTTTTAATATCGTTGATTACTTTTTTTACCAAGTTCGATGGAATAGCAAATCCGTATCCTGCATACGAACCAGTTTCAGAGAAAATTGCCGTGTTGATTCCTACTAAATGCCCATTGGTATTGATAAGTGCTCCACCTGAATTTCCTCGGTTAATCACCGCATCTGTTTGGATAAATGATTCAATAGGGTGGTCGCTATTTTTGCTTAAAATCCCAATTCCACGCCCTTTTGCACTCACGATACCTGCAGTCACGGTAGAGGTGAGACCAAACGGGTTTCCTACAGCAAGTACCCATTCTCCTACTTGCAAATCGTCTGAGTTAAAGAAAGATAAGAAAGGAAGATTATCTTCATCAATTTTTAATAAAGCCAAATCTGTGTTTGGATCTGTTCCGATTAATTTAGCAACATAAGATTGTTTGTTGTTCAAAGTTACTTCCAATTTTGCAGCATCCTTCACCACATGGTTATTGGTTACGATGTACCCATCAGACGAAATAATTACACCAGAACCAGCACCTACTGGAATTGGATCATTGTCTGATTGATTTTGTCTTTGTGGTTGTCTTTGATTTTTATTTCTCGGGCCAAAGAATTGATCAAAGAAAGGATCATTAAACAAATCAAAAGGATTTATTCCTTGCTGGCTAGAACGCTGGCTAGCATCTTGCAAGTTGGTGATACTCACCACGGCATTCACCGATTCGTTGGCTGCCTTTGTGAAATCTGGCATCACCGTTCCGCCAGAAGTGTAGCTATAAGTTGCAAATTGCCCATTATTATTGTCAGAACCATTTGCAGAGGTTGTAATATTTTGATTTGAGATGAAGTTGTTGTTTTGTGAGTACTCAATCAATCCGTAGGTAGTACCAGCACTCACGACTCCTACCAAGGCATAGGTTAGTATATTTTTCATTGTATAAAAGTTTTATTTGTTCGTAAGATGTTAAAATCAAATTTGGTACCATAAACTTCACTGAAACTAAATGTTTAACAATCTTTAACTTGGGTTAAAATAGTTTAAATTTACATGTAGTATTTGTAGATTATCTCTAATCAAAATACTTTTAAAATTATCATATTTGCAGAGAATGTGTTAAATCAATTAAAAAATAAAAGGCGTAAAGCACTAAATATTTATCTTAGCCAAATGAAAATACACTTTTATAAGTATCAAGGAGCGGGCAATGATTTTGTGATGATCGACGACCGAGAAACTATCTTTAATTATAACCAAAAAACGATTGAAAGTCTATGCACACGCCGTATGGGAGTGGGGGCAGATGGCTTGATTACTTTGTTCGAAAAAGATAATATGTACCAAATGCGCTATTTCAATTCAGACGGAAATGAGAGCACTATGTGTGGAAACGGCGGTAGATGCTTTGCGCAGTTTATGAAAGATTTAGGCTTAGTAAATGGGGATTTGGTGGAGTTTAATGCCATCGATGGTAGGCATTCTGCCGAGTTTATTGGGGAAAATATTCGTTTGCAGATGATTGATGTAGCTTCTATCAAAATTCAGCCAGAATACACATTTCTAAATACAGGATCGCCACACCATGTGGAATTTGTCAATAATACAGATGAAATGGATGTGAAAAATGCAGGTGCCAAAATCCGATATTCAGAATTGTACCCCGAAGGCACTAATGTGAATTTTGTTGAAATCCTTTCGCCTAAAAAACTAAAAGTGCGAACTTACGAGCGTGGGGTGGAGGACGAAACTTATTCTTGCGGAACGGGCGTTACGGCTTCGGCAATTGCTTATTTTGCCAATGATAAAACCGACCAAAAGAAAATCGAGATTGAAACCCTCGGCGGAACTCTTTTTGTGGAATTTGAACCCTCAGATAAGCAATTTGTACAAGTATTTTTAACGGGACCTGCCAAGCAAGTGTTTCAAGGCGAGATTACTATTTAATGATTAAAAAAATGATGAAAAAAACATATTTTTTAGGTTTTTTATTTTCCTTTCTTTTGTTTCAAAGTTGTGGATATTTTTATAAATCTAAATCTTTGGTTAAGGAAAAAGCCTTTCTATATATACCAGAAAATGCAACCTACCAAAGCGTGCTCGATTCTTTGGCGCCGCATCTAGAAAATATCAATCAGTTTGATGCCTATGCGCGCACGCAGGATTATGATAAAAATGTAAAATCGGGAAAATATGAATTAAAGCCCGAAATGTCCAACGAAGAGTTGGTGAATGTTTTAAAAAGCGGAAAACAATCCGAGGTAAAGATTCGTATTCCTAACTCGCCTACGATTTTTCATTTGGCAAGAGATGCGTCCAAAAACATTACGGCGGATTCTGCAAGTATTGTAGAGGCAATTTTAAACAATCCGCGTGTGAAGGAAAATGGCTTAGACATGGAAACTGCCAAAATCTATTTTATTCCAGATACCTATAATTTCTTTTGGATTACATCGGGCAAAGATTTCGTGGATCGTATGCTGAAGGAACACGACAAATTCTGGAACGATAAAAGAAAACAACAACTCAAAGATTCTGGAATGACTGAGCTTGAGGTCTACACACTAGCTTCTATCGTGCAAATGGAATCGCCCAAACCCGATGAGCAAGCTCGTGTGGCGGGTGCTTATCTCAATCGTTTAAAACAAGGCAAAAAACTAGAAGCCGATCCTACTTCGGTGTATGCTTATAAATTGCAACATGGTTTCACACAAAAGGTGCAGCGCGTTTATCAAAAACATCTAAAAACGCTTTCTGCCTATAATACATATTTGAATTATGGTTTGCCCCCTGCACCGATCTGTTTGCCAAACACCACGGCGATAGATGCGGTTTTAAAACCAGAAAAACACGATTACATCTTTTTCTGTGCCGATCCAGACCGTCCTGGCTATCATAATTTTACCAATAGCTATGCAGAGCATCAAAAAAATGCAGCCAAATATCGCCAATGGCTAAAAAAGAATAACATTAAATAATGAATTTAATAAAAACAAAAAAATGCTGAAAATTTATATTTTCAGCGTTTTTTATGCTTTGTTTTTTTAGAAATTTTAGTTTAAATGAAACGATAGCTTAATCCCTTGAATAAACATATCGGTCCCGATGATGGCAATGATAAGCCCCATAATTTTGCCTAAAACATTGATGATATTTTTCCCTAATCTTTTGATAATAAGTCTGCTGAAATTAAAGGCGTAGTAATTTAGCGCCATAATTAAGGCAATGATTAAAACCACAATCAAAACGCGGAAGAAATCGGCGTTTGAGACGGAGTTCATAGAGGCTACAATGGCACCAGGCCCCGCTACAAAAGGGATTGCCAGAGGAGAAATTGCTACATCATCATCAGGCTTCTCAATCCCCGAGCTGCGGATGGTGGATTTCTTAGAAAGCAACATTTCAAAACCTACATAAAATACAAGAAGCCCCCCAGTGATTTTAAAGGAAGGTACTGTGATGTCAAAAATGCTAAAAATATAAGTACCTAAAAGCACAAAGGAGGATAGGATAAAGAAAGCTATCAGGCATGCTTTTTGGGCAATTCGCTTGCGTGTCTCATCATCTTCGTCGCCCAATAATCCAAGAAAAATCGGTACATTCGTAATCGGGTTGGTCAAAGTGGAGATGCTCACAAAAGCACCAACTGAAAAGGTGAGTAAATCTGTCATAATAATTATAAGCGTAGGTTTTGGTGCAAAAGTAAGGTATTTAAGTATTATAAAAAAGTAAAATTTTAGTACATTTGTCAGGATTGTTTTTAAAACTAAGGCCAAAAGTGGTCTTTAAATTAGAAAAAACGCATAAAACTATGGCTCGTAAAATATTTTCAAACCTTTTGTTTAAAGTCTTTGTAGGAATTCTTCTCGGGGTACTCTCGGGGCTGTATCTGCCCGAGTGGCTTAATAGAATTTTTGCAACATTCAATGCCCTATTCAATGAGTTTTTAAGTTTCTCAATTCCCTTGATTATCTTAGGGCTTGTGGCACCCGCCATTTTTGATTTGGGCAAGAGTGCGGGTAAGCTTTTAATCATCACGGTTTTAATCGCTTATGCTTCTACCTTTTTTTCCGGTTTTATGACTTATTTTGTGAGCGAAGCTGTGTTTCCTAGGCTCATCTCCTCACAAGACTACCAAGTCAGCCAGTTGTCGGAGAATGCAAGAGAGGCCGTGCCATATTTTTCAATTCAAATTCCGCCCGTCATCAACATTATGTCGGCGCTAGTGATGGCCTTTATGATAGGTTTAGGCTTATCATTTAAGCGAAATTCAGTGCTAGGAAGTGTGTTTAAGGATTTTCAGGAAATCATTGTAAAAGTCATAGAGCGCGTCATTATTCCCCTGTTGCCCTTCTTTATTTTAGGCATATTTTCGCAGATGGCATTTAGCGGAAAAGTCGCAGCGGTGCTATCCGTATTTTTAAAAATCATAGGAGTTATTTTCTTGATGCACATAGGCTTACTTTTAATGCAATACCTAATTGCGGGCTTAATCACCAAGAAAAACCCCATCAAAGCCCTCGGTGTAATGCTCCCTGCATACTTCACCGCCCTCGGCACCCAGTCCTCCGCAGCCACCATCCCCGTAACGCTTAGGCAAGTGCGCCTCAATGGCGTAGATGAAGATGTTGCCGGCTTCACCGTGCCACTGTGCGCCACCATACACCTAGCGGGCAGCACTATGAAAATCGTTGCCTGTACCATCGCGCTGATGCTTATGCAAGGAATGCCGTATGATTTTCAGCTTTTTGCAGGCTTTATTCTGATGCTTGGCATCGTGATGATTGCCGCCCCAGGCGTGCCCGGTGGCGCCATTATGGCCACCGTGGGAATCCTGCAAAGTATGATGGGCTTTAACCAAGAGGCCGTAGCCCTGATGATTGCCCTTTACATAGCGATGGATAGCTTTGGCACGGCGTGCAATGTTACAGGTGATGGAGCAATTGCCTTAATCGTAAATAAGATTTATAAATAAAAAGATAGTTTTGCCAAAAACTGATTATATTTGTAGTTTAAATACAAAAATTAGAAAAAATGACCGATTTACAAAACCTTATAGAAAAAGCATGGGAAGAGCGCGAATTGCTTAAAGAAAAAGAAACACAACAAGCCATAAGACATTTAATCGATGAATTAGACGCTGGGCGTGTGCGTGTGGCTGAGCCAAATGGTAGCGACTGGAAAGTGAACGAATGGGTGAAGAAAGGAGTGGTGCTATACTTCCCCATTCAGCAAATGGAAACCATAGAGGTAGGCCCATTTGAGTTTCACGATAAAATTCCTTTGAAAAGAGACTACGCTCACAAGGGGGTGCGCGTGGTGCCGCACGCCATCGCACGACACGGCTCGTTCCTTGAAAGTGGCGTGGTACTGATGCCCTCTTATGTAAACATTGGCGCTCATGTTCAAACAGGTACTATGGTAGATACTTGGGCCACGGTGGGAAGCTGTGCGCAAATTGGCAAAAATGTACACCTAAGCGGTGGCGTGGGCATAGGTGGCGTGCTAGAGCCTCTTCAAGCGGCTCCCGTAATTGTGGAAGATAATGCATTCATCGGTTCAAGATGCATCATAGTAGAAGGGGTGCACATCGGCGCGGAAGCTGTGATAGGTGCGGGCGTTACGCTCACTTCCTCTACCAAAATTATTGATGTAACAGGCGCTGAGCCTAAAGAGCTAAAAGGCTATGTGCCACCGCGCTCTGTGGTAATCCCTGGGACTATGCCTAAAAAATTCCCTGCGGGCGAATTTCAAGTGCCTTGCGCCCTTATCATAGGTCAAAGAAAAGAGTCTACCGATAAAAAGACCTCTCTAAACGAGGCGCTACGAGAGAATAATGTAGCCGTGTAAAAGAAAGCTCCATATGCATACAGATATAGCCAAAGTCGCCACAATTTTGCAAGAGGGCGGTGTGATTCTTACTCACACGGATACCACATTTGGGTTAAGCTGCTTGGTCTCAAACCAAGCAGCTATTGATAAGATTTTTGATATTAAGCAAAGACATAAAAATAAAAGTTTTATCCTCTTAGTAGATACCCTCGCGCGTTTGCAGCAAGTGGTGGAAGTGCCTGAATTGGCTTGGGATATAATGGATTTAAGCGAAAAGCCAGTGAGCATAGTGTATGACAAAATTTTATCACTGCCCACCTATGCCCAGTCGCCAGACGGCACAGTGGCAATTCGTATGGTAAAAGAGCCTACTTTGCAGAAAATCATTGGTAAAGTGCGCGAGCCTATCGTCTCTACCTCGGTAAATATCTCAGGAGAGGCCGCCCCCGAGACTTATGCACAGATTAATCCCCAAATCATAGAAAAAGTAGATTATATTCTGCCTGAGGCCAAGGATTTTGTGCCAAAATATACGAGCTCCTCCATTATAAAGATCGGTATAGATGGGCAGGTGAAAGTTATTAGAGCGTAGAGAAAAATATTATAATAGAATATGAAAAAAACATTAATTTCAATTGTTGTTCCATGTTATAATGTGGAGAAGTTTTTAGATAAATGTTTGCAGTCAATTTATGAGCAAACATATCAAGATTATGAATGTTTAATTATAAATGATGGTAGCCCTGATGATGTTGAGGAAATAGCTTTGAGGTGGCAAAGTAAAGATGAGCGTTTTAGATTAGTGTCAAAAGAAAATGGAGGGGTGTCATCTGCCCGAAACTTAGGGATAGATATTGCTCAGGGGGAGTATATAATGTTTGTAGATGCAGATGATTATTTAGTGGGAAATAATGCCTTGAAAGAGCTTGTGGCGCCTATATCATCATACGATTTTGATTTAGTGCTAGGCAATAAGGCTATGATTTTTGAGGGAAAAGAGCCAGTTTTATCTAAGGGGAAAGAGGTTGATTTAAGAGATGAGGATACGGCTAGGGATTATTGCTTTAGAAATGCATCTTATCAGATACATAGTAACTTATATAAACTATCTCTATTAAGAGAGCGTGATATAAAATATCCCATTGGTATTAAAATGAATGAAGATATGTACTTTTCTTTTCAGGTGTTTAATGGAGTAAAGTCAGTTTTTGCAGTAAGTGAGGTTACCTATGTTTATCTTAAGCACGGGGAGAATGCTACTTCAACTCTGACTAAATCCCACATAGATGATACCGTCTCTGTGATAGATAAAATGATTTACTTCGTTGATAAGGAAGGAAGGAAGGAAGGAAGGAAGGAAGGAAGGAAGGAAGGAAGGAAGGAAGGAAGGAAGGAAGGAAGGAAGGAAGGCCTTCATTCGCAAGATAATCCTTCACGCATTTGCTCTAAGTAGCAAATTTGGCTACAAGTATTTCTATCATAATTATAAAAAAGTTATACCTAAGTATTGCCAATTAGAACTCTGTAATGCACCAAATGCTGCGCTTTTTTACGCAGTAATGCGTTTGAGAGGGCTATTTTATAAAAAATCATTTAGAGGGATGGGCTTGATTTTAAAAATATTAAACAAATTAGAAAGTTCTTTTTTTTAATCCGCTATATCCTTTTTTTCTAACATAGGAACAAAACGATAATCCCCAAAGCTCATTTGCTCAAATTTCTTATCAGATACGCGCAGGAAAGTATACATTTTCTGCTCCTTTTCTCCAATAGGAATCACAGCCATACCCCCAATTTTCAATTGACGGAGCAGTTTTTTGGGCAAAATAGGCGCCCCCGCCGTTACGATGATTTTATCAAAAGGGGCAAAGGTGGGCATCCCTTTGTAGCCATCGCCAAAGGTTTGGTACTTAGGGGTGAAGCCGATTTTGTTTAAAATATTTTTAGAAAAATCCACCAATGTTTTTTGTCGCTCAATGGTATACACCTCGGCGCCCATCGCCACCAAGATAGAGGTTTGGTAGCCACTGCCTGTACCCACTTCCAGAATTTTGTCCCCTGGCTGAATTTGCAGTAATGAAGACTGAAATGCCACAGTAAACGGGTGCGAAATCGTTTGCCCCGCCGCAATAGGGAAGGCTTTATCCTCATAGGCGTGCGACTCAAAGGCAGAATCTATAAACAAGTGCCTTGGGACTTTATTCATCGCATTAAGCACCAATTCATCATTTATCCCTTTGGCCCTCAGTAGGTCAATTAATTTTTTTCTCAGTCCTTTGTGTTTAAAAGTCTCTTCCAATCCCCTATTTTTTTGCAAAAATGAAAAAAAACACCGAAAAATTAAAAAAATATAGCGAATTATATTTAATTTTAGGCTCTTAAATTAAAACAAAGAAGATTATGCTAAAAGTAGGTGTCGCAGGGGCAGGACATTTGGGCAAGATACATTTAAAATTATTGCAGCAATCCCCCTTGTATGAGCTAGTGGGCTTTTATGATACGGACGAAAATAATGGTGAGGAAGTGGCCTCTAAATTTGGGTATAAGTATTTTTCGGATTTAGATGAGCTGCTTGATGCCGTGGAGGTTTTGGATATTGTAACGCCCACTCTGTCGCACTACGAGGTGGCCAAAAGAGCGATTAGCAAAGGGAAGCACATTTTCTTAGAAAAACCCATTGCCAAAACCGAGCAGGAGGCGCAGGAAATCATAGCACTAGCGCGCAAGCACAATGTAAAAGGGCAGGTGGGGCATGTAGAGCGATTTAATCCTGCGTTCACTGCGGTGCAAAGCAGCTTAGGCACACCTTTGTTTATAGAGGCGCACCGTTTAGCGGAGTTTAATCCAAGAGGAACAGATGTGCCAGTGGTATTGGATTTAATGATTCACGATTTAGATGTAATCCTCTCGGTGGTGAAATCTGAGGTGAAGGAAATCCATAGCAGTGGTGTCTCCGTGATTAGCGAAACGCCAGATATTGCTAATGTGCGCTTAGCCTTTGAAAATGGTTGTGTGGCCAATATCACTACGAGCCGAATCTCAATGAAAAATATGCGAAAAATGCGATTTTTTCAGAAAGATGCCTACATTTCGGTGGACTTTTTAGAGAAGAAATCAGAAATCATTCGTATGGAAGATTTATCTGAAAATGATACCGACGAATTTGCAATGCTCCTTGAAAATGCAGAGAAGCAGCAAAAGAAAATTTGGTTTGAATACCCCGTAATCACGGCAAATAATGCAATTTTAGATGAATTAGAAAGTTTTGCCAAGGCAATAATGTATGATGAGCCAATCCCCGTGAGCCTAGAAGATGGAGCTAAGGCGCTGGCACTGGCTTTGCAAATTATTCAGAGATTTAATAAATAAAAAAAATATAAATAAATGACAATTCGTATATTAAAGAAAAGATACGACGAAGAGCTAAAAGATTTATACACGCCTCAGGAAATAGACATCATATTCTATGAGCTAGCGGAATTATATTTAAAAAAAGGGAAAAGCATCATACGCGCAGGGCTAGATGAAAGCTGGGTCGAGCTAGTGCATAGCCAAATGCTATTCGATATCTCGCTGGCAAGGCTTAAACAAGGCGAGCCATACCAGTATGTAATAGCCAAAACTGAATTTATGAAGCTCCCATTTTTTGTAAATCGAGAGGTGCTCATTCCGCGCCCAGAGACTGAGGAGCTAGTGGAGTGGATTTTAGAAAAATATCCAGAAGATTTTTCAGGAAATATTTTGGATATCGGGACAGGGAGCGGTGCGATTGCCATTTCGCTCAAAAAATATTTGCCAAATGCCAATGTGTATGGTATTGATATAAGCAAAGAGGCGATAGAGATTGCAAAGAAAAATGCCGACATTAATATGGTCGAGGTGAATTTCTTGGAGAGAGATATTTTTAAACTCTCCATAGATAAAGAATTGCCAAGATGGGATTTAGTAGTGAGCAACCCTCCATATATCCCAGAAAACGAGAAGGAAGAAATGCCTCGCCAAGTAGTGAATTTTGAGCCGCAAAAAGCCCTATTTGTCCCAGAGGAAGAGCCCTTGCTCTACTATGAAGCCATTGGGCGATATGCCGCTTTGCGCAGCAAGCCAGGGGTGCGGCTCTATGTGGAAATTCACCAAAATTTAAAGGACGAAACGCAAGAAATCTTAGCCCAAAAATTCTCCAAAGTGGAGGCCAAAAAGGATATCTCGGGCAATTGGCGAATGATTGAGGCTGAAAAATAAATAATTGCATTTAGATAAAATAAAGAACAAAAATCAGGGATTTTTTTCATAAATAATGATTAATTTTATCCCCCAAAAATACAATATAAGCAGTAAGAAAAATGGCTTTAATCAAATCAATTTCAGGAATCAGAGGTACCATAGGAGGCGCTGTGGGAGAGAATCTTACACCGCTTGATGCTGTGAAATTTGCATCAGCATACGGTACTTGGCTCAAAAGCAAAAAAGGAAACGAGAAAACAACCGTAGTCATCGGGCGAGATGCTAGAATCTCTGGCGAGATGATAAATAAATTAGTTACCGCGAGCCTGCAAGGCGTGGGCATAGATGTCATTGATTGTGGTCTCAGCACCACGCCCACCATTGAAATTATGGTACCAGAGCTTAAAGCCGATGGCGGCATAATCCTCACCGCAAGCCATAATCCTAAACAGTGGAACGCGCTGAAACTCTTGAACGAAAAGGGCGAATTTGTCTCTGGACAAGATGGTGCGGAAATATTACAAATTGCTGAGGACGAGAAGTTTGATTATGTAGAGGTAGATGCGCTGGGGCAGTATACAGTAAATCAAGATGCCATCAAAATCCATGTTGATAAAATATTAAAACACAAATTGGTCGATGTGGCTGCCATCAAAAATGCAGGATTCAATGTTGTGATTGATGCGGTAAACTCTACGGGAGGGCTGGCAATCCCTCAGTTGCTTGATGCGCTAGGCGTGTCTTATACCAAGCTCTATTGCGAGCCAAATGGGCATTTTCCGCATAATCCAGAGCCGCTAAAAGAACATTTGGCAGATGTGATGGCGCTTGTAAAAGAGCAAAATGCAGATTTAGGAATCGTGGTAGACCCAGATGTAGACCGTTTGGCGCTCATTACAGAAAAGGGTGAAATGTTTGGCGAGGAGTACACCCTAGTTTCAGTGGCAGATTATGTTTTAGAAAACGAAAAATCAGCCGCAGTATCCAATCTTTCCTCATCAAGAGCGTTAAGAGATATCGCTCAGAAACACGGCCAAGCCTACTACCCATCAGCCGTGGGCGAGGTGAATGTGGTAGAATTAATGAAAGAAAAAGGCGCTAAAATCGGAGGCGAAGGCAATGGTGGCGTGATTTTCCCAGACTTACATTATGGTAGAGATGCCTTGATAGGCGTAGCGCTATTCTTAACCCATTTAGCCAAAAAAGGAAAAACAGTGAGCGAACTGCGCGCCGAGTACCCAGCTTACTTTATGAGCAAAAATAAAATCCAGCTTACGCCAGAAATCAATGTAGATGAGTTGCTCAAAAAAGTGGAAAAACATTATGAAAATGAGGAGGTGAATACCATCGATGGTGTAAAAATCGATTTTGCCGATGAGTGGGTGCACTTGCGAAAATCCAATACAGAGCCAATCATTAGAATTTATACCGAGAGTACCTCTCAGGAAAAAGCTGACCAATTGGCACAGAAAATGATTGAAGTGGTAAAAGCTTTGATTTAAAACATTAAATTTTATTAGGAAAAAAAGAAAAGCCGCTCAATATAGAGTGGCTTTTTTTGTGTAATCCATAGAAATAATCTTAAATTTGCGCCTATGTTTTCAGTCATTATTGCATTTATAGGGTTTCAGGAAATAGTTTTCATTATTTTTATAGCGGTCTTAATCTTTGGGCCGAGCAAAATTCCTGAGATTGCACGAGGGCTTGGCGAAGGCGTGCGAGCGATGCGTGAGGCTACAGATGAGATTAAGCGCGAGGTGATGTCATCCGCACAGGAGATAGACCCTACAAGGGAGGTGAAAGATTCCGTAAAAGAAATTCAGAATGAAATAAATGAGGCTAAAAAGGAAATTGATGATGCCGTGGGCCCCGTGAAAAGAGAAGAGTAAATGCAGGAAATCATACACCAAATTATAGCGCAAGACCAGCAACTTTTAATCAAACTCAACAATTTAGGCAGCCCCACTTGGGACAGCCTTTGGCTATTTATCACCAGCAAATACAGCTGGATACCGCTCTACCTAATTCTGCTGGGAATGCTCTACCGAATGCTAGATACCAAGAAGCTAATCCTCGCACTTGTGATGCTTGCACTGGGAATCACTATGGCAGACCAATTGTCTAATCTATTTAAAAACATACTCTTTATGCGCCTCAGGCCGTGTTATGAGCCATTGGTATCGCCCTACATTCGCCATGTGAAGCCGTCCTGCGGTGGGCAATACGGATTTTTCTCGGCACACGCCGCCAATACCTTTGTAGTAGCCACTTATTTAGGTGCGCTATTTAGGCAAAAAATCAAAGCACTTAGCCTGTTTTTAATCCTTTGGGCAGCCGTGGTATCTTATAGCCGAATTTATATAGGCGTGCATTATCCGCTGGATATTTTAGTGGGGATATACTTTGGCAGTAGCATAGGCTACGCGCTATACAAAGTTTTTCAAGCATTAGCCCAGCGAAATTTCTTTAACCCAAAAGCTAAAAATAATACATTAAATAATTAAACAAATTTACTCTAAGAATAAAACAATGAAAGCATTTATAAAAGGAGTAGGGCATTATGTCCCTGAACGAGTAGTTACCAACTCAGATTTAGAAAAATTAATGGACACCAGCAACGAGTGGATCGTTGAGCGCACAGGCATTGAGCAGCGCCGCCATGTAGGAAAACACGGCGGGCAAACTAGCGCCGATTTAGGCTACCAAGCAGCACTCAGAGCCATAGAAGATGCGCAGATTGATAAACAAGACATCGATTTCATCATATTTGCAACCTTAAGTCCAGATTACTATTTCCCTGGGTGTGGTGTGATTTTGCAAGATAAATTAGGCATAGGAAATGTAGGAGCACTTGATGTGAGAAATCAATGTTCTGGCTTCGTTTATGCATTAGCCACCGCCGAGGCCTTCATCAAAGCGGGCAAATATAAAAACATACTCGTAGTGGGCGCAGAGGTGCAATCATTTGGGCTAGATATGACAACCCGCGGGCGAAATGTCTCCGTAATCTTTGGCGACGGCGCAGGCGCTGTAATTGTGAGCCCTAGCGAAGACCCAAGCCGCGGAATCATTGCCACCAATCTTCACTCCGATGGGAAACACGCCGAGGAGCTTATGATGGGCTTCCCCGGCACCAAATACGGCTGGGCAGATACCTTGCTCGAAGAGAATCATAACATTGATGCGCACCTGCTATACCCGCATATGAACGGCAACTTTGTCTTCAAACACGCCATCACGCGTTTTGCAGAATCCATCAAAGAGGCATTCACAGAGGCGCAAATCCCGCTCGAGGATTTAGACCTATTCATTCCCCATCAAGCCAATTTAAGAATCAGTCAATTTCTCCAAAAACAAATGGGCTTGCCGAGCGAAAAGGTATTTAATAATATCCAAAAATATGGCAACACTACCGCCGCCTCAATCCCAATTGCCCTTTCCGAGGCCAAGGAGCAAGGCCGCATTAAGCAAGGCGACTTGGTGTGTATGACGGCCTTCGGGAGCGGTTTCACTTGGGGTAGCGTGCTGATGAATTTTTAAGAAAACCTTCGTGCCACGCTGTGGCAGAAGAATGCCGCTCAGGGCAATTTTATTTTTTAGCCTCATCACCTAAAATTTTAGGGAGTGGGGCTAATTTTTTAGGGTGAGAGGGTGAAATTTTAGGCAGAGTATCCAAAATTTTAGGTAAATCAGAGAAATTTTTAGGCGCAGTATCAAAAAAATTGGATACCGAAGCCAAATTTTTACATCAAATATCGAAATTTTTAGGCAGGGTATTCAAAAATTTAGGTCGGTGGTCTAAATTTTTAGGTTGCAAGGCTAAAAAATTAGGCACAGTATCGAAAAAATTGGGTTAAGAGATAAAACTTTTGCTCGCTGAGGGCTATTTTTGGGCTAAATTAGGGCATTATTTGATTGAATTAGCGAAGTGTTTGGCTAAATCAGAGAAGTTTTTAGGCTTGGTATCGAAGTTTTTAGTTTGAATATCGATTTTTTTGCCTCGAATATCGAAAAAAAAGGCTGCGGTATCGAAATTTTTGGCTTCGGTGTCCAAAATTTTCACTGATTTAATCAAAAAAAACGCTCTTTTACCCAAAATAGGCGCTTTGGGCAGGAGGGGCAGTGGGGGCGTTTTGAGGTTTTGCGTGGTTTTTATGTAAAGTGGGGGGAGGAAAACGGTGCAATTTTAATACCTTTGCAAATAATTCATTGGATAGCGTATGAACTATATTACGGCGGAAAATCTTACCAAATCGTATGGGCTGAAAGTCCTTTTTAAGGATATCTCGTTTCACATCAATGAGGGCGATAAAATTGCCTTGGTGGCTAAAAATGGCTCGGGCAAGTCTACTTTGCTTAAAATCATTATGGGAATGGAGCCTAGTGATGAGGGCAGGATTTTGATAAATAAGGAGATTCAAACGGTGTTTTTTGACCAAGAGATACGATTTGAGCCAGCGCTCTCGGTAGAGGATTTTATGATGCAGCTAGCGATTCCGCCCATTATGGCGCTTAAAAATTACCAGAAAAATATGCACTCGGGCAATGCTGAAAAGCTAAGCCAAGCGATTGCAGAAATGGAGCAGCATAAGGCTTGGGAGCTGGAATCTGAGATGAAGCAGATTTTGGGGCAATTGAAAATTACGGCGCTTGATAAGCCAATGGGAAAGCTCTCAGGAGGCGAGGTGAAGCGTGTGGCGCTGGCAAAACTTTTGCTCGAAATCCGTGCAGAGCATAAGCATACGCTGCTCATTATGGATGAGCCTACCAATCACCTAGATGTAGATATGGTGGAGTGGCTGGAACAGTACCTCTCGATGGCAAAAGTTACACTGCTTCTTGTAACGCACGATAGGTATTTTCTGGACAATATTTGTGATATCATCTGGGAGCTGGAAGACCAAAAATTGTACATTCACCGCGGTGCCTACGCCGATTATTTAGAAAATAAAGCCCTAAGAGAAGAAAATTTACAGGCAAATATTGATAAGGCTAATAATTTGTATCGTAAGGAATTAGAATGGATGCGTCGCCAGCCCAAAGCACGCACAGGAAAATCCAAAAGCAGAATAGAGGCGTTCTACGAAACGGAAAAAGTAGCCAAGCAAAATGTGGCAAAAGAAAACCTTAACCTTGATTTTGAGATGAAGCGGCTTGGGAAAAAGATTTTAAGCATTAAGAATCTAAATAAAAGCTTTGGCGAAAAGGTGATTTTAAAAGACTTTTCGTACAACTTTCAGCGGGGCGAAAAAGTAGGAATCATCGGAGGCAATGGCGTAGGGAAATCCACTTTTTTAAACATCATACAAGGGCTGGAACCCTATGATTCTGGCGAAATCGAAACAGGAGAGACTATTAAAATCGGCTACTTCTCACAAAAAGGCTTAGCCTTTAAAGAGGAGGAGCGTGTGATTGATTTTATAAAAGAAATAGCCGAAAATTACCCCCTAGCCAATGGGCGAAGCCTCTCTGCCTCACAGTTTTTGCGCTTATTTTTGTTTGATGACCAAACGCAGTATGCCCCCATAGCCAAACTTTCAGGCGGCGAAAAGCGAAGACTTCACCTAATGTATGTGCTTTATCAAAACCCTAATTTTTTAATTTTTGATGAGCCTACTAATGATTTAGATTTGCAGACTCTCACCGTCTTGGAAAACTTCTTGCAGCAGTATCAAGGCTGTTTAATCATCGTGTCGCACGATAGATATTTTATGGACCGCATCATTGAGCACACCCTAGTCTTTGAGGGAGAGGGTGTAGTCTCTGATTTCGTGGGAAACTTTACCGAATACCGTGCATTAGCCAAGGAAAAAGCCCAGCAACAGCGAGAGCAAGCACCACGCAAAAAGCCCTCCATAGCCAAAGCCGAAGCGCCTAAAAAGAAATTAAGCTTTAAGGAAAAAAGAGAATTTGAGCAGCTAGAAAAAGAGCTTCCCCTATTAGAAGAAAAGAAAGAAGCGCTTAGCAATCAGCTTTTAGGCGAAACCGATTACGAGAAAATCAAAGAAATAGGAGCGGAATTACAACAAATTACCGAGGCCTTAGAGGAAAAAGAAATGCGATGGCTAGAGCTAAGCGAATTTATTTAAACTATAAAAGGCACCCAAAATAGAGTGCCTTTTCATTTATTAAAAAATAATCGAAATTTGATTTTTTTAATCTTCTGCCAAGAATGGGTATCTATAATCTGTAGGCGGAACAAAGGTTTCTTTAATCAATCTTGGAGAAACCCAACGCAATAAATTCTGTGCAGAACCTGCTTTGTCATTGGTTCCAGAAAGTCTTGCACCACCAAATGGCTGTTGTCCCACTACGGCTCCCGTTGGCTTGTCGTTTACATAGAAGTTACCCGCTGCATTTTCTAGAGCTTTGGTCGCTTCTGTGATAGCGTATCGGTCTTGGGCGAAAATTGCTCCTGTGAGTGCATAGCCCGAAGTGCCGTCTACCAATTTCAAAGTTTTTGCCCAATCTTTATCCTCGTATACATAGATAGTAAGCACTGGTCCGAAGATTTCTTCTTCCATGCTCACATAATGTGGATTGGTGGTTTTGATGATGGTTGGTTCAATGAAATAACCTTTGCTGTCGTCGTAGTTTCCTCCTGCCACGATTTCTGCATCGGCATCAGATTTAGCTTGTTCGATATATTTAGTAATTCTATCAAAAGCTTTTCTGTCAATCACTGCGGTGATAAAGTTTGAGAAATCTCTCGGTGTTCCCATTTTGAAACTTGCCAAGTCTGCTTTTACGCCGTCGATTACTTCTTCGTAAATGCTAGCCGGTATATAAGCACGAGAAGCTGCCGAACATTTTTGCCCTTGGAATTCAAAGGCACCACGGCTCAAGGCTGTGATTAAAGCCTTTTTATCTGCTGAAGGGTGAGCAAGAACAAAATCTTTTCCACCAGTTTCTCCTACAATTCTTGGATAAGTTTTATATTTCTGAATGTTGTTTCCAATGGCTGTCCAGAAACTTTGGAATACTGCCGTAGAACCTGTAAAGTGAACGCCTGCAAAATCTGGATGTTCAAAACAGATTTTGGTAGTTTCTTTGGCGTCTGTAATTACTAAATTGATAACGCCTTTTGGCAAACCAGCTTCTTCAAATACATCCATCAAGAATTTAGCTGCAAGCAATTGCGTATGAGCAGGTTTCCATACCACTACATTTCCCATCAATGCCATGCAAGAAGGTAAGTTCCCCGCAATGGCTGTAAAATTAAACGGAGTTACTGCATATAAAAATCCCTCCACAGGGCGATATTCTACTCGGTTCCAGATTCCCTCAGAAGAGCTAGGTTGTTCAGCATAAATATCTGTCATGTATTGAACATTGAATCTTAAAAAGTCCGTCAATTCACAAGCCGAATCAATTTCTGCTTGAAAAGCCGTTTTACTTTGTCCAATCATGGTTGCCGCATTCAGCGTGTCGCGGTATTTGGTTGCTACTAACTCAGCCGCTTTTAAGAAAATAGCTGCACGCTCTTCCCATGGCAATGCTGCCCATTTAGCTTTTGCTGCGAGGGCACTATCTATGGCTTTTTTTACATCATCTCCCGTGCCTTCGTAGTAATGAGCTACACAGTGTTTGTGGTCGTGCGGAGAGAAAAGTTCTTTTTTAGTCCCTTCTATACGCTCACCTGCAATCACTTGGTGCACAGGCGTTACGGTGTTCCATAATTCGTCATATCTTTTTTGAAGAGATTCGCGTTCAGGAGAGCCTGGAGCATAAGATTTTACAGGCTCGTTATAGGCTTCTGGTACATAAAAATTTCCTTTTGGCATAATTTTAAAGTATTTTTTAATGGTTGAATTTCTCCAAAAATACGATTTATAAACGAAGATTAAAAGTGATTTTATGTCAAATCTCATAATTTAGCTAAAATATTTTTTTGATTAGAAGGATAACAAATCAAGCTTAAACTAAGATTTTATGACTAACTTTGCCGTTTATTCAGCATTATTTATATGAAACAAGCATTGCCTTTTAGAAATTTATATATTGGGATTACGCAAATTCTTCAATCCGTTTTTGAACAAAATCGCTATACCGACAAGGAAATCGAGCGTACTTTTAAACAAAACAAACAATGGGGAAGCCGTGATCGTGCCTTTGTTGCCGAAACCGTGTACGACATTGTGCGCTGGAAATCGCTCATAGATTATGCATCAAATGGTGCGTTGAAGAGAAAAGATTATTGGTCTTTAATCGCGACTTACTTTATTATAAGTAATGTAGAAATTCCGCAATTGGAGGAATTTGGAAGGTATAATATCGATAAAATTAAATCTAATTATCTCAAAGCTAAAAAAATACAGAATGTTTGGTATTCTGTTTCTCCGAATTTATACAAGTTGGGTGTGGAACAATTGGGCGAGGAATCTTGGAACCAAGAGCTCGATGCGATGAACCAGCCTGCACCCCCTATTTTAAGGCTAAATACTTTAAAGGCTAATGAAAAAATGCTGAGAAAATCTTTGGCAGAAGCGGAAGTGGAAATCGAGGCAATCCCTGATTATCCAGACGCATATTTATTGGTGAATCAGAAAAATTTGTTCCAGACAGAGGCTTTTAAAAATGGTTGGTTTGAGATGCAAGATGCATCTTCGCAATTGGTGGCTCCGTTCTTGGAGCTAGAGCCTGGAATGCGTGTGGTAGATGCCTGTGCGGGCGGTGGCGGAAAGTCGTTGCACATGGCGGCTTTATTGCAAAACAAAGGAAGCGTTTTGGCAATGGATATTGTGCCGTGGAAATTGAAAGAAGTAAAGAAAAGAGCCAAAAGAAATGCTGCTTTTAATATTCAGACTAAAATAATTGAATCTTCTAAAACAATTAAAAGATTGCACAATTCGTTTGACCGTGTGTTGATCGATGCGCCCTGCACGGGAGTGGGTGTTCTGAAAAGAAATCCCGATGCTAAATGGAAAATTAATCAAGATTTTTTGCAACGCGTAACGAGCGAACAAACGAAAATTTTAGCTTCTTACCCCAAAATGCTTAAAAAAGGCGGTTTGATGGTGTATGCAACCTGCTCTATCTTCCCTGCCGAAAACGAAAAACAAATTCAGCGATTTTTAGCCGAAAATCCTAATTTTGAATTAATTGAAGAAAAGAAAATCTTGCCAAGCCAATCAGGTTTTGATGGATTTTATATGGCTAAAATAAAACGAATGATTTAAATTTTTGAATTTTATATAAAATTTATAGCATTTCTTTAAGCTATTTTTAATGTATTTTTAAATTAACATTGAAAATAGCTTTTTTGTTTGTTTGGTGTTTTTATTTTTTATAATTTTAGCGAAATTAAAAAATAAAAATATGAAAATCACAAAAATTTTAGCTTACTGCATGGCGATAGCCTTGCTAAGCACAGCAATCACGAGTTGCAAAAACGATGATGATGAAAAAATTGTAGTTGAAGAGCCTACAAGTGAAGTAAACCAAGTTTTAATCATTGCATTGAGTGATGAAAAACATAATTTGGGAGCTTTAAGTACCCCAATAGCCTGGGCCGAACTGAATTTAAAAGAAGAAATTCTTTCGCCTGATTTGCATTTGGAAACGAAAAATGAAAATGGAAAAACATATATTCAAGTAAAAGAAACCAAGCAGATAATTGCTGTTTTAAGTGAAAATAAATTATTATATCCCAACTTACGCACCTCTAAAGAGTTTGAATATTTGCATACTTTTGATAGGGGGCATACGCCTTATTCAGACGCTGATAGACCTAAATGGATACCTCTGAATAAAATTTTATTTAACGAAGATTATAGAGTTTTACCATATAAATCTCATAAGGAAGATAAGCCTGGTTATGTGTATAGTTTTTATTCAGAAAAATACAAAGCAAATGTTAATCTTTATTTTATAAAGAATATGTATTATAGAAAAAAATATTCAGATTTATGAAAAAGTTAATTGCTTTATTTTTAGTCATTTCATCTTCTGTAAAAGCTCAGTTTCATGGAATTATAAATGGGCAAGATGAATTAGTGCAAAATACGCCTTGGCAGGTGTCCTTACAAGATTTTTCGGGCAATCATACATGTGGTGGGAGTATTATCTCTCCAAGATGGATACTTACAGCAGCTCACTGTTTTAAAGGTTCTTCTGGAATAAGTAAAGTTGTAGCTGGAATATCTAATATTTATGAACATGGCAAGCAGAGGGAAATTAAAAAAGTTATTATTCATAAGGACTTCAAAGAAGTTCAACATGATATTCAAAATGATATAGCCTTAATTGAACTTGTAGAGCCTTTAAGATATGATGAAAAAATAAAAAATATTGAACTGAATACAGAGGGGGTAAATATAGGAACAGAAGTAACACTTACTGGCTGGGGGGTAACCTCTGATGAATATTTTGCTATCTCTAAAAGTTTAAAGAGAGTCGAAATGCCTATAATAAATAAAAAACAAGCGGTGGAAATTGATGAGAGATATAATATCGTAGATGAAATTTCATCTATTATACTTTATAAAAATGGTTATGGAGTAGCTATGGGAGATAGTGGAGGACCTGCCGTTATTTTTAGAAATAATAAACCAAGATTGATAGGTGTTTCAAGTTGGGGTTTTTATCCAAAAGCTAAAAGTCCAACAATTTATACCAAAGTAAATAATTATATAGATTGGATTTATTCTCATATTCAGCCAAAAATCGTGGGCGAGTCTTTATTGTGTAACCCAGAGGGCGTGGCTACTTATACCATTCAGAATACAGATGAGGAAGTGGAGTGGTCGGTAGAGGGAGCTCAAATTGTGTCTAAAAACCTGAATTCGATTAATAAAACATAGCTAATTGGTTAGTTTTCAGAGATTCATATTTTAATGATGGTTTTTTAGGAAGAAAGTGATAGGCAATAATCCCTGCCACTAAGTTGGTCATAAAATTTCCTATTGAACGATGCCTGGAGTGCTCAATTTGGCAAATGTTTTTTAGCTCGTCATTCACTGTCTCTATGATGGAGCGCTTTCTAAGCAAAATTTTGTCAGACATAGTCATAAGAGAGTTTTTCATGTTGTTTCGGATGTTGGTAATCAGTTGAATACCATCCACAAAGAGTAATTGATTCAACTTTTCAGAGATGTAACCTTTGTCCCCAAACAGTTTACCAAAAATTTGCTTCAAAAAGCCTTCATTTTTCAGTGGTTCTCTATCGTCTACATTCGCCTGCGTTACGCAAAAACTCAATATCTCGCCTTTATCATTAATGACCAAATGGAGTTTAAATCCATGAAACCAACCCATAGTAGATTTCCCCGTTGTAGCTAGGTCTTTGAATACTTTGTTGCGTTTAATTCTTTTGTTTCCACATACTCTTATTGGCGTACTATCCACAAAAGAAATCCCTGTACAACTTCCTAAAGCACAGGTTTTTGCAAACATGGTAAGAGCCATGATATTGGATTGCATAAGTTCTGTGAATCGGTTATAAGAGACCGTTTGAGGAAATTCCTGTTGCATATGCTTTTGAACATAGTAAATGTAAAAATGCTTAAAAGTTCTAAAGCCACTTAGATGAAAAAGAATCATTATGGTGATTACTTCAGCGTTACTCATTTTGGGTTTCTTTTTGGGAGGCTTTCCGAGAAGAAAAGGTTGAGTGAATTTTTCAAAATCATTACAAAAGTCATCAACAATACAAAAAATATCCGTAATTTTGTGGTAATTAATCATGAGAAATAGTTGTTAAATAATTGAATTTTAAAAACTTAAAAATACAACTATTTCTCTTTTTATACAACTTATTTCCCTTAAAATATTAATCGAACTCAGGTTAAAAACTCAAACGACATTCAAATCAAACCCCACAAAACACAAGGCGAAATTAAACTTACGGCTAAATTTCCTAATACAGAAATGTCTCCTATTACTAAAGAAATATGGGTGGGAAAGCCTAATGGGTATTATGATATTTGGGAGGATTCAAGCAAAATTTATTATAGGTTTATTAGCCCTGTCTCTTTTCCAGTAATGGGGGTAAGTGATTTTTATTGTGGTTTTGAAAAAGATAGGGGCAAATGCATTGAGGGTTCATTTTATAAAATGCAATCAGAGAGCGGTACATACAGAGGAAATAATACATTTAAATATACTTTAATTAATAAATGTGGCAAATATAGTGGGAAAACAATATTTTTGTTAGAGCCAGATATTATTTTAGTACCTTACGAAGATAATGTCTACTTAGTTAAAGAGAACTCTAATGGGTATAGAAATAGAAGTTTATCACTGAATAATTTGAAAACAGAAATATATAATTCACAAGGAATAAAAGTTTTTACTACTACGAGCAATAAATTTAGTTTAAAGCACTTGCCAAAAGGTATTTATTATGCTACTTTGTTTAAAAATGGAGAATTAGTAAAAAAACAAACGATAAGAGTTCAATAATTGTTAAATTAAAAACTCAATTCCCAAGATTGAGCTTTTAAATTTTTTAGTATTTCTCACCAATTTCCTTCAATACTTCTACAAAATAGTCTACTTCTTCCTTAGTGTTGAAGTGGCTAAACGAAATGCGCAAAGGGGTGGTTTTTTCAATCACTTCGGCTGGCACAATGCTATCAATCACATCAGATACTTTGGCGGCGCCAGAGCTACAAGCACTTCCTTGCGAAACGGCAATTCCCTTTAAATCCAATTCAAAGCCAATGAGGCTGTCTTTAAACGGCAAAAGGACGCTCAAAATAGCGTAAAGGCTTTTTGATGAATCTTCGCTTCGTCCGTTGAAAATAATATCGGGGAAAGCTTCTTTCAGTTGAGCAATCATATATTCTTTAAGTTCTAAAATATATTTTTGGTCTTTTTCAAATTCTTCATTGGCCAATTCAAAGGCTTTGCCCATACCGATGATGCCGATGAGGTTTTCGGTGCCCGAGCGCATATTTCGTTCTTGTCCGCCTCCTGTGATTTGCGCTTTTAGCCCTGTGCCTTTTCTTATAAAAGCAAAGCCTACACCTTTTGGTCCATGATATTTATGCGCGCTACTACTCGCAAAATCTACGGGCAAATCACCCAACGAAATAGGGTAGTGTCCCAAAGTTTGCACCATGTCGGTATGGTAAAGCGCATTGTATTGATGTGCCAAGTTGCCAATTTTTTCTATATCATAGATATTCCCAATTTCGTTATTGGCGTGCATCAAGCTCACGAGTGTTTTTTTGCTTTCATCTTTCAGTAATTCTTCAAGCTGCTCTAGGTCTAAATCTCCATTGGGCAAAACATGCAATTTCTGAATTTCTGCTTTTCGGTTTTGTTCTACCGTTTTTACCGTTTCTGCCACGCATTTATGCTCGAGAGGGGAGGTGATGATGCGCTCTACCCCGAGATAGTCTACGCACGAACGAATGATTAAATTATTAGCTTCGGTGCCACAAGATGTAAAAATAATTTCTGCGCCCGTGGTATTAGTATATTTGGCAATGCTTTTTCGGGTGTTTTCAATCAAAGCTTTTGCATCTCTACCGAAAAAATGCGTAGAAGAGGGATTCCCAAAATGGCTACGCATATGAGTCAACATATAATCAATCACTTCATCTCGTAGTTGCGTAGTGGCTGCGCTGTCAAAATATACTTTCATTGCTAAATAATTATTGTTTTTTGTGTTAGAATTAAATCTTATGCAAGTTAGCTAAAAAAAATTAAAAATTAAATTTCTTTCACCGCTTTTTTATAGACTTCCAAACAACGCAGTCGGCTAGATTTTAGATCCACCATAGGCTCGGGGTATTTAGCCGTGCCCAATTCAGGAATCCATTTTTTGATATATTTTTGATTCGGATCAAACTTTTCTGCCTGCGTAATGGGGTTAAAGACTCTAAAATATGGGGCAGCATCGGTGCCACAACCTGCCACCCATTGCCAATTTCCGTTGTTGGATGTCAAGTCAAAATCCATTAATTTCTCGGCAAAATAAGCCTCGCCCCAGCGCCAATCAATCAAGAGATTTTTAACCAAAAAACTCCCAACAATCATGCGCACACGATTGTGCATAAAGCCCGTTGCGTTCAGCTCTCGCATACCTGCATCCACAATGGGAATGCCCGTTTTGCCTTGGCACCAGCGTTCAAATTCCTTTTCGTTGTTTCGCCAAGCGATAAAATCGTATTTAGGTTTAAAAGCCTTGGAAACCACTTCGGGATAATGTGCCAAAACTTGACTGAAAAACTCGCGCCAAATCAATTCGTTCCAGAAAGTTTCGTTGTGTTGCATGGCATAGCGCATGGCTTCTCGTATGCTCAAAGTCCCAAAGCGCAAAGCTGTGCCAATCTTGGAAGTGTCGTTGTCTAAATAAGGCAAATCTCGCTCTTTTTCGTAATGATTGATGTCAATATTTTGCAAATCGGTGGGCAAATTGGGGTTTTCCACATTTTTAAACCCTATGCTCTCCAGCGTTTCGAAATCATCATTAAAAAAGCTATAAAAATGGAATTTTTTAAGAGCTACGGGAAGGGCCTTTAAATTCCGATCGGGTTCCAAAATCTTTTTCCATTGATTTTTGTAGGGCGTACACACTTTATAAGGCTTTCCCGCTTGCGTAAGCACTTCGTTTTTTTCAAAAACAATTTGGTCTTTAAAAGTATGAAATTCGATATTTTTTTGGGCTAAAAGTCGCTGCACTTTTTCATCTCGCTGGAGTGCGTAGGGCTCATAGTCACGGTTGGTGAAAACGGCCTTTAGATGTGAATCTTGGGCTAAATCTTTCCAAATTTCGGTGGGATAGCCCTTTAGTATTAACAAGTCTGAATCAAGCTTTCGCAAGGATTTTTTTAAGGCTAAAAGTTGCTGCAAGATAAAGGCGACACGCTTGTCTTGTTTGGGCAAATGTTTTAGAATTTCGGCATCAAAAATAAAAATGCATTTCACGGGTATTTTGTGCTGAATGGCATGATGTAGTGCGGTATTGTCCTTTAGTCTTAAATCTCTACGAAACCAGTGAATTACATAATCTTTCATGTGAGCAAGATAACGATTTTGAGGATTTAACCCAAAAAATTCCCGAAAATCTAAATAAGTGTTCAAAATCAGCGTTATTTAATCCCATAATTAGAAAAAAATGCTTAATTTCGCAGACATTCAATTTTTGAGAATTTTAAATAGAACAATTAAAGAATTATGCATAATAAATTTCCAGAATACAAGCAGTTGGACTTGGTAAAGGTCGCCGCGGAAGAATTAGATTTTTGGGAGAAAGACGATACCTTTAAAAAGAGTATCGAAACTCGCGAAGGAAACGAAACTTTTGTGTTTTTTGAAGGGCCACCTTCAGCCAACGGAATGCCTGGAATTCACCATGTATTGGCGCGTTCAATCAAAGATATTTTTTGTAGATACCAGACTTTAAAAGGCAAACAAGTTAAGCGTAAAGCAGGCTGGGATACGCACGGGCTGCCTGTGGAACTGGGCGTGGAGAAAGAATTAGGGATTACCAAAGAGGACATTGGGGTGAAAATCTCGGTGGAGGATTATAATAAAGCCTGCCGCGAGGCCGTGATGCGCTATACTGATGCTTGGAATGATTTAACGCGCAAAATCGGGTATTGGGTAGATTTGGAAAATCCATATATCACCTATCAATCCAAATATATGGAATCCGTGTGGTGGCTTTTAAAGCAAATCTATGACCAAGGCTTAATTTATAAAGGCTACACCATTCAGCCATATTCGCCCAAAGCGGGGACAGGGCTTAGCTCCCACGAGCTAAATATGCCAGGCACCTATAAAGATGTGAGCGACACCACCATCGTGGCACAATTTAGAGCCAAAAAAGAAACTTGCCCAGCCTTGCAAAACCTTGAAGGCGCGGTGTATTTCCTTGCTTGGACTACCACGCCTTGGACTTTGCCATCGAACACAGCACTCACTGTGGGTAAGAAGATTGAGTATGTTGCGGTAAAAACTTTTAACCAATATACTTTTGAGCCAATTACCGTAATCATCGGAAAACCATTATTGAAAAAGCAATTCGGCGGGAAATTCGTAGAAACCGATAATCCTGAGGATTTTGCAAATTATAAAAGCGAAGATAAAAAGATTCCTTACCAAATCTTAAAAACCTTTACGGGAGCAGATTTAGTAGGGGCTAAATATGAGCAATTATTGCCTTGGGCATTGCCATACAAAGATGCAGACCAAGCCTTCCGCGTGATTGCAGGCAACTTCGTAACCACAGAAGATGGTACAGGTATCGTGCACACTGCAGCTACCTTTGGGGCTGATGACGCCCAAGTGAGTGAGGAAAACGGCGTGCCGCCAATGCTCGTTTTAGACGACCACGGAAACCCTGTGCCAATCGTAGATTTACAAGGGAAATTCACTTCGCATGTTCCAAAAAAATACGCTGGAAAATATGTGAAAAACGAATATTATAACGAAGGCGAGGCACCCGAGCGTTCTGTGGATGTGGAAATTGCTATTCAGTTAAAAGAAGAAAACAAAGCCTTCAATGTTCAAAAATACAACCACACCTACCCGCACTGCTGGCGCACAGATAAGCCCATTTTATATTATCCGCTAGATAGTTGGTTTATCAAAATTAGCGATAAAAGAGGTCGCCTCGTAGAGCTTAACAAAACCATCAATTGGAAACCTAAATCCACTGGCGAAGGGCGTTTTGGCAACTGGCTTGCAGAGGCCAAAGATTGGAACCTCTCCCGTTCAAGATATTGGGGAATTCCACTGCCTATCTGGCGCACAGAAGATGGCGCTGAGGTAAAATGTATCGGCTCCGCCCAAGAATTAATGGATGAGATAGAAAAAGCCATTGCCGCAGGCGTGATGACCGAAAATCCATACAAAGATTTTGTGCCAGGTGATTATTCAGAAGAAAACTATGAAAAATTAGATTTACACAAAAATTATGTAGACCAAATCACATTGGTGTCTTCAGCAGGAAAGCCAATGAAACGCGAATCTGATTTGATAGATGTTTGGTTCGATAGCGGTTCTATGCCTTATGCACAATGGCACTATCCATTCTCTTGCGATAAGAAATTAGAGCAAATCGTTCCTGCTGATTTCATTGCTGAGGGAGTGGACCAAACGCGTGGCTGGTTCTACACGCTACACGCAATTGCCACCCTTGTCTTTGACCAAATTGCTTATAAAAATGTTGTTTCCAATGGCTTAGTTTTAGACAAAAACGGACAAAAAATGTCTAAGCGTTTAGGCAACGCCATCGATCCGTTTGAAACTATTCAGAAATATGGCCCAGATGCCACTCGCTGGTATATGATTTCCAATGCACAGCCGTGGGAAAATCTAAAATTTGACTTAGAAGGCATAGAGGAAGTGCGCCGAAAATTCTTCGGTACCTTATACAACACCTATTCCTTCTTTGCGCTGTATGCCAATGTGGACGGCTTTACCAACCAAGAGGCTACCGTGCCCGTGGAAAAACGCCCTGAGCTAGACCGCTGGATACTCTCTGAATTAAACACCCTCATTGAAAAAGTAGATGCCTTCTACTCCGACTATGAGCCTACGCGTGCCGCCAGAGCCATTCAGGAATTTGTGGGCGATAATCTGAGCAATTGGTATGTGCGCCTGAATAGAAGACGCTTCTGGAAAGGTGAGTATTCTGAGGATAAAATCGCTGCCTACCAAACTTTATATGAAGTGCTTAAAGTCGTAGCACAGCTAGCCTCGCCCATTGCACCATTCTTTAGCGATAGGCTATATAAAGACCTCACAGGCATTGCGGGCGAAGCGCAGTCAGTCCATCTATCAGACTTCCCAAAAGCCGATACAAGCTTAATTGATGATGAGTTGCAAGAAAGAACACATTTAGCTCAAAAAGCAACAAGTATGCTATTTAGCCTTAGAAAACAAGCTGAAATCAAAGTAAGGCAGCCCCTTACCAAGGTGATGATTCCGGCACTTGATGAGGTGATGAAAGAGCGCCTTGAATCTATCGCTGAGCTGCTTAAACACGAGGTGAATGTAAAAGAGGTGAAAATCCTTAGCAATGAAGAAGCTGCGGGCATCTTGGTAAAAGAAGTAAAACCAAACTTTAAATCCCTTGGGCCAAAATTTGGTAAAAATATGAAAGAGGTAGCCGCTGCAATCCGCGCAATGAGCAATGAGCAAATCAACGAATTGGAACGCGCTGGCAAATTTAGTATTGAGCTAAATGGCGAGAAACACGAATTGCCAATCGAGGATTTTGAAATCATTACAAAAGATATTCAAGGCTGGGTGGTTGCTGTGGACGGCAACTTGACCGTGGCGCTCGATACCACACTCACCGAGGAGCTTAAAGCGGAAGGGCTTGCCAGAGAGCTAGTGAATAGAATTCAAAATTTAAGAAAAGAGGCTGGCCTTGAGGTAACAGACCGCATCATTGTTCAGTTGCAATATACGCCAGAGATTCAGCAAGCTGTGGAAAATAATTATGATTATATCGCAAATGAAACTTTGGCCGAAAAAATTGAAGTTTTAGAGGCGCTAAATGTTGCAAATATCGTAGAAATTGACTACATTGTAACGAAAATAGCAATTCAAAAACCTTAAGTAATATGAGTAACGAAGAAACTGGTAAAAAAAGGTACAGCGATGCCGAGCTTGAAGAATTTAAAGAGCTAATTCTTGAAAAAATAGCTAAGGCTGAAAAAGATTTAAAAGTGATTAAAGAATCTTTTATCAATAACCAAAATAACGGGACTGATGATACCTCGCCCACCTTTAAAGCCTTTGAAGAAGGCTCTGAAACGATGAGCAAGGAGCAAAATGCGCAGCTTGCTAGCCGGCAGGAGAAGTTCATCAAAAACCTAAAAAATGCCTTGGTGCGCATCGAGAATAAAACCTATGGCATTTGCCGCGAAACGGGCAAGCTGATTAGCAAAGAGCGCTTGAAGCTTGTGCCGCACGCTACTTTAAGCATTGAGGCTAAACAAAAACAGCGTTAAAAAAAGAAGACTCAGGCAGTTGATTTCTGAGTCTTTTTTTTATTTTTGTAGAAAACGATTTAAAAAATATAGTAAAAAATGACAACAGTAGGTATTATAATTCTAGTCATCTTAATTTTGTTTGTATTATATGGCGTGGGCATTTACAATAAATTAGTAAGCCTTAAAACTCTTGTAGAGGAGGCGTGGAGTGCCATTAATGTAGCATTGAAAAAGCGTCATGATTTAATCCCCAATTTGGTGGAAACCGTGAAGGGATATGCACAACACGAGAGCGGAACTCTGGAAAAAGTAATCCAAGCGAGAAATCAAGCAGTGCAGGCTAATGGTGTGCAAGGGCAGGAGCAGGCAGAAAATATGCTCACTAAGGCTCTGGGTGGTATATTTGCTTTGGCAGAAAGATATCCAGATTTAAAGGCAAATACCAATTTTTTAAGCCTGCAAGAACAGCTTACTCAAATCGAGAATGATATCGAAAAAACAAGAAATTACTACAATGGCACTGTGCGCGAGAAAAATATCTTGATAGATAGCTTCCCGAGCAATATTGTTGCAAATATTTTTAAATTTACTAAAAGTCAATTCTTTGAGTTGGACAACCCAGCCGAAAAAGAAGTGCCACAAGTTAAATTTTAGACCTTAAAAAATATATGAAAAATAGGTTTTTTGTATTTTTCTTCTTGCTCTGCTTAGCCGTATTTGCTCAGCAGGAGCGAATCCTTAATTTTCATTCAGATATAAAGATTGAGGCGTCGTCTGATATTCAGGTGCAGGAAAAAATCAAAGTGCATGCAGAGGACATAAATATCCGTCGTGGAGTTTTTAGAGTGCTTCCCACCATTCGCAAGAAAAATACAGGAAACTATAAAGTAAACTATCATGTGAGCTCGGTATTGAGAGATGGGGTAGAGGAGCCTTATTCTACCGAGGTGCGAGATGGGAAATTCTATATCTACATCGGTCGTAAAAACAACTTTTTGCCAGCTGGAGATTATGAATATCAAATCAATTACACAGCAGATAACCAAATTGGGTATTTTGATACCTACGATGAGTTTTATTGGAATGTGAACGGAAACTATTGGGATTTTCCAACAGATAAGGTTTCAGCCAATATTGTATTGCCTCATGGGGTAAAAGTGGAAAGCACCGCTTGCTACACAGGCTCTTATGGAGAGGATAAGCAGGATTGTGATATAGAAACGAGAGACGGAGCAGTGAGCTACAAAGCAGAAAACCTATCCATAGGCGAGGGGCTAACGGTGGCTGTGGCTTTTACTAAAGGGGTAGTTATGGCACCTGCGCCACCTAGTTTTCTTGAACGATATGGGATTACGATTTTATCCATTATTCTATTGATTCCCACACTTTTCTATTGTTATAGAACTTGGGACAAATACGGGCGCGATTATCCCAGTCCTGTAGTGGTGCCACAATTCAATGTGCCCAATAATATGTCGCCAGGCACAGTGGGAATGTTTAATGATTTAAGGGTTAAATCAAGTTTTTATTCGGCTGCAATTGTGCATTTAGCCATCAAAGGATATTTAAAAATCGAAGAAATCGTAAAAAAAGGATTTTTTGCAGACGAAAAATACTATAAATTAATCCAACTAAAAGAACCCGACGGAAATCTGCCCGATGAAGAGCAGTATTTGATGGAAGAGTTATTTCATTCCAAAACTGAGAAAATCATCGGAAAGAAATATGACAAAGATTTAAGCGAATCTGTGCAAGCATTTAGAGATTCGTTGATTGTTCAAAATGATTATTTAATCAGAAAAGGAGCAAATTTAAAACTTTTAACCTTGCCAATTTTATTGGTTTTTGGGCTTAATTTAGCCTTAATAGCATTTTGCTACATCAATGAATACAAAGACGGAGGTTTCGAGGATACACTAGGTTTCTCAATCGTTTCGCTAGTTGCGACTTTGTTTTTGCTCACTATTCCAGCCTTTGTGCGAAATTTTAGTGCAGTGATTGTTTTGTACAGCATTTCCAGTATATTCTTAGTAGGAGTATCCGTTTTGTATTTATTGGGAATGGGAGAGGACTTTTACTTTTTAAGCATTCCGCGATTGCTTGTGAGCATTGGGCTAAGTGTTTTGCTGTTTTATCGTATTTTGATTAAGCGACCAAGCATAGAATTGCTTAAAATCCAATCCTTAATCAAAGGACTAAGGATGTATTTAGGCTTTGCCGAAGAAAAGAAGTTGCAGTATTTTAACCCACCGAAATTAACGCCAGAGGTGTTCGAGGAAATGTTGCCTTATGCCATGGTACTTGGCACAGATGGAGTTTGGGGCAAGAAATTTCAAAAAATGGTGGAAGCAGGCGTAGTGCCAAAAGACTATGAACCCACTTGGTATGCAGGGAATTTCTATAACTTCAATGCCTTTACCTATGGTTTAAATAGCGGATTAGCCCAAAGCGTAACAACTTCTATAACGCCACCACAATCTTCATCATCAGGCAGTTTCGGAAGCGGCTCGTTTGGTGGTGGATTCTCTGGCGGCGGCGGTGGTGGCGGTGGCGGCGGCGGATGGTAGGTCGTTTTTTCCTAAAATAAGCCAAAATTCCATTTTTTAATTTGCGTTTAAATTTTTATCTTTAGAGCACTGCTGTTTTCTAAAACATAAAATCTATGGCACAAAACAAAAATGCACAATTAAGGTATAAGGCACTTGATCAATGTTTTTCCAATTTTTTTACAAATTGCTAATTATGGGATATAGTGGCATATTTGACGCAGTAGTTCAGCAGATAGATACCACCGCACACCCAGAGGAGCAAGTGCGTGTCGTGGTGCAATTTGCGAGAAAATAAAAAATAGACAAAAAATGATTCTAGGCGAATTAAAAAGTCAAATAGATAGTATCTGGAATGATTTCTCGACGGGCGGAATCTCCAATCCGCTCACTGTGATAGAACAATTCACATATCTTATATTCCTCAAGCAGCTAGACGATAAGCAAATCCTGTTTGAGAAAGAAATGAGCATGCTTGGAAGCTCGCCCAGAAAATCCATTTATGCCCCATTTCAAAAAAGCCTGAGATGGAGTAGCTTTAAGGAAAAAGATCCAGATACTATGTATCAAATCTTTACTCGCCCCGATGAGTCTGCTGGGAATATTACAGCTTTTGATTTTATGAAAAGTTTGGGAACACAAGGCGGAAAGTTTTCGGAATATATGAAAGGAGCTACTTTTATGATTCCTACCGCTAAGTTGCTCGATCGAGTGGTGCAAAAAATAGATAAGCTCCCGCTTTCTACCAAAGACACCAAAGGGGATTTATACGAATACATGCTTAGCAAAATCGCCGAAGCAGGCACCAATGGGCAATTCCGCACGCCAAGGCACATCATAAGAATGATGGTAGAGCTTATGCCGCCACAAAAAACCGATGAAATCTGCGACCCTGCCATGGGCACCGCAGGATTCTTGGTCGCCTGTAGCGAATATCTACACGACAAGCACGGCGATTGGTTTCTGGAACAAGCCTTTAGAGATCATTACCAAAAAGAAATGTTCAATGGGATAGAGATAGCCCCATCTATGATGCGTATCGCCTCCATGAATTTGCAATTGCACGGAATAGAAAATCCAAATTTGCAAATTGGGAGTGCTCTCGCCGAAAAACAAAACGATATCGATAAATATTCGCTTATTTTAGCCAATCCACCATTTAAAGGCACACTGGATTACGACGAAGTAGAAAGTAGCCTTCTGCAAATCACTAAAACCAAGAAAACAGAATTGCTCTTCCTTTCCTTGATTTTAAGAATGCTAAAAATAGGAGGATGTGCCGCCGTCATCATTCCAGATGGCGTGCTATTTGGTGGTGCCAATGCACACAAAAAAATACGCAAAGAATTAGTGGAAAATCAGCAATTGCAAGGCGTAATTTCTATGCCGATCGGCGTGTTTAAACCCTATGCCGGCGTGAGCACCGCCATACTTCTCTTTACCAAAACCAATGGTGCCGAGACACAAGATGTCTGGTTCTATGACATGCAAGCCGATGGCTTTAGCCTAGACGATAAGCACACCCCACTTTTGAGCGAGGAGGAGCTGGAGCAATGCTTCAACGAGCCGAGCCAAGTGGCACAAACGCTAGAAGAAAAATGCGATATTCCCAATATTTTGAACCAATGGAATCACGGTGCATTCAGCCAAGTGGGGACAAATCGCACGCAGAAATCCTTTAAAGTGCCTAAAGCCGATATCGTGGCAAATGATTACGACCTAAGCATCAATCGCTACAAAGAAGTAGTCTACCAAGCCGTTTCCTACGAGCCACCTAAGGAAATCATAGCCCAGATACAAGCCCTAAGCCAAGAACGCCTACAAACCCTAGAACAATTAGCCCAACTGATTAAAGAGATTTAAAAGATGAAAAAAGTTGAGTTAAGAGATGTTTTGAATTATGAACAACCAACGAGATATATTGTGAGTTCAGGAGATTATGATGATCGTTATGAAACTCCAGTATTAACAGCAGGGAAATCATTTTTGTTAGGAAAAACTAATGAAAAAGATAATGTTTATGACAACTATCCTGTAATTATTTTTGATGATTTTACAACAGCATTTCATTATGTGGATTTTCCATTTAAGGTAAAGTCTTCTGCTATGAAGTTATTAAAAGAGGACTCTGATAGAGCAAATTTAAAATATCTTTATTATAAAATGAAAACGATGTCGTTTGATGCAAAACAACATAAGCGTTATTGGATTTCAAAATATTCTAAAATCAAAATCCCATTACCCGATTTAGCAACGCAGCAGAAAATCGTGGAAAAATTAGATTTAACTCAAAAGCTTTGCGAAAAAAGCCAAGCCCTTGTAGAAAAATACGAAAACCTAATCCAATCCCTATTTTTAGAAATGTTTGGTGACCCCGTGACCAACCCAAAAGGCTGGGAGGTTAAAACTATCGAAGATTCAGTTAGTGAAAAAAGTAATTCAATTAAAAAAGGTCCTTTGAAGTAGAAGAAGGTGATATAATCATAAGTTGCTCTGGTGTTTATTTGGGTAAATTATCAATTGTCCCAAAAGGAGCAAAGAGAGGAATAATAAATCAAGCCTTATTAAAGTTGACATTGAATCAAAATGTAATGAATAATATTTTTTTTGTATATCTCTCTTCTTATAAAAGATTTAAAGAAAAATATTTTGCTTCGACGAGAGGAGCGGGTATTCCCAATTTTCCTCCAATGTCAGATTTTAAAAAATTTAAATTTATAACTCCCCCAATCGAGTCACAAAATCAGTTTGCAGAAAATATAGCCGAAATCGAGAGGCAAAAAGCCCTTGCTGAGCAAGAATTAGCCAAAAGTGAGCGTTTGTTTGCCACCTTGTTATAAGAAAGTTTTAGTTAGAAAAAATACATTAAATTCATATTTTTTAAGTTATGGGAGAATACACCGTTTACATATCTCGGGATTTAGAAGAGCTGAAAAAAAGACTCTTGCAAAAGGCGCACGACTTTTCGCAGAGCGAAAAAGATTATGCTGGTTTTTACTACCTATTAGAGGTCATAGAGCAGTCTCCCCGCTGGAAGTATAGAAACAAAAATGAATTTTACACAAATCTCTCTTGGGTAGTGCAGGAATTCCCTGTTAAAAACAACGGAAAGGTGTGCTATGGCGATTATCTATCAGTGCTTAGTGATTTTCAAGAATACATTAAAACAGAGTTTGGTTTACTAGCACCTAATAAAAAATTTATGAATTATTTCTGGCGAGGTGGTTTTTTAGGGTTTTTGTTGGGGGTGTTTTTCAATATTTATTTAGCATTAGCTTTTTCGGTGTTTTTTGCATTCCTTTTTGGTGCACGGGAAGAGAACAAAGCACGCCAAGCAGGAAAAGTGCTAGGGGCACAAAAGCCAAAACTCAAATTTGTGTACAAAAATAAAAAAGAGTGATTTTTTAATAAGTGTATAAAACAAATTTAAAATATTTAGTATTTTTGTTAAGCTGAAAAACTAAAACAAGCCATGAGAACCAATTTTGCTTTTCTACAAAAAGAGTTTCCCCTGTGGTATGATGAGGTGCACCAAGCCGAGCAATTCACTTATACGGCACCAAAGTATGTGGCCCTTTCATGTCGTATTGTTTTAGAAAAAGCAATCTATTGGCTTTACCAGCAAGACGAGGATTTAAACCAGCCTTACGATACTAAACTTTCCAGTCTACTCTTCAACGATGATTTCAAAATAATATCACAAGCTATCATAAAAAAAGTAATGTAAAATCTCACATCACTTTTTATTTCATTTCAGAAATTAAGATTGCTTAAAAACTTCGCTTAAATCAACTTTCAGCTCAGGAAATTGTTCAGAGGTCGCAATGTCTTCGTCTGTGAGGGGTGCTAGCCCTATGTATTTTCCATTTTGTAAAACATAGATTTGAAGCGTTTTATCGTAAGGACGCACTACCCAATATTCAGTAACGCCATTTTCCTCGTAAAGCTCATATTTGATTTTCATTTCTTTTTTGGTGTTTCCAGGCGAAAGGATTTCTACAATCAAATCAGGCGAACCTACACAACCTCTTTCATCTAATTTTTCAGGGTCGCAAATCACACATAAATCTGGCTGAACCACTGTGATTACTTCTTTGTTTTTCTTATCTTTTGTGGTCAATCGAACATCAAAGGGGGCAAAAAACAACTCACATTTTTTATTTCTAAAATAGTTCCCCAAATCCAATGATAAGCTCATAGATATTCTTTGATGATTTACGGCAGGTGCTGGACTCATTTTAAAGATTTTACCTTTGATGAGTTCCAAACGATCTTGAAATTTCCACATTAAATAATCGGCATAGGTATAAGTGCCGTTTAAATCCAGTTGATTGATATCTGTTATTTCCATAATTTCAAGTGTTTAAGTTATTTCACAAAGATAACGAAAATCTTTTATAATTGATTAAATTTTTCCATTGCCGAAGCTTTCACTTCATCGGCTATATCGATATAGGGTTTCATTGCTTTGTAATCACTATGTCCCGTCCATTTCATTACAACTTGTGGTGGTATGCCTAATGAAAGGGCATTGCAAATAAAGGTTCTACGCCCTGCGTGTGTTCCCAGTAAGGCGTATTTCTGCTTATTTTTCAAGAAAGGCTCAGAATATAATTCCAAGCCCTTGCTTTTTAGTTTACACACTTTTTGGGAGACTGCTGAATGATCTTAATTAAGCTTCGTGAAAAGATTCTTCCCTCAATTCAATTTTTTTATCAATTAAGCTACATTTTACTTCAAAGCGAATAAGCTCATCGGTTTCTTCGGTGAAATCTTCCACTTCTCCAGTCCATACAAGGTGTAGTTTTCCACTTTTACTAGTGTCGAATTTCAATTCATTGTTATTTATTTCAAAATCATCTTCGTTCACGCTTAGATTAGTGTAGAAAACTTCTTCTACTTCGCCCTCTTCGTCTTCCACCTCTACGGTGCTTTCTGGGATTTCGTAAATTTTTCCAGGGAGTTTCTTTTTGTTTTCCACATCAATTGGGAAATCATCAACGCTAAAAACTACTTTTGGAAATTCGTTTTGTAGAGAATCTTCAGCCAAGTGGTCGAGGCTTTCGGTTGATTCTATTTCAAGAACTAGGCAATTCTTTTTTCTTAAATAAACTACCTTGCAAAATGACTTGTCTACTTGGTAAACAAAAGTTTCTTCTGGGTGGAAGAATTTAATGGTACCGCTCATGTTGTTTTTCTATAACTTTTCATTGTTTCAAGATGCGAATATATACAAATTGAATAATTATATCAATCTTTCGGAATAAAATGTTAGTTATTTGTGAATAAAATCAGTAATTTTAGCTGAATTAAATAAAAAAAAAAGAGGGAAAAACGAAATTTCCCTCTAAGTTTTATTTAGTTAATTATTAATTAAATGCCTCGGTCGATGTCAAATGATTCAAGATATTCTGCCACTCGTTTCACAAACATTCCACCTAGAGCCCCGTCTACCACACGGTGATCGTAGGAGTGAGAAAGATACATTTTGTGGCGAATGCCTATGGTATCGCCTTCTGGCGTTTCGATCACGGCAGGTTTCTTTTGGATATTTCCGATTGCCATAATCGCCACTTGTGGCTGATTGATGATTGGAGTGCCCATTAAATTACCAAAGCTACCAATGTTTGAAACGGTGTAAGTTCCTCCTTGGATTTCATCTGGTTTAAGCTGATTATTTTTAGCTCGGTATCCCAAATCATTGATTTTTTTAGCTAAACCGATTAAATTCAGTTGATCAGCATTTTTAATCACAGGAACAATCAAGTTTCCGTCTGGTCTTGCAGCAGCGATACCGATATTGATATTTGCTTTTTTGATGATTTTGTCGCCATCTACAGAAACATTAATCATCGGAAAATCTTTAATAGCTTTCACAATTGCCTCTACGATGATTGGCATAAAGGTGATTTTTTCTCCCTCGCGTTTTTGGAAAGCATTTTTTACACGATTTCTCCATTGAACGATGCGCGTCATATCTGCCTCTACAAAGGAGGTGACATGCGGAGAAATTTGCTTGCTGTCTAGCATGTGTTGAGCGATGATTTTTCGCATGCGATCCATTTCGATGATTTCATCGTTTGCACCTAGGCTTATGGCTTTAGGGGCAGGGCTAGGAGTTTGTGTTTGCGGTGCTGAAGCTGCTGGGGCAGGAGCAGAGGAAGTGCTTGGTTGCTGGTCTTTTTGTTCCAAATAACGAAGCATATCATCTTTAGTCACTCTACCATTTTGCCCAGAACCTTGAATGCTGTTTAACTCTTCGGCAGAAATTCCTTCTTTGGCAGCGATAGAACGCACTAGTGGAGATAAGAATTTATCGCTTTCGCCCAAATCAATGCTAGCAGGCGTTTTTACTACATTTAAAGCCTTTTCAGCCTCTTTTGCAGCTTGTGCTATTTCGGAGCTTGATTCCTCAGGTTTAGGAGCGGAAGTGGCTGGTTCCTCTTCGTGGACATCGGTAGTGATGATGGCCATTGGCTCGCCCACTTTAGCAACGCTATCTGTAGGGACAATGATTTCCTTTAAAACACCACTTACGGGGGAAGGAACATCGGAATCCACTTTGTCGGTAGCTACTTCTACAATCGCCTCATCTTCTTCAACGCTATCTCCTACATTCTTTAGCCATGCTGTAACGGTGGCTTCCATAATGCCTTCTCCCATGGATGGAAGTAAAAATTTATATTCTGCCATAATTGTATTTTTGGGTTGATTTCTACAAATGTACTAAATTTTTGTTTAAAAAAATCGTTCGTTTTGTGATTTAATTTATTTAGAAAAACCCGTAGTGCATTATCCAAATGAGATTAATTTATTGTGATATTGAATGATAATCAGGAAGATCATTTTCGCCAATATTCCCAAAGAAAGGAAAAATTTTCGTTTTCTTCGCTGCAAACGAGCCTTTCAATTTTAGATAAAAATAAAATTGCAACTTGTCCCTAGGCGGCTTGTAATTTTATTTAATTGAAAACCAGTAAAATTCACTATTCTTCCGTCACATGAGCAACCTTTTTTATAATGCACTACGGGTTTAGAAAAGACTTTTTTGCACTTATTTCAAAATCGTTTAGCCAAAAGAAAAGCGAGGTGCTTTTGCTGGCCTCGCTCTCTCAAAATTATTTGAATGAAAAAATAGATTAAGCTTCTTTTAAAATTAAATTGATGACAATTTTAACCTCGTTTGCAGTTTTTACAGCATTGTAGAAAGTAGGAGGTGTTATATTGAAATCAGTCATCAAAAGATCTTTTTCTGCTTGAACGGTGTAGAACCCTTTAGTCTTTTTAATTACAACAGGTAGTTCAATACTGCGGGTTACATTGTTTATGGTTAAATTACCTTTTACAACTCCGCTTCTTAATTGATTGGCAGTGAAAGTGATGTTAGGATGTTGTGCCGTATTGAGTGCTTTGTAGGCGTTAGCGTCCATTCCTTTACGATTGCTTTGTAAATCCTCGGCTTTCATTACAAATTTAGCATTCTCTATCGCGTTTCCGTTAGCAGTGCCTGAAAAGTCTCCATGATAAGCGTTCATTTGCCAATCGTGAATAGTGGAAGTTCCACTCAACTGAATTTGAACTCTAGAGGTTTTTAAGGCTTGTGCATTTAATAGAACGCCAAAAGTTGAAAATAAAATGAAAAAAACGGCTTTTAAGTTTAAATTTTTCATGACATTAAAATTTTAGTTATTTTGTATTTTTTTTATTTTGATACTCAAATTTACGATTAAAATTATTAAATCTTCAAATTTTTGAGCGGAAAATTATCTGATTTTTATTAGTTTTTGTTTTCAGACATTTCGCTACGCTGAATAAGTTTTGTTAAAAAATAGATTTGTTCAGAAAATCTACTTAGAAAAATGCATTTTCATAGGTTTTTAGACTAAAAAAATGATTATTTCTAATTTATTTCCTTTTTTTGTTTTATTTAGAGCCTTAAATTACATTAAAAAATTTAAATAAACAAAAAAAACGCAAGCTTAATTTTAAACTTGCGTTTTTTTGCTTGCTAGGCGGGGGAGATTATCTGTAATTGCTGTTGAAAGTTTGCCCGCCAAAATCCCAAGTCAATCCAAATCTAAGGGTATTTTGTAGGGCATTATTTATACTATTGGTAGGTATTAAGTAAGATAGATCCAATCCAAATGCGTTGAATCGGATTCCAGCACCTAGTGTTGCATATTGTCTGGCTCCTTTTTCTAAACTTTCGTGGAAATATCCAGTTCTAAAGGCAAATGCATTGTTGTAAATATATTCAGCACTTAGGGACCAAGTAATTTCTTTTAATTCTTCAGAAAATCCTCCAGGGGCATCGCTGAAAGAATTGAAAATTCCTGAAACGACTCCGTTGTTTGGAGTTTTGTAGTAGGCTATTTTTTCGCCAGAGTTATCTGTGTAAACAGCTTCGCTTGGAGTCGGTACTAGAAGTTTATTAAACTCAGCTCCTACGGTGATTTTATTTACATCATCAAGTAAGAAAGCGTAAGTAGTTCCTAATCTTAAATTAGTAGGTAAAAAACTTTCTAATTCCTCAGAGTCAGAGTAATCCAACTTAGGGCCAATGTTACTAATATTAAAACCAGCGCGCAAGCGTCCGTCAATGTTTCCTATATTCATAGGCTCAGACTCATAATATCCAGCTACATCCACAGCAAAAGAGTTGGCAGCTTTAGTAGTAGCGTTTTTGTCATTGTTATTTAGATCAGAACGGATATATCGTCCCGCAACTGCCATACCGAAGTTATCTGTAAGTTTTAGACCATAAGATACATCCAAGGAAAATTCATTTGGTTTTGCGTTTCCCATAGAAATGATTTCGTTGGCAACTTGTTCGTTTAGTTTTACTTCGCCTATGTTAAAGTAGTAAATACTTACCCCTAGGGTACTTCTTTCTTCTTCGCCTAAATAAGTGTAGAAAGCTCCGTTTAGTAAGAAAACATCATCTGTTATTTTACTCAAGTATGGCGTATATGAAACGCCGACCCCAGAATGATTTTCGCTAAAAACATATTTTGCAGGGTTCCAATATTGAGAGAAAGCATCTGGTGATGTAGCGACTCCCATATCTCCTAAACCGCCAGCGCGTGCATCTGGAGAAATTCTTAAAAAAGGTGCCCCCGTAATTACTGGGCGATTGTTTTCTTGTGCATTTGTGTTTAGAGCCAAAAAGGCCGTTAAACTTAAAGCTAAAATTTTTTTCATTACAATTTAATTTTTTTGATACTAAATAATTGGCTTATAAAAGATTAAATTCCTTAACATTTTGGTGCCAAATTTCGGCACAAATATACCATATTTAGTCATATGTGCCAAACATTTAAACTTTTAAAACCCTAATTGATGTCATCGGAATGAAATTTTATAGCTTAAAATTAGATTTAATTTATTTATCCTAATCTTTTCATGATCGATGATTCCTAATAAAGGGATCTTAAAAAGAATAAGATTTAATTTTTTAAAAAGGAGAATAAATCAATAAATTTGATAACTTTGCACAGATTTTGTGATAAGATAGGTTGGAGGAAAGAATTAATTTTCTTTCCACACTATATTAAAATATGCGAGAAAAATTGCAATATTCAAACTAAATTTTTTTCTTTGCAAGGTTATATCATTGATTGGAATTAGTAATTAAAATTATACGAATGAATAAAAATAAGTTCATTTATGTTTTGGGAGTCTTAGCTGTATTAAGTTTTACCAGTTGTAGTAGTGGTGGGCGTAAATCAGGAGGCGGAACCAAAAACTATACAAGCCGTACTGGTTGGAAACCAAATGATAAAAAAGGTTGGTTCTTCCAAGGTAAAAAAGAAAAACAAAAAGCCTCTCAAGGAATGGTTTACATCGAGGGGGGGACTTTTACCATGGGGCAAGTGAAAACCGATGTGATGCGTAACTGGGACAATACCCCACGCCGCATGCAGGTGCGCTCCTTCTACATGGGAGACACAGAGGTTACAAACATCGCGTATAGAGAATACATGTCTTGGATCAATTATGTGTTCCCTACCACAAATCCAGAGAACAAAAACATCAACGATGGTATCAAGCCAGATACCTTGGTTTGGGGAAATAAACTTTCTCGTAATGATTTGTATTCGCACGAGTATTTAAGAAATCCATCTTTTGATTACTATCCAGTAGTGGGGGTAACTTGGCTGCAGGCTGTTCGTTATTGTGATTGGCTGACAGACCGGGCAAACGAAAAAGCTATGATGGACAAAGGTTACATTAGTAAAGATTTGTACCTAAACGAAGAAGTAAACTTAGGGGCAAACCACTTTAATACCGAAAAATTTCAGCAAAATCCTGGGCAAGTATTTAATGGAGATGGTGTGATTGACTCAGCTAAAATTATGAAAAAGCTAAAAATCAAAACTAAAAATTCTAGGATAAACTATCGCTCAAGCATGAACGCTAGTTTAGTCCCAGCGTTTAGACTGCCTACGGAAGCTGAATGGGAATATGCCGCATTAGCATTACCTGGAGATAGAACATACAATAGCTATGAAGGTAAGCCAATTGCTCAAAACGAAATTAGACAACAGAAAGGTAGAAACCGTGGAGAGTTTATGGCAAACTTTAAGCGTGGTCGTGGAGATTATTCAGGTATTGGAGGCTGGGGGAATGATGGTTCAGCTATCACAAATGATGTCAAACAATACCCATCCAATGAGTTTGGTCTTTATGGAATGCTAGGAAATGTTGCTGAATGGGTAGCAGATGTGTACAGACCATTGATTGACGAAACAGCTAGCGATTTTAACTATTTCAGAGGAAATATATATACCCGCAAAATTAAAAATGGTAACAGCGAATTTGAAGTATATAAGGAAGGCGAAGTAGCTTATGATACTTTGAATAATGGTCAGTTACTAGCGAAAGCCTTGCCAGGTGCTTATAAAAAGGAAGTTATTGAGGATGCTAGAGATTATGAAGATGGTGATTATCGTTCATCTTTGGATATAGGAAAGGCCGAAACAGAGCCAAATGCAACAGATCCAAACATGTATAACTCTCCAGTAAGAAAATTTAGAGTAACAGACGATGGTCGTGTAGTATTGGAAAAAGATCCAAAAGAAAGACATACAGAAATTAGTAATAGAACCAGAGTTATTAAAGGGGGATCTTGGAAAGACAATATTTATTGGCTAGATCCAGGACAAAGACGATTCCTTGACGAGGGCTCAGCAACCTCTTGGATAGGCTTCCGCGTAGCTCAAGACTACACAGGAGCTAATGAGGCTACCCGAACTAAAAGAGGGATTACAAAACAAAAATAAAACAATCGAATGTAAATTCAATAGAAAAAAGAGGTTCAAAATAAGATTGAATCTCTTTTTTTGATAAAATAAAAAACACATGAAAGTAGAAGATTTCTATCATAAATTTAAAGACGGATTAAAAATCTCGACCGATTCCCGAAAAATCGAAAAAGGCGATATTTTCATCGCACTAAAAGGAGAAAACTTTAACGGAAACGCCTATGCCGAAAAAGCCATTGAGCAAGGAGCTGTTGCCGCTATTGTAGACGAGGCAGCATTTGAAAATGTAGCTAAAAACATATTTTTGGTGGAAAATAGTTTGAAGTTTTTACAAGATTTAGCACACCTTCATAGAAAAGAATTAGGCATAAAAATCATTTCGCTTACGGGAAGCAATGGGAAAACAACTACCAAGGAGCTAATTGCCCACGCCCTTGGCGCTAAATATAAGGTCGCTTATACGCAAGGAAACTTAAACAATCATATTGGCGTGCCGCTTACTTTGTTAAGCCTAAACAAATCACACGATTTGGCAGTAGTAGAAATGGGTGCAAATCATCCACGAGAGATTGCTCAACTTTGCGAAATTGCAGCACCAAATTTTGGCTATATTACCAATTTTGGAAAAGCACATTTAGAGGGATTTGGTAGCGGGGAAGGTGTGGTAAAGGCAAAATCTGAGTTGTATGATTTCTTGCGTGCGCACAATGGAAAGGCATTCATTAACAAAGACGATGCAAAGCAAATCAAGCAAACCAATGGAATGGAGACCATTAGTTTTGCATTTGAAAACGAAGCCGATTATCAATACAAGCGAATTTTAAAAGAAGGAAAAGCCGGAGTTGAGGCAGACGAAATACTGATTCAATCCAATTTGGTGGGAAATTATAACCAAAACAATATCGCCGCGGCAACAACCATTGCACGATATTTTGGTGTAGAATTGCCTGAAATTAAAAAAGCAATAGAAGCTTATAACCCAACAATTAACCGCTCGCAGACGATTGAACAAAATGGCAAGAAAATTATTATGGATGCCTATAATGCCAATCCGAGCAGTATGGAAGTTGCCTTAAAACACTTTTCGTATTACGATGGCACCAAGGCAGTTGTGCTAGGCGATATGTTTGAATTGGGGGCGTTTTCTGCCGAAGAACACCAGAAAATAGCTCAATTAGCAAAAGATTTAAATTTTGACGAAATCTTTTTAATTGGAGAAAATTTTAGTGCCAATACCAATCCAGAATTAGCGGTCTTAACCTTTAAGACCAAACAGAAATTTTTAGCCTTTATCCGAGAAAATCATGTGCAATCGCAAAGCATTTTAATCAAAGGATCACGCGGTATGCAATTGGAGAAAATCCTTCCAGAATTGTAATTTTAAAAGGGTTAAAAAAATATTAAAAAAAGCCGATTTTCTAGAAAATTGGCTTTTTTGTGTTTTAGGGAGAAAAGGAAATTTTAGTCAAATCCATTAGCGAATTGCCCTTTCACTTCCAAGATGTTTTCTTCCACTTTCTCTTTCAAAGATTGCTGATATTCAGCCACAGCTTTAGCCACTTCAGTCTCAAAAGCTCCTACCATCCTTGCCGCGAGCAGTCCGGCATTTTTAGCAGCGTCGAGTGCCACGGTAGCTACGGGAATCCCGTTAGGCATTTGGAGAATACTTAAAACGCTGTCCCAGCCATCAATGGAGTTACTGGAATGGATAGGCACGCCAATCACGGGCAGGGTGGTGAGCGATGCAATCATACCAGGGAGGTGTGCGGCGCCGCCTGCACCAGCTATGATGACTTTTATACCGCGTTGGCTAGCTGTTTGGGCGTATTTAAACATACGCTCTGGGGTGCGATGAGCGGATACGAGGGTAAGCTCAAAGCTGATGCCGAGCGCTTGTAGAATGTCTGCGGCGGCTTTCATTTTAGGTAAATCACTTTGGCTACCCATCACGATGGATACCATTGGGTTTTCTATATGCATAATTTAGGGGTTTTGGCTAATGATTTGTACTTCTTTTTTAACTTTTTCCACCTGCGAGATGATGTCCTCCCAAGTATTTCCGCAGAAGGTGGCGTGTCCCATTTTGCGCCCGGGGCTTGTTTGCTTTTTGCCATACCAGTGTATGGAGAAGGCTGGGAGTTTGAGTGCACTATCTAGCCCTTTGATGTAGCTATCGCCGTGGTAGTTCGGTGCGCCGATGAGGTTTAGCATAGCGGCCTTGCACTTTAAATCGGTATTGCCTAGGGGTAGATTGGTTAAGGTGCGGAGCATCATATCAAACTGTGAGGAGTATGCCGCCTCGATGGTGGCGTGTCCGCTGTTATGCACGCGGGGTGCTGTTTCATTAACCCAGATACTCCCGTCTTGGTTTAGGAATAGTTCTACGGCATAAATACCTGGGGAATCAAAAGCTTTTACCACTTGTAGCGCGATGTCTTTTGCCTTTTCTTCCACTTCGGGTGATATTCGGGCAGGGGTAATGAGGTAGTCTAAAAGATTATATTCGGGGTTAAATACTTGCTCCACCACGGGGTAGACGGCGCGCTGGCCTTGTGCGTTTTGGGCTACGATTACGGCAAGCTCCATTTTCAAGTCGGCAAGGCTCTCAAATATAGAATTTTCCTGCCATAGGGGGGTGTTTTCATCTCGTATAATCTGTACGCCTTTGCCATCATAGCCGCCAGTGCAGAGCTTTTGCACTACGGGGAATTGGTCGGGGGCTTTGAGCGGAGCGGTGGGGATATTGTGTTTTAAATAAAAGTCTTTTTGCTTGCCCTTGTCTTGAATAGTGGCTAAGACTTCGGGGTCTGGAATAATGGTTTTGCCCTGCTTTTTAAGCTGGCGGAGGGCATCGAGGTTTACATGCTCTATCTCAATGCCGATGATGTCGAGCCCTTGGGCAAAGTTTATGACACTTTGGTAATCGTTGAAGTCGCCACATACAAAGCGGTGAGCAATTTTGCTACAAGGCGCCTCGGGGTTTGGGTCGAGGATAGAGATTTCGTAGGGGTAGTTTAAGGCGTTTTGAATGAACATTCTGCCGAGCTGTCCGCCGCCTAAGATTCCGATTTTTTTCATATAAAAGTATCTGAGCAGTAAAAATAATTAAAAATAATTGTACAAAACCTACTAGAAAGTGATTTTTTTTTTAAAAATTTGCACCTCCAAATAAGAACAGAATAATAGATGAAGATTAAGTATTTTGATTTAATAGACCAAACTTACTATTTTCCGCAAGAGGAGTTTACTTTAGAGGGGGCTAATTTAAAGTTCCACGGCATTGATTTAATGGGCTTGATTGAGGAGTATGGAGCGCCACTGAAGTTTACCTATTTGCCTAAAATCTCTGAGAATATAAAAAAGGCCAAAAAGTGGTTTAATGATGCTATTAAGGCACATAATTATGGCGCCACTTACAACTATTGCTACTGTACCAAGAGTTCGCATTTTTCTTTTGTGCTTAATGAGGCGCTTAAAAATGATATCCATATAGAGACAAGCTCCGCCTTTGACATCAATATCGTGGAGTCTCTGATGAAGTCTGGAAAAATAACAAAGAAAAACTGGATTGTGTGCAATGGTTTTAAACGCGACCAATATATTGAAAACATCGCACGATTGATTAATAACGGGCATAAAAAATGCCTGCCCATCATTGATAATTATGAAGAATTAAGCCTCCTTAGTGAAGCCATCAAAGGTAAATATCAGGTGGGAATCCGTATAGCCTCGGAGGAGGAGCCAAAATTTGAGTTCTACACCTCCCGCTTAGGCATTGGGTACCGCGACATTGTTCCGTTTTATAAAAAAGAGCTTAGAGATAACAAGAAAGTGAGCCTTAAAATGCTGCATTTCTTCATCAATACAGGAATTAGAGACACCGCCTACTATTGGAGCGAGCTTACCAAGTGCTTGAAAGTGTATGTGGATTTAAAGAAAATTTGCCCCACCCTTGATAGCCTTAACATTGGGGGCGGCTTCCCGATTAAAAACACACTTCACTTTACCTATGATTATGCCTATATGGCAAATGAAATCGTGAACCAAATTAAGCAATATTGCGAAAATGCAGGCGTGGAAGTCCCCCATTTGTACACCGAATTCGGGAGCTTCACCGTGGGCGAAAGTGGTGGCGCGATATACCAAATCCTTTACCAAAAACAACAAAATGACCGCGAAAAGTGGAATATGATAGATTCCTCTTTCATCACCACTTTGCCAGATAGCTGGGCGATAAGCAAGCGTTTTGTATTACTCGCCATTAATCGCTGGAATGATGAGTATGAGCGCGTACTCCTCGGGGGGCTGACTTGCGATAGCGATGATTATTACAACTCGGAGCAAAACTTAAACGCCATCTTTCTGCCTAAATTTAAAAAAGATAAACCCCTCTACATCGGGTTCTTTAACACGGGCGCCTATCAAGACACTATTGGCGGTTTTGGAGGGCTGCAACACTGCTTAATCCCTAAGCCAAAACATATTTTAATTGATAGAGATAAAGACGGAAACATCACCACCAAGCTATTCTCAAAACAACAATCCGCCGAGAATTTTATGCATATCCTAGGCTATAAATAGCACCATTTAAGGATAAAAGCATAGTCTTCTTCCCAATATTCCCCCTGCGTTGCACACCATCTTTGCGAAATCTTCAAAAAAAGCCCTTGAGGAGCTCATCATTTTACGAAATTCGCAAAAAATCGTCGTGAGGAATAGAAGAATGAACGGTAGGAACACAAGAACGACGAGTAGGAGCCCAAGAATGATCAGTAGGAATGCAAGAATGAGTGGTAGGAATAGAAGAATGAGCAGTAGGAACGCAAGAATGACCGGTAGGAGTAGAAGAATGATAGGTAGGAGCTCATTTTTTTGCGAATCTTTCAAAAAATGACTTATAGGAATAGAAGAATGAGCGGTAGGAGTAGGAAAGTGAGTAGTAGGGGTATAAAAACAACGGCGCAGCGTGCCAAAACTTAACCACGAGAAGCTTTAAATGAAGTAAAAAGGACGACTTAGGGCACAATAAGCCGAAAAAATAAGCAAACAAGCCAAATTAATTGTTGCAGAAAAAAATTAAAATATTTTAATTTGCGGCAAAATTCAAAAAACACAATAAAAACAATTACAAAAATGGGAGCAATATCAGATTTTATTCAGAAATACTATTTGCACTTCAATGCCGCTACCTTAGTAGATGCAGCCAAAGCCTATGATGAACAACTTAAAAATGGCGGCAAAATGCTAGTGAGTATGGCAGGCGCTATGAGTACCGCAGAGCTTGGGAAAATCTTTGCCGAGATGATTCGCCAAGATAAAGTGCAAATCGTATCTTGTACAGGCGCCAACCTAGAAGAGGACATAATGAACCTTGTGGCACACTCACACTACAAAAGAGTGCCTCACTACCGCGACCTTACCCCAGCCGAGGAGCGAGAGCTGCTAGACCAAGGGCTTAACCGCGTAACAGATACCTGCATTCCAGAGGAAGAAGCCTTCCGAAGATTGCAAAAACATATCTTCGAAATTTGGAAAGATGCCGAGGACAAAGGCGAGCGCTACTTTCCGCACGAATTTATGTGCAAAATGCTACTCTCTGGCGTGCTAGAACAGTACTATGAAATTGATATTAAAGACAGCTGGATGTATGCCGCAGCCGAGAAAAACCTACCCATCGTAGTGCCAGGCTGGGAAGATAGCACCATGGGCAATATCTTTGCCAGCTATGTGATGAAAGGCGAGCTAAAAGCTAGCACTATGAAATCAGGAATTGAGTATATGACATTCCTAGCCGATTGGTATACCGAAAATTCACAAAACGGAATCGGATTTTTCCAAATAGGCGGAGGTATTGCAGGCGATTTCCCAATTTGTGTAGTGCCAATGCTTTATCAGGATTTGGAGCGAACAGATACCCCATTTTGGAGCTATTTCTGCCAAATTTCAGATTCCACCACTTCCTACGGTAGCTACTCTGGAGCCGTGCCAAATGAGAAAATCACTTGGGGTAAATTAGACATCGATACGCCAAAATTCATTGTGGAATCAGATGCTACCATCGTAGCACCATTGATGTTTGCCTATTTGCTAGGTATGTAAATAATTGACCAAAATTTTTTAGAGAAGAGAGATACATATGAGGAGGAAACCATGCCCCAAGAAGCGAGTAATTGTAGATTACAAAAAATTGAATAACGAAATTTTAAGCCTTTTGGTAGAAAAATTTCCAGATGGATACGGGGATCAAGACATAATCGTTTTCAAAAATGCAAGAGGCGAAACAGTGGAGGCCGTAGAAGTACAGACGGAGGACACGATATATTTAGTCAAAATCAGCCAGCGTTTAGAAATCGTAATGGGGGAGTTTGAGGACGAAGAAGAGCCTTTCTTTGATGATGAGGTGACTTTTGAGGAGCCAGACCCTAGCGCGGTGGAAGAGTGAATTTTTGAAAATTAATGTATAATAAAAGGTTTGCATTGCGTATTTTTGTGGTGTAAACCTTTTTTTATGAATGAGCTTTTGCAAAAAGCAATACAAGCAGCCTTGCAAGCAGGGCAGGAGATTTTAAAGATATATGAGCAAGATTTTGCCGTAGAGCATAAGGCAGATGCCTCGCCACTCACTCAGGCAGATTTAGCCTCAAATCAAGTGATATTAGAGCATTTAGCTCCTACGCAAATTTCCATCATCAGTGAGGAGGCACAGCAGGAGGAGTATGCCGTGCGAAAGGAATGGAATCGCTTTTGGCTAGTGGACCCGCTTGATGGAACCAAGGAATTTGTAAACCGAAATGGAGAGTTCACCGTGAATATCGCCTTGATTGAGGGCGGCGTGCCACAGCTAGGGGTGATTTATGCCCCGTACTTAAAGTGGCTCTATTTTGCCGATGAAAATGGGAGCTTTAAGCAAGAAGAAATTACCCATTATTCGGAATACTCGCCCCACTTAGCCCAAAGGTTAAGCTACCAAAAGCCAAAGGATAATGTAATCGTAGTGGCTAGCCGCTCACACCTGAATGAGGATACGGAGAGTTTTATCCAAAAATTAAATGCCAAATATGCCTCCGTAGAGAAAATTTCAATGGGAAGTTCGCTGAAATTATGCCTCATCGCAGAAGCCAAGGCGCATATATACCCTAGATTTTCGCCCACTATGGAGTGGGACATTGCTGCGGGACATGCCATTTGCCGATTTGCAGGCGCTCCCGTAGTTCAGGCTGAAATAGGAGAGCCAATAGCGTATAATAAAGAAAATCTATTAAATCCCTATTTTTTGGTAGGAGAAGTATAGGCGTATGCAGATGTATTTGGTCATAATTGTGCTGTTAGTTTTGGTAGCGGGCTTAGCCACCGACAAAGTGCGTTCGTCCATGTTGTTTCTGCTCTCAGCATTGGTGCTGATGGTGTTTAATGTGCTTGATTCCAAAACTTTTTTGAGCAGTTTTGCCAATAAGTCTATTGCCATAATTTTCATTTTGATTTTGCTCACTTCGGCGATTAATTTTAACTATAATATCGTCAAATATTTAGATAAAATATTTACACAAGAAAATAAGCCAAAATATTTCCTATTTCAGACTACGAGCTGGGTCTCATTCATTTCTGCATTTATGAACAATACGCCCATTGTGGCACTCATGGCACCCTACATCACGCACTGGAGCAAACGCCACGGGCAGGCCCCTTCCAAATTCCTGATTCCGCTGTCCTATGCCGCCATCACGGGAGGGATGCTCACCACGATTGGTACTTCGACCAATTTGGTGCTTAACGGGTTTATCGAAAGCCGAGGCATCAAAGCCTTCACCATGTTTGATTTCCTACTGCCAGGACTTGTAACCTGCGTGGCATGTTTAATTTTTATTGTATTTTTTGCTTATAAAATTTTACCTGCAAGAAAAAGTGCCATAGACATCAAAGAAAATTTAAAAGAATATTTGGTAGAAGTTTCTCTAAGGCCAGAAGCCCAAGCCGTGGGGCAAACGGTGGAGGATGCAGGTTTAAGAAATCTCCTTGGCGTGTATCTATTCGAAATTTACCGCGAAGGGAGTAGCATTTCGCCCGTTTCGCCGCAAGAAATCTTACAGCCCAACGATTTATTATTCTTCGCGGGCGACACTCAGCACATCGTGGAAATCGTGAAGGAGAAAAACGGTTTTGTATTTCCTAAAACAGAGAGATTTAACCTAGATGGAGATTTAAAAGTAGTAGAAACCTTAATCCCATATAATTCCAATTTGGCAGGTCGCACTTTAAAGGAAAGCCGCTTCCGTGAGAAATACGATGCCGCCGTAATCGCTATTCACCGAAATGGAGAACGCTTGCGAGGGAAATTAGGAGAAATCCGATTGGCATACGGAGACTTGTTGATGCTCACCACAGGAGAACACTTTTCGCAGTTGGTGCAAAATAATACCAACATTTATGTATTGGAGGAAAAAGACGAAATCAAGAAAATTCCGTTTTGGAAAAGTGCCATTTTGTTTGCCGTTTCGGTTTTGGCTTTAGGGCTTTCGGTGTTTAAGATTTTAGACTTTTTTGTGTCGCTTTTGGTCATTCTTTCCGCATTTTTCGCACTTAAAATGTATAATTCCACACAATTAAAAAATAATTTAAATATCGATTTATTTCTGATTTTAGGAAGTTCCATCGCCATCGGCACCGCCTTTATGGACACAGGAGGAGCCAAATGGATTGGCGATTTTGTGCTCAGTATTTTTCAGCAATATGGCAAAATCGGTGTTTTGGTGGGCGTGTATCTTTTAACGGTGTTGCTCACCTCATTCGTTACCAATGTAGCGGCGATTTCCATTGTGTTTCCCATTGCGTTTGAAATCAGTCGAGGGCTGGATATGCCAGCACAAGCCTTGTTTTTGGCAATAGCCTTTGGAGCCTCGTGTGCTTTTATTACGCCGTTTGGGTATCAGACGAATTTAATGATTTACGGCGTCGGTGGCTATAAATTCAGAGATTTTGTAAAAATCGGCGTTCCCGTAACAATCATTTATTCCCTCGCGTGCTTAATCAGCATTGCCATAATTTATCAATTAATTTAAAGACAAATAAGCTATGACTAAAAGTGAAAATATAGTTCAGCAAAATTATAAAATCACCCGCACTGAGCGTGAGGCGCTCAATGGGCAAAAAGGAAAAGTATTTTGGTTCTCAGGGCTTTCAGGCTCAGGGAAATCAAGTTTAGCCAATTTACTTGAGGTGGAATTGCACCAAAAAGGTTTTAAAACCTATGTTTTAGACGGAGATAATATCCGATTTGGTTTAAACAAAGACTTAGGGTTCAGTGCCGAAGACCGAAAGGAAAACCTACGCCGCATAGGCGAAGTGGCAAGGCTCTTTGTAGATGCAGGCATTATAGTGCTAGCAGCCTTCATCACCCCATACGAGGCAGAGCGAGAGAGCCTTCGCCAGATAGTGGGGGAGCAGGATTTTGTGCACATTTTTGTGGATTGTCCCGTGGAGGTGTGCGCTCAGCGCGATGTTAAGGGGCTATATGAAAAGGCTAAAAGAGGCGAAATTCAAAACTTTACAGGCATTTCCGCGCCTTTTGAAATCCCTGCTCAAAATGATTTAATTATAAAAACAGATACTGAAACACCTGCCGAAAGCTTAAAAAAATTAGTACATTTGGCATTCGAGAAAATTCAATAAGATTATGGGCTATAAACTATCCTATTTAAAGCAATTAGAAGCAGAATCCATATTTGTAATTCGAGAGGTTTTTGCGCAATTTGATAATCCTGCCATTCTCTTTTCGGGCGGAAAAGACAGCATTGTGATGACGCATTTAGCCAAAAAAGCCTTTTCGCCTGCCAAAATCCCCTTTCCGCTAGTGCATATTGATACGGGGCATAATTTCCCTGAGGCGATAGAGTACCGCGATAATTTAGTCAAGGAGCTTGGCGTGCAGCTCATTGTGGGCTCTGTGCAGAAGTCGATTGATGAGGGGCGCGTGCAGGAGGAGACGGGCATTAATGCTAGTAGAAATAAATTGCAAACCACCACTTTGCTCGACACGATAGAAGAATACCAGTTTGATGCCTGCATGGGCGGTGGCCGCCGCGATGAGGAAAAGGCCAGAGCCAAAGAAAGATTTTTCTCGCACCGAGATGATTTTGGACAATGGGACCCCAAAAATCAGCGACCAGAATTGTGGCATTTATTTAATGGTAAAAAGAATATGGGCGAGCATTTTCGAGTATTTCCCATTTCCAATTGGACGGAGATGGATATTTGGAATTACATTTTGGAGGAGAACATTCCCCTGCCCTCTATGTATTTTGCGCACGAGCGCGAAGTCGTTTGGCGAAACAATTCTTGGATTCCCAATTCAGAATTTTTACAATTAAGAGAAGGCGAGGAAATCGTGAAAAAGCAAGTGCGCTTTAGAACACTTGGCGACATCACTATTACAGGAGGAATCGAGTCTGATGCTGATACTTTACAGAAAATTGTAAACGAAGTGGCAACTACTCGCAGCACAGAAAGAGGCAACCGCGCCGATGACAAGCGAAGCGATACCGCAATGGAGGATCGCAAAAAAGAAGGATATTTTTAATTTTTTAGCCAAAAAAATATTTCTTCAATCATAATTAAAAGCTTAAAATAAAAATGACAAATAATACTGAAAGAGAATTATTAAGATTTACAACCGCAGGGAGTGTAGACGACGGAAAAAGTACACTCATCGGGCGATTGTTATACGATTCTAAATCTATATTTCAAGATCAATTAAATGCAGTGGAATCAAGCTCACGCAAAAAAGGTTTGGAGCAAATCGATTTTTCGTTATTGACCGACGGGCTGAAAGACGAGCGCGAGCAAGGAATCACCATTGATGTGGCGTATCGCTATTTTTCTACGCCTAAAAGAAAATTCATCATCGCAGACACGCCAGGGCACATTCAGTACACCAGAAATATGGTTACGGGTGCATCTACTGCCAATCTTGCCATAATTTTGGTTGATGCCAGAAATGGTGTGATTGAGCAGACCAAACGCCACTCTTATATTGCCTCTTTGTTGCAAATTCCGCACTTGGTGGTGTGTGTGAACAAAATGGATTTGGTAGATTATAGCGAAGAAGCCTTTAACAAAGTCATTGCACAATACGATGATTTTTCGTCTAAAATGACGATAAAAGATGTGCACTACATTCCGATTTCTGCCTTGCATGGCGACAATGTGGTAGATAAATCAGATAAAATGCCTTGGTATCAAGGGCGCACTTTGCTCGATACGCTAGAAACCATACACATCGCAAGCGACCAAAACTTTATCGATATGCGTTTCCCAGTGCAAACCGTGATTCGTCCGCACAGCGATGCCTTTCACGATTTTAGAGGCTATGCCGGGCAAGTAGCCAGCGGAATCGTGCGTGTAGGCGATGAGGTAGAGGTGTTGCCATCAGGTTTTTCCTCAAAAGTGAAATCAATCCACACCCACGATGGCGATTTGCAAGAAGCCTATCCGCCCATGTCGGTAGCACTTACGCTAGAAGATGATATAGATGTGAGCCGTGGCGATATGATTGTAAAGAAAAACAACCAGCCCCAAAGCACCCAAGACATAGATGCCGTGCTATGCTGGTTTAACCAAAAAACCGCGCAGCCACGCGCTAAATACTACTTAAAGCACACCACGCACGAAGTCAAGGCGATGATTAAAGAAGTGCTTTACAAAGTAGATGTCAATACCCTGAACCGCGATGAAACGGATAAGCAATTAACGATGAATGACATTGCACGCGTCAAAATCCGAACCACCAAGCCCCTCTTCATCGATAAATACCGCGATAACCGAATCACGGGAAGCCTGATTTTAATCGATGAAAGCACCAACGAAACGGTCGCAGCAGGAATGATTTGCTAGGAATAAAAGAAAGAATATGAATAATAGCATATAATTTAAATATAGCTAAAGATAAAAGTGGAGGTTACAAGTTTTTCAATAAATTGAGCTGATCGGCAGAAGAATTGCAATGGGCGGTGCGAAATGTTATGAAAAAATAGGAAAACGGCTCACGGCAACAGAAGAACGCCCTATGGCGACAGGAAAACGGCATGTAATAATGCAATTTTTAGTAGCGTTTAAAAAGAATATGCCTCAGAAAAAGGATTTTTAAAGAAGAATAGAATAAATCGTTTATAAATGAAAAAAATATGAATAGAATCCAGATTAAATTAAGTTTAATACTAAGTCTAGTAGTAGGATTTGCATTTGCCCAAAAAAGTGGCGGAATGTGGATTCCCAACGAGCTGAACGAAAAAGAAATGAAGGAAATGGGAATGAAGATAAGCGCCAAAGATATCTTTAACCCCAAGGCGGCGAGTATCAAAGATGCGGTGGCGGACTTTAATGGGGGGTGTACCTCCGAGGTGATTTCGCCACAAGGGCTATTGCTCACCAATCACCACTGTGGATACGGACAAATCCAAGCGCACTCAAGCGTAGAACACGATTATTTAAAAGATGGATTCTGGGCAAAAAGCAACGCCGAGGAATTGCCCAACCCAGGGCTTACTGCCACTTTTATTGTCGATATCAAAGATGTAACGCCGCAGATTGAGGAGGCGCTAGCCGTGAAAACGAGCGCAGCGCAGTTGGAGCTTTTGAAGGCAAACGCCATCAATAAGCTCGAAAGCGAGTACCCGCGTGAGGCGTGGCAGGAGGTGATGGTGATGCCTTTTTATAAGGGGAATAAGTATTACCTCTTCGTAACGGAGACTTTTAAAGATGTGCGCCTTGTGGGGGCGCCGCCGAGTAGCATCGGGAAATTTGGTAGCGATACGGATAACTGGGTGTGGCCAAGGCATACGGGGGATTTTTCGATTTTTAGAATCTATGCGGATAAGAATAACCGCCCTGCGGAGTATTCCAAGGATAATGTGCCGTACAAGCCTAAGCATTTTTTACCTATAAATATTAAAGGTATAAAGGAGGGCGACTTTACTTTTGTCTTCGGCTTCCCAGGGACTACGGATGAGTACCTGCCTGCCTCGTCCATCGAGCAGGTAGTTAATCTACTAAACCCCGCTAAAATCAAAGTGCGCGAGAATGCCTTGAAGATTATGGATAAGTATATGAAAGCCGACCCTAAAACGAAAATCCAATACGCCGCAACCTATGCCAGCATTGCCAATTATTGGAAAAAAATGATAGGCGAGTCCCAAGGGATTCAAAAATCAAATGCCGTGGCGCATAAAAAGGCTTACGAAAAGAAATTGCAAGAGAAGATTGAACAAAAATGTAAACGAAGCAAGAATAAACCTTGCGATGAATACCCTACTCTGCTCGCCGATTTGGGCAAATTAAATCAAGAAATAGCGGAGTATAATCTGGTATCGGATATGTTTTCGGAGGCCATTTATAGAAACTCGCAGCTCCTGAGAATGGCACTCACGGCTAATAATCTTTTAATGAATGCAGATGAGGCGTATTACCATAAAGTAACGGATAATTTTAAAGGCTATTATAAAAACTTTAATCCGCAAGTGGAGGAGGAGGTAGCCCTAAAAATGTGGGCGCTCTACCACGAGGGCGTGCCTACAAGCTATGCGCCAGAGCGCCTTGCCATCACAGCACAGGATATTGAAAACTCTATTCTATTCAAGCTCGGCAAAGAGGGAACCGCCCTGCTAGATGACCAAGCTCAATTCCTAAACGAATTGAAAAAAGATGCCTTGGTGAAAAAAGTGGGCGAGCTTACGCAGATTTATTACACCCAAGCCTCAGCACCCCGCCAAGCAATTCAGCAAAAAATCGATGAGAAGATGAAGGCCTATATGGGCGCTCAATTGGAGCTGATGCAGGATGAGAAAAGATTCTTCCCAGATGCCAATTCCACCCTACGCGTTACCTATGGCAAAGTGCAGGGCTATGAGCCGCGCGATGCCGTGGAGTACAAGCCGCAGACTTATTTAAAAGGCGTGATGGAAAAATATGTGCCAGGGGATTATGAATTTGATGTTTCTCCAAAGTTGATTGAATTATTTGAGAAAAAAGACTATGGCATCTATGGGGAAAATGGTAAAATGCCAGTGAATTTCATTGCCACCAATCACACCACGGGAGGCAACTCAGGCAGCCCCGCACTAGATGCTTACGGGAATTTAATCGGCCTAAACTTTGACCGCGTTTGGGAGGGCACTATGAGCGATTTGTATTACGACCCCGCTATCTGCCGAAACATTATGGTGGATATGCGCTATGTACTTTTTGTGATTGATAAATATGCAGGAGCTAAGCGCCTCATTAAAGAGATGAAAATTGTGAAATAATCTAATTTTATAGAAAAAACAACCAAGGGAATTGTGCTTTTTAGTGCAATTCCCTTTTTAAATTTAGTTAAATTGAAAAGTAAAGATGTTAAATGAATTTAAAATAAAATGTCATTGTACTTAAATGCTTAAATTATAATATTATAGCTTTATTGGCTGTGGTATCCTATTGTTTTTGAGAAAATGATAGTGATTTAATGGTATTTATGTGATATTTTTAAAGAAAAATAATTTTATGTGTTTTTAGATAAAGGAATGTAAGTTTTAAACTGTTAAAAACTTCGTGTTCCATTGAAACTTTTCTACTTTTGTGCGCCAATAAACACTATTAAATTTATATATGAGGAGTAAAAACTTATGGATTTTTATTTTTTCGCTGTTCTTGTGCGTAAATGTATTGGCGCAGGAAAAAGTAATTACAGGAAAAGTAGCAGATGCCAATGGCTTCCCATTGTCAGATGCGTATGTGTATGTAGACGGTACCGATAATGGCGTGTACACCGATGGTGAAGGGAATTATGAAATCCCTGCAAAAGTGGGCGATAAGCTTAAATTTGAATTTATCGGCTTTGATACGGTAACGAAAACGATTACCGATAAATCAAAGAAGGTAGATGTAAAGATGTCCTCGGGTGATAAAGATGTTAAGCTCGCCGATGTCGTTACAACAGGTATCACCACCACAGATAAGCGCTTATTTACCGGAGCCTCAGATAAGCTCAATGCCGAAGAGGTGAAATTGGCAGGGGTGCCAGATGTGAGTAGAGGGCTGGAAGGGCGTTCCGCAGGGGTGTCCGTTCAGAATGTCTCTGGCTCATTTGGTTCGGCGCCTAAGATTAGAGTGCGTGGAGCCACTTCCATTTATGGTAGCTCTAAGCCACTTTGGGTGGTAGATGGGGTGATTTTGGAAAACGCCGTAGATGTAGATGCTGATGACCTATCTTCCGGAGACCCTAAAACATTGATAAGCTCTGCCGTAGCGGGCTTAAACCCAGATGATATTGAGAGCTTTCAGATATTAAAAGATGGTTCCGCAACCTCAATCTACGGAGCGAGAGCGATGGCAGGGGTGATTGTAATCACTACCAAGAAAGGCCGCGCAGGCGTGAGCACATTTAGCTACACCGGAGAGTTTACCAATTGATGTCAATTCCCTCAATGTCTCTAATGTGGAACAACTCTATGACAGACATTTCAGAACCATTTACCACGAGTTTTCGCACATTCTGCATCAGACTAAGGATTTCTCAGCAGAGTTTAAGAAAATCTCTGCTAAGGATTATGTATCAGATTCGTGGTCTGATGTGTGGCGAAATCCAAGAGACTTAGACGACCAAAATGCTCAAAAACCTTTGTCGCTAGAAGCAGGATTCATCTCAGATTACTCCTCAAAAGATGCCAACGAGGACTTTGTGGAGCTCATCGCGCACTATTTGACATATTCTCCAGAGAAGTGGAAGCAAACCCTAGACAAAGCGGCTGGTGCAAATGGTGATAAACCAGGGAAAAAAATCTTAGAGCAAAAAATAGGAATCGTTATCAGCTATATGAAAAAGGAATGGCAAATCGACCTTAATGCACTAAGAGATGAAATCCAAACCCGTGCCTCAAAAATCGGAGAATTAGAGATTGACCAATTGAAATAGAGTAATGGAGAGAAAATTATTTAAATATCTGTTTCTGTTTCTTGCGATATTCTCTGGATGTGCAGGTTTCGAGGATGATGATTTATTCGGAGAGCCTGCTTCGAAGAGGTTAGAGCAGAATCGTTTAGATATTTTGAGCGAACTAGAATCTTCATCAGAAGGATGGTTGCTCCAGTATTTTCCTCACCCTAATCAGATTTATGGAGGAATCAATTATTTTCTAAAATTTAAAGAAGGAAAGGTAGTTGCGACCATAGAGGGAACGCAGGGTGAAGTAGAGTCCTCATATCAAATAATAAGCCGAGGCGGAAGTGTAATTACATTTAATCAATACAATGAATTGTTGCATAAGTATGCCGTTCCGTCAGGTGCTAAACCCGAGGGAGACCAAGGAGATTTCGAATTCCTAGTATTGTCGTATGAAAATGGAGTCTATAACTTAAAAGGTCTTAGAACGGGCAACTATTGTAGATTATTGAAGATAAATGAGAATGTTCAATCCTTAGAAAGTAAAATCGACCAAGTTAAAGCCACTTCGTTAGATGGTCTTATATTTAATGAAGAAACGAATCTAAAAGGTGAGATTTCTAAGAGTACTAAGCAAATTAGCTTTGATACTGAGAATGGAGTATTAAGCCAGAGATTTATCTATACTGAAAATGGAATAAGATTATATGACCCGATAACAATTAATGGTAATGTTTACCAAGAATTTGTTTGGAATGCCAAAGATAAGCTGTACCGCCCAATAGGCGAAACAAATGCAGGATTCAGAGTAATACAGGCTCCTATTGATTTTTCTAAGAGATGGTCACTAGTTATAGACCCTCAAAAAGATAATGCTTGTCAGGAAATTAAAGACCTGCAAAATAAAATTCAGGCAGATATTTTGACACAATACCCAGGCGTATTCCTGTATTATCAGTATGATTTTGGAACCTTAACGGGGAAGATGTATGGGATGAGATTTGATGTGATAGATGCTAATACTTTTACCGTGTATGGCGCCACTTATAATGCTACTTTCAAAGGCGTAATAGGAGATGAAAATGCACTGGAATTTGTACCCAATTTCTATTACACTGAAAGCCAAGGAAGCTACTGGGAGTATTTTCCATCATTAAATGAAATCCTAAATAAATTTGCTTCAAACTCACCATACACCGTAACTAAAATTGATGAAGAACGAAGAAAATTGGTGAGTAAGGAGAATCCAGAATTCTGGTTTGTACTAGGGCCACCACCAGTGGAAGATTAACAATTGTTTAAACAAATAAACCAGCAAAAAAATGAAAATATATAAATTCACGCAAATAGCATCGCTCGCCGCCGTGGCACTCCTTTCAGGGTGCGGGGGGCTTGAGACAGAGGACTTATTTGACAAGCCTTCCTCGATACGATTAGAGGAAAATCGCAACGAAATTCAATCTGCATTAGAAGCCAATGAAGAAGGCTGGGTGTTGCAATATTTCCCTCACCCAGATAGAATTTATGGTGGAGTGAATTATTTCCTCACTTTTAAGGACGGAAAGGTTACCGCAGCCCTAGAAGGTGATGCGCAAAACGAGACTTCTGCTTATCAAGTCTTGACCCGAAGCGGAAGTGTATTAAGTTTTAGCCAATACAATTCCCTGCTTCACCAATACGCGAGCCCCTCAGAAAGTAAGCCTGAGGGAGATAAAGGAGATTTTGAGTTCCTCGTGCTTAGACAAAACCAAGACACTATTTTCTTAAAAGGACTGAGAACAGGCAACTACCTTAATTTAATTAAACTTAAAAAGGAAAGCCCAAGCCTAAAAAGCAGAATCGAAGTAATACTTAATAAGCTGAGAGAGGTGGATTTCCCTTCCGCTGGAAAAATCGGTGAGAGCCCTATCGTGGCCTCTTCCAGTAGCCCAAAAAACCTCACCCTTACTTATGAGCAAGGTAAAAGCCCTATATCGTTTTCCTATATTTACACAGCAGAGGGCATTCAGTTTTATGAGCCTATCCTCGTGGACGGGAAGGAGTATTCTCATTTAATTTTAGATGAAAGTAGCAATACTTTAAAGTCCGAAGACGGGCATATTGTAATAAAACTAAAAGTTGCGCCTATCAACTTTAAGACTCAAGGTTGGGTGTTGGATTTAAGTGAGGAAAGCAACAGGTCTAATGCCTTTGTAGGAGCCATTGATGCAGATGGATTAATTCATAAGATAATATTTGGTGATAAATATGCTTTGCAGAAGTATTATGTTTTAGGAAAGTTAGGGCAAAATGTAGGCTTTCATACTTTTGCCGAAGATATTCAAGGGCCATTTGCTGTCAACGGCTTAAATTTTTCAGCCGATGATAATGATCCAAACTTAATCCATATTGGTAAAGGTGATGCGATTAATTTTGACACTTACCTACGTTATGTCAATAGTGTGCTTAATAAAATTACAAATAACTCGCCATACATTGTGGAGCAAAACGACCCCGCTAAACCAGGAATGGTGAAGCTCACGAGCCAGAAAGACCCCTCTGTCTGGTTCTACATTAGTTCATTATAATTATTTTATAAATAATATTTTAAGTAGAAGTCCACCCCCGCAGGGGGTGGACTTCTCTTTTTAGTAACTAAAATAGCCCTACCAAGGCAGAGAAATGGAGAGTGAATGCCTTATGAAATTGCTAAATGTTTTAGCGATTAGAGTATGGTGTTTTGGAATAAAAATATTGTGTTACGCTACTTTGTTAGAAAAAACAACTATCAGGCAAGTGGTTTTTGGTGGAGATGTATGGCTTAAAGTGTTAAAAAGTGATAATTTTATGGGGGGGGGAGTTAAATAGCTTTATTTCTTAAACAGAGTTTAGATGACACTTAGGCTTATAAAATTATTGACTGTTTTGTCCGAAAAGTCAGGTGTTTTTGTAGATATGTAAAAATTAGGGTCATTTTTATGTAAAATCCGTAAATGAAATATGTGTTTTTTTAATTCTTGAATAAAAAACATACTTTTAGCCGTGTTAAAAACTTCGTATTCGTTCAAAGCTTCTGTATTTTTGCAGGCAATTACATTTTTAAATTAAAATATGAGGAGTAAAAGTTTATGGACAATTGCTTTTTCTATGTTCCTTAGCGTGAATGCCTTGGCGCAGGAAAAAGTAGTTACAGGAAAAGTGGTAGATGCCAGCGGATTTCCCTTGGCAGATGCCTATGTGTATGTAGAAGGTACCGACCAAGGAGTGTATACCGATGAGAATGGAAACTATTCAATCCCAGCTAATAGTGGGGATAAAATTGTAGTGGAATTCATTGGATTTGATACAAAGACCTTGCCCGTAGGCTCCAAATCTAGCATCAATGTGCAGCTGAATAAAGGCGGTGCAGTAAATCTTAAAGAGCTAGTAGCTGTGGGGTATGGTGTCTCTACCCAAGAGGCATTGACGGGTTCTGCCACTTTGGTGAAGAAAGAGCAGTTAGAAAAGTCCCCAGCCGTGAATCTAGAAAAAGCATTGCAATCAGCTACACCAGGGCTTCAGGTGATTAATGCTACAGGTTCTGCAGGTTCAGGGGCTACAATTCGTTTGCGTGGGATAGGTTCGCTTACAGCAAGTGCCGCGCCACTTTGGGTGGTAGATGGTGTTGTGGGAGCGCCTAGACCTAATATGGAAGATGTGAAAAATATTACAATCCTTAAAGATGCAGCTTCGGCCTCCATCTATGGTTCGCGTGCGGCTAATGGGGTAATCATCGTAACTACTAAGAACGGAAAGCAAGGGCGCACAGATTTCACCGTTCAGGCTAAATACGGTGTCTCCACTAGAACAAATAATAAATTTAAGCTGATGAATTCAGCCGATTTTTATCAAACCTCGTGGCGAGGCTTGTACGCAGAAGCCTTAGCTTATGGGCTTCCGCACGATAGAGCCTCTGCCTATGCAAGCGGAAGAGTGGAGCAATATGCTGGGCGAAACCCCTTTAATCTCGCTAATCCATTTGATGAAAATGGAAACATATTGCCAGATGCTCAATTAATGATTAATGAAGATTGGCTTAACTTAGCTTACAGAGCTGGCGCTACAAGACAATACGATGTGAGCGCTAACGGAGGGAATGAAAATACAAAATTCTACCTCTCCCTAGGCTATTATAATCAAGATGGTATCGTGAAGCCAGATGACTACACCCGCTACTCTGTGCAGTTGAATGTGAGCAATCAGGTGAGTGATAAAATTAAAATAGGGCTAAGAACAACCCTCAGAAGGTCAGAGAGCCACGGCGTAGGTGATTTGCCAAGCCCAAGCTCTACGGGCTATGCAGCTTATACAATGCCAAGCAATGTCTCGCTCTATGAATTAGATGATAATTTCAATATCGTGAGAGACCAATACGGTAGGCCACTCTATAACTGGGACAATGAGATTATGCAAGATTATAACCCTTACGGCTTAGCCGCACTCAATAGTAATTATGGTAAAGTTACCTCCGCATTCAGTAGCGTGAATTTTAATTACAAAATTTTAGAAAACTTAATCTTTGATACCAATTTCAGTGGAGATTATTCCAACGATAGAAGCGGTTTTTTTGAATCAAGATTGCACGGCGATGCCAGAGGCGAGGGCGGTAGAAGCCAAAAAGAAGCCACAGAATCATTCAGATATTTAGGCTCTACAACTTTGACCTATGATAAAAATTTAGGCGAAAATCATCACCTCAATGCTATGGTGGGGCACGAGTTTGAAAGTTATAGAGCAGAATCCCTTAGTGCGCAAGCCAAGGGCTACGAGTTTGATTTCTCCTCAGAGCTATCAGTAGGTACGGCGCCAAAAAATGTGAACTCATCCGTGGCACAGAACAAAATGATAGGTATATTCTCCCGTGTAAACTATGATTATGGGAATAAATATTACACCTCATTCTCCATAAGACGCGACGGCTCCGCAAAATTCGCCCCATCAAATCGCTGGGGAAACTTCTGGTCGGCCTCAGCCGCTTGGCGATTAAACAAAGAAAACTTCTTGCGAGATGTGCGCTGGATTGATAATTTAAAACTAAAAGGAAGCTACGGTACGAGTGGAAATGCTAATATTGATTCATACCTATTTATGCCACTATATGGCTTAGGTGGCGACTATAACGGGCAGGCAGGTTTGATACACACTCAATTATCTAACCCTAGCCTGAGATGGGAGAAAAACGCAATGACTAATGTGGGTATAGAGTTCGGATTATTCGGCTTCCTAGATGGTACAGTAGAGTGGTTTACCAGAGCCTCAAAAGATTTGTTGATGGATAAGCCACTATCATACTCCACAGGTTGGGCTTCGCGCACAGAGAATGTGGGAGCTATCAAAAACACAGGTATCGAAATCCAATTAAGTTCTAAGAACATTAGAACTGAAAACTTCTCTTGGGAGACTAGATTTAATATAACTCACTACAAAAACGAAATCACTCAGCTCTCACAAGATAGAATCGTGCGAAGTGCCAATTCCAAAATCTGGAGAGTGGGCGAAAATGCTTACACTTGGTATCTAAAAGATTATGCCGGTGTAAATAAAGAAACAGGTGCCGCTCAGTGGTATAGAGATGTGGTGGGCGCAGATGGCTCAATCTCTAAGGAATTAACGGAAGACTACGGCCTAGCCACTTACTATGAATTAGGCTCTTCCTTGCCAAAAGTATACGGAGGATTGGATAATAACTTTAATTACAAAGGCATCAATCTATCCATTCAGCTATATTACACCTTTGGAGGCAAAATCTATAACAGATTAGAGGAGCTCACAATGAACGACGGATCAACTTATGGTTGGCAGCTAAATGAAAAGATGAAAAATGCGTGGAGACCTGATAACAAAGATTCCGACATTCCGCAATTCGTGCATAATAACCCAACCAAAGCCAATCAAAGGTCTTCAAGATTCTTAAAAGATGGCTCTTATGTAAGAATTAAAAATGTGGAATTATCTTATGACATTCCAAAAGATTACCTAAAAAGAGCTGGAATTCAATCAGCCAAAGCATTCATCAATGCAGACAATGTTTACACATTCACCAAATACGATGGGCTAGACCCCGAGCAGGGTGTTAATGGATTTAATGCTTTCTCTTCAATTCCAAACATTAGAACAATCACCTTTGGTGTTAGAGTAGGTCTTTAATAATTAAAAACAAAACAATTTATATGAAAAATATAACTAAACTAATCATAGGAGCTTCGATGCTAAGCGCTGTCGCGTGTACAGACTCTTGGCTAGATGTGGAGCCCACCAAATCAATCCCCGCAAAAATAGCATTCTCTACACCAGAAACATTGAACGCCTCTGTGGTAGGTATTTATAGAGGATTTATGGGGCAAAAAACAGGAGGCGCATACAATGTAGTGTTCAACGATATCCGTGGCGAAGATGTTGTGCTAAAAAGCAGAAACAATTACAACAAGTTTGTCAGTGTCTACAATTACGGATACATTCCCTCCCTTTCGCTCGGCAATAATATATACTTTTCATTCTATGAAATCATCGAGGGCTGCAACTCTATCATCGCCGCAGATGAGAGAGGCGAAATCACCCTCTTGCCCGCAGTGAAAGACCCCCTCGTAGCCGAGGCAAGAGCAATGAGAGCATACAGCTACTTCCAGCTAGTAAGAATGTTTGCCGAGCCTTATTCTAAAAACGGCGGCGAAAGCCCAGGGCTTGCCCTAAAAGTAACCCCAGAGGTAGACGACCTCGTGCCTAGAACCAAGGTAAAAGATGCCTATAATTTAATCCTTTCAGATTTAAATTATGCCCTTGCGCATCTTCCAGCGCCCACCAGAAAAGACCGCGTGAACCGAACCTTCGTTCAAGGGCTATTAGCAAGAGTATTCCTAGAACTTGGCGAAACCCAAAAAGCCATAGAATACGCACAAGCTGCACTAGCTCAAATGCCTGCCCTAAGCCCAGAAATTTATGAAATAGGCGCATCGCAAGACAATCCCTCTGTTATATTCGCCATTTATAATACAGAGGAAGTATACCTAGGCTTTGGCGCTTATGCATCATACATCGATTACGGCTATAAAGACGCAGGAGGCTACGGCGTAGTAGGCGCAGACATTGATTTTGTAAACAATAACTACTCCGCCGATGATAGAAGAAACGCTTGGTTCGTTAATAGATGGGTGTATGAAAACCAGCTCGAAGTAGACGGAGGAAAAACCACTTGGACCGCCTACAAAGCCAAACTAAGCGATAAAGCTTTCTACGATGAGCAAGTAAGCAGAAGAAATATCCCAGCCGGATTATGGGACGATGCCACAGGCCGAATCCCTGAAAATAGCCTCCGCGACTTGGAGCGAATTATGTATGATAACGCTTTCTTCAACATCATTTCTATGTACGGAAAATTTCCGCGCTTTTCCGCGCAGAGAGCCGTGGGCAATCAGCCCACCCCAAATGTAGGATACCCCAACCTTGCAAATGTCCCTGTGATGAGAACCCCAGAGCTTCACTTAATCATTGCAGAAGCAGCCGCACTAAAAGGGGATAACGCCCTTGCGAAGCAAGAGCTATTAGCCGTGCAGCAAAACGCCAACGCACAGCCATACAGCACTGGAAACCTCCTTGATGCAATCCGCCTAGAACGAAGAAAAGAGTTAATCGGCGAAGGATTCCGCACCTTTGACATCATCAGACAAGGAAAAGTGATTGAACGACCAAACTACTGGGGGCCTAAGCAATACGCTACCATCGACCCAACAGACCCTAAGTCTAAAATCATATTCCCAATCCCTCAAAAAGAGATTGACAACAACCCGCTCTTTACCGAGCAGGACCAAAATGCAGCTTACAAGTAATTAAGCCAAAAAGTAATCTCACTATTTCAATGCCTTGCCTATTTGCAAGGCATTTTTTTATGCCCGTGCAAAATCTAAATCAAGGAGAGCTAAAAAGTAAGCAAGAAAAACCCTATTTCATTAAAGAGAATTTAAAAAACCATCTAGGGGAAGTTTTTTTACACATGAAGAGGCTTTCTCTCCATCTAGGGGAAGTTTTTTTACATATGAAGAGGATTCCTCTCCATCTAGGGGAAGTTTTTTTACACATGAAGAGGCTTTCTCTTCATCTAGGGGAAGTCTCTCTACATGTGAAGAGGCTTTCTCTTCATCTAGGGGAAGTTTCTCTACATATGAAGAGGCTTTCTCTCCATCTAGGGGAAGTCTCTCTACATGTGAAGAGGCTTTCTCTTCATCTGTAGATAATTCCTCTACACATAGAATATTTAATGTCCTAGATGTTTTATTGTAAAATCTTTAATGATTTTTGAAGTTTATTAGATAAAGTATAAATCCGCTTCATCTACGGCGCGCACCCCAAGGGGGTGCGCGCCGTAGATTGGTTTGATGGGGATATTTTTTAATTTCCAAAAAAGGCTACCTTTGTAGCACCTAAATATTTACACCTGAATGAAGCCAGAATACACCCCGCAGCAATGGGCGCGCATCAAGAAATTTTTGCCCTACATTATGGCAACGGCTATTTTTATGCAAATGCTGGATTCCACCATCTTGAACACGGCGCTGCCCGCTATGGCGGAGTCGCTCAACGCCTCGCCGCTGAATATGCAGTCGGCAATTATAAGCTATGTCATCACGCTGGCGCTCTTTATTCCCATTAGCGGTTTTCTAGCCGATAGGTTTGGCACGCAAAAGGTTTTTATCTCGGCGCTTTTCATCTTTGGGCTAGGCTCGCTGATGTGCGCGCTGAGCTTTTCGCTTAGGTTTTTGGTGCTTTCGCGAATTGTTCAGGGGCTGGGAGGTGCTTTAATGACGCCCGTGGCTCGGCTGGCTTTGATGAAAACTTATGAGCGCTCGGAATTTGTGGAGGCAATGAATTTTGCAATTATTCCCGCGCTGATTGGGCCTATTGTGGGGCCGCTCGTGGGTGGTTATTTGGTGGATTATCTAAGCTGGCATTATATCTTTTTGATTAATTTGCCGATTGTGGTTGTTGGGATTTTGCTCAGCCTGAAATTTATGCCGCAATGCTATGGGGAGCGCCCTAGGCTGGATTTAAAGGGCTTTTTGCTCTTTGGGGTGTCCTCGGTGTTGCTTTCGGCGGCATTGGAGGTGATTACGGAGGAGAGTTTATTTATCTATGGCTTAATAATGCTGGTAGTGGGCTTAATCTTTTTGCCGATTTATTTCTGGCACGCTAAGCGTAGCGAAGCGCCCATCTTCCCGATACATTTGTTCAAGGTGCGCACTTTTAGGATTGGGCTTTTAGGGAATTTGGCCTGCCGCTTGGGCATAAGTTCGCTGCCTCTTTTGGTACCACTGCTAATGCAGATAGATTACGAGCAGTCTGCCGTGATTTCGGGCTGGATTGTAGCCCCGATGGCGCTTTCAGCAATGCTGGCAAAACCTTTTGTAGTGCCGATTTTAAACCGCGTGGGCTATCGCCGCATCTTGATTGGGAACACGCTCATCATCGGGCTACTGATTGCCTCCATTGCCATTCCCGCGCGCGATTGTAGCGTATATGTTTTTGTGCCGCTATTGGTGATTTTAGGCTTTTTTAATTCCGTGCAATTCACGGCGATGAATTCTATTGCCATTGCGGATTTAAGGGATTACCAAACGAGTAGTGGCAACAGCTTGCTCTCCGTAAATCAGCAGATAGCCATCGGGTTTGGCATCGCGATTGGGCTTGCGATATTGAGGTTTTTTCAGCACAACACTTATTTTGCGCCGCTAGATATGCACCAAGCGTTTAGATTAACCTTCCTGAGCATTGGGGCGATTACGCTGGCCTCTACTTGGGTGTTTGCGCGCTTAAATCCCACAGATGGCGATAATCTTAAATCTAGAAAATAAGCGTTTAATTTTTTAAGTTGGGTAGAAATCAATATTTTTGCGAAAATAGAATGCTAGATATGAAAAAAATGTTTTTAAGCCTTTTAGTAGGGGTAAGTGTGAGCGCCTTGGCGCAAGAGGATTTAATTAATTCCTTGAAGAATAATAGAAGTCTCATCAATGGTTTTGTCTTCACCCCCGTGAAGGTGAATGATGCCACCTCGGTGAAAAATCAAGGCAAAAGCGGTACTTGTTGGAGCTACTCGGGCAACTCATTCCTAGAATCCGAAATGCTGAGAAAAGGAAGACCCGCCGTGGATTTGGCAGAGATTTACACGGCAAGAAATACCTATATCGATAAGGCAAAAAACTATGTGCGAATGCAAGGTAATGTGAACTGGGGCGATGGTGGCGAATTGCACGATGTGATAAATGCTTACAAAAAATATGGCGCCTTGCCACAAGAGGCATATGAAGGCTTGAAAAACGGAGAAAAGATTAATAATTTTAGCGAAATGCAAGCGGGGCTTAAAGGCTACTTAGACGGAATTATAGAAAGCAAAAAGCTTAGCAAAAATTGGCTAGAAGGCGTTACAGCTATCTTAGATGCGTATCTAGGCAAAGTGCCAGAAACCTTTACTTACAAAGGCAAGAGCTACACCCCCAAAACATTTGCGCAAGAAGTCGTGGCGCTAGACCCTAATGACTATATCGAAATGGTATCATTGAACGATGAACCAAAGTTTGAGTATGTATTCTTCCCTGTACCAGATAACTGGAGCTTTGACTATGCATACAATATCCCGATGGATGATATTACAAAAGTGATTGATTACGCTATCGAAAAAGGATACACAGTGGGCTGGGCAACCGATGTTACAGAAAAATACTTCAGCTGGGCAAATGGCGTGGCCTATGTCCCTGAAAAAAGATACGAAGATATGAGCGAAAGAGAGCGCCAAAGCCTCTTCAGTACACCGCCTACCAAAGAGCGCGAAATTACCCCAGAGATGAGGCAAGAAGCCTTTGATAATTACGAAACCACAGATGACCACGGAATGCACATCGTAGGTTTAGCCAAAGACCAAAACGGAAAAGAATACTACATCGTGAAAAATTCTTGGGGTATGAGCAACGACTACCAAGGCTACCTCTATGTAAGTAAAAACTATGTAAAATACAAAACCACTGCCCTGCTAGTAAACAAGGCAGGCGTGCCAAAATCAATCCTGAAAAAATAATCCATCGGGAGATAAAAGCATACAACATCAAGCGCGCCGCCCTTTTTCTATCGTAGAAAAAGGGCGGCGTGTTTAATCCCTGTTAAAAACAAAAACCTATAATTTTAGGTAAGAAGCAAAAATTAAATTACCTTTACCCGCCTATGGAAGAAGATTTTTTCAGCAACGAGCTCGTGCAGAAATTCGAGCAAATGGTGGAGGAGAAGATAAGCCTATACTTTGATTCAGATGAATTGCTGGAAATTATAGAGCATTACCTCTCTATCAGAGATATGGAATATGCCCAAAAGGCAATCGAGTATGCCAAGGAAATCCACACGGGAAACCTAGGTATCCTCATCAAGGAATTTGATTTTAGCATTGAAAATAATCAAATCCGAAAGGCTGAGCAGCAAATGATGGCCCTTGCCCCCGTAGCGCGCGGCGATATGGACTATACCATTGCCTGCGCCAAATTTTATTCCGTTAAGGAGGAATATCCCCGCGCCGTGTCCCTATATAAGCAAGCCTTTCAGCAGGCCGATGATGAGGAAACTAAAATCTTCCTCCTGCATAATTTAGGCAATGAGCACCTCAATATGGGCAATTGCGTGCGAGCATTTCACTATTTCAAGAGCATTTTAAGCATAGACCCGCAGGACGAGGACGCCTTCATTGCCTGTGTAGATTGTTTCGATGAAATGGGCAAAATCCACGAGAGCCTAGCATTCATTCAGCAGTATTTAGACAAAAACCCCTACTCCGAGGGCGCTTGGTTGGAGCTTGGGCGAAAATACCTCTTAATTGAAAATTACCCCGAGGCACTCAACGCCTTTGATTTTGCCATCGCCATCAACCCCCAGAGCATTAATTCCCTAATGATTAAAGCCTACACGCTGGAACTTATGGGCGATTACCACGGCGCCATAGATATTTACCTCGAAGCCGCAGAGATGGAATACACCTCTGCCACCACTTTTATGAAAATTGGGCAGGCCTATCTAAGCGCTGGGCAGAAGGACAAGGCCCTTGAAGCCTTTCACACCGCCATTCACGAAGACCCTCAGCTGGATAAAGCTTGGTTCGAGGCGGCACTGGTATACGAGGCCTTTGGGCAATTGCAAGAAGCCCTGCACTACATCAATCAAGCCATAGCGTTGGAGGAAAACAATGTGAGCTACCACAAGCGAAAAGCCTACTACTTTGTGCAAATGGGCGAGCTGCTACAAGCCGAAGCTTGCTACCAAACGATTTTAAAACTTGAAGGCAATAAATTCCTAAACTGGCACGCTTATGCCGAGTTGCAGCTGCTTTTGGGCGATTGCAAGGCAGCGATAGAAACCATTCATGCCGCGTCTAAAAGATTCAATCAGCCAGAATTATTGTATCAATTAAGCCATTGTTATTTTAATTTAGACGATATGGCAAAGGGCATTCAATATTTGAAAAAAGCCCAGCAAGTGGCACCAGAGCTTTTGCCTGAAATGATTAAAAAATATCCAATTTTAAAGGATTTTCTCAAAATTATTTCCACATTCGATTAAAATACAATTACTTAAAGAAAGCAACTAATAATTTAACGATGAGGTAACACTAAAAGTGCCATTTTTGCATTTGAAATGAGTTACTTTATCATTGGCGACATACACGGGTGTTACCATGCACTAGAGGAAATGCTTGCACACTGGAATCCAGCAAAAGAAAAATTGATTATGCTTGGCGATTTGGTGCACAAGGGCAAGCATTCTTATGCCGTGCTCGAAAAAGTGATTCAATTACAGAAAAAATACCCCGAAAAGGTAATTGTGCTCAAAGGCAACAACGACGAAATCTTTCAGCAAGGCTACGAAGAAAATATTACGCTTTCTGATAAACAAAAATTTGAAACCTATAATTTAAATTACCTCTCTGTGTTGCAGTGGCTGGAGGAGCTGCCACATTTTTACGAAGATGCCAAAATCTTTGCGAGCCATGCAGGATTTCCTGCACATGCCGACGAAGAAAATGGCGAAATCGATTTTTTGTTTCACAAAGGCGAACTCAAAAAACTTAAAAAAACGCAATTCCTTGGGCATATCGTGGTCGATGAACCTAAGTTTGTAAAAGATAAAAAGGCTTGGTATTTGGATACGGGCGCTGGTTGGGGAAAATCGCTCACAGGAATAAAACTTAGCAAAAAAGCAAAAGTGAATCAAGTCATTAGCATTTCGGTAACTAAAAAAGATGTTTGCATGCATTAGATTGGTAAAGAATTTGCAGCCCTATTTTCCTAAGATATGAATTTAGTAGCACACCAATTATTATCATTTAACATCCCTGAAATTCAAGTAGGAAACCACTTGGGAGAGGTTGTGAAAGGAAGAGATTTTTCCCAATACCCGCCCTTAATACAAAAGGGAATACAATTGCATAGACATATAGATTCTTTTACCGATTCGCATCCTATCGTGAGGCGTAGCTGTGCCCGTCTTCATAATGATTACGGGAAATATGCCCCCATTATCGTAGATATATTTTATGATTATTTCTTAATCAAAAATTGGAGGAAATTCTGCAAAAAAGATTTTAACACTTTTAGAAAAGAATGCTACAAAATACTTTTGGCATACAAGAAATTGTACCCAAATTCATTACGGAAAACAACGGAGCTCATGGCAAAGCGAGATTGGTTCTATCAGTATTCAATCATGGAGGGAATAGAATTAACTTTGAATAAATTGGGGCAACACACACGATTTCAGAACAATATGCACATGGCGGTGAAGGCACTGTATGTGGAGGAGGCGCTTTTTAATGAGGATTTTTTGGCGTTTTACCCCGAATTGGAGGCGAGTAGCAGGGAATTTTTATTGGCTTTGGATTGAGAAAAAAATAGGAATCAGTATATTTGTGCGGTGAGCAATCCAATTTTGACCCCCATAGATTATTTAAACGGACTGGGCCCGCAGCGAGCTGAGGTGCTGAAATCTGAGCTTAAACTATATAATTTTCGGGATTTATTGTATCACTTCCCATTTCGCTACATAGATAAAACTAAATTCTACCAGCTGAAAGAAATCACGAATTTCTCCTCAGAGATTCAGCTCAAAGGCAGCCTCACGCATATGCACGAGGTGGGCGAGGGGCGCAAGAAGAGAATTCACGCCACTTTTCAGGACGAGACGGGGGAGGCCGATTTAGTGTGGTTTAAATATTCGCCATGGCTTAAGAAAAAAATCTCGGATTTAATCGGCAAGCCCTTAGTGATTTTTGGCAAGCCTAATATCTTTCAAAATAGAATCAGCTTCACGCACCCAGAGATGGAGGCCGAAACCGCACACCAAGCGGAGGGTAAAGGCTTAGAGCCTGTATATTCCACCACCGAGAAAATTCAGAAAAAGGGCATCACCCCAAGAATCTGGCGCACAATGCTGGCGCAGGTTTTAGATATAGTAAAACCCTACATTCGGGAAAATCTATCAAGCGATATTAAACGAAAATATGATTTAATCGATAGAAACAAAGCCTTTTACCAAATTCATTTCCCTAAAAATGCAGAAGAGCTGAATCAAGCCCAAAAAAGATTAAAATTCGAGGAATTTTATTTTCTGCATCTTTCGTTGCAAATGCAAAAAGCCATAGGCAAAAAGAAATTCAAATCGCAGCCATTTTCTTCTGTGGGCGATTATTTCAACGATTTTTATCATCATCATTTAGGCTTTGAATTGACCAATGCCCAAAAGCGTGTGATACGAGAAATCCGTTCGGATATGGCAAAATCTAGCCAAATGAATCGCTTGTTGCAAGGCGATGTGGGGAGTGGAAAAACCATCGTGGCGTTTATGTCGATGCTCATCGCTGCCGACAATGGATTTCAATCGCTATTGATGGCACCGACCGAGATTTTGGCACAGCAACATTATTATGGCTTAAAACAAGAAGCCGACAAGATGGGACTTGAGATAGCGTTGCTCACAGGGAGCACCAAAACGGCAGAACGCCGAGAAATTCATCAAAAGTTAGAAGACGGAAGTTTGCATTTTTTGGTAGGCACACATGCTTTGATTGAGGACAAAGTAAAATTTAAAAATTTAGGTTTTGCCATAATCGACGAGCAGCACCGCTTTGGGGTAGCACAACGAGCCAAGCTTTTTAGCAAAGGAGCTATGCCTCCGCATATGCTGATTATGACGGCTACCCCCATTCCCCGAACACTGGCAATGACACTGTATGGCGATTTGGATATCTCAATCATAGACCAATTGCCCGCGGGCAGAAAGCCTATTCAAACTCACCATATGCTGGAAAAAGACCGCCTAAAACTCCTCGGCTTTATGCGCCGCGAAATCCAAAAAGGAAGGCAGATTTACATCGTGTACCCCCTCATAGAGGAATCTCAGCAATTGGACTATAAAGCACTGATGGAAGGCTACGATTACATAGCCACGGAATTCCCTTACCCCGATTTTGCCATAAGCATCGTGCACGGGCAAATGAAACCTGCCGATAAAGATTATGAAATGCAGCGATTTGCCCGAGGTGAAACAGATATTATGGTAGCCACCACCGTGATAGAAGTAGGCGTGAATGTGCCTAATGCCAGTGTGATGATTATAGAAAACGCCGAGAAATTTGGGCTATCACAATTGCACCAATTGCGCGGTAGAGTGGGGCGCGGAGCGGAGCAGAGCTATTGCATTTTAGTTACTAAGGATAAACTCAATGAGACTGCCTACAAGAGAATCCAGACTATGTGCCAATCAAATGATGGGTTTAGAATCGCCGAGGTAGACCTCGAGCTCAGAGGGCCGGGCAATGTTATGGGAACGCAACAAAGTGGTATTTTAAATCTAAAGATTGCAGATTTAAAAATGGATAAAACCATATTTCAAGCAGCCAGAAAAGCCGTGGAAGATACACTAGAAGAAGACTTTAACTTATCAATGACCAAAAATGCCAATATTCTACATTTTTTCAACCTTTATCACAAAAAGAAAATCGGTTGGGCAAATGTGGGCTAAAAAATTTTAATCTCTGAAATAAAAATTTATGAAACATAAAATAATCGCAGTATTTTTGTTACTGAGCGTAGCAATTAGCTGCCAATCTAAAAATAAACCTAAAACTATGAGCAAAAATTTAGAAACAGCAACTTTAGCAGGCGGGTGCTTCTGGTGCTTGGAAGCCGCTTACGACCGATTGAAAGGCGTAGAAAATGTACAATCTGGATTTGCCAACGGGCACACCGAAAATCCAAGCTACAAGGAAGTGTGTACGGGCGAAACGGGACATGCCGAGGTAGTGCGAATTACCTACGACCCTAGCCAGATTGATTTCAAAACATTGTTAGAAGTCTTTTGGGTTTTGCACGATCCTACTCAGCTTAACCGACAAGGCGAAGACATTGGAACTCAATACCGCTCAGGGATTTTCTATGAAAACGAAAAGCAAAAAACAGAAGCCGAGGAATCGATGAAAAAATCAATCGCACGTGGGGATTATGACAAGCCGTATGTAACTATTATAGAGCCTTTGAAAGCCTTTTACCCTGCCGAGGATTACCACACCGATTATTTTGAATTGCACCAAACGCAACCCTATTGTAGTGCGGTGATTGCTCCCAAGATGAAAAAATTTCAGACTAAATTTAAAGAGCTTTTAAAAAATTAAAATCATTAATAAGAGAGAGATTGTTTAAAAGGCAATCTCTTTATTTTAGTAAAGATATTAGAGTTTAAATTTTATATTTACGATATATTAAATCGGTAGAAATAAAAGGTTTTTTTGACTGTGAATTAAATAAAAAATAAATCATGAAGATAAAGAATTTTGAATTTAAAGCTCGTGTTTCTAATATAGAATCCTATCAAGAAAAATTATTAAGTTTAAACCCCAGATATGTAGGAGAAGATCATCAAATAGATACTTATTTCTGTGCCAAAGAGGGGCGACTGAAGCTTAGAGAGGGCAATATCGAAAATGCTTTGATTAATTATCAACGCGCAGATACTAGCAAGGCAAAGGAATCTAAAATAATTCTGTATAAACATAAGCCAAGCGAGGCATTGAAAGAAATTTTGACATTGCAATTGGGAGTGAAAGTTATCGTAAATAAAAAAAGACAAATTTATTTCATAGACAATGTCAAATTTCATTTTGATAAAGTAGAGGGATTGGGCACCTTTCTAGAAGTTGAAGCCATAGATACCGAGGAGGAATTTACACTTGAGCAATTAGAGGAGCAGTGCAACAAATACTTTGAGTTTCTTGGGCTTACATCACAAGATTTGGTAGATAAATCTTACAGCGATTTATTGATGGAAAAAATAGAAAAAATATAATTTTTTAAAGCCATGCAAGTGAGTAGAAATATATTAGCCTTGGGCTTAGCTTTTTTGATCGTAGTAGCAAATGCGATTTTTGGGTATTATTTTGCACCAGACGAAATTACGATAACTCCTTTAATTGTTTCAAGCACAGCACTACTTGTGTGTTTCGGGACTAAAAATTTAAGGCTCATTTATATTGCCATTTGGACATACATTTTTTTAGGGTTAAATGATATTTTAATTAAACTCTTTGGCGGAGGAATGCACGATAGCTTAGGGCAGACTTTAATCAATTCGGCATCATGGATTGGTTTGGTGCCCGTGCTTATTATTTTGATTACTAAACTTATTAAAACCAAAAATATAGAAACCACAACAGAGAGAGTTGAGGCATTTATATTATTTGTAATTCTAGTAATTATACATTTTGTGTTATTTCTAAATTTAGGGCAAGGCAGATGTCTCAATTGCTGAAAATTTTAAAATCACATTAAAAAAACTATTTTCGCAAGTCAAATAAATATTTGTGATTAAAAGTTTATCCATAGTATTGATTATGCTCTTGCTTTTGCCCCCCAGCATTAAAGCTCGGCGTGTGGGTAGCCTTTAAACTTAACGAACAGTATATTGCACAAAACCTTTGTGAGAACAAAGAGGTGCCTGGCTCGGATTGTCATGGGAAATGTCATCTAAGCAAGCAACTTAAAAAGGTAGAAGAACCCGAACAGAAATCCTCTACTCAGCCTATCAAAGTCAAAGATTTAGAATGGGTATATGTCTTGTTTTATACTGAAAAAACTAATCATTCCATAAAAAAACGCAACGCCAAAAAATTCTATGCTTGGATAGAGGAATCGCTATGTTCCAAGTATCTTTTTAGCATATTCAAGCCACCTCAATTCGTTTAAATAGCACATAGCCTGTTGCTCTGCAAGTGGAGCGACTTTTCTTTAATTAAAATAATATTTAAACAGAATTTAAAATGAATTTAAAACAAATCCTAGCAAGCACAAGTTTGCTAGCAGGTGGCTTATACGCCCAAACGATTACCGAAAATGTAGAATTATACCCCATCAGTGTCATTGCAATAGATGGTACATCACAAATGCTCAACGATGTGTTGTTGCCTAGCAAAGCGCAGCTTTCTTATGACGGAGGAGCTATTCTAAAGCAAATCCCCGCATTTCAGAGTATTAAAAAAAGTGCAAGTTATGGAGCAGATCCCGTTTTTAGAGGATTTAAATACGATCAGCTAAATATAGTGCTCAATGGAGCGCAGTGTGCCACTGCCGCTTGCCCCAACCGAATGGATCCGCCCACCAGCCAAATGCACCCAAGCCATGTAGAGCGTATCGAGGTGCTGAAAGGTCCTTATGCGTTGCGATATGGCGTAGGGCTGGGAGCTACGATTAATTATATTTCGTCTCCCAATCATTTTTACACTCAAAACAAAACTTACGGCGGACTTGCCACTTCATACGAATCAAATGCCAACATTCACCAAAGTCAAGCCAATGTAGGGCTGAGCGGAAATGCTTATGATATAAACCTTTCGGGATTTTATGCCGAGGGGGGCAATTACAAAGCAGGAAACGGAGAGGAAGTTTTAGCAGGATTTCATCGAGGAAGCTTTAGGCTAAAATCTGGCTTTAAACTTAATCAAACGCAGCAGCTCACTTTGGGAGCCACTTACAACCGAGGCAGAGATTCGGATTTTCCTGCGCTCGGCATGGATTTGCGCAAAGATGACACTTGGTTGCTAAATGCTAGACACAGCGCAAACTTTAATCATTCATGGCTTAAAAAATGGGAAACCACGGCTTATGCCACTTTGGTAGATCATTTAATGGATAATCAAATGAAGCCTACTCCGCGTATGATGGATGTTTCCTCTGCCACCAAAACGCAGAATTGGGGCGGGAGAACCGAGCTAGAGTTTAGACCACAGAACGGAAAATGGTTTGTGGGAGCAGACTTTAAAGCTGAACAAGCAGAAGGAACTCGTGTGAGAACCATGCTTAAAGGAAAAATGGCAGGCAAGCAAATAGAAGATAATTCATGGCAAAATAGCCAAATAGCGAAAGTAGGCATTTTCTCTGAATATCAATTAAAGACACAAGCCTTGGAATATGTGCTTTCGGCTCGCCTCGAATGGAATCAAGCAGAGGCAAAAGACGCTAGCAAAGGCTTTTTGGCATTGTATCCAAAAAGCAAAAGCAGTCAGCTCAATCCTAGCCTTAGTGCAGGAATTATCAAAAACTGGGAGACTGTGCAAGTAGGATTTTGGGTAGGCAGAGTACAACGCAGTGCCTCGCTCACCGAGCGATTTATCAATTCCTTTAGCGTGGGGCAAGACCCGTATGAGCTTGTGGGGAATCCATTGTTAAAAGCTGAAAAAAACAATCAGGCAGATTTAACTTTTCAATGGAAAAAAACAAAAACGCTGATAGATGTAGATGTTTATTTCTCGTATCTGCAAGACTTTATCTCATCTAGGATTGCACCTACTTTAAAGCCTAAAACGCCGATGAGCCCAGGTGTGAGAGTCTATACAAACATAGAAAAGGCATACAAAACAGGTGTGGAGCTAAGCTGGAAACAGCAACTTGTGCCCCATATTCAGCAGCAGATTAGCTTGGCATATAGCTATGGGCAAGACCTTGAGCGGGCAGAAGCATTGCCAGAGATGGCACCCCTAGATTTGCGTTATGCCTTGAGGGGAGATTTCTTCCGCCACCGATTGCAACCGATGTTTAGCCTGCGTTATGTCGCAAAACAAGACAGAATTTCAAAGGAATTTGGAGAAATTCCTGCACCTGAGTTCACGGTTTTAGATTTCCATACCACTTGGCAATTGAATGCTAAAATGGCTGCCAATGTGGGCGTAAATAATTTATTGGACAGGGCTTATTTCGAGCATTTAAGCCGTGCCGTGAGAGGAGGAAAGACACCTATTTACAGCCCAGGACGAAGCTTTACGCTAGGGTTCAATTATACTTTTTAATCCACTCAGCATTTAATCAAAAAAATAGAGAGGTTGCCTCATTTTTAGGCAGTCTCTCTATTTTTTTAACTAAGTTATCCATGCATAAACTCAACGGCAGGTTTTGCCAAATTGTTGCTTATGTTTTATAAAAAACTTCTCTTACTTTTTAAGAAAACTATAGATTAAACCTTAAGTGGTAGATTAATAATCTATAAGGATTAGTCTACCTTCTGAGAGGTTGGTACAATGACGAGGTATGTAGAATTGGTATAAAAAAGAGCTTGCGCCATTAATGTAGAGCAAGCTTTCTTCTTCTAATTGTTTAGGTATAGTTATGTCGTTCTCTTATTCCGATTCAAACTTTATAATTAGATTTCTTTTTTTCAATGCTTCCTTCATGTCATCTATTAAACCCGATTTAGTATAGCTGTAAGATGTTGAAAAGACTTATAACCTGAATTCGATTAATAAAACATAGCTAATTGATTAGTTTTCAGAGATTCATATTTTAATGATGGTTTTTTAGGAAGAAAGTGATAGGCAATAATTCCTGCCACTAAGTTGGTCATAAAATTTCCTATTGAACGATGCCTGGAGTGCTCAATTTGGCAAATGTTTTTTAGCTCGTCATTCACTGTCTCTATGATGGAGCACTTTCTAAGCAAAATCTTGTCAGACATAGTCATAAGAGAGTTTTTCATGTTGTTTCGGAGTAATATTTATAAAAGAAATGTAGTGCAATCCGCTGAAATACAGTTTTTTTGAATGTTGTAAAAGTTGTTTCAGCGTTACTGATTTTAGGTTTCTTTTTGAGAGGCTTTCCGAGAAGAAAAGGTTGAGTGAATTTTTCAAAATCATTACAAAAGTCATCAACAATACAAAAAATATCCGTAATTTTGTGGTAATTAATCATGAGAAATAGTTGTTAAATAATTGAATTTTAAAAACTTAAAAACACAACTATTTCTCTTTTTTTACAACTTATTTCCCTTAAAATATTAATCGAACTTAGGTTATTTAAATTAAAATCAAATGAAAACCATTTATCACGCAGCAGAAAGCAGAGGACACGCTAACCACGGTTGGCTCAACTCTTACCATACTTTTAGTTTTGCTAATTATTATAACCCAGAAAGAATACATTTTGGCACGCTCAGAGTGCTTAATGATGATACTGTAGACGGCAATATGGGTTTTGGCAAACATCCGCACAGCAATATGGAAATCATCAGTATTCCATTGGAAGGCGATCTAAAACACGCCGATAGTATGGGCAACCAAGGCATCATCAGCGAAGGAGAAATCCAAGTGATGAGCGCAGGAACGGGCATTATGCACAGCGAGATGAATGCCAATGCAGGAAAACCAGTGAAGTTTCTTCAAATTTGGGTTTTTCCAAATCAAGAGAATGTAACGCCTCGCTATGAGCAAAAACGGATAGATGAAGCGATTAAAACCAATGATTTTCAGCAGATTTTATCACCAAATCCAGATGATGAAGGTGTGTGGATACATCAAGATGCTTGGTTCAATATGGCTAACTTCACCGCTGGAAATCAGAAGGAATACCGTCTCCATAAAGAAGGTAACGGCGTTTATATCTTCGTGATTAAAGGTAAAGCCAAGGTAGGAGATCAGGTGCTGAATCAGCGCGATGGCTTAGGAATATCGGAAACCGACCACTTCACTTTAGAAGCTTTGGAGGATAGCCAAATCTTATTGATGGAAGTGCCAATGGCGCTGCCAGAATAGAAAATTAACAACAACCAAAAGTCTGAGGTTTTATATTTCAGGCTTTTGGTTTTTATTTAAAATACAACTTTATGAAACCAGAATTTGAACCTCTTGCGTTAATAAAAAATGATGATGCCCACCGCTTTGAACTCCATATAGAGGGCGCTCAAGCTTTCATCGATTTTGAAGAAAACCCAACGCAAATAGCTTTGGTGCACACCGAGGTAGAACCCGCTTTGGAGGGAAAAGGCGCCGCCACAGCTGTGATAGAGAAAACCTTGCAGTATATTGAGGCGAGCCAAAAAACACTATTGCCTTATTGTCCGCTGGTTTTTGCGTATATTAAGAAGCACCCAGAGTGGCTTCGCATTGTAGATGAGCATTTTAAATCCAGATTTTAACAAAAAAATAAAATATAATGAAAATTTTAGCATTCGCAGGAAGTTCTTCCTCGCAGTCCATCAATAAAGCCTTGGTGAAGCAAGTGCTTAAATCTTTCCCAGAGGCGGAAATCAACCTCTTAGACCTTAACGATTTTGAAATGCCGATATTCTCTGTGGATAGAGAGAAGCAAGGTTTTCCGCCGCAGGCACAGCAATTTTTAGATGCTATAGCGGAGGCAGATGCCATTATTTGTTCTATGGCGGAGCACAACCGCAACCTGACCGCAGCGTTTAAAAATATTTTTGATTGGTGTTCCAGAATCAATGTTAAAGTCTTCCAAGATAAGAAAATGTTGCTGATGAGCACCTCACCAGGGGGCTTTGGCGGAGGTAATTCTATGAATATTGCTAAAAATATGTTCCCCGCTTTTGGTGCCGAAATTATTGAAACTTTTTCGCTCCCTAAATTCTACGAAAACTTTGATATGGAAAACGGCATCATCCAGCAGGATTTAGCCACCGAACTTCAAGAAAAAATCAAAAAATTCAAATTAGAAATCACACTTTAATGATGAACAAAAGCAGGGCATATGGTTCCTGTTTTTGTTTTTTATCTTAAATCAGATACAACGGGAGATTATGATTTTGAACTCATAAAAGCGATATTTGTGCATCTAAAATATAAAGAAGCAAAAAAGCATTTCAATCAGAATTATGTTAGGCATACAGTCAAAGAGGGTTTTGTATGTTATTTCGGAGTAACATTTACAGAAGAAATACCAGAACAAACCACTGAAATGCAGTTTTTTGAATGTTATAAAAGTTGTTTCAGCGTTACTGAGTTTAGATTTTTTAAATACAAAAAAGCCTTTCCCTCAAGGGAAAGGCTTTTAAGTTTAATCCCAAAAAATCAAATTATTGATTATTTCTCACAATGTAATCAGCGATTTTTTCAATCAAGTTTACTCGGTCTTTGCCTCCGATATTGTGTTCGTGCATTGGGTAGGTAAAGAAATCTACCTGAACATTGTTTTTCACAGCAGCTTCTAGCAGGCTCATACTGTGCTGAGGAACTACCACATTGTCGATACTTCCCGTGATGAGCATTAATTTACCTTGCAGATTTTGGATATAATTAGAAACCGTGCTTTGCTTGTAGCCCTCTGGGTTTTCTTGTGGCGTGTCCATGTAGCGTTCGCCATACATTACCTCATACATTCTCCAGTTGATGACAGGTCCACCCGCTACCGAAGTCGTGAACACGCCTGGCTTGCGAAGCATTAAGCTAGAAGCCATAAAGCCTCCAAAGCTCCAGCCGTGCACAGCGATGCGTTTGGCGTCTACAAAAGGGAGTGATTTCAAATACTCTACGCCAGTCATTTGGTCTTCGATTTCTTTGTTGCCTAAATGTCTGTGAATTACGCTTTCAAATGCAAATCCACGATTGGCAGAACCGCGATTGTCTAGCGTGAAAACGATATAATCGTTCAAGCTAGCAAAGGCAGGCTCCCACATGCTCGCACCACCTAAAAATGAATTGGTTACCAATTGTGCGTGTGGGCCACCATAGACATAAATCAAAACAGGATACTTTTTATTTGGGTCGAAGTTCTCTGGCTTAATCATGCGGGCGTATAATTTGGTGCCGTCATTTGCCTTTAAATCCAAAAATTCGATGTTTCCTACTGCGTAGTTTTTCAGAGGATTCTCGCTGGTTTTGATGATTGTTTTTCTACCATTTCGGGTGTCTATGATTTGCGTAATGCTCGGAATCTCGAGCGACGAAAATTCGTCGATTAAGTAATTTCCATCTTCGCTCAAGGTAGAGTTGTGTGTGCCTGCGGTAGGAGTGAGGTTAGTAGTTTTTCCAGATTTTAAATCTGTCTTAAAAGTTTGCGTGTTGCGTGGATCTTCTCCCGTACCTGTGTAAATGACAGATTTCCCGTCGTTGCTAAAGCCTAAAATATCTTTTACCACCCATTTGTGTTTGGTCAATTGCTTATTGGTTTTGCCATCTGTGCTTAAAAGATAAATATTTCTAAATCCATCTTTTTGGCTAATCCAAAGCAAGTTTTTAGTAGAATTTGGCACGAAAACCGCTGCATTTTCTGGCTCTACCCAAATGTTGTTGGAATAAGAGAAAATCGTATTCACTTTTTTGCCCGTAGCCACATCATAGCGATTTAGATCATAATGCGTAGTTGCACGATTGATTTCAGCCAAAACGATGTACTTTTCATCTGGGCTCCAAGCCAAATTGGTTAAATAATGAAAATCATCGGTATTGATGTCTAAATAAGTGGTTTTGTTGGTTCTAAAATCATAAATCCCTACTTTAGCGATTTCGCTAGGGTCGCCAGCCATTGGGTATTTAATAGGCATTGGTGTAGCAGGAATTGTGTTTAAATCCACTAGCGGATAGTTGGTTACCTTGGTTTCATTTTTTTGATAAAAAGCCAAAAGATTTCCGTTGGGAGAGAAGAAAATCCCTTTTTTGATGCCGTACTCACTACGGTGAATCGCTTGTCCAGAAACGATGTTTTTATCCTTGCTATTGGTTACCTGCAAGATTTTGCCCCCGTTTGGTTGCGCAACATATAAGTTGTTTTCCATCGTGAAAGCCACGCGATTGGTATTTTTATCGATTTCGGCATTTTCGGCATTCTCAGGAAGTTTAATGCTTATATTTTTATCATTTTTGATGTCCCAAGCGTAGTAAGTATTTTCAGCTTTAAAGAAAAGTTGATTGTTTTTATAGCTTAATCTTGGTAAATATCTTAAATCAGGAAATTTGGATTTAATTTCTTGAAAACCAATGGTTCTTGTTTCTTTTCCTTGCGTATTTTTAAAGACGAGCCCACGCTGGTCTTGGTAAAAGAAATTTGCCCCAGCCCAGTCTAGGTTGTAGAGCGTTTCTGGGTAAAGTCCTTTGTAGTAGCCCATCACAGCATCTTCTATGCTTAATTTTTGCTTTTGAGCTAAAAGCGAACTGCTTTCAAATACGAGTAAAAAAAGCAGTGTGAATAATTTAAATTTCTTCATCGGAAAGAGTTTTTTTTATTAAAAAATGATTGATATGTTCAAAGCCATTTCGTAAGTTTAAATCGCGTTGTGGAAACGGAATTTCGATTCCCTCTTTGCTAAAGGCTTCAAAAATGGCATAATATAATTCGCTTTTTAGTAATTTAGGTCTTTGGATATAGGTAGAGGTCCACACTACAAGCTCAAAGTTTAGTGAGCTATCGCCGTAATCGTCAAACAATAGTTGGGGTTCTGGAAACTTCAAAACACCTTTGTGTTTTTGGGCAACTTCGAGTGTGATTTCGCGCACCTTGCTTGGGCTTTCGTTGTAAGAAACGCCAATCGGGAAGCGAAAACGCACTTTCCTCTCGTTATAAGACCAGTTGATTACTTTATTATTAATAAATTCAGAGTTAGGCACAATGACATTGATGTTATCGTTGGTTACGATTTTGGTCGAGCGCATAGAGATAGAAGTTACATCGCCCACGATGTTGCCCACCTCGATACGATCGCCCACTTTAATAGGGCGTTCAAACAGGATAACTAAACCAGAGATAAAGTTTTGTGCAATGTTTTGCAAACCAAATCCAATTCCCACGCCTAGTGCTCCTGCCAAATAACTGAACGATCCAAAGTCGAACCCTGCTGATTGAAAGATAAATATAATTCCTAGAAAGATGAATATATATTTAAAGATAGCAGAGACTGAGCTTCGCACGCCACGGTCTGCAATACGAGAAGATAAAACTTTGTTTTCTAGAAATTTTGAAAGTTTTTTGGAAAGAAAAAGCAAAATTACAAATGCTACCACTATATAGAGTGCCGTGAGCAATGTAAATGGTTTTTGACCAATTTTCACCAATTCCATGTTGAAAAAGGCTTTGATTTGTTCCCAAAGCTGATTCGCAACTTCTTTAGATTCTTCCATAAATTTTTAAGTGTAATTTTTTCGAACTCGCAAGGTACAAATTTATTGTAAAATTATTGAGCATGGATTATTTTTTGTTTAAATCATTGCCCTTTACGGTGTAGTACCAAGCAAGCCCCATTTGTTTGTTGTACATGTCAGTCAGTGTTTTGTCCTCGTTCACCTTTTCTTCTTTCCAGTTTTTTAGGTTGATTTTATCCTTCTTTTCCTCTTTAGGCAGGTAGTACAAATCATTCTTTTTTATGATTTTTTCAAAAGAAATAGCCTTGTCTTTACCTGGGGAAAGCAGGGATTCCCCAAAACTATAATAAGTAAAGTTCGGAGGTGCAATCATTTCTATGAGCGTAGGAGCAATATCGATATGCGTGCCTGGCGTAGTGTTTAGCTCGGCAGGAATTTGCTTGCCATATAAAATGAAATTGACTGAGCTTCTTTCATACAGATTGGGCTGGTGAGTGATAAATCTTCTACCAAAATGATCTCCCGTAAAGCCAAAGATAGCCTCAGGGAATTTTTGTTCGGCACTTGCTACAAAATCGCCTATACATTTATCCCCATACCACAGGTGCCCCATTTCTTTCAGCGTAAGCCCATTGTCATAATACTTTTGCAAATCCTTAGGGAAATCTTCTTTCTTTTTATACGGAAAACCCTTTTTGTCCACATCTACAGTATAAGGTGTGTGGTAGCTGGTCGTGAGGATTAGATTAAAGGTATATTCGTCTGGATTAATACTTTGATTTACTAATTTAAACAAATCTTCGTCTTCCACGCCCCAGACATTCAAGTCGGTCTTCTCGGCATAATCCATGGCAGAATATACATGCTCGGCACCTTGGTAGAGAGAGAAATCCCCAATGTTTTCCCAGCTTAAAAAACCGCCATAAAACAAATTAGTCTTGTAGCCTAATTTTTTAAACTGTTCAAAAATAGAAGTCTCAAAAGGAGCCACCGTTTCGCGAATATGGCTAATGTTGATGCCCGTGTAAGGAATATTGGTAACAATACTCCCAAACGAGTTAAAGGTAGCATAAGATGCTGGTAAAAAATGCGTAAAACGCAAAGATTTATCGGCAATGGCACTTAGATTTTCAGACAACTTGAGCGGACGATATTTTTCCATCAGCGGCCATGAATCATAACTTTCCATAATGATTAGAAAGATTTGTTTTGGCTTCTGGATCATAGCCCCTTGGGTTTTCTTTTCTAGCAAATCCGTTACTTTTTTAGCCTTAAAAATCTGATTGAACTCCTGTTCTGAAAGAAAAGGATTTTTAGAGTTTCCATTTATTTCATTAAACTCATCATACGCATACATCAAAGACCTAAAAGGATTTATAATAATTTTGTTGATGAAAGAATCCTTAGAAACCGCAGAAGTGAATTTCCTCACGGGAAAACCAGTAAAAGAACCTCGAATTCCTCCAACAAATAGGGTGATGCTAAGTAGCACAAGTATCGTTTTGCCAGCGAGGGAGTTTATTTTAGATAATTTATGGAAGATGATTTCTGACTTTTCAAATTTCTTGAAAATATAAAGCATCAAAACGATGGCTACAATGGCTGCAAATGAATTTAGAAAAGGATGAAAGTCTTTTAAAATACTATTGAAAGCCGCTTTTTGATCATCGTAAATCGCTAAAAAAATAAAGTGATTAAATTGCTGATTGTATTCTTTAAAATAATTTAAAGAAACCACGCAGATGAGCACTCCTAGGGTAGAAAATAAAATCTGCATGATTTTTCTTACACCAATTACAAATTTTAAACGACTCGTGAAACCAGAAAATCCAAGCAGTAAAAATAGTGGCAGTATGGTGAAGTATCCCATCACAGTACAATCGAACCTAAATCCCATGAATAGAGCCCGAGTAAAATCTTTCCATTCAAAAATTTGGATTCGTTGATAATATAGGCAGGCAAAAATAATTCTAAACAGACTGAAAAATACAATGCCTACAAACCAAAAGAATATTAGATTACTTAATTCTTTCAGAAAAATTTTCCACTTCATCAATTTAATTTTAACGCAAAAATAAATAACTTTAAGTTTTATAAAGAAATTTTTAATGAGTTTTTGGGTTTTATCGGGCTTACTTTAGAAGATGGAGCATTGATAGGGCTTAAAAAACTAAAATAACTTATAAAGACAATAAAATTTATACAGTTGGAGGCACAGAAGAGCCAACAATTGAAGTAACAGAAATTTCAAGTTTATCATCGAGGAAACAAATTTGAGAAGAATATTTTGCGAAACAAAGATAAATTTATTTAATTTGAGGATTTAAAGTTAAAAAATTAATTGTTCAAGATGATCAAAGTGTTTCACAATCCCAGATGTAGCAAAAGTCGTGCGGCATTACAGTATTTAGAGAATAAAAACCAAAAATTTGAAATCTATAAATATTTAGACGAAAAAATATCCGAAAATCAAATTAAAGATATTTTAGCTAAAACAGGATTAAAGCCCATAGATTTGGTGCGAACCAACGAAGATATTTGGAAAGAAAACTACAAAGGAAAAGATTTAACAGATGAGCAGATTATTTCGGTTATTGTAGAAAATCCAAAATTACTCGAACGCCCTATCGTAATAAATGGAGACAGAGCTGTTGTGGCTCGTCCTACCGAAAAAATTGATGAAATTTTAGACTAAAGAATGCAAAAGAAAATAGGTTTAAAAGAGGCAATTTCCATTGGAATTGGAGGAATGGTGGGTGGCGGTATTTTTGCCGTGCTTGGATTAGCCGTTTCTTTGGCAAAAGGAGGTACCCCCGTAGCATTTATGTTTGCGGGAATTTTAGCTTTGATTACATCATATAGCTATGCCAAGCTTTCGCAAACTTATCCCGATCGTGGAGGAACTGTAAGATTTGTAAATCAAGGATTTGGTGTAACGGTTTTCAGTGGAGCGATAAATAATTTATTGTGGTTAAGCTACATTATTATGCTATCGCTCTATGCATCGGCATTTGGCTCATATGCCCCAAACTTGTGGGAAATCATGGGCGATAAAAAACTTGATTTTCATTTATTTGCAAGCTTCATTATTTTATTTGCTACCATTATCAATTATTACAGCATTGCAGTTGTAGGGAAAATAGAGTCCTATGCTGTGATTATCAAATTAATAATACTATTAGCCTTCGTAGCCATCGGTGGCTATGGCTTGATGGATGGTCAGTACATTTCGCAACTTTCGGTGTCTCATTGGGAATCTTCCGTAAAGCTTTTTGCGGGCGGAATGGTGATTTTTGTGGCGTACGAAGGATTTGAGCTCATTGCCAATGCAGTGCCCGATTTAGTAAATCCAGAAAAAAATGTATCACGAGCTTATTACATCTCGGTGATTTTTGTAATTCTTTTATATATCTTAATTGCTTATGTTACGGTGGGTTCTTTACCTTTCACCGAAATCGCCAAAGCCCAAGATTATGTGCTGGCAGAAGCGGCCAAACCTATGCTCGGTCAAGTGGGGTTCACGATCATCACCATTGCGGCATTAATTTCCACTTTTTCAGCGATTAATGCCTCATTATATGGTGGGAGCCAAGTAAACTATGAAATAGCAGAGGATAAAGAGCTTCCGCATCATTTTCTGGGGCAATTATGGGGACAACCCATAGGGCTTATGATTACGGCAGTTTCTACCTTTGTTTTAGTAAACACGCTCGATTTAGAAAGCATATCTACGGCGGGAAGTCTTGGTTTTATTCTTATTTTTGGCATAGTAAATTTAGTTAATCTAAAGTGCTATAGAAGCACAAATTCAGTCAGAATCATTCCACTTTTGGGGACAATATTAAGTGTTATAGCATTTGTAGTTTTAGTTAATCAACAATGGAAAGAAAATAAACTAGGAATTTATGTTTCGGCAGGGATTATCTTATTTTGTTTTCTAGTAGAGTGGGTGTATAAAAAATATAAAAAATGAAAAAATTTGTAGGGGGGCGCATAAAAAGCGTAAAATATGTATTCATAGGCATGTGGAAACTTATTTCGACAGAGGATGCTATTATTTCACAAATCATACTATTTACCCCGCTCATATTTCTAGGTTTTTATTTCGGAATTAGTCGCATAGAGTGGGCGATTCAGTTTTTTTGTTTAGCTTTGATTTTAACGGCAGAAAGTTTAAACACAGCAATAGAAAAACTATGTGATTTTGTGCATCCAGATTTTCATCACAAGATAGGTTTCATAAAAGATGTTTCGGCGGGCGCATCGGGTTTTGCTGTACTTATCAGTTTAGTAATCGGAGTATTAATTTATTACCCTTATATATGCGCTTTATGAAAAATATACTGAAATCCAGATTTAGCCTTTTATCTTCATTTCAAATCACTTTTTTGCTACTTTGTTTCTTAACTCGTTTAATTTTCTATATTTTAAGTTTTAATAGTATAGATTTTTCAATTATTAATCTATTAAAAATATTTGGATACGGGCTATTTTTTGACATTGGTTCAGTCGTATTTTTTAGTTTATTTTATTTAGTTTATCTGTTGTTTTTCCCTTCAAGGTTCATAGGTAGCATAATAGATCGTGTGCTCACTTTCTTTATCATGGGCATTATGCTTTTTATAAGTCTATTTGCCATTGCCGCAGAATTTCCGTTTTGGGATGAGTTTAATGTAAGATTTAATTTCATTGCAGTAGATTACTTAATTTATACTTACGAAGTTGTAGAAAACATCAATCAATCTTATCCGATTCCGTTTTTAGTAGGAGGGCTAGTATTATTTATTTTGGTTTTATTTTTCATTTATTATAAGACTAAAAGTTTATACAATACATTTAATCAAAAAACTAAATTTTTAAGCCGTTTATGGGTGGTTGTAGGATATTTTCTGGTCGCTACTATTTACATTTTTTCAGTAAAAAATACCGATGCCGAATGGAGCCAAAATACTTATGAGAGCGAATTAAGCAAAAATGGCGTATATTCTATTTTTGCAGCATATAGAGCTAATGAGCTAGATTACAGTAAGTTTTATATGCAACTTGATGATAAAGAGGCATATTCTATTTTGAAGCAAAACTTATTACAGAACGGAGAAAAATACACAAATTCCGAATTTAATAATATTGAAAGAGTCGTTCCAGCCATTAGCGACACGCTGAAAACGCCTAACATTATTATGGTTACGATTGAAAGTTTAAGTGCAGATTTCTTAGGAGTTTTTGGGAATAAAGAAAAGCTTACCCCGTTTTTAGATTCTTTATCAAGCAAAAGTATATTTTTTACGAATTTGTATGCGACAGGCACGCGTACTGTGCGTGGCATGGAGGCTTTAACCTTGTGCGTGCCACCTACGCCAGGCAATAGCATTGTGAGAAGATTGAACAACGATAGCCTTTTCTCTATCGCTACGGTTTTAAAGAATAAAAATTATAACTTAAAATTCATTTATGGAGGCGATGGTTATTTCGATAATATGAATACATTTTTTGGCGGACAAGGTTTTGATATAGTGGATAGAAATCGCGGAAACCCTTTGTCTGATGATATCAAGACGCAAAGATTTAATATAGAAGACGATGAGGTGACTTTTGAAAACGCATGGGGCATTGCTGATGAGGATATTTACAAGCAATCGCTGAAATATGCACAGAAATCTTATGCCCAGAATAAGCCATTTTTTCAATTTATTATGACCACTTCCAATCATAAACCCTATTCTTTCCCAGAAGGAGCGGTAGATATGCCACAAGGAGAGCGTGAGAGCGTGGTGCGCTACACCGATTATGCCTTGGAAAAATTCATAAAACAAGCACAAAAAGAAAAATGGTTCAAAAACACGATTTTTGTTATCGTGGCAGATCACTGCGCGAGTAGTGCAGGCAAGTGGGAAATCAATGTCGAGAAACACCACATTCCGGCTTTTATCTACAATGCAGGACTGGAGAAAAAAGAAGACAGACTTTGTTCTCAAATAGATTTGATGCCTACACTTTTCGGATATTTAGGCTGGGGCTATGATTCCCAGTTTTATGGCGAAAATGTTTTTGAATTTAATAAAGAAGATGAGCGAGCATTAATCGGAAATTACAGAACGCTCGGATTGTTAAAAAATAATATTTTTACCGAATTAAACGACAGAAAAAAATACAATCAATATCTTTGGGATGCCAAAAATACCAATCTCATAGAATTGAAAAAGTCCGTAGATAGTCTTTTAAATCTCACGATAAGCTATTATCAAACGGCAAGTGAGCGATTTAGAAATGGCAAAATGAAAGTCAAAAATTAAAAAAACATGTTTACAGAATCTCAGATACAAGAACTTAAAAAAATACTCCAAACGCCTAAAAAAATCGTAGTGATTCCGCACAAGAATCCCGATGGCGATGCCATTGGATCCACGGTAGCCTTGGCTCAAATTTTAATCAAAATGGGACACAAGGCAGAAGTCGTGAGCCCAAATGATTTCCCGAAGTTTCTCAAATTTATGCCTCATTCCAAAACGGTGTTTAATGCAGAATTCAATTCGCAAGGGGCTGAGATTAAAATTAAAAATGCAGAAATCATCTTTCTACTAGATTTTAATACCATCGATAGGATAGAGCCTCTGGGCCCCGCGGTGAAGAAGGCGAAGGCGTTTAAAATCTTAATCGACCACCACCAGCAGCCCGAGCAATTTGATTTGGTGTACTCCGATACCGAGATGCCCGCTACCTGCGAGATGATATACCACCTCGCCGAGCAGATGGGGTGGGCGCCCTACATAGATGCTGATGCCGCCACCTGCCTGTATACGGGGCTGCTCACGGATACAGGGAATTTTAGGTTTCCATCGGTAAAGGCCTCTACCTTGGAAGTTGCGGCACAATTGGTGCGCAAAGGAGCCTTGCCATATAAAATTCAAGACGAAATTTTTGACACCGCCACCGAAGCTCGTTTCAAATTGCTCAGTCGATTTTTAGACAATATGCAATTGTTTCCCGAGTACAAAACGGCACTTTTCACTTTAAGCCGAGAGGAATTGCTCAGCAATGGATTCCAGAAAGGCGATACCGATGCTTTTGTAAATTATGGTTTAAATTTAAAAGGCTATGTATTTTCTGTCTTTATGGCAGAAGACACACAAAAGGATTTTGTCAAAATTTCATTTAGGTCTAAAGAAGATTTTGATGTAAGCGAATTGGCACGCACGCATTTTAGCGGGGGCGGTCATATCAACGCAGCAGGGGGGCGCTCGGAGCTTAGCCTAGAAGAAACTGCAAAAAAATTCATAGATTTGTTGCCTAATTATGCTGAAAAACTCAAAAATACTTTGGCTTAGCCTAATCGCCTTGGGGGCTTGCACGCACAACCCGCCACAATATCCGTCTCAATACAAAAAAGGCGGATTTATGGAATATTCTAAGCAATTTAATCGTGATTTAAGAAACTTAGAAAATCAATATTTTGAAGCCTACATGCAAGCGCATCCCTCCCAGGAATTTGTGAATACACAATCAGGTTTTAAAATGACGAAAACGCAGTTGGGCGAAAAAAATACTCAAGACAACGATACAATTGTTTATACCTATGTCATAAAAGATTTGCAGGACAGTGTGCTGTATTCTGCTTCGGAAATTGGCAAAAAAAAGCAAGTAATGGGCAAGGCAGAAATGCTAATTGGCATAGAATATGCCTTGAAAAGAATGAACGCGGGCGAAAAGGCTGCCCTGCTTTTGCCTTCATCTTTGGCGTATGGTGCCAACGGAGATGGCAATAAAATTGGAGCCAATGAGCCTTTAGTTATAGAAATAGAATTAATTGAAAATAAAAATAAGTGAAAAATTTAAAAACAATTTTAATAGTATGCCTTGCGGGCTTATTCCTCACAAGGTGTACCTCAATTCCAAAATTTATGAGTAAAGAAGAATTTAAAAATTTAGACGATGGTTTATATGCCAACATGGAAACCTCTAAGGGCGACATGCTAATTAAATTATACGAGCAAGAAGCGCCTATGACAGTGGCAAACTTTATCGGTTTGGCAGAAGGCGTAAAAGAAAATAAAGCCAAGAAAAAAGGCGTTCCGTATTACGACGGATTGATTTTCCACCGAGTAATCAAAGATTTTATGATTCAAGGGGGAGACCCACAAGGTACTGGTGTGGGAGGTCCTGGATACGATTTCGAAGATGAAGTAGACAATGACTTAAAACACGATAAAAAAGGTGTGCTTTCTATGGCAAATGCAGGGCCTAACACCAATGGTAGTCAGTTCTTTATCACTGAGGTGCCTACGCCATGGTTAGATGGCAGGCACACTATCTTTGGGCAAGTGATAAAAGGTTTAGATGTAATCGATAGCATAGCCAATGTAGAGAAAAACGCACAAGACAAGCCGAAAGAAGACATCAAAATCAACAAGGTAGCAATCGTGCGTAAAGGAGACGCCTACAAAAAATATGATGCCAATAAAGCATTTGGAAAAGCTAAAGCTGATCACCAAGCTAAACTAGAAGAGGCCAAAAGAAAAAGAGAAGAAGAAATGAAAAAAGAAGTACAAAGAATAAAAGACTTAAGCACAAAAGCTGAATCTACCCCAAGCGGATTGAAATATGTAATCATAGAAGAAGGCAAGGGAGAAAAACCTAAAAAAGGCGATAACATAGATGTGCACTACACGCTACGCCTCGCCGATGGCCGAAAACTTGATTCCTCTCTGGATAGAAATCAGCCACTGAACATAGATGTAGGGATCACAGGCTTAATCCAAGGCTGGATGGAGGCGCTTACAATGTTCAACAGAGGAAGCAAAGTGTTCTTAATCATTCCGCCACAATTAGGCTACGGAGCTCAGGGAGCAGGAGGTGTGGTGCCCCCTAATGCTACATTATATTTTGATATGGAAGTTTTGGACAAATAATAGAAAAACAAAAATTCAGAAAAAGCCTTATCTTTGTGGATAAGGCTTTTTTGTATCCAAAAATGTTTAAAATAAAAAAAGGATACCAAAAACGATATCCTTTTTTCTGCGATCCGGACGGGACTCGAACCCGCGACCACCTGCGTGACAGGCAGGTATTCTAACCAACTGAACTACCGAATCTTTTACTTTAATTTTTTAAGTGTTAAGTAAACCACTTTTGCGATCCGGACGGGACTCGAACCCGCGACCACCTGCGTGACAGGCAGGTATTCTAACCAACTGAACTACCGAATCTAAAAAAACTCTTAAAATAACGCTTCAAAGAACTTCTTTTCTTTCTCAAAGCGGTTGCAAAGATAAGAATTATTTTTTAATCGCCAAATAATTTTTTATAAAAAATTATAGGGATTGTAATTTTTGTACCAATTGCTCTTTCGGAACCACGCCTACTACTTTATCCACAACTTGTCCGCCTTTAAAGAATAAAATGGTAGGAATGTTTCTAATACCATATTGTGCTGCGGTGTCTGGGTTATTGTCCACATTCACTTTGCCCACAACGGCTTTGCCTTCAAATTCGCGATTGATTTCATCTACGATTGGGCCAATCATACGGCAAGGGCCACACCATTCTGCCCAGAAATCCACCATCACGGGTAGTTCCGATGATAGGACTTCGTTGATATTGTTGTCTGTAATTTCTAATGCCATAAGCTTTTATTTTTTACAAATGTACTGAAAAATGGGTGAACTTACAATAGATTGCCTATAAATTAAATTGATAGTGCTATAAATCGCCTAGTTAAGTGTAAGGCTTATGCCGTCGATTTCTTGCAATTCGTTGATTAATTTTTTGGTAACGCTTATGGTGTATTTGGTGGAGGCGGCCACGAATTTGGTTTTATTTTGCATATCAATTAATTCAATGTTTAATCTTTTTTCGCCCTTATTTTCTTGGACTAAATTTTCGATTTGCGTTAGCATTTCATTAGAGAGGCTAGCAATGTCTATGAGCATATTGAGGGTATTGGTTTTTTTCTCAATAAGCCCACTTAGCAGCGAAATATCCTTGATATTAACATAGATTTTGTTGCTAAATTTATTTTGTGTAATATTTATTTGAATCAATACAAAGAGATTTTTCTCCAAATAGGGCTTAAATTTGAGATAATCATCATTGAATAGCATAAATTCGTAATTATCCGAATAATCTTCAAGGGTGAATTTCCCAAAGCCTTGTCCGTTTTTAGATTCTAAGTGGCTTGCGGAGGTAATCATTCCTGCGACATTAAAGGTGGCGCCTACTAGTTTGGCCTCGTTTGCTTTGAGGCTTGCTAAATCTATCTTGGCATATTTTTCAATCTCTAAGCTATACTCATCTAGCGGGTGCGATGAGATGTAAATGCCCACCACATCTTTTTCTTTATTGAGTTTAAATAATTCGCCCCACGGCTCACAATTTATAATCTCGGGTTTTTGGATTTCAATTTTCATTCCCGCTGAGGCAAACAGGTCAAACTGGATTTCGCTGCCGCCTTCTTGGGAGGCTTGTCCATATTTTATTAATTTCTCTAAATTCGTTTGCCCTGTTTCATCTTCGGCAAAGTATTGCGCACGGTGAAAATCGCCTAGCCCATCAAAAGCGCCTGCAAAAATGAGGTTTTCCATCGTTTTTTTATTGCACTGTCTCAGGTCCATGCGCTCCATAAAGTCGTATACATTTTTGAATTTCCCGTTTTCTTGTCGCTCTTTAATAATGCATTCCACAGCGGCGGCTCCCACTCCTTTGATGGCGCCTAGCCCAAAGCGAATTGCTCCTTCTTGGTTCACATTAAAATCTAGGATAGATTCATTGACATCCGGGCTTAAAACGGGTATATTCATTCGCTTGCATTCTTGCATAAAGAAGGTAATATCCTTAATATCCTTCATATTATTGCTCAGCACGGCAGCCATATACTGCGCAGGGTAGTGAGCTTTTAGGTATGCCGTGTGGAATGCAATGTAGGCATAGCAAGTGGAGTGAGATTTGTTAAAAGCATATTGAGCAAATGCCTCCCAGTCGTTCCAGATTTTTTCTAAAACCTTTTCGGGGTGATTATTAGCCTTAGCTTGTTCGATGAATTTCCCTTTCATTTTAGCCAAGACATCAATCAATTTTTTCCCCATCGCTTTACGCAAAACATCGGCTTCCCCTTTTGTGAAATTGGCCAATTTTTGCGAAAGGAGCATTACTTGCTCTTGATATACGGTAATTCCGTAGGTTTCAGCTAGATATTCCTCCATTTCGGGCAAATCATAGGTGATTTCCTCTTTCCCGTGCTTGCGATTGATAAAGTTGGGAATATAGGCCAAAGGACCTGGGCGATAAAGCGCATTCATCGCGATTAAATCTGCAAAATTATCAGGTTTAAGGGCTTTTAAATGTTTTTGCATTCCAGGGGATTCGTACTGGAATATTCCTGTGGTGCTGCCTTTTTGGAAAATTTCTTGATAAGTGAGCGGGTCGTCCAGCGGAAAATCATCAGGGACTAATTCATCGCCCGTGGTTTCCTTGACAAGGCGCACAGCGTCTTTAATAATGGTAAGCGTTTTTAAGCCCAAAAAATCCATTTTTAGAAGCCCCGCAGACTCTACCACAGAGTTATCAAACTGCGTAACGGCCATATCCGAATCCTTTGCCGTAGCAACTGGGATTAATTCCTTAATGTCTGATGGCGTGATGATTACGCCGCAAGCGTGCACCCCTGTGTTGCGGATACTCCCTTCAATCACTTTCGCCTGCTGAATTGTAGTGGCTTCAAGCCCATCGCCCTTGGATAGCTCGATGATGTCTTTTAAATCCTTTAATTCATCGGCATTAAACTTGGCCTCCAAATCCTTTTCACTCATTTTAAACAATTTGTTTAATTTGGTGTGGACTTTTTTCGCAATTTGGTCGGTCTCAGAGAGCGGAAGGTTCAGCACGCGCCCCGTATCGCGAATGGCAGATTTGCCCGCCATAGTTCCATAAGTGATGATTTGTGCCACTTGGTCCTTGCCATATTTATTGATAACCCAGCGTATGATGTCCTCGCGCCCGCGGTCGTCAAAATCAATATCAATATCGGGGAGGGAAACACGCTCGGGATTTAGGAAGCGCTCAAATAGCAAATCATATTTAATAGGGTCCACATTCGTGATTCCGATGCAGTATGCCACAGCTGATCCCGCTGCTGAGCCTCGCCCGGGGCCTACGGAAACGCCCATTTTTCTCGCCTGCGAGGTGAAGTCCTGCACGATTAAGAAATAGCCTGGGTACCCTGTGTTTTCGATGGTTGCTAGCTCAAAATCTAAGCGCTCCGAGATTTCTGGTGTGATTTCGCCATAGCGCTGCTTAGCACCCTCATAGGTTAAATGCCTTAAATACGCATTTTCGCCTCTTTTGCCGCCATCTTTTTCATCTTCTTCGTTTTTAAATTGAGCAGGAATATCAAATTTTGGTAGTAAAATATCGTGTTTTAAATCATAGAATTCAAATTTGGTTAAAAATTCCTTGAAATTATTAATTGCTTCTGGAATGTCTTTAAAAATCTCTTGCATTTGTGCTTGAGTTTTAAAGTAGAATTCATTGTTGGGAAAACCAAATCTGAAGTCTCTACCGCGTCCAATTGGCGTATCTTTTTTCTCGCCATCGCGCACGCAGAGCAAAATGTCGTGTGCCTCGGAATCGCCCTGATTGATGTAGAAAGTATTGTTTTGGGCTAAAATTTTAACTCCGTATTTTTTTGCAAATTTGATGAGCACTTGATTGACATGCTCTTCTTCTTCGAGCCCGTGGCGTATAAGCTCAACATAGAAATCATCGCCAAAAGCTTCGTGCCAAAACTTAAAAGCTTCTTCGGCTTGCGTTTCCCCTACATTTAATATAGTATAAGGTATCTCAGAAGAGAGCGAGCCCGTAGTTGCGATAATGTTTTCTTTGTGTTTTAAAATCACTTCTTTGCCCACACGCGGATAGCCCGCATAGAATCCGTCGATGTATCCCGTAGAGGAAATTTTTGCCAAGTTGTGATAGCCTGCCTTGTTTTTAGCAATTAGCACTTGTGTGTATCGACGATCGGGATTGTCTTTAGTAAATTTAGTTTGCTTATATCGGTCTGAAATATAAACTTCGCAGCCAATGATTGGGATTAAGTCTGTTCCTGTTTTTTTTACGGCATTCACAAAGTGGAAAGCCCCCATCATGTTTCCCATATCGGTGAGTCCCACCGCAGGCATGCCTAGCTCAATGGCTCGATTTACCAAAGCTCCAATCGTAGAGGTTGCCGATAAAATGGAGTGCGAACTATGATTGTGAAAATGGAAAAATGGCGAATCTTTTACTTCTTCAAGCTCAGAATCTTTTTTCTTGATTTTAGCCGTAGCTTTTTTAGCCTCCGCATCTTTATCTGCGATTTGCGTGCCGACTTCGATGTCATACGGCTGAATCGTATCGTTGTATTTTTTTAAAAAGGCAGCAAAATCATCTGGGCTAAATTTAGCCTTGCTGTCAGGAATTACTCGCAAGCGTACAAGCTCAAAGAAACATCGAGCCGTAGCGTTCACATCGGCCGCCGCATTGTGTGCCTCGTCAAACGGAACGCCGAAAAGTTTTTGGTGTAATTCCGTAAGTTTTGGAAATTTAAATCTTCCGCCTTTTCCACCGCCTATGGCACAAAAATCCACCGATTCCACCATGGTATCCAGCACAGGAAGCTTGGTGATTTGGTCGGTATCTTGCTGGAGTCTGTAATATTCAGCCCCTACAATATTAACATCAAAATTGATGTTGTGCCCAATGATTAAAGGCTTGTCTTTGAGCGATTCAGAGAAAATAGAGAGTGCCTCTGCCAAGGGAATCCCTTCGTTTTGTGCTTTTTCGTTGGTGATTCCGTGAATTTTAGTCGCATTAAACGGAATATCAAATCCGTCTGGTTTTACTAAAAGATTATGATTTTCGATTAAATCACCCTTTTCATCATGCACCTGCCATGCCAATTGCACCAAGCGGGGCCAGTTGTCTGAATCAGAGACAGGAGCGTTGTAATTATTAGGTAAACCCGTAGTTTCAGTATCGAAAATTAAATATTTCATGGAATTTTGACCTTTAAATTAAATAGTAGGTGGATTACAAAAGTACGAAATTAAAGATTAGTATCGGGCGGTGGCTAAATTCAATTTTCAACAAAATAAAAATATGAATTTAATCATTTTTTTTTTTTTTTTGATAATTAAGCAATTACTAATTTAGCGTATCAATATATTTGAAAATGAGAACAATAATTTATCCTGTGCTTTTTTTGGTAGGCAGTGTTTCTTTAGCCCAAAATCAACAAGTAAGTGGTCGTGTAGTGGATAGTCTGCAAGTGCCCATTGCTTATGCCGAAGTGATTTTGAGAGATTTAGATACGGAAAAAGAAAATCAGATTTTAACCGATTCCGATGGTAGATTTGAGTTGCAAGCAGATTGTAATCGTTGTGTGCTTTTGGTGGAATCTTTTGGTTTTAAGCCTTATCAATCGTCTGAGTTTTCAATCTTTGAAAAACAAGATTTTGCGACAATTAAACTAAATCCAACTTCGCTTGCACTCAAAGAAGTGATCGCGACGGGGAGAGAAAAACCTATAACAGTAACGCTGAAGCCAGGTAAAGTAATTTACAATGTGGAAAATACTGCTGATGCTTATGGAAGTACGGCGCTAGATGTGTTGAAGAAAACACCCAAGCTCACGGTTGATGGTGGGAATGCCATTAGAATAAACGGGAAAAGTAAAGTTTTGGTTTTAATTAATGGAAAAAATACTTATTTGCAGTCAGAGCAATTGGTGAATTTTCTAAAGGCTACAACTTCGGGCAATATTAAAAATATTGAAGTGATGACCAATCCGCCCGTGGAGTACGAAGCGGAAGGCTCGGCGGGCGTAGTAAATATTGTTTTGAAAAAAGCCGCAGGGCTTAGAAATAGTGTTTTTGTGAATGCGGGACTCTCAAGTGGTGTATTTACGCGTGAAAATTTAGATTTATCGTTTAATTATCATTATCAAAAATTCAATTTTTATGGTAATTTCAGCCGACTTTGGGGTAAGGTGAATTATTTATATGGAAATCATAGGTTAGCCAATGGGCAAGAGATTTTTAGTGATTCGTACGATGTAGATAAGAAAACGCCGCGTGTGTACAATTTTGGTGTGGATTATAAAATTGATGATAATCAGACGCTTAATCTGCAAATTGGTAGAAATCGATTGTATGGAGATGGTTTTGTGAAAACTCAAAATAATGTAAGAACTCCAAGTTTGATACAGAATGTGAAATCTCTTAGTGACTATTTCTTTCAAGATTGGGATCGAGGGAATATTTCGCTGAATTATGATTTGAAAAATGCTAAAAGTGAAACTAAATTAAGTGTAGATTATGCCAAATTTATGGGCGATACGCAAATTCGTTTAAAAAACGATTTTTTTGACCAAAATAAAGTGGCTCAACGAGAAGAAACCACGGAAACTTATGCCAATCGAGATATTGATGCTTATGCTTTTTCAGCAAGTCAGCAAAGAGGTTTAGGTAAAATTCAATTGAAATATGGTTTTAAAACTTCGTTTGCCAATTCATCTAACGACTTTAAACGCTATGATTTAATCCAAGCAAAACCCGTTTTAAACATCAATGAATCTAATGTTTTTGATTTTAAAGAAAACATAACCGCTATTTTTGCCCATTCAGCTATTGAAATTAATTCTACAATGCGTTTAGGGGCGGGGCTGAGGGTAGAACGCACTAGTAATGAATCTCATATCGAAGTTGCCAAAGGAAGTTCGCATAAACCAGAGGCAATTAATTCCACTTATGTAGATTATTTTCCATCATTACAATTTAGTTATAAACCCAATGATTTGGAATACTCACTTTCATTTTCCAAACGAATCGATCGTCCGCAATATTCAGATTTAAACACGCTTGATCAGCCGATAGATGCATTTTCTTCTTGGCGAGGAAATCCCTATCTAAAGCCACAAAAAACAGACAAAGTAGCTGTGGGCATTTTGCATAAGCAAAAACAACTTGAGTTATTTTACTCAAAAACTCATGATTACAAGGTGAATATGCAAATTATAGAAAATGGAATTATGCTCGAAATTCCTAAAAATATGGGAACTCAAGAACATTTAGGCGTTGATGTTTCCTATGCTTGGAATATTTTAAAATGGCATTTTAATTTTTCTGGGCAGGCATTTTACCTTAAAAATAATGTAAAATTAAGAGAGGATTTGCCACTTAAAAATGACAGCTGGGCAACCAATTTATCATTAAATGTAAATGCTAGTATTTTTTGGAAAATGAATTTAGATATTTTCACGCAATATAATAGTAAGCAATTGAGTGGTGCTACCGTAACTAGTCGCCCAATGAATAGCACCGATTTTAGTCTCTCAAGAGCATTTCTTAATAATAAAGCTAAGGTGAAACTTTCGGTTGTCGATGTGTTTAATAGCTCGCATTGGAATAGTGTGAATGAATACCCAGGTTTCTATTCCGATAATTATGGTAGAGGAGAACGTCGACAAATCAAGCTAAATATAAGTTATAAAATCGGCTGGGGAGAGAATCATGATTTACGAGAATCCAATATGCAATCTGAGTTAGACAGGATTTAACATAGGATGCCGAAAATAAAAATCCATAATTAAATATATTTTCTTACTTTTGTGCCAGATTTAAAATGAATTTTGATTGAGAACAAAACTTTTAAAGCCTATTGTATAAATAGGTTTAAGAGAGTTGTCTGAATAAATTGTAAAAATTAATGGAGTAAATGTTTGGTAGATTGAAAATTAATTCTTTACTTTGCACTCCGTTTTAAAAACGAATATAGCATGTCACGAGTTTGTCAAATTACAGGAAAGAAAGCACAAGTGGGAAATAGTGTGTCTCACGCAAATAATAAAACCAAAAGAAGGTTCAATGTTAACTTAATGAAGAAACGCTTCTATGTACCATCAGAAGATAAGTGGGTGCAATTGAGAGTTTCTGCTAATGGGTTGAAAACTATCAACAAGATTGGTATTGAAGCTGCTTTGGAGCGTGCGAGAAAAGAAGGTTTAATCAAATAAAATAAAGTATCATGGCTAAGAAAGGTAATAGAGTTCAAGTGATATTGGAATGTACTGAGCATAAAGAAAGCGGAATGCCAGGTACTTCTCGCTACATCACAACTAAAAACAAAAAGAATACTCCAGATAGATTAGAGCTTAAAAAGTTTAATCCTATCTTGAAGAAATATACTATTCACAAAGAAATTAAATAAAAATGGCTAAGAAGACAGTTGCAACATTACAAACAGGTTCAAAAAAGCTTACTAAAGTTATTAAAATGGTAAAGTCTCCTAAATCAGGGGCGTATGTTTTTGAAGAAAAAGTTGTTCACGCTGATGATGTGAATGATTTCTTTAATAAAAAATAATTTTTTTGGTTTTTGATAAAATTTATAAAAGTCGTTACGAAAAGTAACGACTTTTCTTATTTTTTTACTATCTTTCCCCTTTCAAAACAATACAAATTATGAGTTGGTTTAAAAAAGTTTTTGGTTCGGAGAAAAAAGAAACTTTAGATAAAGGTTTAGAAAAAACCAATCGCTCTTTTTTTGATAAAATGAGCCGAGCTGTGGTTGGTAAATCTACGGTAGATGAGCAGGTGCTGGATGATTTGGAGGAAGTGCTTATCACATCAGATGTTGGGGTGCAAACTACCATTAAAATCATTGAGAGAATAGAGGAGCGAGTAGCGAGAGATAAATACATAAACTCAGCAGAATTAGATAGAATTTTGCGAGAGGAGATTATGGCACTCTTGGCCGAAAATGAAACCGAAGATTTTGAATCTTTATCAATACCAGAACTTCTGAATGGTGATCCTTATGTGATTATGGTTGTGGGAGTGAATGGCGTGGGGAAAACGACTACGATTGGAAAACTTGCAAAACAATTTAAAAATCAAGGGAAGAAAGTGGTGCTTGGCGCAGGAGATACATTCAGAGCTGCGGCAGTGGACCAATTGCAAATCTGGGCAGACCGCGTGGGGGTGCCGATTGTGAAGCAAGCAATGGGCTCAGACCCGGCCTCTGTAGCATATGATACAGTGCAATCGGCTAAGGCGCAAGGTGCAGATGTTGTGTTGCTTGACACGGCAGGGCGTTTGCACAATAAAATCAACTTGATGAATGAGCTTTCAAAAATCAAGCGTGTAATGCAAAAGGTAATTCCAGATGCTCCGCACGATGTAATGCTGGTGCTAGATGGTTCTACGGGGCAAAATGCCTTTGAACAAGCCAAGCAGTTTACCCAAGCTACCGAAGTTACCTCGCTTGCAATCACTAAATTAGATGGAACGGCTAAAGGTGGTGTCGTGATTGGGATTTCAGACCAATTCAGCATTCCAGTGAAGTTTATTGGAGTAGGAGAAGGGGTAGATGATTTGCAAGTTTTCAATAAAGCAGAATTCGTTGATAGTTTCTTTAAAAAAACAAATTAATACCATTTAAATAATGAAAAATAGTATCCTCATTTTAGATTTTGGATCTCAGTATAATCAATTGATTGCAAGAAGGGTGAGGGATTTTGGCGTTTATGCCGAGGTCATTCCTTGTACTTCAAGTCTAGAAGAAATCAAATCTCACGAGCCAAAAGGGATTATTCTCTCTGGCGGACCGTCTTCGGTTTTTGCAGAAGATGGCTACCGAGTAGATAAGGAAATTTATGAACTGGGCGTTCCTGTGCTTGGAATTTGTTACGGAATGCAGCTTACAGCACATTTATTAGGCGGTGAGGTGAAAAAGGGACAAAAGGGAGAATATGGAAAAGCTGATTTCACAATCACAAACTCTTGTTCGCTTTTTGAAGGTATTCCAGAACAATCAACCGTTTGGATGAGCCACTTTGATGAGGTGATGAAAACGCCAGAAGGATTTGAAGTAGCGGGTAAATCAGAGGCAGAAATCGCAGCATTTTTCAATGAGGAAAAGAAAATCTACACCGTGCAATTTCACCCAGAAGTCTCTCATAGCGAGTATGGGGAGAAAATGCTGAATAACTTTGTTTTTAAAATTTGTAAATGTGAGAAAAACTGGGCTTTAAATGATTTTATAGAAGCAGAAGTAGCGCGAATTAAGGCAAAAGTAGGCGATAAAAAAGTCATTTTAGGGCTTTCAGGAGGAGTTGATTCATCGGTAGCTGCTGTGTTGATTCACAAAGCCATTGGCAACCAATTGACCTGTATTTTTGTGGATACAGGCTTGCTCCGACTAAATGAAGGGGAGACTGTGATGGAAACTTATGGCAAAACTTTTGACATCAATATTATAAAGGTAGATGCTAAGGAAAGATTTTTGTCCAAATTAAAAGGAATCTCAGACCCAGAGCAAAAACGAAAAATCATCGGGCATGAGTTTGTTGAAGTATTTGATGAAGAAGCCACAAAAATTGAAAATGCAGCTTTCTTGGCACAAGGAACCATTTATCCAGATGTAATTGAATCTCAGTCGGTAAAGGGGCCGTCAGCCACCATTAAATCTCACCACAATGTGGGAGGCTTGCCAGAGGATATGAAACTGCAATTATTAGAACCTTTGCGTGAATTGTTCAAAGATGAGGTGCGTCGAGTAGGAGTGGAATTAGGTATTCCGAGAGAATTGGTATATCGCCATCCGTTTCCAGGTCCAGGTTTAGGAATTAGAGTTTTGGGTGAAGTTTCAGCTGAGAAAGTTGAAATTTTGCAAAAAGCAGACGCAATTTTTATTGAAGAATTAAAAAAAGCTAATTTGTATGATGCCGTGAGCCAAGCTTTTGTGGTTTTATTACCAGTGAAGTCAGTTGGAGTCATGGGAGATGAGCGTACTTATGAATATACCGCAGTCGTTCGTTCGGCAGACACCATCGATTTCATGACAGCCACTTGGTCGCGCTTGCCATATGAATTGCTTGAGAAAGTATCCAGCCGAATCATTAATGAAGTAAAAGGAATCAACCGAGTTGCTTACGATATTTCGTCGAAACCACCAGCAACCATAGAGTGGGAATAGAATTTAAAAATCGCAGAAATTCGAATTTTTGCGATTTTTTTGTATAAAAATATTATTTACATTTCTGCCATTATGGCATATTTAGTGCTAATAGTTTTAGAAATTAATTTAAAAATCAGCCAATATAATCACACAAATTGGCTCGGCATAATTAATGATTAATAAAAACACACACAGATATTTAATTATGAACGATAATTTTTCACAACGAGTAAAAAATGTGATTGCTTACAGCAAAGAAGAAGCCCTACGCTTAGGCCACGACAATGTGGGGACTGAGCATTTGCTGTTAGGAATTTTGCGCGATGGCGATGGAAAAGCTATGCGATTTTTACGATCCTTGCAGTACGACGCATCTTATATAAGAGCTAAAATTGAGGCGTTGAATCCACCGAAAGAGGTGTTGGATTCTACTTTAAGAAATTTGCAGCTTACCAAACAAGCTGAAAGAGCTCTCAAAACTACTTTTTTAGAGGCTAAGTTAAATCAAAGTAAATCAGTGGATACAGGACATTTGTTACTTTGCATTTTAAGGAATGAAAACGATCCTGTTACACAAGCCTTGAACAGAATGGGAGTGGATTATGATTCAGTAAAAGAGGAAATGGCAGAGGAACGATATCCTAGTGGAATGCCAGAAATTAATCCACGAGCAGAAGCCGGATTTGATGATAATGATGAAGAAGCAGGCGCTATCCCAGGAGGCGGTGCTCATCGTCCTGCGGGCGGTGGTGGTGCTCGCCGAGGTGGGAGAGCTGGAGTTACAAAGTCTAAAACACCTGTGCTTGATGCCTTTGGTAGAGATTTAACGAATATGGCACAAGATGGTAGGCTTGATCCTGTGATTGGTCGTGAAAAGGAAATCGAGCGTGTTTCTCAGATTTTAAGCCGTAGAAAAAAGAATAATCCGCTTTTGATTGGGGAGCCAGGCGTTGGTAAATCAGCGATTGCAGAAGGTTTAGCTTTAAGAATTGTTCAGAAAAAAGTTTCTCGAGTTTTGTACGACAAGCGTGTAATCACCCTTGATTTAGCAGGACTTGTGGCGGGGACTAAATATCGTGGGCAGTTTGAAGAGCGAATGAAAGCCATTATGAATGAATTGGAAAAAAATAAAGACATTATCCTTTTCATAGATGAATTGCACACTATCGTAGGAGCAGGCGGAGCAACTGGTTCGCTTGATGCGTCAAATATGTTTAAGCCAGCCTTGGCACGAGGCGAAATTCAATGCATAGGAGCTACAACTTTAAACGAGTATCGCCAATATGTAGAGAAAGATGGTGCACTTGAGCGTCGTTTTCAAAAAGTGATGGTGGAGCCAACGACGCCAGAGCAGACTTTGCAAATCTTGGAACAAGTAAAAGATAAATACGAGGAGCACCACAATGTGAAATATACGCCAGAGGCATTACAAGCCTGTGTGAATTTAACTTCTCGCTACATCACCGATCGTTTCTTGCCAGACAAGGCGATTGATGCCATGGACGAAGCGGGATCTCGTGTACATATCAAGAACATTCATGTGCCAGAGGATATTTTATCTTTGGAAAAAGCAATTGAAAAAGCAAAAGAAGATAAAGAAGCCGCTGTAGCTGCGCAAGATTTTGAACAAGCAAGTCAATTAAGAGATGAACAAAAAAGACTAACCGATTTGCTTGAGCAACGCTACGAGGAATGGACGGCCAGCAATGAATCTTTCCCAGAGATAGTCGATGAGGAAAATGTGGCCGAAGTAGTTTCTATGATGAGCGGAGTCCCAGTGCACCGTGTAGCGGAAGGCGAGATGAAAAAACTTGCCCAAATGGGCGATGTCGTAAAAAGCAAATTAATCGGGCAAGATGAAGCCGTAGAAAAAGTGGTAAAAGCAATTCAGCGAAATCGAGCAGGATTAAAGGATCCAAATCGCCCAATTGGTTCGTTTATTTTCTTAGGTTCTACGGGAATCGGTAAAACGCAATTAGCAAAAGTTCTCGCCAGAGAAATCTTTGACTCAGACGATGCCTTAATCCGAATAGATATGAGCGAATACATGGAAAAATTTGCTGTATCTCGTTTGGTGGGAGCACCTCCAGGTTATGTAGGTTACGAAGAAGGAGGGCAATTGACAGAGGCCGTGCGCCGCAAGCCATATGCCGTGCTATTGCTAGATGAGATAGAAAAAGCACATCCAGATGTGTTCAATATCCTGTTGCAAATTTTGGACGATGGGCATGTTACCGATAGCGTGGGGCGAAAAGTGGATTTCAGAAATACAATTATTATCCTGACTTCAAATATTGGTTCTCGCCAATTGAAGGAGTTTGGAGATGGCGTAGGATTTGGAACAGCTGCCAAAATGAATTCTGCCGATGAGCGAGCCAAAAGCACTTTGCAAAACGCCTTGAAAAAGACATTTGCTCCAGAGTTCTTGAACCGTATCGATGATGTGATTATCTTCAATGCACTTGAGAAAGAGGATATTTTAAAAATCATTGATATTGAACTTAGCAAACTGTATGGCTTGGTAAGAGACATGGGCTACGAGGTGGAACTTAGCCAAGAGGCTAAAGAATTTGTCGCTGAAAAAGGTTTTGACAAGGATTATGGTGCAAGACCTCTGAAGCGAGCTATTCAAAAATACATCGAAGACCCAATGGCAGAGAAAATCATCAATGCAGAAATCAAGGAAGGAGATGCACTTTTGGTTGTATTAAACGAAGCCAAAGATGGTTTAGAAATCACCATAAATGAATAAAAATTGAATTATTAGGTTTTAAAATAAAATCCTCTACTGAAACTAGTTCGGTAGAGGATTTTTTAATTAAAGAATGATAGGGATTATTTAGTTAATTTTCCTTCTTTGTAAATTCTAGCATATAGCTTAACGAAGCGAGCTGCTACGGCAACCAAATCTTTCATTTCAAGCAAAATGGTGAAATATAAAGAAGTGTTTTTAAATCCGTATTGTTTGTTCATCACTCCGTTGATTTGTTCGCTAGTAACATCTTCAATTTCTTGTAAGAAATGCTTTTTCATGATTTGAATTTCGTCAAGATTCTTTTGAGAAAAATCACGATTACTGATGATTTCTTGTAGGAAAGCAATGTACTTAGCCAATCTTTCTTTAATGCTTGCAAGATGCTGGCATTGCTCTGGAGCGAGTGGCTTGTGATTGTTGTTTACATGCGTAGTGGCAGAGGTTACAATCAAATCTAGACTTTGCAAAATATCCTGCATCAAATCATAAGTCAAAACATATAAGTGAGCAGAAGTAGTTTCGTCAGATTTATTTTTCTTAATGATTTTAAACAAACCACTTTTCACCATTGCATACTCTTCGTGTAATTCATTTAAAATATCATTCGCATTTTGCAGTGCTTTTTTATTTTCTTTAGCCACCCCAATGTTGGTAAGCTCCAAAGTTCTCTTAATATCTTTGAGTGCAACAGAGACACTTTCTGTAAGATAATGCATGGTTTGGTTTAAATCTTTATAATTAATAGAAGCTTTGCTCTCAGAGCGAGCTTTTCTTTTAAGGCTAATGGCGTGGTGTTTAGATGATTTATAGATAATGAAAATAACTAATAAACATAGAGTTACAATTCCATATACACCACAGAAATACATGATACTTGCAGAAATCATAGCCATAACAGCGGCAATGATGGCTGTCATGAACCAGCCTCCAATCACATTCATAACACCAGCTACACGATACACCGCACTTTCTCTCCCCCAAGCTCTATCCGCTAAAGAGGTACCCATGGCTACCATGAATGATACATAAGTGGTAGATAATGGCAACTGCATACTTGTTGCTGCTGAAATTAAAATAGCAGCTGTAAGCAAATTCACAGAAGCACGAACTAAATCGAAATGAGCGGCATTTTCATTGCTCTCAATGATTTCCATTGGAGTGAATTTTTCAGAGATTTTGTTTAAAAGACTTTGCGGAGCGATTGCTATAAAACCCTTGTTCACGGCAGAAGTGGCATTTACTAAGCCTCTCGCAAAAAGATTGGGTTTAAAGCGTTCGTCGATTTCAGACTGAGCTCCCAAATTCACTTCGGTTTCGGTAACAGATCTCGCTTTTTTAGACAGCCATAAAGTCAAAGTCATCACAATACCTGCCCCCACGAGCAAAATATATGGCGTTTCCACCTTTCCCGCTAGCTGTACCATTTCTAAACTTTCTGGGCTCATTCCAGAATTTTGCCAAATTTGGAAAGACTGCCAGCCAGCGATCGGTACCCCGATAAAGTTTACCAAGTCGTTTCCTGCAAACGCCATTGCGAGCGAGAAAGTACCAAATAAAACCACAATTTTCAACGGGTTGATATTGAGCTTTTGTATCAAAAACATCATAAAAGAGAAGAAAACAAAAGCACCCAAAATATAATATTTAATGTGAGTTCCCACTTCGTTGATAATCCCCTCCATGGCAGGAATATTTTTCATTCCTTTGAATAATAGGAAATAAGACAATGCAGTAAAGGCAATTCCTGTAAAAATAGAACCAAAGAATTTCATTTTCTTTTGATACTCAAACGAGAACAAAAATCTAGAAATAAACTGCACGATAGAACCAATCGTGAACGCAATAACCACAGAAAGCAAAATCCCTGTAATAATTTCGCCCGCCTTAGACCAGTTCATAAAACCTACAATGCCCTCGGCAGGGTTATCATTATTAAACAAATAAGTCATCGGTAGCTCATTGTGCAAGACCTTAATCGTAGCCAAAGCCAACGAAGCACCTAAAATCTCAAACACGATAGACACCGTGGTAGAGGTAGGCAACGCCAGCGTGTTGAATATATCTAGCAGAATAATATCGGTAACCATCACTGCCAGAAACAAAATCATAATTTCATTAAAATAAAAATGTTGTGGATTGAAAATTCCCTTTCGAGCAACCTCCATCATGCCCCAGAAGTCATAGCCCCCAGCATGATTCCCACACTAGCAATGATCATGATAGTTTTCCATTTGGCAGCCTTGGAACCAATGGCGGAATTTAAGAAATTCACAGCATCATTCGACACTCCAACTACTAAATCAAAAATTGCTAAACAGAATAAAAGTCCAACAATAAACACATACATGTAACTTTCCATACAATCTCATTTTTACTAAACACAAAAATATAATGAATACTTTAGACCAATGTTAAATTAATGTATTCTTTTTACATGACATTTATAAGGATTTTGTCTTAAAATCGATTTTCAAGATTATAAAACTTTAAGAAATAGATAAATAAGCCTTAGGCTGAGTGTCGCAGGAAATCACGAAATTTCATAAAATTAAATATTAAAAAATGATATTTTCGGGCATTTTGACTAAAAAACATCGCTTTTTGGTATTTTTAAAATTAAAGATTTAATTATATTTGAAAAAAAATTAAAAACACATTACAATGAAAGCATATGTATTCCCTGGGCAAGGTGCTCAATTTGTGGGCATGGGAAAAGAATTATACGAATCAAACGAAGCGGCAAAAAAACTTTTTGAACAAGCCGATGAGATTTTAGGTTTTTCCATTTCAGACATTATGTTCAACGGAACACCAGAAGATTTGAAACAGACCAAAGTCACTCAGCCCGCAGTTTTCTTGCACTCTATTGCGGCAGCACAAACGATTGAAGGTTTTAAACCAGATGCCGTTGCGGGACATTCCTTAGGCGAATTGTCTGCTTTAGTGGCAGCACAAGTTTTGGATTTTGCCGATGGCTTGCAATTGGTAGCTAAAAGAGCCAATGCAATGCAAAAAGCTTGTGAATTGCAAGCAGGAACCATGGCGGCTATTTTAGGCTTAGAAGATGCGGTGATTGAAAAAGTGTGCCAAGAAACCGAAGGTGTAGTCGTTGCTGCAAACTACAACTGCCCTGGGCAATTGGTGATCTCTGGCGAGGTGCCAGCCGTAGAAGCAGCCTGCGAAAAATTAAAAGAAGCAGGTGCAAAGCGTGCCTTGGTTCTACCCGTGGGAGGAGCATTTCATTCGCCACTTATGGAGCCAGCGAGAGAAGAATTAAAGGCAGCCATTGAACGCACTGAGTTTAAAAAGCCGATTTGTCCCGTTTATCAAAATGTGGTGGCAAAAGGCGTTACCGATCCCGAAGAATTAAAACAAAATTTAATCGCTCAGCTTACTGCGCCTGTAAAATGGACGCAGACCATTCAGCAAATGTTGCAAGATGGCATCACAGAATTTGTGGAAGTAGGGCCAGGAAAAACCTTGCAAGGCTTGATTAAAAAAGTAGATAGAGCGGCTGAGGTTTCAGGTGTTCAGTAATGTACACAAAAATGACTAAAAATACATTTTGCGCGCACGGTAAATTATTGCTCACCGCTGAGTATGTGGTGCTTGATGGAGCGAAAGCCCTTTGTTTGCCCACGCAAATCGGACAAAATTTGGAAGTTTCTCCACTCGGAGAAACTTTTAATTTTTTTGAATGGATAGCGGTTTTGAAAAATGATGAAATCTGGTTTTCAGAGAAATATGTTCAAAAATCGCAGAAAATTGTGTTTTTTCCAGATTCTAAACAATCCAAGGAAGGCGTTTTTTTATTAAAGATATTAAACGAAATTTTAGCCTTAAATCCTTCTGTGCAGTTTCAAAATTTGAGTTTTAAAACGCAATTAGAATTTAATAAAGATTGGGGCTTGGGCTCAAGTTCAACATTGATAGCTTTGCTTGCCCAATTTGCCGAAGTGAACGCTTACGAATTGCTCGAAAAAACCTTTGGTGGCAGCGGCTATGATTTGGCTTGTGCTTTGGCAAAGCAGCCCATATTTTACACCCGAAACGGGGTTCAGCCCAAAATTGAACCTGTTGATTTTTTTCCAAAATTTAAAAATCAATTGTTTTTTGTGTATTTAAACCAAAAACAAAACAGCCGAGAAGGGATTGCGATGTATCGCCAAAAACCGAAAAACGCAGATTTAATTCAGGAGATTTCGCAGATTTCTGAAAAGCTAGCTCTGGCTCAAGATTTAGAAAGCTTTAATCAGCTTTTGGAGAAACATGAAAGTTTGATTTCCAGACAAATAGAAATGCCCTGCGTGCAAGAAAAATTATTTCCCGATTACACACAAGGCATTGTAAAAAGTTTAGGTGCTTGGGGAGGCGATTTTGTTTTAGTCTCAAGCAAAAATGCTGATTTAGATTATTTTAAACAAAAAGGTTACCACACCATATTGCCGTATTCTGATTTAATTTTATAATTTAATCCTTGTTTTTCTCTAAATTTTCTTTGTATCTCTTGAAAGAATCCCAGCCTTGAGAACTCAAAGGAACTTTGGTGGTATTTCCTCGCCCGATGAGGTGATTGCCTTCTGAAATGTGATTTGCAAAACCAATGGTTGTGAAATTAGGATTTGCTTTGATTTTATCAAATTCAGAAAGTGGAAGAGTAAACAACAATTCATAATCTTCGCCGCCGTTCAACGCCCCGATGCTAGCATTCATATCAAATTCTTCTCCCGCACTGATTACTTGCTGATCAAGTGGAATTTTTTCTTCATAAATGGTAAATCCTACGCCACTTTGATCAGATAAATGAAGCAATTCCGAAGCTAATCCATCTGAAATATCGATCATAGCCGTAGGTTTTACATCTAATTTTTTAAACAATTCTATGGTGTCTACACGAGCCTCTGGTTTTAATTGTCGCCCGATGATGTAATCATACGGTGTTAAATCAGGTTGCACTTGCGGATTCACTTTAAAGACTTGATTTTCTCTTTCTAGGATTTGCAAACCAAAATAAGCTCCCCCCAAATCTCCCGTCACTACGACCAAATCTTGCTCCTTTGCACCATCTCGATATACTAAATCTTCTTTTTTTGCCTCGCCAATTGCTGTTACGCTGATGAGCAATCCGCTGCGAGAGGAAGTGGTATCGCCTCCTACCAAATCGACTTTATATTTTTCGCAAGCAAGTAGAATCCCTGTGTACAATTCGTCGATGGCTTCCACTGGAAAGCGATCCGAAACCGCAATGGAAACAGTAACTTGTGTAGGCGTAGCATTCATGGCACAGATGTCGCTCACATTGGTAGCAATTGCTTTGTAGCCCAAATGCTTAAGCGGTGTGTAAGCTAAATTAAAATGGACCCCTTCGGTGAGCATATCAGTCGAAACGACAACTTGTTTGTTGCCAAAATCCATTACGGCGGCATCATCGGCAATGCCCTTTTGCGTGCTTGGATTTTTGATTTTTACACTTTGTTTAATCCGATCTATTAAGCCAAATTCACCGATTTCGCTAAGTGGAGTAGTTGGGATATTTTTATCTTCGAGCATAACTTAAAAAATTGATTTTTAATGTTTTTTTGGGGTTAAAGGTAGGCTAATGATAAAGGTAGATCCTTCGTGTGAGTTGTTTCTAAAACGGATATTTCCGCCGTATTCTTCTACGATTTTTTTCACCATGGCAAGCCCAAATCCAGAGCCAGAGCTTTTGGTAGTGAATTTAGGTTCAAAAATGCGATCTATCAATTCGTCAGAGATTCCCGTTCCGTTGTCGCTCACTAGAATATTCACATTTCCATTGTTTTCGCGGATTTTTACTTTCACTTCTGGTGTCCTGCCAAGTGGCACAGCTTGCAAGGCGTTTTTGACCAAATTGGTAATCACACGCACCAAATAACTTGAATCGAAATTGATGTATAAGGGAGATTCTATTTCTGGCGTATATTTCACAAATTTATCGTCGAACATTTCAAGTGCCAGAGAAATTTCCTCCACAATATCAATGCTTTCGTCTTTACGCACAGGCATTTTTGCAAAATCGCTAAAGGCTTCGGCAATTCCTGTAATCGTATCGATTTGTTTTAAAAGGCCTTTGCAAAGTTCATCAATTTTTTCTTTGTTATCAGGATTTCCCGCTTCAAATTTTCGGTTGAAGTTTTGAATTTGTAAACGCATCGGAGTCAGTGGGTTTTTAAGCTCGTGGGCTACTTGGCGGGCAGCCTCGCGCCAAGTTTCCTCGCGCTCGATTTTTAATAATTGCTCAGATTGCTCGTTTAGTTTTAGCACCATATCGTTGTAGGAATCTACAAGTACTTTTACCTCGTCATTACTATCGTAAAAGATGGGCTTATTATGCCCCACGACATGCGTTTTGTTTAATCGTTCTGCAATTTCCTTGATGCGTGCGGTTACGGATTTTGAAAGCCACCACGCGATGAGCCCCCCGATGAAGATGACAAATGCCGCTACGGCCGAGAAGCGCTCTATGAGCAGGAAGAATTCTTGTTTTTGGAACGAGTCGTCGTGCATATACGGCAAACTCAATATCGCAATGGGCCTTTGATTAATATTGTATAAGTAAGTGTAAACCGTAATATAAGTTTCCTTGTCAGATGTGCGAATATGTTCTACTCGGTCGTTTGAAAGCGAGAGAATACTCATAATTTGCGCGGGTACTCTTTTGCGTTCTTCAGCTATTTTTGCTTCAGAGGTGAGCGTTAAGTTTCCTTTTAAATCGTATAAATTAATATGAATGTCATTAATGTCTGAAAATTCAAATATTTTAGGTTTTAAAACATCAACAATGTTTTTTTCGCTTACTTCTTCGGGATAGTCGGTAATGGCATAATCAATGGTTTCAATAATGGTTTTCTCTTTACGCAACAATCGGTTTTTGTGAAAGGTTTCGGCAGTTTGATTAAAGTGCAAAAACATCAAAAAGCCTAAGGTGCCTACCGTGAAAAGAATAATTATTATCAAGGATACGAATACTCTAAGCCTGAGCGAAATCCGATTGAAAAGAAAACCCTGCTTGATCATTTTTGCATTAATTTCTGCACATATTTTCCTAAAATGTCAAATTCTAAATTTACTGAATCGCCTGCTTTTAAATAGCCTAAATTGGTGTGTTCCCAAGTGTAAGGGATGATGGCTACGGAAAACTCTCCAGGCAAGGAATCCACCACGGTAAGGCTTACGCCATTTACGCAAATGGAGCCCTTTTCTACGGTAGTAAATTTCTTTTGGTCGTAAGAAAAATAGAGTTTAAAACTTCCGTTTTGGTCTTCAATTTTATCTAATTTTCCCACTTGGTCTACATGTCCTTGCACGATGTGCCCATCAATCCTATCTGAAAGGTGCATGCAGCGTTCAACATTCACTTTGTCGCCCACTTTTAAGCTACCTAAATTGGTGCGTTGCAAAGTTTCTGCAATTGCCGTTACGGCATACAATTCGTGGTTTAAAGCTGTAACTGTAAGGCATGCACCATTGTGTGCAATGCTTTGGTCGATTTTAAGCTCAGAGAAAAAATTGGCTTTTAGATAAATATGAGTATTGGCTTCTTCCTGCTCAATTTTGGCAACTTCTGCCATTTCTTCTACAATTCCTGTAAACATGTAATTCTTGATTTAAAATTAATAGTATCCACTATAGGGATCGGAGTCAAAGTAGTCGTCGTCATTGTATCCATCTTCGAAATCGTTGTCTAAATCATCTTCAAAATTTAAGCCATCTTCATCAATGTCAAATTCCATTTGCTCTTTGTTAGGAGCTTCTTTTGGGCATTCGCCATAAGTGAGGCTTACTAACGGATAGTCTTTTTTGCTATCTTTTTTGATGCGATCTACCACTTCGCAAAAGAATGTCCACATAGAGAAGAAATCGTATAAATAAATCATTCTTCCCCCTTTTTTAGGCACCACGGCAGAAAGTGTGGTTTCTTGCATGGTTTCGGCATCTTCGTCGCCTGCCATGTTTTCGAGCGGAATTTCGCTGCCTTGGAACCATTGGTCGTTAGACAAAAAGAAAGACGCCATTTCCTCGCCCGCAAGACCGAACGCATTTTTGATGGCTTGGTGAAATTCAAATAAAGTGCTTTTTTCTTCAATTTCTATATCTCTGAACACATCTTGCTCAGCATCAAGGATTACTCTAATTTTTAAAATCATAGGAGTGAGTTGTTATTTAATATTTTTATCAGCAATTTTTAAGCCTAATTTTTCGCCTTCTCGGAACATGAATTGGAGAGCATCTTCGCGATTATTTTTCAAATCTCCGTCCAAAATGGCATCTTTGATTTTAGACTTAATGCGTCCTACTTCTTGGCAAGGTTTTATGCCAAAAGCTTGCATAATATCTTCGCCAGAAACGGGTGGCTGAAAGTTTCTAATATGGTCGCGCTCTTCGAGTTCGCGCATTTTGTTTTCTACCTTTTCAAAATTGGCTTTGAAGCGAAGTTGTTTATTTTTGTTTTTGGTTGTAATGTCGGCTTTGCAAAGCAAGAATAAATCTTCTAAATCATCGCCTGCTTCAAACATCAATCGGCGTAAAGCTGCATCTGTAGAATCTTCGCTCACAAGCGGGATAGGACGGGAGCTGAGTTGTACGATTTTGCGTACATATTTCATCTCGGTACCCATGGGCAATTTGAGTCTTCTAAAGAGCCCAGGAATCATTTTTCCGCCGACAAATTCGTGAGAATGGAATGTCCACCCGATTTTTTTGTCAAAACGCTTGGTGGGTGCTTTTCCAATATCGTGGAGTAGTGCTGCCCAGCGAAGCCAAAGTTTGTCGGTGGTTTTAGAAATATTGTCCACTACCTCGAAAGTGTGATAGAAGTTATCTTTATGTGTTTGTCCTTCAATTTCTTCTATGCCCTTGAGTGCTGTGAGCTCTGGTAAAAATTGTTCTAAAAGTCCTGCATTATCGAGCATTTTTAGCCCAATAGATGGCACGGGTGTGAGCATAATTTTGTTAAACTCTTCCATGATTCGTTCTTGCGAAAGAATCTTAAGTCTCTGTGCGTTTTCACAGATCGCTTTAAAAGATTCTGGCTCAATATCAAAGCTTAATTGTGTTGCAAAACGAATGGCACGCATCATACGCAATGGATCATCTGAATAAGTGAGCACGGGATCCACAGGGGTGCGAATGGTTTTATTTTCTAAATCGGCGATTCCATCAAATGGATCGATGAATTCGCCATAATTTTCTTTGTTTAAGCTAATGGCTAAAGCGTTTATCGTGAAGTCTCTGCGTAGCTGATCATCTTTTATGGTGCCATTTTCCACGGCAGGTTTTCGGCTGTTTTCCGAGTAGCTTTCTTTTCGGGCTCCCACAAATTCATAGTCCGTGCCATGGTAATGGAACATTGCTGTGCCAAATCGTTTAAAAACAGATACTTTGGGCTTATTAGGCAATTGTTCAGCTATTTGCTTTGCTAAATCAATTCCACTGCCTTCGGTAACGATGTCGATATCCTTTTTATTTTCCCTATTGAGTAAAAAATCTCTTACAAATCCGCCAATTACATAGGATTCTTGCTGCATTTGTTGTGAGACTTCCGCTATGATTTTGAAAATTGAATCGTTTAAGGCTTGCTGTAAATTCATTTTGCAAAGATAGTGTTTTGTTCAGAAAAATGGGGACAAAGCCTTTTTTAATTGAAGGGTGAAGTGTTTTTACTTCCACTGCAAAGTCTCCATCAGGTGCATTACATTCGTTTTCATATACTGTATAGCGGGCGCCAGAGAGTCTGGGTTGGGGCGTGCATTGAAGTAAACTGCACCGCGTAAAAAGTGCCGCGTGCTATCCGTTATATGAAATTGGTAGTTGAGAGCCGCCTCCCCACCAAGCTCATACAGCGTGCCATATACCTTAGCATTGGGGCGCACTATAATTTGCGGATTTATGTACACGGCGCGTGAGGCGTGTGGCTCATAGACAGATTTTTCTGAATCTATCAAGAGCTGAGGTAAATTATTTTTAATAGGCTCATAGGTGAGGTAGATCGTGGCTTTCAGCTTGGGATAGTGTAAGTTAAATTGAAAATCCTCTTTCTTGGGTTTAAGGATAGATTTTCTTTCAGCCTCAAAATCGAAGGGGGCATTAGGGCTAAATTTTTTAAATACAGGCGCCTCGTATTCCAGCCGAACATTGCCATAAGGTTTTGGCATACTCTCTGATTTGCAGGCGCTTATCAATAGGCAGGCAAGACTGATGAGGAGAAAGCAATTATTCTTCATTTGTTTCTTTTTCGGCCAAGGGTATTCGTGTAACTTTTATGCGTTTAATTCTTCTTTTATCAATGGATTCAATGGTGAAAATGAAGTTTTTGTAATGAATTTTTTGGCGTCGATTAGGCGTTTCTTCATTAATTTCGAGAATAAGCCCAGCGAGCGTTTCAGCCTCGCCCTTCACTTCGTCAAAGGTATCATCATCAATCTCCATAATGCGCATAAAATCCTTGAGCGAGGTTTTCCCCTCGAATAGGTAATTATCCTTATCCAATTTGGAGTAGAAGATGTTTTCATCATCAAATTCATCAGAGATATCGCCCACCACCTCTTCTAGAATATCTTCCATACTCACAATGCCAGAGGTGCCGCCATACTCATCTACCACGATAGCGATATGAATTTTTTTCTCCTGAAAATCAGAGAGTAAATCGTCTAATTTTTTATTTTCTGGGACAAAGAAAGGCTTGCGCAAAACGCGGTGCCAATCAAAGTTTTCATCATCAAGATAGGGCAGCAAATCTTTGGCGTATAGGAGGCCTTTTATCTCATCAATATCATCATCATAAACGGGTACGCGAGAGAATCCTTGTTGAGATATTTTTTGTAAAACTTCTTGAAAATCATAGTTTAAGCGCATAGAAAACATATCTACACGCGGCGTCATCACTTCGCGCGTTTCAGTATTGCCAAAATTTACGATGCCTTCAAGAATGCGCTGTTCTTCGTTCGTTGTCATTTCATCTTCCGAGGTCATTTCCAGCGCTTGGGAAAGTTGGTCTACGGAGATTTTTTGTTCGTTTTTTAAATTCCTCTCAATCAGTGAGCTAAGCCATAGCAATGGTGCGGAGATAGGCTTGGCTATAATGTCAAAAAAGCGAACTAATGGAGCGGTGAAAGTCCCAAATTTTAAAGGCGCTTGGTTGGAATAAATTTTAGGGATAATTTCGCCAAAAAGCAAAAGCAAAAAGGTGATGATTACGACATCAAATAGCACCTTGAAGCTGACGCCCATTAAGGTGAAAGCTTCTAAAAACGGGTGTACAAAAACTTCGGAAATCATAGCCGAGAGCAATACAATCCCGATGTTTATAAAATTATTCCCGATGAGGATATTGGCCAAGAGTTTTTGCTTATCTTTAAGCAAATTTTCCACGGCGGAGACATCTTTTCCATCTTCCTTCGCTTGCACTAAATCCTTTTTCTTGATTGAAAAGAAGGCTACTTCCGAGCCAGACATTAGTGCCGAGAGGAAAAGCAAAATTAGAAGCAAAAATAACTTGCCAAAATCATAGGCTGAAAAGGCAAAAATCGTGTTTATGAATAAACTGGGAGGCTCTGTTTCCAACATAAATAAGGTTTAAAGTCTCTTTATTTAAATTTCTTCGGAATGTTCCGAGGTGCTTACATTTTTAGTCAAAAACTGAATGGTAGTAGCTTGTACCTCAGTAGTGTAGCGTGTAGTTCCGTTGTCGTCCCATTTGCGGGTTTTCAATTTTCCTTCCACATATACAGAGTCGCCTTTGCTCAAATGCTTTTCGCAAAGTTGTGCCACTTTATTGCGTGCCACCACTTGGTGCCACTCGGTTTGGGTAACTCGCTCTCCTGTATCTTTTCGCACAAAAACTTCGTTGGTCGCAAGTGGGAATCTCCCTATACAATTATTCTCATCAAAATAGTGTAGTTTCACATTATCTCCCAAATTTCCCACAAGGATTACTTTGTTTACCGAACCACTCATAAATCAATCTTTTTCTCTGTTTAATTTTTCAAAGATACAAAATTAGAGATTATTTTTAAAAAACAATTTTTTTGAGATTTTTTAGTGTTAAATCTTTTTAGGTAAATAAATTTTTAGCTTAACTTCGTTTTAAGTATTTATTCTTGAAACAAAAACACATGAAAAAATGAGGCGAAAAACGATTTTATTTAAGATTGAATCTTACGCCCAAGAAGGCTCTAATTCCTTGATTGGTAGCGTAAACATACGACGGGTCGAATGTGAGTCCGTATGGATTATTAGGTGTAGGAATTGCTTCATTTTTGTCATTGAAAACCACCTCTTTATCGAATGGATCATGCGCACGAGCAATCACAAATGGGGCATGCTTGTATGGAGTGAAATCTAGCAAGTTTTTCACACCGCCATACACCTCCAATCCGTTGTTAAAGCTTTTGCTGATTTGTATGTTTTGTATCGAATACCAAGGCGATTTCTCGGGTCTTGGATCGGTTTCGCTCAGGAGAGGTAATTTCATAGGGCTGCGTAAATTTCCTGTGTAATCAATTTTTAATTTAGCTTTTTTAAATTCATAACCAATTCCCCATGAGCCCGAAAAATGTTCGGTAAATTCTTGCTGAATTTTTTCGTTATTTTCCACCGAATACACATCTTGCAAAGTGGCTCCTAGATTTAATTTTAAGCCCAGCTTGGTATAGGCATTAAAACTTAGTGAAAGCCCTTTAGAAATGGCATGGTCTTTTAAATTATCATACACGATTTGGTTGGGATTTTCGTCGTAATCGGCAACGATTTTATTGTTGAAATAGGTGTAAAATGCACTAAAGTCTAGATTAAAGAAATTGCCCGCATCGGTATAGAAATTTTGAACTAAATTCACATTTCCGTTCCAAGAAGTTTCTGGTTTTAAATGATCTTTAAAAATCACTTCGCGTGCTCCTGTGAGTGCCGCATGGTCTTCGGTAAATACATTTACTACGCGGTATCCATTGCCTGCACTTAGGCGTAAAATCGTGTTTTTGTCGGCAGAGTTCCATTTGTAATTAATTCTTGGAGAAAAAATATTTCCGTGAGCCGAATTGTAATCATATCTCAATCCTGCAAGCAATACATTTTGGGGATTTAAATGAATTTCATCTTGCACAAATGCGCCTGGCAAATGCGTTTCTTTGGCGTGTGCATAATCCTGCATGGTCGCAGGCGTGTTGTCGTCATAATAAGTGTAGCGATAAGCTGCACCAAATAATAAATTATGAATTCCGATGTTTTTGTGCCAAGTCAATTGCCCGAAATAAATGTTTTGATCGGCTAAGAATTTGTCTGTGCCGTAGTAGCTGTCTTGGTGATGGTGGTTTAAGCTAATGTCTAGGAAAATCTTTTCGGTAGTGGGCAATTGGTAAGTCCCAAAAGCTTCCCAGCGGCTGGTGTAAATGCTTTCGCCGTATTTAATGTCGGTGCCACGGTAGGATTTGTTCCAGTCCATTTCGCCGCCCCAGCGATCTTCGTACACATATCGTCCCGCAAAAGTGAATTTTCGGTTTTCAGGGCGGTTCACGCTCCATTTATTAAACACCGAAACGCGATTTTGTAAAGTTAAATCCGTGAAATTGTCATTATTCTTATCAATCGGATTGCTATAATTAAAGTAATTAAGCCCCACGAGAGAAGAAACCTTTTCGCCTGCGTTAAACTTCGTTGCCAAATCTACATTGTATTTTTGCCACGAAGAGGCGAAGGCGTTTACAGAAAATTTAGGTGCCGTCAAGGGATTTTTAGTAATAATGTTAATCAATCCGCCCACCGCTTCGGATCCGTAAAGAGTAGAGGCAGGACCTTTTACCACTTCTACACGCTCAATCAAATCCTCTGGAATCCCGCTTAGTCCATACACGGTGCTTAGCCCACTCACGATGGGCATTCCATCGATGAGAACCATGGTATTGGGACCTTCTAGCCCATTGATGTGGATGTCGCCCGTGTTGCAAACATTGCAATTTACCTGCGGGCGAATCCCGTTGATGTTTCCTAAGGCTTCAAATAAATTGGGACTTGGATTTTGCTGAAAAAAGGCTTTGGTGTACACTTCCACAGGAACAGCACTTTGCGTTTTGGTTACAGGTCGAAGCGTTCCCGAAACTACTATGGGATCGATATTGAACTTATTATTAATGGAATCTGTGGTGGGTTTTTGCGCTAAAACTCCCGACATTGTCGATAGTAGCATTAAACTAGTAGTGATTGTTTTCATGTGTTAATCTTTAAATTTTGATGTAAAAATATAAAAGTTAGTCTAATCTAACAAATTTATTTTGTAAATTTAATCAAGGCTAAACTTAGCCTTATAATCAAGTGATTTTGGATATTTGATTTTAATTTGTTTATAATTTTTTAAAAACTTATCATCATTTTGAGCTAAAAAGTTTTTCGTGCGTTAAAAATTCTAAATATTTTTGCCTTTAAATTCAAACATATGATGAAAAAAGTTTTAGTACTATTCTTGGCCATTTTAGGAATAAAAAGCCAAGCGCAGGAGTTTCAGTTGCACTACGATTTAGGCAAAGACAGAGATTATCTCACGGGCACTTTCGAGATTTTCAAACCCGACCGCCTAGGGAGCACTTTTATGTTTACCGACATAGATTTCAATCGTCCCGACGGCGCATCGCTTGTCTACTTTGAAATTGCACGAAAATTTAATATTAAAAATAAAACCATCGATGGGCTCAATTTTCACATAGAGTACAACGATGGTTTTTTAATTACGCAGGGCGACACTCCGCTGGGCATTCCTATAAAGCCTGCGGTGCTCACAGGAATTGGATTCCCCGTGAAGATAGGCAATTTCACGATTCAGACCTCATACCTCTACAAATGGATTCAGGATTCTAATGGGCTAGATGGGCAGTTTACAGCTGTGTGGTTTAAGAATTTTGCACAAAATAAAATCACATTCAGGGGCTTCCTAGATGTGTGGAGCACCCCAGCTGCCGATGGAGGGAAGAATGCCGTATTCCTCACCGAGCCACAGTTGTTGTATAATATCAATGAGCATTTTTCGCTCGGCACAGAAATCGAAATTAGTAAAAACTTTGTGCCTAGTAATGATTTCCAAATAAACCCCACAGTGATGGCGCGTTGGGTGCTTTAACATTAAGTAAATAAAGAAACATTAATTATGCTAGCTAAATTTTTTAAATTAAAGGAAAGAAACACAAGTGTACGGCAGGAGTTTATGGGCGGCCTAGTTACTTTTTTAACGATGGCCTACATCATTTTTGTAAACCCTAATGTGCTTTCAGAAACAGGAATGGACAAAGGAGCGCTGATTTCAGTTACCTGTATCGCGGGCGTAATAGGCACGCTGGTGGTGGGATTTTGGGCAAATGTCCCCTTTGCTATGGCGCCAGGTATGGGGCTTAATGCAATGTTTACCTACACACTAGTCTTAACGCAAGGCGCCTCTTGGCAACAAGCGCTAGGAGTGGTATTCCTTTCAGGGGTGGTATTCATCATTATCTCGGTGCTGGGGTTGCGGCACAAAATCATAGATTCCATTCCAGAGCCTCTGAGAATTGCAATTGGCTCAGGGATAGGGCTTTTCATTGCATTTATTGGGCTGAAAAATATGGGGCTTATCGTGGCAAATCCCGCAACACTCATTGGGTTGGGAGGCTTTTCACCAGGTTTAATCATTGGGCTGATAGGCTTTTTAGCTACCATTTTATTAGAGATTTATAGGGCAAAAGGCTCTATTTTGATAGGGATTTTACTATCCACCTTTTTAGGCTTTATATTTGACCCCGCGGTGAGCTTGCCAGAGAATGTGATGAGTTTGCCTCCGAGTATTATGCCCGTTTTTGGCAAATTAGATGTATTTTCAATCTTAAAAATAAGTTTCATTATCCCTATTTTTTCGTTTCTCTTTGTGAATTTATTTGATTCCATCGGCACGGCGCTTGCTTGCTCAATGGAGGCAGGACTAGTGGATAAAGATGGGAAAATGCCACACATCAAAAAAGTGCTGGAAGCAGATGCATTCACCACGATGCTTAGCGGTATTTTAGGGACAAGCAGCACAGTTACCTACATTGAGTCGGCAGCAGGAATTGCCAATGGTGCGCGCACGGGGCTGAGTTCAGTCTTTACGGCGTTATTTTTCTTATTTGCTATGTTTTTTGCGCCAATTATTGGGATTGTGCCAGCTTATGCCACGGCACCAGCTCTGATTTTAGTTGGGATTTATATGGTAAAGCACTTAGTGCGAATTGATTTTAGCCAATTATATTTAGCCGTGCCAGTATTTTTGACCTTAATTTTAATGCCACTCACATACAGCATCAGCTCTGGAATCGCGTTTGGCTTCGGGAGTTATTTAATCCTCTGTGTGGGCACAGGGCGATTTAGAGAGGTACACCCAATTATGTGGTTCATCGGCACGCTTTCGATTTTTGAAATAGTTGTATCATTATTACATTAAATCAGATGAAAAACTTATCAATTAAGACACTATTACTCGGAATCCAGTTTATGTTTGTGGCATTTGGAGCCACGATTTTAGTGCCCATTTTGGTAACCACAGGCGTAGAAGCCGAGCTTGCCGCTAAGGGAATTATGAATTTTCCAGATACTTATAAGAGCTTTACCCCCGCCGTAGCGTTATTTACTGCGGGAGTTGCCACATTGCTGTTTCACCTAATTACAAAGGGGAAAGTTCCTGTATTCTTGGGGAGTAGCTTTTCATTTATTGCTCCCATTCCGATTGCTGTGGTGGCTTATGGCTACGAGGGAGCGCTAAGTGGCTTGGCTTCTGTGGGGATTTTATACTTAATATTTGGACTTTTGGTAAAGCAATTTGGGATAGGATTTATTCAAAAAATATTCCCTTCGGTGGTGGTGGGGCCAGTGATTATGGTCATAGGGCTATCGCTAGCGCCCGTAGCGATACAAAACGCGTCCAATAATTGGCTTATAGCCTTGATTACTTTAATCACGGCAATCATCACCGTGATGTATGGCAGAGGAATGCTTAAATTAATTCCAATATTCACCGCCTTGGTTGTGGGCTATATAGTATCATATTTTGCAGGAATTGTGGAGGTAAATAATATTCAAAATGCCCAATGGTTTAGCGCGCCGAGCTTGGTGTTTCCTTCATTTAGCTGGAAAGCCGTGCTATATATAGCGCCTGTGGCCATTGCCCCAATAGTGGAGCACATCGGGAATATTTATGCCATAGGCAAAGTGGCGCATAAGGATTTTATCAAGGAGCCAGGCCTGCACCGGACTATGATAGGCGATGGAGTAGGGAGTTTCGTAGCCTCGTGTTTAGGCGGCCCACCCAATACCACTTATGCAGAGGTTACGGGCGCGATTCAGCTTACGAAAGTTACCGATCCTATGGTGTTGAGGATTTCGGCAATTACGGCGATCGTGGTATCGTTCATAGGCGTGCTTACGGCACTATTGACTTCTATTCCTACGCCTGTTTTGGGTGGAATTATGATTTTACTTTTCGGAATGATAGCCTCCATTGGGATTAATACCCTAATTCACGATAAAGTAGACTTTAATAATACTAAAAATCAAATCATAGCCTCCGTGATTCTAGTTGTGGGCATTGGGGGTGCTGATATAAATTTTGGTTCATTCCAAATGTCAGGCATTGGTCTGTGTAGCTTAGTTGGAGTAATTTTAAATCTAATTTTGCCTGAAAATTTTAGTTTTAAAAATAGTAATAAAAACTAAATTTTCTCAGCGCTTAAGATATGAGTACCAGCAATAGAACGAGTAAATATCACTATTTCAGTTCCATCGCTGGTACATTTGTATTGTTTTTTAATTTGGCTTAAATCCGCTGGGAAATTCCTGCGAATCATTCTAATGGATTTGTTTTTTAGTGTTTTTTTAGGATTTTTAATAGGGCAAAGGTGAGTGAAAACTTCCCCAGGGAAGCCCTCAATTAGCATTTCGCTTGTATATAGTTGAGTGTTGGTTTCTAGTTTTTTAAGTCCAAAATCATTGCCAATTTTATTAAAAACGCCACTTTTCATCAAGCTAGCATTCGGTTTATAGATAAAATTTTTTGGCGCTGAGTATGAAGTGTTTTCATCATCTTTTAAGCCTGAAAATTCATAAATTGACTGCTTAGATTCCAAATTTGCACAGATGATGCGTGGCTCCGTTATTTTTTCTTGTGGAGAGATGAGTAGTAAGATTTCTTTTAGCTCATTTTTTAACGAAACGATATGAATTTCAGCAATATTGCCCAGGGTTTTGTAAGCCTCGGTTAAATCAAGCATAGGGCTGAGTTTTAACAAAATTTGCGTGTTTAGTTTTTTGCAAATTGTAAGAATTTCTTGTGGTGTAGGGCTGAGGTCATTTAGTTTAAAAACTTTATTTTTATGTTCATCACGGCGCGAGGGGTCGGCATAGATTAAATCTAAACTCTCTTGAAAATCAGAGATAAATGAAAGCCCGTTTTCAGCCAGAGAGTCAATGTTTTTTAACCCTAAAATTTTAAAATTATGTTTTGCAATTTGCTGTAAATCTTTATTTTGCTCAATGTGAATCACTTTTTCGGCATTTTGGGCAAATGCCATGCAATCAATCCCAAATCCGCCTGTGAGATCGGCGATTTTTTGGGCTTTTACGATGTGAGCTTTGTACTGTGCGGTTGCCCAAGAGGAGCATTGCTCTATATTGATTTTGGGCGGATAAATGATATCTGGAATATTGCTTAAAAATGGAATTTTTTTAGATAAAAGCTGCTTGCCCGCAATTTGCTGCACGAGCCATTGGATTGGGATATCCGCAAAGAGTGATTTTTTCAGCGCCAAATCGTGAGGCTTGCTTTGTGCGTGAGTGCGCAACCATTCTTGTACTTCGGGGCGCGCGATTACTTCGGTAAAATCCATTTTTAGCCGTAATTATTTTGTGGGCTGCTGTATGCTATCTTTCAGCTCAATGATGAAGATGTCCTCATTGCTTTTTTTCATAAAATACTTTTCGCGCGCAATTTTTTCATATGAGCTTTTATCTTTTTCAAGCTGTTTAAGTTGTTGGTTTTGAGTGTTTAATTCCTTTTGGTAATACTCAATGTCTTCATTCAGGCGCGTGATTTCGTTGTTAAGCTCTCGGTGCATTAAAACTGAATTTTGGTCAAAGAAAATCATCCAAATAATGAAGGCTACCGATATGATTACATATTTGTATTTGGACAGAAAGGCTCTTGTTTTAAGTCCGAGCGTAGGCTTTTCATTTTCCATATTCTTATTTTTGAGCATTTAGCTTATTGATAATCAGCGTAGAAAGCACATCAATGGCTACTGTATTTTGTTTTTTCTCATTAGGGATTATGATATCGGCATAATTTTTAGAAGGCTCTATAAATTGCTCGTGCATAGGCTTTAAGGTCTTTTGGTAGCGTGTTAAAACTTCCTCTAAATCACGACCGCGCTCTTGGATATCACGGCGGATTCTGCGCACAAGACGCTCATCGGAGTCGGCATGCACAAATAGTTTCACATCAAATAATTCGCGTAATTCTGGGTTGGTGAGTACCAAAATTCCTTCAACTATGATTACCTGCTTGGGGTGGGTAATGATTACCTCCTCGGTGCGAGAGTGCGTGAGGAATGAGTAAATAGGCTGCTCAATGGTTTTGCTATTTTTAAGGGCTTTGATATGGCTTACCAGCAAATCGAAATCGATGGATCTTGGGTGGTCAAAATTTATTTTTTCTCGTTCAGAAAAAGGCAAATGACTACTGTCTTTATAATAGTTGTCTTGTGAAATTACAATGACTTCTCCCGATGATAATTTGTTTAAAATATTGTTTACCACAGTGGTTTTTCCGCAACCCGTACCACCTGCAATTCCTATAACAAGCATATTGATTTTTATTTTTTACAAAGTTAGGATTTATCCTTTAAAGATAAAAAATTTTAAACCGATTTAGTCTAAAATCTTAGCCATTTTCGCCATCAAAATTTAATTAAAAACTAAGCCTATTCCGCAAAAGAGGGCAAAGACCAAGGTGAGGAGGGCTGTTTTTTTAAGCTCACTATCTAGCTCGGCAGGAATCACATTTTCCATCACCCGAATGTTCATTTTTTGAGCAAAAGGGAGCAGCACATTAAAGAAGTAAGCTGGCAACGGCACTTGATTGATAATGAAATAAATATTCATTAATATAAAAGGTGAAAAAAGCAGAATGCTGTGATATCTTTTAGCCTTAGCCACTCCAATTTTTACAGGTATTGTGATTTTCCCCTTATCTTTGTCTTGCGGCAAATCTCTCATATTGTTGAGGTTAAGAACGGCGGTGCTTAAAAGCCCAATCGCTGATGCGGGCAGGAGCAAAGTTGGGATAAAACTTTTGGTGAAAAGCATCGTTGTCCCAATTACGGCAATGAGCCCAAAACATAAAAATACAAAGATGTCTCCTAAGCCACGGTAGCCGTACGCTTTTTTGCCCACAGTGTACTGAATGGCCGCCCAAATGCAGACTAAGCCTAGGAATATATAGGAGAGTAGCAGAGCCAAATGCGCAGGATAGTATGCCAAAAATAGCAGCAATAAGGCTGAAAGGAGTGAGAGCAGAGCGGTGATAATCACGGCATTTTTCATGGCGTGTGCAGAGATTTTTCCAGCGGCTACGGCACGCATTTCGCCCGTTCTTATTTCGTCGGTACCTTTGATGCCGTCGCCGTAATCATTGGCATAATTGGAGAGCACTTGCAAAAGCAAAGTCGTGAGGCAGGCTAATGCAAAGAGCAGAAAATCAAAACTTTGGTAAAATTTAGCAATGAAACTGCCTAAAATGATTCCACTGAGTGAGAGTGGGAGCGTTCTGAGCCGTGCAGCGTGAATCCATATTTTCATAGTACAAAAGTCTTTAAAATTTTAAATTTAAAAAAATTTAGCTCTGAAAATTATGATTTATTACCAATTGAAATCAAACTTAGTGGCTAAACTTTTTTTAATCAAATAAATTATGCTTAAATTCGCGAGGATTCATTAAATCAATAAAAATTTGTACAAAAATGAAATATGATGTTATCGTTGTAGGTAGCGGTCCTGGTGGCTATGTTACCGCAATTAGAGCCTCTCAATTAGGCTTTAAAACTGCAATTATTGAAAGAGAAAATTTAGGAGGAATATGCTTAAACTGGGGATGTATTCCCACTAAAGCTTTATTGAAGAGTGCACAAGTTTTTGATTATTTAAACCATGCGGAGGCTTATGGCTTAAACAAGCCAGAGAACATTTCTTACGAATTCCCGAACATTGTAAAAAGAAGCAGAAATGTTGCAGGGACTATGAGCAAAGGGGTGCAGTTCCTGATGAAGAAAAACAAGATTGATGTCATTATGGGAGAGGCGACCCTAAAGCCAAATAGAAAAGTGCAAGTAAAATTAAATGATGGCGGAGAGGTTGAGTATAGCGCAGAGCATATCATCATCGCGACAGGAGCTCGCTCAAGAGAATTGCCAAACTTGCCACAAGATGGTGAAAAAGTTATCGGATACCGCCAAGCACTTACTTTGCCAGAACAGCCAAAAAAATTAATCGTAGTAGGCTCGGGCGCCATTGGGGTAGAGTTTGCATACTTTTACGCTACGATGGGTACGGAGGTTACCATCGTGGAATTTATGCCAAGAATTGTTCCAGTAGAAGATGAGGAAATCTCAAAACAATTAGAAAAATCATTCACCAAAGCAGGTATTAAGGTAATGACTAATGCCTCGGTAGAATCTGTGGATACAAGCGGAGACGGCGTGAAGGCTAAGGTGAAAACCAAAGATGGAGAAGTAATTTTAGAGGCAGATATCGTTCTCTCTGCCGTGGGCATTACCCCTAATATTGAAAACATTGGCTTGGAGGAAGTAGGTATTGTAACGGATAGAGGTAGAATTTTGGTAAACGATTTTTATCAAACCAATATCCCAGGTTATTATGCCATTGGCGATGTATTGCCTACCCAAGCGCTAGCGCATGTCGCATCAGCAGAGGGCATCACTTGTGTAGAGAAAATCAAAGGCCTAGATGTTCACCCAATCGATTACGGAAATATCCCAGGCTGTACCTATTGCTTGCCAGAAATCGCATCTGTGGGATTAACAGAGGCTCAGGCCAAAGAAAAAGGCTACGAAATTAAAGTAGGAAAATTCCCATTCACTGCCAATGGGAAAGCTACTGCCAACGGAAATAACGAGGGCTTTGTAAAAGTAATTTTCGATGCCAAATATGGCGAATGGCTTGGCTGCCATATGATAGGCGTGGGCGTAACAGAAATGATTTCCGAAGCCGTGGTAGCACGCAAGCTAGAAACCACAGGCCACGAAATCCTCAAAACCGTGCATCCGCACCCTACTATGTCCGAGGCCGTGATGGAGGCCGTAGCAGCAGCTTATGGCGAAGTGATTCATATCTAAGAAAAACATAGCGTAAATTTTTAATTGAAAGAAATCTGTCTAAGACTTAGCGCTTAGGCAGATTTTTTTATTTCCTAAGGAGGTAAAATAAAAAAGCGCACGAAATTTGATATTAAGTGCCGAGTACACTTAAATAAAGTATAATTTAAAAATTAAAAAAAACGATGTCAGAAATTACATTCAAAGGGAATAAAGTAACAACCTACGGAACTTTACCACAATCAGGAAAAGCAAAAGACTTTCAATTAGTAGCCCAAGATTTGCAAACCAAAACTTTGGTAGATTACAAGGGTAAAAATATAATCCTAAACATATTCCCAAGCGTGGATACAGGCGTTTGCGCCACCTCTGTGAGAAAATTTAATGAGCAAGCCGCAGGCAAGGAAAACACAGTAGTACTTTGTATTTCAAGGGATTTGCCATTTGCGCAAGGGCGATTTTGTGCAGCCGAGGGGATTAAAAATGTAGAAATGCTTTCAGATTTTAGAGGAAGCTTTGGCGAAGATTATGGCGTAACAATGGAGGATGGGCCCCTCAAAGGGCTACTTAGCCGTGCCATTGTGGTGCTAAACCCAGAGGGCGAGGTAGTATACTCCGAGCAAGTGCCAGAAATTGCACAAGAGCCAGATTACGAAAAAGCACTGGCTGCTGTAAAATAAGATTAAAAATCAATTTTTAATAAATGAAAAACCCGTTTCAGTTGAGAAACGGGTTTTTTATGTTTTTTAAGGAACCGAGATTTAAAATAATCCGTGAATTTCAGCTTCGATTTTATTGATGATTTCTCCTAAATCTTCGGGATTGTTTACAAAATCGATGTCGTTTACATCGATGATTAAAAGTTTTCCCTCATCGTAGGTTTTAATCCATTCTTCGTATTTTTCATTCAATTTATCTAAATAATCAATACTGATTGAGCTCTCGTATTCACGGCCACGCATGTAGATTTGTTTTACCAAAGTCGGGATCGTTGCGCGAAGATAAATCAATAAATCGGGTGCTTGCACAAACGAATTCATTAGATTAAAAACCGTGAGATAATTCTCATAATCACGCGTCATGAGCAAGCCCATGTCGTGCAAGTTTTTAGCAAAGATAAAAGCATCTTCGTGAATGGTTCTGTCTTGAATGATGTCTTTGCCACTTTCTCTGATTTCTTTGACTTGGCGGAAACGACTTCCCAAGAAATAAATCTGCAGATTGAAAGCCCATTTCTGCATATCGTTGTAAAAATCATCTAAATATGGATTTCTGTCTACATCTTCAAATTGTGGTGTCCAGCCAAAGTTTTTGGCGAGTAGGCGAGTGAGTGTGGTTTTTCCTGCTCCTATATTTCCTGCGATGGCGATATGCATAGTTTTCTTACTTTATTTGATTTTGAGCGTAAAAATAAGGAATGATTTTTAGTTGAGGAATTAAAATTTAATTAAAAAATAAAACCGCTTGCAAAACGAGTCTACAAGCGGTTGATTTCTATAAAAATACTTGATTATAAACTTTCAAGTTTTTTCTTCATTTCCATGAATTTGTCATCTTGTCCAAGTACATCGTAAGTATTTTGCAATACTTTGATCAAGCTTGGATTGCTCTCATCAAGTTTATATGCTTTTTCTAAGTACGGAAGCGCTTCTTGGTAGAGTTTTTTTCTTTTTGCAGCGTTTTCGTTATAGATTTTTTTCTCTTTGGCAGAAGAGCCAAGGTTACTATTCATAAGTTTTACATAATCAGCTTCTGGTTCTATAATTAAAAGAGAAAGGTTCAAGTAAGCGTTGCTCATGTTTGGGTCGAGCTCAATTGCTTTTAAGTAAAATTCTTTTACTTTAGCTTTGTCGCTTTGTGCATCATCCATCATTTTTGCCAAGTTGTAATAGTCGGTAGCATTTGCTGTGTTGTTATCAACTTTTGCTTGCAAGTCGCTTATGAATTTATCGGTATCCCCAGATTCATAGTACATAGCCGAAATCATATTATTCATATTTTCGTTTTTAGGGAACTTTTGCAATCCAGCTTGAGCTACCTTGATACCTTTTTCGAAGTCTTTAGTTTGGTAATATGCATAGGTTAAATTACTGAATAATTCTTCTTCTAGAGAAGGGGTTTTTTCTACTCTTGGGTTTTCAGCAACACCTAATTTCACTTGGGTGTCCATATCTTTTTTAGTTGCAAATCTCACTTCTTCTCCATTCACTTTGCTTGTAGCGATGTAGTTTTCTTGTACACCTGTAAAGTGTCCATCTACCAAGTCTTGAAGCGTTTTGGTAGCCTGTTTAATGAGCGTTTGGTCATTTGTTTGTAGCCCTGCAAGAGCGCCATAGTAGGCATATAAATCATTTTCTACACCTAGTGCCTTGCTTAGGTTGTAGGCATTTGCAAAGCTAATGGCAGCCGTTTTAAAATCTTTTTTGTTAAAGGCATCATTCCCCGTAGTGAGGCTTTCGGCGGCTCTTTTTTGCAACTCGGGCGCTAATTTTTCGGAGTATTTAGGGTTTAATTTTTTACTTTTAAGCGAGGAGTAATTACCCTCTTTGGTAATTTTCTCTGCCTGACTTTTGTAGTAGAAATACTCACGCTGTTTAGTGTCCTTATTCTTCGCTTCGAAATAAGGCTTCGTTTCAAGCCTGATGAGTAGTGTGTAAAACTTAGCTGCTTTGCTGGTGTCGCCTAGCTTTTCTGCAGCGAGTGCTGCGTTATGGTATAACTCTACTAGTGACTCTGGCTCAATGGTGTAGTTGTTTTTTAATAATTTAAAAGCTTGGTCAGCATTTTTCACAGTAGCTTTATAATCTTGGCTGCTATATGCTTTTTGTGCGGCATCTATTTCTGCTTGTTGAGCAAATGCTGTGAGCGATACAAATGCCACGGCTAAACTTAAAGTTAATTTTCTCATGTTATTCTTCTTCGTTATGGTTTGTACTTATTTGGTCTTCTGAATCGTAATTTTCGTTTTCAGAATGTTCTTCGTCTAAATCCTCATTTTGTTCAATTTCAACTTTGGCTACGGCGGCAATTTCATCTCCTTTTTTTAGGTTGATGAGTTTTACACCTTGTGTAGCTCTGCCCATTACGCGTAGCTCGGAGACGGCAGTTCTAATGGCAACACCAGATTTATTGATAATCATTAAATCATTATCATCCGTTACATTTTTGAGGGCGATGAGGTTTCCTGTTTTTTCAGTGATATTTAAAGTAATTACACCTTTTCCGCCACGATTTGTAGTGCGGTAGTCCTCAATGCTGGTGCGTTTTCCGTAGCCTTTTTCAGATACTACTAAAATGGTATCGTTTTCTATATCTGTCACAACAACCATTCCAATAGCCTCGTCGCCGTCATCTAATCGGATACCACGAACGCCCGAAGCGGTTCTACCCATAGGTCTCACAGCCTCTTCATCAAATCGAATGGCTTTACCCCCCTTGGCAGCAATCATAATTTGGCTATTTCCATCGGTAAGCTTAGCTTCAAGCAATTCATCATCATCTTTAATGGTAATTGCATTGATACCATTGGCTCTTGGTCTAGAATAAGCTTCAAGCGAAGTTTTCTTGATTTGTCCGTTTTTGGTCAACATCACCACAAATTGATTTTTCACATATTCCTCGTCCATCAAGTCGTGGGTTCTAATGTAGGCACGAACTTTGTCATCTGGCTCGATGCTGATAAGGTTCTGAATAGCTCTACCTTTGGAGGTTTTTGAGCCTTCTGGGATTTCAAATACTCTGAGCCAGAAGCAACGACCTTTTTCAGTAAAGAAGAGCATATACTGGTGATTTGAAGCCACTACCATATATTCCAAGAAGTCGCCATCACGCGAGGTAGCGGCTTTGTTTCCTACTCCGCCACGGGATTGCGCGCGGTACTCGGTGAGCGGTGTGCGCTTGATGTAGCCAAGGTGTGAGATGGTGAGTACCATTTTTTCATCAGGGATAATGTCCTCTATGCTCATCTCGCCCCCAGCATAATTGATGTCTGTGCGGCGCTTGTCGCCGTATTTCTCTTTTACTTCTAGGAGTTCGTTTTTAATGATTTCGTAGCGCAAGCTTTCATTAGCCAAAATATCTTCTAAGCGTTTGATTTCTTGCATAATTTCCTCGTATTCTGCCTTGATTTTATCAAGCTCCATACCCGTTAATCGAGCGAGGCGCAGGTCGAGGATTGCTTGGGCTTGGATTTCGGATAGCTCAAACTCTGCGATTAAGCCCTCTTTTGCGATTTGAGGGGTTTCGCTGTGGCGAATGATGTGGATTGCTTTATCAAGCGAGTCTTCGCTTGCGATTACCTTCATAAAGCCTTCTAAGATGTGGGCGCGTTCTTTTGCTTTTTTTAGTTCAAATTCTGTACGGCGCACCACTACATCGTGCCTGTGGTCTACGAAATGTTTGATTAAATCTTTTAGGTTTAATTGCTCAGGCTTTCCGTGAACGAGGGCAATGTTATTTACGCTAAAAGAGGTTTGTAATTGGGTGTATTTGAATAGTTTGTTTAATACAATATTGCTGATGGCATCTGTTTTTAATACATAAACGATGCGCATACCATTTCTATCGGATTCATCTCTAATTTCGGAGATTCCGTCCATTTTGCCATCTTTAATTAAGTCTGCGGTAGCCTTAATCATATTGGCTTTATTTACTTGGTATGGAATTTCATCTACGATGATGCATTCTCTGCCGTGTACTTCTTCGATGCGGGTTTTAGCTCTTAGAATAATTCTTCCGCGCCCTGTTTCGAAGGCATCTTTTACACCAGAATAGCCGTAGATGGTACCACCTGTGGGGAAATCTGGGGCTTTGATGTATTGTGCCAGCTCGTCGATGGTGATGTCTTTGTTATCAATATAGGCACAGGTGCCATCAATCACCTCAGAGAGGTTGTGCGGCGCCATATTTGTAGCCATACCCACCGCGATACCCGCTGCACCGTTTACAAGCAGGTTTGGGATACGGGTAGGGAGCACCGTAGGTTCATAGAGGGTATCATCAAAGTTTAATTTTTGGTCTACCGTATCTTTATCAATATCGGCAAGCATTTCCTCAGAGATTTTTTGCATTCTAGCCTCGGTGTATCGCATTGCCGCTGGCGGGTCGCCATCTATGGAGCCAAAGTTTCCTTGCCCATCTACTAGCATATATCGCATAGACCAATCCTGAGCCATACGCACCATTGTGCCATAAACAGAGAAGTCGCCATGCGGGTGGAATTTCCCCATCACTTCACCTACTACACGAGCAGATTTCTTGTATCCACGATTAGAGAGTAATCCCATTTCATTCATTCCATAAAGCACCCTTCTGTGTACAGGCTTGAGCCCATCGCGCACATCGGGGAGCGCCCTAGAAACAATTACCGACATTGAGTAATCAATGTAGGCAGACTTCATCTCGTCTTCTATATTAATTGGAATTAAATTTTCACCGTCAGTCATACATGTAAGTTTTCATATAATAGTTTGCTAATATACAATAAAATTAAAGCCTGTGAAAATATAAAACCGTGTTTTTTTAGCTTTTTAAAATATAAATGAATAAGATTTTGTAAATGAGGGCTTTGTATAGGCGGTGATTTTAAGCCACAATCTTTGATAAACAAAATAAAAAGGATTTTTTTAGAATAAATTTTTTATCTTCAAAAATATTTCTATATTTGCACCCCAATTGATTTGAAGGGAAAAGTAAAATTTTAAGAGTCATGAAAAGAACATTTCAACCATCTAATAGAAAGAGAAGAAACAAGCACGGTTTTAGAGAAAGAATGTCTACTAAAAACGGAAGAAAGGTATTAGCAAGAAGAAGAGCTAAAGGAAGAAAAAGATTAACCGTGAGTTCTGTTCGTGCAAAAAGATAATCTTTAGAATTAAACACTTTTTTACAAAGAAGATAGACCACATAAGTTTCGGCTTATGTGGTTTTTTCCGTTGAGTTTAATTTCCTATTTTTATCGAATCATTCCGATTTCTATCCCCTTGATTCGGCGATAAAGTTCCACTGCGTAATCATCTGTCATACTACTGATATAGTCCAAAATGCCAAGCACTTTTTGGTAGGCACTTTCCCCATCATAATTGCAAGACGGTGGGAGAAGTTTTACTGCGTTTTTCTCGTAGCCTGTGCGTAGCTTCTTGTCTTTTAAAATCGCAGGAACAAAATAGCCCAAAAGCTCATTCATTACATTATAGCCGGCAGATTCTATCTCAATCACGCTATTGTAATTGTAAATGTTTTCGATAGAAAATTCTTGAATAGTTTGTAATGATTTTGATTTATTTAAAATTAAATCATATAAACTTGTGCTGAAATCGCCCACGATGATTTTAGAAAAGTGAATTTTATATTTTTTAATAATTTCACTTACTAAATAACCAATGATTTTGGCGCGGAGATAAGAAACTTTATCCTCCTTGTTTTCAATTTTGTTTAGGCGATTTTCGATTTTGCGCGTTTCTAAGCCGCCACCCAATTCATCTATAATTTGCTTAAAAAGTTCGATGCAGAGGCTGTGTTCCACAATGCCTAGGCGGTGAGCGTCTTCAAAATCGATGATGTTGTAGCAAATGTCGTCTGCCGCCTCCACGAGCCACACAAAAGGGTGTCTCTTGTAAACAAGCGGATTGCCCTGTTCTTTAAGCATACCACAACTTTTTGCAATTTGCTCAAAAGTTTCTTTTTCTGACTGGAAAAATCCAAATTTTTTGCGGTGTAGTGCATTGCCTTTTTTGCCCAGAGAAGCTACCGATTCGCACGGATATTTAGCAATTGAGGCTAGCGTCGTGTGGGTAAGCATTAAGCCCCCCTCGGATTTGCCTTTTTGTTGATGCGTGAGCACGCGAATTGCATTGGCATTTCCTTCAAAATGAATGAAATCAGCCCACTCTTCTTCAGAAAAATACGATTTTAAGTTATTTTCGTTGTTTTTGAAAAATTGAGCAATGGCATCTTCGCCCGAATGTCCAAACGCAGGGTTTCCAATGTCGTGGCACAAACATGCCGATGCGATAACATAGGCTAAATTATGTTCGTAAAAATACAAATCATCTTTGGTGGCGTCAGATTTTATATTTTCTCTGAAAATTTCTCCTGCCAAAGTCCCAAGCGAACGCCCCACCGATGAAACTTCCAACGAATGCGTTAAACGATTGTGTACAAATACACTGCCAGGCAACGGGAAAACTTGCGTTTTGTTTTGCAGTTTTCTAAAAGCCGATGAGAAAATAATTCTATCGTAATCGCGCTGAAAATCTGTGCGGTTTTCGGTGTGCTGCGTTTTTGATTTTTCGCCTGTTCGTTGCGTGGTGTATAGTTTTGGAAACATGTTAGCTTTCGTATAATTCTAACGGTAAATGGTCTGGGTCTTCAAAAAATGTGAATTTTTTACCCGTAAACTCATCAATTCTAATTGGCTCAGTGGTAATTCCTAGCTTTTGCAATCTTTCAATTTCTTCTTCAATATTTGGTGTGCTAAATGCCAAATGTCTTAGCCCTACCGCTTCGGGACGAGAAGGGCGGGGCGGTGGACTTGGAAACGAAAAAAGCTCAATAATATAAATTCCATTCAGACTTAAATCTAATTTGTAGGAATCTCGCTCTTTTCGGTAATTTTCTCTCAAAATCTTTAGCCCTAAAACTTCTGTGTAGAACTTTTTAGACTTTTGATAATCAGAGCAAATGATTGCAATGTGATGAACGCCAGTGAGCATTTGAAAATCTTTAAATTATGCTGGATAATTTAAATTTTCAGGTGTAAGTTGCAATAAAACTTCTTCCAAATACTTTTTAGCTTCGTATTTAGCCATTGGTAAATTATTGTTGTAGAAGTTTCCGCATTCTAGAGTAGAGGCACCTGGGATTTCACCTTCAAAATCTGCCATAAATCGGTATAAATCCGTAATTAATGGAACAATGTCTACTGAAGTATAGTCTCCTGCGATGATGAGGTAATTTCCTGTTTGGCAGCCCATAGGTCCCCAGTACACGATTTTATCCTTCCATTCGCTGTTTCTAAGCCAAGTCGCTGCCAAATGCTCAATAGTGTGCAATTCTGCCGCACCTAGCACGGGCTCACGATAAGGTTCTTTCATTCTAATGTCGAACGAAGTAAGCGTTTCGTTGCCTACTTGATCTTTTCTAGAAACATAAATTCCTCTCTTTAATTTTAAATGATCGATGCAAAAACTTGCTATTCTTTCCATGAAATGTTGTATTTTTTTATAAAGGCTAAAGATAAAATAAGTTGAACAAAATGCTTTTAAGCTTATAAGTTTTTAACAAATTCAAGATTAATTTCCGCTGAAATAGCACCTGCTTTTTTTACAAATTGGTCAAAAGATTGCGTGTTGCCTTCGCCTGCAATGTCCGAAATCGCTCGCTGAATGATGAATGGTGTATTCATTTGATGACAAACTTGGGCAATCGCTGCCGCTTCCATTTCTACGGCTTTGGCATCTGGGAAATTTTCTTTGATCCAAGCAAATTTCTCTGGATCGTTGATAAAGGCATCTCCGCTCACAATCAAGCCGTGAGCAGCTTGTCCCGTTTTTTGCTGAACTAAATCCTCTGCTTTTTGTCTAAAAGTTTCAGCTGGGATAAAGGCTGCAGGCATTTGAGATTGTTGTCCCAATTCGTAGCCAAATCCTGTGAGATCCACATCGTGGTGGCGCACTTCGGTGGCGAGGATGATGTCGCCTACGCGTACATTTTGCAAGCCGCCCGCGGTGCCTGTGTTGATGATTAAATCAGGCTGATAATGGTCTATAAGCAAAGTTGTTGCCACGGCGGCACTCACTTTGCCCACGCCAGAAAGCACTACGATGATTTCGTGATTGGCACAATTTCCTTGGTAGAATTTAAAGTTGTATAAGGCAGTGGCTTCAAGGTTTTCGATTTTTTCGCACAGAAGCGAAATTTCGACTTCCATAGCACCAATAATTCCGATTTTCATGTTTTTTTTTAATTTTTTTGATAAAGATAAAAATGTTTTTTGGCTATTTGTTTTTTTTAGGCTAAAAATAGCCTACACGATCTAAACTTCTATATTGAATCGCCTCTGCCAAATGTGTTGAAGAAATATTTTCTGACTTGTCTAAATCGGCAATCGTTCGTGCCACGCGCAAAATTCGGTCGTAAGCTCGTGCCGAAAGATTGAGCTTATCCATAGCATTCTTTAATAAGGTATAGCTTGCATCGTCCAAAACGCAAAATTCATCCAATTGCTTAGGGCCCATTTGAGCGTTATAGTGCACATGTTCGGTATCCTTGTATCGGTTTTCTTGAATTTCTCGGGCAGCGATGACACGATTCCTAATTTGTTCGCTTGTTTCGCCATTTCGTTCTGCCGAAAGTTTTTCAAACGGCACGGGCACCACTTCGATGTGCAGATCAATTCGGTCTAAAAGCGGCCCCGAAATTTTATTCATATAGCGTTGCATTTCGGCTGGGGTAGAAGTGTTTTGCGGATCGTCTGGGAAAAAACCGCTCGGGCTCGGGTTCATAGACGCCACGAGCATAAAACTCGCGGGGTAGGTAACTGTGAATTTAGCCCTAGAGATAGTAACTTCTCGGTCTTCGAGTGGCTGGCGCATCACTTCCAAAACACTGCGTTGAAATTCGGGTAATTCGTCCAAAAATAAAACGCCATTGTGGGCTAAAGAGATTTCGCCTGGCTGTGGGTAGCTGCCACCGCCCACCAAGGCTACATCTGAGGTGGTGTGGTGTGGCGAAGTGAATGGGCGCACGGTCATAAGCGATGAATTTTTCTTTAATTTTCCTGCCACCGAATGAATTTTGGTCGTTTCCAAGGCTTCGCTCAATGTGAGTGGTGGCAAAATCGACGGAATGCGCTTGGCAAGCATAGTTTTCCCACTACCAGGTGGCCCGATGAGTAGAATGTTGTGCCCGCCAGCGGCGGCGATTTCCATAGCGCGTTTTACATTTTCCTGCCCTTTGACATCGGCAAAATCAAACGGAAATTGGTTGATGGATTTAAAAAATTCTTTTCTGGTGTCAAATTCCACTAAATCTAGTGGAGTGCCTTGGTCAAAAAAGTCGATCACTTCTTTGATGTTGCTCACGCCATAGACTTCAAGATTATTGACTACGGCCGCTTCCATGGCATTTTCCTTGGGTAAAATAATTCCCCTGAATCCCTCTTTCCTCGCTTGAATGGCGATAGGTAAAACGCCTTTGATGGGCAAAACACTTCCGTCGAGCGATAATTCGCCCATGATTAAATAATCTTCAATATTTTCGGCTTGAATCTGCTTGGATGCGGTGAGAATTCCCATGGCGATGGTTAAATCATAAGCTGAACCTTCTTTTCGGATATCGGCAGGCGCCATGTTAATGATGATTTTTTGTCGGGGATTTTTGTAACCAATGTTTTGTAGTGCGGCACTTATTCGGTGGCTACTTTCTCGCACGGCACTATCGGGCAGTCCTACGATAAAATATCCCGTTCCTTTATCTACATTGGTTTCTACAGTAATTGTCGTTGCGTCGATGCCGTAGATGGCACTTCCGTAAGTTTTTACAAGCATAAAAGTTTAATTCAAAATAAAAGTAAAGCCTAAATTTAAGTAAAATTTTTTAATTCCCAATTTAAAGCGATACGAAGATGTACTTCTTTATTTCTTTTTCTTTGGTTTTACAAAAAGGGAAGGGGAGAGGTCTGCTGTGAATGGGGGCTACATCCTTATGCTGACAGAGTGCTTGTCCTTATGCTAACAGAATGTCCTGCTTTATAAAGTAAGAGGGTTCTGCTCGTGCGAGCAGAGCCCTCTTGCTGAAATATTACCTTTAACCATTGTTTATGCTAAAACGATAGGAACACCCAATATCTCTGTGCACGGTTCTTTGAGCAATGTGGTATTGGTAGAGCTTTGCGTAGTTACCCTCAACTCATAATTACCTGCCGTTAAGTCCGTTGGCACCAAAATAAGCAAACGCGAAGGCTCATTAAGAACGATATTCTCCGCAGGAAGTTTGGTCTCCGCTTGGGTGTCTAAGTTCTTAAACACAATACCATTGGCGGCATTATCCCCTGCTATTTTAATATAAGTCCCTTTGATTTCGGCGTTTTTCCCTTTGGTGAGTGTGCCATCGCTCTTGCCTGTGGCTTTATCCGTGATGCTGAATAGGCTCATTGGGCTAGCTTGTTCTCCTAAAATCTCTACTTTGGTCTCTTCGCTGGCTTTTCTAAGCTCTAAGCCTTGGTTTACATTCACATACACCGAATGCTTTTCCTTGTCAAAAGATTTATCATAAAATACACCTTTTATCGCAGGACGCATATAGACCAAGCCCGTGTTTACGCTATAGCCATTGAGTACCAGCTCCGAGGCTTTGCGGTTAAAGCGGGTGATGATGTCTATGGCGGTTTCGGTTTGGATTTCCATGCCCTCTTTTTGTAGGGCGTCTATCACTTCGGGATGCCGATGCTGACGCTGGATAACGGCACGGCTACAAAATCATTAGGGTCATTTTTGGTGAGTAGGTTGGGACGCAACCATGCTTTTAAGGTGTTCATATTTTTAGAATTTGGATTTTAGAGATTAGATTTTAGTGGCAATAAGTCTGCTGCCTATGGCTTATTGCTACATTTATATATTTTATTCCACTTTATATTATTGTTCTTTTGTCTTGAAACAAAAGAACCAAAAATTCAAGACTTTAAGTCCTTTTGGCTAAAGTTTGAAGCGAAAGGCTGAAAGTTTTAGAACTCGCTCGTACCTCGCTCAAACAGTAAAACTTTTTTAACGCTTTTCGTTTCAAACTTTTTTATACCAGGGACTTAGAGGTCAAATTATAATCATTTTACATTGTTGGCTAAAGCCGTAGGCAGAAGGCTTTAGGCTTATAGCTACGGTTATAAATTAATACATCTTACATTAGGTTAGTTTACAGGACACGGGCGAAATAGTCGCACCAGTGAGGGAATGTACCGTGACTCCGTAAATATTAATCTAAGTAGGAATAGATTAATATGACAAAACCCATATTTTTGTAGCAAGAACCATTTCCAGCGTGAAGGGTATCATACCATGCTTTAATGGTTCTATATGGATTGTGCGTATCTATATAGGTACTTCCACCTTGAAATCTTATACCAGCAATAGGAATGCTGGTGCCTGCGGCAGAATCAAAAGTAACATAGTGAATTAATTCATGGGCGCTAGGTGAAGGTTGCCCATTTACGGGTTTTAGATTAGGATAACCAAGACCAAAATCACCCCACTCCCCATCGGTTATATTTACTCTTTGGTCAAAGGTGCAGACTCCAGTGGCATTGATAGATAACAATTGGTCTGTATTTTTTAATTTCAATTCAAACTTGGAATTTCGATAATAAGCGGTATTATATGATCCTACTTTATAAATTTGCCAACGCCATTTTACTTGAGATACTTTCACAACCCCCTGCTGGTCTACAGTTAATATTCTTTTACCACTACCTCCCAAATCACTCAAGCGTAGATTTCCACCTGTTATCTGCAATTTTTCAGTAGGTGTGGTAGTTCCTATACCCACATTTCCTGCGTTCTTATCAATATAAACTCGGTCTTGTCCGTTTGCCCATATACGAAAATAGCCCTCATTCGTTGTGCTCAGCTCTACGCGCTTATTAAAATCATTGGGGTGTATAGCGATACCGCCACCGCCTGCCGCATTCGTACTATTTACAGTTAATGGAAACCACGAGTCTGCTTTTACTTCCATTACAGAGCCTGGTGTTATATCTTTGACTTCTCCTCCTACAGACATGGTCCTTGCTCGTATACCTTTGGCGTATAAATTCATTTCATCTCCATTTGCTGCATTCCACAGCGAGACATCCTTTACCTCAGCATTGGTAGAGCCTATTTGGACATCGTTAGCAGCGCCATCTCCGCCGATATATGCCCATTCTTCGCCTTTTCCTTTTACCTTTAAATATTCACCAGCACTTATTAAATCTGCCGTAGATTTAGGTATCTTCACTACATCGCCTTTTCCTTCCATATATATACGGAAGTCGCCTTCTTTCGTTGTGCTCAGCTCTACACGCTTACTATAATCATTTGGATGGATGGCGATGCCTCCTCCACCTACTTCATCTGTATTGGTGCTGTTTATAATCAACGGAACCCAAGAATTGTGAGACACTGTGGTTACCCCATTGTCTAAGTGCAAGGTATTGCCATTCAAGTCTACAACTCTTTCTTCTGAAAGGGTGCCATTGCTATTGTAAATATTGGCATCGCTGATTCTCACCCACTCACCATTGGCTACGCTCCCGCTGGGGAAAGTTTGGTTTGGGTTTTTAAAGTAGTAAAAACCTCTGCTCAAATTCTTTCTAACACCTCCTTTGCTAGCATCTGTAGTAGGGGCTCCCTCTCCAGTGTTGTACACTATCATTCCATCGAAATAGGTAGAGAATTTCCCAGGGTTAATAGAGTTTGTTTTAAACTCCCATGTTCTTAAATCGGTAGTCGGGAAATACAAACCTTTTCCTACATTGTTATTTGAACGATTGTATCCAGAAGCATCTAAAAATGGGTTTTCTTGGTTGATGCTTGAATTTGCAGGAGATTGTATGTTTATTTGACTATAAGCTAAAGAACTTACTAGTAAACTCAATATTATTATATTTTTTTTCATTTTCTATTATTTAAGTTTTAACCTGAGTTCGATTAATAAAACACAGCTAATTGATTAGTTTTCAGAGATTCATATTTTAATGATGGTTTTTTAGGAAGAAAGTGATAGGCAATAATCCCTGCCACTAAGTTGGTCATAAAATTTCCTATTGAACGATGCCTGGAGTGCTCAATTTGGCAAATGTTTTTTAGCTCGTCATTCACTGTCTCTATGATGGAGCGCTTTCTAAGCAAAATTTTGTCAGACATAGTCATAAGAGAGTTTTTCATGTTGTTTCGGATGTTGGTAATCAGTTGAATACCATCCACAAAGAGTAATTGATTCAACTTTTCAGAGATGTAACCTTTATCACCAAATAGTTTACCGAAAATTTGCTTCAAAAAGCCTTCATTTTTCAGTGGTTCTCTATCGTCTACATTCGCCTGCGTTACGCAAAAACTCAGTATCTCGCCTTTATCATTAATGACCAGATGGAGTTTAAATCCATGAAACCAACCCATAGTAGATTTCCCCATTGTAGCTAGGTCTTTGAATACTTTGTTGCGTTTAATTCTTTTGTTTCCACATACTCTTATTGGCGTACTATCCATAAAAGAAATACCAGTACAACTTCCTAAAGCACAGGTTTTTGCAAACATGGTAAGAGCCATGGTATTGGATTGCATAAGTTCTGTGAACCGGTTATAAGACACCGTTTGAGGAAATTCCTCTTGCATATGCTTTTGAACATAGTAAATGTAAAAATGCTTAAAAGTTCTAAAGCCACTTAGATGAAAAAGAATCATTATGGTGATTACTTCAGCGTTACTCATTTTGGGCTTCTTTTTGGGAGGCTTTCCGAGAAGAAAAGGTTGAGTGAATTTTTCAAAATCATTACAAAAGTCATCAACAATACAAAAAATATCCGTAATTTTGTGGTAATTAATCATGAGAAATAGTTGTTAAATAATTGAATTTTAAAAACTTAAAAATACAACTATTTCTCTTTTTATACAACTTATTTCCCTTAAAATATTAATCGAACTCAGGTTCCTAAAAAACCATCATTAAAATATGAAACTCTGAAAACTAACCAATTAGCAATGTTTTATTAATCGAATTCAGGTATTTAGTTATTTCACTTAGTTATTTCATGTACTCATAGCTTATTACATGCGGATGTGTTCAAGTATATCTTAGCTTGTAAATATTCAAAGGTATGAATTTATACTAAACTATAATTGAGAAAAAGCAGGATTTAATTCAAATGGTAAATGGGGTATGTAATTGTATAATTTGTACAAATTGTTTTTATTTTCTGTACATTTCGTTTTGCGGATTATAAATAAAGGGACGGAGTAATACAACGGAAAACCAGCACTCAAAAAGTGCTCAGGCTCTCCCATTTTTTCAACAAAAAAGACCGAGAAAATAGCAATGGCTACTTCCCTCGTTCTCAGATTTTTATACAAAAAAACGCTACACCTCTAAAAAATGAAAGTGTAGGGTACTCTTGTTTTCTAAAATTATTTTTGTAAGTTACGCGTAAGCACGCATTTTTATAAGGAGCGAGCGACGACGAGTCTAAATCTAGACTGTGTGTTTACACTTTTTCCTGTATTAAGCAAGGAAAAATCGTTAAACTTATCACAATTATTTGTAATTGCACGCACTTTTTCATAGGATCGCGGCAAAGCTATAAAAAGTTTTTATAATACATGCATATTTTTTGTGTTAAAGTTTAGTGGTTGTAAAAAAAGTAGGTGAAGGCAATTGTTTACATATGTATCCGTTGATTTTTAGTAGAAAAATAAAGTTTCTTTTTGTCGATAACTAAGAAAAATGATTAAATTAGTGCCGTCTTTAATAATCGTATAATGAAAGAATGGAGTTTTAAATACGAAATCTTTTCATCAGAAAAAGAGCTTAGTAAAGAAGATAAAATGCTTTTAGCCAAAGCTAAAGAAGCAAAAGATAGAGCCTATGCACCTTATTCAAAGTTTTTGGTGGGTTGCTCTCTTTTGCTAGAAAATGGAGAGGTTTTTACGGGGAATAACCAAGAGAATGCAGCGTACCCAAGTGGCTTGTGTGCCGAGCGAGTAACAATATTCGCTGCCAAAAGCCAATATCCAGATGCCGTTATCAAGAAAATTTTTATAACCACTAGTGCAGAGAATTTAAAAGATGCGGTGTCTCCGTGCGGCTCATGCCGGCAAGTTTTGGTGGAATATGAGAAAAATCAAGTTTCCAAGATTGAGATTTATTTTCAAGGCGCACAAGCCCAAGTAATCAAGCTATTTAGCGTTTGCGACCTATTGCCTTTTGTGTTTCATTCGGAGATGTTATAGGAATAGTTTTGTAGTTTTAAACCTAAAAGTGTAAATTTGTGCGATTATATAAACAAGTGTAAAAGTTATACATAAAATAATATGAAAGAGATAACCAAAGAGACCTACTTAAAGTGGTTCGAGGAAATGACCTTTTGGAGACGATTTGAGGATAAATGTCGCTCCATGTATTTGAAACAAAAAATCAGAGGCTTCCTGCACCTGTACAACGGGCAAGAGGCGATTCCTGCTGGGCTCTCGCAGGTGATAGATGTGAAAAAGGATAAGATGATTACAGCTTACCGTTGCCACGTTTTGCCAATGGCTATGGGGGTAGACCCTAAGAGAATTATGGCTGAACTCTTTGGAAAAGTAGATGGAACTTCTCATGGTATGGGAGGGTCTATGCATGTGTTTAGTAAAGAGCACAACTTTTTTGGAGGGCACGGTATCGTAGGTGGACAAATAGCACTAGGTGCTGGTATTGCTTTCGCAGATAAATATTTTGAAAGAGGAGGGGTTACTTTCTGTTTCATGGGAGACGGTGCTACAAGACAAGGTTCCTTGCACGAAACATTCAACATGGCGATGAACTGGAAACTGCCAGTAGTTTTCATCTGCGAAAATAACCAATACGCAATGGGAACTAGCGTTAAAAGAACTGCCAACCACGAGGACATCTATAAACTGGCAGATGGCTACGAAATGCCATCTCAACCAGTGGACGGCATGGACCCTGTAAAAGTGGCAGAAGCAGCTTATGAGGCAATTGAAAGAGCAAGACGCGGAGACGGGCCTACTTTCTTAGATGTTAAAACTTACCGATACAGAGGGCACTCAATGTCTGATGCTGAACCTTACAGAACTAAAGAAGAGGTAAATAAATACAAAGAGCAAGATCCAATTTTGCTTGTTCAACACAGAATTTTAGAAAACGGATGGGCAACCGAAGAAGAGTTGAACAAAATTACCGACGAGCAAATCAAAAAAGTAGACGAGTGTGTTGATTTTGCAGAAAAATCCCCATTCCCAGAAGTAGAGCAAATCTACTCTATGGTTTACGAACAAGAAAATTATCCATTCTTAGACAAAGTAGAAAATCAATAAAACTATGGCTGAAATTATAAAAATGCCAAGATTGAGCGATACCATGGAAGAAGGTAAAGTGGAATCTTGGAACAAAAAAGTAGGAGATAAAGTATCATACGGAGATATCTTAGCTGAAATTGAAACAGATAAAGCGGTTCAAGAATTTGAAGCAGATATAGAAGGGACTCTTTTATATATCGGTGTAGAAGCTGGGCAATCAGCACCAGTTGATAGCATTTTGGCAATCATCGGTGCAGAGGGCGAAGACATCAGCGGTTTGGTAAGCGGTGGCGGAACCAGCCAATCAGCACCAGCTCCTGCAGAAGAACCACAAGCGAAAGCTGTGCCAGTAGCAGAAGTTCCAAAGAATGTGACTATTATTTCTATGCCAAGATTGAGCGATACCATGGAAGAAGGTAAAGTAGAAGCTTGGAATAAAAAAGTAGGAGATAAAGTATCATACGGCGATATCTTAGCTGAAATCGAAACAGATAAAGCAGTTCAAGAATTTGAAACAGATGTAGAAGGAACTTTATTATATATAGGTGTAGAAGCTGGGCAATCAGCACCAGTTGATAGCATTTTGGCAATCATTGGCCCTGAAGGAACAGATGTTTCTGCAATCGTAGCAGGAGGCGGGGCAAAACCAGCTGCCAAAGCGGAAACTCCAAAGGCTGAAGCAGCTCAACCAGTAGCTACTGTACAAGAGAAAAAAGAAACCCCAGCACCTGTTGCCCCAAAAGCACAAGCGGCCAATAATTCGGGTAGAGTATTTATTTCTCCATTGGCTAAAAAATTGGCTGATGAAAAAGGATACGATATCAATCAAATTCAAGGTACAGGAGACAACGGAAGAATTATCAAAAAAGATGTTGAAAACTTTACTCCACAAGCTGCTGCTAAGCCAGCTGTTGCTAGTCCAGTTGCGTTGGAAATAGGAGAAGATACTGTGATTCCTAACTCTCAAATGAGAAAAGTGATTGCTAAGCGTCTTTCTGAAAGCAAGTTTACAGCACCTCACTATTACTTAACCATTGAAGTAGATATGGATAATGTGATGGCAGCTCGTAAGCAAATCAATCAAATTCCAAATACAAAAGTATCTTTCAACGATATCGTGTTGAAAGCTACTGCCATGGCTGTAAAAAAACACCCAGTGGTGAACTCAACTTGGAAAGATAACGAAATCGTACAATACGCTGCTGTAAATATCGGTGTTGCAGTTGCTGTTCCAGATGGGCTCGTAGTACCTGTAGTGAAAAATACAGATTTAAAATCATTATCTCAAATTTCTGCTGAGGTAAAAGATTTAGCTACAAGATCAAGAGATAGAAAAATTAAAGCTGATGAAATGGAAGGCTCTACTTTTACGGTTTCAAACCTAGGAGCTTACGGAGTGGAGAGCTTCACTTCAATCATTAATCAGCCAAACTCTTGTATCCTCTCTGTGGGGGCAATTGTGGAAAAACCAGTTGTTAAAAACGGACAAATCGTAGTTGGTCATACAATGAAACTTTGTTTAGCTTGCGACCACAGAACTGTGGACGGAGCAACTGGAAGTACTTTCCTACAAACTTTAAAACAATACTTAGAGACTCCAATGTCTATGCTTGTGTAGTTTTAAGTATTAATTATACCCAAAAGAGCAGTGCTTATTGCGCTGCTCTTTTTTTATGATTAAAGAATTTGGAGCTAAAATCAAAATTTTAATTATTTTAGCCAAATGAAAAAACTATTTCAAGTTTTAAAAAAGGTATTTTTATCGATTTTATTATTTTTCGTATTGTATTTTGTTGCAGTACTAATCGGAGGGAATATAAAGTGCAATACTGATCATCATTCAGCCGAGGAAGTAACGATTTATCTGCTCAGCAATGGTGTGCATACAGATTTTGTGGTGCCAATAAAAAATGAAATATATGATTGGCAAACGCTAATTTCTCCAGAGGACACCAAGGGAGGTTATCGTGATTATACCTATGTAGCAATCGGCTGGGGGGACAAAGGTTTCTATATGGAAATCCCAACATGGAGTGATTTAACGCCGAGGATTGTTGCCCGTGCAGCTTTTGGAATAGGCGGTACAGCAATGCATACCACTTATTATAAAAATATAGTGCCAGATGGCAAGGAAACAATCGAAGTTAAAATTAGCAAAGCTGAATATAAAAAATTAGTAGATAAAATTGTAAACTCCTTTCAACTGCAAAATGGCAAATCGATTCAAATAAAAACTGATGCAACTTATGATATAGATGATGCCTTTTATGAAGCCAAAGGAAAATACAGTATCTTTTACACCTGCAACACATGGCTTAATCAAGTGTTGAAAGAGGTGGGGCGACCCTCTTGTTTATGGGCAGTTTTGTCAAATGATATAATGAAAGTTTACCAATAACGATGTTGAAATATTTTAAAAACTTACCAAAAGAAAAGCTGATTAAACAATTTAAAATGGCGTGTATTGCGGAGGGGATTACATGCATTTTGCTCTATCTTGTTGCTATGCCTATTAAATATCAATGGGGTATTTTCTGGCAAATGATTCCTATCGGGATTTTGCATGGGGGCATGTTTACTTGGTATTTATTGCTTATAAACGATGTAAGAAAAGCACTCAATTGGGACGATGAAGACTTTGTTTTTGCCATATTAGCGGCATTTTTCCCCTTTGCAAGTTTTTGGGTTGAAGTAGATTTGGTAAAAAAAAGAATGGAATAAGCCTAAGAATATTTTTTATTTTCAAAAATAAATCTTAGCTTTGCAACCTGAAATTTTATAAAAATCATATAGAAATGTACGCAATTGTAGAGATAGCCGGGCTTCAATACAAAGTTGAGCAAGACCAGCAGTTGTATGTGAACCGTTTGAAAGGTGAAGCAGGAGAAACAATCGTTTTAGACAAAGTGCTTTTAACCGATAATGGTAGCGTAACTGTAGGCGCCCCAGTTATAGATGGTTTAACCGTTGAGGCAAAAATCGTTGAACATGTAAAAGGAGACAAAGTTGTAGTCTTTAAAAAGAAAAGAAGAAAAGGATATAAAAAGAAAACAGGTTTCCGTGCTTCATTAACTAAAATTGAAATCCTTTCAATCGGAGGAGTAAAAGGTGAAAAACCAGCTAAAAAAGCGAAAGCTACACCTGCTAAATCATCAGCTAAAGTTAAAAAAGATGATTTAACAATCGTAGAAGGAATCGGACCAAAAGTTCAAGAATTATTCAACGAAAACGGAATCAGCACTCTTGAAGAATTGGCTGCTAAGAAACCAGAAGAATTAAAAGCGATCCTTGAACCAAAAGGAGGTATCTACGCTGCTATGGACACAGAAACTTGGCCAAAGCAAGCACAAATGGCTGCCGAAGGTAAAATCGAAGAGCTTAAGGCTTGGCAAGATGAGCTTAAAGGTGGTAAATAATAAAACAACTTAATCTAAAAAACTAAACTAAAATGGCACACAAGAAAGGAGTTGGTAGTTCTAAAAACGGTCGTGAATCAGAATCTAAACGCCTTGGCGTAAAAATATTTGGTGGACAAAACGCAGTTGCGGGTAATATTATCGTGCGTCAGCGTGGTACTAAACACCACCCAGGTAACAATGTAGGAATCGGAAAAGATCACACATTATTTGCTTTGGTAAATGGTAAAGTAGTTTTCACTAAAAAGAGAGACAATCGTTCATATGTATCGGTTGAGCCGTATGTAGACTAATTACTACTAACTATAAAAAAGTCAATAGCCACTCCGCAAAGAGTGGCTATTTTTGTGTCGTTTCATGTAGAAATTAATTATATTTGAAAAAAATTAAATATGAGTACAATTAACTGGGAAAATGTTGAAAAATTTAATTTTACCGATATTACCTACAAAAAATGTAATGGCGTAGCAAGAATTGCGTTTAATCGTCCAGAGGTGAGAAATGCATTTCGGCCTAAAACCACTGCTGAGCTGTTGCAAGCTTTTCATGATGCACAAGAGGATACTTCTATAGGGGTAGTTTTATTGAGCTCCGAAGGACCATCGCCCAAAGATGGTGTTTATTCTTTCTGTAGTGGAGGCGACCAAAAGGCAAGAGGCAAAGAAGGGTATGTGGGAGATGATGGCTACCATCGCTTAAATATATTAGATGTTCAGCGTTTGATTCGTTTTATGCCAAAAGCTGTGATTTGTGTTGTTAATGGTTGGGCAGTAGGAGGTGGGCATAGCTTGCATGTGGTGTGCGACATGACTTTGGCGAGCAAGGAGCACGCAATTTTCAAACAAACCGATGCCGATGTTACAAGTTTTGATGGAGGATATGGTTCCGCTTATTTAGCTAAAATGGTAGGGCAGAAGCGTGCTAGGGAAATTTTCTTTTTAGGTAGAAATTATTCAGCGCAAGAAGCTTATGAAATGGGGATGGTCAATGCTGTGGTGCCGCACGACGAGCTAGAAGATACGGCGTATGAATGGGCACAAGAAATTTTGGCTAAATCTCCAATTTCAATCAAAATGTTGAAATTTGCAATGAACCTTACCGATGATGGAATGGTAGGGCAGCAAGTTTTTGCGGGTGAAGCCACTCGCTTGGCGTATATGACAGAGGAGGCGAAAGAAGGTCGCGATGCGTTTCTAGAAAAACGCAAACCAAACTTTGAGAAAAAATGGATTCCATAGGAATTTTAGATTTTTAGATAATTAAAAAACCGTTTCAAAAAAAATGATTTTGAAACGGTTTTCTGTTTTTAAGCTCTTTTGCAATCGATGTGAAGTTTTAGAAGTTTATTGCTAAAGGTTTCGTCTTTCAATAGTGTTTCGATGTTTATATGCATTCTGTATTTCCATTTGTGAGGATATACAGATGGGATATTGATTCGCTCATCATCTTCGTTCGGATTGCGCAATTGTTCATCGATTCCTAAAAATTCTTGCAATGGAACCATACAAAGCATTGCAGGAGAATATAAATGCTGATGAAGAATTTCTTCTTGCAACTCAGGAGATAATTCCTCTGGTGCCTTGCCGCTATGTCCCATCAAATTATTGTAGAAAAATTGTGTGTTATCCTTATTTTCTCGCCACCATTGCCTTAGCGTGCTCGTGTCGTGCGAAGAAGGCGAAACTACGCACAAATAAGGTGCGTTTGCAGGGTGCGAAAAACGCTCGCCGTAGATCTTAGGCATACGCTGCACCTCGAGCGATAAAATAGCTAAATCGTTCATTACTTGAGGGACTACGCTTGGCACCATGCCCAAATCTTCGCCACATGTGAGCATTTGGCTTGCTTGTTTTAATGCTGGTAGTTTTTCTAAACCTTTTTCTTTCCAGAAAAATTCCTGTTTATGGTAAAAATAATCTTCGTGCAATTGGCTCAGAATAATCTGTTGCCCCACAGGTAGGGATTTATAATTTTCGGTGTCAAACAAAGCAAATCTCGGGTGAAATGCTTCTTGATTTTTATCATCTTTAATGAAAAGCACATTTGCTATTAAATCATACAAAAGTGCAGTTTTAGGATTGTTATCCCCTAATGCTTTTTCGATTTTTCTTTGGGTATTAAATTCAGTTTTAAAATTAAAAGTTTCGCCATTTTTCACGAAAAAATCTTTAATTATATCATCGGTTTCTTCCCCAAAAAAATTAGCTAAAATCTCTTGCGTTATATATGGTTTATACAATCTTTCGATGGATAAGTCTACCCCTTTTTCCCTTAACTCATTTAGTGTAAATGGAATGGCGGGTTCAAACTTGCCTAAAATTCCTTGCACCTGATCGGCTGGAATTTCCCAAATTCTGAAAAATCCCAAAATATGGTCAATTCGGTAGGCATCGAAATAAGTTTGCATAAACTGCAATCTTTTTTTCCACCATTCAAAATTAGTTTCTTTAAGTTTTTCCCAATTATAAGTCGGGAAAGCCCAGTTTTGTCCCGTTACGGCAAAAACATCGGGCGGAGCTCCCGCTTGTTGATTGGTGTGAAATAATTCAGGGTTTGCCCAAGTTTCTACACTGTTTCGGTAGACACCAATTGGCAAATCGCCTTTTATGGCAATTCCCATTTGGTGCAATTCTTTCACGGCAAGGCTTAGCTGCTCGTGCAATTGCCACTGAACATAGCAGAATTTTAGCGTTTCGGCGTAAAGCTGATTGTCTTTGGTGAAAAATTTATTTAAAGTTGATTTTGAAATCTTTTTATATTTTCTCCATTTATTGTGGTCTACAGTTTTGAAATGGTCTCGCAATGCACAAAACGCAGCATAAGGATAAAGCCACTCTTTGTTTTCAGCAATAAATTCGTTGAAATTCTTATTTTTTTCTAATTTCTTAAAGTGTTTTTGCACATAAGTGGCAATAAAATTATTTTTAAAATCATTTACTTCTTCATAGGATACGCCCGCTTTTTGATTTAATTTTTCTTTGGTTCTATGGATTTTTTCAAGTTCTGCATGGGTGAGTTTGTAGTTTAGTTTTTCTAAACACAAATACATCGGGTGGAGCGCAAATACCGAAATGGCAGCATAAGGATAGCAGTCAGACCAATCATGGCTTACGGTAGTGTCGTGGATTGGCAGCAGCTGAATCATTGAAAAACCTGCATTTTTGCACCATTTTCCAAATGGAATTAAATCTAAAAATTCTCCCACGCCCAAATCTTGCTTACTTCTGAGCGAAAAAACAGGAATTGCCACACCACTTCCACGATAGCGCTTGTCGGCAGGTTGTCTAAAATTATTGTCGCTCACTATTACAAAATTTTCATCTGATCGATTCGGTGCTACCCAGCGATTTTCCCCTTCTTCGTAATAGGAAATTTGTTGATTTTCTGTATTGTAAACCGCGTATTTATAAGCTGAATAATTGTTTTCGGCAGATAAATCAACATCTATGCTCCATTTGCCATCGCCCTGAGGATTGAGGAAAATTGCATTTTCTTCTTTCCAGAAACCTAATCCATCGGCATCGCCCAAAATCACCAATTGCTCATTGGGATTAAAGAGCGGAAAAGTAATTTCAAAACGGTGTGTATTTTTCTTTAAAGCTCGTTTTTTCACTTTTTTAAGTTCAGGAAAAATATTTTTAAAAAATAAAGTTGAGAGATTAAACTCTGGCATGCTCGGCGTGTTCCAAGAATCGTGTAAAATATGATTTTTACTTTTCAAAACGGGCACAAAATGGCGTATTCCCCATTCTTCAGTCACGGAATTATCTCGTTTATCTTTTAAAATATAGTGATAATCAAAATTTTTGTAAGGAACATCTATCTCGATCGCCCAAGTATCTTTGCCCACATATTGCATAGGCAAAGCGGTCTCGATGGTATTTCCTACATTTTTTAGGCTAGTAGAAAGATACAAATCTTGTCCTTCTACTGATTTGAAATTTAATAAAAAGCTTGTTTTCAAAATAAATATTTTGGCACAAGTTAATAAATTTATACTAAATGGAATTATAATTTTTTTGAGCGATTACAATTTGTTACTTTTGTACAGATTTTTCAAGATAAAATATGGCAAAGCAAAGTAAAGTTAATACAGGTAATAGATTTTCAGTTTTCAAGATGTTGATGGGACTACTTTCTCTCTTTATAGGGTTTGTATTGTTGTTATCATTTGTTTCATATTTAATGAATTGGAAATCAGATCAAAGTCAAGTAGGGATATGGAAAGACACGAATATAGAAGTCAATAATTTATTGGGCAAAATGGGGGCTTGGCTAGGTGAGACATTTATCTACGAAAGGTTGGGTTTTGCAGCTTTATTTATTCCCATTTGGTTGATTATATTAGGGCTAATTATTGTTTTTAAAATTAAAAAAATTAAATTTTTACGCTTAACACTAAATTTCTTGTTTTTCTGTGTTTGGTTGCCGCCTTTTCTAAATTTAATTTTTGTAAACGACAATATCTGGGGCGGAAGAATGGGGCTTGAAATTGCAGATTACTTAAAAAATATTGTAGGGATTATAGGTTTTGTATTAATCTTGTTTTTTTCATTTTTATTTTATGCCATTGTAGAATGGAAAGTGACCCCAGATAAGGTGAGGGGCGCAATGCCAAAAATGCCAGAACGAAAAGCAAATAATGTATTGGAAGAAGAGGATACTAAAGAAATTGAATCAGAACAAGTAGAGCAAAAAGAGGAAGAAAGTGTGAGAAATAATTTTACAGAAAAAATTCCTACTCAAAATACTTTTAAAAGCGACGATGAAGAAGTGGAGTTTGTAATTAAGCAAAAACCTAAAGAAACACCAAAGCCGGTGGCTCCAGTAGCACCATCGTTCGAAGTGGAACAGCCTCAAGAACCTACGATAGAGGAGCCGGCCGATGAGTTTGAACCAGAAATCAAGGAAATTATTATTGAGGATGATGAAGATGAATTTGAATTACCGACATCTCCTAGCGGTGCAACTACATCAATGCCAGCTGCTCCCGTGTCTGATGTGAAAATGCAAGTAGAAAATGCGCCAGAAGAAGAGGAGCTTGAGCCTGAAGAAATTGGTCAAAATTTGGTGCAACAGTATGGAGAATACGATCAGCGTTTGGATTTGTCTAATTATAAATATCCTACCATTGATTTGCTTATTGATTATAATCAAGGTAAAAAACGCTCAATCGATCAAAGTGAGCTAGAAGCCAACAAAGACCGAATTGTTGAAACTTTAAGCAATTATAAAATTAATATTGCATCGATTAAAGCTACAGTAGGCCCTACCGTAACTTTGTACGAAATCGTGCCAGAAGCAGGGGTGAGAATTTCTAAAATTAAAAATTTAGAAGATGATATAGCGTTAAGTTTGAGTGCTTTAGGGATTAGAATTATTGCGCCGATTCCAGGGCGTGGAACCATTGGTATCGAAGTGCCAAATAACAATCCTACCATGGTGGCTATGCGCTCTGTGATTGCATCGCAAAAATTTCAAACGGCAGAAATGGAATTGCCTATCGCCTTTGGAAAGACAATTTCAAATGAAACTTTTGTGGCAGATTTAGCCAAAATGCCACACTTGTTGATGGCAGGGGCAACGGGACAAGGTAAGTCTGTGGGAATCAACGCAATTATTACTTCACTTTTATATAAAAAACACCCTTCAGAATTGAAATTTGTGATGGTGGATCCTAAAAAAGTGGAATTAGCCCTTTATAATAAAATAGAAAGACATTTCTTGGCTAAACTTCCAGGTAGTGAGGAAGCAATTATTACTGATAATCAAAAAGTAATTAATACCTTGAACTCGCTTTGTATCGAGATGGACGACCGCTACGATTTGCTGAAAAATGCAGGCGTAAGAAACATCAAAGAATACAACGCTAAATTCAAGAAAAGAAGATTGAATCCAAATGATGGACATCGCTATTTGCCTTACATCGTTCTTGTGGTAGATGAATTTGCCGATTTGATTATGACTGCTGGAAAAGAAATCGAAGCGCCAATCGCTCGTTTGGCTCAGTTGGCTCGTGCGGTGGGTATCCACTTGATTATCGCCACTCAGCGTCCGTCTGTGAATGTAATTACAGGGATGATTAAAGCCAACTTCCCTTCTCGTGCAGCGTTTAGAGTAACTTCAAAAATCGATTCTAGAACTATTTTAGACAGCGGTGGAGCTGAACAATTAATAGGAAAAGGAGATATGCTCTATACGCAAGGAAATGACTTGGTGCGTTTGCAATGTGCTTTTGTTGATACGCCTGAGGTGGAGAGCATTGCGGAATACATCGGCGGACAAAAAGGATATCCAGATGCGTTTTTGTTGCCAGAGTACGAGGGCGAAACAAGCGATTCGAGTTTGGATTTAGACCCAAGTGAGCGAGATGCATTGTTTGAAGAGGCGGCGCGTATTGTGGTAAACTCTCAGCAAGGTTCTGCCTCTATGTTGCAGCGTAAACTTAAAATTGGATATAACCGAGCTGGGCGCATCATTGATCAGCTAGAGGCAAACAATATTGTGGGGCCTTTTGAGGGGAGCAAAGCCCGTGAGGTGTTAATCGCAGATGAATATACTTTGGAACAATTATTGAAAAATGATTGATTGTATTTATTAAAAACGAAAACAGATGAAAAAGTTATTTTATACCACATGTTTAGCCTTATTTAGCATTGCAACTTTTGCTCAGAGTGCACAGCAGATTTTGGACAATGTGAGCGATCACTACAAAAAGCAGAAGAGTTTTTACATAAAATTCCAAAGCCAATTGGTGAACAATGATTCCAAAACAAAAGATGCCTATGCCGGAGAAGTGTATGTGAAGGGAGATAAATACAACCTCACGGTGCCAAAAATGGACATTCGCCAGATTTATGATGGTAAAAAACTTTATACCATCTCTAGTGAAAACCAAGAAGTAACGGTGAGCAAACCAGAGAAGGGGAGCGATGAGCTTTTTACCCCAACTCGTGTTTTTGACATTTACAAAGATGGCTATACTTTAAGTTTGGATAAAAAACAAGGAAATGTTCAATACATAAAATTGGTTCCGACTAAAAAATCTGAGCTTAAATATATCATCGTAGGAGTAGATACCAAGAAAAATCAATTGGTGAGCCTGTCTCAAACCAATCATAAAAATACCACAACCACATTTACTGTTCAGAAACAGGTAGACGATATCATTATTCCAAGTGCTCTTTTAAATTTTAGTAAAAAATTCTATAAAGATTACTACATTTCAGAGATTTAAAATTATATGATTAAAAAGCTAGACTGGTACGGAATCCGCACTTTTTTTGGACCATTTATATTTATATTCAGCGTGCTGTTTTTTATATTCATGGTTCAATTTGCTTGGCAAGAGATGGATATGTTTGCGGGCAAAGGCTTAGATATAGGCACAATATTTAAACTACTTTTTTATTTAGGGCTCACCGTAATTCAGTTTGTATTGCCTCTTACGGTGTTGCTTTCAGCTATTATGACTTATGGAGGCTTTGGTGAGCGATATGAGCTTGCCGCAATGAAGTCTTCTGGCATGTCGCTCGTGCGTATCATGCTTCCAGTCTTTTTATTAGTCTGCGGAATATCAGTCGGTTTGTTTTTCTTTTCAGATACAGCTGTTCCGCAATCTCAGCGCAAGGCTAGAAATATGCTTTTGAACATAGCTAAAACTAAGCCTGCGATAAATTTTGATCCCGGCGTATTCATCAATGCGGTACCGGGATTTAGTATGAAAATTAGCGAAAGATCGGGCAAAAATGGAGAAAGACTTAAAAATGTGTTCATTCACCGAGACGCTTCGGCATACGAAAACCAGCAAACAATTATTGCTAAAAAAGGAATTTTTGAGCCAGCCGAAGATAAAAGATTTTTAAAATTAGCATTATTTAATGGGTATTATTACGAAGACGAAATTCAAAATAAAAATCGTTTACAACTTGAAAGACAGCCGTATCAGCAAATCAAGTTTGATACGCTAGTACATTATTTCGATATTTCAGAAATTGTAGAAAAAGCCATTGAAGAAGAAAATGTTACCGATCACTACCGCTTTTTGAACACAAAAGAATTAATCAAAAGAGTAGATACACTTAAAATTCAAAATAAGGCATATTATAATGAATTAGCCGAGACGCAGTTTCAGTCGCTCACCTATGCACCGATAAGTGAAAATTTGGATTCTGTGTACCAAGCGCAAAAGAAAGCCTTGCTGTTTGACATTAATAAATTAAATGATGCCGATCGCCAGCAAGTGATGATGCGAGCTGATGAGAATATTACCGCCGATTTAAACAGCTATTCCGTGATTAAGGATGAAATCAGCGGGCGAGATGAATTCATTGCACGACATGTTTTGATCTTGGTCAGAAACTTTTCCAATTCGCTTATGTGCGTGATTTTCTTTTTGATTGGAGCACCACTCGGAGCCATCATCAGAAAAGGAGGAGTGGGAATGCCTGTAGTGGTTGCTATCATCATCTTTATTTTGTTTTATTTAATCTACATGTATAGTGAAAATTTAGCCAAAAATGGTGTTTTAAACCCTTATTGGGCGGCATGGCTCCCTGTGATAACCTTTACACCGCTCGGAATATTTTTCACTTATAAAGCCATGACGGATTCAAACTTATTTGACATCAACGCATATTTGGAGCCAATTTTAAGGCTAAAAAATAAACATTTTAAATCAAAAAATACAGAACACGCAAGATACCAATAATAAATTATGGAAGAACAAGCCATTCGCCTTAATCGCATAGAAGAAGTTTTAGAAGATTTAAAACAAGGGAAAGTAATCATTGTGGTAGATGATGAAGATCGTGAGAATGAAGGAGATTTCATTGCTGCTGCCGAAAAAGTTACTCCCGAGATGATTAATTTTATGACACAGTACGGGCGAGGGCTACTCTGCGCCCCGCTAGAAGAGGAGCGCTGCGAAAAATTAGGGCTCAATATGATGGTTACGCATAACACCGTTTTGCACCACACGCCCTTCACTGTTTCCGTAGATTTACTGGGAAAAGGTTGCACCACAGGGATTTCCACCCACGATAGAGCAAAAACCATTCAAGCGCTGGTAGACGAAGAAACTCGTCCGCAAGATTTGGGTAGACCAGGGCATATTTTCCCATTGAGAGCTAAAAAAGGCGGTGTTTTGCGCCGAGCAGGCCATACCGAGGCCGCGGTGGATTTAGCAAGATTGGCAGGGCTGAAACCCGCAGGAATCCTAATTGAAATTTTAAACGAAGATGGGAGTATGGCGCGCCTGCCACAGCTGATGAAGGTGGCAGAGAAATTTGATTTAAAAATCGTTTCCATTCAAGATTTAATTGCATATAGGCTTAAAAATGAATCATTGGTTCAGAGGATAGATTCTGTGAAATTCCAAACGCACTACGGCGAGTATGATTTGATTGCCTATAAGCAAACAACTAATAATCAAATCCATTTTGCGCTCACCCGTGGCGAGTGGAGCCCAGAGGAGGCCGTGCCTGTGCGCGTGAAATCAACGAATGATTACTTTGACCTCTTTACCGCCTTGCATAAAGGGGAGCAGCCTTTACTTGAAAAAATCACGAATATCATTAACCAAGAGGGGCGAGGCGTTTTAGTGTTTATTAACAATGCCATAGATTCAGATTTGGTGCAAGCTAAATTTAATCACTATAAGGCTTATTTAGAGGGGAGCCAAGAAAATCCGCTGAAAGCCCCAGATAATAAAGATTATGGCATCGGGGCGCAAATCTTAAAAGATTTAGGCGTGCATAAAATGAAATTAATTACTAGAAACCCAGAGACTAAAAAGGCTATTGGCGGTTATGATTTAGAGATTGCGGAATTTTTGACAATTTAGCCTCAAAATAAGCGAAATTAATGTGAAAAAAAATTTCTCTACGGAGGATTTTTTCTTAACTTTGCCCGCTCAAAAAAAGAATTAAATTTAATAAAGATGAAAAAACTATTGTATGTAGCTCTAATGAGCTTAGGTGTTACATCAGCAATTGCTCAGCAAGCTGATAGAAAAGTAGAGTATGGTTTAAAGGTAGGTTACACTAATTCAAACGCTAGATGGGATTTACCTAAGGTAGCAGAGTATGGCCCTTCTACAAGTGGTTATTTATTTGGTGTTTTTGCAGAAATACCTTTGTACACTAATTTAACTTTACAGCCTGAATTAAATTATAATAAAACAGGCTATAAATCAGATGGAATTAATGAACAAAAGGGAGGATGGGCTAAAACTACGAGAGAAAATTTATCATTACCTCTTATGTTGAAGTACTATTTTTATAACGGATTAAATGTTCAATTGGGGCCTCAGTTTGATTATTTTATTGATTCAAAATTAAATGAGCAATGGCTTGTAAATCGTGAGATGACTGCTAGAGAGGTGAATTATAACTATGTTATGAGTAAATTCAATGTTGGTGCAGTTGTAGGGCTTGGCTATAAATTACCTATGGGGCTTTCATTTGATGCTCGATATAACTACGGATTGACAAACTTTATGAAGCCAAAAGAAGCTCTTAAAGCGGAAGAGCCTACAGATACTTTCAAATCAGATGTAATTTCATTCAGCGTAGGATACCAATTCTAATTAAAAACGAAATTTAATACATTTAAGTGCTACCATTCGGTAGCACTTTTTTTATAAATCTATTTTTTAGATTTAGATTTATTTAATATATTCGTGCCCCTGATTTAAACATGCAAGCAAAGTTTAAAATAGATTTCAAAGCATTGTTCTTGCTCGTGGTGTTGCTTTTCTCGCTTGGGATAAAGGCTTTACACACCCATGAGCATACGACTTTGTTGCATGCCAAGAACATAGAAGATACTTGCGCAGTTTGCCAATTCGCGATAGTGTACGGCGAGGAGCCAAGTACTTTGAAGGTTGCACTACCCATTTTTGAGGTGGAAACGCTCGAGGCACCAAGCCTTTTTGTAGTACCTTATGTGCCTATTTTCTATTCTACAAATTTCCGTAGAGGCCCCCCGTTGCATAGTTATTTTATAGCCAGAAAATTGCATTAAAAGTGTGAATTTTCGTGATTTTTCTCTGTTTAATTCTAAACGGACAATTTATTTATTATTAAAATTAACTATGCAAATTAAATACATTTTCATCTTAGCCATGCTAGGGGGATATTCCTATGCGGCTACCAATCAAATTAATCCAAAAACTAAAAACGATACCATTATTAAACTTCGCAATGTCAATGCACAAGGCGTTACTAAACTTGATGCTGCCATAGAACTGAAAGCGAAGCTAGAAAAACAAGCCATAAAACAAACACAGAGTAGTACTTTGGGAGATCTGCTGAGCCATGTTTCGGGAGTGCAAGACACTTATTTTGGTCCGAATGTGGGAGTGCCAATGATTCGCAGTTTGAGCGGAAATCGTGTGCGACTTTTAAATAACGGAGTTGCTATGAACGACTTAACGGCAATTAGCCCCGAGTTTAATCTAAACTATAATCCTAATAACATAGAAGAAGTTGAGGTAAACAAAGCATCAGCGTCGGTTTTATATGGAGGAAAAGCAATCGGTGGAGCGGTAAATATGATTACCCAAAACCAATACAAACCTGTCGGCAAAGCCCTTAAAACTACCGTAGGCGTAGAGGGAGCAAGTAACTCAGGCACGAGGCAGCAAGTAGATTTCAGTGGAGATTTTAACCCTAAATGGAGTTGGAATATTGGGGGCACTCACGCCAAAATTGAACGAATTCGTATCCCTGGAAATACAAAACCAGAGATTCTGTATGACTCAAAAGTGGTGGACAACAATTCAGCGTTGCAGGCATTGGGGCAAATTTTTGTGGACAAAAAGATTGTTTTTAACACAACACTTTTTCCATACATTAATCAGTATGTATTGGATAATTTAAACGACCCTAGTGCAGGTTTAACCGAGGAAGATAAATATACTTTTACAGAAACTTATTTTGATATGAGTACATTTACTCGAAAGCAAAACCCTAAAAACCCTGATTACATTCCAGGGCAAGACCCAGTGAAAGATCTCAAAATCGAGAAAATTCTTGGAATTCATGATTATGTGCCTACCAAATATAGAGAAATCACCAATAGCCATTCAGAGCAAATGGATTTCAACGCAGGAGTTAAATACATGGGGGAAACTTTGAATTTTGGACTAAATTTTAAACACGATTATGCCGATTATGGTTTGCCATTGTATGCCAAAGAAGAACGCGCTATGCATTCGCACACGCACGATCACAACCATGGACACAGCCACTCGAACACGCCAAAAGAAGCCCCATTCTTGCCTGTGAATATTAAGGGAATGACCGATAATTTGTCTTTGGAATTAGCGTTAAATAAAGATTTTGCCCTATTCAATCAATTAAAATTTAATGCTTTAGGGCAGTACACTAAAGACAATGAATATTTAGCCCAAAAAATTATGAATAGCTATAAAAACCAAAATTATAGCGGAAGGCTAGAATTAAAACAGAAGAAATTTAATTATCTTTCTGGAGTAACGGGCGTGGATTATAATCACAGAATCATGGATGGAAGCCACAAATTGCGTTATTTGCCAGACAATAAAAGCACCGAATTTGGAATTTTTACGCTTCAGAAACTAAAATACAAATTTATTGATTTTCAGATTGGTTATCGCCACGATTGGGTACACAGAAGCGCCAACGCAGATGATGATTATGAGCGAGGTCGTGGAAAATCAGGCGGGAAATTATCGACAAGAGATTTTAATTTAAATCAATTTAATTCTAAAATTTTGTTTAATCTAAAAAACAAAGCCTATTTGTTGGCTTCTTATGCACACTCAGAGCGTGCACCCGAGGTGAACGAATTGTATGCAGGGAATACGCATTTTGCGCTCGGAATCGAAGAAAATGGAGAGGATATGCTCGACAAAGAATGGGTGAATGCCGTAGAGCTTGGCGGAGGAATTTCGCTAGCTGGGCTTAAGATTGAAGCCAGTTTATATAAAAATTTCTACAAAAATTACATATATATGGGGCACACAGGCGTTTCTCGCGTTCCAGGACTCATAGTTAAAGAATGGCGTGCGGCAGATACCAATATTTATGGAATGGAGCTAAACACCAGCTATACTCAAAATTTTGGAAAATTTGGGGAGTGGACTATCAATGGTTTTTATGATTTGGTGAAAAACGAAAATGTTTCAGATAGCAGTCAGCGGCAATTTACCGACGGAGACTATATGCCCAATATGCCACAAAGCCGCTGGGGTGCAGGGTTAAGTGCAAAAATCAATAAATTCAACGCAACAGTGAACATGCAGCATTATCTTCAACAACAATATTTAGGTAAAATGATTTTTGACGAGGAGCCAATGCCAGCATTTACTTTGCTAAATGCTCGTTTTTCTGTCGAACAAAATATCGGAAAAACACAATTAGAATATTATTTATTCGGTAAAAACTTGCTCAACCAAGAGGCAAGACCACAAAACACTTTGATGAAATATTTGGCACCACTACCAGGCATCAACATCGGTGTAGGCTTGGTAATCAAAATATAGTAAATTTGATATTTTCAAGAAAAAATCCGTTTCATTTTTGAAACGGATTTTTTTTGTTTTAGTCTTTAGCTAAAAAAAATTATCTTTGAAGAAATTAAAAAATGTATAAATAAATGCTAGCTGTAAAAATTCAAGAAGATTGGGGAAAAATGCTCGCCGAGGAGTTTGAAAAAGACTATTTTAAAGCTTTGATCAATTTTGTGAAATCGGAATATGCCACGCAAAAGGTGTTTCCGCCAGGCAAGCAAATTTTCTCAGCTTTTGATTTTACCCCACCGCAAGACACCAAGGTGGTGATTATCGGGCAAGACCCATATCATGGTTTGGGGCAGGCAAATGGCTTGTGTTTTTCGGTGGCAGATAATATCCCGATGCCACCTAGCTTAATCAATATTTTTAAAGAAATAGAAGAAGATTTGGGTATACAGATGCCCGCCAACGGCAATCTGGAACGCTGGGCAAAGCAAGGTGTGTTTCTGCTCAATGCGACACTGAGCGTGCGTGCACACCAAGCGGGCTCGCATCAAGGCAAAGGCTGGGAAACTTTTACCGATGAGGTTATTAAAAAACTCTCGCAAGAGAAAGAAGAAATAGTGTTTATGCTCTGGGGGAGCTATGCCAAGAAAAAAGCTAATTTAATCGATAAAAGTAAAGGACATTTAATCTTAACATCGGGGCATCCTTCGCCTTTGAGTGCCAATCGAGGATATTGGTTTGGAAATAAGCATTTTTCTAGAGCCAATGAGTTTTTAATCCAAAAAAACAAAAAACCGATTTCTTGGTAGGTGAGAAAAATCAGATAGTAAATTCAATATTTTTTGTATTTCTACGCACAGCAAAGAATTTGTAAAAATTACAATTTCTTTGTTTTGATAGTATATGAAAATTCAAAAATAGAAACGATGAAAAAAATATTATTATTGCTAGGCTTGCCCTTGGTAATACTTAGCTGTGGCCCTCAAAAAATTGCTGATGTTACGGCACCAGGAGGAGTGGATAACCCACCTGTGTTGGAAGTAGCCAAGGCACAATTGGGCTACCAAGTAAAAGTGATAGAGGATAGTGGCCGTTTTATAAACCCAAGAACCCTTGAACATGGAAAGGTGAAATATGTCAAAAACCATGATTGGACAAGTGGTTTCTTCCCTGGAACCTTGTTCTATATGTATGATTTAACTAAAGATGCTAGATGGAAAAATCTCGGCGTAAAATATACTGAAACTTTAGAAGATGTCAAAAACCTTAAATGGCACCATGATGTTGGTTTCATGATTGATTGTAGCTTTGGAAACGCTTTGTGCGTAACAAATAATCCTAAATACAAAGACATCATCATCACAGCGGCACAGTCCTTATCTACACGCTTTAGACCTAAAGCGGGCGTAATCCAAAGCTGGGACGAAGATCGTGGCTGGCAAGGAAAACGCGGCTGAAATTGCCCTGTAATCATCGATAATATGATGAATCTGGAATTACTTTTCAAAGCGTCTGAATTTTCTGGAGATCCAAAATACCGCCAAATTGCAGTTTCTCACGCAGACCAAACTTTGAAAAATCACTTCAGAAAAGACTGGAGCTGTTACCATGTGGTGGATTACGATAAAGTAAATGGAGGAGTTCGTAGCAAAGAAACAGCACAAGGATACGCCAATGAATCTTCTTGGGCACGCGGACAAGCTTGGGCGATTTATGGATTTACCACTTGCTATCGCTATACCAAGGATAAAAAATACCTAGATGCGGCAGCGAATGTGTACAAATTCTTGTTCAACAATCCAAAAATGCCTGCAGATTATGTGCCTTATTGGGATTTTGATGCACCCAATATTCCTAATGCACCAAGAGATGCCTCTGCCGCTGCAGTAATCGCTTCTGCATTGTATGAGCTTTCTTCTTACGGATTGCCTTACAAAGCAACTGCCGATAAAATCGTGGCTTCGCTTTCAAGCCCAGCTTATAAAGCATTGATAGGAACCAACGGAAACTTCTTGCTTATGCACTCAGTAGGTAGTATTCCGCACAATGCAGAAATCGATGTTCCATTGAACTATGCAGATTACTATTTCTTAGAAGCATTGGCTAGACAAAAAGGATTAGAAGATTATAAACATTAACCCGTAGTGCATTATAAAAAAGGTTGCTCATGTGACGGAAGAATAGTGAATTTTACTGGTTTTCAATTAAATAAAATTACAAGCCGCCTAGGGACAAGTTGCAATTTTATTTTTATCTAAAATTGAAAGGCTCGTTTGCAGCGAAGAAAACGAAAATTTTTCCTTTCTTTGGGAATATTGGCGAAAATGATCTTCCTGATTATCATTCAATATCACAATAAATTAATCTCATTTGGATAATGCACTACGGGTAAACATTAATCATTGTTTTAATATTGAAAGAAAAACCGAGATTTTATCTCGGTTTTTTTTATTTTTAGTTTTTAAAAGAAAATGGATTTGGTTTTAAATCTTTTACCTGAGTTACTCTCGTGTAGGCACCAAATATGCCTAGCCCATTATGAATATTAGAAATCACAAAAACAGGTTCTGTAAAAGCTTCTAGATCTAAATCGGAATTGCCAATTTGTTGCATCACAGTACGCTTGTAGTTATAAAAGTTTTTGTCTACTAAAAGTAAATTAACGATGATACGGGAAAAGCCCTCAAAGTCTCGGCTCACTTTTTCTGAATGCACCACGATGTTTTTCCCCTCACGATTCAAGTTGGTAAAAGGCTGCACTTTCAGCGATTCTTTTACACCTCTTCCATAAGCTTTCACAGAGGCGAGATAGTAGTTTCTTTCGGAGCTGGCATGGTCTTTAAACTCAAAGCTCACTTCAAAATGTTTTTTGCCATCTATTATAGATGGAATCATTTTTATATTCTGAATTTCAGTATTTAACTGTGGCGGTACGGTGCATTCTGCAGAGATTTCCCTATGATTAGGAATGTTAATTATGAGTTGATAGGTATTGTTTTCTTCAATTTTAAAACCTTCATTTTCTCTTAGATAAATCTGTTTATTTTTATCAAAAGCCAAGTTTGTGCTTTCTCCCGTTGTTTTATTTCGCAGAGTTGCTTGAGCGTTTCGGATGACATCTATTTCATTTTTGTTATACTCAAGAATAGGGTGCGACCACTGTAAGCCAACGCCTGGAATGGCCCCTGGCGAAAGGTAGCTCATTACTACACATTTTTTTTCTGTGGCTTCCTTGGGCGGTGTTATCTCTTGGGTAAAGACATCTTCGCAACTATTTAAAATTAAAAGAGAAAATAGGCTAAATATATATTTTTTCATTTTTTTTCTGAATTAAAATTTCAAACTATAACTAATGCTTGGAATAATTGGGAAAATCGAATATTGATTCAGCACGACTTTTCGTTGGCTTGAGCCGTCTGGATTCTCTATCTCCTTGTCGGCATATTGGTAGAAAAACGGATTCTTGCGAGAATAAACATTGTAAACTCCAATCTCCCAAATGCGTTTTCGCTTGCGCTTGGTGATTTTTTTAAACTGAATGGCTAAATCTAAACGATGATAAGCACGCATTCTTAAATCATTTTTGCTCCCATAGGCATAAACATTTGTATACGGATTGTCGCTGTCTAGAGGATCGATTAAATTAAAATAAGAGGATTTGGGCAAGCTCACGGCATTCCCCGTTCCATAGACCCAGGTTCCTGAAAGGCTGATGCTTTTGGTAATGTCATAAAACCCTACTAGCGAAATATCGTGTCGCCTGTCGTAGCGGGCAAAATACTTTTTGCCTTTGTTATCTTCGTCAAATTGGTGTTGCACCCAAGCTAGCGTGTAGCCTGCCCAGCCAGAAAACTTGCCGACTTTCTTCTGTGCAAAAAATTCAAGTCCATATGCCCAGCCTTGCCCATGAATCACATTTTCCTCCCAAGAATACTCGCGGTTTGGGTGGCTTAAGTCTAAATTATTGAGCAAGAAGCTTGCTCCTGGTGCATAGCCCAAAAGGTCGTTCATTTTTTTGTAGTAGCCCTCGAGCGAAATTCCGATTTTTTGCTCGTTCCAGTCTTTGGAAATGCCCAGTGCAAATTGCTCTGAATGTTGAGGTTTTACGCGATCGGTAGTGGTAACCCACAAATCCATGGGGAGGCTCACGCCTGCACTTGTGAGCAAATGTATGTATTGGTTCATGGCTGCATAAGATGCTTTGATAGACAAATCATCTGTCAAGGAATAGCGGAGCGAAACTCGTGGTTCTAGCGAGGTATAAGTCTTGTTTTTGTGCAAATAATTGCTCAATCGCAAGCCTGCGTTCATTTTAAATTTTTTGTAAAAGCTCCACTCGTTTTCCATATAAACATTGGCTTCGGTGGTTTTGATTTTTTCTACCGTATTTTCATGATTAGAGAGCTGTTCGCTTTCATCTTTAATGCTTATTGCGCTTGGCTTAAAATTATGCAATACCGCATTGGCTCCCGTTCTGATTAAATATTGGGGCGAAATATTGAATTGCATATCATATTTTAAACCCAAATCGGTAATGCTTGATTGATATTTACTTTCGTAGAAATAATTAGATTTAAGCATTCCTTGTCCGTCATCAAACTCATCAGAAGAATATACATTAAAATTGTAGTCGCTAAAGATCAAAGAGGTGTTAGAAAAGATTTTATCATTAAATAAATGATTCCAGCGTAAAGTTGCGGTGGCATTTCCCCAAAATAATTTGCCTTTGCTCTCGCCATAGTCGTCGCCTAAAACTGAACGGAAATAATCTTTGCCAAAATAACCACTTAGATAAAGTTTATTTCGCTGATTGAATTCATAATTGATTTTAGCATTTAAATCATAAAAATAATATTTCATTTTTTCGTTCTCGTCCATGAGTGGTGTTAAGATAAAGTCCACATAAGTTCTACGCGCGGAAATGATGAACGATGATTTGTTTTTCACAATGGGACCTTCGAGCATTAAGCGGGAAGACAAAAGCCCTAGCCCGATTTCTCCGCCAAATTTTTCTTTGTTCCCGTCCTTCATGCTTACATCCAATACAGAAGAGAGCCTTCCGCCGTAGCGAGCAGGGAATCCGCCTTTGATTAAATTAATGTTTTTGATTGCGTCGCCATTAAAAATCGAGAAAAAACCAAATAGGTGAGAGGCATTGTACACAGGTGCATCGTCTAGAATCAATAAATTCTGATCGGGACCACCGCCACGCACATAGAGCCCGCTGCTGCCCTCGGCTCCAGATTGCACCCCAGGGGTGAGTTGCAGGGCTTTGAGCACATCTTTTTCGCCCAAAAGGCTTGGCAGGCGTTTGATTTGTGCTATGGGGATTTTCACTTCGCTCATTTGTGCACTTTTGCTTTGCTTGATGGAGTTTTCTGCCGAAGCCACTACTTCCTTGAGCGTGATGTGATTGCTAAGCGAAATGTTTAAAATTCGGTTTTGGTTTAATTCTATATGGTCTTCAAACTCTTGGTAGCCCACAAGTGTGCAGATGATGTCGTAATCGCCCTTGGGCAGGGAGATGGAGTAGTAGCCATAATTGTTGCTCACCACCGATTGCTTGATTTGCGGCACATAAATCTCGGCTCCTATCAAAAGCTCTTGGCTGCCTTCCTCGGTAACATAGCCGCTGAGCGTAAACTTCTCTTGCGCCAGAAGCGACAGCGAAATCAGGAAAAAATATAGAAAAATGTATTTTTTCATAAGAAGAGTTTAATGTTTTGTTGAAAAACTCTCCCAAATATAATGAGAAAAATAAGCGAAATATTAATTTTTTTAATATTTCGCTTGGTGATTTTTGTTTTGTTATAAAGTTATATACTCCACTTGGCTTATGGTGGTGTTGTATCCTCCTATGCGTTCAGCTTGATGTAGGTTGGTGCCTGTATAATTAAGGCTGGAATCTTCGTATCTTTTAAATTTGAATACAGCATCGTTCATCAATGCACCGTTAAATAAACCTATTTTCTCTAAGAGTTCAAAATCTTCTACACTCAAGCCGGTTACTTTTTTAAACAATTCGGGTTCTAAATGTGTGATTACATCTCGCAGGGTTTGCTCTCGATAGGTGGATAGGTACATAAAAACAGGAATCCTTGTCGCAAATTTTATCAATTTTTCTTGAATTTGTTTGCGTAATGATTTGGCTTCCTTTTCCTCTTTAGATAACTCTTTCTTTTCTTTAGGAGTTAATTCCCTATCTTCTTCCGTGGCTTCTTTTCTGGCTTTTTTTACCGCTTCGGATTTGTTGATAATCGTTTGGATATCATCGCCATTGAGTGAGCGGAAACCTTCAATACTCATCAAAGCATCTAACGCCTCTTGATTGCTGAGCAGGCGTTGTAGTGTAACATTGTCTACATTTACGAGCAAGGCACTTTCCCATCTTCTTGCCAATAAAGTGGCGGTGGTTCCGCTATGGGCAATGTCGAGTAACTTTCCAGCGTCGATTACTTCCATGGCTGTTCCGTCGTAGGCTAGAATGGGCAAAAAGTTGATAAATTCTGAAACTTTTTGTTCTGGGCTTTTAGCACTATCAGCATCAAGTTGATCGCTGTAAGTAGCTACCTGCCTCAAAGCACGGCTTGGTGCAAAATCAAAAACATAGCATTCATGCTTAATGATTTCCTCTCGGTTTGGGGCGTCTTTATCAGGGTTTTTGAGTACCCACGGGGTTTGCACTCGGAAAATGGCTTGAAAATAAGTTTCTGGACTGGAGGAGTTTCTCAGCATAAAAATACCCGTCCACGGCTTTACAGAAACACCCGTTGTGAGTTTTCCGCATGAAAGTGTTATAGTTTTGGTGTTGAGTGGGTTGCTGGTCATTGCTTCTTCCACTGGAGGCAAAGCCGCCTCGCCAATTCCTGCGTGGGCTCCTGCTGCTACTACAATTTTATAATCATTGAAAAATGTATTTTTGGCTAGCAAATTTGCCATGGCATAGCATGAGGCTACATTGGGTAAAAACCAAAAGGTATGTTGCAAAGTATGAATCAATCTTGCATCAGAAAAAGGCATTGGGGGTTTTTCTTTTCCTTGCTTTAAATTCTGTTCTACAAAATATTGCCCACGGATAAAGTCTAGCCACTTTTGTACCTCCGTCTCGTTTACAAATTTTGCCTCATCTTTGTCTCCCTTTGCTTGAAAGAAAGCGTTTAAATCAAATTCATTAAACTCTCCTTTTTTAGCAATATGCTCTATTTCTTCGGGCATTTGGTAGGTAAGCATTACCATTCGCGGTAGGGAAGCGTAAGGATTTTCTCCGTTGCTATCGTCCCATTCTGTTTTAGCTTTTTGCTCATCGGAATAAGTCCAATTGAAAATCTGCTCTTCGATAAATTCGCCTGTGCCTATGGCTCTGAATGGTGTGCCAGAAAGGTATAAATAATGGCTGGTGGTGATGGGCAAAAGCTTTTCATCGAAATAATCTATGTATTCTGCTTCGCTATTGTTTTCTTCTTCTATGGCTTTGATTTCAGCGATTTCCTCTTCTATTTGATTTTTTGTTTCTTTGTCTTTATCAAACAGGTCTTTGGATTTTTCTCGCCACGCTCCAAAGTGATACTCATCAAAGATTACACAATCCCAGTTTTCTGCATGCACCCATTTATTTTTTATTTTGATGCCGCCTGTTTTGGTGTCTTTGCCTAAAACATCTTGGAAAGAAGCAAAATAAACAAAAGGTTTGGCTTTGTTTAATTCTTCGGGCTTTATATCTTGCTCATCTTGAGAGCTAAATTGCCAACCAGCAAAATCAATATGAGACTGCAAATCTTCTCGCCATGCCGAGCGCACGGCAGGCTTGAAAGTGAGTACCAGAATCTTTTTCCAATTCATTTTTTTGGCTAATTGGTAAGCGGCAAAGGTTTTGCCAAAACGCATTTTGGCATTCCATAGAAAATGAGGAATGATATTTTCTTCTTTTTGGAACGAACGGAAATATTGCACTGTTTTTTGTACGGCTTCTGCTTGTTCGGGACGCATTTTAAAATCGTGGGTGCGGTTTTCTGTATTGATGATGCCTTTGCGTTCTGCTAATAAAACCGCTTGTACATCTTCTACTGTACACTCAAACCACTCTCCGTTTTGATGGGGGATTTTTTTGGCTTTAAGCCTTTTGTGAATTTCGTGGTCGGTAAAAAAAGTATTATCTTCTCTCACGGCTTGTTCCTCAATGATAATTTTCCATGTTTGGCGAGGGCGTTTGATGGGATATTGCTGCTCTACGCGTTCTTTGGCAGAAATCGTGGTGTAGCCAACTTTGAGCATACCAGGGAATTGCTCATCTTGGTAAGCGTAGATAAGGGGTGTTTTTATCTGTCTAAATTCAAAGGCTTTTTTTTCTTCTTTTGTGGGCATTTTGATTGATTTTTGGTGTTTTGAAATCCCTCCGAGGGGGGAGGGATTTCTGTTTTAGTTTTCTTTAACGGGGGAGGGGCTACAGCGGGTCGCTTACGTATGCGTTCGCTTCCTCCTCTGTTAGCCCTAGACGATTCATTGCCATTGCTTTCACTGTCTCCAGTACCTGCTCTCTCTCCTTGTGGAGCTCCTCTTTCGTTTTTCCTTCTGCCCTCTTCAATAAGACTTCGAAGCGACTCTGAGGTTCTTTTACTATATTCACTGGAGGTAAGCCATTTTTCGTAAGTATCTCGTCTATCTTTTGCTTCAATGAGATTAGAGGAGACATTTGCTGTGTCTGTTCTTTCATAATTATTACTTTTAATTAAATTCGCTGTTAATTCACTCACTTTATTTTCAAACTCTGGGTCTATATTAGTTCCAAAGTGGGATTTTGTATGGTTAGCTCCTTACAAATTTGGTTAAACTCTCTAGTAGCTGGGGTTTATCTTCTAGTGCAATTTTGGCATAGCTGAAGAACTCGCGCACCCATTTATCAATCTCTTGTAGGGCATTGTTTTTATCCTTAGTAGCCTGTTGGTTTTCGCCTTTTTCTTGTGTGTAGAGGGCATAGGCTTTTTGTGTTTCGGCGAGTGCTTTGAGTTGCTCATCAAGCTGGTCTTCTTCTATTTTTACACGCTTAAGAGGTGTGCGCAGGTTTTCTTTATCTTTTAGAGTTTGGTAGAAAACGCTAATGTTATCAAGCATAGAGGCGAGGGCATAAGGCACACGCCCTTTGAGGCGCAATACGGCAAGGGTTTCTGGCTGCTCTTTATAGATTAGGCGTGCTTTTTTGCGGTGGGTGCTATACACGGCAAGTAGGGCATCTATTTTCTTTTTAAACTCGGCATAGGCGATTGTTTCTTCTTGCCCTTCGCGCTGGTTTTCTTGGTATAGGTTTAGTGCCTTGTCATAGAGTTGTTTTCCTTTTTTGATGGTCTCGGTTTCGTAGCCATATTCTGCCATGATTTGGGCAATTTGGCTCTCGGGTGTAAGGTTTTCAAATAGGATTCCGAAGTTTTGGAGCATTTGTTGCTCGCTGATGTATTTGCTCATGGTTTTTAAATTTTTAAGGTTTATGTAAATATTTTTATGTTTTTTTGAATTTTTGTCGGTAGTTTTTGTTTTTTACCTGGTAGGTTTCTATATCTGCTTGGTAAGTATGCGTATCTGCCTGGTGGTTTTGTTTATCTTTCTTGTTACCTCCCCCTATCCCCCTCGAGGAGGGGGAACTTTTTTAGGTTTTTTTTAATTCCTCCTTTGAGGGGGGCATAGTTTATTTTTTACCTCCCCCTATCCCCTCGAGGAGGGGGAACTTTTTTAGTTTTTTTTTAATTCCCCTTTGAGGGGGGCATAGTTTATTTTTTACCTCCCCCTATCCCCTCGAGGAGGGGGAACTTTTTTAGTTTTTTTTTAATTCCCCCTTTGAGGGGGCATAGTTTATTTTTTACCTCCCCCTATCCCCTCGAGGAGGGGGAACTTTTTTAGGTTTTTTTAATTCCCCCTTTGAGGGGGGCATAGTTTATTTTTTACCTCCCCCTATCCCCCTCGAGGAGGGGGAACTTCTTTTAGGTTTTTTTTAATTCCCCCTTTGAGGGGGGCAGGGGGGTGTTTCATAGTTTATTTTTTTTACCTCCCCCTATCCCCCTCGAGGAGGGGGAACTTTTTTAGTTTTTTTAATTCCCCCTTTGAGGGGGGCAGGGGGGTGTTACTCCATAGGTCTTACCATGCTTTCTATATAGTTGATTTCTTCTTCGGTTAAGCCATATTTTTTATAAAGTTCTTCATCGGTCCAAGGTTTTGAAAAGTCTTGTTGGGGTACGAATTCATAAACACCTCTATTAGAATGTTGGGCATTTTTTTTTAAGGAAACTATAAATCTAAAAAATTTAGTTTTTATATAAGATATGACATTTTCACATTTCTGTTTATCCTTAAAAGGACCTATTACTAAATAAGTTTGTGTGCATATTGATTTAGGTTCTCCTAAAATTGGGTTGTATATGTCTTTGCTTACATCTCCTGATCCTATTGCACTTGGTAAATACACTTTATGCTCCTTTACCCAATGTTTGTTGTTGGGTATTTGCTTTTCTTCTATATAACCAACAAACTTATTACCATATAATTTTATACTGTTTTGAAAAGGTTCTTTTTTATAGCTTTTAAAGGAACTCACTAATCCAAAAGGCGTTTGAACACTTACTACTTTGCTAAAACTTTCTTCATTATGTGTCCTAACTTTATGATATATGCTAATTGCTTTATTATCTCTAATAAAAACATCAGCTCCTTTTTCTAATAAGGGGCGTTTCATTTCTGAAATCACTTTGCCTTCTTCATAAGTTTTAATCAAACAATCGCCTTTATAATCACTTTGCCAAAGAAAATAATTGACGCCTCCTTTAATTTCAACACCTGGAAATACTTCTGATGCATTTGGATAATCGTGAATTTCTTTGAGGCGTTGGTCTTTTAGCATTTGCTCTCTAAAATCGTCCAAACCTCTGCCTCCTGCAAACCAACGGCTGGGAACAATCATCGTTAAGTAATGAGGTTGCATTTTTATCGCTTGTAAAATAAATTTATGATAAATGGCAATTGCAAAATTCTTTTTCTCAACCCCAACATTTAACTGATACGGTGGGTTGCCTATGATGACATCAAATTTCATTTTATGAAAAGGGTTTTTATTATGAATAAAATGGTAGGCGTGGGTTTCTAAAACATCTTCTCTATCGTATAAGTCTTGGCTAGCACCGCAATGGGTACATCTACCTTTTTCCCAAGTGTGTTGCACGCGGCTAAAGTGTATGTTGCCGTCTTTGTTCTCAAAAAATTGGGCAACGCTATATTCTTCGTTTGTTTTCTTGGCACAATAGAGGGTTCGGCGTGCCAATAGGGCAGTGAGTTCGGTAATGCCAATGCCATAGAGCTGGTGTTGCATAATGTGCTGTACGCGTTCCTCTAAATTTGGTATTTCATCGGCTAAGCCCTCGATTAAGCGTTTAGCAATTTCTCGTAAAAACACCCCAGATTTGGTAAAGGGGTCGAGAAATTTGGTGTCTTTGCTTTTAAAGAGTTCGGGCGGTAGCGTGTCCAGCATTTTGTTGGCAATTTCGGGCGGGGTAAATACCTCATCGTTGCTTAGGTTTGCCAAACACGAAAGTACATCAGGGTTGTAATTAACTTTTAGCATAGGTGTAGAGTTTTAGGTAATGTATGGGTGGGAATTCTTGGTCGTGCTGTGGTAGGCTGGCGGGCTGCATCAACTCGTCAAACAATGAGGTTTGTTTGCTTTCTTCTGCCACTACTTCAAAATCAAAACATCGGATTTTTACCTGGGTGTTACTGATGAACCCCCACTCGTAGAAGATAATTGGGCTACCGTCTGCCTTGGTGTAATCCAGTGCATTGCCACAGATAATGTTTTTCTGCAATATAAACCGCAACGATAACATTAGTTCGTTGTACTCGGGTAAGGATTGTAAACTTTTGGGGTAATGTTTTAGGATTTCTTGGTAGAGGCGTTCTCGGCAGTCTTGGGCGTTGTCTTCCAAAAGTTCTACGCCGTAGATGCTACTTACTGCCACCACCAAATGCTTGTTATAGGCATCGGCTTGGCGTTTGTATTTTTGGAGTAATTGTAGTTTGCGGCGTAGGATTTCTATGAGGAAATTGCCATCGCCACAGGCGGGCTCTAAGAAAGTAGCGTCTATACGCTCGCACTGGTCTTGCACCAAATCGAGCATCGCTTTTACCTCTCGCTCGTTGGTAAATACCTCGCCGTGGTCTGCCACCCGTTGGCGAGACTTCACTTGGGTCGTTTCCATACAAAGTTAGCAACCACCCTTGTTCCAAGGTGGTTCTTTATTCCACATCAAGCGTTGGAACAAAACTTTATTCTAAAACGAGGAAATAGAACCTATGCACACGGCAGAGGTGCGTACAACGCCCTCCGCCGCTTCAGGTCAATTTATCCTGTATTGTTGCAATTTTGAAATTTACCAGATTTCTGACTGCAGAATAAAATTAACGCTTATTGTTATTAAAAAAAATATACAAAAAAGAAAGCGTGAGCAAAAATCTAAATCTGCAGTCAGAGGCTCTGGCAAGCCGAACAATACAGAATATAAATTAATGACCCACGCCTATAGCGCGAGCATCAACCTTTTGTATCTGCATTGTTCTATGAAATTTACCAGATTTCTGACAACAGACCAAAAGCTAACGCTTTTTTTGTAAAATTGAGCGTAAATATAAATTAAAAAACCTTAGGTTCCAAGAGAAATCTAAGGTTTTTGTAGAATAATTGTCGAAAATTAGTTTTTATCTACCTCACAAAAACCAATTCTCTTTCGCTAGAGAGGTTGTCGTCGTAGGCATAATTCATACCCGTGAAGGCTTTTAAATCATCGAGATTTTGCACTTGGTTTTCGGCACAGAAACGAGCCATAGCACCACGCGCTTTTTTGAAATACACATTGATTTGCTTTAATTTTCCGTTTTTGTAATCTTTAAATTTCACATCAATCAAAGTGCCTTTTAGCTCATCGTGCAACAGGGATTTCATGTATTCTTTACTGCTTAAATCAAGCAAAATTTCGCCTTTTTTAGTGTTTTTATTTACAAAATCGGTGAGCCTTTTTTGCCAAAAATCGTACAATGTTTTTCCGTCTGAATTTTGGAGTTTGGTGCCCATTTCTAGGCGATAGGGCATCACCACATCGAGCGGACTTAAAATCCCGTATAGCCCAGAAAGAATATAGACATGCTCCTTGAGGTATTCCACCGCTTCGCCAGAAAGTGGCGTGTTTCGCAAGCCACGGTATACTTCTCCATCAAACATCAATCCTGCTTGGTAGCCTTCCTTTTTTTTAGGTTTGGCAGTCCAGCGTTGATTGCGCTCGTAGTTCATTTGGGCAATATCGTCGGAAATGCTCATCAAATCGCTCAGTTGTTTTGGCGTTTTGGTTTTCAGAGCATCCATTAACTTTTCTGCATCTTTCAAAAAACGGGGTTGAGTCTCCTTTCCCCATTGCTTTTCGATTTCGTTGGTATTAAGTCTTTTGGCGGGGGATAAAAATATTTTCATTTCAGTTGTTTTTTTTATTTAATCTCTAATCAGTGGCATGGTAGAGCAACGCAATAAACCGCCCATTTTAGAAATTTCACGATACGGAATTTCTTCTACCGTGATGCCCCATTGGTGGCGCATATGGCGAATGAGGCGTGTAAAGTTTTGCTCTGCTACTACGACATCGGGGGCTATGGAGAAAATGTTGGGTGCCATCCAGTACATTTCTTCGCGTGTAACTTCAAACACATTGTCGCGCCCAAATAAATCAATCAAAACATGATAATGGCGTGGGTTCAAAAATCCGTCTCGGTAGATAATTGCTTTGTTTTCGCCCACGGGCTGAAAGCAACAATCGAGGTGCAAAATGCCCGTGTAAGGATCTTGGTCGTTTTTTACCAATTCCATGTCGATTACCCATTTGTTTGGAAATTTTTGTTTCAATAATTCCACCGCGGCGGCATTGGTGCGAGCGGTTTTAAATTTGGGATAATCAGGCTGTTTGTAGGTGCCCACAAAAAGAAAATCGTTCCACAAAATCACATCGCCACCTTCCACATGCACTTGGTCTGGCACTTGGATAATGTTTTCCTTTTTCACCGAATCAAAGATTAATTCATAAGCTTGGAGCTCATCTTTTCGGTCTTCGATTAAATTGGAAATCACTAATTTATCATCAATCACAAAACCCACATCTCGTGCAAAAACTTGGTTGGTATCCTTTAAGTCATAAGGTCTAAATACTTGAACGCCATATTTTTTAAGCACTTCGGCAAAGGCGTTCATCTCGTTTCGCATCGCTTCTTCTGTGGGGTACACCCCATTGATTACGCTTTCGCGAGATTTGGAATCGTAAGTTTCAGCTACATTGGGCGTTGCACCTGGGCTGTTGGGCGTCCCAAGTACCACGGCTTTCAATCTTCCAGTTTCGTTTTTTATATTTAAAATCATATAGTTAAAGCTTATTATTTAATTCTCTAAGTTTAATTTCGGTTAAAACTTTTTTGGTATAAAGTGGGAAGTCAGCATTTTGAATCCAGCCAAAATAGCCCGCATCTTTTTCCAACACATCTTCCACACGCTGGTCTTTGTATTTTCCGAATTTAAAGACTTCTTTACCATCTTGGTCAAACCCTATAAAACCTGCAAAATCCGCATTTTTATAATGTTGCGAAAATTCACTTAGGAAATTAATGTCGTTTTCAAGGTCTTCGTATTTAGCCACTTGCTCCACAAAAATTTCGTAAGTAGCATTGGTGTCTGCCGCTGCCGAGTGTGCATTTTCCAAATCCTTGTTGCAATAAAATTTATACGCTGCCGAGAGGTTTCTCGGTTCTTTTTTATGGAAAATCACCTGCACATCAATCGGGCGACATTTCTTTAAATCAATATCTTGACCCGCACGCAAAAGCTCTTCGGCAAGCAAAGGCACATCAAAACGATTGGAGTTGAACCCCGCAATGTCGCTGTCTTTCAGCATTTCTACCACTTTGGGTGCTAATTCTTTAAAAGTAGGTTGGTCTTTCACATCCTCATCATTTATGCCGTGAATGGCAGTCGTTTCGGGTGGAATGGGCCTTTCAGGGTTCACCAGCCAAGTGCGGCTTTCTTTTTCTCCGTTGGGATAAACCTTTAAAATTGAAATTTCTACGATTTTATCGTTGCCCACATTGGTTCCTGTGGTTTCTAAATCAAAAAAGCAAATAGGTTTATGTAAGTTTAATTTTCTCATGATACAAAATAATTTTTAAATATAATTGAAAGTAAAATATAGACTAAAATAATTGGTGCCAAGGCGGCATTGCTCATTATGATAAAAAGCAAAATAGCAATGACTGCCAAGGCAATGTGTGGCGTGAGTTTTTTAGCGTTTACGCCTTTAAATTTTAATGAAAATAGGGGCAAATTCGATACCAAAAGATAGCTTGAAATTAAGCTGAAGATAACCAAAACCCAACTTTGCTGAAACCACGGAAATTCCATGGCTAAATAATACATGCCGATGCACAAAATTGTGTTGGCAGGCGTGGCAAGCCCTTTGAAATAGTAGCTTTGCTCGGTATCGATATTGAATTTGGCTAAACGATATGCCGATGCCAAAATTATTGAGAAAATAATGAAATTCTCATAAGGGAAAATATGATTTGATTCAGCCGTGTAAAACAACAAAAATCCAGGGAATACCCCAAAACTCACCATGTCTGCCAAGGAATCTAATTGCAAGCCAATGGGCGATTGTGCATGAAACCAGCGAGCCGTGAGCCCATCAAAAAAATCGGCAATCAAACTGTAAATTATACACAAAAAAGCGTATTCCAGCGGAAAAACACTTGTATCTAAAATAAATATTGCCAAACAGCCACTAAACAAATTGCTCAGTGTGAGTGCGTTGGGTATGTGTTTTGTAATTTGCATAAATGCGAATATACTAAATTTTAAGCGAATATACTAAATTGTATTAGGTAAAAGTAGGCTTATCGATAGGTGTCTCGCACTTGTCTGATTTTGATTGTTGGTGGATGAATTTCGTTTAATTCAGGCGAAGAAATTTCGATGATTTTGGTTTCGTTTGGCAATAAATCAAAGAAATTATCGCTAAACTGAACGCCCAAAATCGGGATCTCTACAAATACATTTTTAGCCAATTTATCGGTTTTAAGTTTTAAATAATATTTTCCGTTTTTAAATTTAAGTTTTGTATGGATTTGATTTTTAGGTAAATTCAGCTCTTTCACGGGCAAGAAATAGAAATTGTCTTGAGCTAAAGTTTTACCTTTTTGGTCTTTTAAATTTAATACTAAAAAAGCATTTTTCATGGTTTTTTCGTCAGCAATATCCTTGAGGTTTAAGCTCGCAACTTTTTGAGTTTGGTTGGCTAAAACATCGGTCGGGAAATTCCATTTTTTGAGGATTTTTCCCGAGAAATCCATGAGTTTTACTTCCAAATTCGCTTTTGGAATACTTTTTAATTCATCAGAAAATATATAAAAATCATATTTTTGGGTATCCGAGTTTTGGTAGGCATCCACGGTGATTGGTGCAAAGGCTTCGCGTGCCTTGTAGTGCAGTGCTTTCCAGTTGTTGTAATAATCCACGCTCGACCACGAAACCACTGGCCAGCTATCGTTGAGTTGCCAATATAGCGAGCCCATGCAATACGGGCGATTTCTACGATGAGCGAGCATGCCTTTTTTCATACCTTCGCCTTGGAGCACAAGCCCTAAGTACACAAAATCCGAAAAGTTTTCGGGCATTCGGTAGTAGCGTTCCATGTATTCTTTTATGGCATCGTTGCCCGTGCTACTTTTTTGGTGTGCTTGCATCACTTTAGAGTTTAGGGCAAAATCTTTTTCATCGGCAAAAGTGCGGAGCGTTTTTTCTTCTGGAAAAGCTTGGAACCCAAATTCACTCATAAATCTTGGTACATTTTTGTCTAAAATTTCAAATGGCTGACGGCCATACCAAACGCCCCAGTAGTGCGAATCCCCATAAGCCCAAGTGGCAGGTCGCCCCAGTTGGCAATGAGTGGCGAGCCGTGGATGTAAGGCGTTTCGGGTGCGTATTTTTTGACTAAATCGGGGAGAAGCGTTTTGAAAATTTGGTCGTAGGAGTGAAAGAAATTTTGGTATGCATCGGCAGGGACACGCTTTTCAAATCCCCAATATTTAATGGATTCTTCCACCTCGTTGTTGCCACACCAGAGAGCCACGCAAGCATAGTTGCGCAGGCGTTTGATATTGCTGATGGCTTCTTCTTCCACATTGTCGAGAAATGCCGAATTGCTTGGGTAAGGCGTGCATGCAAACATAAAATCTTGCCAAATGAGAATGCCATAGCGATCGGCAAGTTCATAGAAATAATCGTTTTCGTAAATGCCGCCACCCCAAACTCTTAACATGTTCATATTGGCGGCGACTGTATTTTTAAACAATCGTTCGTAGTAAGCCGAGTCTTGCTGAGCTGTAAGCGTTTCGCCGGGAATGTAATTGGCACCTTTGGCAAAAATCGGATAGCCATTTACTTTAAAATAAAAACTTTCGCCCTTGGGTTCTTTTTCTCGTACGAGTTCAATTTTTCTAATACCAATTTTGTGAATTTTAGAGCTAATAGTTTTATTCTTGTTTTTAATTTCGATAGAAAAATCATACAAATTTTGCTTTCCCCAGCCATTGGGTTGCCAGAGTTTTGGCTGGTTTAAATCGATGGGGAGTAAAAAAGAATTAGAGCCTTTTACGATGTCAAAACTGCGTTTTATGCTACTTATAGTTTTTCCATTTTCTCGAATATTTAAAACGATATTAGCCTTAAAATCTTTGTCGGAGTTAATTTGTAAATGATTTTGTATCACGGCTTTTTCCTCCGAAACTTCCTTTTGTTCCACAAAGTAATCAGTGATGTAGGCTTCGTTTAAAAATTGAAGATAAACGGGACGCCAAATGCCCATTTGTACAATGCGGATTCCCCAATCCCACCCAAAATGATAGGGGGCTTTGCGGGAATAAACACTTACTTTTTCTGTGCGATGATCGTTATCGGCAGGATATTCAAAGCCCGCTGCTAGTCGTTTAGTTTTGTTGTATTTGATAGGTGAATAAAATTTGATTTTGAGTGTATTTTTTCCTGCTTTTAAATACTTTTTGACAGAGATATTGTGCGGCACAAACATATTTTGTGCGTGCAGAATTTTATGTTCATTCAGGAAAACATCTGCAAAAGTATCAAGTCCCGTGAGTTGCAGAAGAATGTTGGGGAATTTCAAGTCATCAGCCTGAATTTCAAAATCTTTTATAAAAATCCAATCTTTATCTTCCACCCATTGTATCTTTTCTTCGTTGGTGCCTTTGTAAGGTGGTGGTAAAATTTTATGCTGAATTAGAGAATGTTGCACCGAGGTAGGAATGTCGGTTTTATACCATTTTTGGGAATTAATTTCAGAAAATTGCCAATCTTGATTGAGTGTAATGCGTTTCTGAGAAAAGCTTAGACTCATGATTAAAACATTTAGTAAAAAGAAAAATCTATGCATGGGGGTATTTTTTTATAAATGTATGAAAATCTATTGTGATTTCAATAATTTTATAATTTAGTGAGTTTTTTATTTTTGATGTCGTTTTTTGAATTTTTGTAAGATTGATTATTCAGGAGTAGTTTGTTGTTATTGTTAAACTATAGTTTTTTTTTTTATTATTATGTATTAATATATAAATTTGCGGTAGATAATTATTTTTATGAAAGCTATTGAATTATGCGAAAAATTTTATTTTATTTATTTGTAGCATTGGTGTCAAGTGCTCAAATTTTCACAAAAGCACAGTCTGTTACAATTCAAGGAAATGTAGTGGATGAAAATAAGGAGCCAGTAGTGGGAGCTTTGATTCAGTCTTTGAAAGAAAAATCTTTAGAGGTTGAAACAGATGGAGAAGGGAATTTTGAAATAACAGTTCCTAAGAATTCATTTATTGAAGTGTCTTTCCCTAATCTTGAGATTTTAAAATTAAAGGCTAAGCCTAAGATGAATATTGTTTTGCATCTTCAATCTCAAGAGTTGAAAGAGGTTGTTGTTACTGGTTACCAGAAGGTTAGGAAAGAGAGGATGACTGGGAGTGTTTCTACGCTTCAATCATCAGACCTTAAAAAGATGAATATTAAGTCGATAGATAATGCCTTGGCTGGAAATTTATCGGGGGTATCTGTAACTACTTCGGGAAGGCCAGGTGCAGATGCTCAAATTCATGTAAGGGGTGTAAACTCTTTGATTGGGAATACTGATCCAATTTGGATCGTGGATGGAATGCCGCTCCAAGGGGAGGTTCCTAATTTAAATTCGTTGGGAGGGAGTTTAGACCCATCTTTATTTCAATCAGGAATAGGGAATCTGTCGCCCGATGATATAGAAAGCATTACTGTATTGAAGGATGCGGCTGCAAGTGCAATTTATGGAGCTCGTGCTGCAAATGGGGTAATCGTAATTAAGACCAAGTCTGGGAAAGCTGGCAAGGCTAAGTATAATGTATCTGCAACTTTTGGTATAAATGAAAGGCCTAAAAGTAATTTAAATATGATGAATTCATTAGAAAAAATTCAATTTGAAAAAGAGGTTTATAACGATTTAGAGGTTTCAACATATGGTAGAGTAACCTCTCTTTTGAGGGAGCTTTCCAGAGGGCTGATTTCTCAGCAAGCATTTGATGCAGAGTTGGATAGATTGGGAAGTATTAATACAGATTGGTTTAAAGAATTATATAGAAACAGTTATTCAATGCAGTTAAATGCAAATATGTCTGGTGGCACGGAAAAGACTCAATTTTATAATTCAGTGAACTATTTGAAAGAGAATGGTATAGAGTATAATAATGATTATAAAAGATTAAGATTGCGCTCAAGGATTGATCATAAAATTAATGATAAAATATCAATGCAATTAGATTTGTCTGGTACCTATAGAAATAATGTTAGTACAGCTTCAGCTATAAATCCATTGACTTATGCCATCTATGCAAATCCGTATGAATTGCCAAATGAATATGATTTAAGTTGGTCTATGACTCAAAGTAGAATAAGAAGCGGGTTGAGATGGTCTACTCTAAATGTTAAAAATGAAATAGAAAGAAATCAATCAAATAGTAGATACCTAGAAGGTGCTGTTAGAGCAAAATTAGAGTGGAAGCCAATAAAAGGACTGTCTATAGCTTCGCAAGGCATAGCAAGTGCAAGAAGTAATAATACTAATAGGATAGAGGGAGAGGGAACTTATACAAACTTTGTGAATAATTGGTACAATTTTGCGGTTTCTGAGATTCTGCCAGAGCAAGTAAAAGGCTCTCTAAACGAAGGGACTTCTTATGGAAATAGTTATACGCTTAGAAACACCATTGAATATGGATTGAATATTAATCAAAAACATTATTTAGACTTATTTGCTGGGCAGGAAATTTCACACTCTATTACCAATACATCGTTTAATTATTCTCCAATTTTTGATCAATTACATAGAATAATTGGGTTCCCAGCTTTGCCAGAGGGAATAGATGTGAGAACAATCCCATTTAGTAGCCTAGGGAATACAGGTAGATTTGAATCTAAATTAGTTTCTTTTTTCTTTAACGGAACCTATTCTTATATGGATAAGTATGTGTTAAGTGGCTCTGTGAGATACGATGGATCAGATGTTATTGGAAATGATAATCAATTTACACCACTATGGAATGTCTCAGGGAAATGGAATGTTTCTAAAGAGAATTTTTTTGAATCAGAGATTATAAATGATTTGTCTTTGAGAGCAGGTTTTGGCTATACTGGAAGTATAGATAAAAACGCATTTCCGTTTGTTTTGATGAAATTTGAAAATAGATATGATTATGATAATATAATTATTCCAACCTCGTTTGTGTATGCAAATCCCAATGTTAAATGGCAAACGAAAAAAGATTTCAACATAGGGGTAGAATCATCTTGGTTAAATAGAAGATTAATTTTTGGACTGAATTACTATAATAATTTTGTATACGATTTATTGGATAGAAAAGCCCTGGCACTTTCTTCTGGGCGAGAGGACGTAGTTCAAAATGTTGCTAATTTGAGAAACAAAGGTTGGGAGTTTGATCTAGAGGCTAAAGTTATAAAAACAAGAGATTTATCGTGGATATTAAGAGGAAACCTTTCTCTAAATAAAAACATAGTTACAGAAACATTTTATGAAAATCTAGCATCTTTACCTATTATAAGCTCAGGTAGTGGTAATCGTAATTTTGTGAAAGATTATCCAGTTCAAGGATGGTTCGGTTATCGATTTGCTGGAGTAGATCCAGAGAATGGGCATACATTAGTTTATGATGGTAATGGAGATGTTTTTGATATGGATAGACTTAGTAATGTAACTTTAGGATTAAAGGCACCTACGCCTCAGTTTTTGGGAGATTTTGTTCCTCCAGTTGTAGGCGGATTTTCTACAAGTCTTAATTGGAGAGAGTGGTCTCTTAATATGAATTTTGAATTTAAAATGGGACATTACATTCGTTCGTTTGAAGGCTTTAGTTCAATTTCATCAAGAAATCGACATATTAGTGATAAATCAAGATGGAGAGCTCCAGGAGACAAAGCTTTGAAGCCAGAAATTTCATATAACAATGTGGCTTATAGAGAATACATGTACGATTCTATGCTAGAAAAAGGAGATTATTTAAGAAATACATTTACATCATTTGGTTACAATTTGCCACAAAATTGGCTTAAAAATATGCAGATAGACAATGCTAGAATAAGCATCGGAGCCAACAATCTATTTACTATTACTAAATATAAAGGAATAGACCCAGCCCTCATGGGAAGTTTAGGGTACCCAAATACAAGAAGCTACAATTTAATGATTAATATAGGTTTTTAATACTGTGAAAATGAAAAAAATTATAATAGCAATATTGGCTTTATTTACAATCTATTCTTGCCAAGATTACTTAAATGTAAAGCCAGAAAATGTAATGACAGTTAGTTCTTACCAAGATGTCAAGTCTCTTTTAGGAGGACACCTAAAGTCTTTTCAAGATGGCGATACGAGACAAGCCTTGAGTAATGTCCCAATTTTCTTTAGCGACAATAAGGATTATTTAATTACGCACTTTTATAGCGATGATTATGATCTTGAAAAATATTTGGATAATTACATGGGGAGAAACAATAGAGGGGATTTTCAAAAATCTCAAGATTGGAAACACCCAGATATTAATGAGCAAATATGGAAAACGGGATTTAAATCAATTGGATTCTACAATATGGTTTTGTTCGAGTTGGATAAAGTAAAGGCTTCTGAAGATGAAAGAAATATTATAAAAGGTGAAGTTAAGACATTAAGAGCTTGGAACTTCTTTAGATTACTCCAATTTTTTTCGCCTTACCACAATAATAGTCTTGGTCTACCATTGAATACAAACCCAGACAAAGTTGGAGATTACGATAAATCAAGAAAATCACAGGTGGAAAATTACGACTTTATTATAAATGAACTAGAAGAAGTTTTAAATTATAAAACAAAACCTAAACAGGGATATAATATATTTTATGATAAGAAAATTGTCCACGCTCTTTTAGCCCAAGTGTATTTGTATAAAGGAGACTCGGGGGCAAAGGCAGCAACAGACTATGAGAAAGCAATTGCCCATGCTCAAAAAGCGATGGAAGGGCGTCTTAGCTTAGAAGAAATTTCAAGAAATCCGACGGAAAATGAAAGCTATGGTATTAATAAAGAAAAGACATATTCTTTATTATCGTTTATGTACAACGATACAAATAGAATTTTTAATCTTGTAGGGATGCCAGCTTGGGGTATGTTTCAATATGCCTCAGATGAATTATTTAGCTTATTTGATGAAAACGATAAAAGAACTGATTTATATTTCAATAAGGATAAAGGTATTTTGAAGTTTGAGTCAGAGTTTCAATACTCGTATTGTAAGTGGGATTTCTTTACTGCGAGCGAAATGCAATTGATTATAGCTGAAAGTTATGCCCGAAAAGGTGATGAAGAGAATGCTAAAAGAGCATTAAAAGTCTTTACAGATTCAAGGTATAATAAATACCTTTCCAAAGAAAATTTATCAACATTGGATAAAATTTTGATTGAACGCAGAAAAGAATTTTGCTTTGATTACTGCATGAGATGGATTGATTTGACTCGATTGCAAAAAGGCTTTAAACATAAATCTGTAGGCAAGAAAAAAGACCAAAAAGAATTTTTTGAATTATCAAATGGGGATTTCAGATTTTGTATGCCAATTCCGAAATCAGGTGAGTTGCAAAATAATAAAATAGAACAAAACCCTGGCTGGGGTAACTTTTAAAATATAGTAAAAATGAAATTTTTAAAATTTTTTGTACTGAGTATAATAGCATTGCTTATGCTCAATTCTTGTAACAAAGATGAAACTGACTATTCGATTGATTTTATTGGATTCGATAAAATAGCAAAAATCGAACTATCTCCTAATAGCCCTCAATTAATTGCAGATGGCGTGGCTGAGCTAAAATTTAAGGTAAAATGTTATTATTTGATTAAAGATACAGTACTTGTACCAATGCTAGCCGATAGAGTTCCCCTAGATAAAATTGAAATAAAATCATCTGACGGGCAAAAAATAAAGTTGTCTGAGGCTTACACAACAAAAGCCAAAGCAGACTCCATAGCCTTTACCTGTACAGCGGGAGATAAAACATCAAATGAGGTTAAAGTAGCATTGACAGAACCTGTAGTGAACAATGATGAAGAGATAGTTGTGCCAATTATTTTTCATGCACTATATACTGAGGAAACAAAAAATAATACCAAAAATTTAAATAAAGATTTTCTTCAAGACATTGTGAATAAAACCAACAAAGTCTTTGCCAATGAAGTAAATAAATCTCCTAGCAGTTTCAACTCTGGAATTAAATTTAAGGTGCATAAATTAGAATTTGTAAAAGTAGATGTAGAAATAATGAGCAGTCAATATGATTTGTACAACTACATTTCAGATAATTTAATCGAAGAGCCTAAAAAATATTTAAATGTTTGGATACTAAATACTCAGATGTGGAAGTTAGGAGAAGATGCATGTGTTCCAGCATTCACATTCGGAGATCCATCAAAAATTAAAGGGCTTGATTTGGAGGTTGTTAAAAGTATAGATGAAATAAAAAAAATAAAACCAGAATATGTTGGCTTTGCTCTAACATATGGAGATATTTACCAGATGAAAGAGGGATATGGCAGTAAATCCTTCCCCTATAGCATAGGAAAGTATTACGGACTTTTACCCACGGGGCATTATAATGAGGAAAATCCTCCAATGGAAAACAATGACTTAGATTATTGCCCAGACACCTACTCTTATGTTAGAAAAGAGATAACTTTGCAGAAAAAAACATTTCCTATAAATGGAAATAAAAATAAAATATATTATTACGATTCGTTTAATATAATGGATGAAATATCATCCTCGAGAACGATAAGCAAAGACCAAATCTTTAGAATAAAACAGGTGATGAAAGACTGTCCATTTAGGCAAATGAAATTGTAAATAGAATTAAATTCCGTAAATTATTTTACGGAATTTTTTATTTAAATATGAAATTAAAACACGATTGATAATTATCATGATTTAAAAAACTAATTTTTCAATTTAAAATTTCGTATCTTAGTCCACCAAAATTTTAAACAAAATAACACATGAAAAAATTTATATTGCTCCTTGCTAGCGCGATGACCTTTGCACAAAATGCCAAACCAATGCCTACCATTTTATTTACCAATAAAGATAAAAATTTAAATGGAGGTTGCTACAGAATCCCTTCGCTCATCACAGCACAAGACGGAACTTTGATTGCTGTAGCCGATCAGCGTTTGAATGGTTGTGGAGATTTGAAATATAACGACGACATCAACATCGTGGCGCGTCGTAGCACCGATGGCGGTAAAACATGGAGTGATATAGAAAGCATTGTGGATTTCCCGAAAGGAGAATCAGCATCAGATGCATCTATGGTTTTGAATAAAAAAACAGGAGATATTATCTTGTTTTACAATTATATGGATTTGAAAAATGAAAAAGACATTTTTAAACAACATTATGTAATCAGCCACGACAATGGCAAAACTTGGAGCAAGTCCTACGATATTACAAGACAAATCGCTCCAGAAAATTCATACAAAGACTTTAAATTCATCACTTCGGGGCGTGCAACCCAAGCACCCGATGGAACGATTTACCAAACTTTGGTAGACCTTCAAAAAAAAGGTGTTTTTATATTTTATTCTAAAAACAATGGCGTTTCATGGAATTTATTAACAGGTTCGGTACAGCCCGCAGATGAAACCAATATTGTCGCTTTGCCAAACGGAAATATTTTGTTAAATGCACGTGTGGCAGGATTAGGAAGTCGAAAAATCTATGAATTTGCACCAAATGGTAAATTGTTGAGAGATGAGGTGGTAAAAGCCTTGCCAGATCCTGCTTGTAACGGAGCCATTTTGGACTATCAAGTAGGAAAACAAAATTTACTGTTTTTCTCAAACGCAAACGACAGCAAGAATCGTAAAAATATGACCATAAAATACAGCACAGACAATGGCAACACATGGAGCCAAGGAAAAGTGCTAAATCCAGGATTTTCAGCATATTCATCTTTAGCTCAGTTGGATAACAATGATTTAGGAATTTTATACGAGGTTAATGACTACGGCGACATCGCTTTTAGCTATTTGCCGATAGATTGGGTTTTGTCTCAAAGTGTAAAATAAAACAAAAATTCCCGCTTTTTGTTTTAAGTCAAAAAAATTATCTTTGCACAGCTGAAAAAAAAACCGAAAAATAAAAGAATGAAATTTCATAAAACGCTCGTTTTATTAATTAGCCTTGCATGCGTGGTGTCATGCCAAAAGAAAGAAAACAAAATACAAACGCCAACTTTAAGTTTAGATTCTTTAAAAATCAATATTCCAGTGATAAATGTTGATGTGGAGCCAGAAGATGAAGGCAGGGAGCAACCCGAGTGGGCTAAAAATGCAGTGATTTATGAAGTAAATGTTCGTCAATTTTCTAAAGAAGGAACGCTAAAAGCCGTAACACAACAGCTAAATCGCATCAAAGATTTGGGGGCAGATGTAGTATGGCTCATGCCGATTTATCCCATTGGGAAAAAGGGGCGAAAAGGCGAATTAGGAAGCTATTACGCCATTAGAGATTACAAGAAAATCAATCCCGCTTTTGGGAAAGAAGAAGATTTAAAAGTCTTGGTAGACAGTGCACATGCTTTGGGCATGAAAGTTTTGCTCGATTGGGTGGCAAATCATACATCGCCAGACCATGTTTGGGCAAAAGCAAACAAAGATTTTTATGTGCTCGATAGTGCAGGGCAAAAGCCAATAAAGCCACTCGGAACAGATTGGGACGATGTAATTCAACTTAATTATAGCAATCCTCAAATGCAGGATTCTATGATAAGTGTCATGCAATATTGGGTGAAAAAGTTTGATATAGATGGCTACCGTTGCGATGTGGCAGAAATGGTGCCAATGAGCTTCTGGAAACGAGCTCGTGCCCAGCTAGATAGCATTAAAAATATATTTATGCTTGCAGAGGGCGAAAAGCCCGAGCTTTACGAAGCTTTTAATGCAACTTATGCCTTTGCGTTTAAGGATACGATTTTGGACATTGCGCGTGGCAAAAAAGACTTCAACGCTGTGTATGAATATTTTAAAAATACGATTGAAAAATCTAAGCCAAATGATTTAAAATTGTATTTTACTACCAATCACGACGAAAACTCATGGAACTATACCGAGCAAGAAATGTTTGGCGAAAATTATAAGAATTTCACAATTTTAACATATGCCATGGCGAGTATTCCACTCATTTACAATGGGCAAGAAGCGGGGCTAGACAAGCGATTGGATTTCTTTAATAAAGATGTAATCCGCTGGGGAAATTACCGAAACTATGCATTTTTTCATCAAATCAATACACTGCATAATCAAAATCCCGTGATGTGGAACAATGGGAGACCTGCAAGCTTTGAAGTAATTAAAGCCGATCGCAACACTTTTCAGTTCATTCGTTCCAAAGACCGACAAGTTTTGGCATTTTTGCAAAACTATTCAGACAAGCCACAGTATGTAGCCAAAATAAGCTTAAACGGATTGAATACTAAAATCAATTTGCTTAACAATCAGCCCATTCCAGAGGACAATCGTGGGATAGAAATTCCACCGCACCAGACCATCATCATCGGTCAAGAAAATTAGTATAAAAGCCTAATTTCCTTATGTGCAAAAGCTTGAATTGGCTTGTTTTCTAGCTCAATCAAAGCTTTGCCATCGGGGGTAATGCTGCGCAAGATTCCGTTTTGTAAAATACCATTATGCTCATAAGTTGCTACTTGATCTTTCACGAACAGCGATTTTAAATAATAACCATTGATTTCGTCGAATTTTTTATCCAAGATTAAATGATAATTTTGGCTAAAAACGGCCATGATTTGTTCGAGCAATTGCGCCAAATCTTCATTAAAGCCAGCATTAAAACAAGCAAGCGAGGTAGCCTTGAGCACACCAAAATCACGCTGAAAAACATTTAGCCCAATTCCGATTACCGAAAAATCAATTTTGTCATGTTTTATTCGGTTTTCGATTAGGATTCCGCCTAGTTTTTTACGATTTAGAATCAAGTCGTTAGGCCATTTCACTTTTACAGGAAACTGCCAATCTGTCAAAAACTGGTGCAAGCAATTAGCCACCCAGCGATTGAGGTAGGCTTGGTCTTTTAAATCTAAATTTTTTAGTAAAAAACTAAAGGTTAAGTTTTGATTATCAGACGATAGCCATTGGTTGCCTGCGTAGCCCTTTCCATGTGTCTGTGCATCGCACCATACCACGGTAAACGCCTCGGCTCCTTGCTCTGCCAATTGGTATAACTTTTGATTAGTTGATGGCAATGATTTATAACGAATAAATTTTACAGAATTCGGCTCTTTCATAGCACAAAGATAGCTTGTATTTTGTAGGATTTGTTTTATTTTTGCAATTATATAAAAATATTTGAATGTCAGAAAATTCATCAAAGAAACTCCTTGACTCTGTAGTCCTTGGAATCGAAGATTTAAAGGGAGAAGATATCACCGTATTAGACTTGCGCGAAATAGAAAATGCTGTATGCGATTATTTTGTTGTGTGTACAGGAAACTCGAACACGCAAGTTTCGGCAATTGCCAATTCCATTGAGCGCACTGTGCGAAAAGAAAGCAAAGAGAGACCAATCAGCGTGGAAGGAAAAGAAAATGCAATGTGGGTATTGCTAGATTACGCATCGGTTGTGGTGCATGTATTCCAGCGAAATGTTCGTGAGTATTACGACATAGAAAGCATGTGGGGGGATGCTAAAACCATCAATGTTCAACCTGAAAAATCTGTGGAATAAATGCCAGGAATCAATAACAATAATAACAACAAAAATAAGCCTACTTTTAATTTAAATTGGCTTTACACTTCGCTTGCTATATTTTTGATAGGGTGGTTCTTCTTTATGAACGATGCCTTTCAATCAAAATCTAAGAAAATTCAAGAAAATCAATTTTTTGAATATGTAGAAAAAGGCTATGTGAAGAAATATGTATTCAATAAAGATAGTGATGTGGTAGATGTATATCTTACCGATGCGGCTTTACAAAATCCAGAATTTAAAGGACTTAAACAAGAGCCTGGTATTATGGGACAAAGCCCTAATATGACCTTTAAAGTACTTTCTAAAACCGATTTTGCACGCAAAATCGATCAGTTGCCAAAAGAAGCGACCCAACACTTAAAGAGCAATATAGAGGAAGAAAGTGTCTGGACAAGTTTGTTGATCAATGTGGGCGTTTGGTTCTTATTGATTTTCATTCTTTGGAGTTTTGTATTCCGTCGCATGGGCGGAGGCGGAGGTCCTGGCGGACAAATCTTTAACATAGGGAAATCTCGTGCAAAATTGTACGATGAAAACGATAAAGTAAAAGTTTCGTTTAGAGATGTCGCAGGACTAGAAGGAGCTAAAGAAGAAGTAGAAGAAATCGTAGAATTTCTTAAAAATCCAGATAAATACACCCAATTAGGGGGTAAAATCCCCAAAGGTGCCTTGCTCGTAGGTCCTCCAGGTACAGGCAAAACGCTTTTGGCTAAAGCCGTAGCAGGAGAGGCAAAAGTACCGTTTTTCTCGCTTTCAGGTTCCGATTTTGTGGAAATGTTTGTGGGAGTAGGAGCTTCGAGAGTAAGAGATTTATTCAAAAAGGCTAAAGAAAAATCGCCTTCAATCATATTTATCGATGAGATAGATGCCATTGGTCGTGCGCGTGGCAAAAATGCGATGACTGGCGGAAACGATGAGCGCGAAAATACTTTGAATCAGTTGCTTACCGAGATGGACGGCTTTGGAACAGATACTAATGTAATCGTGCTTGCTGCGACTAACCGTGCCGATATTTTGGACAAAGCCTTGATGCGTGCAGGTCGTTTTGATCGAAGAATCTATGTGGATTTGCCAGAAATCCATGAGCGTCAAGAAATTTTTAAAGTGCATACAAGAAATTTAAAAATTAAAGATGAACTTGATATTGAATTTCTAGCCAAGCAAACGCCTGGATTCAGTGGAGCAGACATTGCTAACTTGTGTAACGAGGCAGCTTTGATTGCTGCAAGAAAAGGAAAATCAGCGATAGATAAACAAGATTTCTTGGATGCGGTAGATAGAATTATCGGAGGTTTAGAGAAAAAAGGAAAAATCATTAAGCCACAAGAAAAACGCAGAATTGCATTCCACGAGGCAGGGCATGCCACCGTGAGCTGGCTACTAGAACACGCTTCGCCATTGGTGAAAGTTACTATCGTTCCGCGTGGTCGTTCGTTGGGCGCTGCTTGGTATTTGCCAGAAGAAAGACAAATCACCACGCCAAGCCAATTAAAAGATGAAATGTGTGCACTTTTAGGTGGGCGTGCTGCCGAGCAAGTGATTTTTGGAGATTACTCAACAGGAGCACAAAACGACTTGGAACGAGCCTTTAAGCAAGCCAATGCCATGGTTACGATTTATGGATTGAGTGACAAAGTGGGGCACATTTCGTATTATGATAGTTCTGGACAATCGGATTATAGCTTTAGCAAGCCGTATTCTGAAAAAACAGCTGAATTAATCGATAGCGAAATCAAAGCTTTGATTGATGAGCAATACCAGCGGTGTATCAATTTGCTAACAGAGAACAAAGATAAATTATCTGAGTTGGCAAAAATCCTCATCGAGAAGGAAGTCATCTTCCGCGATGATTTAGAGAAAATCTTTGGAAAACGCGTTTTTGACGAAGAAAATGATTCGGTAGCAGATTCTGTGAGCCAATCGCATAGAAAGTCAGAAGTACAAGATTTACCTGAAAGCACTGAGTTGCCTTTGCCAAACGATTTGCCAGAAAACAAGCAATAACGATTCATTGCCTGAAAATTTAAGCTAAAGTAAAATTTGCAAAAAATAGCACGGGGTTCCTAGAACCCCGTGCTGTTTTTTTATACGAAAAATATCGAATTTTATACATTTTATTATTCTGAATTCATTTTCAGAATCTCTTTGCGATGCACAGTATTCTTGATTATTTAATTAAAAAGGCTTAATAACCTGAGTTCGATTAATAAAACATAGCTAATTGATTAGTTTTCAGAGTTTCATATTTTAATGATGGTTTTTTAGGAAGAAAGTGATAGGCAATAATCCCTGCCACTAAGTTGGTCATAAAATTTCCTATTGAACGATGTCTGGAGTGCTCAATTTGGCAAATGTTTTTTAGCTCGTCATTCACCGTCTCTATGATGGAGCGTTTTCTAAGCAAAATTTTGTCAGACATAGTCATAAGAGAGTTTTTCATGTTGTTTCGGATGTTGGTAATCAGTTGAATACCATCCACAAAGAGTAATTGATTCAACTTTTCGGAGATGTAACCTTTGTCCCCAAACAGTTTACCAAAAATTTGCTTCAAAAAGCCTTCATTTTTCAGTGGTTCTCTATCGTCTACATTCGCCTGCGTTACGCAAAAACTCAATATCTCGCCTTTATCATTAATGACCAAATGGAGTTTAAATCCATGAAACCAACCCATAGTAGATTTCCCCGTTGTAGCTAGGTCTTTGAATACTTTGTTGCGTTTAATTCTTTTGTTTCCACATACTCTTATTGGCGTACTATCCACAAAAGAAATCCCTGTACAACTTCCTAAAGCACAGGTTTTTGCAAACATGGTAAGAGCCATGATATTGGATTGCATAAGTTCTGTGAATCGGTTATAAGAGACCGTTTGAGGAAATTCCTGTTGCATATGCTTTTGAACATAGTAAATGTAAAAATGCTTAAAAGTTCTAAAGCCACTTAGATGAAAAAGAATCATTATGGTGATTACTTCAGCGTTACTCATTTTGGGTTTCTTTTTGGGAGGCTTTCCGAGAGTAAAAGGCTGAGTGAATTTTTCAAAATCATTACAAAAGTCATCAACAATACAAAAAATATCCGTAATTTTGTGGTAATTAATCATGAGAAATAGTTGTTAAATAATTGAATTTTAAAAACTTAAAAATACAACTATTTCTCTTTTTATACAACTTATTTCCCTTAAAATATTAATCGAACTCAGGTTAATAGCTATGCTCGTCTAATTCTACTTTGCCCCAGAAAGTTCTGTAAACAAAGAAGGTATAGCCCAACACGAGTGGCCCGCCAATTGCTACGATGAGCATCATGATTTTGAGCGATTTGGTAGACGCAGCTGCATTATACACCGTGATGCTATTGGCAAGGTCGTTGGTGTTTCTTAAAAGTTCAGGGTAAAGTTCTACTGCCACGAGCATCATCATAAAACTTAAAGTTAGAGATGAGAAAAGAAACGCTCCACGAAAGTTCTTTTTGTGTGCCAGACGCGGTACATTAGCAATGCTCAAAAATCCCAAAATTGGGAAGACAAAATAATAAGGTTCAGTTATTAAATCATCGTACAAATGTGGGATGAATGTAAGTGCGTAAGCCGTTGTGATGGTGAAAATAATTATAAATAGAATTACGGCTCTTTTTAAAATATTTTCTAATTGAAGAAATAATTGTCCGCGTGTTTTGATGAGTAAATATATAGCTCCGTGCATTACAAAAAGTGCCAAAATACTTAATCCACAAAGGATTGAAAATGGATTTAGAAATTGGAAAAAGGCAGTTCCTACATACTCTAATTCGTGATTGAGCGGTAGTCCTTGCAAGATATTTCCAAGCACTACGCCGAGCAAAAATGCTAAAAGATTAGACGAAACGAAATAGGAAATATCCCAAGTTCTTTTCCACCAGTGCATGTTTTCTTTTCCACGAAATTCAATGGAAATGGCACGGAAAATCAGACAAACCAAAAATAGCATAAATGGAATGTACATTGCCGAGAAGAGCGTGGCATAAAACAATGGAAAGCCTGCAAACAACGCACCGCCACCGATGACAAGCCAAACCTCATTACCATCCCAAACAGGGCCAATGGCGTTTAGTGCGATACGGCGGTGATCTTCTTGCTTGAAAAACAAGTGCAATGCACCTGCGCCAAAATCGAAGCCATCTAAAATGGCGTAACCCGAAAATAAAGCACCTACTACTAAAAACCACCAAGTGGGATAATCGATTCCTAATAAAGTTTCCATAGATATTGCTTAAATTTTAATTTGTTAAATTTCTGTCTATAATTCTTTCGTTGTAATCTTGGAACCACTTTTTCACTAATTCTTCCGCCTTTTGGTGTTGCGGTAAATTGCATTCCGAGATTAAATTATGCACTAAATCCGCGTCGTTTCGTTTGTAAATCCCAATGACATCTTTGCCATCGAAGATGTAAATATAATCATTGATGATGAATTGATTGTTCACGCCTGTAGAGTTCACAATGATATTTGGATCCTCGCTATTTTCTTGTACCAAACTGCGCCCCCAGCTACGGAAAGGCTTGTTGTAGCCAATCAAATCGGCGAGCGTAGGGTAGATGTCGATTTGTTGTGCAGGTGTGGTCACTTCGCCATGAAGATTATAGTTCTCATTTGGGCTAAAGAATAAAATCGGAATTGCAAAACGATTCATTGTTTTTTGATATTCAGGATAGTAGACTTGGTTGGTGTGATCTGCCACAATCACAAAAATCGTGTTGTGGTACCAAGGCATCTTTTCTGCCGTTTTGAAAAATTGTTTCAATGCAAAATCTGAATACTCAATCGGTTCGTGAATTGGAATTTTTCCTTGTTTAAATTTTCCGTTGTATTTCTCAGGGATTTTAAACGGGTGATGAGACGAAACGCTGAACAAAGTTGCCATAAAAGGCGATTGTTTTTGGTTAAGTGTCTTGGCAAAATATTGGAAAAATGGCTCGTCCCAGATTCCCCAAATTCCGTCGTAATCATCGTCGTTGTTGTATTCCGTTTTGCCGTAATAATGATTAAAACCTAAAATATTCCCAAAGCCTAAAAAGCCCATTGAACCATTGGGTGCTCCATGGAAAAACGAAGTATCGTAGCCCATATCGTTGCACACAGACACGATAGATTGTATTTTTTGATTGGCATACGGCGATGAGGTAAACGCATCTTTGAGCGAAGGAATTCCGCATAAAACCGAAGACATTCCGTGAATGGATTGTCTGCCATTGGCGTAAGCCTCGGTAAAAATTAAACTTTTGCCCGACAAAGAATCCAAAAATGGGGTATAGGAAACAAAATCTGGAATTTGAGTATTTTTATTGAAAGCTCCGCTGTATTCTTTCCCAAAACTTTCCATGATAAAAATAATGATATTCGGTTTTTCGGATATTTCGCGAGGATAATATTTTATGGCCTTAATATCTCGCTCGGCTTCGGCAGTGGGGTACCAATTTTCTTTTTTAAAACCATTGCTACGAATTGTGCGAATCAGCGAAAAAGGGCTGTTCAGGACTAAATTTGCATTCACGGGCTTTTTGGTGTGGCGTCCTGCATCTACCATGTTGATGGGGCGTGTGCTGTGCTGAAAATCACCACGGATTCCGCCCACAACCAAAACCGTAATCACGGCAATTTGCAATACCGAAATCCCAAAATATTTCCATAATTGCTCAGGTTTATAGGAGCAGATTTTCACTTTTTTATACAAGAAAATCCAAAGAATCATCAGCCCAATGTACCAAATCGGTATCGAGGGTTGGGATTTTATAGTCTCCCAGAATACGCGTGCCAAATTGGTTTCGTGTTCCACGACATCAAACACGGCAGAGGTGATCCTACTTTGGCTAAATTTAAAATAAACAAAATCCCCAAAATTCAAGGCATAAGCAATGCCGTTGGTAACGAAATACCACCACATCAAAAGGGTTTGAAAATCTTTTTTAGTATTAATGTATAGCGGTAAAATACTCAGTAAAATAAAAACTGAGTTGATGTATAAGATTGCCGTGGTGTCAAAAGCTGTTCCGTAATAGCAAAGATTAAATAATTCTTTTGTGGAATCCACCGAAAGCAAATCGGTATTGTAGTAATAGAAGAGCAAACGTGCAATTTGATAAAACACAAATACTAAAAGCAAACGATAGGCAAGCACTTTAAGCTCGTTAAGGCGAGACCAATTTTTCATTTCTCAAAATTTAAAAAAATGCCGAAAATCGACATTTTGATATATTTTTTAGATTAAATTATTCAGCTTTTGGTAAATAAATTTCAGCCATCATACAACGAGCACTTCCACCGCCTAGTTTTTCAATGATTGGGATAGATACACTTATGATTGGGTTGTGTTTTTCAATTGCTTGAATTTGATCAGGTGTAAGCGACTGGTAAGCCGTTTCAGACATTACTAAATAGGCTTGCTCATCTTTGCCCAAAACTTGCAGCATATTTCCTGCAAATTGGTGCATTTGTTCATCAGTGATTTTGATGATTTCTTTCCCCGTTTGCTTTAAAGTTTCTACCACATTTTTCTTCTCTTTTTTATCGTCGATGCTGTCTAGGCAAATGATGGCATATTTGTCTGCCAAGCACATCATCACATTAGTGTGGTAAATTGGCATGCGTTGGCCATCTACCGTTTGATTGGCTGTAAAACTAATTGGCGTAAATTCAAAATCTTCGCAAAATTCGATGAACAAACCTTCATCTGTGCGAGGAGAAAGTGCGGCATAAGCATAGCGATTTTCGCGATCGAGAATCATACTTCCCGTTCCTTCCAAGAAAATATTTTCTTGCTCGGCGGCAGAGAAATCGGTTATGGCATCAATGATAAAGCCTTTTTCTTCCAAAAAATCTAAAATCTCATCTCTACGCTCAGGCCTGCGGTTTTCGGCAAACATCGGGAAAAGTGCAATTTGAGCATTTTCGTGCATGCTGATCCAGTTGTTTGGGAAAATAGAATCTGGCGTGTGTGGCTCTTTTGTGTCCTTTACAGTGATTACATTCACGCCGTGGCTGCGTAATTTTTCCACCATTGCCATAAATTCAGCGTGTGCCAATGCCTGCACTTTTTCGCTGTCTCGGCTGGTTTTTTGTTGAAAATAATTATTTTCAGCTGTTTCGGCATTGTAATAGAACGCCACAGGTTCTATCATTAATATACTATTGGTATTCTGTTTACTTTTCATAAGGCGAATTTACTACTTTTTTAGGAGATTAGTTCATAATTTTTTCCAGATAATGGGCGAATGATTCCTTTCATTTCTAAATTTAACAAATCACTCATCAGTGCAAAGCCAGGTTTTTTAAGATTAAGTGCAATTTCATCTATATGCAACTGATTATTCTTGCGTAAAATTTTGACAATTTCTTCTTCTTCTGGCGAAAGATTGATGAATAATTCGCGCTGAATAGGTTTTTGTTTTTTCTGTGGTGTTAAGTTCAAATAGTTTAAAACATCTTTGGCTTCGGTGAGCAAAAATGCCTTATGCGATTTGATTAAATGATGACACCCCTTGGAATAGGTGTCGTCTACGCGTCCTGGCACGGCAAAAACATCACGATTATAATTATTGGCATGTGTAGCGGTGCTCATGGCACCTCCCTTTATGGCAGATTCCACAATGATTGTTGCATCAGAAAGCCCCGCAATAACTCGGTTTCGGCTTAGGAAAAATTCTCTCTGCGGACGATGGAAAGACGAAAAGCTAGAAATCAGGCCTCCATTTTTAAGCATTTTCATAGCGGTGGCTTCGTTGGCTCTGGGGTAAATTTCGTGCACGGAATGTGCCAAAACGCCCAAAGTAGGTAAATTATTTTCCAGTGCAGCACGGTGTGCAGCTGCATCCACACCAAGTGCCAATCCGCTCACAATCACTACGGGCTGATTGGCTAAATCGGCCACAAATTTTTGGATAAATTCCTCTCCGCGAGGAGTCATGTTGCGCGTGCCCACAATCCCAATGAATTTTTTGTCTTGCCAGTCCATTTCGCCACGATGAAAAATGAAACTTGGTGCATCGCTACATTGTTTTAATAGATAAGGAAAATCCTCGGAGTAAAAACTTAGAATTTTGATATTTTTTTGTTCGCAAAGTTCAATTTCTTTTTCCGCTCGCTCCAAGAGTTCTGTGTTCCCGATGCCTTCTATTTTTTTGGGCGAAAGGTTTTGAATGCTTAATTTTTCTTTGGTTGAAAGTTCCCAGACACTTTTTGCAGATCCAAAATGGGAGATGAGCTGTTTTGCAGATTCGGCACCAATGCCAGAAACATAATTAAGTGCCAAAAGATACTTTAAATCATTGTCTTGATACATAAATAGTTATAAAATTGTTGAAATCTCTTTTATAAGTTTTGTATAAAAGTAAGATTTTATTTTTTAATTTTGCTACTATGAACATGAAAAAAACTATAGTTGCATTATTATACCAGTACGATTGTGTTATCGTTCCAGGGCTTGGTGGCTTTATAGCTAAAAACACCGAATCTGAGTTTAATCCTATAGACTATACATTTTCTCCGCCGAGAAAAAAAATCGGATTCAATAGCGATTTAGTGCACACCGATGGGCTTTTGGCAAATGCGATTGCCAAAGAAAATGGCATGGATTATAAAAATGCAGTTGTAGCAATTGATAAAGAAGTGGCACTTTGGAAAGAAGCTTTAAATCAAGGGAAAAGCATTCAAATCGAAGGCTTAGGCGTATTGAATAAGCAAAACCAAAGTTTAAACTTTCAGCCAGAGCAAAACATTAATTTTGCACTAGAAACCTTTGGGCTAGAGCCTGTAAAGGCAACTTATATTTTGAGAGAAAAATCTGAACCTAAATCTGTTGCCAAAACAACAAGTGCTTGGGGCTCTTATGCTGCTGCCATTGCACTAGCCATTGGAGTAGGCGTAACTAGCTTTTTTGCCAATCATACACTAGTGCAGCCACAGTTAAGTAGTATTCTTCCATTCACTTTGAATACAGAAATCCCTCAAAGACAAAATGTAGCAGATTTCATATTAGAACAAAGCGAGCATCCAATCGAAGTTTCTTCTACCTCGAATGAAAATATGGAAGCAAACGAAGTGGTGGCTGCAGAGCCAGTTGTGGAACAAGTAGAGGTGGCAGAAGCTGTAGTGAAACCTTATCAGGTGATTGGTGGCTCATACAAAAGACACAGCGAGGCGATAGAGGAAGTTGCAAACATGAAGAAGAAAGGCTATAACAATGCTGTAATCGTAGGGAAAGTGGGTTCTTATTTCATGGTAGCATACGATACTTTTAATAGTGAAGATGAAGCCTTAGCCTTGAAAAGAAGTCTTGAAGCTAAAAAAGTAGATGTGTTTTTAAGAAAGTAGGCTAAAAACGATATTTTTTACACAAAGCAATCTTTTCTGCTTTTTTGCTTATTTTTTATTTGTGATTTTTGGGCTAAAACGAGTGCAGTTTCTATTCTTGCGTCGCAGGTTTAGCGATTACAGGGAGACTGCTTGCTGTCTTATATCTAGATGTGAAAAATCAAAAAAGCAGAACTCCAGAGTTCGGCTTTCATAGTTAAAAAATAATTATTTAATGAATATCAAGCTTAATTCTTAGATTTTTAAGCATCTCATCAGTCATTGCTTCAAGGTCAAAATCAGGCTTCCAGCCCCAATCTTTTGCCGCTACTGAGTCATCAATTTCAGCAGGCCAAGAGTCTGCAATAGCCTGTCTAAAATCAGGATTATAAGTAATTTCAAATTCAGGAATACGCGTTTTAATCACGGCGGCAATCTCTTTTGGATTAAAGGATAAGCCCCCTAAGTTATAAGATGAGTGAACGCTTAGTTGCTCTGCATCAGCCTCCATCAGCTGAATAGTTGCCTTTATCGCATCATTCATATAGAGCATAGGCAGCGTAGAATCCTCTTTTAGGAAGCATTCATACTTTCCATCTTCAAGCGCTTTGTAGTAAATATCCACGGCATAGTCTGTGGTGCCACCACCTGGCAAAGTTTTCCAGCTGATAAGCCCAGGGTAGCGGATACTTCGCACATCTACACCATATTTTGTATGGTAATAGTCGCACAATCTTTCCCCAGCAAGCTTGGCAATTCCATACATACTAAGCGGCATTTGCACCTCATCTTGCGGCGTTTGATATTTGCGTGCACCCTTTCCATAAACGGCGATACTACTTGGCCAGAAAATCTTTTTCACCAAGCCCTCGCGTGCCATTTCAAGTAAGCTCATAAAAGATTTGGTATTTAAGTCCCAAGCCTTCATCGGGAACTTTTCAGCCACGCCAGAGAGCATAGCAGCCAAATGATACACCTCCGTAATGCCCTCCTCTTTGATAAGATTTCGCCAACCCTCCGTGTCCAAAACATCAAGCTGAACATACCGTCCTCCAAAGGGATTCACCTCCCTTATATCAGAGGCAATTACATTATCATCTCCATATCTTTCTCTCAGAGCCGTCGTAAGCTCAGAACCTATTTGCCCTAAGGCACCGGTTACTAAAATTTTCCCCATTTTCGTGTGTTTTAATTTAGAATTTTAATTAGGTAGTAAAATTATGAATTAAAATCTGAATGGCGTAATTTTTCAAAATGATATAAATTATAATTTAAAACTTGCACTTTTCAGCCCCAAAGCAAAGAGGAACATAAATAGTACAATAGGAAACGAAATTTTAACAGTTGAAATGTGAAAATATTGAAATGAAATGCAAAGTCAGTGGGGGAAAATGCAAAGTCAGTGGGGGAAAATGCAAAAGTAGCGGGGGAAAATGCAAAAGTAGTGGGGGAAAATGCAAAGTCAGTGGGGGAAAATACAAAAGTGGCGGGGGAAAACGCAAGAGTGGTGGGGGAAAACGCAAGAGTGGTGGGGGAAAATGCAAAAGTAGCGGGGGAAAATGTAAAAGTGGTGGGGGAAAATGCAAGAGTGGTGGGGAAAATGCAAAAGTAGTGGGTAGGAGAGTAAATGTAATACTATTTCACGAAAAAACCCTTACTAAAAAGTAAGGGTTTGCTATAATCTCAATAAAAGAAGTGCTACTTAGCCAATGCGTAGCAAGAAATTACTTCAATTCCTGCTTAATATTTTCAATTCTTTGTAGCAATTCAGCTTTCACTTCCTCATAATTGGCAGCAGCATCAAGCGGCTTTTTCACAGAGAAGTAAAATTTGATTTTAGGCTCAGTGCCACTAGGTCTCGCCGCAACTTTGGAGCCATCTTCGGTATAGAAAATTAAGACATTAGATTTCGGCAAATCAATTGGCGTCTTTTTCCCTGTTTTGATGTCGAGCGACTGACTTTCTTGGTAATCATTTACGGTGATTACAGGCGAATTATTAAATGATTTTGGTGGATTGCTTCGCCAATCAGCCATCATTTGCTGGATTTCTTGCGCGCCAGAGATTCCTGGTTTCACAATAGAGATGAGGGCTTCTTGGTAGCATTGTGTGCCGGCGTAGGCTTTTGCCAGTTCTTGGTAGAAGCTGCTGCCGCTTGCTTTTGCTTTTGCCGCGATGTGGCAGGCCAGTAGGGTGGAGGTTACGGAGTCTTTATCTCTCACGAAATCGCTTACCATAAAGCCGAAACTTTCCTCGCCTCCGCAGATGAATTTTTGTACTCCTTCGGCATCGCGAATCATTTTGCCAATCCATTTGAAGCCGGTGAGCCCAGCTTTGCATTCTACGCCGTATTTTTTGGCTAGGTCAAAGAATACATCGGAGGTTACGATGGTGGAGCCTATGAATTGCTTGCCATCGATTTGGTTTTTTTCTTTTAGCTCGTTGAGCAGATAGTCGGTAAAGACTACATTTGTTTGGTTTCCGTTTAGCAATACCATTTTACCTTCAAAATCCCTCACGGCAACCCCAATTCTATCGGCATCAGGGTCAGTTCCAATTACGATATCGGCATTGATTTTTTCGGCTAAGTCTAGTGCCATTTTCAGAGCCTCTGGCTCCTCTGGGTTAGGCGATTTTACCGTAGGGAAGTTTCCGCTTGGTGTGGCTTGCTCCTCCACGATATGCACATTGGTAAAGCCGGCTTCTTTTAGCGCCTCGGGGGTGATGGCGATGGAGGTCCCGTGAATGGAGGTAAAGACGATTTTTAAATCATCATAGCCTGGTTTATCTTTTCGGGTGCCATATTCCACGGCTTTGGCGATGAATTCTTTATCAATCTCGTTTGGCAGGGTTTCGATTAAGTCTTTTTGTGCTTCAAATTTTATATCCTCCACTTTTACTTTTGCTACTTCGGCAATGATTCCGTTGTCGTGCGGTGGCACTACTTGTGCGCCATCATTCCAGTAGACTTTGTACCCATTGTACTCTGGCGGATTGTGTGAGGCGGTGAGCACGATTCCAGCATCGCACCCGAGGTGTCTCACAGCAAAGGAGAGTTCTGGGGTGGGACGGAAACTGTCGAAAATATAAGTTTTAATTCCATTGGCGGAAAGGACATCGGCTACAATTTGCATAAAGTCTCGGCTATTGTTTCTCACATCGTGTGCCACGGCGACTTTTAGCTCCTTGTCTGGGAATTGTAATTTTAAATAATTGGCCAAACCTTGTGTTGCGGTGCCGAGGGTGTATTTATTTAATCGGTTGGTGCCTACGCCCATAATTCCGCGCATACCGCCCGTTCCGAATTCTAAATCTTTGTAGAAAGATTCTTCTAATTCGGCGCCATTTTCATCAATCATTTTTTGTACGGCTTGGCGAGTTACTTCATCATAAGCCTCGCTTAGCCAAAGTTTTGCTCTATCTAATGCTGACATAATTTTATGTTTTTTTTTAATTGTTTTGAATTTTTGCTCTATCTTTTACATCTACATCTTTTTTAGGGTTTCCGCTGTATTCAAGCGAAGTATTATCGGAAATTTTACCGCTTAGTTCATTTTGCACGGCGAGTACTGCCTTGGCCTCATCATTTAAATTTACGCTGGCTACGGTAGCGCTTAATCTATCAAATTGAATGCTACTCAGCCCCTTGCCTTCAAGGCTTAATTTGGTAACCACGCCAGAGATTGCCATTTCAGATTTATCCTTGGCCTCTGCCTCTAATTCTTTTAAATTGACACTAAATTGATTCACTTTGGCCTCATCTTGGGTGGAGATGTCAAGTTTATTCCCTTGAATGATTCCTGCAGATTCTGCCAATACTTTCCCTGCTAAATCAATTTCCTCAATCGGTTGATTATAATATACATATACATTGTATGATTCAAACCCATTGACTTCCTTTTTTTCATTAATTTTTAGTGTGTTTCCGCTGGTTGAGATGTCGAGATTTTCAATTAAATTTTCGTGAGTCTGCACGCTGATGTAGGCGGAATCGTTTTCAATCAGCGTGATTTTAAACATTCCCTTAGCCTCAATTTTATCAAAATTCTGCACTTTGTAATCTTGTGCCATATCGGCCGAACCCTCGCCTGTGATGTCCTTTTGGCAAGAGATTAAACTAAGCCCTAGGGCGGAAAGTAGTAAGATTTTTTTCATATTCAGAGTATTTAGTTTCTCAATCTATTAATTTTTTAGAGGAAATAAAAAGCGAAAGGGCTAAAAGTTTAATTCCTCGGCAATTGCATATTCTGTTTTATTTCCTTGATTTTTTACGATTAATTCCCCCAAAAATCCAGCCAAAAATAATTGCGAACCTATAATCATAGCTACGAGTGAGATGTAGAAAAATGGGTCGCTGGTAACTAATCGCGCGGGAATTCCTTTGGCTAAGAGATATAATTTCTGCGCCCCTATGAATAGAGCCGTCAAAAAGCCAATGATGAACATCAGCGTTCCTGCCGCGCCAAAAAAGTGCATAGGGCGATACCCGAATTTACCTACAAACCAAAGTGTGATTAAATCTAGAAAACCATTGATAAATCGGCTGGTACCAAATTTAGATTTTCCGTGTTTTCTAGCGGTGTGTTGCACGGGCTGCTCCGTAATTTTGGTGAAGCCTGCATTCTTTGCAAGTACGGGGATATAGCGGTGCATATCGCTGCTGAGCTGAATGTTTTTGACCAATTCCTTGCGGTAGGCTTTTAGCCCACAATTAAAGTCGTGGAGAGGCAGTCCGCTTGTTTTGCGCGCCACGCCGTTAAATAGCTTGGAGGGTATATTTTTAGTAAGAACGGGGTCTTGCCGCTGCTGTTTCCAGCCCGAGATTAAATCCATTTTCTCCTCAATCATACGCCGATACAGTACAGGAATTTCCTCTGGGAAGTCTTGTAAATCAGCATCCATCGTGATAACGATATTGCCCTCCGCTTTCTCAAATGCTGCGTTGAGCGCCTGTGCTTTTCCGTAGTTTTTTCGGAATTTAATGCCCTTTACTTGCTCATATTTTTGGGCTAAATCTTGTATGATTTTCCAAGAATCATCATTGCTCCCATCATCTACAAAAATAATTTCGTAGCTTTTTTGTATTTGATTTTCAATGCTCTCGGCAATTCTTTGGCGCAATTCTATGAGGGAATCTTGCTCATTTAAAAGTGGGATTACAATTGAAAGTTCCATTCGGTGAGGGATTTTTAAGCATTTGATTTAAAGGGCGTAGTGCGTACTTTCCACAGGAGTGCCATCATAATTCCAAGCGAGAAATTAAAAAACACCAATACAAGAGAAAGTAATGTAAAAGTTCTGATATTTAGTATATTGGTATCTCTCACGGCTTGGCTATTTACCACCTTTGCCACCTTTTCATAATCGCCTGCCTCTTTGGCATCGAGCAAGCTATAATCCAAATATTCATTCTTAAATTGCTCAATCCAATCGGGCTGAACATAGTAGAAAAAAGCAAAAATACTGATTAAACTCATAAATCCCGCTAAGGTGCCAGGGCTAAAACAAAGCCCAAAGACTTTGAAAAAATGCAAATCTGGGTGGCTACTTTGTTTAATCATATTATAGGCCGCCATCACGGCATAGAGCGTGGTGAGTACAAAGGCATTCCCAATGGCTGTGGCAATAAGGTATTGGAATTGAGAGAATTGAAAATACTCCTGCGTCCTAAATAAAACCTGCACCGCGGTGAAAATTACCATAGTGAGGAAGAACAAAATCGCGGTGGACTTAAAAATAATATTTTTCAGCATATTATAAAATTGCTCGTAAGTTTCTTAATTAAAAGATTACGATTAGTTTTTGCCGTGCTAAGGTACAACTTTTCTGTGATTTTTAGTAGAATATTTTCTGTTGCGCGCAGATTTTTTAAGTTTTAGATACAATTCCAAATCCTCAAAAAGCCATACAGTCTCCCGCGTGCAAAATTCCTCGCCGCCCCTAAATTTTTACATACTCACCCTAAAAATTTGGATACTGAACCCAAAATTTTCGATACCGAAGCTAAAAATTTCTCTTCCGAAGCCAAAAAATTGGGTAACACCCCTAAAAATTTACCCTCACACCCTAAACGATTAGGAGCGGAGGGTAAAAATTGAGATAAAAAAATAAAACAGTTGGTTTGCGACCTAAAAAAATGGAAAAACCCCTTGCGCATTAAGCCTCTGGTGTGGAATCATTGGGTTTGTTGGCGTTTTTCTTTCGTGTGCGCGGAAAAAACTGACTGAGTTCCTTGGCAATGATGGTGGAGCCTGGCACATCTTCGCCGCTGAGGTAGCGCACATTGCGGTAGAAGATGAGCGCATCGGAGTAGTTGTCGTTATCGAGCAGGATTTTGGTGTCCGAGAGTTGCTCGGTGAGGTGTTCCAGATGCAACAGGCGCTTTTCGATGGCTTGGCGGGCGGAAAAATCGCGGTCGAACTCCTCCTTGTCCAAAAAGGCAGGCACTAGTTGTGGGTACTGCTCCATCAGGTCTTTGGTTTTGTTTACAAGGAGTTTGTTTTGCTCGGCAATGCGCCCGAATTGCTTGCGTTCCTCGGCAGAGAGGTTGTGTACTTTTCCTTTAAGCACCTCGGCGATGGTGTTGAGGGCTTGGTCTATTTTTTGTAGGTCGTCACTGGAAAACACGACGGAAATAAGGTTTTGTTTACTCATAATAAAAGAAATTTAAATGGTTTTTAATTGCTTCCAAAGTTAAGAGAAAAATATTAAAATTCCAATAAAATGCGAATAGATGTTGTTATTTTAGTATAAAAAGATAGCTCTAATAGTCCAAAAACATCCACCTGCGAGTTGCTATCAAAAACATACGCATAGAAATTAGGGTTGTTGCCCTCCAAACCTATCGGGTCTTGGCTTATGTAAAGCCCGCTATCAGGACTGTAATACCTAAACCTATTGTAATACAATCCCGTTTCCTCATCTTCGTATTGCCCTTGGTATCTAAATGGTATAAATGAACTTCCTCCTACAATAGTACGAACTTTACCATAAATATCCAACTCGCAGTCCCAAACTTTTTCTCCTTGTGCGTTGTAGGCTTGTACGGGTGTACCCAAATGGTCGCTAAACTATTTTAATGAACTTTTTATTTATTTTTTACATTGACTATCAGTTATATATTTTCCTAAAAAGCCTTTAACAACATATTTGATACATTACCATTTTTTTATTATTCTAACTCAAAAAAATATTCTAAAAACTCATTAAAGCTATCCCATTTCTTATCATAATATTTATCATTTGATAACTCTTTTATATTTTGAGACTCAATTAACTTAACACTATCATCTTCTTTATTATATAGCAAATAATCATCACTTTCTAAATTAGATAATGAAATATATTTTTCAGAAACTCCATAATTATCTATTAAATGTTTTGATAATCCGTTTTCGTAATCCATTAAATCATCATTCATTACATCAGATATCAAACCTTCTTCTCCATAATATTCATCACTATATTTTACCATAAAATCAATGAAACTTGAATTTATCCTTTCATTAAAGTTTAACTCCTGCAACTTTTTCTTATAATTAATTTGGTACTTAGGTAGTACTAAATCTGCATTTTCTTCTAAATATTTTTTAATTTTTTCAGTTAACATATCATTATTTTTTTAATGGTTTCCTTTTAGTTTATTTCTTCTTGCTTTTTCTGCTTCAGCTCTATCTTTCCAATAATTAACTCTGTCATTATTAAATGCCTTCCTATTTACTGGATCTAATGGGTTTTGTCCTTGTCCACTTACCTTATATGGATGTAGAGCATTTGTTCTATCAAACTTTTTATGAGTTGAATCTGTTATCTCAAATAAAGGTCCTTGACCTTGCTGTTTAGAATGATGAAGATTTATTGATTTTCCATCAGAACCTAATGGTGCGACACCTTTTGAAGCTCTTTCTAAATTTGTTCTACCTTTTGAATCAATCATATCCCAATCAATATCTTGTTGAAAAACTTTATAAGTATTACCCATTCCTTTAGGACTTGTAGCTGTCCAAATAGCAGGTGTAAATATACCACTTAACCCAAAAACATCTACCCAACTATTACTATCACTTACATACGCATAGAAATTAGGATTATTGCCTGCTAAGCCTATCGGGTCTTGGCTCAGATAAGTACCACTATCAGGTGAATAGTATCTAAATCGGTTATAATATAATCCTCCTAATTCTTCGTCTTCATACTGCCCTAACTGCCTAAAAGGTATAAACCCTTTATCGCCCTGCAAGTTACGAACCTTTCCGTAAATATCACCATCTATTGACCGATTAATATCACTCTATACTCACTATTCTCATAGACTTACGATTTTCTATAACTACATCTCGATCAAGCGCCTGTCTAATATCAAAACCATTGAGGCTTATAGCATCAAGTAGTATATAGTCATTTGACAAGCCTATCCCTATTGCCCCAATACGCGTATCATCAAAATAGAAAAAATCCACTTTGGAGATTGTACCATATGCTAACTTAGAGAAAGAGGAGATAGTGAATAAATCCCCATCTTCTATATCAAAATTGCATTCGATAGAACTTTTCTCCTCAATAGAAATTGTACCATCATTCGAGGTTAAGAGAATATAGTTATTCTCTGTTTTTAGGTAAACCCACCACATCATCGGGGAGAAATAGGCGATCTCTCCTAATTCAGTATATCCTGTTATGAGGATATCTTCTAATTTTTGTTTAATAAAAGAAACTGTCATTGTTTTAAAAATAAATCTATTGTTTTATCCATTCCTTCACCTCTTTTTAAAGAAGTTACCCATTCTCCAACTCCATCTCCTAAATCCTTTATCGCTGTAGTTACATTTTCACTCTTAAAAATTTCTAAAATAGGCTGGTTCTTCCCCAAAGTCGATTGACCAATATATTCAAAAACATCATCATCTATCAATCTTTTTATATCTTCCAAAAACTCTTTCTGATCTGTTTTCCATCTATATTTCTTCCTTGTAAGACCTTCTATCAACGCTTTATGCCTAATAAAATGATCTTTAAATTTTTTGCTCCCTATTAATTCTTTAAAAGCTTTCCCACACTCCAACCCAAATACATCCACCCAGCTATTACTATCGCCTACATACGCATAGAAGTTTGGATTATTTCCTGCAAGTCCTATCGGGTCTTGGCTTAGATAAGTACCGCTATCAGGTGAGTAGTATCTAAATCGGTTGTTGCCAAATAAATTAACATTGTTTTTATCTACTCCTTTTTTCGCTAATTGTTATAAAAATAATCAAATATTACTTTTAACTCTTCTATGCTCTTGAACTCTTGCCTTTTTAACACATTAATTTTTTCAGTTTCAATAATTATGGATTCATATACACAACTAAAGTCATCCCAGACTGTAAATCGTTTAATTTCAAAATCATTTTCAAAATCAATAACAATACTCTGTTTCGCTATTTCTCTTGGGGATTGCCTAATATCTTCTTTTAAAATTGGATAATTTACAATTATCCAATCCTTAAATTCTTCCAACCACATAATCTAAATATAAATTTCTATCCACAATTTAATCTTTTGCCTCTTGTTTCCATTTTTCACGAGCATCAGCCCAAGCGATGAGCCAACACAAAAAAGCGTCTTGCGAGAGTTCGGAAGTCGCATACTGAAATAAGTTTGGTTTTTCTGCCATTGTATTTTATTTTCTAATGATTCATTTTTTAACAAGCACAGGCTTTGGTTTGTTTAGGTAAATACCCAAAAGATTTTGCTAAGCCTCAGCACAGGATAAAAATTTTCACCGAATATAGAGATTTATTTTTGATTTTAATTTTGAAATTTTCTAAATTTTGAGGTGCAGACTCTTTTTTATTTATTTTGATACCCAAACATTTGGGTAGTGAAGCCAATCATTTGGGTAAAGAAGAGAAAATTTTGCCTGCCGAAGCCAAAAATTTGGATACTAAGCCCAAAATTTTAGGCATCAAGCCTAAAAATTTACCCTCATTGCCTAAAATTTTGGACATTGCCCCTAAATGATTAGCCTCCGACCCTAAAATTTTACCCTTATGGTCTAAATTTTTACCCCTTAACCCTAAAAATTTGGACAGCAACCCTAAAAATTTAGCCTCATTGCCTAAATTTTTGGTTGAAAAGGTAAAACTTTTGGCTGCCCAAGCGAATCATTTGGCTTGTTTAGGGAATCGTTTGATTAAAGTAGAGAAGTGTTTGATTAAAGTAGCGTTATTTTTGTCTTTCGTGATGAAAATTTTCGATATTCGAGCTAAAAAAATCGATTTCTTGCCTAAAAATTCCGATACCGAGGCTAAAAAATTCGATATTTTGCCCAAAAACTTCATTAAATCAGCCAAAAACTTCTCTATTTTACCTAAAATCTACTTTGGGCTAAAATAAAAACGGAGAAGCTTGCTTCTCCGTTTTTTTATAAAAATAGTGTTTTTTGCTTGCGAATAATTGTAGGATAAATTATTCCGCTAAATACCCGAATTTTCCGTTTTTAAAGTCCTCAAAAGCTTGAAGAATTTCTTCACGAGTATTCATCACAAATGGGCCGTGCGCCGCAATTGGCTCATTAATTGGTTCGCCGCTTAGCACTAAGACGATGGCATTTTCAGTGGCGGTGATATGGAATGTTTCGCCATCATTTGCCATAAGCACAAGGTGGTCGGTTGGGGCGTGGTGCTCGCCGTTTACCGTGATTTCGCCTTCGATTACAAGCAAAACGGTGTTGTAATTTTCTGGGAAATTGAATTGTGCGCTAGCGCCTGCGTTTAATTTAGCATTGAACATATTAATGGGGGTAAAGGTTTCGGCTTTGCCTTTTACGCCTGCATATTCTCCTGCGATTACCTCGATATTGCCTGCATTGTTTGGCAAGATGTATTTGGGGATATCTTGATTTCTAATGCTTTGGTATTTAGGTTCGCTCATTTTGTATTTAGCAGGGAGGTTCACCCATAGCTGTACCATTTGGAATATGCCGCCTTTTTTGCTCCATTCGGTTTCGTGGTATTCTTTGTGCAAAACGCCGCTTGCGGCTGTCATCCATTGCACATCGCCTTCGCCTATTACGCCACCGCCGCCGTGGCTATCGTGGTGTTCCACTTTGCCTTTGTAGGCGATGGTTACGGTTTCAAATCCGCGGTGAGGGTGTACGCTTACGCCTTTGGGCGCAGTAGAGGCAGGGAAATCGTATTTGGAATTATAGTCCATTAAGATGAATGGATTCATTCTTTCCATTTCTAAATGGTAGCCACTAGGGATAAAGTTGTGTACTCTAAATCCATCTCCTACCCAGTGGGGTGCTCTTGGGCTTGCAACTAATTCTACATTTCTGGTTTTCATAAGCAATCTCTTTTATGTTTTAATGATGGTGCAAAGTTAAGCCGCCCCAGGCAGTGGCACATTGATGTATGTTAAGAAGTGATTTTGCAGTCTTTCTGAGCTAAATCTTTTCTAATTCGGCTTAGGCTTTCGGGCGCGATTCCGAGGAAGGAGGCGAGCATATTTTGAGGGATTCGCAGATATACTTTTCTGTATTTTTTCACAAAATCCATATAGCGTTCCTCTGCCGATAGGCTAATTAATTGCATAATTCTTTGCTCCAAACTCTCGATGTGCTTGTGTAGTAGCAAATCATTGAAATGATGAAAATTTGGAATGTTGTCGCTGATATTTTTTAAGGCCTCTTTACTGATGCATAGCACCTTGGAGGCTTCTAAGGCCTGTATGTTGTAGATGGATTTTTGATTGAAAAAGAGGCTTTCTCTATCGGTGATTAGCCAATTTTCGGGGGCGAAATATAGAATATGCTCTTTCCCTTTTCGGTCAATGTAAAATTGCTTTAATAGCCCATTTTCCACAAAATAGATGTATTTGCAAACCTCGTTATTGCGCAAAAGGTATTCATTTTTCTTCACCTCTATGGTTTGACAATCTTCAAATAGCTTTTCTAGCGTGGCATCATCAATCTCTAAATGTGATTTTAGATATTTAATAAGGTTTGACTCTTTCATAATTTTAATTTAAAAAATATGACTGTGCGGAAAAAGTTGTTTTTTTCCAAAAAATATTTGCACAAATATATTGATTATTTTAGTGATGAAAGCTTATAAAATGCAAGTTTTCAGTAAATAAAGTTGAGGTGAAGTGATGGTGAATGTGTGAAATTTAGATTTAATGTTTTCTCTCCACTACATAGTTTAGTAAAGTTTTAAGGGATTCTTTGGCAGGTGAGTCCTTAAAATCTTCTAAAATTCTTAAAGCCTTGTCGCGATAATCATACATAGCTTGCTCAGAGTAGTTTAGCCCGCCGTGATTTTTCACATATTCTATCACCTCGCGCACTCGATTTTTGTCCTTATTATATTTTTTTACCGATTGAATTAGCCATCTCTTTTCACTTGGTGAAGCGGTATTGATGCTGTAAATCAGTGGTAAAGTCATTTTTTGTTCCTTAATATCAATGCCGATGGGCTTCCCGATGATATTGGTATTAGTATAGTCAAACAAGTCATCTTTAATCTGAAAAGCAATGCCCACCAACTCTCCGAAACGGTACATTTTCCTTGCTACTTCTTCCTCAGCTCCCACCGAGCGCGCTCCAATCTCGCAACAAGCTGAAATTAATGCGGCTGTTTTTTGGCGAATGATTTCAAAGTAAATCTCCTCGGTGATATCTAATTTTTTAGCTTTTTCAATTTGTAATAATTCGCCTTCGCTCATTTCCCGTATGGCATTTGAGACTACGGTAAGCAGGTCGAAATCAGTGTTTTCAGTGGCAAGTAGTACACTTTTAGATAGTAAATAATCACCCACCAAAACGGCAATTTTGTTTTTCCATAAAGCATTGATAGAGAAGAAGCCACGGCGCATATTGCTATCATCTACCACATCATCGTGCACCAGAGAGGCGGTGTGAATCAGTTCAATCATAGAGGCGCCACGATAGGTGCGTTCCGTTGTTTGCCCGATGAGTTTTGCCGTTAAAAATACAAACATAGGGCGCATTTGCTTGCCCTTTCGGCGCACGATGAATTGCATAATTCTATCAAGCAAAGAGACATTTGTCTTCATTGAGCGATAGAATTTATCTTCAAAAATGTTCATCTCCTCAGAGATGGGATTTTTTATTTTATCAATTATTTTAGTCACGCATCAAATTTAAAATCGGCTAAATATAAGTAAAATTTATTTTAGCAGAAAACTTGTGATATTTTGTGGCGAGTTGTAAAATTTTAGTGTAAATCTTTCGGCGCTGACCCAAACCTTGTTTTTATCCACAATTTTCACGCCTTCCACTTGCCCTAAATCGCCAGAAAATCCTAAATGATATTTTTTGAATTTTCCGTGAGTCATAAATTTAGCCTCTGGCGTATCGGGGGCAGCTTCACCTTTGAGCAGATACACTTTTCCCGCCTTGGTGTAGCCCACTAGCGCAATGTGTAATTTTTCGTCAATCAATTGAGCATCAGCCCCCGTAACTAGGAAGCCCGTATGGTATTCCTCCACCAGCCAAGCCGGCTGTTTCCCTTTTAGAATATCGAGGGTGTAGTGGTGTGTTTTGGCGCTTTGCCATTCTTTGGTGAATGCGTGGATTTTCCCGCCAAAATAAAACATAGCTTCGGTGTCAAAGTCGTGCTTATGCGGCTTGGGATTGTAATTTTTTTGCTCGGGGTAAAAAAAGTTAATCGTATCCGCCACCACACTCGCACTTGGAGCGGGAGAGCTAAGTATTTCTTTGTTAAAGTAGTAGATTCTCAGGTCTTTGCGGTTGCCGTAATTGTTTCCAAAATCGCCGATGAATACAAGAGAATCGCCAATGGCAATATCTTCCCAATCCTTATTTTTAGCATTGCTTATGGCTATTGTTTTCTGGATTTGGGCAGGGGTGCTTGGATTGAACCCATAGATTTCTGGTTTTCCGCCACTATCGTTAATTCCCCAAAAAAGATTGTTGTAGATTTCCAAACCTGAAATCTCATCGATTTTTTTAGGCAAAAGAATTTTTTCAACCATTGAAAAATCCTTGTGAGATTCTTTTTGTGTAGCGCAGGATTGTAAAATGATTGATAATAAAAGGATTAAATTAATTCTTTTCATTAATTTTGAGCAATTTTATTTTTATTGGCTAATTGCCCGCAGGCGGCATCAATATCTTTACCACGACTACGGCGCACATTTACGATAATATTTTCGTTTTCAAGTGCTTGAATGTACATATTAGTTACCTCTTCGGGTGCTTGCGCAAATACATTATCACCAATGCTATTGTATTCGATAAGATTTACTTTTGTCGGCACTTTTTTGCAGAATTTTATGAGCGCTTTTACATCTTCTGGCGTGTCATTGACATTTTTCCAGATGATATATTCTAGCGTGATTCGGCTTTTTGTTTTTTCGTACCAGTATTGCAGACTTTCTAAGATTTCGTCCAATGGGAATTTATGGCTGAATGGCATAATTTTATTCCGCTTGCTTTCAATGGCAGAGTGAAGCGAAAGGGCTAAGCCTACTCTTAAATTCTCATCAGCTAATTTCTTAATCATTTTGGGAATTCCCGAAGTGGAAACGGTGATTCTGCGTGGCGACATTCCGAGCCCGTTTGGAAATGGCGTGGTAATTTTTCTAATGGAATCCACCACATTGTTATAATTCAAGAGCGGTTCCCCCATGCCCATGTACACGATATTGCTGAGCGGAATGCCGTAGTTTTCTCTACTTTGCTGGTCGATTAAAGCCACTTGGTCCACAATTTCTGCAACACTTAAATTGCGCATTCGTGTGAGCTTTGCCGTAGCGCAAAAATTACAATCTAAACTACACCCCACTTGTGATGAAACGCAGGCAGTAGTGCGTGTTTCGGTGGGAATCAAGACGGATTCCACTACATTGTTATCAAAGAGTTTTATAGCATTTTTAATCGTGCCATCTTGGCTCTTTTGGTGCTCCTCCACTCTGATGGGCTGAATCACAAAATGCGCTTTGAGCAAATTGCGCAGCTCTTTGGAGAGGCTACTCATTTGCTCAAAGTCGTGTGCATTTTTATTCCAAAGCCATTCATAAATTTGTTTGGCTCTAAAAGCTTTCTCTTGGTGCGAGACTATGAAATCTTGAATCTCTTGAAGGCTTAATTTTCGGATATCTTTCTTATCTAGGCTCAATGGATAATTATAAGATTAACATTGCATCTCCGTAAGAGTAGAATTTATACTCTTTTTTTACCGCTTCTTTATAAGCTTTCATCACAAAATCGTGCCCCGCAAAAGCTGAAATCATCATAAGCAAGGTGGATTTTGGTGTATGGAAATTGGTTACCATACTATTGGCTATGCTGAAATCATACGGCGGGTGAATGTACTTATTAGTCCAGCCCTCATAAGGGTTTAGGCGCTTATTAGCTGAAACAGCAGATTCTATTGCGCGCATAGAGGTGGTGCCTATGGCGCACACGCGCTTTTTATCTTCCAGCGCTTTGTTTACGCGCTCAGCGGTAGCTTGCGGAATGATTACTCGCTCAGATTCCATTTTATGTTTTGTTAAATCCTCCACTTGCACTGGCGAGAAGGTGCCTAGTCCTACATGAAGGGTAATTTCGGTGAAATCTACCCCTTTGATTTCTAATCTTTTAAGCAAGTGTTTAGAGAAGTGGAGCCCTGCTGTGGGAGCGGCCACGGCACCCTCTTCTGTGGCATAGATTGTTTGGTATCTTTCTTCATCTTCCTTGTCAGCCTCGCGCTTAATGTATTTAGGGAGTGGAGTGGTGCCTAGCTCTTTTAATTTCGCACGGTATTCCTCATAAGTCCCATCAAAAAGGAAGCGTAAAGTTCGCCCGCGAGAGGTGGTATTATCCACAACCTCAGCGACTAAACTTTCATCATCGCCAAAAAACAGCTTATTGCCAATTCTAATTTTTCTGGCAGGGTCCACTAGCACATCCCACAATTTAGTTTCTGGGTCGAGCTCACGAAGCAGGAACACCTCAATTTTCGCGCCTGTTTTTTCCTTATTTCCGTATAATCTAGCGGGGAATACTTTGGTATTATTTCTAATCAAAACATCATCTTCGTCAAAGTATTCAATTAAATCCTTGAATTCTCTGTGTTCAATGGTTTGTGTATCGCGGTGAAGCACCATCAGCTTAGCTTCATCTCTGAAGCGCGAAGGGCGGTCTGCGAGTAATTTTTCAGGTAATTTAAAATCAAAATCAGATGTTTTCATTCGTTGTATCTCTATAATTAAAAAACGCCACAAATATACGAACTTAATGGAGGGGAAGTCAAGTTTTTTGTATTAAATAAATTTAAGATTTTGTATTTCTCAATATTTTTCGGTAAATTATCAGCCCTATCGCCATTCCCGCGCCTCCTCCTAAGGCATTCATAATGGCCAGTTCCTGTGTTACCTCCTCTTTTTTTAGGAAAAATAAATACAGCCCCACAACTGCAATAAGGGTGCTAATGATGATAAAACGGTTGCTATAATCCTTCATAAGTTTTTAAATGGGTTTTTGTAAATGTTTTTTTTTGTAAGATTTAACTTAAATAAAATTTAGAATTTTTAAAAAACGAGACATCTTTGGCAATTTGCTTTTTTAATTCTTCAAGCGAGCCAAATTTTTGCTCATCACGAATTCGGCATAGAATTTCTACGCTAAGTTTTTCCTCATATAAATTCTGCTCAAAATTGAAGATGAAAACCTCAATTCTCTGATTCTTACCTTGTACCGTCGGGCGAATGCCTATATTCATTAAGCCCTGAAACTTTTCGCCATTAATCAAAATATTTACGCCATACACCCCATTTTTAGGGATTAATTTTTCATCATTCACCGCAAGATTCACCGTGGGAAAGCCCAATGTGCGCCCAATTTTATCGCCGTGAATCACCGTACCCGCCAGCGTGTAGGGCCTGCCAAGTGCCTGCGAAACATAAGCAACATTGCCCTCTTTTAGCGCATTTCGCACTTTGGTGGAGCTTATAGGCGTGGCATTTTCTTCAATGGCGCTAAGTTGTTTTAAATCAAAGTTGTATAGCGATGAGAGCTCTTGCAGTTGCTGAAAATCTCCTGCTCGGTTTCGCCCAAATTGGTGGTCGTGCCCGATGATGAGCGTGTGGATATTGAGCTGATTTACAAGGGAATCCCTTACAAAATCAAGCGAGGAAGTGCGCGAGAAATTAAAATCAAAGGGCTGAATAATTAAGTAATCAAGATTGTAGCGCTCCAAAAGCTGGATTTTTTCCTCCAAAGGACTCAAAAGTTTGAACTCCTCCTCGGGCTGCAACACGCGCCTAGGGTGAGGGGAAAGCGTGAGCAATGCCGAGTGTCCGTTGATGGTTTTTGCTCTCTCATTTAATTGATTGATAATGCTTTGATGCCCTTTGTGTACCCCATCAAACATTCCAATGGTGAGTACAAGTTTTTCGGTATCCGCGATGGGCTGTATGCCTTCTACAATTTTCATTCAAACAAAGTATCTCGCACAAAGGTACAAAATTGAATGATTATACATTAAAATATGAATTTTGCGAGCGGAAAAAGTGAGCTAATTATTCTTTAAGATATAAAATTTAAGGGTGGAAAAAAGACATTAATCATATTCTTAATCATTTAGAAAGTTAGTTTTTTGAGAATTGTAAATAAAATCTATATTTGTAAAAAATCTTAAAATCATTATGAAAACACTGGACGGAATCAAATTAGCCAAAGAAATTAAAGCGGAAATTAAACAAAAAGTTTCGCAATATGCTCAAAATCATCGCGCACCGCACTTAGCGGCCGTACTTGTAGGGGAGAACCCCGCGAGCAAGGCCTATGTGGGAATGAAAATCAAAGATTGTGAGCAAGTAGGCTTTCAATCCACCCTGTGCAAGAAAGATGAAAATATTACCGAGCAAGAATTGCTAGATTTGATAGGCGAGCTAAATCGTGATGAAACACTTGATGGCTTCATCGTGCAACTTCCTCTGCCTAAGCACATAGATGAGGAGAAAATACTCCTAGCCATAGACCCTAAAAAAGATGTAGACGGCTTTCATCCGCAAAATGTGGGAAGAATGACGCTCGGAATGGAAACTTTTTTGCCAGCCACACCTTACGGAATTATGCGATTGCTTAAGCGCTACGAAGTCCCTACGGCGGGAAAACATTGTGTGGTGATTGGGCGTAGCCATATCGTAGGGCGCCCGATGAGTATTTTGATGAGTGAAAAAACAAATCCAGGCAATTGCACCGTGACGCTTTGCCACAGCGGAACCAAAGATTTGGAAAAGTTTACTAAAGATGCAGACATCATCATTGCGGCATTGGGTAGAGCTGAATTTCTAAAAGCCGATATGGTAAAAGAGGGCGTTACTGTTATCGATGTGGGAATCAATAGGGTAGAAGAGCCAAGCGCGTCAAAAGGGCATAAGCTCGTGGGCGATGTGGATTATCAAGGAGTAGCGCCTAAGTGCGAATTTATCACCCCTGTGCCAGGAGGAGTGGGGCCGATGACGCGCGCAATGCTGTTAGAAAATACACTTTTGGCCTACGAAAGATTTTATTTGAATAAATAATTTGTACCTTTGTAGCCTGAAAATTAAAAATAAAGCGTGCCAGAAACCTATTTTGGCGCGTTTTATTTGCTTAAATAAATACTATGGTACAGACACTTACCCCCGAACAAACCAAACTAATGAATGCTGGAAAGCTCCTGCCCATTATGGAGGATTTCTATACCCTACAAGGTGAGGGCGCACACACAGGCGCGGCCTCTTATTTCATACGCATAGGGGGGTGTGATGTGGGCTGCCACTGGTGTGATGTCAAAGAAAGCTGGGAGGCAGGCAAGCACCCGCTCACGCCCGTAGATGAGCTGGTGGAGCGCGCTAACCAACACGCTAAAATGATTGTGATAACGGGAGGCGAACCGCTGATGTGGAACCTTGATTATTTAACTCAAAAACTGAAAGAAAAAGGCTGCCAAATCCATATTGAAACCTCTGGCTCTCACCCTTTGAGCGGAACGCTAGATTGGATTTGCCTTTCGCCCAAAAAGCGCCTTCTCCCAAAGCAAGAGGTGCTGGAACGCGCTAGTGAGCTGAAAGTCATTATATTTAATCATCACGATTTTAAATTTGCAGAGGAATACGCGGCAAAAGTTTCGCCCGAATGCGAGCTTTACCTCCAACCTGAATGGAGCAAGCGCGAAGAAATGACACCCAAAATCATTGATTATATTTTGGGAAATCCAAAATGGAAAATTTCGTTGCAAACTCATAAAGTGTTGCATATTCCGTAGGAATTAAAACCAAAACATTAAAATGAAAAATCTTTTAATTGGTGCGGTAATTATTGGGATTCTTATACTTTTGTTTCCAGAGGTAGCATTGGGCGTGCTCTTATTTCTCTATATCTTTATTAAAGAGATAGGCATACCCACACTAATTATAATGGCAGTGGTTACTCCCATTTTATTTCTTTTTTATTGGGGAAAAGATGTTCCAAAGAGAAAAAATCATGAAGAAAAAGTAGAACCAACAGAAAAACCTAAACAAATAAAAGAAACACTTCTATGGGAAGCAAATCAAAACATTACTTACCATTTTAAAAAAGAAGAGTGTAACACTTATGCTAAAATTCGGAAAAAGCGTTTGAAAAATCTGAGACCTTTTGGCTAAAAAGATGTCCTTTCAAAAATAGAAATCTGGGTGCAATTTGCACTCAGATTTTTTATTATGGCACAGCAAGTAGTATTACGCATTAATGGCAACCCCGTATTTAATACCTTGCTGGAGGAGCTAAACGACACCGAGCGTACCCAGTGCCTTAATTACATTAGCATTTACAAAAGCGCCAAGTCTCGCGACGGAACCGCCCTTGCCTACCCAGAAACCTATATCAACAATCGTGTGTGGGAAAGCTGATTTTTCCCTAAGAAACATCGCCTTGCGTAGTGTATGTTTTTAATTTAAATTTGCGATATGACACGCAAAGAGCGATTAAGACAAAGGAATCAAAAGGTGCGCAGGCTATTTGAGGAGTTTTCTAAAAAGAACCCCCAGTGGCGCGTAGATGCTTTAATTGAGGCCGTGGCGCTCAAAGTTTACTTAGCTCCGCGCACAGTAGATGCAATTTTACGCGGCGAGGGTTGCTACTCTGAATAAAATTTATATATTTGCATTGTGATAGGTACTAAATTTTATTATTTATAGGCTTATCATTCCAAGCCACTTTATTAGTGGCTTTTTTGATACACTATTTTCCCATCTGATATACATATTATCTTTTTAAATTTTTTGAACTGTTTTGGGTCTTTCCAAAGTCCATTATATTTAGCCAATCCCTCTTCAAATATTGTTTTAGAAAAATTATTATTTGGGAAGTAAAGAACCGCCACTTCTGTTGTTTTCTTTGACGCGCAATGTTTCAAGCCATTCCTAATATTGTTCGCAGTTCCCGTTTCTGTTCCTGCAATTTCCATTTTCAGACCATTCCAATATCCGTCAGTATTTTTTAGTTTGTGAATATTATGTATCTCAATGTCTAAAATTACGGAGTTACCATATTTATACCCAATCTTTTGAACGTATTTTTCATAAGTTCCTCCTACATCATCAAAATTATGCAACTTATGTGTTGCCTGCATCCCACCAGTCTTTTTGTCAAAAAGCACATTAGTATAGTCTTTATTTCGCTTGTATTTTAAATAAGAGGCATAATTTTTAGCATACCGTTCAGCCCTTTTAAACATCTCGTGGCTCCAATCAATGATTTTTTCTATGGTTTCTGGGCTGAGTCCGCCAAAAGTGAGGTATCCCGAGGTTGGGAATATCTTACCGTTTAATGCTGGATTGTTGGCAAAAGTTTCTTTTAGTGGTGTATCGTTTTGTATTTCCCTGTTTGGCTCTTCATCAGTAGGCACCACATAGCAACGGCATCCCCAATCGTTTGGAGGTAGGTGTGTTTTCCAAAAAGGGTGCTCCACGGGCAAAATGAGTTCGTCCCATTGCTTGTGTTTTTCGCGCACACGGTGGTCGCCAATGGTTTTATACTTTAAATTTGGGTACAAGTGTTTATTTTCCAAATACTCTTGATACTTGCCTGCTTGTGTGGCTGTGGCAATGGTTTGGTCGTATTCGGTTTTGAGCCATCTGTGGTTATATTCAATGTTTAGCGCCTCCGCCTTTTGCTTAAACTCTTTCCAGCTAAGCACGCGCCCATTCTCGGAGAGAGAGGCCTCTAATTGCTTTCTAAAACTAGTTTCCTTAAAAGCTGAAAATTCTGCAATATTTCTTTTAAGAGAAAGGGCCAAATCCTCGCTGTAATGCTCCAAAGTAGGCGCATAGCCTAGGTCTACGGCACTGCTCAACTGCTGGTAATAATATTCCCAGAGAGCCTCGCGCTGCGCCTCGCTTACCTTTCGTTCCTCGAAAACATTACGAATGTAATCCTCAATGAGCCCACTCAAAAAGCCCCCATCACTCTGCCTGCTTAATTTTATAGGCTTGTGATGCTCGCAACAATGGGTGCGATAATGCAATTTGAGTAGGCTTAGCTCTTTTTTGCACTAGCCTCGTTATTTGCTAATGCTACACCTGTGCTAGGCATTTGTTCTATTTCTACGCCATAGGTTTGCTCTATGTAGCCTTGTTTCAGGATATAGCCGTTCCCTAGCAAAATGCCGTCGATTTCGATTTGTTCTTTGGGGTCTGCCACCTGCTCAATTTGGATTTTGGCATTTTCTGGAATGGCATAACCTAAATTTCGCATCGCTGGAATAAGCTTGTTATTTAAAAAAGCCAACATTTTTTTATTATCTGCATAGATAACTTCTTTAAGCGTGTTTTCGTGTACGCCTCCTTGTGCTCGGCTGCTTCCGTTTTCTGTGGTCATGGTTTGGTGCAATACCAGTTTAGAAAGCTCTTTGTCCAAGGCTTCAATTTTTCGGTAAAACACTTGAAAGGCGTCGGATTTGCTATTTTCTTTGATGTCTACCTCCGTGCCGATGGGAAAAACGCCATAAGGTGCTGAGCCCATTTCTTCCAGCCAGCCTGCTACTTCGTTTTTAACGGCATCGCTTTGGCTGGCTATCTTAGCAATGCGAATAGGAATGCCAAAAAGCTCTTCAAACTCATCCCAGCTACCCCACGAGTGGCGTTTGAGAATGCAGTATACGGCAGCTTTTTCAAGCAAGCCTATGGGGCTGTAAAATTGTGCCATTAGGAGTACATCGGAGACCTCGCGAATGTCTATGCCCTCGGTAGCGTCCCAGTCTTTTAGCAATAGATGGCGCTCAGGGATTACTAGTCCGCGCTCCACCAGTTCTACCTCTTGAATTTCGCCTTTGGTAAATTCTTTAATCCAAATCACAGAATTGCCGTGGTAGATGCTCTCGTGCGCCCATTTAATGGTATTTTCGAACCATTCTTTGTCTTTAATATAGTCGGTTAGTTTTTCATCTTTCACCCCATCAATAGCAAAAATAAAATCGTTATTCACTACACGGAGCGTTCTATTTTCAGTTACGGCGGTGAGGTGCCCATCGAGCATAATGTCTTGATAAACTTCTTCTAATGGATAAGTGCGAGGAAACTCTACCTGATAGCGGGCATAGCGTGCACTCTGCCAATGGTTGATTTCCATACGCCAAAGCCTTTTTTGCCTGCGAATGATGTCTACCATCAGCTGAGTTATTTTCTTAATATCTTTTGCGTCGGTTTTGCCTAGATTTATTTTTTGTTTAAAGGCATTTCCGCTGAGTTGCACTTGATTTTCTGTATAGCTGTATTTATAGTCTTTCATCGTTCAAATATTTTATCCAGTACCTTGGTTATTTTTGTTTTAATATTGTTGTCTAATGTTTTAGATTGCCCCATGAATTGGCGTTTAGGCATTCCGTTTAGCCCCTCGTTATGCCTTTGGGCGTATTCCTTGTGCGTGTAGAAAGTTACCTTTTGCCTCTCCACTCGAGCCTTAAAAGAATGGCGCAGCTTGTTGCCACCAGAGTTATGCCCAGTGAGGATTGGGCGGTCTTTGATTTGACGCCCATATTTATTAAGCGTGCCCTGCTTGCCCCGCCTATTGGTTCGGTATCGGGTGATGTCACGCCCGCGCTTGTCGGTTGTTTTCCTCGGTTGCCACTTTTGTAAACTGCCATCGTGAAAGCCCTCATCTTGAAAGTTTTGCTGGATAAATTTCAGCCCCTCGGTCTTTAAAATTTTAGAGGCATCATTTTGCATAAAGGCGGCAACTTCGTTGAGTTTTTTCTGCAAATCCCTTAAATCTCTGCCCATTATTTTTCGTTTTTATGTATATGCCTGCGGTGGCTCACCGCTTACCAGTGATTTTTATAGGTTTTACGGCTGCCGAGCTTCATAAAGGGAATAGGCTCATCGGGGGAGCCATCGCCGTTGGTGTCCTCCATTTTTTTTGGCAAGTCGGCCTCGATGTCTCCTTTGGCTATTTTTTCTAACCAAAGTAGCGCCTCATCGTATCGGATTTTTGCCACTTCGTTCATTTTCTTGGTTCTGCGGATATAGACCTCGTGAATAACAATGTCTTTTAGGTATTTAAGAAGCACCTTAGAGCGCTCCTCGCCTTGCTTTTCAAATACGGCAGAAGCGTTGTAATACCTAAAAAGGTAGGACTTCATCAAGTCGATGCTCTCGGCGATGATTTCCTCCACGATGCTATCATCGCTATTGGTGATTAAATCTATCACCTCACGGGTGGCCACAGTTTTGAGTTCTTCTATATTTAAAAACATTTTAAATCTGTTTTAATCATTGTTTAAACTTAGTTTCACAGCTTTTCTGCTGAAAGGATATACCGTTCTGCGATGAATGATGGTGGAAAAAGTAAGGCGATAGCTCATAATGCCCTCTTCGTTGATATGCAATTCGTCTTCTCCCGTTTGTTGTAAGGGCTTAAATTGCTCGCCTTGTAAGAATTGCAGGGCATCTACTATATTGTCCAAAATATCCAGTTCCATCAGCCCGTGTTCTGGGTCTGCCGTTCCAAGGTGCTGATCTGTCCAGCCATCTTTGCAATAAAAATCAATATTGATTTCGCAGGCTCCTTCTTGGATATGTTCCGTCATAGTTTCGTAGCGGATAGGCATCACTTGAATAAGCGCAGCTGTCCATATCTCTGGGTAGTGGCTTTGTGGGTTGTCGAATTGCCCGCGTTGTAGGTCTATCAATTCTAAGCCCTGTACATTTGCAAGGGCTTGTTTTATTTTTATAAAAAGTTCTTTTCTCGGTGTCATCGTGTTTTATTTAAAAATTGCCTGCGGAGGCTCTCCGCTCATACTCTTCTTTTTTTAGTTCTTTTTCCAATAAGAGGTTTGGCACTTCCTTCACTTTTAGAATAGCCGTAGTAGAGCTGTGCGAGAGCCACGGCACGCTCTAAGGTATCGGGGGCATCATCGTTACTAGTGGTGCCCTTTTCAAAGGCGAGGACTTGTTTCATAAAAGCCTCATAATCTTTGGTGCCTTGTAAATCTTCGTCCCAAAAAAGTAATTTTCGGGAAAGAATATTGCGCAGGGTTGCTTCTATTCGGTTGTGTTTGTCTCCTTGTTGGTGTTGTGGAATGGGCAAATCTGGGCAGGCGTTGTCCTCTGCCGCTTGGAGCATTACGGGCTGATACACGGCGAGCTGCGCGGCAGTAGCATCATAGAAAGATAAAGGCGTGTAGCCTTTTTGCTTGTACTTAAAAATCCAAGAGAAATGCGCCTCCATTGCCGAATTGATACTACAACGCTGACAAAAAGTTTCTAAGACCGTGAGTCGCAAGCCCTGCACGCCAATTAATACACCCGCTTTATAGTCGCCATTGCTTGTGTAGCTTAAATCCCAATGCACTAAAAAACCGTCCCATACTTCGCTAGGGTGCACCTTTCGGTGCAGTATTTCCTTAGCCTTAAATAATTTTCCCTCCTCAATCGGATTATTGAAATCCTCACGCTGTGAGGTGTAATAGTCGTCGTCTTCGATGATGTCTATTACCTCCTGCTTGGTGTAGCGCTCGTCCCAGCTGGGCGCCCAGTCTTTCACCTCTTTGTAATTGTCTTTGGTAATATTCTTGGTTGCGAGGTCTACCTTACTTAAATCAAAATGTTTACTTTCCTTAAAGGCGTTCATAATGAAGTCTAGCAAGCCATCTTTTACAATGTAATTATTAGGCACAATAAGGCGGCCGCGCTGTTTGTGAAAGGCCTTTTTAAGGTCTCCGGTAATCTTTTCGCCGTATTTGCGAACCATTTCGGGGCGTTTGGCTCTATCTCTATCCTCGCAGTCGTCTACGCTGGCAAAGTCAGGACGATAGGCTCCAAAACGCAACCCACGAAAGGGCTGATTTAAGCCTAAGGCTTTGAAAAACTTGCCATCTTTGGTTTGAAATTCGCCATCTGCCCAATCGCCATAAGAAACCTGCACGCCAAAATCTTTGATGATACGCTGATTATTTTCTAAATGGACCTGTAAATCCGAAAGCAATAACTTAGCAAGTCCTTCATTTGCTCCGATAAGCAAGGCAAAAAATAGCTCATTATTTTCTTTTAGATGCAGAATATTGCCCACATTGGTATGTATAGACTTAGCCGCCCCACGGAACCACTGGCGGAACTGGCGTATTTTTCTATCGCGGAAAACCTTTTCATAACTGCTTTGATGAAATTTAGCACACGGAGCATCGGCTAAGGGCAAGCCACTATTTACCCCAAAATAATAATCAAAAAATTCGTTGTAATTCTCTGGTTTTAAAAGATGTTTGACTCGCTCTTGCTGCTGATCGGTAGTTTCTTTTACCAAAGACTCCGCGGTGAGTTCTTTTATCATCTTGGAGCGCATAAAATAACGCTCCCTAGCTTCTTTAAGCTCTGTTTTAGTCATGGCTAAGTAAATGGGTTACATATTCATCGAAAAAAGGGCGAATAGTCTTTATGGAGCTAAGAAGGGTCGCTTGTTTTTCGCCCTTGGCCTTTCCTGCTTTATTGAGCATAAATTCGGTAAATCCATCGATGCTTTCCATCGTGTAAACGGCTTTTTTTCGGCTGTCGGTAATGCGGTCAAAGGCAGCGACAATTTTAGAAATATCATCGGCTTTATACGGCAATGGCTCTCCTTTTTGAATAGCCAGCGCACATTTGAGCGTGAGGCGCTTCATTACACTTGGTTTGATGGCCGAAAGCTCTCTTTCTTCCTCCCATTTATCTTCCTCTGCCCAATGGCTAAGTGTTTTCTGAGTTACGCCTAAAATTTTTGAAATGTCCGTGTAGGAAAAGCCCGAGGCATACAATTGCCTGCCTTGGCTTTGTTTTTCTATACGCTCTTCTCTTTTCATTCTTGCCATATCTTATGCTTTATATTTACCGTCAATTATTAACTTGTTATCAGGTTGCAGGCTAACATTTTTAATCTGCATACCATCGTATTCCAACTGCTTTTTTGTTTCGATGAGCATCTCGGTGTAGCGGTCATCTGCCAGCATTTGCACAATGCCCACGCCCACCTCTGGAAATTCCTTGTACTCGCCCTTATTGGCGATAAGGATATGTTTTTGGTGCTGGCTATTGGAAATGCCTACTACAAAATCGCCGTCCTTAATTTCTAAGTCGTTGTCGTCGTTTAATAAGATATCCTGCATAGGCATTTGGGTTTAATTATTCAATTATCTTGGTGCAAATTTCTCTCATATTTAATTGTATCAGAATTTCTTATCCAATGCTTGTAAGAAATTCCTACAAGCATTGTAAAAAAAATTACAAGGCTTGGCAGGCGGTTTTATTTTCCTATTCAAAGCGTGCAACTTTGCCCTGAAAAAATACCAAAGGCGATGACACATAGATTTGTGATAAATGATGAAAACATTGTAAACAGCTACGGCTATCGTGTATTAACGGCTGGGATAGACACCCAGCAATATATGCGTAATCCTGTGGTGCTGTATATGCATTCAAGGGGCTTTGATAAAGTAAACGGCACGGAGGGAAATGAAGTAATTGGTCGTGTGGTACATTTAGAGAAAACGGGCGGACAACTTATTGCCGATGTGGAATTTGATACGGAAGATGAATTTAGTAAAAAAATTGCGGGTAAGGTGGAGCGAGGTTTTTTAAAAATGGCCTCCATTGGTGCCGATGTGGTAGAGACCTCCGCCAGCGCTGAGCATTTGCTGGCAGGGCAAATTTTTGAAACCGTAACCAAATCCAAACTCGTAGAGCTTTCCATTGTGGACATTGGCGGAAATGACAACGCTTTGAAGTTGCACCGAAACGGCTCGCCCATTCAACTAAAAAAATTAAAAAACAAAGATGATATGAACATTAAAACTATTGCACTTGCTCTGGGAATGAGCGAAGAGACTAACGAACAATTGGTATTAAAAGAGGTTCAAGCGTTAAAACTCGCCAAGGATACCGCAGAAAAGCGCATTGTTGAACTTGAAAAAAAACAAAAAGAAAACGAAACTGCCGAGGCTACTCAACTCGTGGATAAAGCTATTGCTTTGGGGTTATTTCCAGAGGCCTTAAAACAAAGTCAAATTAAAAGTTTTGAGCTGAATTTCGCAGAACAAAAAGAAACGCTCTCCAAACTCATTGCGGAAAAAGAAAATGAAATCCAGCTGAACGGAAAAAGCCAAGTTGTTAAAACCGTGGTGTTAGGTAAGAATCCAAAACCTAAAACTGGCATCGCTCTCACCTTTGACTACTTGCAGAAGTATGATGTAGAGCAACTAAGAGAAATAAAACTAAACCAACCAGAAGAATACGCTAGGCTAGCACAAGATTATGCCAAAGGCGTAAGACACAAAGAAAATAACAATTAAAAGACATAAACAATGGCATTACAAACAGAAGTATGGGTTGCAGGTATCAAGGAAAACCCAATCCCAAATCACTCCTTTGTTTCGCAATCTGTGGATATGAGTGAGTATGTAGAAAATAACAAACTACACCTTGCCGAGGCAGGGATAGAGCCTAGTGTGCACGAAAATTATTTTGAGGGAAATGAAGACCCTCTGCCAATTGCTGACATCAAAGACATTGCTAATGAGGTGCTGTTAAAAACTTATTCGACGGACCAAACCAGACACCGCCAACTACAAGAAATCGAATTGCAATACGATAGAAGAAGCTCTATCATCAACCGCCACCGCGTGTCCTTGGCTAAAAACTTAGGCAAAAGAGCCGCACACGCTTGGTCGCCACAACAAGAAAACGAATTTAATAAGGTTTTAAACCTAAAAGAAAATGACTCAGTAATTGATGCGCTGATTGACATCAAAGCCTTTTTGGAGGGCAAGGATATTACCGAGGGCATCAACATTTGTTTTACCCCAGAGCATTTAGCCCGTATCCGCAAGGAGGACAAAAAGCTCTACAAGGAAATATTAAATGAAAAACAAATGTATGGCATCAATATCTTTCAGTATAGCCAAAATCCATTGTACACCTCGGCAGGCGTTAAAAAACCTTTTGGAGCTACCAAGGAGAGCGGCGATAAACAAGCCTCATTTATTTGGGTGAAAGACGAAGTATTTAGATGCTTTGGCGATGTTGAAATGTACGCCAATTTGCGTGATAGCGGTATTCAAGCAGATACCTTATCCTTTGCCCAAAGAGCCTTAGTAGGTGTCATTCGTGCTAATAACCCTAAATATTTAGGAGCAATTCTTTAGGCTATGGAGATACAAGAAAAAGCACAAAAATACCTCTCGGAGCACGAAAGTGTTCCGAAGGTTTATAGCACGGCTGATGGCTTTTTATTTTTAAGATATGATCACGCCAAAGCACACGCCAATTCTTTGGAAAACAAAGAAGTGGAAGAACACCTTAGAGCGGGCGAAAAAGGAGAAGAAAAACCCTTTGACACCTTGCACGGGAACCTCCAAGAAGTGAAAGAGCGCGTAAAAAATGTAAATGATGAAGGGCTACTGGAAGCCTTGATTTTACAAGAAGAAAGCGAGGCGAATAGAAAGACGGTTTTAAAATTATTGGCCAACCGCATACACGAACTTAAAAAAGAAGAATAATGGCACTACCAAAAGTTTTATTTAATATCGCCAAAGATGGCTTAGGAAGAATAGCAGAGGCAGGGGCAAAAGTCCCTGCACTCATCTGCACAGGAAACACCGTGAGTTCTAAGGTTCAGTTAGGGAAATCCTACCAAATATTTTCTATTACAGAGGCTAAGGATTTAGGCATTACCGAAGAAGAAAACCCTTTTGCCTATGAGCAAGTAAAAGCCTTTTACCGGCAGGCAGGCGATGGCGCAGAGCTATGGCTTATGCTTGTGAGCGATGCCACCACGATGACAGAAATGCTGGACAAAGAGGGGAATTATGCCCCCAAAATCATTGGTGATGCCAAAGGCGAAATTCGTGTGCTGGGCGTAGTGAAAAAGCCCACAGGAAGCGAGAGCCTCACAGGAGGGCTGGACCAAGATGTGCAAACAGCCGTTGTCAATGGGCAAGCCTTGGCAGAGCATTTTGCCCTAAAATATATGCCTTTTCGAGTAATCATTTCGGAGAACGCTTGGAATGGCGAAGTGGCCGATTTAACCGACTACACAGAAAGCGACTACAACAAAGTAAGTTGCCTTATCGGTGCTGAAAATACTGATAAATACGCAGCCGTTGGATTAATACTGGGGAAAATCACTAGCATTCCCGTACAAAGGAAAATCCACCGTGTGAAAGATGGCAATGTGCTAGACATTGTGGCCTACTTTACCGATGGCACTACGATTGACAGCCGTGCCGACCAATGGGACGCCATAGATGATAAAGGCTATATCTTTTTTAGAACTTTTGCAGGGCGTAGTGGCTACTATTTCAGTGGGGACAAAACACTCACTCGCGCAACTGATGATTTTAGAACACTTAGCAATGGCTTTGTAATGGATAAGGCGATGCTTATTGCTTATGATGCCCTTGTGGAAGAATTGAGCGACGAAGTCTTATTATCTGCCGATGGAAGCATTCACCCTGCTATCATTAAAAGCTGGCAAACCAAAGTAGAAAGCAACCTAAACGGAGCAATGGTAGAGCAAGGCGAATTATCCGCGGTGAAAGTGTTTATAAATCCTAAACAAGATGTGCTTAGAAGCGGAAAAGTAGTAATCAACATTCAGCTATTGCCCGTGGGCTACGCGGAATTAATTGAGGTAAATATAGGTTTCACAACAGAAATAAAAGAATAAGCAATGACAACATTTAGCAGTAAACAATACGCGTGGTGCGATATATCTATTGCCTTAGGTGGTAGAATCTTAGAGGGAGCCACAGAGGTGGAATATACCGAAAAAAAAGAAAAAGATTACCTCTATGGTCGTGGATGCAAACCGCACGGCGTGGTAGGTGGTAACAGAACCTATGAAGGCAAGTTGAGCATTTGGCAATCGGAACTGGAAGCGATGACAAGAGATGCCAAAAACAAGGATATTTTAAGCCTCAGCTTTGATGTCGTAGTGGCCTATGTTCCGCACGATGGCGGGCAGATGGTAACCGATATTTTAAAAGGTGTCGAGTTTACCGAGGTGAAAAAAGCAATGAAGCAAGGCGACAAAAATATGATTGTGGAGCTGCCCATCTTGTTTTTAAATGTAAAACGCCAAGATTAACCGTAGCACGGTAGATAACTAAAAAAGGAAATTTAAATACTGTTTAAACTTAATTTAAAAAATGAAAAAAGAAATCACACAAGAGCAAAACGCAGTTTCGGCGAATACTGCTGAAACTATAAATCAGAGCCAAATCAACGAGTGGAAAAAGAAATACGGCGAAATTTTTAAAATTCAATTTGAAGATGGCAAAGAAGTTTATTTAAAAAAGCCCGATAGAAAGGTACTCAGCTTTGCAATGACAAAAATGCAGACCAACCCGCTCGGCTTTGCCGAAGTGATATTAAACCAATGCTTTTTAGGCGGTGATGCCGATGTAAAAGGTGATGACAGCTATTTCTTTGGTGCCTCGGCACAATTAGAGGGCTTAATGGAAGTAAAAACAGCCGAGCTAAAAAAGTTGTAGAGGATTCCAAAGGAGATATGGAATCCAATTGGATAGGTTATGTAAACACCATGATGGAATATTATTTAGGCATTAATCCAAATGATTTAACCGATGAAGAGTGGGGAGAAAAGTTTGCGCAATTGCAGGATATAAGAGAGAGGGAAAGCAAAACTAATGGCGGTTAGCCTTAATTCTTTGAAGATTAAAGATAATTACAGAAACCAGTACTTGTACTAATAACGCCCACGCAAGACCTCCCCAACCTTCGGTGAAAATCAAAGCAAACTCTAATAGTAAAAAAGGCAACTGAATAGCTGCTGCCCACCATTGTGAAGCGGAAACCTGCCCTCCTTTAACCAAAAAGGCTAAGCCTAAAAGAGAAATAAAAGCCGTAGCCTTAAAAATAAAGCCTAAAACAATCATTAGCCCATAAGCTAGAAGTAAACACCCGATAATTGTAAAAAAAGATAGAACCATATGAGTTATAGTTTTTCATTATTCTTAAAAGATTTCGCCTCCTCTTCCATCGCGAAGATAAGTAGCGGTTTGGGGACTTTGGAAAACAAACTCCGAAACAGCCAATCAAAATTACAAAATAATTTCAACAAATCGGTGAAATCCATCGATGAATTAAACGCTAAATTGCAGCGTCTCAACGCACAGCGCACAGCCTCTACCTCTATAAACGATATACGGAGGCTGAAAACAGAGATTAATCGCACAGAGCGCGAAATTCGAAAGCTAGAAAATTTACCTCCAAAAGGAATTGGGGAAAGAATTAGAGCGCTTGGCGGAGAGATGGGGGGACTCGTTGGCCTTGCAGGTAGCGTGGGGCTTGCCTTACAGGCGTGGGACGGGATAAAATCTATTTTTAACAAGGGCGTTGAGCTTGAGCAGTCCAACATTAAATTTGAAGTGCTACTTGGTAGTGCCGAAAAGGCAAAAAAAATGCTCGGTGAACTCACCGAATATGCAAATTTTACCCCTTATTCCCTTAGTGGCTTGCAAAAAGGAGCCGAAACGATGCTGGGCTTTGGCGTAGCCGAGGAGAAAATTCTTCCGAATATGAAGATGCTCGGGGATATTGCTATGGGGAACGAGGAAAAGCTCTCAGGACTCTCCCTGGTGTATTCCCAAATTATGGCTACGGGCAAACTGATGGGGCAAGACCTTTTGCAGCTCATTAACCAAGGTTTTAACCCGTTACAGATTATTTCGGAGCAAACGGGGCTTTCAGTGGGCATTCTAAAAGAAAAGATGGAAAAAGGTGCCATCTCTGCCCAAATGGTGGAAGAAGCCTTTAAAATTGCCACCTCAGAGGGGGGGCGCTACTACCAGATGAGCGAAAAAATGAGCGAATCCGCCGGCGGTAAATTTTCCACGATGCTTGATGCTTTTTCTGCGGTCGTCAATAAGGTAGGTTTAAAATTTGCCGAATGGGTAAAGCCTATATTTGATGTTGGTACCTCGTTCGCTGAAAAAATTATTCCCTTTGGGCAGTGGGTTGTCAGCTTTTTGCCTAGCCTAGAAAACTTCACCCTCTTTATGCAGATATTAGGCATTGCAGCCTTAGGTGTAGGCGCGTATATGCTTATTGCCAATGCCTCTACCATTGCTCTCAGCATTGCACTAGGCATTCTTGAGGGAATTATTTGGCTTGTGGAAACGGCACAGTGGGCGTGGAACTTGGCAATGTCGATGAACCCCATAGGGCTTGTGGTGGCCGCCATTGTGGTTTTAATAGGTGTTGTGGTACTGCTGTGGAATAAATTTGCGTGGTTCCGAGGTGCTATTTTAGGCGTGTGGGAAGTATTAAAAGGACTAGGAAATACAATTAAAAACTATGTGATTAATCGCTTCAAAGAAATGCTCAGTGGTATTATGGGCATAGGGCAAGCCTTGGTAAAATTCTTTTCAGGAGATTTCACTGGCGCTATAAAAACAGGTGGCGAGGCCATAAAAAACCTAATGGGTAAAAACTCCGCAGCTCAGGCTATCAGTGATGGGAAGAAGGCTTTTGAAAACTTTAATATAGGCTGGGAGGCAGGGAAAAAAGCTAACCCTGTAACGGCAAATAAGAATGCCCATACCACGCAGGGAGTGGGCGGAGGCAGTGGTAATGGGCAAAGCCCTAAATCAAATCTATTTGATTCGCTACTAACTGACACAGGTGGAGGGAAAAAGGGTAAAAAGAAAAAAGCCCCTAAGGCCGCAAAAGATAAGGCTGGTAGCGTTATCTCTGGCGGCACACGCAAAACAGATATTCACATCAATATTCAGAACCTCGGCACCGATACCAAAATATATGTGAGCTCAGCCAATGAAGGTATTTCTAATTTAGGACAAAAACTAAAAGAAGAACTATTACGAGTAGTAAATAGTGCGAACCAAATGCAAACGATGTAAAAATGGCAGAAATATTCAATATAAAAGAATTAACGGCACGGGCATTTTTTGACTATGTGGGGCCTGCATTTCCCGCGTGGTGGGAAAACAATAAAACCGCCTTTGTAGCCCCAAGCCTTAGAAGCATTAGCGAGGCACGCTCCAAGGGTAGTCAATACTTTATGACGCTACAAGTATCCGACAAAAAAGGCGAAATAACCCTATTTCCCAACGAACCGCTAGTGGATTTTTCATTGTCTAAAACCATTGTAGAAACCGCTACCGTGGGCAAATATCGCCGTGGAAAAGTGAAAGAATACATCTGCACCGAGGACTGGGAAATCACAATCAAAGGGCTGTGCGTAGATTTTGAGGAACCCGAGCGCTACCCTGCCGAGCAAGTGCAAGCCCTGAACCTTCTCTTTGAGAAAAATGAAAGCCTCGAAGTATTAAATAATAAATTATTTGAACTCTTTGGCATTAGAAATATCGTTTTAAAAGATATTCAATTTGAAGCAATGCAAGGGCAAGAGGGAATTCAGAAATATGAAATTTCAGCGGTGAGCGACAATGATTTTTATGCCGAATTAGATGATAAAAAAATAGAGAGAAAAAAACTTTTAAGCTAAAAATGTTTGTTCTAGAATCACATATCCAAATAGGTGTCTACTCTTTTCGCAGCATCAGTCAAGTAACGATTACCAAATCCGTAGATGAGCTGGCAGATACTTGCACCATTGAAATGCCTACACATTTCATTATTAAAGAAAAGGGAAAAGAGCTTTACACCGAGCAGGCCATAAAGGCAGGTGATGAAGTAACAGTAACCTTGGGCTACGAGGGCGTATACCGTGGTGTGGAATTTAAAGGCTATGTAAAAAGGGTAAAAACGGGCACCCCCGTAGTAGTGGAATGCGAAGACGCAATGTATCTACTCCGCAGAAAAAATATAACCAAAGCTTGGGAGCACACCACGCTGAAGGAAGTGTTGCAAGAAGTAGTGAAAGATACGCCCATTCGTTTGGCAAACAATATTCCTGATATAAAGTTAGAAAAATGGATTATCAAAAATGCCAACGGAACGCAGGTATTGAAAAAGCTACAAGAAGAGTTTAGGCTTACAATTTTCATTGACGATGATGGGAAATTATACGCAGGGCTCCAACAGCTAACGAATATCGGAGAGGTAGTGGTGTATGATTTAAACTACAACATAATTAGCAATGATTTGGAGTATCGCACCAAAGAAGAAAGAAAAATAAAGGTACGCTACACCTATGTAGACAAAAAAAATAAAAGACAAACCATTGAGGTCGGCGATCCAGAGGGCGAGGTTAGAACTTTTCACACTTCGGTAGTTTCAGACGAAAAAAAACTAAAAGAAATGGCGTTAGCAGAAATTGAAAAAATGAAATACGATGGCTTTGATGGCAGTATTACGAGCTTTCTTATTCCGTTTGCCACTCGTGGAATGAAAGCGCGCCTTATAGATAAAGATTTGAAAAATATTGATGAGGACTACTTCATCAAAAAAGTAGAAACCAGCTTTGGCACCAGTGGTGCCAGACGAAAAATAGAAATTGGAGCAAGGTTATGAGCTTAGATTTAGAATTACAAAATGCCTTATCGGTATTTGCCAAAAGAGCCACGCCAACCACGGCAGTAGAAGTGCTTTCTGTTGATAAAAAGAAAGGAACCTGTCGCGTGAAAGATGAGAGCATTGAATATAGCGTAAGGCTAACAGCCACCGAGGTTGAAAATGAAAGCGAAAAGCGTTTTTATCTATTTCCAAAAGTGGGCAGTAGCATTTTGATAGCACCCATTGAAGAAGATATGAACCGCTATCACATTATAGCATACAGCGAGGTAGAAAGCTTTGATTACAAAGTTGGAGAAGTTCATTTTTTAGTAAACGCCGAGGGGTTCCTATTAAAAAAAGAAAACGAAACCCTCAAAGCTTTAATGGCGGATTTGATTGCAGCCATCAAGCGGATGAAATTCACTACCAACACAGGGAGCACGATAAAGCTTATCAACGAGCCCGAGTTTACCGCGTTGGAAAAACGATTTAATAACCTTTTAAACGACAATTAAAATGGCTTTAAATGCAGAGAGATTAAAAAATAAAATAGTGGCAGCGATGGATAAATGCCAGCGGGAGGAGGACAACCCCAACCGAAGCAAGGAGGAATTTGCCCAAGCCCTCGCCTCGGCTATTGTGGAGGAAATTAAAGGCCTACAAATCATTTACACCTCTGGGCTTATTGCGCCCACTAGTGGCGGGCCCGTAACAGGAAAAATTAACGCTAAAATTGAATAAGAAATGACAAGTGCAGAAATTATACAAGGAATTATCATCGCTATTGTTTCGGTGATCGGAACGCTGGGAGGTGCTTGGTTTACTTTTCGAGGGCAAATCAAGGCTACGCAGGTAGACAAACGCAATGGGGAAAATGAATTTCTTTTAAAGCTCCAAGAACAAGTGGCCAAAGAGCGCGAACAAATGAACGAACAACGCCTGCAAGACACCAAAGCCATTGTGGAAAATATGAGTATGATTTCGGCGATGCAACACGAGCTAAATAATATGCGTAATGAAATCTCCGATTGGCGAAAAAAGTATTTTGATTTAAGCCAAAAGTACAATAACCTGCAAGCGGAACATACCGAATTACAGAAAAAATTCATCGCTTTAAAAGGACAAATTACCAAGATAAAAAATGCAGATAATAGTCCTACATAAACAATCCCTTTTTGATGTGTGCCTCCAGCACACGGGGAGCATTGCAGGTATTTTTGAGCTCGCCGAGGCTAACAACCTAAGCATTACCGATGATGTGCAGGCTGGGCAAAGGTTAGAACTTCCCCCTCTCGGAGGGGGAAAGGGGGAGGTTGTGCAAGATGCAGATATTTTAGCCTACTACACGGCTAAAAACATTCAGCCTGCCACGGCGCTTGAGGAATACACCGAGCAGTTAGAGGGCATTAGTTACTGGACGATTAACCAAAACTTTAAAGTATCATAATTATGGCACGAACAATAGAAGAAATACAAGCGGAGATTTACCGAGAGAAAGAAAACCACGAGGCGCTCAATGAGCTAAACTCTACCAGCAAAACTGCCCTTTGGCGCTTGTGGATATATATAGTTTCTGTGGCGATTTGGTCGCTGGAAAAAATCTTTGACCGCCACAGGGCAGAGATAGATGAGCGCATTCGTGTACAGAAGAATTTCCGTTTGCCTTGGTATAAAGAGAATTGTAAATCGTCAGCAAAAAGTTTACCAGTTTAGGTTAAAAATAGTATAGTTAAAAAAAGAAAAAACTAACTTTACAAAAACCACTTAGAACATGGTAAAAAAACAAACAAAAAGCGAAAAGCTTATTAAAGAAGTTCGCCGTAATACACGCCAAGTGTACAATGCAGAACAAAAGATTTTAATCGTCATGGAAGGCTTACGTGCAGAGCTCAGTGTAGCAGAGCTGTGCAGAAAATATGGCATCAGCGAAGCTACTTATTACAAATGGAGCAAAGAGTTCATTGAAGCAGGAAAGAAACGTCTTTCGGGTAACGAAACAAGAGAAGCTACCAGTGAGGAAGTCAAAGATTTACGCAGAGAAAATACCGTATTGAAAGAGTCTTTGGCCGATTTGGTTATTCGTTATGACATTGTAAAAAAAGCTTAAATCTATTGGATTAACCCCTCAATTTAAAAAATATATGAGACTAACGGCAGAAGTATAAATACGAGATAGAGTGCATACATCTCAAGAGACATTGCACCCGCAAACACAAGGGAAAATCGAGCGGTATCATCGTTCCATGAAAAATGTAGTCAAATTACACCATTATTACGCTCCCGAGCAACTCGAAAGGGCTATTGATAAATTTGTGCAATATTACAACTCGCAAAGATATCACGAAGCTTTAAATAATTTAACCCCTGAAGATGTTTACCTAGGTAGACAAGATCAAATCTTAAAACTAAGAAAACAAGTGAAAATAAATACTTTAAATCAAAGAAAATTAAATTATTGTTTTGGACTTATTTAATTGTTTACTATATTAGCCTCAGTAAACTTTAGTTTGACGATATAAAATTTAATGGGAAGAAAGCCCTAGCAGTTTTTTGCTAAAAAATTATAGCGTAACTTTGTGGCCATAAAACGAAGTTTATGAATATTCCTGATTTAAGCATCAAGCGTGTCGTTGTCATTGGTGCTGGTTTTGCGGGGCTTAACCTTGCCAAAAAACTCAATAAACAAAATCTGCAAGTCGTGCTGATCGATAAAAACAATTATCACACCTTTCAGCCATTACTATACCAAGTGGCTACAGCTGGGCTTGAGGCAGACTCTATTGCACACGCAGTGAGAACTTTATTCAAAAAAGAGAAAAACTTTCATTTTAGAATCGCACAAATCAGCCATATCGATACCCAAAACAAGAAAATTCATTCAGATATAGGAGATTTAAGCTATGATTATTTAGTCATTGCCACAGGCTCTAAGACCAATTATTATGGCAACAAAAATATAGAAACTTATTCTATGCCTATGAAATCGATTCCGCAAGCCTTGGATTTGCGTCATTTGGTATTGCAGAACTTTGAGGCAGCATTGCTCACAGATGATTTGGCAGAGCGCGAACGATTGATGAATTTCGTTATCGTGGGAGGAGGCCCAACGGGCGTAGAATTAGCAGGAGCCTTTTCTGAATTAAAAAACCATGTTTTGCCAAACGATTATCCCGATTTAGATATCCGAAGAATGAATGTGCATTTGATACAAGCGGTAGATCGACTATTACCAGGTTTTTCAGACAAAGCTTCGACCAAAGTTGCCGAATATTTGCTAAAAATGGATGTGCATGTTTGGCTCAATACCATTGTGCAAGATTACGATGGGAAAGTCGCCAAAACCAATCTCAGAAATTTTGAAACCTCAACCTTAATTTGGGCAGCAGGAGTGCAAGGTAGCACTATTGATGGAATCCCAGAACAATCCGTAGAAAGAGGAAGATACAAAGTAGATGTATATAATAAGGTAATAGGCGTAGAAGATGTTTATGCCATAGGCGACATAGCGTGTATGCAGTCGCAGGAATATCCACAAGGGCACCCTATGGTAGCGCAGCCCGCCATTCAACAAGGAAAGCATTTAGCTCGCAACCTTAACGCCTTGAGCACAGGAAAAGAAATGAAAACCTTTAAGTATAACGATAAAGGATCTATGGCTACCATTGGGCGAAATAAGGCAGTAGCAGACATCGGGAAATTTAAATTTACAGGATTTTTTGCATGGATGATTTGGATGTTTGTACATTTAATTTCGCTTGTGGGCTTTAGAAATAAAGTAGTAGCACTCGTAAACTGGGTGATCCAATATTTTCAATACAACAAGGGAGTGCGCCTCATAATTCGCCCATATCGTCGTAAAGTAAAGGAAATCAGCGAGGCAGAGAATATAGTAAGCGTTTTAGAAGCAGATAAAAAATCCTAAAAAAAGAGGAGAGCAAAAAAACTCAATAAAAAAATGTTAAAATGTTTGTTGAGCAATTTGCTTTGTTTTAAATTTGCACTCAAATAAGTAAAACAAACTAATATTAAAATTAAATAGTAAAATGAAAAAAGTATTATTACCATTAGTAGCAGTAGTAGCTTTCACTTTCACATCATGCGAGAAGAAAGCAGACCAACAACCAGCAGATGCACAAGCACAAGTAGAACCAGCTGAAGGCGCAGAAGCAGCAGCTCCAGAAGTAGCTGAAGTTAATGCTGATGAGGCAGCCGCTCAAAAAGCATTAGAAGAGGCTCAAAAAGCATTAGAAGCACTTAAAGCTAACGGCGGAGACGAGGCTGCTGTACAAGCTGCTGAGGAGCAAGTAGCTGAATTACAAAAAAAATTAGATGAGCTTAAAGCTAGCCAAACAGCTGCTCCAGCAGAAGGCGAAGCTGCTCCAGAGGCTGTAGCACAACCAGAAGCTCCAGCAGCTGAGTAATTTTTAGTTGTGAAATAATTTAGTTATTTTTAATAACAAGCCATTTGCCAAGCAAATGGCTTTTTTTATCCCCTAGAAAGAGCTAGAAATAGATAAATTTCATATTTTTACACCATTATGAGCATCAAAGATAAAATCCTGCAATTACGCCAAGAAATAAATCATTATAATCACCAATATTATGTTTTAGATAAATCGGAAATCTCTGATTTTGATTTTGATATGAAACTTAAGAAATTACAAGATTTAGAGGAAAAACACCCCAAGTTTTTTGACTCAAATTCTCCCACTCAAAGGGTGGGCGGAAGCGTAACTAAAAGTTTCCCGACAGTAGCCCACGCTTATCGTATGTATTCCTTAAGCAATTCGTACTCAGAGGAGGATTTACAGGAATGGGTGCAGCGCGTGGAGAAAGATTTAGGCGAGGTGTCATACTTCTGTGAGCTCAAATATGATGGAGCCTCCATCAGTTTGACTTACGAGAATGGAAATCTCACACACGCCATAACGCGTGGTGATGGAATTATGGGAGATGAAATCACTGCAAATGTTCGCACAATTCGGAGTATTCCTTTGAAAATCAATGGAGAATGCCCCCCCTTGTTTTATATGCGCGGTGAAATCGTGATGCCTCTGAAAGCATTTAATGCCTTAAATGAAGAGCGTGAAGAGCTTGGTTTAGAGCCATTTATGAATCCACGAAATACAGCAAGCGGAACGCTTAAATTACAGGATTCGAGCGAAGTGGCTAAGCGCGGTTTAGAGGCCTTGATGTATAATGTGGCAGGCGAAAACTTGCCATTTGATTCACAGGAAACTATGCTTAATACGGCTAGAAAATGGGGCTTTAAAGTTCCAAATGCGGGCAAAAAATGTAGTAATATTCAAGAAATTTTAGAATTTATACATTATTGGGATAAAAAGCGCCACGAATTGCCTTATGAAACAGATGGGGTAGTGGTTAAGGTAAATTCTATGATTCAGCAGGAAGAGCTAGGCTTTACGGCTAAATCTCCAAGGTGGGCAATTGCTTATAAATTTAAGGCTGAACAGGCTTATACTAAATTAAAATCAATTGATTATCAAGTGGGGAGAACTGGGGCTGTAACACCTGTTGCAAATCTAGAACCTGTGCTTTTGGCAGGGACTACTGTCAAGAGAGCCTCGTTGCATAATGCGGATATCATCGAAAAATTAGATGTGAGAATAGGCGATACGGTGATTGTGGAAAAAGGTGGAGAGATTATTCCCAAAATTGTGGGCGTGGATTTAAGCCAAAGGCCAAGCGATACAGAGCCTACAAAATTCATCACTCAATGCCCAGAATGTGGCACCCCGCTCCGGCGAAATGAGGGAGAGGCAGCTTATTATTGCTCTAATGAAGATGGTTGCGCGCCACAGATTAAGGGGCGATTAGTGCATTTTGTGAGTCGTCGTGCGATGGATATTGAAAGTATTGGAGCAGAGACAATTGCCTTGCTGTATCAGCAAAAATTAGTCAATAATATAGCAGATTTATATCGCTTAAAGAAGGAAGATATTTTACCACTGGAACGAATGGCTGAAAAATCTGCGGAGAACATTATTCAAGCATTAGAGAAATCTAAGGAAATGCCGTTTTCTAAGGTTTTGTATGGGCTAGGTATTCGGTATGTAGGGGAGACGGTGGCCAAGAAATTAGTTAAAGCCTTTCCGAGTATTGAGGAATTAATGCAGGCGCCTATCCAAGATTTAGAGGCAGTGGATACCATCGGAACGCGAATTGCCGAGAGTGTAAAGGAATATTTTGCCAAGCCAGAACACCGTGAATTGATAGCGGATTTAAAATCATTTGGGCTCCAAATGCAAGCAGAGCAGCAGGAAGTCCTTTCTCAAAAGTTAGAGGGGCTAAGTTTTTTATTTACAGGTAAATTAACTGCTTTTACCCGAGACCAAGCAAAGGAAATGGTAGAGCAAAATGGGGGCAAAATAGTATCCTCAGTTTCTAAAAAATTAAATTATTTGGTAGTGGGAGAAAAGGCAGGCTCAAAACTGAAAAAAGCACAAGAAATAGAGCGTGTGAAAATCATCACAGAAAATCAATTTTTAGATTTAATTAAATAAGTGGAGATAAAAATATTTGGCAAAATAGAGGAAGTGCCTATTGAATGGCAGAAGCTAGCAAGTGATATTTTTTTGAGTGCTAAATATTTGAAAGCCAATGAGGAGAGTACACCCAAGAATTACCAAACATACTATGTAACGCTATGGGAAAAAGGACAAATACAGGCGATATCTGCGTGCCAAATATTAAGTTTTAATCTCTCTCAGGTAGGTGCAAGTGCTTGGTTTTTAAAAAGTTTAGTTTCAAAATTGAAATTTATTGCATTCAGTTTTGGGAATATGATGCTCACAGGAAATCACGCAGCCGTATTTGCTAGCGTAGAGTCTGAGCAATATTTTTACACGCATATAGAAGAAATCGCAGAGAGAATACAGAAATTATCTGGAATTCAGAGAGATGTATTAGTGCTGAAAGACTTTAATTTTAAAGAAAAAACAAAAATAAAAGCCTTTTTGCCTCAATTTTCAAGCATAAAAGTGCAACCTAATATGGTACTAAATATACCAGAAAATTGGGAAAATTTTGAAAATTATTTACAAGATATGCGCACCAAATACCGCACACGAGCCAAGCGGGCGCTTAAAAAATCTGCTAATTTGAAATTCAGTACTCTTTCTCTAAATGAAATTGAACAGTATGAAAATGAGATTTACAAGCAATATCAGTATGTTTATGAAAATGCCAAGGTGAAATCTTACCTTTTGCCTAAAAATTATTTTTATACATTGAAAAATGAATTAAAAGATGATTTTGAGCTAATTGCGGGCTTTTTAGATAAAAAAATGGTGTGTTTCTACACTTTAATTAAAAATGGCAGAGAGTTAGAATCTGGCTTTTTGGGCTATGATGCGGCGTATTTGCAGGCGTACGCTTTGTATCAGCGTATGTTGTATGAAATGATTGCAAAGGGAATAGTTTTAAAAGTGCAGAAAATTATATTTTCTCGTACTGCGTTGGAAATCAAGAGTTCTGTGGGGGCAATTCCTGAGGAGGTTTTTGTTTTTGCTAAGGCGAAAAACTTAGTTTTAAATTATTTTCTAGATAAGATTGTTGCTTTTTTTTATAAGAAACCTAAATTTGAGGCTAGAAATGTTTTTAGGTAAATTTTTGATTTTTAGGTAAGTGGAATGTTTTCTAGAAAAATCTAATGAAATTTTAAACAAAAAGTTTGGTAAATAAAAAAAATAGCATATCTTTGTATTCCAATTGCGGGAGTAGCTCAATTGGTAGAGCTTCAGCCTTCCAAGCTGAATGTTGCGGGTTCGAGTCCCGTCTCCCGCTCTGCTAGTCTTTAAGCATTAGCTTGAAGGCTTTTTTCTTTTTCATAATTTTTTATTGATTAATTATTGCAACAAAAAATCGCAGACTTCTAGAAGTCTGCGATTTTTGATTTAGAAAAACCTCTGCAACTATCGAGCAAGGTAAGTTTTTAAAATTTTGCTTCTTGAGGTGTGTTTAAGCCTTCTGATGGCTTTTTCCTTGATTTGTCTTACGCGCTCACGAGTTAGGTCAAAGGTTTCGCCAATTTCCTCTAGCGTCATTGGGTGTCGCCCATTTAGCCCAAAGTATAGGCGGATTAAATCAGCCTCTCTTGGAGTGAGCGTTTGCAGGGCGCGTTCAATCTCAATGCGCAGAGACTCGTTCATTAGCTCGCGGTCGGGGTTTGGAGACTCACCAGAGCGTAGCACATCGTATAAATTAGAGTCTTCGCCCTCCACTAGTGGCGCATCCATAGAGACATGGCGTCCAGAGTTTTTGATGGATTCCTTTACATCTTCCTCTGTCATATCCAGCTGGTCCGAGATTTCCTCGGCAGAGGGGGCGCGCTCGTGCTCTTGTTCTAGTGCGGCATAAGCTTTATTAATTTTATTGATAGAGCCAATTTTGTTGAGTGGTAGCCTCACAATACGCGATTGTTCTGCTAGCGCTTGTAAGATGGACTGGCGAATCCACCACACGGCATAGGAAATGAACTTAAAACCACGGGTTTCATCAAATCTTTGGGCGGCTTTGATAAGCCCTAGGTTGCCTTCATTGATTAAATCTGGAAGGCTAAGTCCTTGGTTTTGATATTGTTTTGCAACAGATACCACGAATCTTAAATTAGCTTTGGTTAATTTTTCCAGTGCAATTTTGTCGCCAGCTTTAATCCTTTGAGCAAGCTCCACTTCCTCCTCGGCAGTGATTAAGTCCACTTTACCGATTTCTTGCAGATACTTGTCTAGCGACGCAGTTTCACGATTAGTTACCTGTTTTGTAATCTTTAGTTGGCGCATATGGTGTTTTTAGTTTTAATATTTAATTTTCAGTGAAATAAGCCTTCAAACTTTCAAGGTTTTAGCGAAAGCTCTGTTTTATGTATACGGAAAAAATGTGGTTTTGTTACAATTAAAATATTAAAATATAGTTAAAAAATATGGGGTTTATGTTGCTTACTTTAATCAATGAAAATGTGATAAATCTAAATTGAGTTTATAGCGTTTATTTTTTAAATCACATTTAATAATGTTAAGAAAATTTGGATCCTGCAGGCTTTTTTATTTCCGAGATAAAGAAAAAATTAAGAAAAATACAGTTAAAAAATGTAAATCGTCAGCAAAAAGTTTGCCAGTTTAGGTTAAAAATAGTATAGTTAAAAAAATAAAAAACTAACTTTACAAAAACCACTTAGAACATGGTAAAAAAACAAACAAAATACGTGCAGAGCTCAGTGTAGCAGATCTGTGTAGAAAATATGGCATCAGCGAAGCTACTTATTACAAATGGAGCAAAGAGTTCATTGAAGCAGGAAAGAAACGTCTTTCGGGTAACGAAACAAGAGAAGCTACCAGTGAGGAAGTCAAAGATTTACGCAGAGAAAATACCGTATTGAAGGAGTCTTTGGCCGATTTGGTTATTCGTTATGACATTGTAAAAAAAAGCTTAAATCTGTTGGATTAACCCCTCAATTTAAAAAATATATGAGACTAACGGCAGAAGAAAAAGCAGAGATTATAGAGGTGGTGAAAAACTCTGAATTAGGCGTTAATAGGACTTTAAAGCAATTAGGCATTCACAATTGATAAATTTGTGCAATATTACAACACGCAAAGATATCACGAAGCTTTAAATAATTTAACCCCTGAAGATGTATACCTAGGTAGACAAGACCAAATCTTAAAACTAAGAAAACAAGTGAAAATAAATACTTTAAATCAAAGAAAATTAAATTATTGTTTTGGACTTATTTAATTGTTTACTATATTAGCCTCAGTAAACTTTAGTTTGACGATGTACAATCCAAAAACTATTCCTGCTATTAGAATTGTAGAAAAAGATGGATTAATATACACATTAGATAATAGACGCCTTAAAGTATTTCAAGAGGCAGGAATAGACATACCATATACAAAATTAGATAAAATACCAGAAAGTGAAATGTTTAAATTCACAACAAAAAACGAAGGTAAAACAATAGAAATAAGAAAAATAAAATGAAAACAGATAATATATATGAATTTGCGAAAAAAGTAACCTCTAAGCAAGATTTTATACAATTTCTTACTTTTTTAATTGATGATTATAAAAATAAAAATGATTGGGTAAACGATACAATTGATTTATTTTTAGATGGAATGATGGGATATATTCAAGATTCTTTAACAGATGAGATTAGTTGGAAAAATCTTACGGAAATTTTTTTAGCTGCGAAAGTTTATGAATAAAAAACTTATTCTTTGGAGGAGTTTAAAACTTTATTTCCTAATTTGATTAGGGCGAACTAAATAATTGATTATGAAAGATGAACTTTTAAAGTTAGAGCTAATTAAGTTACAAGAAATATTATACAATGAATTTAATTCAAAGTATAGATATGAAGATATTGATAATTCCATAAAGATTTTAAATCAAAAAAATAAAAAACAGTATTGTTCTATAGCTAATAAGATTAATAATTTCAGTAGAATATTATACGAAACAGGATTGCTAAACGATTTAAATGATAATATTTATGAGGAATTTATTAAAGTATTAAAAAATGTAGAAGATATTGTAAATTCAATTTGTTCGGAGAATAACACAAAGGGATAGAAGCTCTCCCAAAGCGCTATTGAGGAAATCCGAAAAGTTAAAAAAATAAAAAAAGGCGATGCTAAGAGGATATTTGAGAAGGTATCATTATTAAAATCAGCAAGGTTAGCTTGGGGAAAAGGAGAAAATATTATAACAACTATTAAGAGAAGTAGAGTTGGTTCTTGGATGAGTAAAGCAGAATATCAAAAAATGGTAAAAACTTCTCAACTACAGAAAAGAAGTGGAGGGATAACTCATATTCTTTTAGAAGGAAAAGAACATTATAGAGATATTGCTGGAAAAATGTATGTAGAGTTTGATATTCCTAAGAATACAACTATTACTCGAGGAAGTGGCAAAGGCTGGGGAATTTTTTATGAAAAAGGTTCTCCTCGTTGGAAATTCTATAATAAAAAAGGACTAGATGTATCACAACCAAAAGTATCAAACCCGTAGTGCATTATAAAAAAGGTTGCTCATGTGACGGAAGAATAGTGAATTTTACTGGTTTTCAATTAAATAAAATTACAAGCCGCCTAGGGACAAGTTGCAATTTTATTTTTATCTAAAATTGAAAGGCTCGTTTGCAGCGAAGAAAACGAAAATTTTTCCTTTCTTTGGGAATATTGGCGAAAATGATCTTCCTGATTATCATTCAATATCACAATAAATTAATCTCATTTGGATAATGCACTACGGGTAGTATCAAATATTAAAATAATAGATAGAAATGGACTTTAACGAATTATTATTAAATTTAAAAGGATGGTTTAAATCATTAAATGAAATGAAAGAAGCTCAAATTTTTTTTAGAGAAGAAATATATAGAGAAGAAATGCCTTTTGCGGATGTAAGTGTTTTAAAAATAGAAGTAGAGGATATAAATAACTCAGGAATAATTTTAATATATAAAGATAATTATTTATACTTTGATTATATTTCAAAAAATGATGAATCTATGAAGAGCCATAATTGGTCAGAAAGATATACTGACCTACAAGATATAAAATCAAAGATTTTGGAATTTATTAAAAAATATTGGGAATCCTAAATATATGTCAGGAACTAAAAGTCCTTATTGTGCATCTTGTAGAGCAGTTTAATGAAATGTTTCCTAATATAAAACTAATATTTATAAATGGCACAAAATAAAATTTATGATAAAAATATTAAATAAGTCTAAAACAATAATTTAATTTTTATTGTTTTAAAGTATTTATTTTTACTTGGTTTTCTTTGATTTAAATTTAGTCTTATCTGTGTAGGTATATGTCTTTTGGGCTACAGATAAGTAAAATCTTTTGTTCTGCATTGTACACTTGTCGTGTGTTACGGCGAACTTCCTTGATAAGCTTTTCGCTTTTTGTTTGTTTTTTTACCATGTTCTAAGTGGTTTTTGTAAAGTTAGTTTTTTATTTTTTTAACTATACTATTTTTAACCTAAACTGGTAAACTTTTTGCTGACGATTTACAATTGGTTTGGGCGTAAGCAAGGTAAGAAATCACGGTAAAACCGAGTGCCAATGCCCATTTTGAGGTTTGAAATCTTGTTTTCATTTTGATATGCTTTTAAGATGATGAAGCAAAGATAGTCCTCGCCCCAAAAGCACACAAAAATAACTTCCCGAACCGTTGTTTTACGCTGCTGAACGGTAGTTGGTGGGGTGAATAGAAGGTTGTGAATTGCTTTCAAATTTTTACTATCTTTGCGATAGTTCGCAACCTATTAAATCTACGAACCAAAAGCCATACTGTTGTGAATTGCTTTCAAATTTTTACTATCTTTGAGATAGTTCGCAACCGTAAGGTATGAGGAACCTACGCCGAACGAGTTGTGAATTGCTTTCAAATTTTTACTATCTTTGCGATAGTTCGCAACCATGTCGCTGAAACGAGCAAAATCACCGATGTTGTGAATTGCTTTCAAATTTTTACTATCTTTGCGATAGTTCGCAACGGGCGGGGAATCATAATATAAGAAACTCCAGGTTGTGAATTGCTTTCAAATTTTTACTATCTTTGCGATAGTTCGCAACTTGATGAAGCTATAAAAGAGAATAAAAGACGTTGTGAATTGCTTTCAAATTTTTACTATCTTTGCGATAGTTCGCAACAATCATGAAGCAAAGTAATGATGAAGCTGTGTTGTGAATTGCTTTCAAATTTTTACTATCTTTGCGATAGTTCGCAACCTTGATAGGTTACGCCTATATGCTTAATTTGTTGTGAATTGCTTTCAAATTTTTACTATCTTTGCGATAGTTCGCAACAATCATGAAGCAAAGTAATGATGCAGTTGTGTTGTGAATTGCTTTCAAATTTTTACTATCTTTGCGATAGTTCGCAACCAATCCTATATTATGCGGTTAGAATCCAATGTTGTGAATTGCTTTCAAATTTTTACTATCTTTGCGATAGTTCGCAACAATCAAGATATAGAGAATGTTATTTGGTTTGTTGTGAATTGCTTTCAAATTTTTACTATCTTTGCGATAGTTCGCAACTGTTGAAGAATATCACATTGTAGAAGCTGAGTTGTGAATTGCTTTCAAATTTTTACTATCTTTGCGATAGTTCGCAACTTCAGGAATTTTTTTACTGTAGTCAACAGTGTTGTGAATTGCTTTCAAATTTTTACTATCTTTGCGATAGTTCGCAACGAACAATATCTATGTGATAAATACTTAGGTGTTGTGAATTGCTTTCAAATTTTTACTATCTTTGCGATAGTTCGCAACCAATCGTGTGCGTGCGACTTCCTTGAAGGAGTTGTGAATTGCTTTCAAATTTTTACTATCTTTGCGATAGTTCGCAACTTAATGAAGTGTTCTTTGCTTTCAGTATAAGTTGTGAATTGCTTTCAAATTTTTACTATCTTTGCGATAGTTCGCAACCTTGAAAAAGTGTAATAATACCGTGCTAACGTTGTGAATTGCTTTCAAATTTTTACTATCTTTGCGATAGTTCGCAACAAGATTGGTTATATCTGTTAGGGTGGAAACGTTGTGAATTGCTTTCAAATTTTTACTATCTTTGCGATAGTTCGCAACAACCATAAATACCGCCTTTTTTCCAAATGCGTTGTGAATTGCTTTCAAATTTTTACTATCTTTGCGATAGTTCGCAACATTGTAGCTATTGTTGCAACAGCTGCAGCTGTTGTGAATTGCTTTCAAATTTTTACTATCTTTGCGATAGTTCGCAACCTCAAAATTTAATCCACTGAAAAACAGTGGATTTTGCGATTTTATAGGATGGTGATTTTTATTCTTTTTTTGATTATCGGATATAAAATTTCTTATTTTTTTATTCTAAAACAACTCTAATTGTTGGTAAGTAGGCGGGGGATCTTCTCGTTTTTGTGAAAAGAAAATCTCAATATCGCCAAATTGTTTATCGGTAATATGCATAATCGCTACTTTTCCGTATTTGGGCAATATGGATTTTACTCGTTTTATGTGTACTTCTGCATTTTCTCGACTTGGACAATGGCGTACATAAATAGAAAACTGAAAAAGACTGAAGCCATCGTCTTCCAATCGCTTACGAAATAATTGAGCTGCTTTTCGCATGGCTTTGGTTTCAGTTGGAAGATCGTATAATACCATTACCCACATGACTCGATAGGCGTTAAATCGGTCGGAATTCATTAATTTCAGGCATTGAAAGTTGTCGTTTTTCTCCCGTATAGCATTTGTACAAGGATGTAATCGTAGTTTTTACAGCGACAATCAGCGGTCGAGTGTTATTTTCAATGCGGACATCCATTGTAGCAATCTGCAACATATAGGCTTTAAACTCTTTATTGAGTTCTTCTGCCTCAGGGTATTGATTTAGCCATTTTACAACTAATCCATCTACAAAGGGGCGATAGGGTTCCATCATATCATCTGCCAGACAATATGGGTTGTATTTATTTCGATGAAAAATGCCTATTACGGGCAATAAACCTGTTTCTACAAGGGCTCTGGCAACAATACTTCGCAGTACGGCATAGCCAAAATTAAAGAATTGATTGGGTGACTCACCAAAGCGTTCTCTTAGAAAATCTGGAGAAACCAAATATTTCCAATAATGTTGAGCTGCAATGCCTTCCATATTGGTGGTGTCGCCACTTTTTACTTGCTTTTGGTACTCCAACATTGGTTCGTAATAAGTGTTTAATTGTTTTAGAATTTCGGCTTGATTGGCTATTTTGGCTTCTACTACTTGTTTCCAAAGATTTTTCTTTAAGGGTTCACTGGCTTCTAATTGATATTTTACGCGTTGTGAATGTTCGGAATGTCCGTACAAAGGAAGCATCATTCCGTGAGGTAGGTGATGCGCATCACAACTGATTACAACTACACTATTTCCCATCAACTGCTGAATCAATTGATGGGAAAGTGTAATCTGAAAATGGTCTAGCATAATCAATCCAATATCTTCAACGGGGATACTACCTTTCTCATTTTTGGACTCTGGGCAGATAATTTTCATCTGCTGATCTTTGAGTTTCAGATAGGCTGGATTTCCAATATAAATAGAACGATAAAGCATAGTTAAACTAATTTCGAATAACTCTTTTAATATTTCCTAAACGGTCGATTTCTAACTTCCAACAAACTTCTTTAATTTGTTGTTGATTATCAATTGTGTTCTGACTTTTGTTGTTTGTTCCCATTTCGTTGTTAATTATTGGTGAAGCATAGTGTACAGGGACACAATCTAACTTGTTCTGAGTTGTACTCACCATCTTATATATTCTGCTTGATTGCTCTTTTGTAAGGTTGTTAAAGTCCACAGAATTTGGATTGTCCATTTCTTCTTGCGTGGGAACAAATACTAAATCATTAGGTGATAGACTAAACAAAAACTTACCATTTTCTGGTCTTATAGGAAGTTCCGTCCTTTCACTTTTTGGTAGGTGCACCATTTGTTTTTGATGTTCTATTACCTCGTTTAGTGGCACGGTTTCATAATTTCGTCTTTTCGTTTCTTCATCCCAATAAATAGCAAAAAACAAGTTCGTTCCTTTAGCTGCTTCTACATATTTATCTTTTTTATTACCTACTTCGCCAACAGAAAATTTATTGCCCACTTCATAAATTCGTACTTTATAAATAGGCTGATGTGGCTTTCCTCCGTTTAATTCTTGAATATTGGCATTCATCGCTTCTATTCCCTCAGGGCTGAATGCCTTAGAAAAGTCTAAGTTTCCTTTTTTATCTACATATTTATTGACATGATTTTGTAAGATTTTACGAATTCCTGAGTCTGTTACTGAATCTAATTGTTTTTGAGTGAATTTATCGTTGAGTTCGCTACGCGATGCTGTGGCTTCTACAAATTCAAAAACTTCTATTCTCTCAACTTTTTTGCCTTCTTTTTTTATAGGATGTTCCTTTAAATGCTTTTTAACCAAGCTTATATCCCCCTTGAATTGCTTGATGAGTTTTTTTACTTGCTCTTTAATAGCATCATCTTTTATCAACTCCCAATCGTTTAGAGCGTTGTTTACAGCCACTGTACCCTTTTTTTCTTGCTTTACATAAACTTTTCCAGAAACAGTTTCTTTATGCATAGGTTTTCTAATGGCAAAGTTTTTTCCTTTCTGCTCTACCCATTCTTTTTTATATTGACCATTAGGTTGCTCTACCCATTTTTGGAATTTATTATTGGCTCGGTTGATTACTCTCAGATTTTGTTTGAAACTAACAACGATTTCTTCTAATTTGTTTTTTGCTTCCAAAGTAAATCCATCCCAAGGCCTTTTGTATGCCTTAGCCACTTTTACCAACTTTCTTTCTTTGGTAATGGGGTCATTTTTATAAACTTCTTCCACTTCTCTCAATTTTTTTACCAATGAAAAGTTTTTCCGCTCGGTATTCAATGAGGTGATATAGTTGGTATGATCTTTTGTGGTACAAGCTACCACCAAGGCATCTAAAGCGTGGTGTCTGTGGTCAATTCTCTTGGTGCTGAACCCTTTAGAAATTTCATCTGGCACTTGTATTCTGAAGGCGTTGATACTTTTATCCCAAAAACCAAAATCTTGGCTATTGGTAATTTCGTTCATTCTCTCAAATCTTGGTTGAACGATTTCATTCCATTTATCATTAAGTCCCCAATCGTGGCGAAGTTTAGCTGTAATAGTACCATTTACGGGCACCAATCTATTAGCCGTAACTTGATTTTCTCCGTCTTCTCGTACAATATTGCTCAATAAGCCTTTGATGTATTTACTGATATATCGGCTGTCGTTGAGTTGTCGCTCAATAAATCCAGAAGGAATCTCATCTGCCAGCAAATTTTTGAGTTTTAGGCGATTTTTTCTGAAATATTTTGAACAGTGTGCTTCATAATCATCAAATTTGGCTAAGGTTACGATTTTATTTTGACCTAAATCAAATTTTTCTCCCCCTCGAGCTTTAATAAATTCATAAGCTGTTGCATTGCCTTTTTCTCCATTGATTACACTTTCACAAATGATTTTATTATTCATAGAATCATCAAAATAGCGGGATTGAGGTATGATATGCTCAATTTGATATTGGCTTGAGAATAATTTGGTCAGAGGAATCATCTGCAAAGTGTATGGCGAAACATAGCCTTGTTCTAACCAAAGTTTGTATTTCAAAATCTGAGATTTGGTAGGTGAAGTAGATTTGCGAATATTTTTTATTTCATCACTTGCCTCTTGATTTTCGAAAACACCTTCCTCATAAATTTTCAATATTTCCTGATGACTTGGGGAATAAGGTCGTGGTTTTACCTCCATAGAATCATCATTGGCTAATTCTTCTAAAATTGCCTTAATTCGTTGATTGGTATTCTCTCTTTCCGTATTTTTCTCCGATATTTTTTTTCTCTTATCGGCAGGATTTTTCATCTCTCTACCTAGTTCTACATGTATTTCTGAAAAGAAATTATCCGCACCATCTCCGTAGTATTCCCAAATATCATGAACTAATCGTAAGGTTTCTGTGGCAATTTGCTCTACAATAGGATTTCTTAGTTGATGTTGCTTAAAGATATGATTCAAATAATGTTCTATATCTTTTGGGCTTTTCCACTGAGTGATTTCTGTTGCTTCGGAATGTCTTTTGTATACTGCATAGCAAGCTTGATAGGTGTTTAATCCCTTTAATGGATTCTTACTCTTGAACGAAGCAAAGCTTTTTAATAATTGTTTAGAAACCAAATCATCGGTTACACTTTTAAATTTTTCTTTTTCAAAATTGATAGCCTCTAAACGCTCCATAATGTCTGAAATATTTTCTTTGGTGGTATCTGAAATATCGTTTTCAGACCAATATTTCCCAATACGCATTAGCGGAACTAATTTTTTCAATGCTTTTTCAGAATAGGCACCATAATCGTTGGAAAAAGGCGGAAATTTTTTAAAATTCTCAACAAAACTCTCTTTATCAATAGCATATTTTTCTGCGAATGTTCCTAGGGCTTTTTCAAACTCCTTTTTGTCTTTTACAGAGTATATAATATGCCATAGATGTTGCTCCACTTCCTTTGTTAAAAAAGTCTCTGCATCTATTCCTTTTACTTTTTTTAATCTCGAAACAAAGGTAGAATGTGTAGAATTACACGGATATTTTTTATCCTCTACATAATTCCAAGTATATGCTGATTCAGACTTTGAGATCTTAGGAAGTTTTTTTAAATCACTAAAATATTTTAGTAATTGATATTGTTCAACTTCCTTCAGTTCATTCAGAAAATCAAACAAATTTGTATAGGCTTCCTCATCGGGTAGTAATTGCTGTGTAATATCCTGATTGATTTGAACTTCGCCTTTCTCATTAACTCCTTGTTTTTTATAGATTTTAAGGTTTTGAATAAATTGCCATAATCGAAACTCTTGATATAAAGGATGAGATTTTGAGATACACTTCAAGGGTTTTTCTAATTTCTCCCCATCTTTGGTATATTTTTTAACTTCATAAGAGCAATCTGAGATGGTTGATTTTTTACTTTTTAAAGGTCTTTGATAGAAAATAATATCATCTACGAAAAGGTGAGTAAAATCTTTGTCGCTGATATTGCTTCGATGTGCCTCATTATGAGGGTAAAGTTCTTCAATACAAGCATAATACAAATCTTTGTTATTTAACTCTGTATGAAATTCCTTTTGCTTTTTTAAAATGGCTTTTAACTCCTCTTTGTAGTATTTACGCTCAATGGTTTTCACTAGTTTTCCATTGATTTTTTGAGTAGGATTTTTCAACAGCGTATCAAAAATGTAAGTACCTACCTGCTTTCCCGAATTATTGATATCATTTTCGGTTTTCTTTTTGATAGCAATCCAATCTTTTTCAGAGTCTACCATACGAAAACTTCTTTTGATATCTCCATCTTTATCCTTTTTAGGTGTCCCATCTTTATCTAAGGTTGTAGTTACGATAAATTCTTTGGTCTTTCCCACCCAATCATCTAATGGTTTTGTGCTTTTCTTTTTGTAAATAAAACCGTTTTCTAAATGTACTAAATACCAATTTGCACTGCTATTTTTGTCTTCTTCTACCGAAACTACTTTTAGAGCATAGAATTCTTCCACTTTTGTTGTGTCTACTTCTTCTTCCTCTCCACGCAATTCGTAGTATCCTCTTTTTTGGTTGAAATTTAATAAGAGCCAGGCGAGTTCTTGCTTGCTAATCTTATGCTGTAAAGCTTTTTTTCTAAGAAAGTATAAAGTCCAATCGTAAGGAACATTTTCGCTATATCCATTATCCTTGAACAATTGCAACATCTCTTGAAAAGAATCTTGAAAAATAAAGGTGAATTTTCCGTTTTCTTCTGGCATATAATTTAGTTTCACTTCTTTATTATCAATAAATTGCCCTTTCCGATTTTCAAAATCAATACTTTGAGCATAGTGCTCGGGTAGGAAATCCATAATGTTCAGCACACGATGCAAACGCTCTCTACGCAACAAATGCCGTTCTCGCAAACGACGAACACCTCTATACCTTGTTCTTTCTGCCGTTTGTGAAATGGAAACGCCACTATCAAATTTACCAAGAATATCCTGACTCATAGGGATAATCCGCACCCCTAAATCAATAATTCTTCCTTTTTTATTGTCAAAATCTTGTTCTGTTAATGCCCAACCAATACTATTGGTGCCTATGTCTAATCCTAGTATTTTTTTCATAATCTACTTATTTTAAAGTGTAAAGTTAATAAAAGTATATTTTATTTCAAATAATAAATTAATAAAAAAACATTTTATCATATAATAATCGTACATTACGCATTTGTACATTGAATAATTTTGTTTATCTTTGCACCATAAATTAAACTAGTGAATACTGAAGATATTCTCATTAGATATTTTAAGACATCACTTAATGTTCTGACATTTAATCCAGCATGGTTTGATTGTTTTAATTCTTTGGTGTACAATCATTATATGAGTTGTAATTTTTTTCTATGAAAAAAAATACAATAAGGATTATTCCGTTGTGAAAACACCTAAAGTGGCTCTTTGGAGTCACTTTTTTTCTAGAACATTTTGTTAATTCAAAAGAAATAAATACATTTGCTGTCGAAAGCAATTCACAATAAGGATTATTCCGTTGTGAAAACATTCAAAGCGGCCTGTGAGGGTCGCTTTTTTATTAAAGTTTCTTTTTTCTTAATTTTTTAAGATATTCAATCAAGGGAAAAATACCGAAAATCTGATTTCCGATAAATGTTAATGTGATTAAAGTCAGGGGTTTGTAAATTAAGTTAAGCCAAGTAGTTTTGCTGTCAGGAAGTAGGAGGGCGATGAAGAGGGCGGTTCCGATTAAAGCTAAGGTACTTAGCATTTTTTTGCTCAATGGGAATACTCCGAATTTTGCCCAGTTAAAGTAGATTTTTGTGATATTGAATGTTGTGAGCGATATGGCAGTAGATAATGCGACGCCAAAAAGCCCTAAGTTAAAGCCTTTGATAAATGTTAAGTTTAAGCTAATTGTGAGAGTGGCTAAAAACAGCATAATCACAATGTTGATTCGGTAATATTTAGAGAGGGAAATAATATGCCCATTAAAGCCTGTTGCAAGGTCGAATAGCATTGAAGTCCCTAATATGCAGAGTATTGGGAAGGATTCAAGGAGTTTGTCTCCATTTTTGATTAGGCTTGAAAGATAGGGAAAGCCGAGCACGATGCAGGCGAAAATTATTAGCCCTTGAAAGAAGAGTTGGAATGCGCTTTCTTGATAAAATTGATTTAATTTAATGTAATTTGTCTCCTCTAAATATTGGTTGATGATTGGCGCGGAAATATTGTTGATGCCCATTTGAGGAATCATCATAAATGATAAAATAGCTAAGATGATGCTGTACACTCCATTGGATTCGAAGCCGATGAGCTCGCCAATCATAAAATTATCCACACGCAGTGCTATGTAATGCCCAATGTTGCCCAAGAAGCCATATAAACTATAATTGATTACTTTCCTCCAAAGTTGGTTGTTTTTTAGATAGTTAAGGCTGAAATCTGGCCGGAGTTTTTCTAGTTTGTGGGCATAAAAAATGTAGCACAAAAGTGAGATAGCAAACATTCCGAGGAAAAAGGTATAGGCTACTTTTTCGCCAAAACCTAAGTAAAAGAATAGTGAAAATGCTCCAATATTAGCGATTTTTGGGAATAAGTTTTCAAAAATATTGGGAATTGCAATTCGCTTAAAATTTGAAATGTATTTGTTTAAAATAGCGTTTAGGGCTAAAATTAAAATTAAAGGGAGGATTAAAGTTTTTAAGTTCCAAGCTGAAGATTCTTTAATGCTGGGGAATAGCCAGTTAGCGCTAAAAAATAGTGCTGAAAATATTGAGAAACTGAAAATTATACTTAGAAGGCTTAGCCATAGGAAATTCTGGTGCTTGCCTACCTTTTGCGCCTCGTAGAAAAATTTAACATTAGAGAAGGAGATGCCAAGCACTACAAATGGTAAAAACATTTCGGCGGTGGAGAGTATGTAGCGCAATCTTCCGTAGAATTCTAAATCATTTGGAAATAAGAAGATTACAGCTAATGTCCCCAGCGCGAAACCGAGGTAGCCTATGAGAGAGTATTTTATGCTTTGCCGTGCAACAATGCCCATTTTTATTCTTATTTTTGGAAAAAACAAAGGTAGCTATTTTTGATAAATGAAATTATTTTTTTGCGTTTTTGAGGGCATTGAAGGATTATCTAGGGGCTATCAAAAAATGATTTACAGGTGATTAATATAAAAAAAGTCATTAAAAAAGGCTGTGATATTAAAAATAATTCCTATATTTGCGCCTCAATTTAAAAAACATATAAAATGAATCATTACGAAACTGTTTTCATTTTAACTCCCGTTCTGTCTGATTCTCAGGTGGAGGAAGCAGTTAAAAAAGTTGAAAACTTCTTGAAGGAAAGAGGTACAGAGATTGTACACCAAGAAAATTGGGGATTACGCAAATTGGCTTACCCTATTCAATTGAAGAGAAATGGATTTTACCACTTAATAGAGTGGAAAGGCGCTGGAAATGTGGTAGCAGATTTAGAATTGATGTTTAAGCGTGATGAGCGCGTGCTACGCTACTTGACCGTGAAATTAGATAAGCACGGCGTGGAGTGGGCTGAGGATAGAAGAAAACAAAAAGCATCGTCTAACAAATAAAAAATACAACTATGGCAATTGATGAATTAGCAAAACAAGTAGAGCAAGGCGGTGAATCAGAAATCCGTTATTTGACTCCAATCGATATTGAAACTCAATCTACTGAAATGTTCTGTAGATTTAAAAAATTCGGAATCAAATATGTAGACTATAAAGACCCAGATTTTTTACTACAATTTGTGAACGAGCAAGGTAAAATTTTACCAAGAAGATACACAGGCACTTCTTTAAAATACCAAAGAAAAGTGGCTCAAGCTATTAAAAGAGCGCGCCATTTAGCTTTATTACCATTTGAAACAGATTTATTAAAATAACCCAAAATAAGAAACTAAAATGCAAGTAATATTAACAAAAGATGTAGAAAACTTAGGTTTTGAGTTTGAAGTAGTTTCAGTAAAACCGGGTTACGGAAGAAACTTCTTAATCCCTCAAGGCTTAGCTAAATTGGCTACTCCTAAGAATATTGAGGAATTAAACAAAGTTTTAGAAGATAGAAAAGCTCACGAAGAGGCTCTTATCGCGGAGGCTAATAAAATCATTGAAGCCGTTAAAGGGCTTGAACTAGTAATCGCAGCTAAGGTAGGTGAGGGAGATAAACTTTTCGGTTCTGTAAACAACGCAGATTTAACTGACTTGTTGAACCAAAAAGGTGTTCAAGTGGAGCGCAAACATGTCTCTATTTTAGGTAGAAATATCAAGAGATTAGGTACTTACACAGCGATTGTGAAGCCTCACAGAAGTGTGCAAACTGAAATATCATTTGACATTGTACCAGAATAATAGGCAGATTATTTAAATTAAACAAGGGAAGCGGATAATTTTTTAATTATCCGCTTTTTTATATAGTTTGAAAGTTTTAAAACTTTGGCAATTCCACCTCGGTGGCGCCTAGTTTGTAGCGCTGAAAATCTGCATCATAAAAATGATAGCCCATTTCATTTAGCCATTTTTTTACTTCGGCTTCCAAGATGCCTTCTCCTTTGCCGTGGATAATAACCACGCGGTCATACCCGTGTTCGCGGGCTCTTTCCACCCGCTTTTTTAGTGAGTTCATCTGCCGTGCTAGGATTAAATTTTTAGCCAATAATCGGTCGTAATTCTCTAATTGTGCATAATGCAAATCTATTTCTAGCGGGGGCTTTCTAATCTTTTTAGTTTTTTTAGAGACTTTTTCTTTTTCAGTTTTAATAGCAGGCATTTGGGTGCGCGTATCAAAAACTTTTTCTACCTTTTTTTTCTTTGGAGTAGATTTTTTAACCTCTTTTTTAGGGGTGAGTGCTGAAAACTCAATCTCTTCCTCCATTCCCACATCAGGCAAAAGCTCATTAGGCTCGTATTTCATCTCAAAGCCAAAATCTGTTTCAATTGTGATTTCGTTTTCAGTTACTTTTGTTACCGTGCCATTGAGATTATCGTCGATGACTTTTACTTTATCGCCTATTTTAAAATGTATCATAAGTTTATAGGTTTTAATTTTTTAAAGCATAAAAGTAGTGAAAAAATAGGAATAAATGCTTTTTCTTTGAATTTTTTAGATAAAAAAATCCTCAATTGCTTGAGGATTGTATGGGTAAAGATTGTGGAAGAATTATAATTCAGATATATATCTTTCGGCATCAATGGCGGCCTTGCACCCAGAGCCTGCGGCAGAAATAGCTTGGCGATAAATGGAATCTTGTACATCGCCTGCCGCAAAAACGCCAGGGACATTGGTATGTGTGCCTTTTCCTTGTGTAATGATGTAGCCACTTTCATCAATATCCACTACGCCTTTGAATAGCTCCGTATTAGGGTTATGCCCAATGGCAATGAATACGCCATCTACTGCCAATTCGCGTTTTTCCTGTGTTTGGTTGTTGAAGATATGTGCCTTCTCTACCACCAAGTTTCCGCTTAGGCCTTCTAATTCGTGATTAAATAAAACTTCAATTTTAGGGTTGTTCAAAACTCTATCTTGCATCACTTTTGAGGCGCGCATTTCGCTTTTTCGTACCAAGAGATACACCTTGCTGCATAGATTTGCTAAATAAATGGCCTCTTCTGCGGCTGTATCGCCACCGCCCACCACGGCCACCTCCTTGCCTTTGTAGAAAAATCCATCGCAAGTGGCACAGGCTGAAACACCACTTCCAGCATATTTCTTCTCATCGTCTAGCCCTAGATACTTGGCAGAGGCTCCTGTTGAGATAATGACGGTTTTGGTATTGTACACCTCGCCACCGCTTGTGATTACTTGGTGAATACCGCCTTTTTCTTGGCTTAATTTAACCTCACTTACGAAGTCAAAAACAACGCGCGTCCCAAATCTTTCAGCCTGTTTTTGCAAATCAGTCATTAGCGCGGGGCCCATAATTCCCTCAGGGTAGCCAGGGAAATTCTCCACATCAGTAGTTGTGGTAAGTTGCCCCCTGGTTGCATACCAGTGATTACGATAGGCTGCATCTCGGCTCTTGCTGCATAGATTGCTGCGGTATAGCCCGCAGGGCCAGACCCTATTATGATAACATTGTGTGTAGTTTCAGACATAGTATTATGTATTTTATTTCTTTTACAAATTTATTAAATTAAAATGGGATATTCTATTACTTGTGTTTAATATCACTATTTATATAGGTTCGGCCTAGTTATTTACCCCCTGTAATAGGTTCGGAACCCCCTGCAATAGGTTATTTAACTATTGATTAAAGCGAAAAAAGCCGTTGAATATACTCTTTTAAAGGCTTGTTTCGTTTATTATATCCTAAGAAGGTTTATAATTTAGAGCTTTTAGGGGATAAATTTAGTATTAAAAGCTTAGGTTAAGAGCTAGCAATCTACTAATTTAACGCTCACCGCTAGTCCGCCCTCAGAGGTTTCCTTATACTTAGAGTTCATATCTTTGGCCGTTTGCCACATGGTGTGAATCACATGGTCTAGCGAGACTTTTGGGTGCTCGGCGTCGAGGGCTAATTCAGAGGCATTAATGGCCTTGATGGCACCCATAGAATTACGCTCAATGCACGGAATTTGTACTAAGCCCTCCACAGGGTCGCAGGTGAGCCCTAAGTGGTGTTCCATAGCGATTTCAGCAGCATTTAAGCATTGCTCGGGTGTTCCGCCTCGCAGCTCGCAGAGGGCGCCTGCTGCCATAGCCGATGATACGCCAATTTCTGCTTGGCAACCACCCATAGCGGCAGAAATCGTTGCGTTGCGTTTAAAGATGCTGCCGATTACGCCCGCAGTGAGCAGGAATTTTTTGATTTCCTCAAAGCCGGCTTTATGGTTTTCTACACATAGGTAAAACATCAATACCGCAGGGATTACGCCCGCAGAGCCATTGGTGGGTGCTGTAACTACGCGCCCTAGTGAGGCGTTTACCTCGTTTACGGCAATGGCAAAAGTGGATACCCATTTGAATATTTCGCGGTAGAACATTCGTGTTTTGCGAATGCTTTTTACCCAATTACTAGGGTGTGTGTAGGGGAAGCGCGGGTCTTTAAGCTTTTGATACATATCATAAGCGCGTCGCCGCACCATTAAGCCCCCAGGGAGGAAGCCCTCGGTGTGGCAACCTACATAAATGGATTCGAGCATAACTTTCCAAATGGCTTTTAATTGATGCTCTATTTCCTCTTTGGAGCGCACGCTTAATTCGTTTTGCATCACAACATCGGAGATGCTTAGCCCAAGCTCTTTGCAATAGTGTAGTAGGTCTTTTGCCTTATTCGTAGGGTAGGGGAATGATTGGTTTTCAGATAAGTCTACCATTTCCTCCGTTTCCTCTTTGGTGATGAATCCACCGCCGATAGAGTAGAAGGTAGAGTCGTAGTTTTCGCCATTTTCAAGAAAAGCGGTGATTTTCATTCCATTGGCGTGATAGGGGAGGAATTCTTTGTTGAATTTTATTTGCTCAAAATCAAAATAAATAGTCTTTTGATTATCTAGAAGCAGGTTGTGATGCGTTTTGATATGCCCAATGATGCTATCGATGCTTTCCACAGGGATAGTTACGGGGTCGGTTCCGCTTAATCCTAGGAGGATTGCCAAGTCCGTGGCGTGTCCTTTTCCCGTGAGCGAGAGCGAGCCGTATAAATCGATTTGAATCCCATTGACTAAATCAAAAATGTTACGAATTTTTAATTCTTCCAAGAATTGCTGAGCCGCACGCCATGGTCCCAAAGTGTGCGAGCTTGAAGGTCCCACACCGATTTTGAGCATATCAAAAACACTAATATTTTCCATTTCCTAAGGCTTGTATTAAATTAAAGCGGATTTTGAGAGTGCCTCAAAATCCGCCCTAAATATAAGAAATAATATTAAGTTTTTTCATAAATTTCATCTTGTAGTGCAATGTTTCGTTGTGCGAGTTCTGTTCTAATTTTTTCGTTGAAGGTTTCGCGTTTTAGCACAGGTTTGATTTCAATCGGAGTGAAATGTTCTTTTTGCTGAACAACTTGATAGAATAATAGTTTTAAATTCTTTAAATTTTGATAAAAATAATTGGGTGAAATCAATTTTTTGCCGTCATCAAAAACAATTGCGGCAACTTCGGCTTGTCTTGTGAATCTTAGTTTTTGGGTATTAAGTTTTAAATTTTTAATTTGGTTTAAAGCATATTTTCTATTTTCAAAAGAAATGCTGTTTTCATCTGCAATGATTTTGAGTGGCAATGAAAAATCTAAATAAAGAGTAATTGCAATTAGCACAAAAAGCATAATGGCAATCATCAACAAAAGGTTACTTCCTTTGTCAATTGCAGTGTAAAAGCTTACGCCAGCGATTGTAAGTAAAAAAAGAAAGCACACGCCCAATAAAATGGCTAAATATATTTTGTTTGGTTTTACGACAACTTGTTCAAACATCTCAGTAGTTTATCTTAATGTAAAGATACGGAATTTGATGTACTTTTCATTTTAAACATATTAAAAAAACAAAAAAGTGCGGAAATCAAATTTTCTCACTTTTTTCAATTAATAAATTTTGATTAATCTATTTTCTTTTAGCCTGAGCTACTCAAGTGTTCTCGTTTTGTTGAACAAAAAGCGTAAGATTTTTTTAATTTTTATAAGAAAATATTTCGCTTAAAAATACTTTTAAACATCATTTTTCTTATAAATAAAAAACTCTCTTTCCATTTTTGGAAAGAGAGTTCTAAATTAAAAAATATTAAATTTAATTTCTTCGATCAAGAAGTATACTTAAAAAGTATAATAATTGTGCCAGCGATCCGATTGCAGCGACTAGATAAGTTCTAGCAGCCCATTTCAAAGAATCTTTAGCAGCGGTATATTCGCGTGGTTGCACTATATTTTTCTGTTCCATCCATGCAAGTGCTCGGTTGCTGGCATCATATTCTACGGGCAGGGTCACAAAAGTAAAAAGAGTAGTTACTGCAAAGAATACAATTCCTAGAATTAATATATATGGAATGTTCATGGTTGCATAAAGAGCGATACCTCCCATAATTAAAAACATTGATAAATTAGAACTCACATTCACAGCGGGCACCATTTTAGATCTAAAGTTAAGCCATTTGTAGCCTACTTTATGTTGCACAGCGTGTCCGCATTCGTGTGCCGCAACAGCAGCCGCAGCTGCAGATCTTTCTAAATACACACCTTCTGATAGGTTTACGGTTTTGTTTCGCGGATCGTAGTGATCAGTCAGCTGTCCTGGAACCGAAACTACTCTCACATCATTTATTCCATTATCGGCAAGCATTTGTTCTGCGATTTCTTTTCCGCTCATGCCATTGGAAAGTCTCATCCTTGAGTATAGCTGAAATTTGGATTTCAGCTTATGGCTCACATACATGCTTGCGAGAGTGAAAATAGCAATTATTAAATAATATCCCATGATTGATTTAAATTATTTTGCTCTACAAGAATCAAAAATGGTACCTATTTTTATTAAAAATGAGTGAATAAATTTAATTGTTGTCTTAATTATCTAAAAACTAAATATTTGTGCTATTCTTTAAAATTAGTTAAATAAAAAAGAGAGATTTCATTTCAAATGAAACCTCTCTTTTGTGAATATTATAAAAATTGAATTTATCGTTTAAAATGTAATAACAATAAATTATTTTGATAAAAGTACAAGTCCTTTCCTTTGATTTCGTAGCGATTTGATTTACTTAGAAGCGATAAATATCGTTTTTCTATATCAAGTTGCGGACAAGCCATGCGGGTGCTTGCTAAGTTGTCAAGATTGATCACACCAGCTTGTGCTGTGCATGCTCCGAAAAATCGATTGCACCCTGCAAATCCGTTTACTTTTAATTCGCCACCTTCTTTTTGAAAGCTGATAGATAATGGGGCTGAATTGAAACCTACCTCGGCGTCTTTATTGTTTTGTAAAATCCAATTTCCGTACAATTTTGAAATATCGGCAGATCCTTTTGCAATGGGGCTTAGGGCATCGCAGGAGAAAAGTAAAATTGCCATAACAAACAATATGGATAATTTTTTCATGCTAAATTAGTTTCTAAGTTCTGCGTTTAATTTATCTTGAAGCACTTTGATTACTTTTTTCATAATCGCATCAATTTGCTTATCGTTCATTGTTTTTTCATCATCTTGTAATTGAAGGCTGATTGCATACGACTTTTTACCCTCAGGCAGTTTGTCTCCTTGGTATACATCAAATAAATTTACGCTTTTGATGTGGGTAGTATCGCAAGATTCAACGTATTCTTTTACAGCTTCATAGCTTGTGTCTATGTTTAGCAATAGTGCTAAATCTCTTCTTACACTTGGGAATTTGGGCAAGCTTTTGAATTTCATGCCTTTGTTTTCTTCATAATTTTTGTAGAAAGCTTTCATGCTAAATTCCGCATAAAACACAGGCTGATCGATGTCGAATTTCTTTAATAAATCTTTGTTTACTTCTGCTACATATACTAAAGATTCTTCGTTTAGAAGATAGTTTAATGCATAGGTAAAGTAATCTTTTTTCAATTCTGCACCTTTTGTGTTTTGAGCTTTGAATTTTTCTAAAATTTGCTCCACAACACCTTTAAGGTAGAAGAAAGAAACACTTCTCGATTTTTCATGCCAATTTTCGCCCGCTACATCACCAGTTACAGCGAGAGCCAAATGTGGAGTTTCGATATATTTTCCGTTTTCTACTCGGTAGGATTTCCCAAATTCAAATAGTTTGATATTGCTATTTCGGCGTTTAATGTTGTAGTCTAAGTTTGAGAGCAAACTTGGCAACAAACTTCTACGCATTGTCGAAACATCTTGGCTTAATGAGTTAATCAAAGTCACAGAATTTTCTTCGCTAAATCCAAGCCAATCGTTGTACTCTTTTTTGTACATCGAGAGGTTCATCGCTTCGTTAAATCCGTGTGTGATCAACAAATCAGAAATGCCCTCGCTCACTTTATGGTCTAGGAATCCCTCGCCTGCAACGATAGAAGAGCTCACCTTTTCGTTGATTTGGATATTGTTGTAGCCATAGATTCTCAAAATATCTTCAATCACATCAATCTCACGCTGAACATCTACACGATATGCAGGTACTTTTAATTCCAAAGTTCCGTCTGTTTCAGAGATGATTTCTATGTCAAGAAGTTCTAAAATTTCTTTGATTTTTTCGCGATGAAGTCTTTCTCCCAAAATTCTTTCTACATTTCTATATTGTAGCAAAACATCAAAACCTTCAATTGGTGTAGGGTACACATCTATTATTTGTCCTACTACTTCGCCACCTGCGATTTCTTGGATTAATTTTACGGCAAAATGCAAGGCTTTTACACAGTAATTAGGATCAATTCCTCTTTCAAATCGGAATGATGAATCACTGTTAATTGTTTGGCTTTTAGCCGTTTTTCTCACGCTCACGGGATTGAAGTAAGCACTTTCTAAGAAAATGTTTTGTGTGGTTTCGCTCACAGCAGAATCCTTACCACCCATTACACCAGCGATACACATAGGTTCGTTTGCATTGCAAATCATCAAATCATCGCCACTCAAAGTGCGTTCTACCTCGTCTAGCGTAGTAAATTTTTCGCCTTCTGTGGCTTTTTTTACAATAATGGTATTTCCTGCAATTTTATCGGCATCAAAAGCGTGCATTGGTTGCCCCAATCCGTGCAAAACATAGTTGGTAGCATCTACCAAGTTGTTTTTAGGCGAAAGTCCGATGGCTTTTAATCTCTGTTGAAGCCATTGTGGCGATGGAGCTACTTTTACTCCTTTGATATAAATTCCTGCATATCTCGGACAAAGCTCAGCATCTTCTACTTTTACCTCAATTGGAGATTTTTCTTTTGAGCTGATTTCAAGCTCTGTATTAGGCTGTTCAAAAGAAGCATTGAGCTTTTTAGATTTCATAGCGGCATAGGCGTCTCGTGCTACACCGAAATGCGACATAGCATCGGCACGATTGGCAGTAAGCCCGATTTCGTACACATAATCTACACTCTCTTCAATAATTTCTGATAGGGGAGTTCCCGCCACTAGGCTTTCATCCATTACCCAAATCCCAGAATTATCCTCAGAAATGCGTAATTCTTTTTGAGAGCAAATCATTCCGTTTGATTCTTCGCCTCTTAATTTTGCTTTTTTGATGGTAAACGAGTTTCCTTTATCATCTTTGATTACGGTACCCACAGTTGCCACAGGAACATTTTGCCCTGCTGCAATGTTTGGTGCACCGCACACGATTTGCTGAATGTTACCGTTTCCTAAATCTACGGTTGTAACTTTAAGTTTGTCGGCGTTGGGATGTTGTTCGCAGGTCAATACTTTTCCTACAACAAAACCTTCTAAATCTTCTTTGGCAACGCCAGTTTTTTCTACTCCTTCTACTTCAAGTCCTGTATCGGTTAAAATGGCTGAAACTTTTTCTACATTTAAATCTGTTTTTAAAAAATCAGATAGCAATTGGTGAGAAATTTTCATGTATTATAGATTAAATACTTATTTATGTTGGTTTAAATTTTTTATTTAGCTGAAAGCATTAGTGGCATCACAAGCATTAAGATTTCTTCGCCTTCTTCCAAGTCTCCCACAGGTTTTATGATACCCGCACGGCTTGGTTCAGACATAGAAAGTGTAATGTCTTCGCTTTGTAAATTTTGTAAGATTTCAGACAAGAATTTAGCATTAAATCCAATTTGGAATTCTTCTCCATGGTAGTCGCATGGCAATTTTTCCTCAGCCTTGTTTGCGAAATCTGTATCTTCTGAGTTGATGGTTAATTGATTACCATTTAGTTTTAATCTTACAAGGTAAGTTGATTTATTGGCAAAGATAGACACACGGCGTAGCGAGTTCAAGAACATCGTACGGTTGATAGTCATCACTTTTGGATTTTCTTTTGGGATCACAGCACCATAAGCAGGATACTTCCCATCTACCAATCGGCAAGTAATGGTCAAATTCCCTACGCTAAATCTTGCATTGTTTTCGTTATAGTCCACAATCACATCTTCTCCAGAAGGCAAAATATTTTTTAAGATATTCATAGGCTTTTTAGGCATAATGAATTCCGAACCATCTGTTGAATGTAAATCATTTCTTGTATATTTCACCAAGCGGTGTGCATCTGTTCCCACAAATTGTAGGAAATTGCTATTCCATTCGAAATAAACACCTGTCATCACAGGGCGATGAGTATCGTTGCTCGTTGCAAAAATAGTTTTGTTAATCGCCTCTACCAAGACATCGCTCGGGATTGTTGTGGAGCTTACATCTGGCAAAGCTGGTGTTTCTGGAAAATCCTCAGACGAAAGATAAGATAGCTGGTATTTACCTTGATCAGAAACGATTTCTAATTGGTTATCTTCTCTTTTTAAGAAAGTTAAAGGCTGGTCTGGGAAAGTTTTAAGCGTATCAAGCAAAATCTTTGAAGGCACGCAAATAGATTCCACATCTTCTGATTGAACTTCGATCACGGTTGAAATGGTGGTTTCTAAATCTGTTGCAGTGATTTTCAATTGATTGTGATCTAAATCAAACAAAAAATTGTCTAAAATAGCTAAAGTATTGCTTGAATTTATGACGCTACCTAGCATTTGTAGGTGTTTTTGCAATGTTGAACTCGCAACGATGAATTTCATATGATATTAATTTTTAATCTAAATTTAATTTCAACAAATGTACACAATTAACTTTGAAAATGAAAACTTTTCAAGCTACATAAATTTATTTTAAACTCATAATCCACTCCATTGTATCAATCCCATCGGCATAATCCCAAAGTTTAGGGCGTTGCGCTTGCCCCAGAGGAGTGGTTTTTAAAATAGAGTTAAAGTTTTCAGAGACAAGGCATTGTATCTTATCTTCAAGTAATGGCAAAGCCTGATTTAAATCCTCTTGGCTGCGGTATTTTTCGTAATAAACTACTCCAATTGGGCTAAAAAGTGCGTCGTTTTCTTCCAATAAAACAAAGCCATTATCCATAATCGGAATTTGTTTCATCATCAAAATTGCACGATTGTAATCATAATTATTGGCATATTTATGGTGATTAATGATGTCTCGCCAGCCATATAGCGCCTTGAAAATTAGGTTTAAATCATAATTCTCAGGAATATAGAGCTTAGTTACATTTCTACATCCTAAGCCAAAATATCGTAGCATATCGTGACAAAGGAGCTCTAATTGCGCCTCCGTTTCCTCACCCGTGAGCACCGCGATGGAGGTTCTATTTCGGCGGATAATGTGGGGTTTGTTTTTAAAATAGGCTTCAAAATAGCGCGCCGTATTATCGCTTCCTGTGGCAATCACCGCATCATAATTGTGCAAATTTTCCACCACCTCGATGGCTTGGTGCAAGTCCTTGGAATTAATTCTTAAAAAATCTATCATATATTGCATCAGCGCCCAGTCCTTAGAGGATAGTTTAATTTGTGCCCTTTCGCCAGCCAGCAGTACACAGAGCAAATCGTGAAAACCCACCATTGGGATATTTCCCGCAGCAACAATGCCAATTCTTTGATTTTTAGGCTTAAAATCATATTTTTTTAGCCATAGCTCAATGTTTTTAGAATTCAAAGCCTGCACCCATTCGCTTAGCGTAAAAAGTATATTTTCCTCTGTAAACCAGGGGTTTTGTGCATAGGCTTTTTGGATAGCGTGTAGCAAGTTTTTTTGCTCGGGGGAGAGCTCATTTGTAGAATAATTTTTTATGAATGATTCTAAATTACGCCCCAAATCGCAAAAAGTTGCGATACGATTTTTTAATTGCATAGAATTTGTTGTTAATTTGCAACAAAAATAAGATTTTAATTATGGCAATCAAAATAACAGACGAATGTATTAATTGTGGTGCTTGCGAACCAGAGTGCCCGAATAACGCCATTTATGAAGGTGCTATGGATTGGCGTTTTGAAGATGGAACCACGCTTACGGGCTTTGTAGTGGGGAAAAATGGGCATTCAGCCGATGCTGCTGAGGCGCAAGAGCCGTTGAGCGATGATATTTATTACATCGTTCCAGATAAGTGTACGGAGTGTAAGGGATTTCACGATGAGCCGCAGTGTGCCGCGGTGTGCCCTGTGGATTGTTGTGTGCCAGATGATAATTTCCAAGAATCTGAGGGGGAATTGCTGGAGAAAAAAGAAATGTTGCACTCTTAAATGCAAAATACTAAAAAGAAAAAATGCGATTTTCAGTGAAAATCGCATTTTTTTTCTTTTGGAGGATTAATACACCTTATCTTTCTTTCCGTTTTTATCCCTATCTTTCAAGATGAGCAAGACATCTTTAAGCGCGTAGCCCCTGTCGTGCAGCGCCAGCATATAGTAATAGAACACATCGGCGGCCTCTTCCAAAAAGTCTTTATCGCACTCTTTGCCAGAGGCGATGACCATTTCCACCGATTCTTCGCCCATTTTTTTAGCCAATTGATAGGGGCCAAGGCTTAGTTTTCTTGCCAGTCGGCTATTTTTATCAAGCGATTTAGCCTCTTCTATTTTTCTTTCAAATCTTTTTAGAAAAGGAAATTTTTTAGGCATTGCAACTTTGGTTTTAGTTTAATTTAGGCGCACAAGGTACAAATTAATTAAATGATTATGAAATTTTTCGCCCCATAAACGGCTCAAAGTCTAGTTTACGCGTTCCCAAATTTGCGTGCGCCCTAGGAGCGAAAATCCAAGAAAGCCTCTTACTTTTAGCTTATTATTGCCTTCTAGCTCAATTTTGCAAGAATATTCTTTTCCAGAATCGGGGTCGGTAATTTTGCCATCTTCCCAAATATTTCCATTCTTTCTAAGCCCCGTGATTACCTCAAAGCCTAGTAATGGAGCGTTTTTCTTATTGCCCTTGCACTTTTCACATTTTTTATTTTGCAGGGCAGGGTTGGTGATTTTTACGATTTTGCCAAAAAGTGCTCCATTTTTCTCATAGATTTTTACAAAGGAGCGTGCCTTTCCCGTGTTGTCATCAATCGTTTTCCAAGTGCCCACAGGAGATTGTGCGAAAATAAAACCTGAAATACTGATAAATAATAGTAATAAAATTCTTTTCATTTTGCAAATATATAAAAAATAATTAATAGGGTTAATTATTTTCAATAAATAAGAAAATGACAAAATGTCAGATTTTTAAGTGCTGAAAAATGGATATTTAGGTCATTTTATGCATATTTCTAAAATGGCTAAAAATTTGCCATAATAAAATCAAAATCCTGATACAAGGTAAGAGAAATTAAATACAAAATTAAAAGAGAAATTAAAATTATATGGACATTAATAAATTTACGATAAAAGCACAAGAAGCCGTGCAAAAGGCGCAGCAACTAGCCCAAATGCACGGAAATCAAGCGATAGAGAATGGCCACTTGATGGAGGCTCTATTAGATGAAGATAATCAAGTGATTGATTTTATCCTTAAAAAACAAGGCATAAACATTGATTATTTGAAAAAAGAATTAGAGAAAATTATAAATACTTATGCCAAAGTTACGGGAGGCGAAATGCACCTCTCCTCAGCGCTAAACAGAGTGCTGAACGAGGCAACAATCGAGGCGCAGAAGATGAAAGACGAGTTTGTGAGTGTAGAGCATTTGCTTTTGGCATTGCTTAAAGCTAACGACCGCGTTTCTGATTTGCTTAAATCCTTGGGCGCATCTCACCAGCAAACGCTAGATGTGAGCGCAGAGCTTAGAAAAGGGCAGCGCGTAACTTCCCAAAGTGCTGAGGAGACTTATAACTCTCTCTCCAAATATGCCAAAAATCTAAATGATTTGGTGATTGAAGGTAAATTAGATCCCGTAATTGGGCGAGATGAAGAAATTCGCCGCGTATTGCAGATTTTATCCAGAAGAACCAAAAACAACCCTATCCTAATCGGGGAGCCAGGGGTGGGTAAAACAGCCATAGCCGAAGGCTTAGCCCACAGAATTGTAAATGGTGATGTGCCTGAAAATCTGAAAGATAAAAATATTTATTCCCTAGATATGGGGGCACTCGTGGCAGGAGCTAAATATAAGGGAGAATTTGAGGAAAGATTAAAATCTGTGGTGAAGGAGGTTACCAGCTCTGAAGGACAAATCATCTTGTTCATCGATGAAATTCACACACTTGTAGGTGCTGGAGGTGGAGAAGGAGCGATGGATGCTGCCAATATTTTAAAACCTGCTTTGGCGCGTGGTGAGTTGCGCTCAATTGGGGCTACAACCTTGAACGAATATCAAAAATATTTTGAAAAAGATAAAGCACTCGAGCGTAGATTCCAAAAAGTGATGGTAGAAGAACCAAACGAAGAAGATGCAATTTCTATCTTGCGTGGAATCAAAGAAAAATATGAAGTTCACCATAAAATTAGAATCAAAGACGAGGCGATTATCGCAGCTGTTGAGCTTTCGGAAAGATATATTTCAGATAGATTTTTGCCAGATAAAGCCATCGACCTCATTGATGAAGCCTCCTCTAAATTGCGTATGGAGATGAACTCTAAGCCAGAGGAGTTAGATGTTTTAGACAGAAAAATAATGCAGCTAGAAATTGAAATAGAGGCAATAAAGCGTGAAAACGATGAGCGAAAATTAGCCCTATTAAAACAAGAATTAGCCGAATTAAATGAAAAACGAAGCGAGCTAAACGCTACTTGGCAAACCGAGAAAAACCTAGCCGATAATATCCAAGTGGCGCGCAAAAATATTGAAGATTTAAAACTAGAAGCGGAGCGCGCAGAACGCCTCGGCGACTACGGAACTGTGGCTGAAATCCGCTATGGAAAAATTAAAGAAGAAGAGGCTAAATTGGCAGAATTAGAAAAACAATTCACGGACCAAGATGCCAAAATGATTAAAGAAGAAGTAGACCGAGAGGATATCGCTGAAGTAGTGGCACGCTGGACTGGAATTCCAGTGACTAAAATGATGCAATCTGAAAGAGAGAAATTATTAAACCTTGAAGCTGAATTGCACCGCCGCGTAATCGGTCAAGAGGAAGCCATAGCAGCCGTATCCGATGCCATTCGCAGAAACCGAGCAGGTTTAAGCGATGAGCGCAGACCAATTGGCTCCTTCCTATTTCTAGGCTCCACAGGAGTCGGGAAAACTGAGCTTGCCAAAGCCCTTGCCGAATACTTATTTGACGATGAAGATAGTATGACGCGCATCGATATGAGCGAATACCAAGAGCGCCACGCCGTAAGCCGCTTGGTAGGAGCGCCTCCGGGGTATGTAGGCTATGATGAAGGTGGGCAGCTCACCGAGGCCGTGCGCCGCAGACCATACTCAGTAGTGCTTTTGGACGAGATAGAGAAAGCACACCCAGATGCCTTCAACATCCTGTTGCAGGTGCTTGATGATGGTCGCTTGACAGATAACAAAGGCCGCACGGTGAACTTTAAAAACACAATTGTAATAATGACTTCTAACATCGGTTCGCATATCATTCAAGATAATTTCGCCGATTTAGAGAACAAAGATGAAGAAGCTATTTTAAGCCAAACCAAGGAAGAGGTATTTAATTTATTAAAACAAAGCTTTAAGCCAGAATTCCTAAATCGTATCGATGAAACCATACTTTTCAAGCCATTGAAGAGAGAGGAAATCAAGGAAATAGTGGAGTTGCAGCTGAAATCTTTATCAAAATTATTAGCCAAACGAGACATCGTTCTAGACACTACGCCAGAGGCTATCAACTATTTATCGCGAATAGGTTATGACCCACAATTTGGCGCAAGACCAATTAAGAGAGCCATTCAGCAAGAGGTGCTCAATAAATTGTCAAAAGAAATTTTAGCTGGCAATGTTCACGATAATTCAGTGGTACTAATTGATTATTTTGATGAAAGCGGCTTGGTTTTCAGAACAAAAGAGTAAAAAATGAACTCTAAATAATTGAAAAAATCCCTTTGTAAGCTAAAGGGATTTTTTTATTTTTAAAATTTTATTTTGGGAAATTTTCAGTATAAAAATCTATTGCATTTTGAATTTCATTGCGAGAGCATTCCACCTTATCGGGTGTGCATTCCCCGATGCGCCTTAGCATTACAAAATTAATTTTGCCCCCCTCATTTTTCTTATCGTGTAGCATAATTTGCTCTAAAATTTCAGCCGAAGGCAATTCAAAATAGGGGTAAAGCTCCGTTAATCGGTAGAAAATTTCGCTAAATTCTTCCTTGGATATAAAGCCCTTTTGCCAAGCTAGGTGTGCTTCAAGCATTAGCCCAGTGGCCACTGCCTCGCCGTGTGTGATGCTTGGTTCGCCCTCTTTTTCAGAAAGGATTGGCTGTGAAAAATCATCATCGCTCTCCAAGCTCTGAGTGATGAAATGATTGATTTTATCGCCCACGGCTTCCCCTTTTGCAATTACACTTTTATCAAGCCAGAGGTAATAAGTCTCTATGGCGTGCCCCAAGGTGTGCCCTGCGTTTAGGATTTTTCTAAGTCCCTTTTCGGTAGGGTCTTGCGTAACGACATTTAGTTTTACATTGATGGAATTCTTGATATGTGGCGCAATATTTTCGGCATCTAATTTGGTGATTTGAGAGAGCGTTTTCCACTGATTTTCATCTTGAATTAAGCCGTGTTTAAGCATTTCAGCAAAGCCAGAAAGCAGCTCGCGCGGCGGGAGTGTTTTTAGAAATTCTGTTTCAATAATTACCATTTGAGGCTGAGAAAATGTGCCTACAATATTTTTAATTCCGCATAAATCCACACCTGTTTTTCCGCCCGCAGAGGCATCAACCATCGCGAGCAAGCTGGTGGGAATGTTTACAAAATCAATTCCACGATTGTAGATAGAGGCAACAAAACCTCCGAAATCGGTAACCACGCCGCCCCCTAAATTGATGAGTAAGGACTTGCGGTCAAGTCCGCTCAATTTTAAGGATTTAAGTACTTGATTTACAAAGAAAAGTTGCTTAGTGTCTTCCCCCGCGGGTATTTCTATAAATTCACAATTTAGAATATTTTCAGTATTTTGCAGAAGTAGCGGCAGGCATTTTTCGTGCGTATTTTCATCTACTAGAATCATTATTTTGCTGTAATTTTTCTCAGCAATTAATTGGTCCAGAGCCTCAAAGCCTTGGTCGAAATAGATTGGCGCTTGTGTCATATTTTATTTATTCGAAATCTAAAAGCACAAAGATAGCGAAAAAATGGATTTTAAAAATAATAAAAAACTATTGCGAAAAAATGAATAAAATTTTAAATTTGTTTTAATGCTAAAATTAATTGAATGAAATTTTTTGAAAACACAGAAATCGCCTTTCGCTCCAAGTCTGATTATGAACTCAAGAGAGCGTATTTACTTTTTAAATCCGTGAATTATAATTTTTTGGTAAATTTTGGAGCGGTGAGTTTGCCTATATTTAAGAATATACCTGGCGTAAAAACTCTTATCAAAAATACGATTTTTGATCATTTTTGTGGGGCGAGAATCTACAAGAATCGATCAAAACGGTGGATAGATTGTATGAGCAAAATGTAGGCAGTATTTTGGATTATTCGATTGAGGGAAAGGAAGATGAGAGATCTTATAATGCCTGTTTTAATGAAATTATGTCGATTATAGATTTAGCTGAAAATAATCCAAAAATTCCTTTTGTAGTGTTTAAACCTACGGGCTACGGAAATATTGATTTGTACGAAAAAGTGGGCAAAAAACAGCAGCTTTCTCCAGCCGAGCACACAGCGTGGGAGCATATTAGAACTAGGTTTTATAAAACTTGTGAAAAAGCCTACCAAAAAGGTGTCAAAATCATGATTGATGCCGAAGAAACCTGGATGCAAGATGCGGCAGACGATTTGGCACAAGAAATGATGAAAACTTTTAATAAAGAGAGAGTTGTAGTGCTCAATACTTTGCAAATGTATCGCACCGATCGCTTAGAATATTTAAAAAATGAATTTAAAAAAGCGGAAGAAGAAGATTACTATTTAGGCTTTAAAATCGTGCGTGGTGCTTACATGGAAAAAGAGCGTGAGCGTGCACAAAAAATGGGTTATCCTTCTCCGATTCAGCCAGATAAAGCAGCAACGGATGCGTCGTACAATGCTGCACTTGATTTCATCACCGAGCATTGCGATAGAATTTTCCTTTTTGCGGGAACGCACAACGAAGAGAGTTGTATGAATCTCAAAAATAAAATCGACCAAAATTCGGATTTAGCCAACTGTTGGTTTGGGCAATTGCTTGGCATGAGTGATAACATCAGCTTTGTGCTGGGTGAGAACGGCTATCATGTGGCAAAATATGTTCCGTTTGGTCCTGTAAAAGAGGTGATTCCATATTTAATCCGAAGAGCACAAGAAAACACCTCGGTAGCGGGACAATCCAATCGAGAATTGACCTTGATCGAAAAAGAACTTAAACGAAGAAAAGAATTAAAACAAGCATAAAATCAGCGAAAAAAAGTTTTAGCTAAATTGAAAAATCCGCTTGAAATCCATTTTGCCGAAGTGATTTTGCCCCTTCCAATTGAAGGAACTTTTTGCTATCACATTCCGAGAGAGATGCGTGGCAAAGTACAAGTAGGGCAGCGTGTGGCAGTGCCGTTTGGCAACCGAAAGTTGTACACGGGCATAGTGCATTCAATCCACCAAAATCAACCCGAATTATACAAAACCAAGCCCATTTATGCCTTGCTCGATGCCAAGCCACTCGTTACCGAAAAGCAAATCAAATTTTGGGAATGGGTTGCAGAATATTACATGTGTTCGCTCGGAGATGTGTACGGCAATGTTTTTCCCACGGCATTAAAACTTGATAGCGACACTTTTGTGAAAATCGTTCCTTCACAAAAACTTACGCCCGAAATGGAACTTTCGGATGAAGCCTATACGATTTGGGAAGCTTTGAGCGTAAAAGGAATTCTCTCCGTAGATGAATGTGCAGATTTGGTTGAGCGAAAGTCGGCATTGCCATTGTTAAAAGAATTAATGTCTTATGGCTTAGTGATTTTAGACGAAAAATTAATCCAAAAATATACGCCTAAAATCGAGAATTATGTTCGGCTAAATGAAAACATTTCTGCCGAAACCAAAGCCCAAAGCATTCAAGAACTAAGCCGAGCCCCCAAGCAGAGAGAATTGTATTTAAAACTGATTGTTAAGCAAAAACAAAGCAATTCGCCCGTAAAAGTTTCCGAATTTATAAAGGAAAACAACACAACACATGCCACGCTGAATGCACTTGCCGAGAAACATTTGGTTCAAATTTATGAAGACCAAACCCAGCGTGTGCAAACTTATGATGAGGAGCTTAGCAAAATTAAAACATTAAGCCCTGCACAGCAAATAGCGTTTGATTCGGTGCAAGAGGCACTTAATCAACAAAAAAATGTGCTTTTGCATGGCGTAACTTCTTCTGGAAAAACCGAGATTTATATCAAATGTATTGAGCGATCTTTGGCACAGAGGAAAAAAGTATTATACTTATTGCCAGAGATTTCGCTCACTACACAGCTCACGCAGCGCATTCAAAAATATTTTGGAGATCAAGTGGGGGTGTACCATTCCAAGTTTAACCAAAACGAAAGGGTGGAGCTATGGGAAAAAGTTTTAAATAATGAATACAATATAATAGTAGGAGCCCGCTCTTCGTTGTTTTTGCCTCTGCAAGATTTGGGGCTTGTAATCGTAGACGAGGAGCACGAATCCTCTTTAAAACAAACCGATACCCGGCCATTTTATAACGCACGAGATGCGGCGATGGTTTGGGCAAAAATGAATGGAGCACAAGTTTTATTGGGTTCGGCGACACCTTCGCTGGAGATGTTCCACTTGGCACAAGAAAATAAAATTGCTTATGTGTCACTCACCGAGCGATATGGAAATGTGAAAATGCCCGTGATGGAAATCGTAGATTTGAGGGAAGCCGTGCAACAAAACAGAATGATTGGGCATGTTTCATTTGAGCTGAAAAATGCAATTTTAAACGCTTTTGAACATAAAAAGCAAGTCATCATATTCCAAAATCGTAGAGGGTTTTCGCCTGTGCTGGAGTGTAATGATTGTGGGCACACGCCGTATTGCCCCAATTGTGATGTTTCGCTCACCTACCATAAATTAACTCAGGAATTAAAATGCCATTACTGTGGGCATACGCAAGCCAAGCCCGTAAAGTGCTACGAATGCGGATCTACGGATTTAAAAACAGTGGGATTGGGAACTCAGCAAATAGAAGACGAATTTGTGCAACTATTTCCCGAGCATAAAATAGCCCGTATGGATGTAGACAGCATGCGCAAGAAATTCGCCTTTGAAAAACTGATCGAAGCACTTGAAAATCATGAAATAGATTTGCTGGTGGGTACACAGATGGTTACCAAAGGTTTAGATTTTGACGATGTGAATCTGGTAGGCATCATTAAGGCAGATAGTCTGCTCAATTTTCCAGATTTCAGAGCACACGAGCGAGCATTTCAGCGAATTGTACAAGTGGCAGGGCGTGCAGGACGCCGAAAGGAACAAGGAAAAGTGATTGTGCAAGCCTACAAAGCAGATCATTTTGTTTTAAAAAATGCACAAAAATTCGATTATGAAAACACAGCAAATGAGATTTTGACTGAGCGTGAACACACCCTCTATCCGCCTTATTGCAAATTAATTGAAATTACATTTAGGCACAAAGATCACGAATTGGCAGAAAAAACAGCGAATTACTACACCCAAATGCTGAAACCTTTTTTTAATGAAAGAACACTGCTAGGGCCTGCTGCCCCTCAATTGCAAGACTAAACAATCAATATAGGTTCAAAACTCTGATTAAAATCAAAGAGGGGCAAAGCCCTAAAAAAATAAAGCAATTACTCAAAGAAGCTTTGGTTAAACTGCATGGAGTGAGTGTGTTTCGCCGTGTGCGCATTGATTTTGATGTGGATCCAAGCTGATTTTTTGGCGCAAGAATTAAACAGCCTATGCTGAAATTGTGTTAATAATTTAAGGATTCGAGGTGAAAATACCTATTTTGTGTAAAACTTAGTGTTAAATATACATTTCTGTACCTAGAAAACTTGCACATGACTTTTATCATGCTTAAATTTGTAGCCTAAACCTATTAAAAAATGAAAAAATTAGTATTATCATTGGCGTTAGTCGCCTCAGCAGCAAGCTCCGTATTGTACGCAGGAGTAGGCAATGAAGAAAATGGTGCAAACGATAAAGAAATCGTAGCTAGCACAGGAAAAGAAGGATTTATAAACATTAAAGTGGAAAAGCCTACATTAGTGAAATTTTACTCCGAAGATGGAATGTTTATTAAAAAAATGATTGTTCGTCCAGGTGTAAACGAAGTTCAGATTGATGACTTCAGAGAAGGAAAATATTTTGTACACTTGGGGAACTATTCATTCATTTTGTTGAAGAAATAATTCATGTTTTAGAAAATAATTATTGTTTTCATTTATAAAATCGTTTCTTGTTATAAATAGCAAGGAGCGATTTTTCTTTTTTATCATTTTTATTTCTGAAAAAATTTTCAACAATCCAGGCTGAATTTCGCTATTTTCTTTAAAAATTATTACATTTACCAAAAAATAAAAAATGGCAGATATTCAACATTTAGAAAGTCTTACTACACAAGTACGCAGAGATATTTTACGCATGGTGCACGCAGTGAATAGCGGACACCCAGGAGGCTCTTTGGGCTGTGCAGAATTCTTGGTTTGCCTATATGGCGAGGTGATGGATTATAGCACAGATTTCAAAATGGAAGGAAAAAACGAAGATGTTTTCTTCTTGTCTAATGGGCACATTTCACCTGTATTCTACAGCGTTTTAGCCAGAAACGGATTTTTTCCTGTTTCTGAATTGGCAACTTTTAGAAAATTAGGCACTCGCCTGCAGGGGCACCCTACCACGCACGAGGGATTGCCTGGTGTGCGTGTAGCATCTGGTTCGCTTGGTCAAGGACTTTCTGTAGCCATTGGGATGGCTTTGGGCAAAAAATTGGACGGAGACAGCCATTTAGTTTATACACTACACGGCGACGGCGAATTGCAAGAAGGGCAAATCTGGGAGGCGCTCATGTATGCAGGAGCCAAGGGGGTAGATAATATCATCTCTACCATAGATTACAACGGAAGACAAATCGATGGCGATACCAAAGATGTCTTAAGCCTAGGAAATTTAAAAGCTAAGTTACAAGCTTTCGAGTGGGATGTAGTAGAGGTAGAAAAAGGAAATGATATTCCTGCTATTTTAGAAGGGTTGAAAGAAGCGAAATCAAAAACAGGCAAAGGAAAACCAGTTGCAATTTTGCTCCATACCGAAATGGGAAATGGTGTAGATTTTATGATGGGCACTCACGCTTGGCACGGAAAAGCACCAAACGATGAAGAACTTGAAAAAGCCTTATCGCAAAATCCTGAAACGCTTGGGGATTATTAAAGTTAAAAATGAATATTCTATTAATAGCTACTAGTGTTGATAAATATCCGAAAAGCCAAATACCTACAGGCTTATGGCTAAGTGAGCTTACTCATTTTTATGAGGTGGCAGAGCAGGCTAATTGCAATATTAGCATAGCCAGTCCGAAAGGTGGAGAAATACCCATAGACCCAGAGAGTTTAAAACCTATGATGATGGATAAACTCACGAGAAATTATTGGAAAAATCCAGATTTTAGAAAAAAATTAAACCAAGCCCAAAGCCTTCAAGAAGTGGCAAATCAATCTTTTGAGATTGTATACCTTGCCGGAGGTCACGGTGCTGTCTTTGATTTTTTAGAAAACCGCTTGCTAGAGGATATAATTGTGAAACATTGGGAGGAAAATAAGAAAGTTGCGGAAATTTGCCATGGCGTGGGAGGCTTGCTAAATGTAAAGCTAGCCAATGGCACATTTCTTATCAAGGGGAAAAAACTAACTGGCTTTAATTGGTTTGAAGAATTAATAGCGAGGAGAAGAAAACTGGTTCCCTTTAATTTGGAGGAAGCACTTAAAAAAAGAGGTACTTTATACGAAAAAGCTCTTATTCCTATGACCTCTAAAGTAGTAGTAGACGGGAATTTAATTACAGGGCAAAACCCTTTTAGCTCTAAGGAAATGGCTAATGTATTGAAGAATGAGTTAAAGTTTAATTTGTAATATAATAATATCAAAAATATGAAAAAAATAATCATTCTATTTGCTTTAATGTTTGCAAGTTTAGGATTTGCTCAACAGGCAAAATATCAGCTATCTAGTCACATATTAGACATTACTCAAGGAAAACCAGCCCCAGGAGTAAAGATTCAACTCTCAAAGAGAGCCTCAGACGGCACTTGGAAAGTTGTAGATGAGAAAACCACCGACCAAAACGGAAGAATTAAAGACTTTTTAAAAGAAGGCACGAATGTAGACAATAGAGGAATTTATAAATTAACCTATTTCACATTACCTTATTTTCAGTCACTAGGTCAAGACACCTTTTATCCCTTTATAGAAGTAGTTTTCGAGATAAAAGATAAAAATCATTACCATGTACCGATTACCCTCTCGCCATACGGCTATTCAACTTATAGAGGGAATTAAAAAAAATGAAAACCTTAAAAAAAACAAAAAAATGAAATACACATACACCGAGAAAAAAGATACTCGTTCAGGATTTGGAGCGGGCTTAGCCGAATTAGGAAGAACAAATCCCAATGTTGTAGCACTTTGTGCCGATTTGATAGGTTCCTTAAAAATGGACGAATTTATCAAAGAAAATCCCGATAGATTCTTCCAAGTAGGTATTGCCGAGGCTAATATGATAGGTATCGCAACAGGATTGGCAATCAGTGGTAAAATCCCATTTACAGGAACATTTGCCGCATTCTCTACGGGGCGTGTTTATGACCAAATTCGTCAATCAGTAGCCTATTCAAACAAAAATGTAAAAATCGCCGCCTCTCATGCAGGGCTCACACTTGGGGAAGATGGAGCTACGCATCAAATCCTCGAAGACATAGGCATGATGAAAATGTTGCCAGGCATGACGGTGATTTGCCCATGTGATTATAACCAAACCAAGGCTGCCACAATCGCCGTAGCAGAATACGACGGACCTGTGTATTTAAGATTCGGGCGTCCTAGTTGGCCAGTATTCACCCCAGCAGATCAAAAATTTGAAATAGGCAAAGGGCAATTAATGATTGAAGGTAGCGATGTTACCATCGTTGCGACTGGGCATTTAGTGTGGGAGGCAATCGTAGCACAAGATTTATTGGAAAAAGAAGGCATTTCTGCCGAAGTTATCAACATCCATACAATCAAGCCACTTGACGAGGAAATCATCTTAAAATCTGTGGCAAAAACAGGTTGTGTCGTAACGGCAGAAGAGCACAATGTGCTTGGCGGTTTGGGCGAAAGCGTTTCCAGAGTATTGTCATTAAAAAATCCAGTGCAACAAGAATATGTAGCCGTGATGGACAGCTTTGGAGAAAGTGCAACCCCAATGGAATTGATGAAAAAATACAAAATCGACAGCACTGCCATTGTAGAAAAAGTGAAAAAAGTTTTAGAAAGAAAATAGAATTTAAAAGATTTAAGGTAGAAACTTGTCAATTAAGGATAGATTGACAAGTTTTTTATTTAGAATTAAAAAGATAAATATGTTTAAACTAGCATTGATACTACATGTCTTGGGAGCAGCTATTTGGGTAGGGGGACATTTAGTTTTACTATTTGGCTATGTGCCCAAGGCCGTGAAAAACAAAGATTGTAGCATTATCGAAGGATTTGAAAGCAAATACGAGCCCATAGGCGTTCCTGCATTAATCATTCAGATCATCACGGGGATTTACATGGCATTTTTCTATTTTGATTACAAATTTATGTCGTTCAGCAATGGGCTGGAGCGAGCAGTAAATATCAAAATCATATTATTGCTGTGTATTTTTGCATTAGCCATTCACGCACGGTTTTTTATCATTCCCAAACTCAATAAAAACAATTTGATACCCATGATTTATCACATAGTTGGAGTAAATATCATCAGTGTTTTAATGCTAATTATCGGGGTTTTATTTAGATTTGGAGGAATTTAGAAATTATAGAATAAAATTTATATGAAAATTATATGTGTAGGGCGCAATTACGCAGCACACGCCAAGGAATTAAACAGCGAAATACCACAAGAGCCCGTATTGTTTATGAAGCCAGAATCGGCAATCACGCAGGCAAAATCCTATAGAATCCCAAGATTTACCAAAAACTTGCATTACGAAACAGAAATCGTTTTAAAAATCAATCGCTTTGGGCATTACATTCCACAGAGCGAGGCAAATTCATATTTTGATAACATTGCACTAGGCATTGATTTCACAGCGAGAGATATCCAGAGCGAATGCATTAAAAAAGGATTGCCTTGGGAAAAATCCAAAGCCTTTGATGATTCTGCCATGGTTTCAAAATTTATACCTAAAGACAAATTAGGCAACATCAATGCACTGAATTTTAGCTTAGAGCGAAATGGAGAAGTAGTGCAACAAGGCAATACAAAAGACATGATCTTTGGTTTTGATGAGCTAATTGCGCACATTTCACAATACTTTAGTTTAGATGCAGGCGATTTGATTTTCACAGGAACACCTGTAGGGGTAAACCATGTTTCTCCCGAAGAAAAATATCAAGGCTTTATTGAAAAAGAATTAATGCTAGATTTTGAAATTGAAAAATAAATGCTTAAATTTAGACAACCAAAAATTAGTATTATGAAAAAATTACTCGTTCCCATTGATTTGTCTGAGTTTAGTAAAGAAATTATAGACGAAGCCATTAAGCTAGCCAAGATAAGCGATGCAGAGGTTATATTACTAAATGTAGCAAGTTTAGATGTAGGCTTTATCGTTGGTGATGTAGGCTTTCAATATTTGCCAGAACTAGAAGAAACAGCCCTTCAGGAAGATGCCAAAACGCTCAATGATTTTACAAATTATGTAAATGCACAAGGCGTGAAGTGCCATTCTCTAGTAAAGCAAGGAATCCCAGTAGATATAATCCTAGAGCAGGCAAAAGAGCAAAACATAGATTGTATTGTAATTGGCTCAAAAGGTCACGGTTCGCTATACGAAGCCTTGGTGGGGAGCGTATGCCACGATGTGATTAAATACTCAAAAATCCCAGTGCATGTAAAACCAAACAACAAAAAAGATTAAAAATATCCGTAGTGCATTATCGAATGAGGTTAATTTTTAAATTGTTAATGTTACTATGAAAGACAAATTTATTGAGATACTGAATAGTAGTCAAGGAGGTAATTTTTGCCAATATTCTTGTTTTGAATCCTTCAAAAGATTTGGCATAATTACGCCGTATCATAAATTGGTCACACAACTGCGAGAATAAAGTTTCTATACGTTTTCTATACTTTCTGAATGGATAGAACTGAGGTTTGTAATCTTTTTGATTTTTTCTTTTAGGGGTTTCTAACTGGATTTTCACCTCATTGAACAAGTCAAGCTGAACCGTTTGAGAAAGATAGCCCCTGTCTCCAAGTAACACGCAATCAGAAATTTGAAGTTTTATGTCTTTCAAATAATGAATGTCGTGAACGGAGGCGGGAGATAAGTCAAAACTTTGGAACACACCAGCAATAGAACAGATCGCATGTAGCTTGTAACCATAAAAGTGTAGATTTTGAGAAGCACAAAAACCTTTATTTGGCATTGAAAAGCTATTTTCTTTACAGATTTTGCTTCTGGAAGAGCGGGATAATTTACACACTTCTAAAGGCATGCTGTCCACCAAGAAATAGTTTTCAAAATCATTGAACTTTTTCACCATTTTGCACCTAATTTCTTCAAGAAAAGGGAAGAGTTTTCGTTTTCTTCTGTTGTAAACACTCCTTTCAATTTTAGATTCAATAGCCCAACCTTTTATCTCTCTAAAAAGCTGGTACTCAGAATCGATAGATTTAAATTCTGCTAAAATAATTAAGCTTATCAGCTCTATATCAGATAATTTTGGTTTCACTGGTTTAAAATAGAAATTTTCAGTTCCTGAAATTTCTATTAGTTTATTCAAAATAAAATTGTAACTTGCCTCTAGGTTGCTCATAATTGTATTTGATTGGTAACCAATGCAATTTACTTTTCTTTAGGCTCATGGGCAACCTTTTTTATAATGCACTACGGGTTAAAAATAAAATTTAATACAAAAGCTTCATCTTAAGATTCTAAGATAAAGCTTTTTTTGTATTTGCAATTTATTGGTAAAAAAAAGATTAAATATGGCATTCTATTTCAATATTTCTCATTTATGAATGCCTTTATTTAAAGATAAACTAAAAAATTAACACTTTGAAAAATTGTGAAATTCAAAAATTAAATATATCTTTACCTAAAGAAACACATCTAAAAATGAGTAACGATAATTCAACTAAGAAAAGAACTGGCATGTACGAAAATGTAATGCACGAGTTCAACAAGGCTGCAGACAAGATGCAACTGGATCCAGGAATAAGAAAAATTCTTGGAACTACACAAAACGAAATTGTAGTGCATTTCCCAGTAAGAATGGATAATGGAGAAATTCAAGTTTTGACAGGTTACCGCGTTCAGCATAACAACGCCTTGGGCCCCTATAAAGGAGGCTTGCGCTACCACCCCACAGTGGATATTGATGCCGCACGCGCACTAGCCACTTGGATGACTTGGAAAACAGCCCTCGCTGGGCTACCTTATGGCGGAGGCAAAGGTGGTATCCAGATCGATCCTAAAAAATATTCACAAGCAGAGCTTGAGAGAATCACTCGCCGTTTTACCTACTCATTAGGAGACAACATTGGGCCTAATTACGATATACCTGCGCCAGATGTAAATACAAATGCCCAAATCATGGCGTGGATTGCAGATACCTACTCATCTGGTAGAGCACCAAACCAGCGTTCAGCAAATATCCATGTAGTAACTGGAAAACCAGTAGGATTTGGAGGTTTGGCTGGTAGAGACCGTGCAACTGGTTATGGAGTTGTTACCAATATTAAAAAATGGGCAGAAAAAGAAAATGTAGATCTAAGAGGCAAAAAATTCGTAGTTCAAGGATTTGGTAATGTAGGATATTGGACAGCTCATTTCATGAAGAAAGAGGGAGCAATCCTTATTGCTGTACAAGACCACACAGGAAGTATCTATAACGAAAACGGAATTGACCCTGAAGCTCTTTTAGCCCATGCAAAAGAAAATCATGGAGGAATCAAAGGATTTGGCGGTGCAGAGGAATTAGAGAACGATAAATTCTTCTCTACTCCGTGTGATATCCTAATTCCAGCAGCTCTTGGAAACCAAATTACAGTGGATAATGCAGATGGAATCCAAACTACCTTGATTGCAGAAGGTGCAAATGGACCAACTGATTCTGCCGCAGAAGAAATCTTACTTAAAAAAGGAATCACCATTATCCCAGACATTTTGTGTAATGGTGGAGGGGTAATTGGCTCTTACTTTGAGTGGTTGCAAAACAAGCGTGCTGAGATTTGGAAAATCGAAAAAGTATTAGAACAATTGAAAGACAAAGTAGAAACTGCTTTTGATAAAGTGGTAGATGCCAAGGAAAAATATGACACCGATTACAGAACAGCGGCTTACATTGTAGCACTAGAAAGAATTGCAGAGGTGTACAGAGAGAGAGGTGTATTTCCTTAATTAAAATAAAGGAGTAAAACTTTTTTAACATGAGGACAAAAGCCGTTTCATTTATTTGAAACGGCTTTTAAGTTTTTGATACAATATTAAAAACAGAATTTAATACATTTTTAAATCAAATAAAAAATTACTTAAAAACCTATTTTTCGTATTCTTGATAAGCATCAATGATTTGTTTTACAATCTTGTGGCGCACCACATCTTTACCATCTAACTGAACGAATGCAATATCAGGCACATTTTTTAAGATAGCCATAGCTTCCTTTAATCCAGATTTTTGTTTTCGAGGTAAATCTATTTGTCCGGGATCTCCCGTAATGATGAATTTGGCATTTTTCCCCATACGAGTTAAAAACATCTTCATTTGAGAATGCGTAGTATTCTGTGCTTCGTCCAAAATCACAAAAGCATTGTCGAGCGTGCGTCCACGCATAAAAGCCAATGGAGCAATTTCTATCACGCCTTTTTCGATGTAGCTAGCAAGTTTGTCAAAATGAATCATATCACGTAAAGCATCGTAAAGCGGCTGCAAATACGGATCCAATTTCTCCTTCAAGTCTCCAGGCAAAAAACCTAGACTTTCGCCAGCCTCCACGGCGGGGCGTGTGAGGATAATTCGTTTCACCTGTTTGTTTTTCAAGGCTTTTACAGCGAGTGCCACGCTTGTGTAGGTCTTTCCCGTTCCTGCGGGGCCGGTGGCAAAAACCATATCTTTGTTGTACACCGCATCTACCAATTTTCGCTGATTGGGCGTAAGGGCTTTAATAATGGTGCCATTTAGCCCATGAATGATGGTATCGTCGAGTGCAATTCTTTTAGGCGCAAGCGGACTTTCTTCAAAAAGATATTCCAAATCCGTTTCATTTAAGCGATTGAAATGATGAATGTGATCTAAAATCATATTGATTTTTTGTTCAAAATTCACCAACTCATCATCAGGACCTACTGCGGCGATTTTTCTGCCGCGTGCCACGATTTTCAGTTTTGGGAATTGGGCTATCACATATTCAAGATTCTTATTCTGAATGCCATAAAAATCCTGAACATTAATTTCTGTGAGTTCTATACTTATTTTATTCAAATTGAATTTTTAATTTTTTTAATTCAGATACAAAAATAAGCAATATATTTGTAGTTCACCATGCCAATTATAACAATTACGACAGATTTTGGATTAAAAGACTATTCACTTGCCGCAGTGAAGGGGAGTATTTTAAAAGAATTGCCCGATGCTCGCTTGGTGGATATCTCTCACGATATCAGACCTTTTGACTTAAAAGAAACGGCTTTTATCATTAAAAATGCTTATCCCAATTTCCCCGCAGGCACGGTGCACATCATCGGGGTAGATGCCCTGCCAGATAAAAATAAAAAACTTCTAGCGGCTCGTATTGATGGGCAATATTTTTTGGCTGCAGATAACGGAATTTTGTCGCTTATTTTGGCTGAAACCAAACCAGACGAAATGGTGGAAATCACGATTGGAAAATATGATCCGTTTAGTAATTTTCCCACGCGAGATATTTTTGTGCCAGTGGCATGCCATTTGGTTCGGGGCGGAACTTTAAATTTGGTCGGCAAAGCTACGGAAGAGTTTATAAGCCTCAACTCGCTAGTGCCTATGAAACGCGATGAGGACACGATTATCGCGACGGTGATTTATGTCGATAAGTTTGGAAATGCGGTGACTAATGTAACTCAACGATATTTTAGAGATTTTGTGCGAGGCAGGAATTTTGAAATTAAATTTTACTCCAATTCGATCGACGAAGTGCATGAACGATACAGCGATATAAAACCCGATGAGGAGGAACGCAACCGAATGGGGACTGTCTTTGCATTGTTCAATTGTACGGGATTTTTGGAAATTAGCGTGTACAAATCAGACCCCGAAAGGCAAGGAGCAGCATGCACGCTTTTTGGCTTAAAGGAAGGAGAACAAATTTATATAAGTATCAAAAAATAAGTAAAAAATGGATTATTCGATTATAAAGGCTATACACATCATTTTTGTGGTGAGTTATTTTGCAGGGATTTTCTACATGGTACGATTATTTATTTACCATACCGAGGCTTTGCAATCAAACAACACGATAGAGAAGGAAATTTTGCATAAACAATATTGTTTTATGGAAGAACGCTTGTGGAACATCATCACTGTTCCAGCATTGTGTATCATGACGATTTCGGGCATTTACCTGCTCTATGCAATGGACTGGGCATACCTCACGCAAGGCTGGATGCATGTAAAATTGCTTTTTGTGTTAATTCTTTTTGCCTATCACTACTGGTGCTGGAAAATGATTAAAAACCTGCAAAAAAAGAAAATTACACTTAGTTCCGTGCAACTTCGAATGATGAATGAGGTAGCCACTTTGATTCTATTTGCGGTGGTATTTGCGGTGGTATTAAAAACATTTTTTATTCAATATTGGTATTGGGCATTGATTTCGTTTGTGGCAATGGGGGCACTCATTATGCTCATTGTAAAATTAGTCAATAAAAACAAATAATTATGCTAAGTATCTTAAAAAAAGAACTTTGGAGCTATTTTGGTAATTATGCTACCTATGCCATATTATTTGCCTTTGCGCTTGTATGTGCTTTGTTTTTATGGTTTTTTGACAACGATTATAATGTATTTAATTCCGAGGTGGCTAGATTAGATTCATTTTTCTTCATAGCGCCGTGGATTTTACTTTTTCTAGTACCCGCCATTACGATGAAGCAATTTTCAGAAGAAAAGCAAATCGGCACTTTAGATTGGCTGATGACTCAGCCCATTTCTTTGAAAAAAATCATTTTAGGTAAATTTTTTTCGGTGGCAATTGTTTTGCTTTTAATGATTGCTTTAACGCTTTTTTCGGTGATTACGCTAGCTCATTTTAGCCTAAGCGGAATGGATACGGGCGTGGTATTCACAGCATATTTAGGCCTATACCTTTTAGCTACATTATTTGCCGCAGTGGGGCTTATGGCGTCCACATTTTTCAGTCAGCAAGTTACGGCATACATTGTGGCTGTATTTTGTAATTTTGTTTTATTTTATGGTTTTCAAGGAATTGCGTCTTACAATTTGCTGGGAGGTTTAGACTATACACTACAACAATGGGGGGCAAGTTTTCACTACGACGGATTTTTGAAAGGATTGATAGATACCCGAGATTTAATCTATTTCTTGGGCTTAATTCCTGTGTTTTTGCATATTTCTTATGTTTCACTGCTAAAGAATAAAAAATGAAAAAAATAAATCTTAGTTTAGTGCTTATCGTTGGGTTTTTAATCATTATATTTTTAAGCCAAATATTTTATAAACGCTGGGATTTTACCGAGGATAAGCGATATTCTTTTGCCCCAAGTACCGAGCAGGTTTTAAAAAATATCAAAAATCCGATCAAAATCCATATTTTTCTAGACGGAGATTTAACGGCAAGTTTTAAAACGCTTAAAAGCGAAACGCAGTTTTTCTTAAACGAAATTCAGCGTGCCAACAAAAATATTGAATTTAAATTTATAAACCCCACAGCTGAAAACCTGAATTTAGACAGTTTGAAACAGCTCGAGGTGCAAGATATTGCGGTGCCTACCAATGATAAAATTTTGCGTGTTTTTCCTTTTGCTACCATTGATACCGAGGGAAAATCAGCAACCATTTCACTGTTGAGCAATCAAAAAATTCCGATCGAGCAGCGTGCTTTGGCTTCGACCGACCAGATTGAGAATAAATTCATTAAAGAGCTTTATAGATTAACCCAAAAACAAAGAAAAAAAGTAGGCCTAATCGTTCACCACGATGAATTATTCCGCCAATATATGGAAGGTTTCGCGAGTGCCGCAATGCCAGATTATGATATAGAGCCTTATACTGAGCCGCTTACTAATGGTAGCCAGATCCTCACGGTGAAGGATTTGGAAAATCTTGAAAAATTTGATGTTTTGCTCATCGCAAAGCCACTTAAACCATTTTCTGATTCTGATAAATTGGTGATAGACCAATACATTATGCGTGGCGGCAAAACGCTATGGCTCACCGAGGCTGTGGACGCCGAGATGGATAGCCTTTTTAGAAAAGATAAAATTGTAGCCTTTCCGCGAGACCCTAATATCAAGGATTTATTATTCAATTATGGGGTACGGATTATGCCAGCCGTAGTCAAAGACCTGCAATCTGCCTACATCACATTAGCCATTGGCGAGGCAGATGGAAATACCGCTTATGAGCAATTTCCGTGGGCATATTTTCCGCTAAGTATGCCAATGAAAAATTCTCCTATCACCAAGAAAATTAATAATCCACTACGCTTTGAATTTGCCAACCCCGTAGAAATTTTGCCACGAGACTCCGTGCGTGCAGAGGTGCTTTTGGCAAGCTCCCCTAATGTGCAATTGCAATCTCCATTAACATATATCGACTTTGGCGAAATTAACCAAACTACCCCTCAAAACTATCCCACACAGCAGGGCGTATACCCCTTAGCTGTGCTACTCGAAGGGAATTTTAAATCTGCCTATGCAGGACGATACGAGGCGAGGGAGGTACAGGGTTTTAAACCAAATGTAAGGGATAATAAAATGATAATCATAGGCGATGGGGATTTTGCTAAAAACCACTTATTCAGAGGAATGCCCCTTCCACTAGGAGCCGATAAATACAGTATGCGTCCAGATATGCCCGCAGCTCCTGCCGTGATTTATGACAATGCGGCATTTTTGGTAAATTGCATTGACTACCTTGTGGGCGATGAAACGATTCTAAACCTAAATAATAAGCAGCGTAGCCTTTTCCTTTTAGACAAAAATAAAATTAAGGTAGAAAAAAGCCTTTGGCGATGGTATACAATTGCATTTCCTGCCCTGATCGTGGGGCTTATGTGTCTGCTTTTACCTTACTGGCGCAAACGGAGATTTACAAAGCACACTTAAAATCAATGTTATAGAGATTATTCGTATTTTTTTTAATTAATTGATTTTATTGGTTTATACTGCAAATGTTCCATCATTTTGCCCATTAGTGTTTTATTGCCCACTTTTTTGAATCCTAAATTTTCGTATAATTTTTTAGCCTTAGGGTTTTCGAGGTCTACCAAAAGCCCGAGCGGTTTGTGGCGTTTTACGGTATATTCTGTGATTAGGAAATTAAGCAATTGAGTTCCTAATCCTTTGCCACGATACGCAGGATCGATGCCGAGCGTGTCCAAATAATATTCGCCAGCTTCGGTTTCGTTTTCGGGCGAAAAATCTTTTGAATGCGTTTCTTCCACATATTTTTTGATGGGAGCTCTGAGTGCTGCAAGATTGCCGCCGTCGTACACATTTGCTGCGCCAATTACTTCTCCGTCGTGCAAAATTACATGGCAATTTTCATAAGAATATTGATTGCCTTTTTCGGGGGTAAAATGTTCTAAAAAATCCAAGGCTTTATCTTTGTCTTCTTGCCCGATGAATTTGTAAACAATGTCTTCCATCGCCATGAGTAGATAGCGAGCGATGGCTTTGTAATCAGAAGGTTCGGCTTTGCGGATGGTGTACATTTTTTTATAAAAAAGCAGTGTTTTCATCAAATGTAAGAAAACACTGCGAAATACAAACTATGAAAAATTATTTTTTAGCTTAATCCAGTAATCATACCATGGTCGTCGATGTCCATCCCTTCGGCAGCTGGCACTGGCGGAAGCCCTGGCATACGCATTGCATCGCCAAGCATCGGAATTATGAATCCTGCACCTGCAGCAATTTCAAATTCTCTTACAGTCACGAAGAAACCTTCAGGGCGACCGAGTTTTTTGTCGTCATCAGAAAGTGATTTTGGCGTTTTTACCATACAAACAGGCAATTTATCAAATCCATTTTTTTGTAATTCTTTGATTTGTCTTTTTGCTTTGGCTAAATATTTTACACTTTTTGCACCATAAATTTCGGTAGCAATTTTATTGATTTTATCTTCTACGCTGTCGCTTGCATTGTAAATCGGCGTGAATTTTTCGTTATTATTTTCAGTAATTTCTACCACGGCTTTGGCTAAATCTTTCATTCCGTCGCCACCTTTGGCAAATCCTTCGGCAATGATGGCTTTGATACCTTTTTGGGCGCATTGCTCGATGATGTATTGTAGTTCTTCCTCGCTGTCATTTGGGTAGGCATTAATGGCAACGACGGGTTTTAAATTAAATTTCTGAACATTTTCTATGTGCTTTTCTAAATTTGGGAAGCCCAATTTTAGTTTTTCTAAATCAGGCATTTGCAGTTCCTCTTTGCTAGCGCCACCGTGGTGTCTGAGCGCTCTCACCGTGGCAACAACTACGGCAGCCTCAGGGCTTAATCCTGCGGCGGTGCATTTGATGTCGAGGAATTTTTCGGCGCCTAAATCAGCTCCAAAGCCTGCCTCTGTTACCACATATTTGCTGAGCGAAAGTCCCATTTTGGTAGCAATTACCGTATTGGTGCCCTGTGCAATAGAGGCAAAAGGCCCTCCGTGGATAATGGCTGGATTCCCCTCCAAAGTTTGCACTAAATTGGGCTTAATGGCATCTTTGAGCAAAATTGCCATAGCGCCCACCACATTTAGGTCGCGTGCAAAGACGGGCTTACCATCAAAAGTATCGGCAATGTAAATGTTTCCTAATCGTTTTTTTAAATCTGAAAAGTTTTCCGATAGGCAGAGAATTGCCATAATTTCCGAGGCAGGCGTAATGTTGAAGCCATCTTGCCGAATTACACCGTTATTATCGCCCACGCCAATGATGATTTGGCGCAGCGTGCGGTCGTTCATATCCATTACGCGCTTCCAAGTGATGGTTTTAGGGTCTATGTGGAGCGAGCGTTTTTTACTATTTAAATTATTATCTAAGGCAGCAGAAAGCAGGTTATTAGCCTTTTCAATGGCAGAGAAATCTCCTGTAAAATGCAAATTGATGTCTTCCATTGGGATTACCTGTGCATAGCCGCCTCCCGCCGCACCGCCTTTTACGCCAAAAACGGGGCCTAGTGAAGGTTCTCGTAAAACGGCAATTGCTTGCTCACCAATTTTGTTTAGCCCATCCACAAGCCCAATCGAAGTGGTTGTTTTTCCTTCGCCTGCCGGTGTGGGGGTGATGGCCGTAACTAGGATTAATTTGTTTTGCGTTATCTTCTCTGGATTAATGAGGCTCAGGGGTAGTTTTGCCTTGTATTTTCCATACATTTCTAGGTCGTCCTCAGGGATATTTAGCTTTTCAGCAATTTTTTTAATGTGTTGAATATTGGCCGCATTGGCAATTTCAATATCAGTAGGGAAAGCCATAAATATTTATTTTTTAAGATTAACTGCACTAAGTTATAAATAATTTATGGAACTTTATGTATGAAAAATGTTAGCTTTTTGTGTGGGTAGGTAGATAAACCACTTTTTTAGTATCAAAAAAATCTTCGGTATAAAAATCGCTAATATTGTATATTTGGGCTTTAGAGTAATTTTTTAATTCTTCGCTTAAATCACCACCTTTTAAATACAAAATACCATTTTTTAATTTTTGATTTTCAAATTCTTGGGTTAAGAATTTACCTTTAATCCAAGCCATGAATCTCGGCATTTGAGTTACCGCACGGCTTACTATAAAATGGTATTTATCTTTGATTTTTTCTACTCGTTTTTGTTCAGCAACAACATTTTTTAGCCCAAGTGCTTTGGCAATATTTTGAACCACGAGAATTTTTTTTCCAATGGAATCCACTAAATGAAATTGCGTTTCTGGAAATAAAATGGCTAATGGAATGCCTGGGAATCCGCCTCCCGTACCTACATCAAGCACTTTTTGATTGGGCAAAAACTCGTACACTTTGGCAATGGCAAGCGAGTGCAAAATATGGCGCGTGTACAGCTCCTCGATGTCTTTGCGAGAAATCACATTGATTTTCTCGTTCCATTTGGGGTAGAGCGTGCCTAATTGTTCAAATTGTTTTTTTTGCGTTTCGTTGAGTGCAGGAAAATATTTTTCGATTAAGTGATGTTCCATAAGATAAAAAAGACTTGAACAAATCCCCATAAATGTAATTTTTTACAAGGATTTATTCAAGTCCATAAATTATTAAATTAGTCTAATTGTTTGATTTTTTCAATGAGTCTTTGGGTAATTTCTTCAAAAGTTCCCTCGCCATTCACCTCATTCCATTTATTTTGTTTTTTATAGTGTTCGGCTACGGGGTTGGTTTTATTATAATACTCTTTAATTCTGTTTCGGATAATTTCCTCGCTGGCATCATCACTTCTTCCGCTGGTTTTGCCTCTTTCAAGTATTCTCTGCACGAGGGTTTCATCTTCCACGGCAAGGGCTAGGGTTGCATGGATTTCATGCCCTAGAATTTCTTTTACAATTTCATCTAAGGCCTCGGCTTGTGGCGTAGTGCGCGGGAATCCGTCAAATATAATTCCTTTTGCCTCCTTATGCTTGCTTAATTCTTCTTTAAGCATATTGATTGTAACTTCGTCTGGCACCAAATTTCCTTTATCCATATAGGATTTAGCGAGTAGCCCCAATTCAGTTTCATTTTTAATATGATGTCTAAACATATCCCCTGTTGAGAGCTGTACCCAGCCATACTTATCGATTAAAAGTTGCGCTTGGGTTCCTTTTCCGCTACCTGGGGGGCCAAAAAGTACTATGTTTTTCATTATGTGGTTTTAAAATTCTTTTAATTGGTAAATTTCAGGAATGTTTCGTCCCAGACCATCGTAATCCAAGCCGTAGCCCACCACGAATTTATCTGGAATGCTAAGTCCTATATAATCAATTTTTAAATCTTTTTTATACGCATTAGGCTTAAAAAGCAATGTCGCGATGCTCACACTAGCAACAGGCTTTGATTGCATCATTTCATACAGCGTTTCTAGGGTATTGCCCGTATCTATAATGTCTTCCATGATGATGATGTGGCGATTTTTGACCAAATCATCTGACAAATCCATTAGCCTCTTGACCTGCCCTGTGGAGGAGGTTCCCTCATAGGATTTCATCTGGATAAATGAAATTTCGCAATCGCCAGAATAGTGCTTTAGCATATCGCTAAAAAACATTACTACTCCGTTTAAAACTCCTACAAAAAGCGGCGTTTCATTACTAAATTTTTGGTAAATTTTCTGCGCCATATCTTTAATGGCACTTTGAATTTCCTCCTCAGTGAGGAAGGGGACAAAGGTTTTATCAAGAATAGTAATTGATTTTTCCATTTTTCAAGTAAGATTTAAAAAGCGGTAAAGTTATTAAATGTATTTAAGTTATGCTAAATTTTTAGCCAAAAATTAAATTGTCATTGAAAAAATTCTTGTTTCGGGCTTATTTTTTAGCATTCTTAAATCAAATGCCATACAAATATTACGGATAAAGATTCTCCCAGCCTCGGTTACGATTAATTCATCATCAGAAAACTGAATCAATCCATCGTGTTGCATTTCAGCCAATCGGTTTTTTATATCCTTTAAATTTTCAACGGGTAGCTCGCGGAAATTGGTTTTCAAGTTGCACATTAAATTCAGAATATGGCGGCGCATCGTTAAATCCTCGGGTGTGAGTATATGCCCTTTGGTAACGGGGAGAGTGCCGTTTTCCACTAAGTTGGTGTACTCTTTCAGCGACTTGCTATTTTGTGCAAAGCTGTACCAGCTATCTGATATGGCAGACATTCCCAGCCCAATCATTACCTGTGTTTTTGAGGAGCTATACCCCATAAAATTGCGGTGCAGCGCCCCATTCTTTGAGGCTAAATAGAGCTTATCAGTCTTCAATGCAAAATGGTCCATCCCGATTTCTTCATAGCCCATTTGCTCAAAAATCTCTTTGCCCACCTCGTACAATTGCCTTTTCTCCGCAGGCGAAGGCAAATCTTTTTCATCAAATCCACGCTGTCCCACGCCCTTAATCCACGGCACGTGCGCATAGCTGTAAAAGGCGATTCTATCGGGATTAAGCTCCTTAGTCTTCGCAATGGTATATTTCATTTTGTCCAAAGTGTGGAAGGGAAGTCCAAATACTAAATCGTGGCTAATGCTCTCATAGCCAATCTCTCTGGCTTGTTCCGTTACGCGTTTCACATTTTCAAACGGCTGAATGCGATGAATGGCCTCTTGCACCTTTAAATCATAATCTTGCACCCCAAAACTGATGCGGCGAAATCCTAAATCATACAGCATTTTCATATGCTCATAAGTTGTATTATTAGGGTGCCCTTCAATGCTAAATTCTGGGTTTTTAGCAATTTCAGCCTTGCTAAAAATGCTTTCCAGCAGGAATTTTAAATTTTCAGGAGAGAAGAAGGTGGGAGTGCCACCGCCTAAATGCAATTCTTTGATGATTGGCCTTTCCTCTAAAAGATTTAAATATAAATCCCATTCCTTTAAAAGGCTCTGAATATAAGGGATTTCCACCTCTTGGTGGCGCTTAGTAATATGCTTGTGGCAGGCGCAAAAAGTGCAGAGACTTTCGCAAAATGGCAGGTGCAAATACAGCGAAATCCCCTCAGATTGGTTAGATTCTTTAAAGGATTTTTTGAGTGTCTCTTCCCAGCTCGATACTGAGAATTCTTCGCCGTCCCAGTATGGTACAGTGGGGTAGCTAGTATATCGAGGGCCAGGAATATTATATTTTTGGATTAATTCTTTGTTCATTTTACGAATTTATCGCCTCTCTGATTTTAATTAATTTTTCTAGCAAATTGCGCATTTGTCCCAGCGGGAGCATATTAGCCCCATCGCTTTTAGCTTGACTTGGATTTGGGTGTGTTTCAATAAAAATTCCGTTTACGCCTGTGGCGATTCCAGATTTAGCTATGGTTTCTATAAGCGCTGGTTTTCCGCCTGTTACACCACTTAATTGATTGGGTTGTTGAAGTGAATGTGTGATGTCCAAAATCACAGGAGCATATTGCTGCATTACAGGAATTCCCCTGAAATCTACTACCAAATCTTGGTAGCCAAAAGTAGTACCTCGTTCAATGATGGCGACATTTTGGTTTCCGCTGTCGGTTACTTTTTGCACGGGAAATTGCATACTTTCTGGCGAAAGAAATTGTCCTTTTTTCAAAGTTACAGCCTTTCCAGTTTTTGCGGCGGCTACCACTAAATCCGTTTGGCGCACCAAAAATGCAGGGATTTGCAACACATCTACATACTTGGCAGCAAGTGCGGCATCGCTACTTTCGTGAATATCTGTCGTGGTAGGCACATTAAAAGTTTTGCCTATTTTCTGAATGATTTTTAAGGCTTTTTCGTCTCCAATTCCCGTAAAGCTATCGATACGCGAACGATTAGCTTTTCGGAACGAACCTTTAAACACGAAAGGAATTTTTAAATCATTAGTGATTTTTACTAATTCTTCTGCAATGGCAAAAGGTGTTTCCTCGTTTTCTATGGCGCAAGGTCCTGCGATTAAAAAGAAATTACCAGAATCGGTAAATTGTATTTTGGGCAAATTTTGTATCACTTGGGTTTAAATTACAAGATTAAACCGCAAATTTACTAAATATTTGACAGATTGTAAAGTGAATTTTATTCAGCGCAAATACAATCAAAACTAATGGCTGGAATTGTGGGCAAAGGAGACGATCCCGAGTCCAAAAGAGGCACTATATTATCCCAACTTGTGTGAGTTTTTTTACGAATATAGGCAAGTGCTTTGCCAGATTTAGGTAAGGTGTTTAGGGAAATTCGCCCTACTTGATTGTTCTCCTCGCCAATATTGCTGAAAAGTGATAACTTCGTGAAAATACCGCTTTCTGGAAAAAGTAAATTTTCTTTTGCAAGATTTATTTTATAGTTTTTGTGGCGTTTTTCTATCGGAACTAAAACTTGTTGAGAGGTTTCTATCTTTTCGTAAGGCTTATTATTTTCATTTTCAAAAAAAGAAATTTCCAAAAATTGATTCTTGGAGATAGAATCCGTAGATTTTACGCTAAAATTTAGGGAAAGGATTTTACATTTTTGCTTTTTTGGATTTTCCACAAGAATTGTGAAATCCATTTGATTGTTTAAGGGAACAATTCCTTTTCCTTTTTTATTACCAAATTCATTTTTGTTTTTAAAATTTAGATTTAAACTTTTAATTTGAATACTTTTGGGCTGTAAAAAGATTTTATCATTGAACTCGTTAGCCGTAATATTTTTTTCTTGATAATTCTCCTTATATAGTTTAAAGTCTTTTGGTTGATTTTTTTCAAAAACAAATTTTCCTAAAGAATCAGATAAATATTTATTGGTCTTAGTTTCAATAGTAACATATGGAATTGGTGTTTGCGTGAAATCATCGAAAATTTGAATTTTCTGTGCAAATAAATTCAAAGAAATAAGGAGAGTAAAGTATTTGATAAAACGCATTTTATTTGGTTCTTTTAAATAAAAAATATCCCTTAGAAAAAGGGATATTTTTTAGATTTTTACTTAAAAAAATTACTTCTCGATACCTAAACATTTTAGACCATTGATGGTTGCGATGTCCGAAAGTTTTTCTACATCATAGTAGTGGCAAGATTCAAGCATTACGCGAAGTTCTGTCCACAAGTTTCCATCAGAGAAAGGCTTGTAAATATCATTAATATTATCAGTCCCGAAAGCTACATTAATCCCGTGCGGAATCATCTCATCTACTGGTGTTACAGAGTTGTGGCTTGGTGCCAAACGCTCCGTACGGTTGTGGTCGATCCACGCAGTAGGGCATGAGATAACATGCATTTGTGCTTCGTTGATTAAATCATATAATTCGTAACGGTATTTTTTAGGATGTGCAGCTACTGAGATTGAGTGCACCGCGGTTACTTTACCTTGTAATCCGTGCTCAATAGTTTTTCTAGCTAAAAGCTCGGTTTCAGTTTCCTCGTCTGTGTTGAACTGATCCACATGCACATGTACTAATTTGTTTTTAGCTTTGGCAGTTTCCATAAGGATGTCAAGGTGCTCTTCCTCTCTACCAAAATCTTTGGCAGGTAGCCCCCCGATGATGTCCACAAAATCGGCAGAAAGGTCAAACCACTCTCTAGCTTTCGGGTCGATTACACCTTTTAACACCTGATTAGCCCAGCGGATTTCAATATCTTTTCCGTATTTATCCATAATCCTTTGAGCCGCTTTGATGCTTCGGTCTTGCATCACCTCGTCCACATCAATGAAGGAGCCTACGGCTTGTGCGCCTTGTTCCAAGAAATACTCGATGGCACGCGCCATTCTATCATAAATAATGTCTACGGTAGAATTTTTTTTCATCTCATCTACCAAGTGCCATTTTTCTTTTAAATAAGAATTAGTAAACGAGAAAGTGTCTTTTTGCAGGGAGTAAGCCCTGTCGAGGTGTGCGTGGCAGTTTACCCAGCCACCTTTTTCTTTGATTTTTTCAATAACTGCATCTTTCGGGTCGAAGTGTTGTAGTGTACTCATTGAGATGATTTTTGTTATAAATTGCCCAAATGTATGATTTTTTGAACCAATCAACAAAAAAAGTTTTTAATACTAACCTGAATTCGATTAATAAAACATAGCTAATTGGTTAGTTTTCAGAGTTTCATATTTTAATGATGGTTTTTTAGGAAGAAAATGATAGGCAATAATCCCTGCCACTAAGTTGGTCATAAAATTTCCTATTGAACGATGCCTGGAGTGCTCAATTTGGCAAATGTTTTTTAGCTCGTCATTCACCGTCTCTATGATGGAGCGTTTTCTAAGCAAAATTTTGTCAGACATAGTCATAAGAGAGTTTTTCATGTTGTTTCGGATGTTGGTAATCAGTTGAATACCATCCACAAAGAGTAATTGATTCAACTTTTCGGAGATGTAACCTTTGTCCCCAAACAGTTTACCAAAAATTTGCTTCAAAAAACCTTCATTTTTCAGTGGTTCTCTATCGTCTACATTCGCCTGCGTTACGCAAAAACTCAATATCTCGCCTTTATCATTAATGACCAAATGGAGTTTAAATCCATGAAACCAACCCATAGTAGATTTCCCCGTTGTAGCTAGGTCTTTGAATACTTTGTTGCGTTTAATTCTTTTGTTTCCACATACTCTTATTGGCGTACTATCCACAAAAGAAATCCCTGTACAACTTCCTAAAGCACAGGTTTTTGCAAACATGGTAAGAGCCATGATATTGGATTGCATAAGTTCGGTAAATCGGTTATAAGAGACCGTTTGAGGAAATTCCTGTTGCATATGCTTTTGAACATAGTAAATGTAAAAATGCTTAAAAGTTCTAAAGCCACTTAGATGAAAAAGAATCATTATGGTGATTACTTCAGCGTTACTCATTTTGGGCTTCTTTTTGGGAGACTTTCCGAGAGTAAAAGGCTGAGTGAATTTTTCAAAATCATTACAAAAGTCATCAACAATACAAAAAATATCCGTAATTTTGTGGTAATTAATCATGAGAAATAGTTGTTAAATAATTGAATTTTAAAAACTTAAAAATACAACTATTTCTCTTTTTATACAACTTATTTCCCTTAAAATATTAATCGAACTCAGGTTACTATGTTTATAACTCTAATTTTTTATCATTAAACCAGTGTGGTATGCTCATTTTCCTGTGAGGTTTGTGTTTCTGCCTTGTAGGAATGCTCATTTTCCTGTGAGGTTTGTGTTTCTGCCTTGTAGGAATGCTTATTTTCCTATGTTTTTTAGCTAAAGATTTTTTCGTTTTTTTTTAGAATTTAATTTTGGCAAAAGGTAAATCTATGATGGATTTAATGCTTAAATCCTGTTTGATTTCGCCCACATTGTAAGCCCCAAAACGATAATACACCCCAATTCCCACACTGCCGAGCAGTAGTTTTCTAAATTCTAAACCTGCTTCGCTAAACCATTTATTGGGAGCTATTTTGTCATCGGCATACAATAGGTCGTTTGATTGGATTTTCCCGTACATAGTCTTTACAATCAGATAGGTAGGGGCAGATTTCTTTTTGCCATTTAGGTTAAATAATTTTTGGCGACCTAGTAGCGAAATGAATTGTGTGCTGTAAAATGTATCGGCAGGCATGGTCTCGAAAGTGTCGGTTCCGCCTAGGTTAAATATATCAAAAACAGATTCGTTAAGGTTATTGGAACCATGGTTGAAGCTGTACCAGAGTGGCGTTTTGCCCAAAGTGGTTCCTGCGTTGATTTTGATATAAGTTTCTCTCGGGAACAGGTTGAATTGGTATTCTACGGCACCCTCCACACGAGTGAAGTCGAAATCTTCGTTTGCTAATTTGTTGGATTTTAATACATTTAAATAAATGTTTGGCGAGCCATCCTTTAGCGTAAAGGTTCCGTAGGGCACTTTTATATATTGGCTAAATGGCGACCATTTTAGATTAAAGCTTAACAAATTATTGTTGAATTTTTGATTTCCTAAATTAGGATTAAATAGATTTTTTTCCTCGGCGTGGTGTGTGCCTATTCGCAGGGTGAGATTATCAAAGAAATCTTGCTGATATGCTAGGGAGAATTTCTTTTGATTAAAGAAATCATGCTTATTCCCGTTGATTGCCGTTACTCTAAAAACATTGAACCCCGTTCTGAGCGGCGAGAAGAATCGTGCTGCGGCGTTCAAATCGTCCATATAGTCGAAGGAAAAGAATCCGTTGTTCTTAGGTGCTGCCAAATATTTGGTGCCCACGCCGTATTTAATCTTTCTGTCCTTAAAACCATAATTTACATGCCCATTAAAGCTCACTCGCCTGTTGAAATACTCGTTGGTTTGTAGCCCCAGCCCTAAACGGATTCCCTCGTATTCATTGTTCCCAAAAAACTCGGGTAAAATTAAATCAACTTTTCCAAGGTTAAAGTTCAGCCCATTGATTAAAAAGCGAGCCTTTTTCAAGTAGAAATCAATATGTTCTTTTTCACCCTCGGCATCGTTTAGAGCATAGCTTTTAATTTCCATAGGCGTTAATTCCTTTGGGCGAAATTCTTTAATTCGCTCATCAAAATGTTTTCTGGCATTAGGGGCAATCTCTCGAGAATATCCATTGAAATCTTTAGCCACAAAATGATTATCGGTAGAGAAATCGCTAAAAGTTTTTTCCATGCTAAAGGTGCTCGTGGATATTTCTTTCATCTTGCCATTTATTTTTTTTCTTTTTAAAGAAATGGATTGGTAAGACTGATTCACGGGAATCCACACATTTTTATAAAATCTGTAATTGCTCTGCATTTCATAGCTCATTTTCCCATCGTTTCCTATAAGCTGAATTCCGCCAGAATTGTAAATTTCATCTCGATCGTTTTGGTATTCAGCCTCAAATTTTGCAATCCCTTTTGTGGCTAAATCCACCCAAATGCTACCATAAAGTGGTGTTTTTGCTTCTTTATTGCTTTTAAAATTTACTTGAATCGTTTTTCGATTATTGAGCCTGATGGTGTCTTTAATGCGGTAGTTGTAATAATTGATTCCGTAATTGGAAACGGGATTTATGAAAGTTTTAAAATAAAAGAAATTGAAAGTCTTATCGCTCAAATCATAAGGTAGGGGCTCTATGGCTACAATTTCTGGCAATTCCGATTGCAGACCAGCAATTCGGTAGGTTTCAGTAATCATTTTTTTGCCAAAACGCTTGTCATAAATATACCTATCCGCTTTTTCAGAAATGAAATCAATACTTTCTTTAGCCTCCAAAAAACTTTTTTTGGTTTTCTCATCCATCTCTTTTTCTGGGATTAAGAAATTCAGTACATTCGAGAATTTGGTATAAGATTTAAAGCTAAAATCTGGCAAACTCTCTGGGCTATTTTGTTTTCTTTTAGAAATCAATTCCTTAATCAGTTGAATCGCTACATTATTGTCCTTAGCAGTAATCTCTAGTTGCTTTAAATAGATATTTTGATCATCAATTTCTTGTGCATTTAGCTTGAGAGAAACTAAACAAATGCTGAGAACTACAAGTGTTTTTTTCATAAATGATGGGTTAGGAATCAAATATTTTTCAAAAATAAAGATTTCGATTGTGAAATCCCAAATATGTTGGGTGAAAAAATTTTTTAGTTTAATTAACTGAAAGCTGTGTGAATTTAAAAATTAATATTAATTTTATGCTCTAAATTTGATGAGATGATGGAATTATTATTTAAGCCAAGCCTTAAAAACGATTAAAAAATCATTAATACACATTATCAAGAAAATAGTGGAAAATATAAAAATATAACATATGAGCGATTTGATTATTTATTTACCGACTTTGTTGGCACTACTGGGACTTGCTGTGATGGGAGCGAAATTTTCATGGATTAAAAAGCAAAACAGTGGCGAAGCAAAAATGCAGACTATTGCCCAATACATCAAGGAAGGAGCGATGGCTTTTTTAAATGCAGAATATAGAATTTTGCTAATTTTTGTACTAGTAGCCTCTCTGGCATTGGCATTTATTTCTTACATCGTACCCACTACCCACTGGTTGATTGTTCCTGCCTTTATCGTAGGAGCTGTGTTTTCTGCCATTGCGGGTAATATCGGGATGCGTGTAGCAACAGATGCCAATGTGCGCACGGCACAAGCAGCCAAAACCAGCTTGCCCCAAGCCTTAAAAGTTTCATTTGGCGGTGGAATGGTGATGGGATTAGGCGTTGCAGGTTTAGCCGTTTTTGGGCTAAGTTTTATCTTCTTCTGTTTGTTAGCTTATTTAGGCGATAGTGAGGGAGATTTTGTTTCGAGTATGACAGTGGTGTTAGAGGCCTTGGCAGGATTTTCACTCGGAGCCGAATCCATTGCACTTTTTGCCCGTGTGGGTGGAGGTATTTATACCAAGGCAGCCGATGTAGGAGCTGATTTAGTGGGAAAAGTAGAAGCAGGAATCCCCGAAGATGACCCTAGAAACCCCGCTACTATTGCCGACAATGTGGGCGACAATGTGGGCGATGTTGCAGGTATGGGCGCCGATTTATTTGGCTCTTATGTTGCCACCGTTTTAGCCGCTATGGTGCTCGGAAATTATGTTATAAGAGATATGGGCGCCAATGCACCTACCGCTTTTGAGGGTATGGGGCCAATTTTATTACCATTATTTATCGCAGGTTTTGGAATAGTTTTTTCAATCATCGGAACATTTTTTGTGAAAATTAAATCCAATGATGCTAGCGAAAGCCAAGTGCAAATGGCTCTAAATTTAGGAAACTGGGGCTCAATAATACTCACCGCCGTAGTTTCACTATTTTTAATTAAATGGATGTTGCCAGAAGTTCTGCAAATGAATTTCTTTGGTTTAGGCATTCAAGAAATCCCTTCAATTTATGTTTTTTATTCTGTATTAATAGGATTGATTGTAGGATTTGCAATTTCTTATTTTACAGAATATTACACTGCACTAGGTAAGCGCCCTGTTTTAAGCATTGTAGAAAAATCAAGCACAGGAGCTGCAACCAATATCATTGCAGGGCTAGGCGTGGGAATGATTTCAACTTTTGCGCCCATTATATTATTTGCGGGCGCCATTTGGGGGGCTTATAGTTGTGCAGGTTTCTACGGCGTATCCATTGCAGCCTCAGCTATGATGGCCACCACCGCGATGCAATTAGCCATTGATGCCTTTGGGCCAATTGCCGATAATGCTGGCGGAATCGCTGAAATGAGCGAATTGCCAAAAGAGGTGAGAGAGCGCACCGATATTTTAGATTCTGTGGGGAATACTACCGCAGCCATTGGGAAAGGCTTTGCCATTGCTTCTGCGGCACTTACGGCTTTAGCCTTGTTTGCTGCCTATGTTACTTTTACAGGAATCGATGGAATTAATATTTTTAAAGCCAATGTTTTAGCCGCTTTATTCATCGGTGGAATGATTCCTGTTGTGTTCTCTGCTTTGGCAATGAATTCGGTGGGGAAAGCCGCTATGGAAATGGTGCAAGAGGTGAGAAGGCAATTCCGAGAAATTCCTGGAATTATGGACGGTACAGGCACCCCAGAGTATGGAAAATGCGTAGATATTTCTACCAAAGCCGCTTTAAAAGAGATGATGCTCCCTGGTGCCATTGCAATTTTTACCCCAATATTAATCGGCTTTTTAATGGGCGCTGAGTCGCTTGGAAGCTATATGGCAGGCGTTACCGTATCTGGCGTAATTTGGGCAATTTTCCAAAATAATGCGGGAGGTGCTTGGGATAATGCCAAAAAATCAATCGAAGCAGGTGTTGAGGTGGCTGGTGTAAAGCATGCTAAAGGCACAGGCGAGCATAAAGCAGCCGTTACAGGCGACACCGTGGGCGACCCATTCAAGGATACCTCAGGGCCTTCTATGAATATTTTGATTAAATTGTCTTGCTTAGTAGGCTTAGTCATTGCCCCAATTTTAGGCGAACAGATTAAGGAAGAAAACAATTTATATGAAGGAAAACCGATTGATAATGGAGCGATTATTTTAGAGGAAGCTCCACAAGAAGAGGTTTTGAATGCTGATGGGAATTACATTTATCAATTAGGTGAAATTACAGAAATCGCCTTACCTAACAATGAAACTTTAAACGAAGGGATTAATTCAACTGAAAAGCATTTGGTAGATTTGTTAAATGGAGGCGAAATCGATAACGCAGGATTGTACAAAACTTGGACAACTTTAGACCAAATTGGGTTTAAAACAGGAAGTAGTGAGCTTACAGAAAAGTCTAATAAGCAAATTGAGAATTTAGTGAAAATCTTAAACGCTTATCCAGATGTGAAACTAAAAATCGGAGGCTATACCGACAATGTTGGTAGTCCTGAAAAGAATTTAAAGCTATCGCAAGCCAGAGCCGAAAGTTTAAAAAATGTTTTGGAGGCTAAAGGAATTGCTGCTGATAGATTAGAAGCAGAAGGCTATGGCGAAGCGCACCCAATTTGCGAGGCAAATGACACGCCTGCGTGTCAAGCGCAAAATCGTCGTTTAGATGTTCGCTTTACGGAATAAAATTATATTTACCCTAATAACCTGAATTCGATTAATAAAACATTGCTAATTGGTTAGTTTTCAGAGTTTCATATTTTAATGATGGCTTTTTAGGAAGAAAGTGATAGGCAATAATTCCTGCCACTAAGTTGGTCATAAAATTTCCTATTGAACGATGCCTGGAGTGCTCAATTTGGCAAATGTTTTTTAGCTCGTCATTCACTGTCTCTATGATGGAGCACTTTCTAAGCAAAATCTTGTCAGACATAGTCATAAGAGAGTTTTTCATGTTTTTTCGGAGTAATATTTATAAAAGAAATGTAGTGCAATCCGCTGAAATACAGTTTTTTTGAATGTTGTAAAAGTTGTTTCAGCGTTACTGATTTTAGGTTTCTTTTTGAGAGGCTTTCCGAGAAGAAAAGGTTGAGTGAATTTTTCAAAATCATTACAAAAGTCATCAACAATACAAAAAATATCCGTAATTTTGTGGTAATTAATCATGAGAAATAGTTGTTAAATAATTGAATTTTAAAAACTTAAAAATACAACTATTTCTCTTTTTATACAACTTATTTCCCTTAAAATATTAATCGAACTCAGGTTGTAAGATAATTTTTGAAACACAAGACAATAATAAAAGCCTCACAGAGTTGTGAGGCTTTTACTTTTTCTGATTAGCAATATTTAATTTCTAAAATTTAACTTTTCCAGATTCGCTTCCTTTTTTAGTAACAATAGATTCACGCTTATTGTTTACATTAAAGTTTATAAAGTTCTGCTGATCTGCAAATTCGTTTACAAGCATTGCATTTCGTATTTCGATAGTCGAAACATTTGAAACATTTGGTACTTCGAAATAAAGTCTTGTAGCCTTAGGCGAAGTTTGTGCTTGTGCGTAATTATAATTTACTCTATTTTCGTTGATTTTTACAATGAAATTGCTTCTTAAGTATCTTTCTACTGCGGTGTTGAATATAGCTTCGTTTTCAATTCCTACGCCAATGGCTTTAATTAAATCCTCTGTTACAAATTTAGAGCTAAAAGTCATAGAAGTGCTTCCTGGATTAAACTCTACCTTCGTAGTTGAGGTGTGAAAATCATTTAGTGTGGTAAATGCCGAAATTAATACAGCTACCAAGGCTAATAATATCACGCGCATTCCTTTTAATTTTTTCATCATTATCAATTTAGTTGTTAAATAGTAAACAAACTCAATGCCATTTAACCGCTCTGGTGTTTATTTAACAAATATTACCCTAGCCAAGCTGTCCATGGAATCATATAGAAACAGATACAGGCAAGTGCAATAAAGGCAAGTGTAGTCCCCTTTATCATTGGCGACTTTTTGAGCTTAGCATTGGCAATTGTGATTAAAATTACGGCAGTGAACATCATAAAAGGATGTTCTATCGTATAAAGTCTGTTTGGTGATTGCATTGCAACGCCGTTTACCCAAGCACCTTGCACGATAGGAGAAAGTATGTATAATGCAATTCCTACCAAAAACTGAATGTGGAAGGAAATAAGCGTGTACAATGAGATTTTTTTCAAACCTAAACTAATTGGTTTTTTGTTCAAAAAAAATAGAATACTTGTGATAAGTAAACTTAAACTTCCTAGTACAACCGCAAATGCCCAGTAGCTGTGGAAAGTTTTCAAAATGGGATAAAGTGAGTTCATTTCATTTTTTTTTTAATATTGGCAAATATATAGTTTTTAAATGTATTAAAAAAGGGAGGTTATAATAGCCCCCTTTTTTTGTTCAAAATTCTAAGATTTAGTATCCTTGTTTTTTGGATAAGTTTCAAATTGAAAACTATAATTATTTCAAGTCGTAAGGGTAGACTTTATCCATATCAGTATAGTCTAAGTTTTCGCCCGCCATACCCCAAATAAAGTCGTAGTTGGTAGTTCCTGCTCCTGCATGGATAGACCATTCTGGCACGATTACAGCATGCTTTCTTCATGAATATGATTTTAAAATAGTTTAAAAATTATTTTTTTCTTACAATTTCTTGAAATTCATTTTCCAAGCTCTGTATTTTTTCTCTCATTTCTGGAGAGATTTTTTCATCCAAATTATTTTTTAAGCTTTTTAAATTAAAAGCTAAACTGCAAGATGCAAATCCTAAAATGATGAAGGATATGCCTGTGAGTGCCACAAGCGAAAGTCCTGCTATAATTGGATTGGCTAAAAGTAGGAATGAGATAAATATCCCGACGATACTCCAAATAAAAAGACCAAGCCACTTATTGGGTGCATAGGCTTTAATGTCTAGGGCAAAGCCCAATAACTGGAACGAGCGGAACATTAAAACAAATCCCACATAGTATGGTAAAACTTCCATAGAGATTTTGGGGTAAATCCATAGATACATCCCGATTATCCATGTAAAAATACCAAAAACAAAAATCCACCCCCAGTTAGGCAAAGTTTTTTGGTTTTGTCAGGCAAACACCGCATCGAAAATCCCTGAGATAAAAAATGAAACACTAAAGATAATCGATAATACCAAGTAGGCCTCTACTGGAACATAAAATGTATAAATCCCTACGCCGATAAATAAAATGCCGATAATGAAGGGAATGTACCAATGCTTAACTGTCCCGATGAATTTAGAAATTAGATTTTCCATAATTAAATAAAAATTTTTATTAATACGCTTTGTTAATTTTTGAGATTTCTCGGCAGTGAAACTTATGCCAAATATCTCTTATTTATTTGAAATATAAATTAATGGGTTGAAGTTCTGAAAAAAAGAAGTCGTAACCTAATGTTTTTAGAAACAATCTAAAAAAGAATTTATTCAAGATAAAAAGAGGAGCCAGAACCTCCTCTTTATCTTTGATTATTTTTTAGGCGTATTATCCGCCTCTACTGCCATAGAATTTCTTTCTCTGTGTTCGCGAAGGATTGTTCTGCGGTTGTACCACAACATTCCTAGTGTAAAGATTGATAAAACAGCTATTCCGATATATTTAAACCAAGAAATAGCTTTGAAAATTACCCAAGTAAAGATACTTGAAGCAAAGTCTAGCGCACCGCCCTCAAATCCTGGAGGGATTGCAACGGCTTTGTCTCCTGTTTTCTCATACACATCTTTCGCTGCAAGCGTGAATGATGGAGCCAAATCGGTCACAAAATATAAACCGATGATAAGCACCACAAGCCCTACGATAAATGATTTTACCACATTACCATTGGTAATAGGCAATACCAGTGGGAACAAGTAGAACATTCCCGCCAATGATGCCAATGGTAAAAACTCATTTCCTGGCAAATAAACAGAAAGAATCAATGTTACTGGAATCAATAACAACGAAACTACCAATGTTGCAGGGTGCTCAATTACTAGGGCAGGTGTCATACCAATGTTTAAATCGATTTTTCCTTGGAATTTCTTATCGATAAGTTTTTTAGTCGCTTCAGAAATTGGGTGAAGCCCTTCGATAAATAGGCGAGTAATTCTTGGGATTAATTCCATTACGGCTCCCATTTTAATACCTAAACCTAAAAATCCTTTTACATCTTCTCTTGCTAAAATACCGATACCACATCCGATGATGATTCCTAAGAATAATGGCTGACCAAGCAATCCGAATTTTTTCTTCATTCCCTCGGCATCGATGTTTAATTTTTCGAAACCAGGAATTAAATCCAATGCTTTGTTGATGACTACGGCAAATGGCACCATTCCTTGACAGAAAGGTTGCGGAATCGAGATTCCTTCCATGCCTTCGTAGTAGTTTTGGAATTTATCAGCCGTTAAATCTGCCATTACAAGTGTAATGATGTAGCAGATTATTGCAGCGAAGAATCCCCAATAAACCCGTAGTGCATTATAAAAAAGGTTGCCCATGAGCCTAAAGAAAAGTAAATTGCATTGGTTACCAATCAAATACAATTATGAGCAACCTAGAGGCAAGTTACAATTTTATTTTGAATAAACTAATAACCTGAGTTCGATTAATATTTTAAGGGAAATAAGTTGTATAAAAAGAGAAATAGTTGTATTTTTAAGTTTTTAAAATTCAATTATTTAACAACTATTTCTCATGATTAATTACCACAAAATTACGGATATTTTTTGTATTGTTGATGACTTTTGTAATGATTTTGAAAAATTCACTCAACCTTTTCTTCTCGGAAAGCCTCCCAAAAAGAAACCCAAAATGAGTAACGCTGAAGTAATCACCATAATGATTCTTTTTCATCTAAGTGGCTTTAGAACTTTTAAGCATTTTTACATTTACTATGTTCAAAAGCATATGCAACAGGAATTTCCTCAAACGGTCTCTTATAACCGATTCACAGAACTTATGCAATCCAATATCATGGCTCTTACCATGTTTGCAAAAACCTGTGCTTTAGGAAGTTGTACAGGGATTTCTTTTGTGGATAGTACGCCAATAAGAGTATGTGGAAACAAAAGAATTAAACGCAACAAAGTATTCAAAGACCTAGCTACAACGGGGAAATCTACTATGGGTTGGTTTCATGGATTTAAACTCCATTTGGTCATTAATGATAAAGGCGAGATATTGAGTTTTTGCGTAACGCAGGCGAATGTAGACGATAGAGAACCACTGAAAAATGAAGGCTTTTTGAAGCAAATTTTTGGTAAACTGTTTGGGGACAAAGGTTACATCTCCGAAAAGTTGAATCAATTACTCTTTGTGGATGGTATTCAACTGATTACCAACATCCGAAACAACATGAAAAACTCTCTTATGACTATGTCTGACAAAATTTTGCTTAGAAAACGCTCCATCATAGAGACGGTGAATGACGAGCTAAAAAACATTTGCCAAATTGAGCACTCCAGGCATCGTTCAATAGGAAATTTTATGACCAACTTAGTGGCAGGGATTATTGCCTATCATTTTCTTCCTAAAAAACCATCATTAAAATATGAAACTCTGAAAACTAACCAATTAGCTATGTTTTATTAATCGAATTCAGGTTGATAATAAATGATAAGCGCGACTCATTTTGAGTCGCGCTTATTTTTGTTTTAAATAAAACTGCTCCAATGAAAAAAATAGAGAAAAAAACAAACTCTACAAAAATCAAATTGGAGCAGAAAAATCTATTATTATGAAAAAATTAAAGTTTTAAACCTTCATAATCTCAGCTTCTTTCTTAACGAAAGTTTTATCAGCCACCTCAATATATTTATCAGTCAGTTTTTGCACATCAGCTTCAAGGCCTTTTTGCACATCTTCTGATTCTTCTGATTTTTTAATCGTATTGTTGGCATCTTTTCTCCAATTTCGGATACTGATTTTAGCATTTTCCAGCTCAGCCTTGGCTTGTTTCACTAAATCTCTTCTTCGTTCCTCGGTCAATGGTGGTACACTGATGATTACAGAGTTTCCATTGTTTGAGGGGTTAAAGCCTAGATTAGCCTCCATAATTGCTTTTTCAATGGGCTGAATCATACTGCTCTCCCATGGTTGCACATTGAGTGTCATAGCATCTGGTGCGCTCACATTTGCTACTTGGCTAAGTGGGGTAGGGTTTCCGTAGTAGTCTACCATCACGCTGCCGAGCATAGCTGGGGTGGCTCTTCCTGCACGAATTTGGCTAAATGCTTTTTCCAAGTGTGCGATGGAATCTTGCATACCAGTCTCTGTTTCTTTTACAATATTATCTATATTCATATTTCAAAATTATTTATTTTAGTCATTAGTTACGATGGTGCCGACATCCTTGCCCTCGATTACTTTTTTCAAATTACCCACGGTATTCATATCAAACACTACGATGGGCAAATTGTTTTCTTCGCTTAGGGTAAAGGCCGTCATATCCATTACTTTCAATCCTTTATCATAAACTTCTTTGAATGATAAGTTATCAAATTTCGTAGCATTTTTATCTTTTTCAGGGTCTGCGGTATAGATTCCATCAACGCGCGTTCCTTTTAAGATGGCATCAGCTTCGATTTCGATGGCGCGCAGTACTGCGGCAGAATCTGTTGTGAAATAGGGATTTCCTAAGCCTCCACCGAAGATTACTACGCGATTTTTCTCCAAATGCCTGATGGCTTTTCGGCGAATGTAGGGTTCGGCAATTTTTTCCATCTCTATGGCCGTTTGCAAGCGCGTATCCACGCCAGCATCTTCCAAGCCTTGTTGTAGAGCCATTGCATTTATAATGGTAGCGAGCATTCCCATATAGTCGCCCTGCACGCGGTCCATTCCATTGGCTGCACCGGAGACTCCTCTAAATATGTTTCCGCCCCCGATTACGATGGCCACTTGGCAGCCCATATCGGCGATTTCTTTCACTTGCTTAGAGTAGGCTTCGATTTGTTTTGGGTCGATGCCGTATTGGCGTTCCCCCATAAGGGCTTCACCGCTTAATTTTAGTAGTATTCTTTTGAATTTCATACGAAAAAATATTGTGCTACAAAGATATATTTAATTATGATATTTAAAAAAATCGAAGGGCATTTTTTAATAAATGATATCCGTCTCCTCGATTTGTTTTTTGATATCAAAAGAATACAGCTGTGCGGGCTTGTGGTACACGCCTTTTTGCTTTTCGTTAAGCGGTATAAGGTTGCTTAGCTTTTTGATGCTTTTTCTAAAATTCCTTTTATCAAACTCTCTATTTAATATCACTTCATAAATGTTTTGAAGCTGTGAGAGGGTGAATTTTTTAGGCAAAAGCTCAAAGGCTATATTATAGTTCTCTGTATCAAACCTTAGCGTAGCGAGGGCTTTTTGGAAGATTTCATTATGGTCGAAGCCTAATCGGGGGATTTCATCCACATTCACCCACTCTGTTTTGTTGGCAAAGGAGGCAGCTTCTGGCGCAAAATCTTCCATTTTAATTAAGGAGTAGTAGGCGATGGTAACTACATGCTTGTTTAAATCCTTTCTCACATTGAGCAGCCATTCCCTATCTTGCTGCTGTTTAAGGCGGTCTGGCTTCCCAAAGGCGTGGAATTGTTTCAAGAAAACGCCCCGCAGGCCTGTGAGCTCTTCCAGCACACGATTTGCGGCATCATCAATATCTTCACCTTTGTACACGTGGTCGCCTGGGAGGGCGCGAAGCGGAATGTGCTCAGGACTTTGTTTTTTTTGCTCAATCAGCAATATTTTTAGCTGTTTATCATCATATCCAAAAACGGTACAGTCCACCGAAACATCTAAAAACTCTCTTTTTTCACTCATTCTTGCAATTATTGATAATTAATTCAGCTACTAAGATACGAATAAAAAGGCGAATAAAAAAATATAAAATAAATCATACTTATTAGATTTCACAAATCCATAAAAGTTCACTATATTTGTCTCGTTAAAAATAGAATATGGCAACAAAAAAGATTAGCACAATAGGTGTAATTACATCAGGAGGCGATGCCCCTGGAATGAATGCCGCTCTGCGTGCGGTAGTGAGAGCAGCCTTTTATCACGGGATAAATGTAAAGGGTGTTCGCTTAGGCTATGAGGGATTAATTACCAATGATGTGGTTTCTTTAGGGCCTAGAAGTGTGAGCAATATTATTAATAGAGGTGGAACTATTCTGAAAACTGCGCGTTCCGCTGAGTTTAGAACTGTGGAGGGGCGAAAAAAGGCCTTTGAAAATACTCAGAAAAATGGAATCGATGCCCTTGTGGTAATCGGTGGTGATGGCTCGTTTACAGGCGCTAAACTATTCCAAGAGGAACACGGAATCCCTGTAATTGGCGTGCCAGGAACCATTGATAATGATATCTTTGGGACTGATTACACCATTGGCTACGACACGGCATTAAACACCGCTGTGGATGCCATTGATAAGATTAGAGATACCGCACAATCTCACAACCGAGTGTTCTTTGTAGAAGTGATGGGGCGCGATGCAGGATTTATAGCACTAAATAGTGGTATTGCCGCAGGGGCGCAGGATATTCTAATCCCTGAGAAGAAAGATGAAATCGATGCCATGTTCAGGTCGTTGGAACGCGGAGAGGAAACCGGCAAGCTTTCCAGCATCATCGTAGTGGCAGAGGGGGAGGAGCTTGGAAATATTTATGATTTAGCGAAATTTACAAAAATTAAATACCCAACCTACGATATTCGCGTTACCGTGCTTGGGCATATTCAGCGTGGAGGAACGCCAAGTTGTGCAGACCGTGTGCTGGCAAGTCGCTTAGGTATCGCAGCCGTAGAGGGGCTCCTAGAAGGAAAATCTAATGTTATGGCTGGAATCAGAAGCAATAAAGTGGTGTATACCCCGATTGAAGAGGCTATTCAGAAACATAACGAAATTGACCACGAATTAATCCGAGTGTCGCAAATATTAGCGCGCTAAAAATTCAATTATATTAAGTTAAAACAAAAAGTAAAATACAAATTAATTAAAACACAATTATTATGGCAAATGTAAAAGTAGGTATCAACGGTTTTGGACGAATTGGTCGTTTAGCATTCCGCAGAATCCAAGAAGTTGAAGGATTAGAGGTGGTAGCTATCAACGATTTAACTGATGCAAAGCAATTAGCACACTTATTAAAATATGATTCTACACAAGGCCGTTTTAACGGAGAAGTGGAAGTGCTAGATGGTGCCTTTAAAGTAAACGGAAAAGAAGTAAAAGTACTTGCAAACCCAAATCCAGAGGAGCTTCCTTGGGGTGAGCTAGGAGTGGACATCGTGCTAGAGTGTACAGGATTCTTTGCCACCAAAGAAAAAGCTGAATTACACCTTAAAGGTGGGGCTAAGAGAGTGGTAATCTCTGCGCCAGGTGGTGATGTGCCTACCGTGGTATTCAATGTGAACCAAGATATCCTTAAAGGAGACGAAACTGTAATCTCTGGTGCATCTTGTACTACCAACTGTTTAGCGCCTATGGCCAAAGTATTAAATGATAAATTTGGCGTAGTAGAAGGGCTAATGACTACAATCCACGCTTACACCGGAGACCAAAATACCCTTGACGCTCCGCACAGAAAAGGCGATTTAAGAAGAGCCCGTGCTGCTGCTGTGAGCATCATTCCTAACTCAACAGGTGCTGCCAAAGCCATCGGATTAGTAATCCCAGAATTAAACGGAAAATTAGATGGAGCTGCTCAGCGTGTACCAACTCCTACAGGCTCACTCACTGAATTAGTATCTGTGCTTGAGAAAAATGTAACTGTAGATGAGGTGAATGCCGCTATGAAAGAAGCTGCAAACGAATCATTTGGCTACACAGAAGACCCAATCGTTTCTGCCGATGTTATCGGAATCACTTATGGTTCATTATTTGATGGAACTCAAACTAAGGTGCTCACCGTAGGAGATAAGCAATTAGTGAAAACCGTAGCTTGGTATGACAATGAAATGTCTTATACCGCACAGCTAATCCGTACATTACAATACTTTGCTAATTTATAATTAGCCACAAAATTACATAGCATTAGCAAAAAAATCCGCTTCATTTGAAGCGGATTTTTTATTTGCCCAAAAAGCTGAAAAAATACTAAAAAACCGTATCTTTGAAAACAAAAAATGCTTCAATCAGGAGAATTCAAAATATATAGCGCCTCCGCAGGCACAGGCAAAACCTACACCCTCGTGCAGGAAATAATGCATCTGCTTCTACAAAAAAATAATAGCAAAAGTTTTAGCCAAATTTTAGCCATTACCTTTACCAATAAAGCCGCTAACGAGATGAAAGAGCGAATCCTTCAAAAACTAGACGAGTGGCGAAATGGGAAAATATCCCCCCCTGAATTGGAGAGCATTAAGCAACATTTAAATCTAAGTGAAAAAGAAATCCAAGAGCGAAGCCAAGCCGTACTAAGCGACATTTTGCACAACTATTCACTATTCGCGGTGAGTACCATAGATACCTTTAATCTCAGGCTTATGCGCGCCTTTGCCACCGATTTAGGCCTCTCCTCAAACTTTGATGTAGAGCTAGATACCTCGCAATTAATGGGCGAAGCCGTGGATTTACTCTACGCCGATTTGGATAAAAATCAGCATTTAAGCAAAATCATTTCGCACGCAGCCACCGAGAATTTAGCGCGGGACAAAAGTTGGGATATCTCGCAGGAGCTTAAAGACAATGCAGCGCATTTATATGCCGACCATTTTCTAGAATATATGAAAGAAATTGGTCAGCTCGAATTAAGAGATTTAGTAAAATTTAGAGCTAAAATTATTGCGGAAATAGATGAAATACAAAAATTTCTTACCGAGAAATGCGAAGAAATTAAAAATTTAGTAGAAGCAGAGGGCTTAGAACCAAAAGATTTTAGAGGAGGAAGCAGAGGAATTTTATCTTTTTTTACCAAAATTTTAAAAGGAAAAATAGAGTTCCCAACTAAGACACAAAGTGAAATTTTAGAAAATCATCAATTCGCTTCCGCCTCGGCGACAGCCGAGGCGGTGGCTAAAATTGAGAAGATTTTCCCCACTATTGAGGCTGCTGTGGCGCAGATTAAATCTAAAATTGTGCGCCTACAAGTGTGCAATTCCGTAAATGGAAGCATCAACACAATGTCGCTTTATAATGAAATTGAGAAAAATCTCAACCAAATTGAGCAGGAGGGAAATGTGATGCTTATTTCGGAGTTTAATAAAATAATTAACGAAAATTTGCAATCTCAGCCCACGCCCTTTATTTATGAAAAAATTGGGACAAAATACCGCCATTATTTCATTGATGAGTTTCAAGATACTTCGAGCATTCAGTGGAGTAATTTGCAGCCGCTTGTGGAAAATGCGCTTGCACAGGGGGATACGCTGATGCTGGTGGGCGACCCAAAACAATCTATTTACCGTTTCAGGGGTGGAAATCCAGATTTAATGATAGGGCTAATTAATCAAGAAAAGCAAGATTTTGGCAATATTTCGGTAGAGAATTTGGATAAAAATTGGCGAAGCTATGACCAAATTATTGCCTTTAATAATGATTTTTACACCTTTGTGGCAAATCAATTTATCCCAAATCAAAATTTTCAAAACATTTATCTGCAAGGAAATGACCAGAAAATTAATGACAAAAAAGGCGGATTTGTGAGCATAGAGCGCATTGTGATAGAGAAAGATGACCCTAAGAATTATAATGACTATGTGCTTGAAAATCTATTGACTAAAATTGAAAATTGTTTGCAAAATGGCTATGAGCTTAGAGATTTAACCATTTTAGTTAATACGAACAAAGAGGGAAACCTAGTTGCAGAGTATTTGCAAGAAAATGAAATCGAAGTGCTTTCAAATGAGGCCTTATTGCTTAGTAATAACCCTGAAATTCAATTGATGCTATCTGTTTTAAGGCTTATAACAGATACAGAGAATCAGCAGTTTAGAGCCGAAATATTGCTTCATTTGAAGAGGCTGCATAAGCTAAAAGTAGAGGATTTTACAGCCTTTTCATTAAGCATTTTGCGCAAGCCATTTGCACACTTTATCAAAGAATTGGCGAAAATTTCAGTAGATTTATCGCACCTGAATGAAAAGATGAACTCTCTCTATGACCAAATGGAGAAGACGGTTTCAGCCCTGCAAATAGAGGCGCAGAACCAAGAGTATATTTTAAATTTCTTAGATGAGATTTTAAAATTCCAGACTAAAAATGAGTCCTCGGCGCAGGCTTTCATAGCCTATTGGGAGCAGCGCGGTGAGAAAAAAAGTATTGCAGTGCCTAGCGGAGTGAATGCCGTGAAGATTATGACAATTCATAAGTCCAAAGGCTTGCAATTCCCCGTAGTGTTTTTGCCATTTACCAAGCTAGATGTGAAGGACCACGGTCTGTGGATTCCGCTGGGAGAGGGAAAGTTTAATCATTTTTACATCAAATCTAGCAATGCCCTCAAAAAGCTGGAAGAGCATCTGCCGCAGGAAATTGCCCAAACCATCGCACAAGATGCGCAGGAATCAGAGATAGACCAAATTAATAAATTCTATGTAGCCACCACACGCGCCGAGGAGCAGCTTTACATATTCATTAAAACGCAGAAGAATTACGATTCATTTTCATTTAGCAAAATCTTAAATGATTATATGAATACCAAAGTGGGCATAAGCGAAACGCAGTACAGCATCGGTTCGCCCGAAAAAGTTAGCGCTCCAAAAGCAGAAAAAAAAGCAGAAAATACCGTATTCTACCCACTAAAATACAGCAACTGGAAGGAGAAAATACGCATCAGCAGTGAGCATTCCAAAATGTGGGATACACGCCAGAGAGCCTCCCAAGATTATGGTAAAAAAATCCACGCCGTGCTCGAGCGCATTCGCCATAAGCAGGAAGTGCAGGCCGTGCTGGAAGACTACACCCGCAATGGGCTGATTGCACCGCAGGAAAAAGAAATCTTGCAGGCTCAAATTCAGCAGCTTTTAAATAGAGCAGAATTAAAAGAAGCTTACGAAAACCACACCGTATTCAATGAGCGAGACTTTATCTCCAAATCGGGTAAAATCTTCCGCCCAGACCGATTAGCCCAAACCCCCAAAGGCTGGTACCTAATTGATTATAAAACGGGCGAAGAATCGCCTAAAAACATTGCTCAAATCGAGGAGTATAAGCAATTCCTTGCCGAGCTAAACATTGAGATTGCCCACGCTTATTTAGTTTACTTGTCTAGCAAAATTAAAATCATAGAAGTGGACTAAAATCGGCTCACTCAGCATTCAATTATTTTCATCACCTTTGCAAAAAAAATTAAAAAAGAAATATGTTTTTTTCGCCAGAACTTTCTGCCAATGTAACACTATTCATCGAAATCGTAGGCACTATTTCCTTTGCAATGTCGGGCGCGTTTGCCGCAATGCAAACTAGGCTAGACCCCTTTGGAGTGCTCATCATCTCCTTTGCCACCGCCGTGGGCGGTGGTACCATTCGCGATTTATTGCTCGATGTCCCTGTGTTTTGGATGCGGGATTTGCAGATATGCCTTATCACAGTGCTTAGCTGTGCCGCCGCTATGTTATTCAAATCCTTAGAGCATAATTTTAAAGTAACGCTTTTTGTTTTTGATTCTCTTGGGCTTGGGCTATTCACCATTGTGGGGCTAGAAAAAGGCTTAGGTTTAGGCTTTTCTCCCCTCATCTGCGTTGCCTTAGGCACCATCACGGGTTGCTTTGGCGGCCTAATGCGCGATGTGTTAATCAACCGTATTCCCCTCTTGCTCCGTAAGGAAATCTATGGTATGGCTTGCGTCATTGGCGCATTTCTATACCTATTTTTAGCCCAATTCTTTGGACTTGAAAACCCCATTGTTCAGCTCGTTACCGTGCTCACCGTATTCGGCGTGCGCCACTTTTCCATCAAGTATCACTGGCACATTCCGCTCTTTTACCTAAGCTCCGAGCAAAAGATGAAGGCTCAGCTAGAACGAGTGAAAAGGCTAAAACATAGAAAGAAAAAATAGAATTTAGATGAATTTTTAGCCCAAAAACCATCAAAAATCGATTTTAAATTTTAACTAAAAAACTGACATAATTCCATTTTTTAAGCAATTCTGTAATAGAAATTGTATCTTTGCCGATTGAAAAAATATCAAAAGTAGAAAAGATACAAAAAATGAATATATTAGTTTGTATAAGTAGCGTTCCTGATACTACCTCAAAAATCAATTTTTCGCCCGACGGAAAATCTTTTGACAAAACAGGAATTCAATTTGTAATCAATCCCCACGATGAATATTCATTGTCCAAAGCCCTTCAATTAAAAGAAAAAAACGGAGCACAAATAAGTGTATTATCGGTAGGCGATGCTTCGTGTGAGCCTGTGTTGCGCAAAGCCTTGGCAATGGGTGCCGATGTAGCAATGCGTGTAGATACCGAGCCGAACGACTCATTGGCTACTGCCCAAGAAATTGCCCGAGTGGTAAAAGAACAAAATTTTGATTTAATTTTAGCAGGAAAAGAATCAATTGATTATAATGGTGGCGTAGTGCCAGCAACCGTGGCGGCTTTGCTTGAATTGCCTTTTGCCAATAATTGTGTGGGCTTAGAAGTGCAAGGAAATGAGGCGATTGCCATAGTAGAAAACGACGACGAGGTGCAACATCTAAAGTTGCAACTACCAGCCGTAATTGCTGGACAAAACGGAATCGTAGCCGAAAACGAATTGAAAATCCCAAATATGCGTGGTATTATGCAAGCTCGTAGCAAAAAACTCGATGTGATAGCACCGAGCGAAACGATTTCAAACTTAAAAGTAGAACAATTTACCAAGCCAGCATCACGCGGTGCGGTACAAATGATTGATGCCAATGCCATAGATGAATTGGTGGAACTTTTAAGAAAAGATACCAAACTATTTTAATCCCAAACAGAAAATCAGAATGTCAGTTTTAGTATATGCAGAAACCCATCAAGGGAAATTTAAAAAAAGTGCTTTTGAAGCCCTTTCGTATGCACAAAATTTAAACGAAGAAATTGCAGCCCTTTGCGTAAATGCCATTCAGCCAGAGGAATTGTTTGCATATGGTGCACAGAAAGTAATCAATCTTCAATCAGAACAAGCGATAGATGCACAAACTATTGCAAAGCAAATCGATTGCGAACAGTTTAACTTTATCGTTATGTCGCACGCCACACAAGGGCTGAATTTAGCCCCGCAACTAGCGGCAAAAAGTAGCACTGCTCTGATTACCAATGTAGTAAGCGAGCCTAGCCAATTCTCGCCATTGCGTGTAGGGCGTAAAGCATTTTCGGGCAAGGCAATTATGGAGGTGGAAAGCGATGCAAAATGCAATATTTTGTGTTTGGCTGTAAATGCCTTCGAATTAAAACAAAATCCCGTAGCAGGCGAAGTGGAAAATAAATCCGTTTCAGCTGAAGATAGCCAAATCTCGGTTGAAAAAGTAGAAGCTTTAAGCAATGCCAAAGATTTAAAAACGGCTGAAATTGTGGTTTCCGGTGGGCGTGGACTCAAAAATGCCGAAAATTTTAAATTATTGGAAGATTTAGCCGAAGTTCTAGGAGCTGCCACAGCGTGTTCAAAACCAGTATCAGACATGGATTGGAGACCACACAGCGAGCATGTGGGGCAAACGGGAAAAAACATTGCCCCCAATTTATATATCGCCGCAGGAATTTCAGGAGCGATTCAGCATTTGGCGGGTGTGAATGGTTCCAAAAGAATTTTGGTAATCAATACCGATGCCGAGGCACCATTCTTTAAAGCGGCAGATTATGGCATCGTGGGTGATGCCATGGAGGTTTTGCCAAAACTTACAGAGGCTTTAAGAAAGCTAAAAGCTTAAAAAATACATTTTTTTGATGATTTAAATAAAAATCCAAAACCGAATAGGCAAAATTTGCTTGTTCGGTTTTTTTTTCAATTAAAATTAGTACATTTACCCTTGATTATGGATTTAGTAAAACTTAGTATACGAGGAATCTCTTATAGTAGTGCCAATTCTGAGGCATATATTTTAATTTTAGAAGAAGATGAAACACAAAAGAAAATTCCTATCGTAATCGGAAATTTTGAGGCTCAGGCAATTGCGATGGCTCTCGAGAAGGATTTGAGCACTCCACGACCACTCACACATGATTTGTTTGTAACCTTTATTCAAAGAATGAATGCAAAATTAAAGTCGGTGATTATTTACAAATTTCACGAAGGTGTTTTCTTTTCTAATTTAATTTTTGAGAAAGAAAACGGAGAATTGTTTGAGCTAGATTCTCGCACATCAGATGCCATAGCACTTGGATTGCGAGTGGAGGCACCTATTTTTGCGTATCAGCAAGTAGTGCAGCAGGCAGGCGTGGAGTTTAAAATTGTGGAAGATGAGGAAGCAGAAGAAGAGGAAGCTGAGCTGGATGAAATAGATAAAATAGAACAAACCATAGAGGAGGTGATCGAAGAGGTGGCAAATACGCCCAGCCCAAGCGATATCCGCCAAAAAGATATGGACGAAAAAACTTTAGCTTATTCTTATAAGTTTATAAAAGAAACGATGGATAAACTTCCTTTCGGAAACATATCATGGAGAACTTTTAATAACAATGATTTAGAAGGTTTAAAAAATATTGCAATCAGTCATGAAGATTATGAATTTGCAGCAATGGTGGTAGAAGAACTTAAAAGAAGAGAAAATTCAAAATAATAGAACAATATATAATATCATGGGGACAAAGACTAAATTAATATTAATCAGTTTTTTACAGTTTTTTGTTTGGGGAGCTTGGCTTATTACTATGGCAAACTTTTGGTTTGGGACAAAACATTGGAATGCAGCGGAGTTCGGTGCTGTTTTCTCAACCATGGGAATTGCCTCGCTATTTATGCCCACTTTGATGGGGATTGTGGCAGACCGATGGATTAATGCGGAAAAGTTATACGGAGCTTTGCACATTTTATATGCAGGAACTTTATTTTTGTTGCCAAGCATGGTAAGCCCTACGGCATTTTTCTGGTTAATGCTTTTGGCAATGATTTTTTATATGCCCACAATTGCATTCTCAAACTCAATTGCTTATAGCTTGCTCAAAAGAGATGACTACGATGTGGTAAAGGAATTTCCATCGATTCGTGTTTTTGGAACAATTGGTTTTATCGCAGCCATGTGGCTTACTAATTTAACTGGGAATAAAGCCTCAGAAAATCAATTCTATATAGCGGGAGCAGTGGCATTGGTGCTAGGGCTTTATTCATTCACTTTACCAAAATGCCCACCTCAAAACTTAATCCCGAAAAACGCAAGCTGGTCAGAGAAATTAGGACTAAATGCCTTTAGATTATTTAAAAATTATAAAATGGCATTGTTCTTTGTATTCTCGATGTTGCTCGGTGCGGCACTTCAATTAACAAATGCTTATGGCGATATTTTCTTGTCGGATTTTGGAAACAATCCAGAATATGTCAATAGTGCTGTGGTGAGATTTTCGACCGTGATTATGTCAATTTCACAAATTTCTGAGGTCTTCTTTATTTTAGCCATTCCCTTCTTTTTAAAGAAATTCGGAATTAAGAAAGTAATGCTCATCAGTATGATCGCTTGGGTATTGAGATTTGGGTTCTTTGCTTATGGCGAACCTGCAGGATTCGGATTTGTGTTGATTTTATTGTCTAACATTGTGTATGGCATGGCGTTCGATTTCTTCAATATTTCGGGTTCACTTTTCGTGGAAAATACTACTAGTGAGAAAATTCGTTCATCGGCTCAAGGTTTATTTATGATGATGACTAATGGAATTGGGGCTATTTTAGGTAGTACCATTTCTGGTTGGCTTATCGAGCAATTTTACACTTTGCCAAACGGCGAAATCCTGTGGCATGATGTATGGCTCGTATTCTCGGCTTATTCGCTTGTAGTAGCTATCTTGTTTGCAATTATGTTTAAACATAAACATAACCCACAAGAAGTGGCAAATGCACTTTAAAATTGAAATAAATGGAGGAAATTAATAAGAATTTTAACCCGCCACCCAAGGAAAATTATTTAACGCTTGCTATTGTTGCAAGTGTGTTGGGCGTGCTTACATGCGGGATTTTTGGATTGTTGATTGGTTTTACAGCATCTTTTTTTGCCATGCGTTATAATAAGGCTTATAAAGCGGCACAGTATGCAGAAGCCTATCGCTATAAGAGAATTTCAAGAGTTTTATCTTTTGGGCTTATTATACTTTCGGTATTTTTAATGATTATGGTAGCATATGTTTATAAATTTCACCCAGAATTGTTTCAGCAAGCCTTGGATGAAATTAACCAGAAAATGCAACAGCAAAATCAATAAAATAACTAAATTTTATGATAGTGGAAATCCGAGTAAATATAATTATTACTCGGATTTTTTATTTTTTATGGAATAAAAAAAGCTATTCTTTAATATTTTAAGTGAAAGAATCGAGAGATTTTTACGATTAATTTTTTATATCTAAGTTTTAGGAATTTGGTAGGCGATAAATAAATTATTCTTAATTTTGCAGCATGATACAATTTAGGCCTTTTAAGGGGATCCGTCCAGCCAAAGCCAAAGCCGCCAGTGTGGCAACAAAAAACATAGATTACTATGATTCGGCTGAAATTGATTATGAGTTAAAAAATAATCCAGATTCTTTCTTTAAAGTAATTGAACCAGCTTTGTTAGGAGATGACGAAGCGAGTTTGGTAAAAGTAAGAGAAAATCTAGAAACATTTATCAAAGAAAAAATTTTATTAAAAGACCCTAGTTCTTATTACATTTATGAGCAAGAGGACGCCAAGCATGGGAAAACACTTGGAATCATAGGAGTAGTAAGTTTAGATGACTATAAAAATGGTCTGATTAAAAGACACGAAAATACACTCAAAGAACGACAGGAGAAGTTTACGAGATACTTGAAGACCATCAACTTGCAGCCAGATCCTGTGCTGCTCACTTTTCCAGAAAATAGCAATATAGAAATGATCATTTCTATGATTACGGTAAAAACTCCTTGTTTAGAATTTTCGGGTTCAGACCAGCACACACATCGTTTGTGGCAGGTGAAGGATCGCTTGCTCATGCAGCAATTAAAGTTTGCGATAGAGAAATTACCCGCACTCTATATTGCAGATGGGCACCATCGCATGGAAAGCGCCGTGCAATATACACAGCACCGCAGAGCTCAGGAGCCAGACTACTTCGGGGGAGAAATGTTTAACTACACCCTCGCCGTGATTATTCCAGGGAATTTTCTGAAAATTTACGACTACAATCGCCTAGTGAAAGACTTAAATGGGCTGAGCGAGGAGGCGTTTTTAGAAAAACTAAAAACCGTATTTAGCGTTATTGAAAAGAAATCGCCCTACTACCCATCAAGCAAGCACCATTTATCCATGTATCTAAATGGGAATTTCTATGCACTTTATGTAAACCACAGCTATCGTGGTGTGCCAAAAGCATTGGGAGAATTAGACACATACTTGTGGGAAGAACATATCATGAAACCTATTTTAGGGATTCAGGATTCTCGCGAGAGCGACAAAGTAGAATTTGTAAAAGGAACAGGCGATATCAACGGAATTATGAAAATGAAGGAATTGGTGGACAAAGGTGAGTACAAAGTAGCCTTTGGTTTCTATCCAATTGCACTCAAAGATTTAAAATTAGTGGCAGATGAAGACAAAACCATGCCACCTAAGAGCACCTACATTTATCCCAAATTTTTATCGGCACTCACCATGTTAGACTTAGATGATTAAGCCCATGAGCCTTGTAGAAAATTACCAAAAAATCAAAAAATCATTGCCTGCGGAAGTGGTGCTGGTTGCGGTATCTAAGACCAAACCTATAGAGGATATCCAAGCCTTGTACGATGCAGGCGTGCGAGATTTTGGTGAAAATAAAATCCAAGAAATGTGCGAAAAATACGAATCTTTGCCAAAAGACATTCGTTGGCACATGATTGGAGCATTGCAATCCAATAAGGTGAAATACATGGCAGAATTTGTGCACTTGATTCATGGTGTGCATAAAAAATCATTACTAAAAGAAATCGACAAGCGTGCAGCACAGGCAGGTCGTGTGCAAGAAGTTTTGCTTGAAGTAAAAATTGCTGAGGAAGATTCCAAGCATGGAATGACACGCCAATCGGCACGCGAAATGCTAGAAACACAAGCCAATTTCCCAAATGTGAAAATTGCGGGTTTAATGGGCATGGCAACTTTTACCGATGATGAATCTCAAGTGACAGAGGAGTTTAAAGAATTACACCAGATTTTTGCAGATTTACAAAAAGATTTTCCGCAATTGCAAACCCTTTCTATGGGCATGAGCGGCGATTATCCCATAGCGGTGGAGCAGGGAAGTAGCATGGTGCGCGTGGGGAGTAAAATCTTTGGCGAAAGAAATTACCATTAGTGCATGGCTTCAAAAATTAATTTTTATACATTTTTTGTAAATACCATATTTTTGGTTGCATTTTTTTCGTGTAATCAAGCACCGAAAATTGATGATTGTAAGGTTTTTAGGCTTAATCGTTACGAAAATGTTTCTTCGCTTGATCCTGCTTTTGCGCGTAGCAAATCCAACAACTGGATGTGTAATTTAATTTATACAGGTTTAGTCAATTTTGACGATAGTTTGCACATCGTTCCCGAAATTGCTAAAAAATGGAATATTTCGCCCGATGGCAAAAAATATACTTTTACATTACGAAACGATGTTTATTTTCAGCCCAATCAAGTCTTTGGTAAAGATTCAACACGCTTGGTAGTGGCAGAAGATTTTGTGTATAGTTTCGACCGATTAAAAGACCCAAAAATCGGTTCGTCGGGAGGTTTTGTTTTAAACAATGTAGAAAACTACAAAGCATTAAACGATAGTGTTTTAGAAATAAATTTAAAACAGGCTTTTCCTCCGTTTTTAGGGCTTTTGTGCATGAAATATTGTTCGGTGGTGCCACACGAAATTTTTGATGCAGGATTAGATTTTAATAATAATCCAGTCGGCACAGGGCCATTTCAATTCCAGTTGTGGGAAGATAATGTTAAATTAGTTTTAAAGAAAAATCCATTGTTTTATTTAAAGGACGAAAAAGGAAAAAAATTGCCATATTTGGATTTTGTGTCGGTGAAATTTCTACCCGAAAAACACAGCGAATTTTTACAATTAGTGCAAGGCAAAGTGGACATGCTTGCGAGTTTAGACCCGTCGTACAAAGATGAATTGCTTACACCCAAAGGCGAGTTGCAAGAAAAGTATAAATCATCGCTCGAGATGATAAAAGCGCCTTATTTAAATACCGAATATTTATGTTTTTATCTCGATGGAAATGAATTCTTAGCACCTGAATTAAGAAAAGCCATAAACTCCGCCATCGACAAGGACAAAATGATTATGTACTTGCGCAATAACATCGGATTTCCTGCCAATGGCGGTTTTATTCCGCAGGGGTTGCCTGGGCATTCGGCTAAAATAGGAGAGGGCTATAATCCGCAAAAATCTCGCGCATTGATTGCTGATTATAAGGCTAAAAATAAATCTTTGCCATCGCTTAAATTGGTAACGACACAAGAGTATGCCGATGTTTGCGAATTTGTTCAGTCTGAGCTAAATAAAGTAGGTTTCCCTATCCAAGTAAATGTGGTGGATCCCGCAACATTGCGCGACGGTAAAGCCAATGGAAAGTTTCCATTTTTCAGAGCCAATTGGGGCGCAGATTATCCCGATGCCGAAAACTTTTTAGCTCTGTTTTATAGTAAAAACTTAGCACCTTCGGGACCCAATTATTCGCATTTTAAAAATCAAAAATTTGATGCGTTTTATGAGCAAGCGATAAACACAAACGACGAAAACGAGCGTGCTAAGCTGTACCAAAAAATGGACGAAATCTTGATGCAGGAAATGCCTGTGATTCCTACTTTTTACGACCAGAGTACCACTTTTTTACGAAAAAATGTCCACGGATTTACGACAAGCCCTATCAATATGCTTGATTTAACCCGTGTATGGAAAGATTAAAAAAATATCATACATTTGCGTAAAAGCTATCATTCATCTATGAAAAAGAAAATCAGCCCAAATCTTATTGGCTTTATCGTTGCCATTGTGGCAACCGTGGGGAGCTTATGGTTTTATTTTAGTTTTCTTCAAAAGAAAAACTACTATATTTTGGATAATCCCACGACTGAAACCATTCAAGTTTCGATAGATGATAAGCCGTATATTGTGGCACCAGAACAGCAAGTTTTAATCAATCTTAAAAAAGGAGCTCACCGAATGATTACACCTAATAAGCAAGAGATAAACTTTTCGGTGAAAACGCCAAGAGGTGTGTTAAATCCTACAAAATCAGCATATTTTATTTTCGGTTTGCCGTATGGCGTTAAGGTAAATGTAGATTCCGTTTTTGAGCAAAATGTGCATAAATATCAAAATAAAGTTTATCACGGAGATATCCGAATCGATAGTGCCGCCTATATCGATGATTTTTATTATAACTTAAACGAGAAGTTTCCTAGAGTGACTAAAAAATCTGAGAATCATAAACTTAGAAGAAAAATATTTAGAAAAGACGATTTTAAACAATACTATTTCCAAAATTTTGAATAAACACAACTATGTCTAAAGAAATAAAACCCTATAATACCCAAAAGAGTAAGAAAACTGAGGTCCAAGAAATGTTTGACAATGTTTCGCCTAAGTATGATTTTCTTAACCGATTGCTTTCTGCTAGAATTGATGTTTTATGGCGTAATAAAGTCGTGAAAATCATTCAAAAAACAGAGCCCAGCAAAATTCTAGATGTAGCAACGGGTACGGGAGATTTAGCAATTACTTTAGCTAAAAAAATCGAAGATGTCAAAATCACAGGTTATGACTTGTCTGAAGGTATGCTCTCTTATGGTAGAAAAAAAGTGAAAGCCGAGGGGCTTGAAAATCAAATTCAAATGATTCAAGGAGATGCCGAAAATATGCCGTTTGAAGAAGCGAGTTTTGATGTGGTGACGGCTTCGTTTGGTGTGCGTAATTTTGAGAATTTAGAAAAAGGCTTATTGGAATTTTTACGCGTTTTGCGCCCAGGCGGAAAAATTGTAATTCTCGAATTTTCTCAGCCACAGAAATTTCCGATGAAGCAATTGTATCATTTTTATTCATTCAAAATTTTACCGCTTGTGGGAAGAATTTTCTCCAAAGACCCACGAGCATATACTTACTTGCCCGAATCGGTAATGGCGTTCCCGTATGGTGAAGAAATGTGCAAAATCATGGAAGGCATTGGCTGCAAAAATGTGAAAGCTACGCAACTTACGGCGGGGATTGCTACCATTTATGAATGCGAAAAATAGGATAATTTAGTTTTTTAGCTAAAAAATAGGAATTTAAGGGATTTTCGTCAAAGGGCGAAAATCCTTTTTTTATGGAATTTGGGTAAATGTAATTGTCTTCAAAATAAAAACATTTCGGTAATCTTTTAGCGCATATTGAGGATTATGCGTAATTTTGCCCCCAAATAACGATGCTATGAGCTATATTCAATCTCTCAGAAACCAATTCAATCGCTATTGGATTGAAAATTTCATCAAAGTACCAAATAAATTATGGGCGCTCAAAGTTACCTTGTGTATCGCTGTTTTGCTCGTGCCTGTTAAGATTTTTGGAGATGCGTTTATCGCTACCACTTTGGGACTTGGGATTGTGGCAACATCGCTTGCCGAGACCGATGTACACCCGCGCGGGAGATTAAAATCGCTTTTATCATCTATTATTCTATTACCGATTCTCAGTCTTTTTGTAGAGCTCACGATAAACATTCCGTGGCTCTTCATCATCGGGATTGGGATTACCACTTTCTGGCTCACTTTGCTAGGGGGGAGAGATGCACGCTTTCAGGGAGTTACCTTTGGTGGATTGCTCATTATTACTTATACCATGCTCGGTACGGGAGCACATAAGCCATTTTATTATCAGCCCATATTTTTCTTTTTAGGAGGTGCGTTTTATAGTGCAGTTTCATTGTTTTTATTATATCAAAAACCTTGGAGAATCCTTCAAGAGCAAGTAGCATTTGGCTATGAAAAACTCGCCGAATATTTTAATATTAAATCTAAATTATTTCCGAGTTTGCCTGAAGATCAAGAGAAAATTCGTAACGAATTGGCGTTGTTAAACATTGAGGTTTTTCAGCAAATTGAGCAAATCAAAAAAGATTTATACAGCTTTACCAACGAGTCTTCGGCGGAATCTATGCATCGAATCGATGTTTTTTATCAAAAATGGTATATGCTGCAAATGTTGCACGAGCGTGCGACTTCGAGCCACGACCAGTATGATGTTTTATCTAAAGAGGCACCGAACAAAGAGCTGATTCAAGGGCTGGGGCAGATGATGAAAGAGATTGCCAATGCGCTACATTTGTACGCACAAAGTTTGTTGTCTAATTCAGTGTATCAGCACCCGATAAGTCTGGACTGGACGGCAAGTGCCATGCGAGATTTAATGGCGCATTATTCTAAGGATTCAGAAAATAAGGCGTTGCGTCTTTTGTTTAAAAACTTAAATGAAATTAATTATATTTTAAAACACATCGACGAGTTACCAATCGAGGAACAGCAACGCGCGGTGAACCAAAAAATCTCAACCGAAAAGCCAAGTATTTCGCAATTGCTGAATCCGAGCAATTCGCGTTTCAGATTTGCCGTGCGCATCAGCCTTTGTTTTGTAGTGGGCTACGCCATAATGTATTTATTTAATATTGATAAAGGTGCTTGGATTTTGCTCACCTCGCTCATCGTTTGTCAGCAAACCTACAACGCCACTCGTCAGCGAATTTTGTATCGTGTGCTTGGGACTTTCTTGGGCGTGATTGTGGGAGTGTTGATTGCGAATTTAATCCCTACTGCGGCGGGGCAAGTCATTGTGTTGTTGATTTCGATTTATTCATTTAATTATTATTTAAAGAAAAATTACACCATTGCGGTAATTTTTATTACGATTTTTGTGTTGGAGGCGTTCAACATTCAGTCTAACAAAGGATTGCTTGTTATGGCACCACGCTTGATCGATACGCTCATCGGAGCATTATTGGCTTATTGTGCTGTGAGATTCCTTTGGCCAGATTGGCAATACAAGCAGCTCAACGGAATCTTGAAAAATGCTTTGCTTAAAAACAAACGCTATTTTGAATCTGTGTACGATATCGGCGTAGGAAATACGACTTATTTACACAATCAGCGTAGTGCGCACCGAGCAGATAACACGCTTACCAACGCTTGGAAAGGAATGAAACTCGAGCCCAAAAGCAAACAAAAAATGATTGCAACGGCACGAAATTTAACTTATTTAAACCATACCTTGCTTTCGTATATTTCGGCATTTGGCGTACATAAAACAAAAGATTTTGTGTCCTCGGAAGAGTTGTTTTACTGCATTCGTGTGTCTGAAACGCTCGATCAGATTTTAAGCCTATGGAAAAATCCAGAAGTGGACTATACACAAGAGCTTGCCGAATGCGATAAATTGGTAGATGAATTGCAAGTACTTAAAAATTCAACAACGCACAAAAACTATATTTTCATCTACAATGTAGCGAGAATTTCCAAAGATCTTTTTCACGAAAGTTTAGACTTATTGAAGGTGGAGCATGTGGATTAAAAAATCAAATTTTAATTATTTCTAATTAAGCAAAGTATAAAATCTAATCCGTTAAAAGATTTCTAAGAAATTCCAAGGCTATTGCAATACTCTGGCTTAATTTTTGAGCGATTTTCAATAAGAAAATCTCAAACAATAAAATTATGGCTAAAAGAGTAGCAGATCAATTAGTAGAAATGCTTTTGGAAGCAGGCGTAAAAAGAGTTTATGGAATCACGGGAGATAGTTTAAATCCCGTAAACGATGCCATCAGAAACGATGGCAGACTAGAGTGGGTGCATGTGCGCCACGAGGAAGCAGGAGCTTATGCCGCTTCGATGGATGCCGAGCTCAACGGGATTGGGTGCTGTATGGGGAGTTCGGGTCCTGGGCATGTGCATTTAATCAATGGATTGTATGATGCCAATCGTGCAGGAAACCCTGTAATTGCCATTGCAAGTACTTGCCCGTCCAATAAATTTGGGTAGGAATATTTCCAAGAAACCAATCCATTTTATTTGTTCCAAGATTGTAGCAAATATGTATATGTGGCTAATACGCCTACGCAATTCCCGCATATGATGCAACACGCTATTCAGGCAGCCATCGAGCAAAAGGGCGTTGCCGTAGTTGGGTTGCCAGGGGATGTGGCTGCTGCAGAGGCAAATGACATCATTACTTCTCAGAAAAATTATAAAACAGAAAGCGTTTATCTCCCTAGCGATGCGCAATTGGACACTTTGGCAGAACTTTTAAACCAAAACAAGAAAATCTCTCTTTATTGTTGGCATGGTTGTCGCTATGCAGTGCCAGAAGTCATGGCACTAGCCGAAAAGCTAAAAGCACCAATGGCTTACTCGTTTAGAGGTAAAATTTTCTTTGATCGAGTGGACAATCCTTATGCTACGGGGTTGAATGGATTGCTAGGGCACCGTTCTGGGTATTTAACTTGTAACGATGCCGATGTTTTAGTTATGCTCGGAACCGATTTTCCTTATGCAGAATTTTTGCCACAGAAAATCAAAATCGTTCAAATTGATGAAAAACCAAGCAGAATTGGTCGTCGTGCCAAGGTAGACATCGGATTGGCAGGAGATATCAAAGATACCATCAATGCCTTGTTGCCAAAATTAAAAGGCAATGACAGCGATGAGTTTTTGAAAAAAATGCAAAAAGAATACAAAGAGTCCGAAGATGCTTTGGAAAGATTTGTAAAAGAAGATTCTACCAAAACCGACGAAATTCAACCAGAATATGTGGCACATGTCATCAATGAATTAGCCGAAGATGATGCGATTTTCACCGTAGATACGGGAATGACATCTGTTTGGGCGGCTAGATTTATCAAAGGTAGAAGGGGAAGATATTTAACAGGTTCCTTCAATCATGGTTCTATGGCAAATGCAATGCCTATGGCAATTGGGGCGGCAGGAGCAGCACCACATCGCCAAGTGGTTGCCATGTGTGGCGATGGAGGAATATCTATGCTTTTAGGCGACTTGGCAACCATAATGCAATACAAATTGCCGATAAAAATTATCGTTTTCAATAACAGAAGTTTGGGAATGGTGAAACTCGAAATGCAAGTAGCAGGTTATGTAGACTGGCAAACCGATATGGTGAATCCAGAATTCGATAAAATCGGGGAATTAATGGGCATGAAAGGAATTGCTGTTCACAAGACAAGCGAGGTGGAATCAGCCATTAAAGAAGCATTTGAGCATGATGGTCCTGCATTGGTAAACATTTACACCAATCCAAACTCGCTGGCAATGCCACCACACATCACATTGCAGCAGATGAAAGGATTTACCACTTCGATGTTTAAAAAACTTGCCGAAGGCAAATTTGGAGATATAGAACAATCCATTAGTAGTAATATCAAGCACTTAACTGAATTGTTTTAAGTTTAAAATAAATTGAAAAATTAAATCGCAGGTATATTGCTATCTGCGATTTTTTTGTTTAAAGATTTTTTGCAGTTTAAAATTCAATTTTAAGCATATTTTTAAATTATGATTTAATTAACCCGTAGTGCATTATAAAAAAGGTTGCTCATGTGACGGAAGAATAGTGAATTTTACTGGTTTTCAATTAAATAAAATTACAAGCCGCCTAGGGACAAGTTGCAATTTTATTTTTATCTAAAATTGAAAGGCTCGTTTGCAGCGAAGAAAACGAAAATTTTTCCTTTCTTTGGGAATATTGGCGAAAATGATCTTCCTGATTATCATTCAATATCACAATAAATTAATCTCATTTGGATAATGCACTACGGGTTGAGATATTGAATAGTAGTCAAGGAGGTAATTTTTGCCAATATTCTTGTTTTGAATCCTTCAAAAGATTTGGCATAATTACGCCGTATCATAAATTGGTCACACAACTGCGAGAATAAAGTTTCTATACGTTTTCTATACTTTCTGAATGGATAGAACTGAGGTTTGTAATCTTTTTGATTTTTTCTTTTAGGGGTTTCTAACTGGATTTTCACCTCATTGAACAAGTCAAGCTGAACCGTTTGAGAAAGATAGCCCCTGTCTCCAAGTAACACGCAATCAGAAATTTGAAGTTTTATGTCTTTCAAATAATGAATGTCGTGAACGGAGGCGGGAGATAAGTCAAAACTTTGGAACACACCAGCAATAGAACAGATCGCATGTAGCTTGTAACCATAAAAGTGTAGATTTTGAGAAGCACAAAAACCTTTATTTGGCATTGAAAAGCTATTTTCTTTACAGATTTTGCTTCTGGAAGAGCGGGATAATTTACACACTTCTAAAGGCATGCTGTCCACCAAGAAATAGTTTTCAAAATCATTGAACTTTTTCACCATTTTGCACCTAATTTCTTCAAGAAAAGGGAAGAGTTTTCGTTTTCTTCTGTTGTAAACACTCCTTTCAATTTTAGATTCAATAGCCCAACCTTTTATCTCTCTAAAAAGCTGGTACTCAGAATCGATAGATTTAAATTCTGCTAAAATAATTAAGCTTATCAGCTCTATATCAGATAATTTTGGTTTCACTGGTTTAAAATAGAAATTTTCAGTTCCTGAAATTTCTATTAGTTTATTCAAAATAAAATTGTAACTTGCCTCTAGGTTGCTCATAATTGTATTTGATTGGTAACCAATGCAATTTACTTTTCTTTAGGCTCATGGGCAACCTTTTTTTATAATGCACTACGGGTTTAATTATAATTAAAGCGAAATGGCCAAAATTTGTCAATCTATCCAAATGTAGTATATTTGGTGCCCAAGCTTTAAATAAATTGTATGAACACTACCGTGAAACGAGATAAATTGGTATTGCCAAATGGCGGAAAAAAATTGCTTTTGCACTCATGTTGTGCCCCTTGCTCAGGCGAAGTGATGGAGGCAATCATGGCTTCTGGCATCGATTTTACCATCTTTTTTTATAACCCCAATATTCACCCAAAGAAGGAATACGATTTAAGAAAAGATGAAAACATTCGCTATGCCGAAAAGCATAACATTCCAATTATTGATGCAGATTATGATGTAGACAATTGGTATGAGCGTGCACGCGGAATGGAGTTTGAACCAGAGCGAGGCATTCGTTGCACCATGTGCTTTGACATGCGATTTGAGCGTACCGCTTTGTATGCGTATGAGAATGGTTTCGATACCATTACAAGCTCGCTCGGGATTTCAAGATGGAAGAATTTTGCCCAAATCAATGATTGTGGAGAGCGTGCTGCCGAAAAATATGAAGGCATAACTTACTGGACACACAACTGGCGCAAAAAAGGAGGATCTGCCCGAATGCTCGAAATCAGCAAGCGAGAAAGATTCTACATGCAAGAATATTGTGGCTGCGCATACTCGCTTAGAGATAGCAACCACTGGCGTCTTCAGAATGGTCGTGAGCGAATTAAAATCGGCGAAAAATATTACGGCGACGACAACGACTAAAAAAATCATTTTGATACTTTTTTTAATTACATGTAAGATGCAGAGGACTAGATTCTCTGCATTTTTCGTAAACAAAAAAACGGATTTTAAATAAATTATTGTACTTTGCATACTTAGTATTTTTATCTTATTCATTTAATTGATGATACAAAGAAGGAGAAAACAATTAAGAGAACATAATTTAATCCCAGAAAGAGGTTGGAAGTGGGATGTCTTTAGAATCATATATTATTCAGACACGCCACTCGGTAAGTTATTCGACATCACGCTTTTGATTTTAATCATCATCAGTACGATCACCGTAGTTTTAGAAAGCATCAATAGCCTAAACAGTAAATACCACGAATTATTCTTCACCATAGAGTGGATAATTTCTATTCTCTTCAGTATAGAATATATTATGCGTATTTGGGTGGTACGCAACAAGTTGAGCTATATTTTCAGCTTTATGGGAATCATAGATTTTGTATCGATTGTGCCATTTTTTTTGAGCTTAATTTTCCCAATGACCAAATTCTTTATGATTATCCGATTACTCAGAATCTTGCGAGTCTTTAGGATTTTCAATCTAATGGATTACATGTATGATGGAGCCTTCATCATGGATGCACTCAAGAAAAATTCAAGAAAAATCTATATTTTCATGATTTTTATTGTCATTCTAGTAGTAATTGTAGGCGCATTGATGTATGTAATCGAAGGCGGAGAAAATGGCTTTGTCGATATCCCTACTTGCATTTATTGGGCAGTAGTAACAATTACCACGGTAGGATATGGAGACATTTCGCCAGTTACCCCAATGGGGCAATTCCTATCAGTCGTTTTGATGCTCTGCGGGTATAGTATCATTGCAGTTCCTACAGGAATTGTAACATCGGAGATCAATCGCTATAAATATCGTTCATTTGTATTGATCTGCGATCGTTGCGGAAATCATGATAATGACAAAGATGCAAGATATTGCAAAGTATGTGGCGAAAAAATTAAAAAATAGATTTAAAAACAAGAATTTTATCATTTCATAAAAAATTAAAAAAATGTATCTTTACCCGATTAAAATTTCATGAAATGAATGCGAAACAATATTTAAACGATTGGCAAAAGTCTTATAAAGAGCAACTTACACGAGATATTTTGCCCTTTTGGCTAAACAACGGAATCGATCGAAAACACGGAGGCTTGTACACTTGCCTTAACCAAGATGGGAGTTTGATGGATACTACAAAATCCGTATGGTTTCAAGGGCGTTTCGGATTTATCGCAGCGATGGCATACAACCAGATTGAGCCAAATCCTGCATACTTAGCTGCCTCTAAAACTTGCGTAGAATTTTTAGAAAACCATTGTTTTGATACCGATGGCAGAATGTTTTTTGAAGTTACCGAAGATGGCCGCCCACTCAGAAAACGCCGCTATGTATTCTCCGAATCATTCGCAGCAATAGCATTCGCAGAATACGCAATTGCCTCAGGGCAAGAAGAGTACGCGCACAAAGCCTTGCACTTGTTCAAGGAAATGCAAAGATTCTTGACCACGCCCGGCATTCTCGAGCCTAAATACACCGATACTTTGCCAATGAAAGGGCATTCAATCATTATGATTCTCATCAACACCGCATCTCGTATTCGTTTAGCGATTCAAGATGATGCACTGAATCAGCAAATAGATGATTCTATCAAAATTTTGGAGCGAGATTTTTTAAAACCAGAATTTAAAGCCTTGCTCGAGGTAGTGGGCGAAAACGGCGAATTTATTGATACCAACGCAGGAAGATTAATCAATCCAGGCCATTGTATAGAAACAGCTTGGTTTATTCTCGAAGAAGCCAAAAACCGAAATTGGGATAAAAAACTGACTGATTTAGGATTAAAAATTCTCGACTGGAGTTGGGACTGGGGCTGGGACAAAGAATACGGCGGAATCATCAATTTTAGAGATTGTAAAAACCTGCCGTGCCAAGACTACGCCCAAGATATGAAATTCTGGTGGCCACAAACAGAGGCTATCATAGCCACACTCTATGCCTATCTAGCCACCGGAGATGAAAAATATTTGCAAAGACACCAACAAATTTCTGAATGGACATACAAGCATTTCCCCGATGAAAAATACGGCGAATGGTATGGCTACTTGCACCGCGATGGTAGTGTAGCACAGCCCGCAAAGGGCAATATATTCAAAGGCCCATTCCACATTCCGCGTATGATGATTTACGGAAATTTACTTTGCAATGAAATTTTAAAAACAATCTGAAAATATAAATAAATGAGGACTTTAAGACACATTTTAGCGCTATATTTTTCTCTGTTTATGGCCTTTGCGCTCGTAGCCCAAAGCCAAATAAATGCTAATGAAATTTATAATTTCGAAAGTTTAAAAAATAAAAATTTTAACGAAGGACTAGCAGGTAGCGCCTTTGGAAAGGTGGGGGAATACTTCATCGTGGCAGGAGGCTCATCATTCCCTGATGGAAAACCGTGGCAAAATGGTAAAAAATATTTATCTAAAGAGGTTTTTATATTTAAACAAAACAAAGACAAGGAATTAGAGCTAATCTATCAAGGTGAAAAGCTGCCACAAGCCATTGCCGAGCCTGCTTATGTGAGCCTAAAAGAGGGCTTACTTATCCTTGGAGGGCAAACGGAAAATGGCTATTCAGATAAGGTGTATTTGATTAGATATCAGAAGGGTAAGGTAGTGCTTGAAGGCTATCCCTCATTGCCTGCTCCGGTGAGAGCAGCCGCTGCTTGTGAGCTAAATGGAGAGGTCTATATTTTAGGCGGACAGCTAGAAAATGGCACTTCTTCAAAGCAATTTTTAGCCCTAAACCTCGATAGAAAAGACCGCTGGCACCACTTGCCAGATTATCCGCACCCAGTTTCTGGTGCGGCGCTGGTGGCACAGCAGGATGGGAACGGCGTTTCACTCTTTGCCTTGGGCGGAAGAAGCCAAGCGCTTGGGGAGCTTACTACATTTTACGCTGATGTTTTTAATTATTCTAAAAATCAGTGGGTTCGAAAGCAAAACATTCAGATTGAGCAGAAAGATTTCCCATTAGCCGTAGCCTCGGCAGGTGCAGTGGGAGCATCGAGCATTGTGATTGTGGGTGGCGACCACGGCGAGACTTTTCATCAAGTGGAAAAGGCAATTCAGCAGGAAAATATTTCGCTTAGAGATTCGCTGTGGGTAAATCATCAGGGGTTTAATAAGCGGGTTTTAGTCTACAATACCATTACGGATGCTTGGTTTGCGATGAAGGAAGATTTGAAAAATCCTACCGCAGTAACGGGTGCAGTCTCAGATAAGCAATCGCTTTATATTATGGGAGGCGAGGAGCGTGCAGGTGTTCGCTCGCCACAGATTATGCATTACGAATTTCAAGATAAAAGCAATTTTGGCTGGGTGAATTATGCCGTGCTAATATTGTATTTTGGCGGAATGCTGTTGCTCGGTTTTTTCTTTATGAAAAATAACAATAATACAGAGGATTATTTCAAGGCAAGCGGTAGAATTCCTTGGTGGGCAGCGGGAATTAGTATTTTTGCCACCACACTGAGCGCCATTACATTTATCTCAATTCCGGCGAAGACATATGCCTCTGATTGGCGAATGTTTATGTTTAATATGTCAATTATTTTGGCGGCACCGTTTATTATAAAATACTTTTTGCCCTTTTTCTTGCGCTTTAATTTCGATACTGCTTATCAGTATTTAGAGGTGCGTTTTAACCGATTAACTCGCTGGGTGGCAGCCACATTATTTTTATTATTTATGGTGAGTAGAATTGCCATTGTGCTGTTTTTGCCCTCCTTAGCCCTAAATGCTGTAACGGGATTTAGCGTATATTATTCCATACTAATTATGAGTATCGTTACCATTATTTACTCCACCAGCGGAGGAATGGAGGCCGTGGTATGGGGCGATGTAATTCAGGGCTTTATCTTAATCGTGGGCGCTTTTGCAGCTTTAATTTTTATGCTTATGGGCGTAGAGGGCGGCCTCTCTGGCTTTTGGGACACCACGCTGGAATATCATAAGATGAAAACTTTTGATTTTGATTTCAATTTCTCGGAGCCCGTCTTTTGGGTTGTACTCTTAGGAGGCTTTGCCAATACTATAATCTCATACACTAGCGACCAATCTGTGGTTCAGCGCTATATGACGACTAAAGATGAAAAATCTACCCAAAAGAGCATTTGGCTCAATGGAATCATTAGCGTTCCAGTGAGTGTGCTTTTCTTTCTTTTAGGCACAGGGCTTTTTGCCTTTTATAAATCAAATCCAGCCGATTTTTCCATTACCAATCCCAATGTAGATTCGGTATTTCCGCAATTCATAGTTTCCGAGATGCCAATTGGCTTCGCAGGATTATTAATAGCCGCTATTTTTGCTGCGGCGATGAGTACCCTCTCATCAAACATTAATTCAGCCTCGGCGGTGCTTGTAAATGATTTTTACAAAATTATCACGCCGAACATTGCGCTTAAAAAACAGATGAAAGTCGCTCAAATTTCTGGAATCCTCATCGGGCTACTAGGCATGGCTATGGCACTCATCTTAGCCACTTGGAATATCACCTCGCTTTGGGACCAATTCAACACCTTTTTAGGCCTGCTCACCAGTGGGCTCGGCGCTTTATTTATCCTTGGAATCTTCTTCCCGCGTGTAAACGGAATTTCGGCATTGCTAGGCGTGATTTGTGGCGTGGTAATCCTCTATATTGTGAAGGAAAAAACGAGCCTTTCATTCCTACTCTATGGGCTTGTGGGCTTAGTTGCAAGCATAGGATTTGCCTTAATTTTTAGCCTTTTTATTAAAAATGAAAAAGATAACCAAGGGCTTACTTGGAAGACAAGAGAACTTAAAAAATAAAAATTAACACATATGGTTTTATCAAATTTAAAAAACAGCAGCAGGTACGAGCATCTGCACCCCGCCTTTAAAAAGGCATTTGATTACATCAAATCCCACGATTTGCTCCATACAGAATTGGGCAAAATAGAATTAGAGGGCGAAGATTTATTTATCATAAACTCCCATTCCGATTTAAAACCAAAAGAGGAACAAGTACTGGAATATCACAGAAAGTATATCGATATCCAAGTGCTTTTGCAAGGCACGGAGTGCATAGGCTGGAAGGATTTAGATGCCTGTACAGATGAGCTACAAGCCTACTCAGCGGAGAAGGATTGCGGGCTGTATCGTGATGCAGCAACTTCCTATTTAGAGTTACAGCCTGGGGAGTTTGTAATATTCTACCCAGAAGATGCACACGCCCCAGTGATAGGAGAGGGCTCGGTGAGAAAATTAGTAGTCAAAGTAAAAAATTAGGTTTAAGCCCAGAAAGATGAACAAAAAGAATATAATCCTAGGCGTAGCCAGCAGCCTATTTTTAGCCTGCTCCACGCCCAATGCAATTAAATCAATCGCAGGAGCGCCCGCACCTTATGGCGCCACCCCCACAGATTTACAAGTGAAATGGAACCAAATGGAATATTACGCCTTTGCCCATTTCAATATGAACACCTTTACCGACCGTGAGTGGGGCTATGGCGATGAAGATCCTAAAAAGTTTAATCCCACAGAATTTGACGCAGAGCAGTGGGCGCGCATTGTCAAAGAGGCCGGTATGAAAGGCATTATACTCACCGCCAAGCACCACGATGGATTCTGCCTTTGGCCATCAGCCTACACCGAGCATTCCATCAAAAACTCTCCGTACAAAAACGGAAAAGGCGACATAGTGAAAGAAGTAGCCGATGCGTGCAAAAAATATGGATTAAAATTTGGCGTATACCTCTCGCCGTGGGACAGAAATCACCCACAATACGCTCGCGCCGAGTATGTAGATTACTTCCATAATCAATTAAAGGAATTAATGACCAATTATGGCGATATTTACGAAGTCTGGTTTGATGGCGCCAACGGAGGCGATGGCTACTACGGAGGCGCACGAGAAACACGCAAAATTGATAGCAAAACCTATTATCAATGGGACAAGGTAATCGAAATCGTGCGTAAACACCAGCCTAAAGCTATTATTTGGGGAGATGCCGTAGATGCTAGATGGGTGGGCAACGAGCGCGGAATTGCCGCCGAAACCAATTGGAGTACGCTTGATAGAGACAGCATTATTCCTGGGAAAGACAACAGAAGATTCCTAGTAAATGGGATAAAGGGAGGGAAAGATTGGTCGCCTGCCGAAGCAGATGTTTCCACAAGACCAGGCTGGTATTATCATAAAAGTCAAGACAATCAAGTGAAGACTTTGCCTCATCTTTTAGACATTTATTACAAATCAGTCGGTAGAAATGCCAATTTATTGCTCAACATCCCAATCGATACACGCGGGCTTATCCACGAAAACGATGAAAAGCAACTAATGCGTTTAGGCGAAAAATTAAAAGAAGATTTTGCCAATCCAATTTTAAAATCAGTTCAGATTCAGGCTACAAATATTAGAAACAATAACAAAGCCTTTTCGCCTCAAAACCTTTTAGATGATAAGCTAGAAACCTATTGGGCGCTAGATGATGATAAAAAAGTAGGCTCTGTGGTGTTCAGATTCAAGCAACCGCAGACCTTTAACCGATTCCTTGCCCAAGAAAACATTCGCTTAGGCCAGCGAGTAGAGGCATTCAGCATTGAGGCCGAGATTGATGGTAAATGGCAAAAGATAGGCGCAGGCACCACCATAGGCTACAAGAGAATTCTGCGTTTTAGGCCAGTTACAGCCACCGCCTTGCGTTTCAATATCGAGAGCGCTATGGCAACCCCTGTGATAGCCACCGCGCAGCTATATTACGCCCCCACTTTGCTCACCACGCCACGCATTGAGCGCAATAAAGCAGGCAAAGTAAGCCTTGCCGCAGATGATTTAGCCGTAGACATTTACTACCTAATCCTGCCCGAAAACCAAAAAGAGGTGCCCCTTGATTTTGACCAAAAAGCACAATTATACCAAGCGCCATTTCATTTAGAGCAGGGCATCGTAGTAGCTAAATCCGTGGATACAAAGACCAAGAAAGCAAGCGATTTGGTAAGCCGTCGATTTGCTTTTGCCAAAAAGGACATTAAAATCATCAGCCCCAAAGAGCAAGACCGTATGCAGCGAATGCTCGACGATAACGAGCAAAGTGGCTGGACAACTCCTGCGGGCGAAGCGCCTGAAATCACCCTAGATTTAGGAAAATCTCTGCGCGTAAAGGAATTTATCTATACCCCGCCAGCAGCGAGCGGAGCCATCGGCGTGGTTAAAAAATACGAGCTACTTACCAGCCCTGATGGCGTAAACTGGACAAGCATCACCAGTGGCGAATTCGATAATATTGAAAACAACCCCATTACGCAAAACATCGTGTTTAAAAATGCCTTAAAAATGAGATTTTTAAAATTAAAAGCATTGCAAACACTCGACGGTAAGCAGAGATTAGGTGCCGCAGAAGTAGGCGTTATTGTAAAATAATTAAATGTTAAATAAAGGAAAGACAGCTTTTTCAAGCTGTCTTTTTTTGTTTGTAAATATGACACAAAGCATAGTCTGTGTATTGATTAAATTTATATCTTTGTTTCTTATGCATAGAAAAAAATAGAATATGAATAAATATAGTTTTTTAGCATTTTCTGCACTGATCTTTGGGCAAGCAGGAGCACAAAGTTTTGAAGGAAATACACTTCCACAAGATGTAACTACGACATTTAAAAAATCAATGATTTCGTTGAGTGATAAATATTACAAAGATGGGAAGCAATCACTTTTATGGAAATGGTATGCACCTAACTCGATTGTATCATTCAATAGTCCTGATATAGCCAAAAGCGTCAAAAATTTCAAGAAAAGAGCAGGTGTAAAGCTTTGGGTATTTAACGAAATCCCACAATCTACACCATTGGTTTTCAATTTTGTAGATGCGCAAGGTCAAGTGCAATATACCTTTGATTTTAATCTAAATTTTACGGGGTGGCGTGCTGCATGGATTTCGTATTCAGATATGTGGACACCCGATGGTGGCAAAACAACCGAAAAGCCAATTGTGGCAATGAATGTGATTTCGCCTAAAAATGTATCAAATTCCCATATTTTCATCGATCGTGTAAGTTTTGAAAATTATGTAGACCGCCAAGCGACACCCGATGCACAAATCCCTGAAAACAACCGACATCTAAAGCGAGATATTTGGCATTGGGGATTGTTGCACAAATGGGAGCAAACACCATATGATTTAGCCATTCCAGCTAAGATTTCGCCAGCACAAAAAGCACAAATTGCACAAGTAGAAAAACGCGTGAAAAAGATGTATTCTGAGAAAAATCTTTCTGAAAAAGAAAGTGCAAGACTCTCAGAATTAGACCAAATTTTACACATCTCCCCCGATGGGACAAAAGGTGCCCCTCTAATGCAAAAAAACAATGTGCGCAAAGGTGAAGATGTGAGTTTTATCGAAATCAATGATTATTTAGATTTAAACTCTCGAGCCTATATTAATACCAAAAACCCTAAGTTTAAAAACGATTTCATCAAAGGAGTGAAATACATGCTAAATCAAGGATTTGCCTACGAGAGCGGTATGGGAACCAATCACCATTATGGGTATGATATTAAAGAAATGTTTGGTGCCCTTTGGCGAATGGAAGAGGTGCTAAAACAAGAAAACTTATGGAACGAAGCACGCAAAGCTCTAGTCTTCTGGAGCGGATTGGCAGAAACACGTGCCCGTGTAGAGGCTAAACGAGATGAGCTTTGTGATTCTTGGAACACGCTTCTCACCCCAAGATTGACGGCTGCACTGTGGGCAGATACGCCAGAGGAAAAATACCGAAATTTAAAATCTCTGAGTCGCTGGATTAGTAGCACTTTGAAGTTTACGCCAGGAACGATTGGGGGTATCAAAATCGACGGAACAGGATTTCACCATGGCGGTAATTATCCCGCTTATTCTGTGCCAGGATATGCTGGGATTGGGGAATATTTGAATTGCGTGGAAAAAACCGATTTTGTGCTAGACAAACCTGCGTATGATGTGTATAAATTTGCGCTAAAATCCTTGGTAAGATACACGAATTTAAGAGATTGGGGCTTGGCGGCTGCAGGGCGTCATCCATTTCATGCGGTGTATGGCGGAATGAGCAAAAGAGCTGTATTGGCTTTTGCGTATGCTGCGGTTTCTAATCAAGAATTGGACAAAGAGTTAGCTGCCGATTTTCTCCGTTTAAGCAAAGGAATTGTTCCCTCTTCAGAATATAAGAAATTCATTAATTTATTTGAAAAAGAGGGTGTTAAGCCATCTAATTCGCCTCAAGGATTTTATGTCTTTAATTATGCAAGCCAGGGCATTTATCGTTATCAGAACTATATGATTTCCTTAAAAGGTTTCACGAAAAACATTTGGGGAGCAGAGCTTTATGCTAGAGATAATCGTTATGGGCGTTACCAGAGCTATGGCTTGGTACAAATCATCGGGACAGCCAATAAAGACGGAGTCATCACCGAGCGTGCAAGCGGTTTTGCAGAAGATGGCTGGGATTGGAATCGTGCGCCAGGGGTAACAAGTATTCAGTTGCCATGGGATATTTTGGAATCGCCTTTTGTGGGGAGCGATATGCTCAATCAGCCGAGCACATTTGCAGGTAGCTCTCGCTTGGCAGACGGCAAATACGGAATGTTTGCAATGAAATTGGGCGAATATGATGTTAAGAATTTTACGCCTTCGTTCAAGGCCTATAAATCTGTATTTTGTTTTGGAAATCAGTTAATTTGTTTAGGCTCAAATATTTCAAATGATAATAAGGAATATCCTACGCAGACGACTTTGTTCCAGCAAACAGCCAAACAAAAATTTGTTTATTCTCAGCAGAAAAATCGCAATGGCTACATGCTAAAAGATGCTACAGGAACGCTGTATTATGTGCCAAAAGGGCAAGATTTAGAGATTAAATTAAGAGAACAAATTTCGCCAAATGATAAAACCAAAAAAATGGCAAGAGGCTTATTTTATTCAGCGGTGTTAAATCACGGAAATGCTCCAAAAGCACAAAAATATGCATATACTGTTTTCTTGAATGCCGATGAATTACAAGAAAAGAGAATTAGAAAAGGAAAATTAAATTATCAGATTTTGCGTCAAGATGAGGTGGCACACATTGTAAAGGATAAGCCAAGTGGAGTAGAGGCATATGCGGTTTTTAAAGAATTTAGAGATGATAAGGCTAAGTTAATCAAAGAGATTTCGGAGGAAACGATGGTAATGGTTCAGCCACAAAATTCAGGAGTTTTGATGAGTGTTTGCAATCCAGATTTGGATTTAGGAGATTATAATTACACCACGAGCAGAGAAAGCGGCGTAACGCATAGAAGAGTGGTGCTGAATGGCAATTTTGAATTGGCTAAACCAAACGACAAAGTTGAGGCGAAGCACCATGCAGGGAAAACGGAAATCAAAGTAGCTTGCCAGCACGGGATTCCAGTAGAATTTAGCTTAAATAAAAGATAAAAAAAACGAGGAATTTTAAAATTCCTCGTGTACTCTTTGGTAAAGATTTTCATAAAGGGGCAGTATGTTTTTGATATCAAAATCATGTGCCCTTTTTTTGGCATTAACTTTCATTTCGGCAAGCAATTCATCATTGCTCAAAAGTTCAATTGCCTTTTGTGCCATGGTCTCTACATCGCCCATATTGCACACATAGCCCGTTTTTCGGTCGATATTCACCTCAGGGATTCCGCCCACATCGGAGCTTAAAACAGGCACGCCAGCAGCCATGGCCTCAAGTGCTGCCAATCCAAAACTTTCTTGTGCCGAAGGTAATACAAAAAGATCCGAAATGCATAAAATTTGGTTGAGGTTTTTCACTTTTCCAAAGTTTTTCACCTTGTCGTCCAAATTATATTTCTGGATTAAATGCAGAGCATTGTCCCACTCAGGACCTTCGCCCACGATGATGAGTTTGGTGGGGATTTTTTGCTGCACGCGGTAGAATATCTCTACCACATCGGTTACGCGTTTTACGGCTCTAAGGTTGGAAACATGGATTAAAATTTTCTCCTCCGGCGATGCGATGTGGCTCCGAATGCATTCGCCTAAGTAGCGGTACAGCTCGTTATCAATGAAGTTGGGAATTACCTCGATGGGCTTTGTGATGTTGAATACCGTGTAGGTGTCTTTTCGTAAACTTTCGGAGACGGTGGTTACTGCATCAGATTGATTGATGCTAAATTCCACCGCGGATTTATACGATGGGTGCTGACCCACGAGCGTGATGTCGGTGCCGTGCAGTGTCGTGATTACGGGCAAATCTTTGCCGCGCTCTTTTAGGATTTGCTTGGCAAAATAGGCGGCATATGCGTGCGGAATGGCGTAATGCACATGTAGCAAATCTAGCCCCTGCCGCTCGGTGATTTCTACAATGAGCGTGCTAAGCGCCAGAGAATACGGCTGGTAGTGAAAAAGCTCATACTCCTTAATATGCACTTGGTGAAATGTAATGTTGGGAATAGTAACATCTAGCCTCGCAGGCAAACTATAACTTATGAAATGCACTTGATGCCCTTTTTTAGCCATTTCCATACCGAGCTCTGTTGCCACGATTCCGCTCCCACCATAGGTGGGATAACAGACGATTCCTATTTTCATTGATTTAATAATTTTAGGCAAATTTAAAAATTTAAAATCTTTTATGGACTGAATCTGAGATTTAGTATATAATACCCAAGAACTAAAATACCGATTATAGCAATCACAATAGAAAACATAATAGGTCTTTTAATTTTTAAAAGTCTGGCTACCAAATACCCTATAAACCAGATAAGAAAGGTTGTCCACACAAAATGTATAATAAGTTCTATAAAAAAATCTTCCATCTCAAATTTATTCAATATTGATTCCTAATAAATTAAGTCCTGCGCCCATAGGGAAATCTTTTACATCCACAGGCAATTTGCCCAGTGTGTTTTTCTTACCAAAAAGGATTTCTGGCACAATTTCTTGACAATCTGGGTGATTTTGGTAAGCGACCAAGATGCTTTTGATATTTTGTGTTTCTAAATTTTTCAGTGCATAAGGACTACCAAAAATGGCAAGCGAAACCTTATTTTTTTGGCTTAAATCCTCAATCAAATTGCGGTCTGCATCGCTGATTTTGTAGGAAGCATATGCAGAGGCATTAGAAACATGAAAAGAAATAAAGATTTTATCAAATTTCTTTAAATCTTTTTCATTTCTACCAATTTGCTTAATGTTTAATTGTGCTAAATTTTGGGCTAAAGTTTCGTAATTTTCTTCGCCTAAAGGCAACCAAGCAATTTTCTCATTGGCAGAGAAAGGCAATTGAGCTTTATCGTTTTTGAGCAGCGTCATTGCATTTTCAAAAATTTGATAATTAAGTATTTTGCTTTCATTGTCATTTAATTTTTGGATTAAATTTTCGCCCGAAAGTATTTGTTTGCGCTGTAATTGTGCATAATATTTTGCCATTAAAATTTTGCGAACGCTTTCATCAAGTCTTTTTTCAGAGATTTTGCCAGTTTCTATGGCGCGAATGATTTTTTGCTTTCCCTTAGCCACAGCTTGCGAAAATAGTAGAATATCATTTCCCGCCTCAAAGGCAATAAAATCCGATTCGCCATCTGGGTAATTCTTTGTAACGCCGCTCATATTCAGTGCATCGGTAATGATGATGCCCTTGAATCCCATTTGTTCTTTAAGCAAATGGGTGATGATGTTTTTGGAGAGCGAGGCAGGCTTTTTAGGGTCTTTCTCAAAGGCAGGCACATTGAGGTGCGCAACCATAATGGCCGTAACTCCCTTTTGGATTAAATCCTTAAAGGGCGCAAGCTCCACGGCTTGGAGGCGGGCTTTGCTATGGGCAATGCTTGGCAGTGTGTGGTGCGAATCTTGGTCGGTATCGCCGTGCCCTGGGAAGTGCTTGGCGGAGGCTAGAATGCGCTTATCTTGCATCCCTTTCATATAGTAAAAACCTTTTTCAGCTACATTTTTGGGCGTGGAGCCAAAGGAGCGGTTCCCGATGATGGGGTTATTAGGGTTTACATTTACATCGATATCGGGGGCAAAGTTAAAGTGCGCACCGACTAAGGCGAGGTGTTCAGCGATTTTCTGCCCCATTTGGTAGATTAAATCATTATTTTGCACCGCTCCGAGTGTCATTGCCCACGGGAATTTATGCGTATTTTGGAGCCTCATCGCGAGCCCCCATTCGGCGTCCATACCGATGAGGAGGGGGTATTTGGATAAATTTTGGTAGCGATTTACTAGATTTATTTGCTTCTGGGCATTATCCTGCATAAAGATGAGGCCGCCTATTTTTTCTTTGGAAATCAAATCTTCAATCTCCTTTTCGTGTGCTAAATCCTTATTGGTATAAGCCGCCACCATAAAGAGCTGCCCCACCTTTTCGTCCAGTGTCATATGATTGCATAGGCTATCGGCCCACTGCATTTGCGCCTCATTTAAGTAGAGGGGAGAGGTGTGCTGCTGCGCGTTTAGCCCTGCAAGCAATAGGAGCGAGAGGCTGTGTATAAGTTTTCTCATTGGGCGCTATTTAGATTTATATTTTTTAAGTAGTGCTTTGAGGATTGCCCAAGTTTCGGCATCGAGCGTGCCATCGTAATTCTCTGGCCGGAAATGTTTCTGAAAGGCAATCACTACATTTTTAGATGGCTTATCCCAGTAGCCCAAGGCTTTGATATCATAGCCATAAGTGGCTAAATCTTTTTGAAAATTAGCAATGAAATTTGCATCTTCCACTTGGTCATACGGAAACTGATTAAGGTAAAAATTCTTAGTCTCCTCATCATACCACGCGCCCACGCCATACTCCTCATAGAGCCTTTGCCAAGGGAATTTAGGCCCTGGGTCGGGTTTTCTTTGGGGCGCAATATCCGCGTGCCCTAGCACAAGGGTGGGGTCTATCTGGTAGCGCGTTACAATATCCCTCGCCAGCGCGCCCACCTTTTTAATCTGGTATTCTGGGAAATCCTGATAATCCCCGCGCGCATTGCCCATATTCACAATTTCAATGCCGATGGAGGAATCATTCAAATTCGTGCGCCCACCCCAGTAGCTCACCCCTGCGTGCCACGCGCGTTTATTTTCGCTCACCAGTGCGTGGATTTGGTTATCATCATAATCATTCACCACATAATGCACACTCACATTTCGCTCGCTCAGCACCATCAGAGATTTAGGCGTATCGAGCGCCGTATAGTGCAGAATCAGGAACTTTTGCCTAAAATCTTGGCTCACCGCAGGCATATAATCATTATTAATGGCATAGCCCGCAGGCTTAGCCACCACATAATTATTCACATCCACATCTTTAAGCGGATTAATGTACACCGTATCTATCTTTGTTTTAGTAATAGTTTTAATAACTCTCACCTCCTTAGTCGTGGTGCACGACACGACACTGAGCAAGCTCAGCAGGCCGAAGCCCTTTTTCCAATAATTTTTCATTTAATTCTAAAAATTCAGTTCTTGCAAAAGTATAAAAAAATACTATTATCTATTCCTTATAATAGATACCCGTAGTGCATTATAAAAAAAGGTTGCCCATGAGCCTAAAGAAAAGTAAATTGCATTGGTTACCAATCAAATACAATTATGAGCAACCTAGAGGCAAGTTACAATTTTATTTTGAATAAACTAATAGAAATTTCAGGAACTGAAAATTTCTATTTTAAACCAGTGAAACCAAAATTATCTGATATAGAGTTGATAAGCTTAATTATTTTAGCAGAATTTAAATCTATCGATTCTGAGTACCAGCTTTTTAGAGAGATAAAAGGTTGGGCTATTGAATCTAAAATTGAAAGGAGTGTTTACAACAGAAGAAAACGAAAACTCTTCCCTTTTCTTGAAGAAATTAGGTGCAAAATGGTGAAAAAGTTCAATGATTTTGAAAACTATTTCTTGGTGGACAGCATGCCTTTAGAAGTGTGTAAATTATCCCGCTCTTCCAGAAGCAAAATCTGTAAAGAAAATAGCTTTTCAATGCCAAATAAAGGTTTTTGTGCTTCTCAAAATCTACACTTTTATGGTTACAAGCTACATGCGATCTGTTCTATTGCTGGTGTGTTCCAAAGTTTTGACTTATCTCCCGCCTCCGTTCACGACATTCATTATTTGAAAGGCATAAAACTTCAAATTTCTGATTGCGTGTTACTTGGAGACAGGGGCTATCTTTCTCAAACGGTTCAGCTTGACTTGTTCAATGAGGTGAAAATCCAGTTAGAAACCCCTAAAAGAAAAAATCAAAAAGATTACAAACCTCAGTTTTATCCATTCAGAAAGTATAGAAAACGTATAGAAACTTTATTCTCGCAGTTGTGTGACCAATTTATGATACGGCGTAATTATGCCAAATCTTTTGAAGGATTCAAAACAAGAATATTGGCAAAAATTACCTCCTTGACTACTATTCAATATCTCAATAAATTTGTCTTTCATAGTAACATTAACAATTTAAAAATTAACCTCATTCGATAATGCACTACGGGTTAATAGATACTAATTTCAAACCTGTAACGCAAAAATAAATAATTATTTTTTTTAGATATTTAATGCCTACCTAATACACTAATGAAATTTAGTATATACAAAGTAATTACAGTAAAATCGTTTTTAACATAAAAAAAGCCGTTCGATTTTTTCGAACGGCTTTAACTTTTGTCGGGGTGGCAGGATTCGAACCTGCGACCTCCTGGTCCCAAACCAGGCGCGATAACCGGGCTACGCTACACCCCGAACAAAAAACCTTAACAATAAAATAACCCTAAAAAAACCACCTTAACAGTGGACTTAATTGTGATCACGGCAGGATTCGAACCTGCGACCGATTGCTTAGAAGGCAATTGCTCTATCCAACTGAGCTACGTGACCGTTTTTTTAATTTGTCGGGGTGGCAGGATTCGAACCTGCGACCTCCTGGTCCCAAACCAGGCGCGATAACCGGGCTACGCTACACCCCGATACTGCGGAGAGACTGGGACTCGAACCCAGGCGACGGTTTCCCGCCGACAGATTAGCAATCTGCTCCGTTACCACTCCGGCACCTCTCCTTTTGCTTTACTAAATAACTTTAAGCCTTTAGTTTTAAAAGCGGTTGCAAATATATAACACATTTTTTATTTTCCAAAAAATTATTGTCTTTTTTTAAAATATTTTTTTAGTGAGAATATTTAATTGTTTAATAATCAAAAAGAAACAAAGTGCCATTTCTTATCATCGCTAGTAAATAAGTATATTTATCTTAATCTTTATTTAATTTCTAGATTTTTATTCTTTAATTCTTTTTATATTTAAAAATATCGTATATTTGTTTGACTTAATCAAAGAAAAAATACAATGAATAAAGAATTAATAGGTACAGGTGTAGCACTTGTAACTCCGTTTTTAGAAAACGGTGAAGTGGATTATCAAGGGTTGGAAAATCTAGTAAATCACGCCATCGATGGCGGGGTGGAATACCTTGTTGTGATGGGGACTACGGCAGAAGCTGCTACTTTGACCAAGGAGGAAAAGACGGAAGCTATCGCCTGCATCAATAGAGCAAATAACGGTCGTGTGCCGATGGTGCTCGGGATTGGAGGAAACAATACAAGAGAAGTGATCAAACAGATTGAATCTACGGATTTAACTGATTTTACTGCAATTTTATCGGTTTCGCCTTATTACAATAAGCCCACGCAAGAAGGGATTTATCAACATTTTAAAAGCATTGCAGAGTCTACCGAGAAAGATATCATTTTATACAATGTCCCAGGAAGAACGGGCTCAAATATCGAACCTGCAACTACGATTCGCTTAGCAAACGATTTTGAAAATGTGGTAGCCATTAAAGAGGCTTCGCCAAGCTATAGCCAGTCGGCGAGTTTGCTTTTAAATAAGCCTAAAGACTTTTTGGTGCTTTCTGGCGATGATGAGTATGCTCTCCCGATGACTTTGGCAGGTGGCTCGGGCGTAATTTCGGTTATTGGGCAGGCTATGGGCGAATATACGCAAATGATTCGCCACGCACTTAATCGTGAAGTGGATCAAGCTTATGAAATTTTCTACAAACTTTTGCCACTTACGCGTGCTATTTACAAGGAAGGAAACCCTGCGGGAATCAAAGCTGCTTTGGAACATTTGAACATTTGTGATAGAAACACCCGTTTGCCAATAGTAAAAGCAAGCCAACAGCTTTTTGATGAAATCAAGAGTTATTTGTAGCAAGGGTAAAAAGATTGTTTTTTATCAACTCTATAATGAGTTTTATTTAGACTATAGATTTGAAGTTTAAATAAAAATTTATTGTTGATGATTCTTACTTATATTTAAAAAAATGAATATTTTTAGGAATATACTGAAAAAACGCAAGAAATATAAATTCTTGCGTTTTTTGATTTAAGCTTCGGGTAAAAAGAAAACCGTAAGACTTCGTGCTCCTTGTGCTCCGTGTACCAAGGTTGCCTCAATATCGGCAGTAGCAGAAGGGCCCATCATAAAGTTTCCGTATTTAATGCCCATTAAATCCAGTTTATGGTAGGCAGTATGCATGTTTTCGGTGAGCTTGTTTGGATCGAGCAAGATGATTAAATGCTGAGATAAAAATCCAATGGCATTCACTTTTAAATCTTTCTCCGTGAGCCAAACCATGCCCATTTCTGCCACTCCAAACTCAGCTCGAATGATTCCTAAATCTACATCGGCTAAATCTTGCGGATGGTTGATGCTGCCTATGGGTTTGTTGCCCTGCCATTCATCTGTTACCGAGCAAATTACTTTTGCGTCTGGAAATTCTTTTTTCACGATTTCTTGCGCCTCTTCTATCGAATTGACTTCGTGCCATTTTCCCGCAGCGATTTCTAGATTCTTTTTAAAAGTAGCAAGCAAGTCTACACCTTCTTTTTCAAAAGTGGGAATCTCAGGATGCGCTACTTTCTCTCTTTTAGGGAGATTTTGTCTTATGTCGTTTAATATTTTTTCTTTTGTTGTCATGGTGGTGATATATGTTTATTGTTAAAAAAATATAGAGTGTCAACTAAATATGAAAGTTACTATTCTTTCAGAAATCTTTTGAGTAGCCTTTTCTATATCTTCTTTAGTCCAAGTTTCTTTCTCGTAATTTGTTAAGGATGTTGCGATGGTGTATTTACTATCTTTGTATCCTGATTTGCTGTGTATTGATTTTTGTTTTTTAGTCTTAAACCATTCATTACTAATGGATTTGTTTATTTTTTCCTCAAGTAATATTTTGTTTCCAAGTTGGTTGACAACTGATAAGAATTCCTCTTGTGTAGATATTCCAGCATCTTGTCTTATGATTGATATATTATTCCCACTAGCAGGCATAATATGTTCTATATTAACATTATCTGAAAAGTTAAAAGGTTTGTTCTTTGCTTTTGAATATAAATATTCATTGATATATACCAGCAAATTTTTATCATACCCCATAATGGATTTCTTGATGTCTCCTTTTTCCCAATTGTTATTAATATGATCCTTAAAATCTTTTTTTATAGTTTTAATTGAGATGTCTTTATTAACTAATTTTATATTTTCACTAAATAAGAAAGTTTTAAATTTTGAACTAGAATATCCAGCATCGACTAATTCTAGTAGAACAAATATTTTCAATAAACATAAGCAGATTTCATCAACAACGTTCTGAGAGATTTCTTCTAATTCAAATCTATACAAATAGCTTGCTAAATATAATTTCGCATTTTCATTGTATTTCAATAATAGTTTTACAGTAGGGTAATCTTTTATTAAATCCCAAGTTTTTGCTATTTTTTCAAAATTATCGCACAATGTCTTAGGGTGATTTAATAACTCTTTTCTTAAATCAGTATAGTATCTTCTTAAACCTGGAGTAGTCACATCGACGGAAGTTCCTTTAATGTATTCTAAGTTAGTTGCTCTATTAATGTACATGAACTGTTGAAGAATAGCATCAATGTTTGCTATTTTTCTTTCATTTAGTTCACTAGCTAATTTGTTTATTCTCTCCCATTGTTCGTTAAATTCTTGTTTATTTTCTCCTGCGTTAGAGTATAATTGAGCAGAGATAATATCTGCATCAGCGAGAGGCATTCCAGTGGAATTGAGTGAATTGAACATTGTGATTGCTTGTTCTATCTGCCAACTTCTAATTTCTATAACTTGACATTTTTCTAAAAATACTTTAGCAAATTGATTAAGTTGAGAGTCTGACTTTTCAAATAGTTTATTAAAGAAAAATTTGAAGTTTCGAAAATGATTTGTGTATTTGTTGTCTTTTTGTTTTCGGGGTATTTTATGAACACCCTGTTCAGCTTCTGTAAAATCGTCTGCCTCTACTATTTTGGAAACTTCATCTGGAAAAAGTTCATTTATAGAGTTATTTTCCAAGATAAGTATTCCTTTAGTATTTTCCTTATTTTTTAACATAGCTGGAATGTCTTCAGCTTCAGCCTTGTATAATAAAGACATTATTTTATTCCTATTTGCTTTTAAGCCAGCTTTTAACCTTTCAGAATCTTCATCGTCTGTAATGTTTTTTAAAGCAATATTTAGTCTCATTAATAATGCTTTAAGTAAAATTAAAAAAGTGGTAGTTCGTTGTTGTCCATCAATTAAGCTAAATTTATTGGTAATTGAACAATCTACTATTATTGTTCCAAAGAAATACGGATCATTTGCATCTGAATTAATAAAAGATTCAATATCTTGCCATAGTTTGTCACATTGATTTATTGTCCAAGAGTAGCTTCTCTGATACTCTGGGATTAGAAAAATTTCATCTTTTTCTAATTTTAAATATCTACTTATAAGTTTTAAAGTTGGTTCTATATTTTTAGCCATATGATTTGAGATTTTAAAAATTTAAATTTTTTAAATATTATTAGGAAATTTGGAGGTATGAATTTATTACTTCTCTTTTCTATTTTTCAAATACCAATCTCTAAAGGTTTCTTTCTTCACTTTAGGCATATCGTGGAACTCGCCATAGCCGTTTGCCTTGAAGTAAATCAGCGCATCGGGGGCAAATTTCTCGGCATAATGCCCCACTTTTTCGGCAGTGCGGAAGAGCTTGGGCGAGCCTAATACGTGGTCGGCAGCGTCAAACATTTTGCGCCTAGCCCAAGGCATATGCTTGTGGCGCACCATCACTTGGCGCCATTTCATAATTTGGTCGGAAATGTTGATATGCACGGGGCAAACCTCGGTGCAGGAGCCACAGAGCGAGGAGTGAAAGGGCAGTTCGGAGTATTTTTCCTCATCGAAAGTCGGGTCGATAATCACCCCGATGGGCCCCGAGTAAGTAGCGCCATAGGCCAAGCCTCCGCTTCGGCGATACACGGGGCAGGTGTTCATACACGCACCACAGCGGATGCACTTTAAGGATTCCCAGAAGTCATCGTTTCCTAATCTTTTTGAACGCCCGTTATCTACCAACACAATGTGCATTTCGGCACCATCTCTTGGGGCGGAAAAATGCGAGGTGTACTGCGTGGCGGGCGTGCCCAGAGCGCTGCGCGAGAGCAAGCGAATGAATACGCCGAGGTCTTCTTTTTTGGGGAGGATTTTCTCAATCCCGATGCTGGCAATGTGCAGATTGGGCAGGCTGGCGGTGAGGTCGGCATTGCCCTCGTTGGTGCAAACCACAAAAGTTCCCGTTTCGGCAATGGCAAAATTAGCGCCCGTCATTCCCACATCGGATTTTAAAAACTTAGGGCGTGCATTTTGGCGCATCGCCTCGGTGAGCTGGGCAGGGTCGTGGTTATTGGGGTCTGTCCCAATGTTTTCGGCAAACACGCGCGCCACATCTTCGGCCGTTTTATGAATGGCAGGCACCACAATGTGGCTGGGGCGCTCGTGGGAGAGTTGCTGAATGCGTTCGCCCAAATCCGATTCCAGCACCTCGATGCCGTGTTTTTCAAGGAAGGGCGTCATTCCGCATTCCTCTTGTAGCATCGATTTACTTTTGATTAAGCGCGAGCGTTTGTTTTTCTGAATAATTTCTAAAACGATTTGATTATGCTCGGCGGCATCTTTTGCCCAATGCACGGTGATGCCCTTTTTTTCGGCATTGGTGGCAAATTGCTCCACATATCTATCCAAGTGCGTGAGGGTATGCTCCTTAATTTGCGAGGCGAGGTTGCGCAAGGTTTCCCACTCGGGGATTTGCGCCGCGGCGCTGTCTCTTCGCATTCTGGAACGCCACAGAAATTTATCGTGCATCGGCTCGTGGATATTATCCTGATTGATGAACTCGGCGGAGTTTTTCACTACATCTACTATTTTCTCGCTCATTTTTTTAAGGTTTTAAGTGTTCGGAATGTTTTTTGTTTTGGGAAGATTTTTTTTTCGGATTGATGTTTAAAAATCACGCCTCCAACACCGAAAGCAGTACGGGGATATGGCTGTGGGCAATGTCCTTCACGGCGGTAACGAGCGTTACGGCAGGGTGCTGACTGATTTTTTGCAAGAAATTTTGCACATTTTCATCATTTTGAAGCAATTCTTGGCGGTATCTCTGTGCGAAATCCTCGTACGAAATTTGCGCGTGGTGGTACGCCTGCCGTAGCTCGGCACTGGGGGTGATGTCCTTCTCCCAAAGGCTGATTTGCGCCGCCTCCTTGGAGATGCCGCGCGGCCAAAGCCTATCTACCAACACACGGAACTCCCCCTGCGGAAAATCCTTCTCATACACGCGCCGCACTGTGAATTTGGGTTTCATTTTTAGCTAAAAGATTTAATTGTTTTAAAAACTCCTAAAAAGGCCCACCGTTTAAAACTTGGGCAATGTGTACAAATTTCAAATCCGATTTCTCTCGGCTGGCGATGCCACTTTGGTGCATCATACACGACATATCGGGCGACACCACATATTCCACCCCGTGGCGCGTATAGTCGGCAATTTTGTCGCTACCCATTTTTGCCGAAACGGTAGGGTCGGTTGCACAGAAAGTTCCGCCAAACCCGCAACATTCATCGGGGCGGTCGATGTGCGTGATGCGGATATTTTTCACCCCCGAAAGCAGCGTTTCCGTTTTGTTAAAACGAGGCTCTTGCCACTCCGAGCGCGAGGCGAGATGCAGCCCCCGAATGGCACTGCACGAGTTGTGAATGGCAATGGTATGGGGGAATTCCACTTGCGAAAAGTCTTTAATTTTCAGTATATCGTGAATGAATTCTACCAGCTCAAAGGTGTTTTGCCTGATGTGCGTAACGGCAGGAGTCTGCGCCACCGAATTCAGGTGATAGCGCACGTGCTTCACGCAACTTCCAGCGGGGCAAACAATGGTATCGAACCCCTCAAAATTTCGGCAAAAATTCTCTTCGGTTTTCTTTGCCTCCACGCCCTCGTTGCCCATCGGCTGTCCGCAACAGGTCTGCTCCAAGGGGTAGGCAACCTCCACGCCCAGCTTCTCTAAAAGTTCCAAAGTGGCAATGCCCACCTCGGGGTACACTGCGTCTATATAACACGGAATGAATAAGGCTACTTTCATAATTTGAATTTGAAATTTGAGCAATTTACAAATCATATGGAAGTTTTAAGCGAAATATTTTTTAAATGAATGAAATATAGATTTTATCTAAATAATAGGATAGAGGCGTGGGAATGGAATAATCTTTGCAGTGTTTTGGCTGAATAATAATGTTTTAAATATGCAAATGAAAGACAAAGTAGCCTATATCACAGGTGGGACCAAAGGGATAGGTTTTGGCGTAGCTAAATATTTGATAGAGCAAGGAATGCGCGTTGCAATTTCTGGTAGAAAACTGGAAGATGCGCAAGCAGCTGCTAAGAAATTAAGCGCTGATGAAACCCGTGTTTTAGGGCTAAGTTCAGATGTTTCGTCATTGGTGAGCGAGGAAAAAGCCGTTCAGGAAGTTTTGGCCAAATTTGGTCAGTTAGATGTAGTATTGGCGAATGCAGGCGTGGGGCATTTTGCACCCGTAGATGAATTAACGCCAGAGCAGTGGAATCAGATGATTAACACTAATTTAAATGGCGCTTTCCATACCTTAAAGGCGAGCGTTGAGGCGCTGAAAGCATCAAAGGGCTATTACATTAGTTTGGCAAGTTTGGCAGGGACTAACTTTTTTGCCAACGCTTCGGGCTACAATGCCAGTAAATTTGGTGTAGTAGGCTTCACGCAGGCGGCTATGCTAGATTTGAGAAAATATGATATTAAGGTAAGTACCATTATGCCAGGCTCAGTAGCTACGGAATTTAACAATCATGTGCCGAGCGACTCAGATGCTTGGAAAATTCAGCCAGAAGACATAGGGCAAATCGTTTGGGATTTATTGAAGATGAACCCAAGAACGCTCCCAAGTAAAATTGAGGTGCGCCCATCTAAGCCCGCTTAATCATTCAGAAGCCACGAGAATATCGTGGTTTTTTTATTTTCTTTATTTTCATGAAAAATAATAATTAACAGTCCGTTGAAAAGTAAATTTTAAAAAGCTGCCAAAAGTCATTATATTTGGCAAACTTCTAAACATATATTTATTATGAAACTTTGGGACAAAGGATTCTCCGTAGACAAACAAATCGAAAATTTCACCGTAGGAAAAGACCGAGAGCTGGATTTAGTATTGGCAAAATATGATATGCTAGCCTCCAAAGCTCAGGCAAATATGCTTGCAAATGTGGGCTTGCTGAGCAAGGAAGAAAATCAGGAATTGCAAAAAGCCCTTGACGAATTGCTGCAAGAAGAAGCCGAGGGGAAGTTTGTAATTGATGAAAATTTTGAGGATATGCACTCCAAAATTGAGGCAGAATTAATTAAAAAATGTGGCGATGCAGGAAAGAAAATTCACACCGCGCGCTCGCGTAACGACCAAGTTTTGGTAGCCATACAGCTATTTCACAAGGAATATTTAAAGGAAATTACCAAGAAAGTAAAAAAACTCATTGAAATTATGCTTGAAAAAGCCGAGGCGCACAAAAATGACTTATTGCCAGGCTACACGCATTTTCAGGCAGCTATGCCGAGCAGCTTTGGGCTGTGGTTTTCTGCCTATGCCGAAAACCTTTTGTCGGATTTAGCCTTTGTTAAAGCGGCTTACCATGTGGCCGACCAAAACCCACTGGGTTCGGGTGCGGGATTTGGCACTAGTTTCCCAATTGACCGTGCGCAGACTACAAAGGAAATGGGCTTTAACTATATGGCGGTGTCTTCCGTGGGGGCGCAAATGCTCCGCGGAAAAACAGAAAAAGCCGTAGCTTTTGCCCTAGCGATGCTTTGCGGTACTTTGTCTAAATTGTCTTACGATTTGGTAATGTATAATTCACAGGATATGGGATTTGTGAAATTGCCAAATGAAATGACGACTGGCTCCTCCATTATGCCTCATAAAAAGAACCCAGATGTCTTTGAGCTTACGCGTGCACATTGCAACAGAATTCAAGCACTGCCTACCGATGTGATGCTCACTATCAATAACTTGCCAAGCGGATATCACCGAGATTTTCAGATTTTAAAAGAAATCTTGATGGAGCCTATGATGCAATTTCACAACATTTTAGACATTCTAATTTTCGCCCTCCCTCAGTTGGAAATCAAGGACGGATTTATGGCACAGGAAAAATACGACAGCATCTACACCGTGGAAAATATTAATCATATGATTCAGACGGGAACACCATTTAGAGATGCGTATAAAAATGTGGGCCTCTCGGTGGAAGATGGAAGCTATGTGCCTCATAAAGAGTTTAAAACCAGCCATGAGGGTAGTATCCATAATCTAAGTTTAGACATTATTAAAGAGAAATTAAGCGAATTTATTTTGTAATTCGCATTTAATTAGAATTTAGAAGAGAGCTTGGAAAAAGCTCTCTTTTTTAATTTTTTTGTATATTGCGGAATTAAATGTTAAAATATAAAGTAATATGAAAAAATTATTATTAGCCACAATGGCAGGAGCCTTGTTCACAGCTTGTGGTAGTAGCGATGATAGTCCACAACCACCCAAACCGAACCCAGAGAAAGATTATGCCACACTTATTATTGGAAAATGGCATAATTCAAGAATGGATGTTATTTATTCTAAGAAAGGGAATGTTGAAATCAAGGATTTTACAAAGTATCCAAAATATGATATTTGTCGAAAAAAATCATATGTAGAATTTACTAAGGGAGGAGAGCGTATAGAAAGAAACTATAATTTTCGTGAAGGAGAATGTAAAATAGATTCTGTAGCCTCAGTTAAATATAAATTGGAGGGCAATAGAGTAATAATAGGTGATGAAGAAGGTCAAATTTTAAAATTAACAGACAAAGAGTTGGTTGTGATTTCAGATGAAAGAGATTTAGATGAAGATGGAAAACCAGAAAAAAATAAATTTTATTTAGTTCGAGTAAAATAGAAAGTTAAGTAAAATCAGATTAGAAGAGAGCTTGAATAGGCTCTCTTTTTTGTTTGAAAAAACAGGTTTTTAAAATTCTGTTTTATAGCAAATTAAAATTCTTTTTTTGTGAAAGTGTAAAAAAAACGATAAAAAATATTTGTAGTTTAGAAAAAAAGATTAACTTTGCAATGTTATCAAATCTCAATAGGGTAATGAGTAAAAATAAAACACATATTGCAAGTGCATTTGTTGCACCTACTTCGATGATTTTCAGAGCAGTACAAGTTCCTTGTATGTCTATGGAAGTCATGCGAATGTGTTTTATGTCTTTCTAAACTCAGATTACACGACCCAAAATCACTTTAATAAATTTAATATTTAGAGTTTTGCTTTTTTACTTGAGAAAGAAATACAATGATATTCTTTTGCAAGTAGAGGGAAAATCAAAGTTTAGATTAAAGAAAAATTAGAAATAAAATTTCTTTAATTACTATTCTTAATATTGTTTTCGATTTTTTTTCTGACAAGTTTGTGTTTTTCTAGTATAAAAAATGTTTCAGAATTCATGAACTAAATTTTAAAATTATCTAAAAACCGATAATTTCAGTGGCAAAACTCTATTTCTTTTCGGGTTGTATTCGCTAAAAAAACTTAATTAAAAACAATAAGATTGTCTAAGATTAGACAATTGCTAAACACTGAAAAAAAAATGAAAGTTAGCATTTACAAAAAATTTAAAATTTTCTTTATTGAAAAGGTGCTAAATCTTGAACGAATGTATGGTATATGCAATCTGTATAAGGAGCACAACGAGAGTTTATTACATTGCAATGAGAGCAATTATTATCAATCAAAATCAATCAAATAAGAACAAATGAAATTAAAAATATTTATATACATATTCTTTATAAGTGCGGTGATATTTGCACAAAAGAAAATAGAAGGAACTGTGACAGATAAGTACTACCAACCAATTGCTGGCGTGAATGTGCTTATAAATAAAACAACAAAAGGAACAACAACTAATGCAGAAGGATATTACAGCATAGAGGCAAAAGAGGGTGATGTGCTGGAGTTTAAGCGTATTGGGTATCAAACTGTAACAGAGAAAGTAGATTTTAAAAATCAAAAAACACTCAACCTAGATATTACGCTTGAAGAAGAAAGCGTTCAGCTGAATGAAGTGGTGGCTGTGGCTTTTGGAAAACAGAAAAAAGATGAAATTACAGGTGCTGTGCAAACGCTTAATTCTGATAAAATATCGGAATTGCAAAACGGAAATATAGTGCAAGGATTGAGTGGTAAAGTGGCTGGTGTGCAGGTTTATAGCAATGGGCAGCCAGGTTCTGGAGCTACGATAAGACTTAGAGGAATCGGGTCGATTAATGCCTCAAGCTCACCACTCATTGTTTTAGATGGCGTGCCTTATTCTGGTTCTTTAAATAGTATCGCCGCTTCGGATATTGCCAATATTTCGTTTCTGCAAGATGCTTCTTCAAACGCCTTGTATGGAGCACGTGGAGCTAATGGTGTGATTCTCGTAACTACCAAAAGAGCAACTAAAAATGGAGTGAATGTAGAATTAGATGTAAAGACTGGGGTAAACTTTAGAGCCGTTGCTGATTATGATGTGCTTACTACGGCTAAGGATTACTATTCAGCCTACTATCAACGAGTGCGAGTAGGGCAGATTGCCGCTGGAAAATCCGAAGCACAAGCGCACGATTGGGCTATCAATAATTTGAAAAACACCTTGGTCTATAATGCGTATGATGTGCCGTTTGATAATCTATTTGATAGCAATGGGAACTTTAATCAAAATGCAAAGTTGCGTTATCAAGATGATTGGAGAGAGATGTTCCGTCCAGCCTCTCGCAACGAAATTAATTTAAATGTTTCAGGCAAGGGCGAGAAAGTGTCTACTTATACCTCAATCAATTATTTAAATGATAAAGGATATTTAATTAATTCAGGATTTGAAAGATTCGGAATCAGAAATAATTTAGACTATAAATTAACAGATAATTTGAATTTAACCTCAAACCTTTATTATACTTATACTTCGCAGGATAATGGTTCGTCTTATGGTTTTTCCAATCCCTTTGCCTTTGCTAGAAACATAGCACCGTTTTATCCAGTGTATTTAAGAGATGACAACTTTAATCTAGTATATCGCCCTAATGGAGAGGTGCGCTATGATTATGGTGGAGGTGAGGGACCTAATAGCTGGGCTCGTTCCTATGCCGTGTTTGAGAATCCTATTGGAAACCGTATTTATAACAAAGATAACGAGATTTATCATAGAATTTTCTCGAACCTTTCTGCCAAGTATCGTTTCTTGAAAGATTTTGAATTTACTTATAATTTTGGGGGGAGTGTAGCCAATCAGAGAGGTTTAGGTTTTGGAAATAAAATAGGGGGTACTTCTAGCTCTTCTGGAGGGGATTTATACAGATCATCTATATTAGAGTATAACTTAAATCAACAGCAACTCCTCACTTATTCTAAGAAATGGAAAGAGCACTCTTTTGAAATTCTCCTAGGGCACGAGTATAACAAGGAGCAAGGAAATGAGTTTGATGCCTCTAAACAAGAATTGCTAATAGAAGATTTATTGGTATTTAATAATGCCGTGAAAATTGGGAATGTTTCAGGCTCTCAATATGATTATGCCACAGAAGGGTATTTGTCGAGATTGTTGTATAATTATGCAGGGAAATACTATTTCAATGCCAATATTCGTAGAGATGCCTCTTCGGTATTTGCACCAGAAAGCCGCTGGGGGACATTCTATGGCCTAGGTGCAGCGTGGAATGTGAAAAAAGAAGATTTTTTAAGAAATGTTAATTTCATCAATTCACTTCGTTTAAAAGTTTCTTATGGAGAGCAAGGAAATGATTATTTGCTAGATGAAAGAGGGTATAGATCTTATCAGCCTTACTTAGATTTGTATAAGATAGATAACCTAGGAAACGACACTCCGATTGTAACTTTTTCTAGCTTAGGAAACAGAGATTTGCGCTGGGAAACCTCTAAAAACTTTAATGCAGGAATAGAGTCTACACTCTTTAATGGTAGATTTTCGTTCTCGCTAGAGTATTTCAAAAGAAATGTGGCAGATATGATTTATAAGCAAGATTTGCCTGTGTCAAATGTAGGTAGATATCAAAAACTTGCAAACATTGGAGATTTAGAAAACAAAGGTGTTCAATTTTCTACCGATGCCTTTATCGTAAAAAATGATAAAGTGAGCTGGTCTGTAAACTTAAATGCTACACATTATAAAAACAAAATTATTAGCTTGCCAGAAGCACAAAGAAAAACAGGTATTTCAAGTGGAGGATACTTCCGCCTAAAAGAAGGGTATGATCGTTATAATTATTATTTAAGACAATTTGCAGGCGTAGACCCTAGCAACGGAGATGCTCTATGGTATGTAGATGAAAGCCGTACTACCAAAACAAATGATTACAGCAAAGCAAAACAAGTATTTATTGGAAAATCAGCCATTCCAAAAGTGTACGGAGGATTTGGTACAGATTTAAATATAGGACGATTTGCCCTTTCATTAAACTTTGCATACCAGTTTGGCGGTTGGGGCTTCGATGAAACCTACCAAGCACTTTTACACTCAAACAACTACGGGTCAAACTATCACACAGATGTGGTGTATAATTCTTGGACGCCAGAAAACACCAATGCCGCTTTGCCAAGGATAGATAACTATAAGACAACTCAAAATAGTGATTCCGATTTATTCTTAATAAAATCAGACTATGTTAGTTTACAAAATGTATCCTTACGCTATACCTTGCCAAGCGTGGTTTCAAAATCATTGAAATTAAATGAGCTTTCTGTTTACGCCTCTGGTAGCAACTTGTATTTATGGTCGAAAAGAAAAGGATACGACCCAAGATTAAGCCTTAACGGTATCCCGAGTTCCCATGATTATTCAGTTTTAGCAACCGTTTCTCTAGGACTAAATGTTAAATTTTAAAATTAAAACAAAATGAAAAAAAAGATATATAAAGGATTTTTAATAGGATTTGCAATAGCTTTAGCTTCTTGCTCATCAGAATTAGACCTTGAACCACAAGGTAATGTGAGTAAAGAACAAATTTCACAAGACCCTACTGCACTAGACAAAGCAGTAAACGGCTTATACTATGATCTAGCCATAACAGGATCGGCAGGAACAAGTTCACACTCAGATTTTGGACTGTATTCTCTAAAAGTGGGAGCCGATCTTTTGTCAAACGATGTAATCCAAGTAAAGCAGCAGCACTTAGGCTTTTATTACGATTACACGGGAGAGGTATCCTCAGGCTATGCATCGAGTTTGGTGTGGCGCACATTATACTCCAAAATATTTGTTATCAACGGACTTGTGGAATCCATTGAAAAGACTGGGATAAACGAAGAAAATAAATTTGCATATGGGCAGCTATTAGCTTTGCGTGCTTATTCTTACTTCTTCTTGTCTAGATTTTATAGCAAGACTTATGTAGGGAACGAAAACACCCTCTCGGTGCCAGCAGTATATACCACAGAAGATCAGTCCAAAGGGTTGCCTAGAGCTACGCTCAAAGATTTATATACCCACATTCTTTCAGATATAGAAACTGCCATTGAAAAATTAGACGGCTACAAGGCACCATCCAAAGTTCAGATAGACCAGCGAGCGGCAAAAGCAATTGCAGCAGACATTTATCTAGAAACAGGTGATTTTGCCAAGGCAGCAGAATATGCACATCAGGCAAAAGAGGGGCTATCCCTAGCAGGAAAAGAGTTATATACAAGCACAGGATTTTCAGACATCAATAATCCAGAAACCATCTGGGGATTTGACTCTAATTCTAGTACCATCTCTGGACGAAACTATTATGCAACCCTATTTTCTCAGTTCGATAGTACCAATGAAGGTTATGCTGGAGCCGCTAGAATTTATAAAAGTATAGATAAAAGATTGTATGATGCCATAAAAGAAACAGATTACCGCAAAGAAGTGTTTAACGGAGATTCAACCATTGATTACTATTATGCTGCGGCAGGAAAATTAAAGAAAAACATTCCGCCTTATGCCAATCTTAAATTTAAAGATCCAACACTTTTTCAAGGAGATTTGCTTTACATTCGTGCATCATTGCTTTACTTTATCGAGGCAGAAGCCCTTGCTAGATTGGGCAGAGAGGCAGAAGCCAGAGCTGTGTTGTTCGAGCTAGTGAGCAAAAGAGATACAGCATATCAATTATCAACCCAATCGGGGCAAGATTTGATAGATGAAATTTTACTACAAAAGCGCATAGAATTGTGGGGCGAAGGATACGCTTGGTTTGATTTGAAAAGAAATCATTTAGCCTTAGTGAGAGATTACCCAGGTTCTAATCACACCTTTGGCAAATTTAATCTCCCTGCAGATAGCCCTAAATTCTTATTCCAAATCCCAGATTTTGAAATAAGTAATAACCCAGCAATTGTTCAAAATAAATATTAAACTAAATTTATCCCAAATCTTTTCTGCCTCTTGAGGCGGGAAAGATTTGTTTTTTGAATGTAAATTAATTTAAAAATTGGGCTAAAATAGAAGATTTTAAAATTCCTTTTTTTATCTTTCGCAAACGAATGCTCATGGCTTCCCAAAAACACACTACATTTTTCTAAAAAACACGCGTGTCTTTTTTAAAAACACAAGTGTTTTTTTCGAGGGCAATATATCGTTAGTTTTTAAAAGCACAATGAGTTTAATTTAACTTAGAAAACAAGAAAAAGTTTAAATAATTAAAAAATATGAAAAAAATCAAATTAAAATTTTTGACAATCATTTTATCAACCACATCTTTGATGGCTCAGCAATACCCTCAGCCACTCGTTTCTGCCATTAAAGAAAAAGACCTTAAAACAGACATGTATCAGCTCGCGGCAGATGAGTTTTGGGGGCGAGAGGCAGGAACCTTAGATGAGCTAAAGGTATCGATGTGGCTGGCAGACAAGGCAAAAGCAGCAGGTATGCAACCCGCAGGAGAAAACGGGACATTCTTTCAGTTTTTTGATATGTATCGCCACCAGATCGCTCCACAAAGTTTTATAAAAATAAATAACAATGAGCTTAAAATCTGGAAAGACATCCTCGTGGCAGATGTAGTGAATGCCAATTTTGATGGGCAAATCGTGTATGCAGGACAGAGCGAGCCAGAGGAGCTTACTAAATTTGATTTAAAAGGAAAAGTTTTGGCAATAAACGCGTCGGAAAAAGATATTGCCAAAAATATGACACTTTTTGAACGAAGATACCCAGGCTTCATTCGTAAAAAATATTATGCCATTGCAGAAAAACTAGGAGCAAAGGGAATCATTTTTATCACAGATGATATTTCAGAAAAAAGCTGGGCAGAAGTCTTACCTCAAATGACAAGAGGACTCTATGGCGTAGAAGGGCTAAGAGAAAAGGTGGCAAACGGCATTCCCGTTTTTTGGATACATAGAAATCACACCAATTGGGTGAAAAACAATCCACATATTTCGTATAACATCATCACAGAAAGTTACAAATACCCATCTGTGAACATTATCGGGAAAATTGAAGGCACAGATCCTAAGCTTAAAAATGAATATGTATTGCTAAGTGGGCACCAAGATCATGATGGGATTCGCCATCCTGTGAAAAACGATACCATTTACAATGGTGCAGACGACAATGCCTCTACCTGCGTAGCAATGTTGGCAATAGCGAGAGCGTATAAAAAACAACCAGGAAAGCGAAGCATCTTATTTGTTTTTCATGGAGCCGAAGAAAGAGGGCTATTAGGCTCTAGATGGCACTCAGCACACCCTGTTGTGCCAAGAGAAAACATCGTAGCAGTGCTAAATGGTGATATGATAGGTAGAAATAAAATCGATGAAGCAGCCCTTTTGGGTGGAGAGGCTCCTCACAAAAATTCAGATGATTTGGTGAAATGGGCTAAAGAAGCAAATGACGAAAGTACCAAATTCAAATATTTGAAAGATTGGGACTTGCCAGAGCACCCAGAGTATTTCTATTTCCGTAGCGACCATGTCCCGTATGCCAAGTTGGGCATTCCTGCGGTGTTTTTTACTAGTGTGTTGCACCATCAGTACCACCAGCCACAAGATGAGTCGGAGAATATAAACTTTAAAAAGCTGCATAAAATGACCGAGTGGATCTATAGAACAAGCTGGAAAGTAGCAAATGAACCAGAAAGACCTAAACTGCTTCCAAATGTTCAGTTTGAAAGGTAAAAAGTTATTTTTGGTAATTTATTATGATGATCGTTTTTACAGAATTTTTTAAATTACACGTAAGTCTTTAAATATGATTTAATAAATTCTTTAAAGTATTCACGCTTTATTACTTTTTTTGTAATTTCATTTTAGGGTTGAATAAAATGGAAATAGAAAAAGCACACTCATCTGAGTGCGCTTTTTTATTATTTAAAAGTTGAAAATCAATTACCCCAAAATCTCTTTTACATCGTCGTAGCCACCAGCATTGTAGACTTCGGTGATGCCTTGTGATTCAAGGAATTGTTTAGCCTTTTCAGCTCTTCCGCCTGCTTTGCAGAACAAAACAATAGGCAAGCTAAACTTTTTCACTTCTTCCAATTGGCCAGGTAGCTCCATTAGAGGAATGTGTTTAGCTTGTTCAATTGAGCCGAACTCATCTAGCTCGTCTTGATTTCTAAGATCAATTAGCGTAGCATTTGGGTTTTTAAGTGCATTCATAATATTTGTGTTTAAAAAAACAATCTTCTTAAGAAAATAGTGGAATCACCATATTACAATGCGTTTCTCAGGTGATTTATACATTTTATCGCTCGGCTGAATGTTAAACGCCTCATAAAACGCATTGATGTTTTCCAGAGGAGCAGTAGCACGGTAGATGCCTGGAGCGTGGAAATCGGTTTTGATTTGATTTTTCAAAGATTCATCTTTGGTTTTTGTGCGCCAGATGGTTCCCCAAGAGATAAAGAATCTTTGCTCTGGAGTAAATCCATCAATCTTGCCAGGATTTCCGTGATCTTTTAGATATAGTTGCAATGCATCGTAGGCAACATTCACACCGCCTAGGTCAGCAATATTTTCGCCAAGGGTTGCTTCTCCATTTACATTAATTCCTGGGAATGGCTCATAGGCATTGAATTGTGCTGCAAGTGCTTTTCCTAATTGGTTAAATTTAGTTTCATCTTCTTTTGTCCACCAATTGTTTAAGTTTCCATCGCCGTCAAATTTAGCCCCACTGTCATCAAATCCGTGAGAGATTTCGTGCCCGATTACAGCACCAATTCCTCCGAAGTTTACGCCTGCATCGGCTTTAAAGTTGAAGAAAGGTGGTTGCAAAATCGCCGCAGGAAACACAATCTCGTTGTAAGGTGGGTTGTAGTATGCGTTCACAGTTTGAGGAGGCATATGCCATTCGGTTTTGTCTACGGGTTTTCCGATTTTTGCGATGTCTTTTTGGTAGTTCCAGTGTGCTATATTTTGCAAGTTTTGGTAGTAGCTACCGCCGTCTTGGGTGTTTTTAATTTCCACGGCAGAATAGTCTTTCCATTTGTCTGGATACCCAATTTTCACAGTGAATTTATCTAATTTTTCAAGAGCCTTTTGTTTGGTAGCAGGTGTCATCCAGCTAGATTCGCTGATGTGTTTTTTATATGATTTTTTAAGATAACCAATCATTTCAGAAGCGCGTTCTTTTGCCTCTGGTGGAAAAACTTCTTTTACATATAATTTTCCAAAAGCTTCGCCCAAACGATTGTTGATGATACTTAGTGCACGCTTATCTCTATCGCGCATTTTCTCAATTCCGTTGAGTTTTTTGCTATAGAAATTAAAGTATAATTTATCCAAATCAGTTCCTAGTGCCGAACTCGCTCCATTCACAACATGTGCTTTCAAATATTTTTTGATGGCAAAAAGATTTTTCTGATTGTAAAACTTATCGAAGTTTTTATAGTACTTAATTTCAGGGATTAGAACTTCATCAATATTTATCCCTTGTCCTTTTAAGAATTTTTGCAAATCTACATTTTTTACATATTTGCTTAAATCTTTAGTTTTTACAGGATTGTATTGTTTTTCGGCATCTCTTAAATCCTCAAAACCAAGCAAATTACTTGCGATTTCTTTTTCAAAATTTAGAACCGCTGTCGCAGATTTTTCTGGCGTTGGGTCTTTTATGTATTTAAATAGATCTACCAGATATTCGCGGTAGGCTTCTAGTTTTGATTGAGATTCTTTGTCTTTTTTCTGGAAATAATCACGGTTCATGCCCAAACTTCCAGATCCTAAATACAACGCATTTTGGTTTGAATTTTTAGGGTGAGCCCATATCTCAAAATTAAATAATTCGTTGTCATAGTAAGGCGTTTCAGCGATGAGGTAATTGGTAATATCTTTTAATGATTTAGCCTTATCAATTCGGTCTAAATTCTCTTGAATAGGGCTTAAACCTGCTTTATCTCTCGACACGGTATCCATGATACTTTGGTACAAATCAGCTACTTTTTTCTCTTCGCTACCTTCTGCAAATTGCTGTTTTAAAAGGTTTTTTAATATTTTTAGAGAAACCTTGTCGTTTTTCTCACTTAGTTGGTCAAAACTGCCCCATCTACCTCTATCGGCAGGCACTTTGGCTTTTTGCATCCATTTTCCGTTTACAAAATTGTAGAAATCATCTTGCGGGCGCACGCTTGTATCCATATTATTAGGATCTATACCTTCATGTACTTTTTGAGCAGGTGTTAATTTAGTGGGGGGAACACTAGCGTGAGTAATTTCCTTTTGTTCCGGTGTGTTTTGTTTAATTTGAGCCGTTTTGCAGGCGCTCAAGGCGAGAGCTGCAAAGAGAGGCAAGTAGATTTTCTTCATGATATATATTTGTTTAACTTAAATTTCACTTATTTGATTTCCCAGAAATTATCTCCAGAAAGTAATTGATTTAAGGTTTCTTGCGAATGTTCCTCGGCTCGGTGGATTTGGTCTAAAAGTAAATCCTCGTAAGTAGGGCGTTCTTTGGCATAGAAAATACCAAAAACGCGCGGAAGATTTTCTCCGCCGATGAAATCAAATCTAGCCAAAATTTCAGCCTTGATTAAATCTTCCTCATCATGCACCATCAAATCATTTTCGCTTAAACCTTCTTCTTTAAAATTGACCACCCTTGGCGTAATGCCATCGAGAATAATGCCTTTTTCGTTTTCTTTCCCGAAGACGAGTGGCTTGCCGTCTTCCACATAAAGTGCTGTTTCTGATCTTTGTTTTTTATCGGTAAACTCTTCAAAAATACCGTCGTTAAAAATAGGGCAGTTTTGGTATACTTCCAAGAAAGTTGTGCCTTTGTGTGTAGCGGCACGCTCCATCATTTGGCGTAGGTGTAGCGGGTCTCTGTCCATTGTTCGTGCTACAAAAGAGCCCTCTGCGCCCAAGGCTATGGCAGCAGGGTTGAATGGGTAATCAATAGAGCCCATGGGCGAAGATTTAGTTTTTAGCCCTTGTTTGGAAGTAGGGGAATATTGCCCTTTGGTGAGGCCGTAAATTTCATTATTAAACATTAAAATATTGTAGTCTACATTGCGCCTTAGTGCGTGAATCAAATGATTCCCCCCAATGGAGAGGCTATCACCATCACCCGTAATCACCCAAATGTGTAGCTCAGGGTTTGCAATTTTAGTTCCCGTGGCAACAGCTGTAGCACGCCCATGGATGCTGTGCATGCCATAGGTGTTCATATAATAGGGAAAGCGAGATGAGCACCCGATACCAGATATAAAGACGATGTTTTCTCTAGGGATTCCTAAATTTGGTAATACGGATTGCATTTGTTTTAAGATTGAATAGTCGCCACAACCTGGGCACCATTTAACCTCTTGGTCTGATACAAAATCTTTTGGGGTTAAAGCTGTTGTCATAGCCACAAATGTAATAAATTTATAATCAGATTTGTGTATTTAATTAGAAAAAATATAAAAAAAACAGATTTTTAATGTTTTTTGATTCAAAAAAATGAGTTTAAAGTAATTTTCCACTCAAAAATAGTGCCGAAACGCTAAAATAGATAATGAGCCCCGTAACATCGACCAATGTGGCTACAAATGGTGCCGAGGCTGTGGCTGGGTCTAGCCCCACGCGTCTTAATATAAATGGAATTAATGAGCCGGAAAGAGTACCCCACAATACGATAAATAATAGCGAAACCGAAACAGATAGCCCTACCCAAATCCAGTAGATTCCATAATTGTAAATGCCTGTTTTTTGCCAAACAAAAATTCTAGCAAAACCTAGTAATGGCAAGGATAAATCCTAGCATTAAGCCCGAGAGGATTTCCTTCTTCATCACATACCACCAGTCTTTGAGTTTAAGCTCCTGCAATGCCATGGCTCGAATGATGAGCGATGCCGCTTGTGAGCCAGAGTTTCCTCCGCTAGAAATGATGAGCGGCACAAAAAGCGCAAGTACCACGGCTTTTTCGATTTCGTCGTCAAAATAGCCCATGGCAGATGCCGTAAGCATTTCGCTTAAAAACAAAATGATAAGCCAGCCTGCACGTTTGCGCACGAGCTCAATTAGCGAGGTTTGGGTATAGGAAAGCTCAAGTCCCTCAACACCTCCGAATTTCTGAATATCCTCGGTGTCGCGGTCTTTGATTTTATCTAAAATATCATCAAAAGTAACAATGCCCACTAGCACTCCTGCATCGGTAATGATGGGGAGTGTCGAGCGGTCGTATTTTTCAAAAGAAGCAAAAGCATCTTCGATGGAAGTCATGGCAGGAATGCTCACAAAATTATTGTCCATCAGGTTTTTAAGAGGCGTGTCGTTTTCAGCCATTAGGAGCTGCCCTATCTTTAGGTCGTCTATCAGCTCATTTTTTTTATTTACGATGTAGATAAAGCTTAGCGTTTCCGCGTTTTTGCCATGTTTTTTAATGTGTTGCAATGTCTCACCCACCGTCCAGTTGGGGCGTGCTTGCACATATTGTGGCGTCATAAGCCTAGCGATCGAATCCTTGGGATAGCCAATTAGGTTTAAGGCGGTTTCCTTTTCGTTATTATCCAGAAGATTGACTAAATGTTTGATTAAATAATCTGGAAAGCTTTCAAAAATAGCCGTTCTGTCATCGGGCTCTAGATTGTTCATCACCTCGGCAATGTCTTTATCGCCCAGCGATTTTATAATTTCCTGCTGTAGCTCGGTATCAAAGTAGGGGAAAACTTCCGATTTCTTTTCGCTAGAAAGAAAAAGGAAAGAAATATCTTTACTTTTGGGATCAAGTGAAGCCAATTGCTCGGCAATATCGGCAGGGTGCTTATCTTGTAGGTTTAAAATATTCATTTTGATATGATTTTAAGACTAAGGCTCTTATCTCTTATACTACGCAAAAGTAAACATTCTTGTCTAGATAATGTGCCTCAAAGAGGTATTAAGCTAAAAGCTTTGTATCTTTGTCGTCTTAAACTTGATTGAAACATGCAGCATTTATTAGGCATAGCCATAAAAGATTATTTTGAAAATAATTTAAAAACCAAGGTATTTACTCAGACTAATCTGAGTAGTGCAGAGGAGTTTCCAGTAGATTACTTCTTTAGAGAAATCGAAGAAATGCCTGCACTGGAACAAGTTGCGCTGGAGTTGGCTTATGGCAAAGTACTAGATGTGGGGTGTGGAGCAGGGGCACATGCTATATATTTGCAAAATGTGCCGAGTGTGGAGTGTGTAGAGGCAATAGATGTTTCGCCCGAAGCCATTTCGGTGTGCCAAGCGCGCGGAATTTCACAAGCTCGAGTGCGAGATGTGATGTTGTGCCAAGGGAAATACGACACGATTTTGTTGCTGATGAACGGCACGGGAATTTGTGGGAAATTATCGAATTTGCTGCCTTTTTTAAAACATTTAAAAATGCTTTTAGCTCCAGAGGGGCAAATCTTGATGGATTCTTCAGACTTAATTTATCTGTTTGAAAACGAGGAGGGGGAATTTTTAGTTCCGCAAGCCGAAAAGTATTATGGTGAAGTGGAATTCACTATAAACTATAACGGAGAAACCGAGGAATTAGACTGGTTATATCTGTCTTATGATAAGTTGCAACACGCTGCAAAAAAAGCCAAACTACAATGCGAAAAAATTGCAGATGGTTCTCATTTTGATTATTTAGCTCGGTTGTATTAAGCCCTATTTGTAAGGAGGCTTGGAATATCCCTCGCCATAGCCCACAAGCAAGTCGTAGCGTTGCCCCCAAGGTTTGATGTAGAGCAGGGCACTGTATTTATTTTCAGTTTCCCAAAAAGAACCTGTAACGCTAGCGTAGTCCATTTGTTGGTCTTCGTTTCGGGTAGCAAAACTATAATTGTAATAGCCCTGTTTAAGCAAAATCTTGGTTTCCCAAACATCAAATTCAGAGTTAAAGTGCAATATCGAATCATCTGTGCAAGAAAAATCGTTAAAGGCACCTACCACGCACACATTTTCTTGCCCTTTGGGCTCAAAATCTTCGAGAAAAAAATGGATTTCGGCATAATCTGCCTCAAAAGCTGAATTTTGTGGCGTTGTCGTCATGTTTCTAATGTAATAATCGCCATCTAGATCTGGCTGATCTTCGTAAACCCGATGCTCTGGATAAGAAACTCGGTACAAAAATACATTATACACACGATCTCTTAAAATATTTTGCGTCGTCATACCTGCAATGTCAATATTTTTAGTGTCAAAATACTCAAATTCTGCCCCTCCTGCAAAATTAGTGTCAAAGGATTTATAGATTAATTGGTGCGATTGTGTAAAAGTGGGATTGCCCAATGTTTTGCTAGCTTTGGGGTTGTTGTTTTGCATGATAAATAAGTCGTAATCATTAGACTTAAAAAAGTCTAGTGAAGGACTATTTACCACCACTGCCACACGCTGGTTTTTAGCTTTGCTATTGTTGATTCGATCTACCGAAACGCCCACATCTGCAAGCGGTTGCACTACATAAAAACGCTTTTCTGCCAATACCTCATTGCTACCAGATTTCAGCAGCTGAATGCCGTAATTTCCAGATAGTTTAAAACTGAAATCGGTATTTGGGAATTTGACTTCGTAGTGCATATAATTCACTCGCGTGTTGAAGGAGCTTTTGTAGTTTCTGAAACGATTGCGTTGCGACCCCTCCAAAAATTCAGAAACAAAGGCAGCGCTTGGCTCCCAATTTCGGTTGTAGCGTACGATTTTGTAATCGTAATTTTGATAATTTTTATTCAATTCATCAAAAGAGAAGATTAAATTTTCGCCCATATTTATCACAGGGGTGTGGTCATTCGTTTGAGGATTAAATAACTGAATGCTTTTAAACTGGGCAAATAAAATGCTAGATTGTATTAATAAACAAGCAATTACAAATGAATTTCTAAGAATTTTCATAAAATTAATTATTTAGAATGAATAAAAATAAGATAAAACCATCTTGTTTGAAAATTAAGTATAGCAAAAATCTTGCAGTTTGCTATGCAAATTTATATTTTTGTGGCTGTTTAAAAAGAAAAATTTATTTTTTATGTCCAAAGACATACGCATTAGTAAAGGTTTAGATATTAAACTTGTGGGCGAAGCCGACAAGATTGTATCAGAAGCAGCCGAATCGAAGGAGTATGCCATTGTGCCAGATGATTTCCACGGGGTAATTCCGCGCTTAATCAAGCGCGAGGGAGACTCCGTAAAGGCAGGAGAGGGCGTTTTTCATTCAAAAACGAATGAGAAAATTCTATTCCCATCGCCTGTAAGTGGCACGGTGAAAGAAGTGAGAAGAGGCGCAAAGAGAAAAATTTTAGCCATTGTAATTGCACCCGATGGGGCAAATACAAGCTTGGAATTCGCTCCGCTAGATTTGAGCAAGGCTACCGCAGAGGAAGTGAAACAACGATTGCTAGAAGGTGGTTGCTGGCCATTCGTGAAGCAGCGCCCCTATGATGTAATTGCCAATCCGGAGGATACCCCTAAGGCGATTTTCATCTCGGGGTACAACTCAGCTCCCTTGGCGCCAGATGCCGATTTCTTGGTAGAAGGTAAGGAGCGTGAATTGCAAGCCGCCATCGATGCACTCGGAAAGCTGACCTCGGGGAAAGTTCATTTAACCATAGGGAAGGATAGTGGTGCCTCGGTTTTTGCCAAGTTAAAAGGCGTGGAGCTGCACAAGGCCTATGGGCCACACCCAGTGGGCAATGTTTCAACACAAATTGCCAAGGTAGACCCAATTAATAAAGGCGAAAGAATCTGGGTGGTGAAGCCTGAGGATTTGGTAGTGATAGGCGAATTTTTGCTTACAGGAAAATTAAACCTCACAAAGCTAATCGCTGTAAATGGCGGGCAGGTGGAAAACCCTAAATATGTGCGAACTAAGGTAGGCGCTCAGCTAGAAGATGTCTTAGCACAGGTGAGTATCAAGGGAGATAATAACAGAATCATCAAAGGAAACCCTATCTCTGGCGAGAAGGCTACTGCACAGGACTATGTGGGCGCTTACACCAATCAAGTAGTAATTTTAGAAGAAGGAAACGATTATGATTTCTTTGGCTGGGCATTGCCACGAGCCAATAAATTCAGCGTGCTTAGAGCCAATATGTTCTCCTTCCTATCGCCTAACAAAAAGTATAACTTAACTACGAACACCAATGGCGAGCAACGCGCATTTGTACTCACAGGAGAGTATGAAAAAGTGTTCCCGCTGGACATTTATCCTATGCAATTGCTCAAATCGTGCCTCTATAAGGATTTAGACGAAATGGAAGCATTAGGAATCTATGAAGTAGCACCGGAGGATTTTGCACTCACAGAATTTATCTGTGTCTCAAAAATTCCACATCAGCAAATCATAAGAGAAGGATTAGATGTAATGAATAAAGAAGTAGGCTAATTAAAATATAAAAAATGGCTTTAAAACAAAATTTACATAAATTAAAACAAAAGTACGCCGGAACCAGTATGGGGACAGTATTTGGAGCGTTTCACACCTTCCTATATACCCCAGATGAAGTTTCCGCGGCCAAAGGCTCGCAAATTCACGATGCGGCAGACCTTAAAAGGGTGATGAATACCGTAATTATCGCCTTGATACCGTGTTTATTATTCGCTATTTGGAATGCTGGCTATCAGCACTTTTTGCACGATGCTGAATGGGCTAAAACCAATGGCGTAGCACCAAGCTTTTTAGATTCGTTTAGTAATGGTATGGCTTGGGATTACATTTGGATAGGCTTTAAGAAAATCCTCCCCTTATTAATCGTATCTTATGTGGTAGGTTTAGGAATTGAATTCCTCTTTGCAGCCATTAAGAAACACGAAGTGGAAGAGGGCTACCTTGTAACAGGGATTTTGGTACCGCTCATAGTACCGATTGATATTCCATTATGGATGCTTGCCGTAGCGGTGGCATTCGGTGTTATCATTGGTAAAGAGGTATTTGGTGGTACGGGTATGAATATTCTAAACCCAGCACTCACCATCAGAGCATTTTTATTCTTCGCCTATCCTACTTGGATGAGTGGGGACAAAGTGTGGGTGGCAGGCGCTGTGGACCGTATGAATGAAATCTCAAATGGAGCAAAAGTAGATGCCATCTCAGGAGAAACTATTTTAGGGCATTTAGCGCAAAACGCCGAAGCAGGGTATAGCGTATCCGATATGTTTTTTGGCTTTATCCCAGGTTCTGTGGGCGAAACATCTACATTCCTAATCCTTTTAGGTGCCTTATACCTTATTTATTCAGGTATCGGAAGCTGGAAAATAATTCTTTCCACGTTCTTAGGCGGCGCTGTTATGGGATTGATATTTAATGGTGTAGTAGATGCTGGCTGGATTTCTGCAAATAGCCAATTCTATGGTTTAATGAGTTTCCCGTGGTGGCAACAGCTAATCATCGGAGGTTTTGCTTTTGGAGCAGTCTTTATGGCGACAGATCCAGTAACTGCGGCACAAACCGAGAAGGGAAAATACATTTATGGTTTCCTCATAGGCTTTTTAGCCATTATGATTAGATGCTTTAACCCCGCATATCCAGAGGGGGTGATGCTAGCCATCTTACTTATGAATGTGTTTGCTCCCACCATTGATTACTATGTAATCCAAGGAAACATTAGCAAAAGAAAAAAACGACTAAAACTTAAAACTGCATAATCATGGCAAAGAGAACAGACAGCAATGCTTATACCATAATATTTGCCATCGTAATGGTGGTTGTAGTGGGGGCTCTTTTAGCCTTTGTTGCGTCCTCTTTAAAGGATAGAATTAAGGCTAACCAAACTTTGGAAAAAGAGCAAAATATCCTTTACGCAATGGGCGAAAATAATGATGAAGAGCCATACAGTGGAAAAGGTTCCGTTAATTTTATCCCGACTGATAAAGTAGAGGAGGAGTTTAAGAAATACATTGTAAAGCAATATGTAATTGAAAATGGACAATTCGTGGAAGATGAAGGCGCTTACCTTATCGACCTTAAAAAAGAATTAGCCAAGAAAAATAAAGAAGAAGTGAGATTACCCCTATTCATTGGCGAAAAAGATGGGCAAAAATTCTACATTCTGCCTATGCGAGGCAAAGGCCTTTGGGACGCAATATGGGGCTACATTGCACTGAAACAGGATTTAACCATTCAAGGTGTTTATTTTGACCACGCAGGTGAAACCCCTGGGCTTGGTGCCAATATCAAGGAAAGATTCTTTATGGATGATTTCCACGGAGAGCACATCTACAATGATAATCATGAGTTGAAAGGAATCACTATCCAAAAAGGTAATATGGACCCCCTCAATGATAGAAAAGAAGACCACAAAGTAGATGCAATCGCAGGAGCTACCATTACAGGAAACGGCGTTACCGCTATGCTGTACAGCACGCTAGAAATGTATTCACCGTATTTATTAGAACTAGCAAAACAAAATTAATTATGGCACTTTCAAAGAAGAATAAAGAATTAATCATCAATCCATTAAATGACAATAACCCAATCACCGTTCAGGTATTAGGGATTTGTTCTGCGCTAGCCATTACAGCACAATTAAAGGCCGCCATCGTGATGGCACTCTCTGTAATGTTTGTGCTTGCTATGGGGAATGTCGTAATCTCTCTGATGCGAAACATAATTCCAAGTAAAATTAGAATTATCGTACAATTGATCGTAGTTGCGGCGTTGGTAATTATCGTAGACCAAGTGCTAAAAGCATTCTCTTATGAATTAAGTAAGCAGCTTTCAGTATTCGTAGGTTTGATTATTACAAACTGTATCATCATGGGACGCTTTGAGGCGTTTGCTTTAGGAAACGGCCCTTGGGATTCATTCTTAGATGGTATTGGGAATGCAGCAGGTTATGGTTTAATTTTGGTGATTGTAGGGGCAATCAGAGAGCTTTTAGGCTCAGGGACTTTATTGGGAATTCAAATCTTAGGAGACCCAATCCAAAAGACAGGGCTTTACAACATAGGCTATGAAAATAATGGATTTATGCTCCTTTCGCCTATGGCACTCATCACCCTAGGAATCATCATTTGGGTTCAAAGAAGTAGAAACAAAAAATTAATTGAGGATGCACATTAATCCTAAAATTTAGAAATTATGTTAGAACATATAGAATTATTTTTTAAATCAATCTTCGTGGACAATATGGTGTTCGCGACTTTCTTAGGAATGTGCTCATACCTTGCCGTTTCTAAAAAAGTATCCACCGCCGTAGGTTTAGGAGCTGCCGTAATCTTCGTAATGGCGATTACCGTTCCTGTAAACTGGCTACTGGACCAATACATCTTGCAAGATGGCGCTTTGCAGTGGCTAGGCCCAGAATTTGCGGATGTGAATTTAAGTTTCCTATCCTTTATCCTATTCATTGCCACCATTGCCACAATGGTACAATTAGTAGAGATTATTGTAGAGAAGTTTGCCCCAGCGCTATACAATTCACTAGGAATTTTCTTGCCCCTTATAGCTGTAAACTGTGCGATTTTAGGAGGTTCCCTATTTATGCAATCAAGAGAAATTCCCACAATTGGTTTAGCCTTAAACTATGGAATAAGCTCTGGAATTGGCTGGTTCTTAGCCATCGTAGCCATCGCTGCCATTAGAGAGAAAATCAGATACTCACACGTGCCAGCACCATTAAGAGGCTTAGGCATCACATTCATCACCACAGGGCTTATGGCCATTGGCTTTATGAGCTTTGGTGGTATGCTCACTGGTAACGAGGAGAAAGAAGCCACCGCAGAAGCTAGCCAAGCTGTAGAACAAGTGATTTCGCAAGATGAGCAAGCACAGACTAATGCCCCCGTAGATAATACTAACACTAATAGAGAATAACCAATGATTACAACAATATTGGCAGCCGTTGTCGCTTTTTTAGTATTGATACTAATACTCGTAAGCATTCTATTATTTACGAAAGAAAAACTAGCGCCATCTGGTCCCGTAAAAATTACGATTAATAACGATGAAACGATAGAAGTCCCATCAGGAGGCTCATTATTAACCACGCTTGGCAATGCCGGAATCTTCCTTCCATCAGCTTGCGGAGGCGGAGGCTCATGCCTACAATGTGAGTGCCATGTAGACCAAGGTGGTGGAGAACCCCTACCTACTGAAACCCCACATTTCACCCGAAAAGAATTACAAGATGGGGTGCGCCTTGCTTGTCAAGTAAAAGTGAAGCAAGATATGAAAATTCGTGTGCCAGAGGAAGTTTTTGGTATCAAGAAATTCAATGCTAAAGTGGTGCGTAACTACAATGTGGCTTCATTTATCAAAGAGTTTGTTGTTGAGATTCCAGAGGATATGAACTACAAAGCAGGAGGATATATCCAAATCGAAGTACCTAAATGCGTAGTAAAATATGAGGATATCGACATCACAGCTCACCCACAAGATCACCCAGGAGAGCCAATGAAATTTAAAGAAGAGTGGGACAAATTTAAACTTTGGCCACTTGTAATGAAAAACGATGAGCAAGTAGAAAGAGCTTACTCAATGGCTTCTTACCCTGCAGAAGGAAGAGAAATTATGCTCAATGTGCGTATCGCCACCCCACCATTTGATAGAGCAAAAGGCACTTGGATGGATGTAAACCCAGGTGTAGCATCATCATACATCTTCTCGCTAAAACCAGGAGACCCGTGCGTAATCTCTGGCCCTTATGGCGAATTCTTCATCAACGAAGATTCTGATTCAGAGATGATTTACATTGGAGGAGGAGCAGGTATGGCACCTATGCGTTCGCACTTGTACCAATTATTCCACACCCTTAAAACCAATCGCAAAGTATCCTACTGGTACGGTGGGCGCTCAAAAAGAGAGCTATTCTATATTCACTACTTCCGTGCATTAGAAAAACAGTTCCCTAACTTTAAATTCTACCTCGTGCTTTCTGAGCCACTACCAGAAGACAACTGGAAGGTGAAAAAAGACATCAATGATACCGAAGGCGATGGCTTTGTAGGATTTGTACACCAAGCATTGATTGACAATTACCTCAAAGACCACGAAGCACCAGAAGACATCGAATATTACTTCTGCGGGCCACCAATGATGAACAAAGCCGTGGTAAATATGTGCGAAGAATTCGGCGTGCCGAGAGAAAATGTCCGTTTCGACGATTTCGGTGGCTAAGCCAAGAATAAAAGCCTTTTTTAAAAGCCTTGATTTCAAAAATCAGGGCTTTTTTCATTCCATCATAAAATCAAACCTTTGCCCAATACATTCAAACAAATTCCTATCTTTGTAGCCTTAAATCATCATATGGAAAACTTCAAAATGCAGGCAAAAACCTTCTATGGGTTTGAGAAAATTTTAGCCAAAGAAATCAAAGAATTAGGCGGAGCCAATGTGAAAATAAGAAACCGATTAGTGGAATTTGAAGGCGATACGGGCTTTATGTACAAGGCCAATTACAGCCTCCGCACCGCCGTGCGAATTCTAAAACCAATCACGCGCTTTAAGGCAAAGAACGAAAACGAGCTTTACCGTGCCGTCAAAAACTTTGAATGGGAAAAAATATTCCGTGGCGACCAAACTTTTAGAATTGATTTCACGGTAAACTCCCCCAATTTTAAGCATTCCCAATTCGCGGCGCTCAAAGTAAAAGATGCCATAGTCGATAGATTTAGAGATTTAACAGGCACACGCCCCAGCGTCGAAAAAAACACGCCCCACATTGTAATAAATCTACACATCACGCACACCACCGTAACCCTTTCGCTAGACAGCAGCGGCGAGCCACTCTTCAAGCGCGGATACCGCCAAGAAACAGGCGCTGCGCCGATGAATGAGGTAATGGCAGCTGGATTGCTCAAAATTGCTGGCTGGGACGGCAAAGGAAACTTCCTAGACCCTATGTGTGGCTCTGCAACCCTCCTCATTGAGGCCGCAATGATAGCTATGAACATTCCACCTCAATTGCACCGCCCTCACTTCTCTTTTGAAAACTGGCAGGACTTCAACCCGCAATTATTCCAAAAAATTAAGCAAACTAGAATTGAAAAAATACAAGAATTCCACGGAAAAATTACGGGGTACGACATTAATATGCTTATGATTAAAGTTGCACAGCGAAACATCAAAGCCGCAGATTTGCAAGAATTCATCACAATCAAGCAGGTAAACTTCTTTCAGACTAAAAAAGAGCAATTCCCGCTCTTAATCGTCTTCAACCCCCCATATGGCGAAAGATTGGAAGTAAAAACCGAAGATTTTTACCGAAAAATAGGCGATACCCTCAAAAACAATTACCCCAATACCTTCGCTTGGTTTATCACCTCAGACATTGAGGCAGCCAAAGATACAGGGCTATGGTACACCGAAAAAATTAAATTATACAACGGAAAAATAGAAACCGAGTTCATAAAATACGAAATCTACGACAAGCCACAAGAAAATGAAGAAAATTAAATTCTCCATCATCATCGCCGTATACAACAGAGCCGCCGAACTCCACGAATTGCTACAAAGCCTTGCTCAGCAGACTTACAAAGACTTTGAAATCATCGTGGTAGACGATGGCTCTACCACCGATTTGCAACCCGTGATACAAAACGCCCAAAAAAGCCTTAAAATCACCTATTACTATAAGCCCAACTCAGGCGCAGGCCTTAGCAGAAACTATGGAATGAAGCGCGCCACGGGCGATTACTTCATTTTCTTTGATTCAGACACCCTTATTCCCGCCAATTACTTAGAACACCTACACCAAAAGCTCAGCACCCAATGGGCAGACTTTTATGGTGGTGCCGACACCGCAGGGCAAGAGTTTACCCCCCTGCAAAAGGCCATCAATTATAGTATGACGGCCACTGCCACCACAGGCGGAATACGAAGCGCCAAAAATAGCCTTGGCAAGTTTCAACCTCGAAGCTTCAATATGGGACTCTCGCGCCAAGCCTTTCAAGCCAGCGGAGGGTTCAGCAGTATGCGCATTGGCGAAGACCCAGAGCTTAGTATGCGTCTTTGGCAGCTCGGATTTCAGTCCGCCTCCTTCCCAGAGCTTAAAGTAATGCACAAGCGCCGTAATACCCTCAAAAGTTTCGCACAGCAAGTACGCTCCTTTGGCAGAGCTCGCCCCATACTCAACCGATTGTATCCCAGCTACACCAAGCCCACTTATTGGCTCCCCACCTTCTTTTGCCTTGGCTTTTTGCTAGCCCTTGCGCTCGCAGCCTTAGCATTCCCTTATATACTATACCTCTATGCACTATATTTTGCGTGCGTGCTTCTGCAAGCCACCATACAGAACCGAAGCCTGCAAGTAGGCGCACTCAGCCTCCTTGTAGTAGCGCTCCAATTTGCTAATTATGGCTATGGATTTTTGGAAAGCCAAATCAAGATTAATTTACTAAAACAAGAACCTCAAAAAGCTTTCCCTAGGCATTTTTAAAATGAAAATCCGATTAAAAAAATTTTTTTTGATTGTAGGTGTTCAAATATTATTTTGTTTTTTAATAATTTCTTTATTTGAATTTTTAAGAATTTATCCCTTAGTATATCCAAAAGCTAGTACAATTTTAGGAACAATTGAGACACTGATGACTCTATTATTTTTTTCATTTACTGTGCCTATTATTCTATTTGTACTGAATGGATTTTCTTATCTTTATTCGGGAAATATCACAAAAATAGTATTTGAAAATAATTATAGTGAAACTAATAAAATACTAATACATTTATGCTTAATTTCAATAAATGTTTTCGTGTATTTTTTAATTATATATAATGTTTTTCCTATTTTTATAAATGATTTTTTTAAAATTATAATTGCAGTTGTCTTGACTGAAATTGTTTTAATTAAGAAAATAAACTAAAATGGAAATTTTTACCGATGAATATTTTATGCAGCAAGCCTACATCGAAGCACAAAAAGCTTACGAAGCCGATGAAATTCCCGTGGGGGCAGTCATCGTGTGCAAGGATAAAATCATCGCTCGTGCGCATAATCTGACCGAACGCCTTACCGATGTTACGGCACATGCCGAGATGCAAGCCATTACTTCGGCGGCGGCATATTTAGGAGGAAAATATTTAAAAGATTGTACGCTGTATGTAACGCTAGAGCCTTGTGTAATGTGTGCAGGTGCTTTGTACTGGTCGCAGATTGATCGGGTGGTAGTTGGGGCAGAAGACTTGCACCGAGGTTACCGACAAGCGGGCTTAAGTTTACATCCTAAAACGCAAGAAAAGTTCGGTGTTTTAGCTGAAAAATGTAGCCTTATTATCAAAGATTTTTTCAAGGCTAAACGCTAGGTTTAGCCTTGAAAAAATAGAATTGATTTACTCAAACCGAAACAAAACAATTTCGTAAGGTTGAGGTATTGAGCAAAATGCTATCTCTGCGAATTAAAAAAGATTTTTCAGACCATAAATCTTTGGCTTGGCGATAAGTAAGATGTCGGTGCAGCCATGTCTTTTTAGCTCCATAGAGCGGCACACCTTTTTATGGGATGAGCCGAAAGCAAAAGGCTTTGTGTGAAACAAACTGCAAAAATAAGTTTCTTCAGATAGCAGATATTTTTTTGACTACAAATGTATAAAATCGGAATTTCTATAAAACAAAAAAAGCATTCTCGTTATTATGAGAACGCTTTAAGTTTATTTGGACTTAAAAATTATTTAGAAGTGTAAACAACTTTTGTATCACCTTGAACATACTCAGCAGTGTTATCACCTTTGTTTGTCCAAGTTGTGGTGTTATCTTTGTATTCAGCACCTTTGGCCCAAGCTTGAGTTTGTGGCAAAACAGTTGCTTGCCCATCTTGCTCTAATTTTACGAATAACTTATCTCCTTCGCTGTAGTAAGTAGCTTTGATATCTGTAGCACCTTTAGCAGAATACTCGTAAGAAAGCGGGCTGATTAATGTATAAGCCACTTCGCTTCCTATCTTATTTAAAGTTGATTCGTTTCCGTTTAGGCTTAAGGTATAAGCATCGTTGCTGTATACTTCACCTTCTTTTTTTAACTCAACTGGCTCAGCATCACCTACTTTTAAAGTAGCAGTTTCACCTTTTACCTCTGCAGTAACAAAGTCTCCAGTGTCGCTAGCTTTAAATACATAAGGGATAACATCTGCAGCTGCAGCTTCCTCAGCTTGTTGTACTTGTTCTGTTGTAGTTGTGTTCTCTTCTTGCACAGCTGCATTATCTTTTTTAGAACAGCTAAATACCAAAATGCTCGCAAATGTGATTGCTAAAACTGATTTTTTCATTTTTCTTGTAATTTTGAATTAATAATTGTTTTAAATTTTAGTTAAACGCAAATCATCAATATCAATTTTTAATTTTAATTTGACAATTTATCCCAACCCAGTACATTTTTTGTACCAAAAATGAATGAGGCAATAAACTTTATTGCTTATCTTTGTGCCAAATTTATAGTTAAAATGTCTAAACTGCTTGAAAAAGAGATAAATAAAAGGAAAACTTTTGGGATAATTTCACACCCAGATGCGGGAAAAACTACGCTTACAGAAAAGCTTTTGCTCTTCGGTGGAGCGATTCAGGAGGCGGGTGCGGTAAAATCCAACAAGATTAAAAAGTCTGCCACTTCCGATTTTATGGAAATCGAACGCCAGAGAGGTATTTCCGTAGCAACTTCGGTGCTTGCTTTTGAATATAGAGATAAGAAAATCAATATTCTAGACACGCCTGGTCACAAGGATTTTGCCGAAGATACTTATCGCACACTCACTGCAGTAGATAGTGTGATTGTCGTGATAGATGTGGCAAAAGGGGTGGAGGAACAAACCGAAAAATTGGTAGAGGTTTGCCGTATGCGCAATATCCCGATGCTAGTGTTTATCAATAAATTAGATAGAGAAGGGAAAGATGCCTTTGATTTGCTTGATGAGGTGGAGCAAAAATTAAACCTTTCGGTTACGCCACTTTCTTGGCCAATTGGAATGGGGGAGCGTTTCCAAGGGATTTATAGCATTTACGAGAAAAACATTCAATTGTTTAGTGCTCAAAACAAACAAAAAGTGAGCGAAGCCATTGAGTTTGAAGATATCAACAATCCAGAATTAGATGAAATCATCGGAGAAGAAGCCGCTGAAACTTTGCGCGAAGAGCTTGATTTAATCGATGGGGTGTATCCTGCTTTTGATAGCGAAGCCTATTTAAAAGGCGAATTGCAGCCAGTGTTTTTTGGTTCGGCTTTAAATAATTTTGGAGTAAAAGAATTGCTTGATGCCTTTATAGATATTGCGCCAAATCCTATGCCCAAGCAGAGCGATACGCGTTTGGTGGAGCCAAATGAAGATAAATTTACAGGTTTTGTGTTTAAAATTCATGCCAATATGGATCCTAAACACCGTGACAGATTGGCATTTGTGAAAGTGGTGTCAGGCAAATTTGAGAGAAATAAGCCATATTTGCATGTTCGCCAAGACAAAAACTTGAAATTCAGTAGTCCAAATGCGTTTTTTGCGGACAAGAAGGAAATTATAGATGAAAGTTTCCCAGGCGATATCGTAGGATTACACGATACAGGAAATTTCAGAATTGGGGATACGCTTACCGAGGGCGAAAAATTGAATTTTAAAGGGATTCCGAGTTTCTCGCCAGAGCATTTTAGGTATGTAAACAATGCAGACCCGATGAAGGCAAAGCAGTTTGAAAAAGGGATAGACCAGCTAATGGACGAAGGGGTGGCTCAGCTCTTTACTCTTGAATATAACAATCGTAAAATCATCGGTACCGTGGGAGCTTTGCAGTTTGAAGTAATCGAATACCGCCTAGAACACGAATACAATGCTAAGGTGTCTTACGAAAACATCAATATCCACAAAGCTTGCTGGGTGGAATGCGAAGACGAAAAATCAGAAGAATTCCAAGATTTTTTGCGTGTAAAGCAAAAGTATCTTGCCAGAGATAAATACAATCAGTTGGTGTTTTTGGCAGATAGTGCGTTTACCATTCAAATGACGCAACAGAAGTACCCAAGCATTCAATTGCACATGGTGAGTGAATTTTAAAAAATAGGATTTTAATATATTTTTAAATATAAAAAACCGTTTCAAAATTATATTTGAAACGGTTTCTTTTTTTGGGTATTAAGTCTTAAAAATTATTGCAAAAACGGATTTTCTTGTCGAGCACTTTTTGGGAAAGCAATCGTATAGCGAGGATCGTTCTTCTGCAAAATTCTTTCTACATCATTGTAAGTATGTTTGATTTCTTTTTGGTCGTTTCGGCGTAAATCAAACCAGCGATAGCCCTCGAAAGCTACTTCGCGTTGGCGCTCGTTCATAAATTCTGTCCAAAGATTTTCTCCGTTTAAAGAATTTAAATTTTCACTGAATTTTTTAAGCCCCTCGGCATTGTAACGAGTTTTAGCCAATTGGTTTAAAACTTCTTTGGCTTCGTCTTCTTGCTTTAATTTTAAAAGTGCTTCGGCTTTTACAAGCATAATTTCTCCAATTCTAAAAGAGCATTTAAAATCGGTATTATTGCCTTTTACCGTTTGGTATTTATCGCTGTCCTTTACTTGTGTATAATATAGCGAAAATCTTAAATCATCATTTTGGTCGTACAATTTAAGCAACTCATCGCTCACAAAAGCCAATTGTCTTACTTTGCTATCTATGGCATAATCCAGTGCCATGATGTTTTCTGGCGAACTTACTTGGTTGGGCAAAATGTTATCTTCATTTTTATTTAAATCAAGCAAATTGCTATTTTTAGCCAAAACTTTGTTGGCATAATCAATAGATTTCTGCCATTCGCCTTTGTATAAAGCCACACGAGAAATCAGTGCATTGAGCGAAATTTTAGAAAAACGATAAGGTGTTTTGTTATCCGCTTTTTCGATATGCATTAGGCTTTCAGCTTTGGCTAAATCATCTTCGATTAAAGCATAAATTTTAGCAATGCTCTCTGGTCTGTTTTCTTTTTCCAGATCGGTTGTTAGTACAATTGGGACGCCTTTTTCCTCGGTATTTTGTGCATTATAAGGTTTGGCAAAAAGATTCGCCAGTTCAAAATAAGTATAGGCACGCAGTGCATGTGCTTCGGCAAGGAGCTGTTTTTGTTCCTCGTTGCTTTGCAGTTTTCCTACATGATTGATGACCTCGTTGGTGTAGAAAATACTTCTGTACAAAAGATCGTAGCTGAATTCCGAAGTTTCTGCATCGTAATCTCTATCATTCCAGAGAAAGATATCTTTATAATTATTGGCAGAAAAATCTTTAGGATTTATTTCTAATTCATCCGTGCGAACACTGGCTTTGCTTTTGGCATTGGGAAAAGCATTGTAGCCCGAAGTGAGCAACTCACGATATTCTTGCAGAGTGCTCGGAATCACGCGATCTTTAGGCTGAATGTCTAAATAATCATCGCACGAGATCATTGCAAAAGATGAAATAAGGCTTAATGTTATAAGTAGTTTTTTCATGATTAAATTCTAATTTTTAAAATTGAAGATTAAACCCAACGGTTACCGATTTCTGAATAGGTTGTGCATAGATACTTCCGTAAGTTTCAGGGTCAAAATAGTTTTTGTGTCCATTGCTGATGACAAAAAGATTTCGCCCTTCTACCGTAAATTTTACATTAGAAATTCCCGCTTGTTTCACCCATTCTTTAGGGAAATCGTAGGCCAATCGGATGCTGGTAAATCTAAAATAGCTCATATCCTTAGCTAAATTTTGAAAAGCATAATAGGTGTTCATATCATCTACGCCTCCAAACCAATTGTAGGCATTTCCTGCCTCAGGCGTATCACGACCGATGATTCTTGGCAAGTTGCTGCCTGTGTTTTCTGGTGACCAAGCATTCAAAATTTCGTTTTGGTAATTCTGCCCAGGGTCTACTTGCGTAAAGTTGTACGACGGCTGAGCCAGTACGGTTTTCTTAATCACAAATGTTCCAGAAATGCCAAATTCAAAGTTTTTATAGCTAAAGTTATTTGATAATCCACCAAACCATTTCGGACTGTTGTATCCTTGGTATTGGAATAAAGCTAAACGCTGTGTTTCGTTCAAATTTGATTGAACGAAATATCCAGGCATAAAGGCTGCATAAGGATCTTCTAGAGCAAAGAAATCATTGGTAGAAACGATTTTTCCATCTTTTTCAAACACAGGCAATCCATTTTTGTCGAGTCCCGCAAATGGCACTGTCCAGATGGCGTCGTTTGGTTTGTTTAAGCCCAAAGGTCTTTTCTGGTTCGGGCTTGGTTGCGCCGAGATTAATTCATTCTTATTGGTACTGATGTTAAATGAAGTAGTCCATCTAAAATCTTCGGTCGAAATGTTGGTTGTATTGATTCCGATTTCAAAACCGCGATTGGTGATAGATCCATAGTTAATCGATGTGCTAGTAAATCCTGTTTCTTGTGGTAGATTTTTAAGCGTGATTAAATCCGTACTTTTTCTATCATACCAGTCTAAAACTAAATTTACTCGGTTTCTGAATAAGCCTAAATCCAATCCAAAACCTAAATTTTCGGTTTTTTCCCAGCGTAATTTGTCGTTTGGTGGAGATAGCACCACGATTGTATTTTCCGTGTTGCCTTGCGTGATGCTGGCAGTGGAGTAGTTGCCGACTACAAATGGCGAAGTGCTCTTGTCGATGTTTCCTTGGAAACCGTAAGAAGTTCTTAATCTTAAATTAGAAATCACTTCTTTGGCAGGTTCAAAGAAAGCTTCGTTCGAAACATTCCATGCACCCGCAACCGACCAAATTGGCAAATATTTATATTTTGGATCTACGCCAAATAGGTTAGAGCCATCATATCTTAAACTACCAAACACGGTATAGCGATTGTCGTAAGTGTACGATGCCGTCCCGAAAAACGAAACATAAGCATTTTCGTATTCAAGATTTTTGAAAGGGCGATAATTTTCGTCCAACGCATCAGATGAATTTCTAAAAATCACAGGAATATTGTTTAAATTTCTATCATTGTAACCAAATGTATTGGTATTAATGATTTCCTTTTTATCCTTTCTGATTTCAATCCCTGCCAAACCACTCAATTCGCTTTTGCCTATTTTTTTCTCTAGGTTTAGCGAGTTTCTCCACATGTAGTTGAAGAAATCCGTGCTGCTGTTTTTCAAAATTCCGCCCAGTGGCAACCAGTATTTATTGGTTTTTGTGCTGGAATCGTAATAGCGTGTTCCTGCCACATAAGCACGATTGTAGTATGAATTTTCGTTGGCGTATTTTTCGCTGCGGTTGCGCTCAACTTGCAAGCCTAAAAGCGAGTTGAAAGTGATACCTTTAGTGATTTTGTATTCCAAATCGAAGTTAGACATCATTTGCAAAGTTTTCAGCGTGTTTTGGGTATTTTCACGCTCTTCAATAATGTTGAATTTTACAAAATCGGAGTCCGTTCTTAAATTCGGATTGATGTTTTCATCATAGGCATAGCTTCCATCTGCATTGTAAATCAATTGGTAAGGATTCACCACTCTTGAGTAATAATTAGGATTGGTAAATGCGCCGGCATCGGTCAAATATTTATTTTGTATGATTGAAGCTCCCAAAATAGAAACGCCTAATTTGATTTTATCATTGATTTTAAAATCATCTTTTAAAGTTAAATTAAAACGCTTAAAACCTACTTGTTGCAAAGAAGCTTTCTCATCATAATAGCCAAGCGAGAAATAATAATTATTTCTATCTCCGCCTCCTGAAATCGATGCAGAATATTGCTGGTTGATCGATGTGCGATACAACTCTTTCCACCAATCAATTTGGTTATTTCTAAGTGCATTGATTTTAGCCAAAGTCTCGGCTGAAAGTCCTTTGCCGTTTTTATAATTATCAAGTTCGTTGGCAGCTGAAATGATTCTTGCCACATTGCCGTTTCCGCTTCTAAAACTTAAATCTTTTCTTTTAGCCAAAGATAATTCAAAATCTACTTTTTCATTAGTATCTAAAAGATTGATTCGATTGAAATCTGGCATAAAGTTGATGAAAGTATTGGCAGTAATATTGATGTTTAAATTTCCTTTTTTACCACGTTTTGTCACCACATTGATTACCCCGTTTGCCGCGCGTGCTCCATAGATGGATGTCGCCGAAGCATCTTTCAAAATCGTAATAGATTCAATGTCATCTGGGTTAAGTCCTGCAATTGAGTAGTTTCTTAAATCATCGAGGTTGTTTTTATCTTTCAAGTTTGGAACATCATTGCCTTCCATTGGCACGCCATCAATCACCCAAAGCGGATCTTTCACACCATTGAGCGATGAATTTCCACGAATTTGAATGCTTGAAAGTTGCCCAGGCGAGCCCGTTTGTGGCGTGATTGAAACTCCCGCAGCTTGTCCTTGCAACATTTGGTCTACGCTGGAAACCCCTTTTTGATTGATTTTATCCATTGAAATATCTACCACAGAAGAGGTCAATTTTCTTTTTTCGATTTTTTGGTAGCCCGTAGCTACGACTTCTTTTAGATTTAAATCATCAAAAACGCTTCTCAATACTACATGATATACGCTTTTGCTTGTTAAATCAATAGTTTCCGTATCGAACCCATCATAGCCAAAAGTTAATTTTTTAGCACTTTTAGGCACTTCGAGGTTGAAGTTTCCATGGTCATCGGTTATGGTGCCTAGTGCATTGTTGCTTATGGTGCCATCGGTTACTTTTTCGCCCACCACCGAGTTAGGCACATACACAGAGGCTCCCACTACAGGATATCCTTCTTTGTCTTTCACGGTTCCGCTTATCGTGCGGTTTTGTGCATACAATACCATAGGCAATACAATTGCCACAGGTAAAATTATTTTTTTCATAGATTTTAAAAAATAAATTTTTATTTTAAATTTAATGCTTCTTTAATTCTGATTATTAAATCGTTATAGTGGTTTCTAGTTTCGGTGTCAAAGGTTTTGATGCGTTTAATTCTTTGCAAAACCGCTAGAAGTTCGCCACGCTTGTACGAGGCTACTTCAGACACACGCACCATAGATTTATAATTTAAATTAATTTGATTTTCTGGCATGTCTAGATGCTCGCAGCCCATATGCAGTGGTGCATAAATTGAATTGATTTTGTATTTATTAGTTTTGTCAAATAAGTTTTTGTTGTCTACAATTAGGGCATCTACATAGTTTTTCTGTGTCATGCGTTGGTAAATATCCAATTTTGAACGCATAGGAAAAACTTCGCCTCGCAAGTATTCAAACATTTTTTTCACAGTCATTCCTTTGTAGCCTGGTTGATTAAACTCGTTGTCGAGCAATCTTAATAATCTACCATTTTCAAATAAATGATAAATGACAGAATATTGTTTTTCGCGAGCCAATGAGTAAGTGGATTCTTGCTGATAGCCCATTGGCGTGCTTCTGATTGGTTTTACTTTTTGTAAAATTTGCTCATCATTGAACAGCCAAGTCGGGATTGTAATCGCATTTTTCACCAAATATTCTAAAGCTTCTTGCTGAATTTCGTAAGGTACAGGCGTGAAAGTTTTCTGCCTATCGCCATACACAGATGGGGTGATGTAGATACCCCCTACATTGCTTAGAACATGGAAGTTATAAGCCTGCCATTGATTGATGATAGTCATGTAGAACTTGCCCGCTTCGGTGTAATCTTCTTGTTGGTTAAGATTCCAATCTAGTATGTGTAGCATGGTTTTTCTCAAGTTGATTAAACCATAGGAACTTGCTTTCATCGCATTATTTCCTAGATCTTCACTTTGAGATCGCGGGTCTATAATTTCGTTGCTAGGCTGTTGTGCTCCATAAAAATAAAGCGGGTCTCCAGCGTGTTTTGCAATCCATGTTTCGTTGATTTTTTTATCGTGGAAAGGATTTTCTGTCGGAGTCCAGCGGTATCCCCAAGCGATGGCATATTTATCATAAACTCCGATTTCTGGTGTAATTTGCTTTACGCCATCTTCTTCTTGTGCTACATAATTAAATCGGGCATAATCCATGATTGATGGTGCCGTTCCGTCCATTTTTGATGTAAATTCAGGTGAGCGCAACGAATCCACAGGATACGCAAACGATGAGCCCATATTGTGCATCAACCCAAAAGTGTGTCCTATCTCGTGCGAAGAAACAAAGCGAATTGCATTGCCCATTACTTGCTCTGGGAAAGGTAATTTACGCACTTGCGGATCTATGATTCCAGTTTGTACGCGCATCCAGTTGCTTAAAAGCGTCATTACATTGTGCCACCAAATCACATCAGCCTCGATGATTTCTCCCGAACGAGGATCCACTACAGATGGTCCCATGGCATTGGCTTTGTCTGATGCGGCATAACTTAAAACAGAATATCTCACATCATCAATGTCAAAATCATCTTTATTTTCTTTGTTTAGTAATTTAGCCTCTACAGCATTTTTAAACCCAGCAGCTTCAAACGCCACATTCCAATCCAAGATTCCTTGCATGATGTATGGAACCCATTGAGGTGGAGTAGAAGGATCAATATAGTAAACGATTTTCTTTTTAGGCTCAACTAATTTCCCTTTTAAGTAATCATTAATTTCGTTGTCTTTAGGTTCTAATCTCCAGCGAGTAATGATTTTTCTTTTATCCACTTGCTGTTGCATATCGGTGTAGTACCATTTTGGCTCGTTGAAAAATCCCACGCGCTCGTCATAAAAACGCTCTTTCATCGGTTTTTCTGGAAGTAAAACAAGGTTTGATGTTACATCGATGGTAATATTAACTTTGCTTTTGCCCTCCGTAATTTTAGACGACAAAACAGACTTAATCACAATATTCTGCGGAAAAGATTTGGTTTCACTTATAAAAGATAAATCCTTGTTTACACTTCCTCCTAATCCTAAGTTGTTTAATAAATCATTGAAAGAAGTATTTGAGCCATCAAATACTTTATTCACTTTCACAACAACCGCTGTAGAATCCTTATTAAAGGCTTCGATTTTAAAAGACTCGAAAATAGATTCGTTGTAGTTCACCGCTACCGATTTAGAGATAGCATCAGCGGTATCCACTTGGATTTTAGGGTCAAAAGATTTTACCCAAACTTTTTTATTCTTTTTACCTTTGTAGAAACGGAGCAGGATATTTTGATAATTCATTCCGCGGTTGATTCCTGCATCGTTTAATTCACTACCCACAGATGAAATTTTATTAACAATCAACATATCTTTTCCCATTAATGAATCAGGGATTTCAAAATATAAATTGTCATCTTTTTCAATTACGGTAAAAAGCCCTTTTTTTAAGACAGCGTCTTTCACGATTTTATTGTAAGTCGTAATGGTGTCTTTCACCTTTTTTTCATCATTTTTCTTGTCTTCAGATTTCTTTTGCCCAAAAGCAATTCCTAGCGTAAGCAAAAAACTAAAAAAGATTTTTATTTTCATTTTATAAAAAAATTAGTTCGCAAAGGTATGAATTTTTTAATTAATGTAATGAATGGCTAAAGTCCTCAAATACGATGATTTAAATATTACGAAAAAAGGAATCCAATTTTAGATTCCTTAAAATAATTAATTTTTATTGTTGATTTTTTAAAAATCGTTTCAAAACAAGGTTTTGAATTTAAAAATACTAAAAAAAATATTTTTAAAACCTACATTCAAAACACAAATGCAACGCTTAAATAATTTAAATACAAAAGCGTATGCAAAGAGAAGAAATCAGACCCTTTTTGGTAGTACAGAAGTTTGTGCCTATTCCAGCAAAGTATTTAGAACCAAGACAATACATATATGAGTATGGTATTGTAGTACAGGTATTAAAACAAGAAAATAATGTTGAAGTGTTGTTTTCTGGTCGTTCGTGGATATCTTTTGATAATAACCATATGTTATATCATCGTGTGGTTGTAAAGAGAGAAGAAACCGATTTTATTGATTTAAAAAAAGAAAGCCGATAGGCTTTTGAGTGGGCTCGTCTCAAGTATCGGTAAAATCTAACGGCAAAAATCCCTGTAAATGCGACAATATCAAGAGGTTAATAATTATTATTTGTGTGAAAAGGTTCAGCTTAGACCTACTAGTCTATTGCATTATAGTTATGTGATGGATTTACGAAATTACGAAGTAGGCTATGCTCCTACCTTGCGTCAAAATCTAAACAAGGAAAAAACAGAATTAGATGAGTTAAACGCACTAGATGATATTTCGGAATTTGGTACAATCACTAAATATGCTGAAAAGTACGAGGAGCTATACACACAAAAGCAAGTAGATGTTTATAATCAGAAAGGGCATGTGTTGAAAGATTTGGGTACATTATCAGAAACTCAAGTAAGAAATATAAAGAAGTATGCGATATTATTTGCTGACGCAACGAAATCAAATAAAGACAAATATTTGTCTTTTGTAACCTTGACCTTGCCCAGTGCGCAAATACACCATGATAGAGTGTTGCGTAAAATACTGGCTAAATATCTTGATCATTTAAAAAAGGTCTATGGTTTAAAAAATTATCTCTGGAAAGCGGAGACGCAGAAGAATGGAAATATTCATTTTCATGTGTTGATTGATACTCAAATTCCTCGCGGGGATATTCAGCGGATATGGAACCAGTATATAAACAAATTTGGATATGTAGATAGATATTCTGAAAAGATGAGCCGCTTAACGGCTAAACAATATCTAGAAAAGTATGCTAAAAACTACAAGACGGAAAAAGACTGCATACTAGCCTACCAGCGCAACAAAAAAATAAATTGGACTAATCCCCCAAGCACAAAGATAGAAACCCCAAAAAGCAAAAGAAATATAGTTGCCTATGTGGTGAAATATCTATTAAAGCAAGAAGAGAATAAACGCCCAATAATTGGTGCGGTGTGGGGAGCGAGCAATAAGGTTAAAAAGCTGAATTATTTAAGTTTTGAAGTGAGTACCTATATGGAAGAATTAAACCATTTGCGTGAAAAATTGGAGTATGTGCCTACGGCAATACAATATGTTGAATTGTATAAGGGGAAAGTATATCAGATGATCCGCAAGGGATACAAGCGATTAAACGAGCATTTAAAAATTTACCAAAAGGCTATAAAAAACCTACTGAATACTGATGTAAATATGAGTTTAGATAAATCAATGCAATTAATTTATGAAAAACAATACACAGAACTTGCAAATAATTAGCGTCAAGGAATTAGCTTGTTATTTAGGCGTGAGTTATTCCACTGCCAAAATGATTAGAAAGGATATATTAAAACACTATAAAAAGAAGTATTTAACGCTCAAGCTGGTTAAATTATATTTTGACTGAAAAGGGTTTAAAATGGACAAAATTGGCTAAAAAGGGCTGAAAATGGCTTAAATGGGAAAGGTGTTTTTGCAGGCTCAATATTTTTGTTTTAGAAATTTAAAATAATAGATAAAAATGAAACAGAGTTTAAGTAAAGCAACCGAGGTACTGGAGATTAGAGAGAGTGCCGCTGGTTTGATTTTTAAGAGTGGCGCTCGTTCTGCTGTTTTTTTGCAGGCGGTGGATATTGAGGTTTTTTTAGTGGATGAGACTTTTACGAAGAAGGTGCTTGTTCCGAAGATGAGCGTTAAGCTATTTACAGAATTGTTGGGCGTGCATTTCATCAAATTGCAAACAACAATTGATAGCGACAAAGTAGCGGTAATTCCTTTTTCTAAATCTGGAAGTTTGCCACTTGATGACAAAACTTACATTGAGTTCCATGTATCGGGTGGACAAGCACAGAATGTAACTGCAGAAACATTTGAGGCTATTGGAAGTGCAGAGCCTATTTATGTTCAGCAGGTGAAACTTGACCAAAACATTAGTGTAAAGGATGTCGATGTATTAGCATTTGATTATTTGGTAGCTGAGAAAACACCAAATGAATTACAAGTTATCAATGCACAGGGCAAAACAAGGATTTCGCAACTACAACTTGATTATGCAAAAAATGCAAGGATTGATGAGTTATCGAAATTACCTGCATTAGATTTAACAGGCTTGTACACTTTGGCGGTGTATAAAAATGTTGGTGAAGAATTTACATTCTATTTGTTAGACGCAAAATAATATTGAAATGATAGGAGCAATAACAGCGGTAAGTAGTTTAATTGGAAGTGTGGGGGGCGGTAACGCCTCCGGCTCCTCTCTTGGTCAATTTGGAGGAAAGATAGTAGGCGGTGTATTAAGTAAGATAACTGGCGGTTTAGATAGTGTACTTGCAAACGGCTTTGATTTGCATTGTTGGGGCTCGAGCTGGTCGCCTAGTAGAGCGATGAAAGAAGGAACCACAATCGTTGAATGGATTATTGAGCAATCTGGATTTACTAAGGTAGCCAGTGCTGACAATTTTAATAAGGCGTTACTTTATTTAAAAGTTTGTGCAAGTGGTTTCCCATGGGGTAAAGATTGTACTAGAAAAGGTACCGAGGCACTAGCTGCAATGATAACAGAGGCATATGGTAGAATGCTGAAAGAGTATCAGACTAAGTTTGCCTATGTGGGGGATAAAGAGTATCCTGCGGGGACAGATGTTCATTTAGATTTTCCGTTTAAGGACACTTCAAGAGGTGATGCCGTGAGTAAGGAGGTTTTGCGAGTGCCGTTCTTCAGAGAAAAAACAGATGCTGAAAGACAAGCAGATAGCCAAGCAGGTTCATCGGATTACAGACCTAGTAAGGATCAAACACTTAAAACAGGAATGCCTACAGAAGGTGCGTATCCTGCCGTAACAGATGGCGAGGTATATGGAAAAGCTACTGGACATGTGAGAAGTGGGGATAATACTTTGTTGTATTTATTACTCGGAGGTGTAACGATTTATTTATTAACAAAGAAAAAGTAATAAGAATAATAATTTAAAAAAGTAAATAAAATGAAACAAGTAATAACAAAAATTGATAGTTTTTTATTGAAACCATTGAGCGGTAATGGTGCAGGGACAAGTATTGGAACCGTTTTGGTGCTGGCACTAGGTGCGGTTATTGTGTCTGTGTACATGGGCTGGATAAAAGTTAAGAGTTTCGGCAGACGCCGTGGCTGGTAGTTGTTTAATTAAAAAAAAAAGTATAGAAATGGCGTATAATAATGGATATAATAACGGTTGGGGTGGAAATCCCAACCCTAATTTTAACCGAGGTTATAACCGCGGTTATAATAATCAGAGACAACCTAAAAAACATTCTGGGGCGAGAGCTGGACAGGGCAAGAATGGAAAGTTTTATGTTACCGCTTGGAACTATTCAAAGCAGAGAGGTATGATAACTGTTAAAGCATTTGAAAACTCGCGTTCTGTGCGCTCGGAGTCTCAAACAGGGAATAGATTTCTGATGATGATGTTTGAGGTGTTTTATAAAAACACAGGAGCAAAGGTATTGGAGCTAGCTAATTATAATGTGAATACAGGAAAGGTGTATTTACAAAAAGTTGGCATGGTAATTAGTACCAAAGCGCCGAATGGTGGGTATTTTGGACAAATTAAAACTAGATAGTTATGTTTAAAAATATTAGAAGTTTGATGAAAAGTATTCCGACATTGTTGAAATATGTGCAATGTGCAAAAATTTGCTTGCACCATGCGTATGAGGCAAAAAAAGAGATAGATACGCTTTTTGATGATGTGGAGGGTAATGAACCTGAGTATCTTCAGAATGAGGATCCAGATAAGGAGCATTTGTGGTAATTTGATTTGTTGAGATGAGGATGTTAAGTAGTGTTGTAATGGCGGTTATATACATTGGAATGATTATGCTTTCTGATGTCTTAAAGGACCAAATAAAAGAAACATTTAAGTAATGAAGTTTTTAAGTGATTTAACAAATGTATTAAAGCTATTGGGGGTTGCTCTGGTAGCTTTAATCATATGGATGGCATTTAAGGGTTTTCAGAAAACTGTGCTTTTGGGTAAAGACGGCATACCTGATAAAATTTCGGAGGCTTTTAGACAAAAGACATCTAAAGAGCAATTTCGTATTTATTTAGATTATTGGGCGGTGCGTGCTAAATGGTTCTTTTTTGGAAGTTATCCAAGCCTAAGTGATGAGCAGGTAAAGCATTTAAGAAATGAAAACAAGAATTTAGGAAGTTTTGTAGGTCGGTTCTTCCAGGAACAACAGAAATTGTTGGAAAAATACGATTTGCAAAAAGAAAATAGATACCAACATTAATGAGAAAAAATAGAGATAAAAAAATGACATATTTACAAGCATTAGGCTGGCTGGTAGGCGGATGGAGTGCCTATAAATTATATGAAAGTGTGGCTAAGCCAAAGGGAAAAGTTGAGTTTGGAGAATTGAACCTTGTGGGCGTTGATGATGAAACATTTAATCCAGATGAGGCATTGAGAAAGTTTGATGAGCAAAAAGCTATGTTAAAATTGCAATTTGACCCATCAGAACCTCAAGGCAAAGAGCATGAAAGATGGATTTTCATTGAATTGTGCAAGCTCGTTAAAGCTGGGAAAATGGAGAAAAATCATGCAGCTGCTATTATGGCAAATATGATGATTGAATGCCATTTTAAATTATCGACAGAGCACCCAGACTATAAATTTTCTAATAAACAAGGTCGTTATGATTTGAGAGGAAAAGAAAAAGAGTACTTTATGTGGCGTTATGGTGGCGCTAAAACAAGTTATAAAAGTGGAGCACATGGTAGAAGAAATTTAGGGAATATTACTGCCTTAGATGGTTACACTTTCAGAGGTCGAGGATTTTGTCAGTTGACGGGTAGAGAACTGTATGAAAGGGCTAAGCGTATTTTTAAGTTAGATTTTGTTTCAAATCCTGAATTAGTATTACAAAAAGAATATGCTTTTAATATTGCTGTAACTTTCTTTATGGGATGGAAAGGTGGTTTTTTTGCTAATCCTAAATATGTTTTGCCTAAGGTTATGCCTAATGGTAGTGCTGACTTTTCTATGTCTAGATTTTGTTTAAATCCTGGAGAAACTGAAAAATATGGACAAGTAAACAGATTTGGAAATGCTTATTTAAAAATATTCAATATTGTATTATGACACAGAGAGATAAGAAAAGGGTAAAAAAGGGGTTGTTCATCTTATTGTTAGTTTGGTTGTTGTTTAGATTAACGAAAAAGACGAGTATAAAGGAGAAATTAAGCACAGGAGATAATTCCTTGTTGCCACTGGATACAAATAAATTCAAGGAACCTGTGAGTTTGCCCAAAGTAGAAAAACCAAAGTTTGATAGCGTATTTGCCAAAGGCGGTTCTGCTGTAAGAAATGAAAAGGCATTTGCTCACAAGGTGGAAGATATGATGAATGCGGAGCAAAGAAAGGGCAAGATACCTGTAAAGTCTGATGTTGTGAAGCAAGTACAGAGAGAGCAGGCACCAGATGTTTCTTCGGCAGAGCCATGTGTGGAGTGTGAGGAAGAAAAGAGAAGGCAGCAGGAAGAAAGAAAGCGTAAAGAACAAGAAGAAATTAGAAAGAAGTTGCTTGAAAAGAAAAATAATTGCAACCAAATAAGTGAAGTTCCTGTAAAATTTCATTATGATTGTGAGGAGCCCGAGAAAGTTAAAATAACTGGCATGGGTGGACTTGCTCTATTTAGAATGCCATCAACTGGGCATTGCAGGGTATTAAATTTATATGGAGAACCTGCACGAGTGGTGCAAAGTTATAAATTTGGTGAAGTTGAATATCTTGTTGAGCATGGGCAGTATATAGACTTATTGGGCTTCATTAAAGTACAAGTGGCAAATTTTGAGCTAGATAGTAACGGGGGTTTTGAACAATTGAGTTAAACAAAAAATAAAGAGATATGACAAATTTTGTAGATAGGACAAAGATTTATAGTATATTAGGATTTACGGGGGCGGTTTCGTTTGATGAGCTAAAACCGCTTCTAGCAAGTTTATTGGCTATTGTGCTTGATTTTGCGTATAGTTTTGCAAAGAAGAAAATTAGAGATTTAAAAGGTAAAAAAGATGAGTGATTATTGTACCATAGTTATCGATAATAGAAGATTTCGCGGGGAATATGTTTGCGAGCAAGCTTCTTCTGTTGATTTGTTTATGAATTGTTATTATCAAGTGGGAAATCAGTTGTATACGGCTAATGGTTTTAAAAAATATCTGGTTGATAAGTCTGATTTTGTGATTTACAGGCGGTTAATACCTGTAGATGGCGAGGCGGTGAAAGATTTACCAACATCTACAGATGAAGAAAATTCTTCTTTAAAATATTACCTAGTGGGTACATATTATGATGGATTTGCAGTGACTAAAACTCGTGATCGGTATCGTTTCGCAAACCATTCTGCGAAATTTGTTGGGGTCTATCTTGATGTATCGGACGCGTATAGCCATGTAGTATGCGAATTAGAGCCAGGACAAGAGTATTATTATGCAGGTGCTGGACCATTTATGTTGTACGACGGAGATGAAGAAATAAGGGGTATTCAATAATGAGCCATAAAAATGATTATTCGTGTATAGTTTTCGGAGCATTTGAAGTGTTCAAAATGCAATATGTGCACGACCTTTATAAGTTTAGCAAGTGGCTGGATGGTTCTAAGTTTCGGGATTGGAAATATTTTAATGTTTACAATCGTAGAACTGGAGAATATCTAAGACGCTTCTACAATGGAAACTATATACCAAGATTTTTGAATTAATTAGTTTGTTATAATAATGAGAGAGACTGCATCCTTGTTGGTGTGGTTTCTTTTTTTTTATCTTTTTGCTTTGCAATATTTGGCATTTCTTTTGATATTTGCAAAGTGTTGTTAAATCATTTAAAAACTCAAGTCATGAAAAAAATCTTACTATCATTTGGACTATGTTTGGCTGTAACCGCTGGATATGCACAAAGCAAGGAGGCAAAAAAAGAAATAAGAAAGTACTACACTGAAAAACAGATTAATGAAATAAAAAATGATTTAAAAGAATTTCTTAAAGGTGATAATGCTTGTTTGAATGGCGATGATTATGATGTTAATAGGTATTTGTTGTTGGATTATACTATAAATTTTGACGATAAACAAAAAGAAAAAGCATTTAGGGAATATTTTTTAGAGCCTTATGAGAAAAGATATTCTATATCTCCAGATAGAAAAATGTTTGGTTATATGATTACAAATTTTGAATACCCTAAAGATATAGACTAATGGCACGGAGATTTAAGCATTTGGATTTGCACGATAGAGCAATGATAGAGGCTTATTTAAAGGCTGGTTGGTCTATCTCTAAAATAGCCCGTGAACTGAAAAGGGATAAATCTACGATAAGCCGTGAAGTGAGGAGGAACCGAACGAAGAAAGGAAAATATAAAGCAAAGACAGCACAGACGCTCTATTCTGAAAAGAAAGAGCGTTTTTTGCGTTATAGACGCTTTACAAAAGACATTGAGAAAAGAGTAAGACAATTTCTGTATAAAAGATATTCACCGCTCCAAATAGTAGGCTATTGTAAAAAGTTGGGGCTTGAAATGGTATCAGTAGAAAGAATTTACCAATATATAAGGGCTGATAAATTGAAAGGAGGTAATCTGTACAAATATTGCAGGCACGCTTTGAAAAAGAGAAAGGCACAGGTTTCTAAAATTGTTGGAAAGATAAAAAATAGAACTAGTATAGAAGAACGCCCGCAAGTGGTGAATGATAGAAAAGAGTTCGGACACTGGGAGGGTGATTTAATTGAGGGAAAAAATCATAAGGGTTATTTGCTGACGATTACAGAAAGGGTATCAAGGTTTTTATTTATTAGATATATACCTAATAAAAGTGCTGATGTTGTGGCAAATGCGATGATAGATGTTTTGGTTCCGTACAAGGGGGTGGTTAAGTCTATTACGGTGGATAATGGTTTGGAGTTTGCACAGCACGAACGGGTGGGGAAGAGATTGGGGGCGCGTGTTTTTTTTACGCACCCTTATTCTAGTTGGGAAAAGGGACAAATTGAGCATATGAACAAACTTGTTAGACAGTATGTAAAAAAAGGTTCGGCAATTACAAAAAGTAACGCTAACAAGCTGAAAGCGGTACAAAAAGAGATAAACGATAGACCGTTTAAAGTGTTAAAGTTTTGCAAGCCTCGTGAAGTTTTTTTTAATTTTGTGGAAAATGTTGCATTTAGGGGTTGAATGTGCCAAAACTTTAACCAAGCATATTTTTTGCCAGTTCCAGCCCGTTGAGTAATTGATTCACATCGTCTTCAGTGTTGTACATGGCAAAACTTGCACGAATGGTACCACTAATGTTTAACTTATTCATCAAAGGTTGACAACAGTGGTGTCCCGTGCGCACGGCAATGCCTAGTTTATCCAAAATCATGCCCACATCAGATGCATGCACCCCTGGCAAATCCATTAAAAACGAAACCGCCCCTGAGCGTTCAATGCCTTCTCCAAAAATTCGGATTTTGGGTATATTTTTGAGTCCATTGAGTGTTTGTTCAATTAATTTTTGTTCGTGTTGAGCAATCGCTTTATGCCCAATGTTTTCGATAAATTCCGCTGCTTTGGCAATGACGATATTGCCGCAAATATTAGGCGTTCCCGCTTCGTATTTAAAGGGTAATCCTGCGTAGGTGGACTTGTCCATGCACACGCTGTCTATCATCTCGCCACCACCACGATAGGGCGAAAGTTGCTCTAGGATTTCCTCTTTCCCGTACAAAATTCCTGTTCCCGTAGGTGCATACATTTTGTGTCCAGAAAAGGCATAAAAATCAGCATTTAAATCTTGCACATCAATCTTTAAATGTGGTGCTGATTGCGCCCCATCTACCAAAACCCAAGCCCCCACAGCGTGTGCTTTTTCAATCATTTCTTTAGCAGGATTCACCGTTCCCAAAGCATTTGAGACATGATTAAAAGCCACGAGTTTGGTTTTGGCATTTAAAAGTTTTTCATACTCTTTTAAATCCAAACTTCCGTTTTCAAGCAGGGGAATGTGCCGTGTAGTTGCACCCGTCCACTCGGCAAGCATTTGCCACGGAACAATATTGGAATGGTGGTCTATTTCAGAAATAATGATTTCGTCGCCTTTTTTAATAATGTTTTTGAGTGCATATGCCACCAAATTAATGGAATCTGTGGTACCCGAAGTAAAATTGATTTCGCTAGCTTTTTTAGCATTGATAAAAGCACGCATTTTCTCGCGGCTGTTTTCCATTTCTATGGTTGCTTCTTGGCTCAGCGTGTGGATGCCGCGGTGCACATTGGCATTGAGTGTGGTGTAGTAGCGGTACATTTCGTCCAAAACTATTTTGGGTTTTTGTACCGTAGCGCCATTGTCAAGGTATACGAGCGGTTTGCCGTTTACTTTTTGGCTTAAAATAGGAAATTGATATTTTATATTTTCTATGGTCATTGAGCTAAATTTAGTTGAAAAGCAAAAATAAAAATTTTAAATTGTAAATATGAACAAAAAAACCGAAGAAAAATGTTTTTCCTTCGGTTTCTTGAATTCAAATTAAAATAAAAATGCTAAAAATCAAGTTCAACTTTTAGTTTTGACGCCAAAAGTTTAGTCCAATATATTTTTAGTGGTTCGATTTCGATGCTTGAAAGTACATCTGCCGAGAAAGCATACAATAAAAAGGCTTGTGCTTCCTTGGTCGGGATACCGCGTTGTTGCATATAGAATAATGCGTCTTTGTCAATCTGCCCCACGGTGCACCCGTGCGAGCATTTTACATCATCGGCAAAGATTTCTAATTGCGGTTTGGTGCTGATACTTGCGTCGTCCGTAAGTAAAATATTGTTGTTCTGCTGAAACGCATCAATTTTTTGTGCCTCTGGATCCACAATGATTTTCCCGTTGAATACTCCTTTCGACTTTTCATCTAAGATGGTGCGGTATAATTCATGGCTTTCGCAATTAGCAGCGGTGTGCTCCACAAGTGTGTGGTGGTCGATTAATTGTTCGCCTTTGCCCAAGCTCACGGCTTGCATTAGTGAGTTACAATTTTCGCCCAATTGTTTAAAATTTAAACCATTTCTAGTGAATTTTCCTCCTAAAGATAAAGTGTCAATACTCACAACACTTCCCTGTTTTTGCTCGGCAAATACTTGGTCTATGAGTGCTGTATGCTCGGTATCGTTTTGGGTTTTGTAGAAATTGATTTGCGTATTTTCCCCCACCACAATTTCGGTTACCGCATTGGTGAAATGTGGGTGGTTGTTTAAACTTAAATGTGATTCAATCACATTTAGAGCTGCATGGTCTCCCGCTACAATCAAATTTTTTGGCTGAATGAAGCTTGCTTGTGCCTCATTGGTAAAAAACAGGATTTCAATCGGTTTTTCTACTTTTTGATTGTGCTTGATGTGGATATAGTATCCGTTGGTAGCCAAAGCAGCGTTCAAAGATTCAAGTGAATTTTCGTGCTTAAGTACGGTATTTAAATATTTTTGATAAATGGCGTTTTCTTTTGCCATTGCTACAGGTAAAAACTCAATTTCGCTACCGATATTGGATAAATTTTCGGCAAAAAATCCGTTTAGAAATACAATTTTGTAGCTATCAAGCTCAGGGATAAAGTACTGCTCAACATCACGAAGATTCAATGCTTCTTCGCTCAATTGCAAATTATATTTCTGAGAGATGACAGGTTTTAAATTAGTAAATCGCCATTCCTCGTCTTTGGTGGTAGGGAATCCTTCCTGCATAAACTCCTCAAACGCCTGTGTTTGGCGATTGCTTGGAGAGGGATGGGATTCAAAATGAGATTTTATTTCTTCTAAAAATTTAGACATAATTATATTTTCTGCTTTAAATTATTTAAGCCAATCGTAGCCTTTTTCTTCTAGTTCAAGAGCCAAGTTTTTGTCGCCAGTTTTGATGATTTTACCATCAGCAAGTACATGCACAAAATCTGGAACGATGTAATCCAAAAGTCTCTGGTAGTGCGTGATGATAAGCACTCCGTTGTCTTTATTCTTAAACTTGTTTACCCCTTCTGCTACGATTTTAAGGGCATCGATATCTAGCCCAGAATCGGTTTCGTCTAGGATTGCAAGTTTTGGATTAAGCATCATCATTTGGAAAATCTCGTTTCTTTTTTTCTCCCCTCCAGAGAATCCCTCGTTGAGCGAGCGAGATAAGAATGATTGGTCTATATTTAATAAAGCTGATTTTTCTTTAATTTGTTTCAACAATTCGCCAGCGGGCATTTCGTCTAAGCCTTGCGCTTTGCGAGTTTCGTTGATTGCTGTTTTGATGAAATTTGTTACCGAAACACCTGGAATCGCCACAGGATACTGGAACGACATAAAAATTCCTTTTTGAGCGCGCTCTGCAGGGTCAAGTTCAAGTAAACTTTCGCCCTCAAGTAGGATATCTCCGTCGGTTACTTCATAGTCTTCTTTTCCCGCAATTACCGATGAAAGCGTACTTTTTCCCGCACCGTTTGGTCCCATAATGGCGTGTACTTCGCCTGGATTTATCTCAAGATTGATTCCTTTTAATATTTCTCTTTGCCCATCTTCCAAGGCAGCGTGTAAGTTGTTAATTTTCAGCATAATTTTAAAAATTGTCTTGCAAAAATAATTGTTTTATTTCATATATAGAATAATTAATAGATAAAGAATTTTTATAACTTCATAAATTAATCGAAATATAAAAGTGCAAAATTAAGTGATTTTAGTCAGTTTTTAAGCCTTGTTTCCGTACAATTTTTTGAGATTGTAGATAATTTCCTCCAGTCCGTTTGATTTGATTTCCAATGTGGTAGCAAGCAAAACGCCTAATTTTCCTTGCGGAAAACCTTTGCTTTTAAACCATTCTAAATAATGCACAGGAATATCTGCAATCGTTACGCCTTTGTATTTTCCAAATGGCATTTTGGTCTGAACGATTTCTATTAAAATTTCTTTGTTCAAAATTTAAATCTTTTTTCGTTGATTGGAGCATTCGGTTTTATTTGATTAAAAATGATGATATAATCGTGCCCTCCTTTGGGCTCATAGTGCATGTGTGTGGCAAACTTTAGCCCATCGAAAACCTTAAAATCGCTGTAAATAATTTTTTCTTTGTCATCTTCAGATTGCACCAAATTATAATTTTTAGCATCAAACCAATAATCGATTTTTACCGTATTTTTAACCAAACGAATATGAAAAACTTCTTGATTATTGATTTTTTCTTTGCCTAGCAAATCTGCCTTAAATCCTTTTTTTTCGTAATGCAAAATATCGGTTTCAAAGGCATCGGGTGTGTAATTGGCAAGCGGCACATTTTGATTTTTTTCTGGGTTAAAGGTATAAGCATTTTTGCCATCATAGCCTTCGCTCAGCGTTTCTTTGCCATCGATGATGAAAGACACACGCTTGAAATAAGGGCGACGATGTTCTATGCTCAGCGTCACGGGATTATTTACATCCATAATCACTTCACCTTTTATATATATGGTGTTTAATCGATCCCAGCGAGCCGTTCCCCCCGTGTTTTCAAAATGTTTTTCGATGATGGATTGTGCCGATTGTGCAAAAAGTAGTGGGCCCAAAATGAGCCATAAAAAGCTAAGTCTTTTAGCCATAAAAAAATTATTTAGTTTGTTGAATGAATGCTTCTGCCATCGCTAAATCCTCTGGCGTATCAATACCAATGCTTGGATTTTTGGCAATGCCCAAACGGATTTTAAAACCATTTTCTAGATAACGGAGCTGCTCAAGTTTTTCGGTGGGTTCTAAAAATCCACGGTCGAGAGTGGCAAAAGAAAGCAACGCATCACGACGAAAGGCGTAAATACCCAAATGCTTGTAATAAGTGGTGTTTTCCTGCATTTCTCGTGCATATGGGATAACTGAACGAGAGAAATAAAGTGCATTGTAGTACCTATCTACCACCACTTTCACATTATTAGGATTCTCAATCATATCTGGATCGGTAATGATTTCCATTAAACTCCCCACGGCGACTTCTTTTTGCGTGTCGTTTTCAAAAATTTGAATGAGCGTTTTTAAATCTTCGACTGTGATAAATGGCTCATCTCCTTGTACATTTACAATGATATCTGCATCAAGATTCTGTGCCACTTCGGCGATTCTATCGCTTCCAGAAATATGATTTTCTGCTGTGAGCTGAACTTTTGCATTATTTTTTTCCAAACATGCCAGAATGCGAGCATCATCTGTTGCCACGATGACATCATTGAAAAGCTCAGTATTTTTCACCGCCTGGTAAGTGTAGAGAATCAATTCTTTACCATTTAATTTTTGCATTAATTTTCCTGGAAATCTTTGCGAATTATATCGCGCAGGAATCACTGCTACTACTTTCATGGAGTTTTAATTTGCGGTAAAATTAAAATTTTTTGCTCAAAATATTTAATTAGTTAAAAAAATAATTTATATTTGAATAAATTTTTGACACAATGAAAAACATACTTAAAGTTATTTTGGTAGTTACTGCATTAGGTTTGGCATTTTTAATCTACCGCTCAATCCAAGGTTATGTGGATTTTAATAGAGAAAAGATGGAACGCTATGCTACTGCGGTAGAACAGTTACAGGATTTAGCCTTGGCAGAGAAGTTGTATAAAGTAGCAAACGGAGAATATACCGCTAGCTTGGATACTTTGAAGAATTACATCAACACGGCTAAAGTATTAAATATTTCTAGAAAGGATTCATCAGCCTATGTGTTCGATAAAAGCAAAGGTATCGATGTGATGAAAAACTTTACTATTGTAGATACTATCGTGTCTCCTGTAAGTGTAAAAGATTCAATCTTTGGAAACAGAGATTTCAATTACCGAAACTTTGGTTATATCCCAGTAAATGGTAAAAAATTCCCAATTGAGCTTTACGCTTCTTTCAACGATCGTGTTGTAGGAAACGATAGTACAAACATTCAGCGCGACTATTTCTTTATGGGTAGCATTGATAAAGCTAAAGTGCTTGATGGGCTAGATGAAGAGATGGTGAGCCGTGAAGTAAAAGATGAGTCTTCTCCAATTAAATCAGACATCATTAAAGTAGGTAGCAAGTCTCGTCCGTCACTTGAAGGAAACTGGGGTACAGATGTAGATGTTAAAATTCAAGAGAAGAGAATTAAAAGAATGAAGTCTGAACTCAAAAAATAATTTTTGATGAGCAGTAATATTTTATCCATCCTTTTTGAAAAGGATGGATTTTCTTTTTGTAGTTTTAAGGATCAGAAGATTATTGCCACAGATTTTACGCCTTATGAGGTAAATTCTGAGGTGGCAATAGAACTCGTGCTAGAGAATAAAATCAAAGATAATTTATATCTAAAGCAAGAGTATGATCAAGTTTATGCGCAAGTGCTCGGAGAGCAATTTTGTATTGTGCCAAGTGAGTACTACCAGCAAGAAAAAGACAATGAATTGTGGATTTCTTTCAATACAGATTTATATGAAAACGATAAAGTAGTAAACGAAAAACTTGTAAATACCGATGCACATTTTCTATACAGTTATCCCATAGAAATTGAGCAGATGTTGTCTAAAATTTATCCTAAATACGAAATTTCGAGTGCATCGAGTGCTTTTTTAAATGCAATAAGTACCGATAACGAAACGCCAGAAGTTTTTGTGAATATCCATCATCGTTCGGTAGAGATTTTATGTCTTAAAAATCAAAAATTGTTGTTTTACAATGTATTTTCGGTGCAATCGGAAAATGATATAATTTATTATATTTTAAATGTTTATAAGCAACTTTCGCTAGATACCAATCAAGATAAATTATACTTTTTTGGAAATGAAGAAGATTGGGAAGGGCTCATTAAAAAACTTTTAAATTTTGTGCGCCATGTGATCCCTGGAGTGAACGATGCTACTGAATTACAATATTATACCCATTATTTAAAACTATTATGAGAATAATCTCTGGAAAATGGAAAGGTCGTAAATTGCAGGCACCTAAAAATCTACCTACTCGTCCCACTACAGATTTTGCCAAAGAAGGCTTGTTTAATGTGTTAAACAGCCGTTTTTATTTCGAAGATTTACAAGTTTTGGATCTCTTTGCGGGCATTGGTAGCATTTCGTATGAGTTTGCTTCTAGAGGTTGCCAATCTGTTACGGGAGTAGATAAACACGCTGCTTGCGTAAAATTCATCAACCAGATCAAAGAGCAATTAGAACTTGATAACCTACAAATTTTTAAAGCAGATGTTTTTAGTTTTTTAGCTCAGAATCAAGGTTTAAGCTATGATTTAATCTTTGCCGATCCGCCGTTTGAATTTGAAAAAGAATCTTACCGAGAAATATTGGATTTAGTGCTTGAAAATCAGCTGTTAAAACCAGAAGGAACTTTGATTTTAGAGCACTCTAAAAAAATGGATTTAAGCGATTTTCCAAATTATAAAGAAACCAAAAAGTACGGAAATGTACATTTTAGTTTCTTTAGTAAATAATCAAAATTTAAAAATTATTGAATTTTTCTGATTGAAATTCTCCTTTGTCATCTGTCCAGATAAGGAGAAATTTCAAATCTTTGCGATTTTGTGCATAGGCTTTAGCTTTGTCCAATCCCATAGCCATTAGGGCAGTTGCGGTGGCATCTGCCTCGGCAGCCGTGGGGGCGATCACCGTGGCACTTAAAAGGTTGCTAATTCCCGAGGTTCCGTCGATAGGGTTCATGGTGTGCACCACTTTGTCGCCGTTGTCTAAAATATGGAATTTGCGGTAATTTCCAGAAGTAGCAAGCGACTCATTGTCAAGCGGAACGGTAGTAAACAAATCTTGATCGCCCGATTTAGGCACATCTACACCTACAACCCAAGTGTTTCCATCTTCTTTTTTGCCTTTGGCTCTGATTTCGCCACCGATTTCAACTAAGTAACTTTTTACCCCCGCTTGGTCGAGTATATGTGCCACATAATCATTGATATAGCCCGTAATAGCATTGAAGACTAATTCGGTTCTGGCATCATTTTTTAAAATAGAGTCGTTGCGTACAGTGGTTTTAGCAATTCCTACAAATTGCATTACGGAATCCACTTGTGCTTGGCTTGGCTTATTGTGGATTTTAGCTTTTTTAAATCCGTAAAGATTAGAAAGCGGCTGCACTGTAGGGTCGAAATAGCCATCAGTTTTTTGGTTAAAATCTTGGCACTGTTTCCATAAATCAATCACTACAGAATCCACAGCCATACCTTTTTCCGATTGATTGAATCGATCGACATCTGTACCCGATTTGTAAGTAGAGATTTTGTCATCGAAAAAAGTAAGAGCTTTTACAATTTCATCACTTAAATCTTTGTTTGAATAATATTGAATCCCATAACTCGATCCAAAAGCATCGCCTTTAGCATAACGCAAAGTAGGCTCGATTGATTCAGTTTTTTTGTTGCAGCCTACATTTAATAATAAAAGAGAGGAGGCTAAAATAATCGATTTTTTCATTAACTTAAAAAATTAAATCCATTAAAAAGCAATTTGTAGGCTTCGCCTTTTACAGGTTTTCGGCTTAAATCATCTGCGTGCGTGATGCCTACGCCTGCAAACCAAACGCGTGCATCTTGCTCCCGCGCGTGGCTTATGACCTTGCTCGCAATGGCGGGCAGGCGCGTGTAATCATCGGGTGGGAGGGAGGCCTGCACAAGAACAAAGATATTTTTTTGATTCTTCTTGTAGGTTACAAACTGAGGGTGTTTTTTAAGTTTGCTATTCACGGCAAGAAACTCAAACCCCATTTTTTGAAGCTCTTCGCCAATGAAATTCATAGCGATATAGTGCAATTCTTCTTCGGTAAATTCCATGCTAAATTTATTTGAATGTGCAAATTACTATAAAAATTTCTTTTAATTTTGCTCGAAAGAATTTTTTAATGGCTGAACGCATAATTTTTTTTGATGGTGTATGCAATTTATGCGATGAATTTGTACAATTTGTTTTAAAGAGGGATGAGGGTAAGGTGTTTAAATTCAGTTCATTGCAGTCGAATTTTGCACAGAAAAAACTAGCTGAGCTGGGCGAGAATGCACAAAATTTAAATACAATTTTTTATCTAAAAGATGAGAAGTTATTTAACCAATCTCAAGCGGTGCTAGAAATTGCTAAAGATTTGGGGTATCCGTACCGAATAATTTCTATTTTTCAGGTTTTTCCGCGTTCATTCAGGGATTTCTTGTACCAAAAAGTGGCTAAAAATCGCTATAAATTATTTGGGCAAAAAAACGAATGTATGCTCCCAACGCCTGAGTTGAAAAATCGATTTTTGGATTAATTTTCGGCTTTGCCTTCTTCTGGAATAGGTTTTACCTTTATGTATTTTTCTGATTGCTCGATAGCGTCCATTACTTGATCTATGATTTTTTGAGTGCTATCGTTCTCATAATCAATTTCTAAAGGTGGTTTGAAGGTCATAGTTTGCTCAATTCCACGCTTTTTAATCAAAAGCCCTTTTTTGTCAAACGAACGGCGGAATCCATCAATCACCACAGGAATCACAATTGGTTTGTTTTTTTTGATGATGTGTGCCGTTCCCTTTCTGCCTGGGGCAAAAGCTTTGGTAGTACCTTGTGGGAAGGTAATTACCCAGCCTTGTTGCAAAGCTTTTTCAATATTATCAATTTCTTTTAAATCAACTTTTCGATTGATGTCTTTTCCCGCTTCACGCCATGTTCTTTTTACAGTAACGGCTCCTGCGAGAGAGAATATTTTAGCCAAAAGACCTTTGTTCATGGTTTCTTTTGCCGCTACATAGTACATATCAATTTTAGGATTTAGCAGGTAAATAGGGTTTTTAATTGAATTTTGAAATCCATTTTTCACGCTGCTAAATACATGATACATCGCCGAAACATCTGCAAAATAGGTTTGGTGATTCGATACAAAAAGTACATTTTGCTCTGGGAGATTAGCGATATTTTCAGTTCCTTGGATTTTTAACTTATTGAATCCATTGTATCTACGATACGAAATTGCACCAAAGGTGAAAATGATAAATCGCTTGATGAAATGTGGATACCCAAAGGCATCGAAAAATATGTTTTTTTTACGGCTCACAATCCTAGTTTTTTAGGGCTACAAATTTAATGAATTTCGCAAAAATACAAGAAATTCATTTAACATCATCGCAGTTGCACCCCAGCAAATTAAATTGTTGGGCAAAGCAAATGCAGGCACTTGGTGTGCAATGTTGTCTACAACTACGGTGTGTTCTATAATGTTGGGTGAGTGAATAAATTCATTTAATTTTAATGGAATAATGGCTTTTACTTCTCGCTCAGAGGGGATGAAATCTGGTTTGCCATTGTAAACACCTACAAAGGGATGCACCATAAAGTTGCTTGGCGGAATAAATAATTGGCTTAATTCGCCCACGATTTCTATACAATTGGGATTTGCATTGATTTCTTCTAGACTTTCTCGCAAAGCAGTATCTTGCAGATCTCCATCTACGGATTCCACCCTTCCACCAGGGAATCCAATTTGATTGGAATGCACGCCAGGGTAGGTGTTTCTGTGAATTACGGGAAAATACAATTCGCCATTTTCTTCATATACTATGATGAGCACAGCTGCAATCCTAGGATTGGCAGGATTGTATCTTGCCTTGTCTACCAAGTTTTGACGATAGGGCGGTGCCATTACTTTTTGGGCTTTCCAGCCAGGTGTTTTTGTGTTTCTAAATAGGCTTTTAATGTTTGAGGATGTAAGGTTATTTATAGGTTTCATAGTTTAAGGTTTATAAAAAAGGCTATACTTATTTAAAAGTATAGCCCTAAAATTAAGAAATTTAATAATTAAAAACTATATTATTTCTTTCTTTTTTTACTAGACTTTTTGTTTTTCTTTGTTTCAGCTTTCGCTGGGGCAGTAACTCCTGCTTTTGCATTAGATACTTCTTCCGCTTTTTTAAGTGCTTTCAATGCATCTACCACTACACCGTGAGTAGAAATATCTTTCAAGTTTTCGTTGTAGTTTCCAGTTTCGATTAAGATATTTCTGATTTCTTGTGCAGTAAGGTTAGGGAAGTAGCTCCAAACCAATGCCGCAACACCAGCTACTACTGGAGACGCCATCGAAGTTCCTTGTAGATATTTGTAGCTTGCATCTGGCACGGTGGAGTAGATTTCTACCCCAGGGGCAAAGATATCTACTTGCTGTTTACCAAAGTTTGAGAAACTGGCTTTGATAGACTGATTGCTTGGTGTGCTTGCGCCCACGGTGAGCAGTGAGTTGCTCACAGGGTGTCCGTTTCTAAAATTGGTAGGGTAGTGGATATCTGTATCAATATTTGCATTATCATTCCCTGCGGCTTTTACTAGCAGCACATTGTGGTCTGTCGCGTATTTGATGGCGTCCCACACGGCTTGCTTATCTGGTGAGTATGCCTTTCCGAAACTCATATTGATTACCTTAGCGCCATTGTCTACCGCATAGCGAATAGCGTTGGCTACATCTTTATCGCGCTCATCGCCATCTGGCACGGTGCGCACATTCATGATTTTTACATTTTCAGCCACTCCGTTCATTCCGATGCCGTTATTTCTCACGGCGCCTATGATACCCGCCACATGAGTTCCGTGGAGTGCATCGGGGCCTTCTGTGGTGTTGTTTCCATAGATTCGCTCGTTTACATCATTGTAGTTATCACCTACGATTGAGCGCGGGTCATATTCAAGGTTTAGGTAATAATCTGCTTTGCCTTTGTAGTAGTTTAAGGCATCGCTTGCTTCATTTTTTATTTCATTGATGAGGTCTTTTGGAGTTTTTCCGGCATATTCGCTTCTTTCTGAGGCCTCGATAGATTCAATGATTTGCTCTTTTAAAAACTTAGTAGCATCACTTTTAGGGGTAAATGCTTTAAGCCCTTCAAGAGAGATGACTTTATCTTCGCCGTATTCTTTGCCAAAGTTTTCAATAACGCCTGTAATCTGTTTGATTTCCTCCTCAATTTGCATAAGATTCATTTGCGCAAGGGCATACTCCTCTTTGTATTTAGGGAGAATTTTTTGATACTCGGCATATTTTTTAGGGAATTTTTTCTGGTTAGCCTTATTTGCAGCCTCATCTTTTGAGTCAAAAAGGGCTTTGTATTCTCTCACCAAGCGAGTAATTTCGGTATTATCGTGCTCCACATCGCCATTAGGCCCGCCGATAAAGTTCCAGCCGTGAATGTCGTCAATGTAACCATTGCCATCATCATCAATGCCATTCCCTGGGATTTCCTTAGGGTTTGTCCACATATTGGCTTGTAAATCTGGGTGGTCGCCCTCAATACCGCTATCAATCACGGCTACGATGATTGGGGTGGATTTCAAGCCTTTGGATTGTGCATACGCATAGGCATCTTCGGTGGCTACTCCATAAACATTGTCTTTGGCATAGTTCACATGATACCAATTTTGTTTGGCTAATTCTTCTGCTGATGGTTTTTCTTGTGCAAAAACAAAGCTTGCTACGAGAGATAAACTGAGTACTAATTTTTTCATTTACTAATTATTGTATTAAATTTTTTAAATAAACTATACTTTGGGGTCCTTCATTAAATAATAAATCTACCACGCTTAAATCTGGGTGAAAATGCAACTTTTCGCTGAATACTTGTACATATTCTGGCAAATCTACCACAGGATTTTTAGCATCATAGGCTTGCCTAAAATCCCTAGTGGGCGATTCTACATAAGATTCAGAGAGCGAAAATGTTTTTTCCACTTGGAGCAAACTCAAAAGTTGTTCCAAAATTTCTAAATTTAAATCTAAAAGGAATTTATGTTTCTTTTCAAAGACAGGCATCAAATCATCCTCATAATACTCAAAATAGGGCGAGCGTCGGTAGGCCGCCTCAAATGAGCGCAAGTGTTCCTTTTGCCAATCTTGGGCATAACTTATCTGCAAATCCTTCATCGCACGATTTCCCGTGTGGGCAATTGGCACCACGAGCTTTTGCAGCCCATTAGGGCTTAATATGTGGCAACGATTTCTGTAAGTCTGCTTTTGATAGTTTTCAAAGACATCAATACAGGGGCTTTTTTGCACTAAAAAATCTGCAAAAAAACGAATGGGAGGGAAATATTGTGCTGAAAATGTATTTAATTCCATATGATTTGCTACAAAAGTAAACATTTTTCTGAGAAATAAATCAAAATAAAATTTAAATTATAAGTGATTTACTTTAATTTCAGGGCGAGGCATTTATTTAGTTTCAGGGGTGTTTTGCTCATCTTTTTGGGAGATTAGGCTTGTGTTCCACACCTTGATTTCATCTTGGGCAGTGATGCCTTTTATAATTTCAATATTTTCGCCATCGCTAGTGCCTAGTTGCACAATTTTTTTCACCCACTGTTCGCCGTTTTTCACTTCTACAAAGGGGGTGCCATCATCTTCATACTGAATATTGGCCTCGGGCAGTGCAAGGACATTTTTTCGGCTCTCGGTAATGATTTCAGCATTGGCACTGTAACCAGCTCGCACGAAATCGCTTTGCTTTAAGTTTACGCTTGCTTTGATTTCAAATTCCACAATACCATTATTTCTAGTGCCAGAGGGGGAAATAAAGTCAAGCGTGCCAGTGAATGTTTCATCAGGCAGCGCCCCGATTTTTATTTCAAGGGGCATACCGATTTTTAGTTTTCCTACCTCGGACTCGTCTACGCGCCCCTCAAAAATCATATCTTTAATATTGGCAATGGTAGCAATGGTGGTGCCTGTGCCAAAGTTGCTAATTTCCTGCACATTATCGCCTATTTCCACAGGAATGTCTAGAACCATTCCATTGATGGTGGAGCGAATCTGCGTAGTGGAATATTTTTCTAGCCCAGGAGCAACGCCCGTTTGGGCCGTTTGGTAATTATTTTGAGCATTTTTAAGGCTTTGCTTGGCAGAGTTGTAGGCTGCAAGGGCGGTTTCATACTCAGCCTTGGAAATCACCCCTTGCGAGTAGAGCCATTTCTGGCGATTATAGTGCCGTGTTTGGTTATCAAGCTCAGTTTGTGCAGAATTAATTTGCATTTGAGCTGAGTTTAAGCTATTAACATTTGGGATTACTTTAATGGTAGCCAATAATTGCCCACTGCTCACCTCCATACCCTCTCTCACCTTGATGGATTGAATTACCCCCGTGATGTTAGGTTTAATTTCGATTTTTTCGCGTGGTTTTACTTCGCCTGTAGCGACTGCCGTTTTCTTAATGTCTGTTCTAAAAGCATGTGTGGTCTCGTACACCACATTTTCGGCAGTACTTTTTTGGTAGTTATAGGAAAAAGCCCATATTCCTAGGCATAAAACTAATAAAACAAGGACTGCTATAATGATTTTTTTAGCTTTCATGTGTTAGATAATTAAAGTTTGGCTAAAATATGGATTTTATTTGAAATTATTAATAAATTATTGTTCAATAATCTTATTAAATTACTTTTGATTGATCGAAATGTAAATTTCTACCTCCTGAATCAGAGCCGTTTTGGGATTTTTCATTATAAACTTCAAAATCATAACTATATTTATGATTCAAATCTTTGTGTTGCATCACATATCTAATACGGGCTTTTGGCATTTCTCCATTTGCTGTAAAATTCTGAAAATTATCAGGTTCAAATTCTCTGCCTATAATCCTTTTGGAATGGAGTAAATTAATTAAAAAACCCGTAGTGCATTATAAAAAAGGTTGCTCATGTGACGGAAGAATAGTGAATTTTACTGGTTTTCAATTAAATAAAATTACAAGCCGCCTAGGGACAAGTTGCAATTTTATTTTTATCTAAAATTGAAAGGCTCGTTTGCAGCGAAGAAAACGAAAATTTTTCCTTTCTTTGGGAATATTGGCGAAAATGATCTTCCTGATTATCATTCAATATCACAATAAATTAATCTCATTTGGATAATGCACTACGGGTTTAAAAAATAAATATTATAGTTATGAAAAGTAATCAAGAAATCTTAAATGAATTTGGAAAAAGAATTTTAACTAATAACCTGAATTCGATTAATAAAACATAGCTAATTGATTAGTTTTCAGAGATTCATATTTTAATGATGGTTTTTTAGGAAGAAAGTGATAGGCAATAATCCCTGCCACTAAGTTGGTCATAAAATTTCCTATTGAACGATGTCTGGAGTGCTCAATTTGGCAAATGTTTTTTAGCTCGTCATTCACCGTCTCTATGATGGAGCGTTTTCTAAGCAAAATTTTGTCAGACATAGTCATAAGAGAGTTTTTCATGTTGTTTCGGATGTTGGTAATCAGTTGAATACCATCCACAAAGAGTAATTGATTCAACTTTTCGGAGATGTAACCTTTGTCCCCAAACAGTTTACCAAAAATTTGCTTCAAAAAACCTTCATTTTTCAGTGGTTCTCTATCGTCTACATTCGCCTGCGTTACGCAAAAACTCAATATCTCGCCTTTATCATTAATGACCAAATGGAGTTTAAATCCATGAAACCAACCCATAGTAGATTTCCCCGTTGTAGCTAGGTCTTTGAATACTTTGTTGCGTTTAATTCTTTTGTTTCCACATACTCTTATTGGCGTACTATCCACAAAAGAAATCCCTGTACAACTTCCTAAAGCACAGGTTTTTGCAAACATGGTAAGAGCCATGATATTGGATTGCATAAGTTCTGTGAATCGGTTATAAGAGACCGTTTGAGGAAATTCCTGTTGCATATGCTTTTGAACATAGTAAATGTAAAAATGCTTAAAAGTTCTAAAGCCACTTAGATGAAAAAGAATCATTATGGTGATTACTTCAGCGTTACTCATTTTGGGCTTCTTTTTGGGAGACTTTCCGAGAGTAAAAGGCTGAGTGAATTTTTCAAAATCATTACAAAAGTCATCAACAATACAAAAAATATCCGTAATTTTGTGGTAATTAATCATGAGAAATAGTTGTTAAATAATTGAATTTTAAAAACTTAAAAATACAACTATTTCTCTTTTTATACAACTTATTTCCCTTAAAATATTAATCGAACTCAGGTTAATATTTTAGATAGATAAAGCCATTAATTGCAAATATGTAATTATCAAGATCCATTGCTAGTTCAAAAAGTTGATTTTTATATTGTGCAATTTTAGTTCCATTGTTCGTAATTACTAAAACCTCTTGAATATCTGATATTAACCCGTAGTGCATTATAAAAAAGGTTGCTCATGTGACGGAAGAATAGTGAATTTTACTGGTTTTCAATTAAATAAAATTACAAGCCGCCTAGGGACAAGTTGCAATTTTATTTTTATCTAAAATTGAAAGGCTCGTTTGCAGCGAAGAAAACGAAAATTTTTCCTTTCTTTGGGAATATTGGCGAAAATGATCTTCCTGATTATCATTCAATATCACAATAAATTAATCTCATTTGGATAATGCACTACGGGTTGATATTACTAATTTAGAAATTGATAATTTTTTTCAGTAATAGCTAAATTGCTTGAGAGATAAGTTTCCTTATTCTGTTTTTTTTTTGTTGATTTTTTAATTTTAAACTCATTTTTTTAGAAATTATTTCTTCTACTCCTCTCGCAAGGCATCGATGGGTTTTATGGCAACGGCACGCAGGGCTGGAATAAGCCCCGCTAAAAGCGACATAACTAAGACCAATACAAATGCTCCGAGCAATATTTTGATGTCGATAGAGCTATTTACAAACGGGATATCGTTGTCTTCGGAGTTGGCGACATAGGTGTTTATGCTCGCTAAAAATGCGGTGCCTGCGATGATGCCTATAAGCCCCGAGAAAAAGGTGATGACGCTACTTTCGATCAAAATCTGACTCACGATTTGGGAGGGCGGTGCGCCCAAGGCTCGGCGGATTCCGAATTCTTGTGTGCGCTCCTTGACGGTGATGAGCAAAATCGAGCTCACGGCCAAAACGCCCGCCAAAAGTGTGAAAAAGCCCACGACGACGGTGAGAAATTCCAAACCTTGCATAAATCTGAACATTTTACCAAACATTTCGCCCAGATTGAATGAGCCAAGTGCCTGTGTATCGTTGGGCGCGATGTGGTGGCGTGTTTTTAGAAAATCCTTGATTTGTGTTTCTGCTTTTTTGATGTCGGCGTAGTCGTCGATATTGATCACGATTAAGCCCACATTGTTTCCTTGGTTAAAGATTTGATTGAAGGTGGCAAATGGAATGGTAACGGTGCTCCCGCTATCTATCCCGCCTTTGGAGTCGCCAGAATATACGCCCACAACTTTGAAACTTACCCCGTTGATTTGAAGGGTGGTGCCCAGCGGATTGCTTCCTTTGTCATAAAGTTCGTCGATCAAGCGGTCGCTTATCACGGCAACTTTGGCATTATTTTCAATATCCTTTTGGGTGATGTATCTGCCCTTTAAAATCTTTTTGACAAAGATTTTGTTTTGCTCTGGGAAATCTCCAAAAATGCTATAATTCCCATTTTTGGCTTGGTGCACCACGCTTGCGTTGTTTCGCTGGCGAGGCGTGATGATTTTTATTTCTTTAAATTCCTTTTTTAGAGCATCGATGTCACTCAGCTGAAAACGGAATGTTCTACCACGACCAAAGCCGTCGTAGGGCACGCTCGTTTGCTGTGTCCAGATAAAAAGGCTATTGGTGCTCGTGCCTTTCAACTCCTTGTCAAAACCATTGCTTAAGCCATTGACCACACCAAGCAAAAACACAAAAAGCAACATGCCCCAAGCTACGCCCACCATGGTGAGCAGCGTGCGTGTCTTGTTTTTTTCTAAAGCGTGGTAAATTTCGCTCCAAGTATCTTGTTCAAATATCAACATTTTAGTTACTGTTTAAGGCTTCAATAGGTTTAATTTTAGCGGCTTTTCTAGCGGGAATAAAACCTGCCAATAAGCCAGAAATAAGCAAAATTATGGCGGCTAGCACAATGCGTGAAGACTCTACTGTGGCGTTGTAAATCATATAATCTTGCAACGAATCTTTGATGGAATAGGTGAGTAGTATCCCCATAAAAATCCCGATAAATCCAAATAAAAAGGTGATTGCCAAGGCTTCTTGCAAAATAAGACTGATGATATTAAAAGGCGTAGCACCCAAGGCTTTTCTGATGCCGATTTCTTTAGTGCGCTCCTTTACGCTAAAGACCATCATATTGACAATACTCACCATGCCCGAGATCAAACTACCAATCCCAATGACCAAAACGATAATGGTAAAAACATAAAAAAACATATTGGTGCTATCGAGTGCATCTTTTGGGTCGTATGCTCGGACTCCGCGTGTGTCGTCTGGCGAAACGCTGTGTTTAATTTTTAATTCTTTTTCCACCTCTTGTGCAATGTCGTGCAGCTCATCTAAACTTGAGTTTGGCAAAGGATACAAGGTGAAATTATCGATATTTTGCGTTCCGTAAATCACATGGTAGGTGTTGATGGGCAGGTAAATATAGCGTTCTTTGTCGTCGCCTTCTTCGCTTGAGTACACGCCTACCACTTTGTAAAGCGTGTTTCCAAGTTGAATATTTTCGCCCACGGCAGATTTGTTTTTAAATAAATCTTTTTCTACCAATCTGCCTATTACTACATTTTTCTCAATCGACTGATTGTCGAGCGGATCGAGAAAACGCCCAGAAATGATTTTTAAATCACTGGCTTTTTTCTCTTTGGATGTGGTCCCGATTAAGTTATAATTTCCAAATTCCGAGAAATTTCTGGCTGATACCATTTGAGAAATATGTGGTAAAACGATTTCTATTCGGTCTTTTAGCAATTCTTGTAAAAATTGATAATCCGATTTTTTAAGCTGAATGTAGCGATTGGGCTGCTTGCCTTTGTAGGGCAAGGTGGTGTAGTTTGTGTAAACTTCGATGGTCATCATATTGGGTGGTAAAAATTGCTCCTCAAAACCGTTCTGCAAACCTTTACTTAGTCCAAAAAGCGTGATAAATACAAATAATGCCAATGCAATGGTAGCACCCGATAAGAATGTCCTTAATTTATTGCTCCGAACCGAAGCCCAGATTTCTGCCCAGCGATCTATATCAAACATTACACACGCACTTGGTTAATCTTTTCGTCTTCTAGGATCACGCCATCTTTCAGTCGCACAATGCGTTTGCACATGTGTGCAATGTCATCTTCGTGCGTTACCATTAGGATTGTTTTTCCTTCATCATTTATCTGCTGAATCAGGCGCATCACTTCTTGCGAGGTTACACTATCTAGCGCACCCGTAGGCTCATCGGCAAGGAGCAATTTAGGATTTGCTGCCAAAGCACGCGCAATGGCAACACGCTGTTTTTGCCCGCCCGAGAGTTCATTAGGCATATGTTTAGCCCAAGGCACTAAGCCCACTTTGTCGAGATAATGCATAGCGATTTCATAGCGTTTTTTTCTACTCATATTTTGGTAATAGAGTGGGAGCGCCACATTTTCCACCACATTTTTAAAATTAATTAAATTATAAGATTGAAAGATAAAGCCTAAAAACTTGTTTCGGTAGTGTGCGGCTTTTTTCTCGCTTAGTTTTTCGATGCGCACTCCATCTAAGTCGTAGGTGCCTGTGTCGTGTTCATCAAGCATCCCAATGATGTTGAGCAGCGTGGATTTTCCCGAGCCAGACGAACCCATGATGGCTACAAATTCGCCTTTATCTACTTGTAAATCAATGCCTTTTAGCACATGTAGGCTATTTTTGCCCATTTTGTAGGACTTGTTTAAATCTTGTATATCAATCATTTAATTAAAAAATCGGATTTTACTATATTTTTTAGGCAATATAAACGGTTTTTTCGTTTACAAATGCTTTAATTCCATTTTCGGCAAGCTCTCTTCCGTAACCCGAAATGCCCGTTCCGCCAAAGGCTAAACGCGGATCGCTTTTTACCATTTCATTGATGAAAACAGCACCGTCTTTGATGTTTTTAATGAAATGTTTTATTCGTTTTTTATCTTCGGTAAAGATACTCGCACCCAACCCAAATTCTGAATTATTGACCAATTCTAACGCCTCGTCATCGGTTTTAAAAGTGGTGCAAGCCAAGAGTGGCCCAAAGGTTTCTTCATAAAAAACAGGCATTTCTGGCGTAACATGGGTGAGAATAGTCGGGGCAAAAAAGGCTTCGTGACGAGTACCACCGATTAAGATTTTTGCGCCCATTTTCACCGAATCATTCATTTGTTTTTCAAGCTCTTCGGCTAAACTTTCTCTAGCCATAACGCTTAAATATGTTTTATCTTCAAGCGGATTGCCCACAACGAGTTCTTCTACTTTTTTCTGTAATTTAGCAACGAATTTTTCGGCAATTTTCTTATGGACTAGAAGTCGTTTTCCTGCAATGCAGCTTTGTCCCGTGTTTTGGAAACGCGCATTTACTACCGTTTTCACAGCTTCTTTGATGTCGCAATCTTCAAAAACCACCAAGGCATTGGAGCCACCTAGCTCAAGCAAACTCGGCTTGATTTCCTCTCCAGCCACTTTTGCCACGGCAGCACCTGCGGCTTTGCTTCCTGTAAGGCTCACGCCTTTTACCATTGGGTGTCGAATGATACTTTCTACTGCTTTGCTACTAATCGGCAGATTGATAAAGCAGTTTTCTGGCAAGCCTGCTAATTTAAATGCTTTTTCTACATTTTTGGCACTTTGCATTACATTGCTTGCGTGTTTAAGCAAAACAGTGTTTCCCGCTATGAGCGTAGGAACAGCAAAACGGATAACTTGCCAAAATGGGAAATTCCAAGGCATTACACCTAAAATTACCCCGAGCGGGTCGTATCGCATATACGATTTTTGAGCTTCGGTTTTGGTATGTTTTGATTTTAAAAGTTTTTGTGCGTTGCTTGCGTAGTAGTGGCAAACCCACGCACATTTATTGATTTCGGCAATGGATTGCGTAATGGGTTTTCCCATTTCTTCGCTGATGGTTCTTCCCCATTCGTAGGCATTTTCTTCTAAAACTTCGGCAAGTTTTTTAAAGATTTTTTTGCGTTTTTTGAGCGAAATGTCGTTCCAAGCAGGCTGAGCGGCATTGGCTGATTCGATTTTTTCAATGATTTCATTCTCAGAAAGTTCAGCGTGTTCGTAAATAGTTTCTTGTGTAAATGGATTGATAGATTTCATGGTTTGTTGGGGTGTTTATTGTACTTTTTCAGCGATAGATTGCAAAGCATTTTGCATTTTATCGAGCACTGGTTTATTTTCTTTGATGCCTAAACTTTCGTATTCCTTAGGCGATTTATACAAAACAAAAGTTTTTCCGTCTTTTTCATAAACCAGAAAGCGCAAAGGCAATTCATAGGCTATGGCTGGAGTAATGCTCATGTCTTTGGCTTTTATTTCATTTTTTTAAGTTTCAAGCGTTTGCTTAAACGGAAACTTTGATTCTATGATGTTCATAGTTGGATTTTTAGAAGAGTTGTTGCACGCTGTAAGCATGAAAAACTAAGTGCTAATATAATGATTTTTTTTCATATTCTTATTTTCTATAATTGATGATAGATATGTTTCCCTTATAGATTGCATCGTCGATTTGCAAAATGTACCAATAATCTCCTTGTGGAAGATTTTTACCTTCCCATTTTACAGCTTGTTTCAGAGGATTTTTATAAATCAGTTTGCCGTATCGGTTATAGATTTTTAAATTTTTATACTTTCCCTTGTTGATTTTTGGCACATAAAAATAATCGTTTTTGCCATCTTTTATCGTTGTGATAACATTATTTAATTTAATAAGCTGAAATTCTTTTGGCTCAGACACACATCCATTTTTGAATTTAATATAAAACTGGTAAACGCCAGGGGCTAAATCCTTGAATGAATTTTCTTCTTGCCATTTTCCATTATTTATGCGATAGAGCAATTCCTCCGTGTTGTTTGAAAGGATTTTAATTTGATAATTTTCATAAATGATGTTAGAAATTTTAGGTGCTTTCTTTTGTTTAATTGTAAAGAATTGTTCTGTAGCACAGCCCTTTTCATTATAGATTTTTACACTATATTTTCCTGCTTTGCTCACTTCTAGCATTTGTTTTTCTTTTTTATTGTCCCAAACATAGTGAGCAAAACCATCTTGTGCCGAAATTTGAATCGGAAATTCTTCTGGGCAATATTCAAAAGCTTGTTCAACTGTTGAAATTTTAGGGGCATCATTAGCAAAAATCGTGAGAGTAGTAGCGGTGGAACAATTTTCGTTTTCCACTTTTACAAAAAATACATTTTTACCTAAATTTATAGGTGCCTGATTTGGGTTGTTAATTTTTTTATTTTGCTCTAAATTTTCTTTGGAACTAAAGAAAGAAAAAGAGACTTTTTCGTTGTTAATTTCTGATTCATATTGAGTTAAATCAATTTTGCCATCTTCTAGTGTATTGAGGCAAACTTGCTCTTCAAGCATTTTTACCGGGGACATTTAATTCAATGAAACTATTGTTCTCGCAACTACTTTTTTGGGCGTGTACATAGATTTTGGTATTTTTCTTTAAAACAAATTTTTCAGGATTTTGTATAGGGTTTCTTTGGTTATCTAAATCTTCTTGACTTGTGTAATAGGTATATTTTAGTCTCTCTTGATTGCTGAGCGAAAAGCTTGTTAAATCTACATTCATAGATTCTTTTCCATTTAAGCAATAGGTGGCGGTAGCGGGCGAAAGTTTTACACCCTCCAAATTAATTAAAAAATTCACTAATTCAAAACAGCCCGTTGTGATATTCTCCACACGGCACCAGTATTTGCCACTTCTAATTTTGGAATGCTTATTCAATGGATTATTTTTAATCGTGGCATCGGATTCGCTTACATAATAAGAAATTTTCAGTCCTGTAGTGTCGGCGGCTACTTTTTGGTTTAAAGATTCAAAATCAAAAGTTTCTACTCCATCGTTTTCAGGGTCGCAAAGGCTAATATTGTTTAAATTTAGGTTCAAAGTTACTTCTTCCATTGGGTTTTCTATCTCAGCATCGCCCGTCCACTCAAGCGTAAAGGCACTATTTCCGATAGGGCGGTCGATAACGATAAAGTAACTTTCTCCTTTCTTAACTTGAATGTCTTTTACAAACGAATTTCCAAAATAGCCAGGTCCTTCATGATCGTCATTTTCACTTGGTTTTAAACCTGTAAAGTTGTTGGGTAAACCTGCTCCCATAGGATTAGTGGTAGAGCAACGGAGGATTTTGCCCAAATTATTGCAAGTAGGATTGGGACCAAACACCCAAAAATCATAATCTTCGTTTATATCCCTTGATGCAGGACGGAGAATAAATCCCAAATTTCCGCTTTTTTTGATAGTGATTTTTACCCAAAGCGAATTATGCTCGCGGGAGTTACAGAAATTTCGATCGTCAATTTCTTGACGAATACCCACACCTCCAACATCTAGCGAAATGTTTTTATTTCCACATACTTGGATGTAGTTTACGCAATCGTTTGGGTATTTGTTTTGAGCCCAAGTCAAGGAGCTCGTGAACAGAAACATCAAGAAATATCTCAACTTCATATTATCTAAAAATTAAAAAACTCTATAAATGTATGAAAAATGTACGAAATATGGATTTTGTATCATGAAAAAAGTAACTTTGCAAAAAGATTTAGTGATGAAAAGATTGAAAAAATATTTTACGATTTGGTGGATGCCTATTGTATCGTATCTCATACCTTTTGGTGTTTTCGTTTTAGGTTTGATATTAAGATATGATTTTATCATAGACATTGCACTCGTCCTTTTTTTTCTAAATATATTAGGAAATATTATTTCTGCTATAAAACAAATCATAATCAAGAAATGGTTTTTTGTCATTCCTCAATTTATAATTTCGGCTGTGCTGTATCTAATACTGTCTGTTATTTTTCAATATTCTCCACCAGATTATTACGGTGCACATAAAGAAATTCCTTCAAATATTCATTTTGAAAAACTAACAGAAAATATACCTACGAAAGATGATATAATAAATTCACAAGACTTTATTTTAACCCGTAGTGCATTATAAAAAAGGTTGCTCATGTGACGGAAGAATAGTGAATTTTACTGGTTTTCAATTAAATAAAATTACAAGCCGCCTAGGGACAAGTTGCAATTTTATTTTTATCTAAAATTGAAAGGCTCGTTTGCAGCGAAGAAAACGAAAATTTTTCCTTTCTTTGGGAATATTGGCGAAAATGATCTTCCTGATTATCATTCAATATCACAATAAATTAATCTCATTTGGATAATGCACTACGGGTTATTTTAATAAATTCGAATCAACCTGGGATTTATGAATATTACACGAGTCATCAGCCTAGGGAAAAAGGATTTTTTTATATAAAAGTCTATGAAATCACTTCTAATGATAGGCTATCAGAAGATAGAATTAATGAAAATTCTAAAGTATTTGTAAATTATTTAAATGATAGCGTTCACAGTGGGAAATTTACGATATATGAAGGGAGTTGGGGAGATAAATATGGCGCAAGAATAGAATTATGGTTTAAACCAGATAATGGAGAAGAATATAAAGTTATTCAGAAAAATTATATTGTTGAAGGCTGGATGCGATAAATAATTGTATATTGCAAACAAAAAATAATATGAAAACATTAATCAAGTGTATACTTGCGTTGTCATTTTTATTGTCTTTTTCTTGTAGTAAAGAGGATGACGATGACATCCAAGAAATCCAGACTTTTGAATTAGGGGAAATTTCACGATGTAATGTGAAAGATGTAAAGTATAAGGGTGAGCAACTCAAAGAGCAGCGAGTTTTTGTTTTTAATAATGCCCAAAGTTTAAATCAATTTTTTGAATTTTCTTGTCCAATAGAATCAATTGATTTTGAAAAATATGATTTAATAATCGTTACAAATCTCTTTGGGCAAGAAAAAGAGCCGAGAGTTTTTAAATCTAAAAATAAACAATACATCAAGCTCGATGTAAGTGATGTGCCAGAGATAGACCCAGGATTTAGTGGGAAATTTTTCACTTATTCATTTTTAGTTAAAAAAGGAAGTTTAAACAATTCTCCATTTGAATTATCATTTGTTCATAGAAAAAATGAAAAATAATAATATACTTCCACTATTACTCGTTTTTGGATTGAGTGCTCAAGTGGGATGCCAACAAAAAAACGATACAAACAATCCTGCAAAAAACATAGAAATTCAGAATTTATCTGAAGGGCAAAAGCTAAAAGGTACACTCACTTTTGCCAAACCACAAACCAACTATAAAGATTACTTAGTCGGGAAAACCAATTTTGCTAAAGATTCTGCTTTTGTTCTGGTACCGTCTAAATATTGTAATAAGCAAACTTATTTAAGAAAAGAAACCTACGAAGCTTTTTTGAAAATGCACCAAGCAGCACAAAAAGCGGGGTTTAATTTGCTCATAGTTTCGGGGGCGAGAAATTTTCAGCACCAGAAAAATATTTGGGAAAGAAAATGGAAAGCCAATGCTAATTTAACGCCGAAAGAACGCGCCAAAAAGATTTTGCTTTTTAGCTCAATGCCTATGAGTTCGCGACACCATTGGGGGACAGATGTGGATTTAAATGCACTGAATAATGCCTATTTTGAGAGCGGAAAAGGGAAGAAACTTTATGAATGGCTACAAACAAATGCCGCCAAATATGGATTCTGCCAAGTATTTACCGATAAGCGCTTAAAGGGCAGAACGGGCTACGAGATGGAGAAGTGGCATTGGAGCTATATGCCCATCGCAAAACAGCTTTTGCAGGACTACAATGCGCAGATTTCTGTAAAGGATTTTAAAGGCTTCTTAGGCAGCGAAACGGCTGATGCCCTGCAAATCATTGAGCGCTATGTGAACGGAATTAATGCCTGCATGGAATGAAAATTTTGCCCAAATAAGGAGAGTTATTCGGGCAAAATTCTTTTGATGAATCGCAACTTGTGCGAGTATTTCTGCATATCGGTATTGAAAATTCCTGTGGAGTCAATCGGGTCGATTCGCACCTTGCCGTGCGCGTGGAGTATGTGCTGATTTTTGATAATGATGCCTACATGTATGATTTGCCCCTCATCATTGTCAAAGAAAGCTAAATCGCCTGGTAGGGCTTCTTCCACAAAGCCGAGCATTTCGCCTTTTTGTGCTTGGTCTTTGGCATCGCGTGGCAGGTGGATTTTGGCAAATTTGTAGACCTGCTGCACAAGCCCTGAGCAATCAATACCAAAGTTGGATTTGCCACCCCATAAGTAAGGCACATTGAGGTAATTTTTGGCTAAAAGGATTAATTCCTCTCGGCTTATTAGGCCTTCCACTTGTTTGGTTTCGCAGTACAATTCGTAGGTGTCTTCGCCCAATTGAAAAGTATTGTTGCTAATATTTCTGATTTCGGCACCCAATGGGAGCGTGGTAGGCTCATTGTTTGCCACGATAAGATTAAAAGGCTCGGTGGTGTAGTAGCAAGGTGTTTCGGTATCGAAGAATGCGGATTCTTCAATTGGCTGAAGATGTTTCTCATCGACCCAGCCTTCGTAGGCATCAAAATCGGCTTTAATCTTAATCCAGTTTTTCTTTGTTTTTAAAACTTCCACCTTTTCGCCAAAGAGTAACTGGGTTACCATCTCTGAGCGGTCGTTCGCTTCGGCGCGCACGGGGGAGATACTTACTTTACAAATCCCGAAATTCATATTTTTCTAATCAAGGTTAAACCATCTCTTATGGGCAACATCACGGTTTCTAGTCGCTTGTCATTTTTTACAAATATATTAAAATCGTGCAAAGATTGCGTCATTTTATCGTTTAAATCAATTGGGTGCATCACTTTATTTTTCCATAGCACATTATCGGCAAGTATAATTCCGCCGCTTTTCATTTGTGGCAAGAGTTTTTCCACATATTCGCGGTACTTTCTTTTATTGGCATCAAGGAAGACTAAGTCCCACGGGGCAGCGAAATTTTGCGCCAAAAAGTCCATAGCATCTACCAAGTGCGCCTCAATCTGGGTACTAAACTCTGATTTTTCAAAAAACGGACGGTAGAATTCCTGCGTGCGCGCATCTCTATCAAGGGTTACAATTTTACCCTCAGCAGGTAAGCCCTCTGCCAAGCACAGCGTAGCATAGCCCGTATAGGTGCCGATTTCTAAAATTCTTTTAGGGCGAATGATTTTGGACAAAAAACTAAGCAAACGCCCCTGCAAGACACCAGAAATCATATGTGGCTGGTGCATTTCTTGCTCCGTTTTCTCACGAATTTCCCTGAGCAAAGCAGGCTCATCAGATGAAAAAGCGGTGATATATCGGCATAAATCCTCGGGTAGAATATCGTTTTTAAACATAAGTACAAAGATATGAAAATGTTAAAAGCATAAAAAGTTTTTAGGGCTAAATCTTACAGTATTTGAAATGAAAAAAGAAACTTAAAATCTCAATTTTTTATGCAAAAAACTTAAACTTTTGTATTTTTGCGCAAATATACACGACTATGACATCGCTAAATTACACCGACTTATCCGAAAAACAATCCATTTTAAGCTCTTGGGTAAATCAGCTCAGAGATGTGAAAATCCAAAAAGACCGTATGCGTTTTCGTAGAAATTTAGAACGAATTGGAGAAGTGGGCGCCTTGGAAATTAGCAAAACATTGCCCTACAAAGCCTGTGAAGTTACAACACCGCTTGGCGTAAAACCCTCTGTGGACTTGGCTGTGCAGCCCGTGGTGATGACAATTTTGCGCGCGGGCTTGCCACTGTATCAAGGGGTGCTAAATTATTTTGACTATGCCGATAGCGGTTTTGTAGCAGCCTATCGCAAGCACAACGCCGAGGGCTTTGAGATTAAGCAAGATTATGTAACTTGCCCAGATATTTCTAATCGCCCCCTAATCGTGGTAGACCCAATGCTTGCCACGGGAGCCTCCCTCTGTGAAGCGATTCACGCGGTACTGAAATTGGCACAACCCTCTGAGTTGCACATTCTATGTGCCATTGCTGCCCTGCCCGGAATTCAGAAAATTAATGAAGAATTGCCACAAGCACGCTTATGGTGCGCCACGGTAGATGATAAGTTAGATGAAAAAGGCTACATAATCCCAGGGCTTGGCGATGCAGGGGATTTATGTTTTGGGCCTAAATTACAATCATAGAATTTATAAATTATTTATTCACCCAATTGGCAATAAAGGCGGTACTGAGTGCAGCCGTTTCGGTGCGCATTCGTTGATTGCCTAAGCTAATTGGGGTGAAATTCTGCGCCATAGCGAGTTTGATTTCCTCTGCGGAAAAATCGCCTTCGGGCCCAATGAGAAATAAATAATCTCCTTGTGGGGTGATGCAATTTTTAATATCTTTTCGGGCAAAATCGGAATTGCAGTGTGCAATGAATTTTTGCCCTTGGAAGCCATCATACTTTGCTATAAAATCGCTAAATTTAATCAAGTCGTGGAGCTGCGTATTTTCAGCCTTTAAAGATTGCTTAATGGCAGCCGTTGCCACGCGCTGCATTCTATCGAGTTTAAGATTTCGGCGCTCGGAATGGAATGTTTCAAGGAAGCTCACTTCATCAATGCCGATTTCAATGGCTTTTTCAAGGAACCACTCGGTGCGGTCGATATTTTTGGTAGGGGCGATGCCCACATGTAGCCTGTAATTTCTAGATTGATTGTAGTCCGTTTTTTCTGTGATTTGCAGCAGTGTGTTTTTGGGGTGCACTTGCAAAATTTTGGCTAAAAACATCTCGCCCTTTCCCTCAGTAAATAGCACGGTATCGCCTACTTTTAGCCTTAGGACTTTGGCTAAATGGTGGCTTTCATTTTCATTTAAAAGGGCTTGGCTCTCTTGTTTAATCCCGATGAATAGATGCATAAATTAAAGTTTGTATCTAGCTATGGTTTTGGCGTTTATATCTGAAAATTCTTGCGCTTGGTACTTAATGCTGCCCACCATTGCAATCATAGCGGCGTTATCCGTAGTGTATTCAAATTTAGGTATATAGGTGGTGAAGCCGTGTTTTTCTAAATTTTTGATTTTCTTGCGCAGTTCGCTATTGGCAGACACGCCACCAGCCAGTGCGATTTGCTTAATGCCTAAGTCTTGCGCCGCTTGTACTAATTTTTCCACGCACATTTCAGTGATGGTGTGTTGCACGCTTGCGCACAAGTCGTTTAAATTTTCTTCTACAAAATTTGGATTTTTCTGTTTTTCTTTGTTCAAGAAATTCATCACGCCCGTTTTGAGTCCACTAAAACTGAAATCATAATCAGGCATTTTAGGTTTGGTAAAAACGAATTTTTCAGGATTTCCCGTTTGTGCTAATTTATCAATTGCTGGGCCTGCGGGGTAGGGCAGCCCTAGGATTTTCCCAATTTTATCAAATGCTTCGCCCGCGGCATCATCTTTGGTTTCGCCTAAAACTTCTAAATTAGTGTAGCTTGAAATTTTCACGATTTGGGTGTGGCCGCCGCTCACGGTGAGGCACAGGAACGGGAAGCTGGGGGGCTGCTCGCTGGCATCGCTTATGAAGTGGGCAAAGATGTGTGCCTGCATATGATTTACCTCAATGAGCGGTATGCCCAAGGCAGCGGATAGGGATTTGGCAAAGCTACTTCCTACCAAAAGTGAACCTAATAAGCCAGGTCCGCGCGTGTAAGCTATTGCAGTTAAATCTTTTTGTGTTACTTTTGCATTGTCTAATGCTGTGGCAACCACGGGGACGATGTTCTGCTGGTGAGCGCGCGAGGCCAACTCAGGCACCACGCCACCATATTGCTGGTGCACCTTTTGGCTTGCTATAATGTTGGATAATATGGAGTTACCTTTGATAACTGCTGCCGAGGTGTCATCGCAAGAGGACTCTATGGCAAGTATAATTGGTTCGCTCATAGAGACAAAGTTAAAGTTTAAAATTGAATATCTAAGCCTTGAAAAAGTTTTTTCGCTATATTTTAATATTTTTTGCCATAATTTTATTGCTGATAGTTGGGCTATTTTTTGCGATACAAATTCCTGCGGTGCAGACCAAAATCATTGATAAAGTGGTGGAGAAAATCAACCAAGATTTCGGTACCTCAATCAGTGTGGGCGGAGTGGATATTGATTTCTGGGGAGACATCGTTTTAAGTGATATTTCGGCCAAGGATTATAAGCAAAACGATTTCATTGCTATCAAGAAAATCACGGCAGACATCAGCCTGTGGGACATTTACCAAGATGCAGACAATGTTTCGGTGAAAAGTTTAGCGCTCGACCAAGCAAGCGTTAAGGTGTTGACATACAAGGGAGATAGCATTTCCAATTTCGACCGTTTTATAGAAGTATTTTCCACAGGCGATACCACCCAGTCGCATTTTGCACTGCGCGGAAATGTACAGATAAATGAAAGTGCTTTTTCCATTATTAATGAAAATTTAGATCCCAAAAACCGTGTTTGGCTCGATGCCACGGCGCTAAATGCTGTGATACAAGATTTCAAAATGCGCGATGAGGTTTATGAGGCAGATATTCAGAATTTGAGTTTTTTAGCTCAGAAAAATGGTGAAAACTTTCAGCTGAAAAAATTAGCCGCTAAATTTAAAATGAATGAAAAGGGCTTGTATTTTAATGATTTAATATTTAATACGCAATCCAGCTTTTTGCAAGGACACATTCGCCTGCTTACTCCTGAAAAAGATTCTTTCTCAGATTTTAGCAATAAAGTAAATTGGGACTTATCATTAGGAGAGGATAACATTTTGGGATTTAAGGATATACGATATTTTGTGCCCGAGTGGGATTCTAGCGAGGAAATTAAAATTTCAGGAAAAGCCACGGGAAATCTGAATAATTTAAACCTTGAAACACTACACCTAGAAAATGGAAAAACAAAAATAAAAACGCCTGTCATCAACCTTCAAAATATGATTGATGGCGATATCGGGGTGTTTTCAAACGAATTGAATGTCAGTACTTCTTACGACGAGTTGGTGCGAATTTTACCAACTTTTATAGATAAAAACATCACGCCATACATCAAGCGATTTGGCGAAATGAATTATGGCGGAGCCTTTAATCTTGATGATCAATTGGTGTATGCCAAAGGGAATTTGCAAACAGCTCTTGGACAGGCTTTTGTGGATTTAAGCCTATACGATTATCGTAAAGAAAAACCAATTTATAGCGGTTTTGTAAATGCGCAAAATTTTGATTTAAAACAACTTACTGAGTTGAAAATGCTCGATAAAGTTTCAGGTGAAATCGACTTTAAAGGAGCTGGTTTTGACATCAATACTATGACGCTCACCGCTAAGGGGAAAATTAATTATCTGGATTTGATGGGCGAGCGTTACAACAATTTGAGCCTAGATGGTGTGCTGAGCAAGGAAACTTACAACGGATACCTTTCTATCAACGATCCAGGCAAAGCACAATTGGATTATCAAGGATTTTTTGATTTTAGCCAAAAAGAGATTAAGGCAAATTTTGAATCCAATGTGTCGTATGTGAATTTAAATTATTTTAAACTCACTAGCAAGAAAAACTCTTGGATTAAAGCTAGGCTCACGGGAGATGCTAAGTTTTCGGATATTAATGATTTACAGGGAAACTTTGTGCTAGATGAAATCACCTTTAAATCAGATACTTTGCAAGTGAATTTGCCTAAGACAAATCTATCTTTCACAAAAACACCACAAGGCGAAAAATTAATCGATTTGCAAATGCCTAATTACCTCTCAGCCACGATGGAAGGGAAGTATAAATTAGATGAATTGCCAGATGTTGTGTACAACGGCGTGGGGAATTTTTTGGTAGATTATAAGAAGAAAAAAGTATCCCAAGGGCAGTATTTAAGCTATTTGGTAATCGTGGAAGATGACCTGATTAATTACTTTCTGCCCAACCTTAGAATCAAGCCGCAAACACTTGCAGCGGGCGTGATTGATAATGATAATGATGTCTTTCAAATCGATTTGCGCTCCCCAAGCGTGCGCTATAACGACTATATTGCCAGAGATATACACCTTGCCGCCGCTGCCGGAGATGAAAAAAATATAGCCCTCAGCATTGAAAATCTTAAAATTGAAAACCTTAATTTCTCCCAAATAATGCTTGATGGTAAAAATGAAAATGATATTCTAAACGCCCAGATGCATTTCTATGCGGGCGAGCAAAAAAATGCTGAATTCCAACTGAATTTTTACCAAACATTTGACCAAGACCATAAAATAAAAGTAGGCTTTTCGCCCTCTAAATTTAACATAGAAGGCGTGGAGTGGCATATAAATCCCGAGAATTCGCCACAGAGCAATTACGCAAGCATAGATTGGGAGAAGAATATATACAAAGTCTCTGATTTTGTGCTACAATCAGATAATCAATATTTGAAAATTAATGGCGATTATTTCAACCCAGAGAAATTTAATTTTCAAACAGAAATTCAAAACATTCATTTAGAAAAAGCCATTCCAAAATCCTATATGGCGGGTATGGATTTAAAGGGAATAGCCAACGGAACTATTGATATTAAGAAAGATAACAATCAAGTAGAGCCAATTGCTGATTTAAAGATTGATTCTATTAAATTAAATGATAGACTGATCGGAAATCTGACAACTGAGGCAAAATATGATGTGGAAACAGAGACATTCAACATCACGGGAAGTTTAGACAAGTATAACGAAAACACATTGTTTGTGAGTGGGGATATTAAAAATACCAACTCGCAGCCAGAGCTAGATTTGGTGGCAAACTTTGATGATTTTGATGTAGATATTTTAGGAGCATTCTTGGACGAAGTGATGACCGACTGGAAAGGAAAACTTTCTGGAGATGTTGTTGTAAAAGGAAATTTAATGGATCCATCGATTTCGGGAGAGTTAACAATGAAGAATTTAGGATTTAAAGTTGTTTACCTAGGAACTCGCTATCAGTTCGATGGAGAAAATGAATTGACTTTGAATAAACAACCAGGATTCAACGGGCAATTGGAATTAGACAATATCACCTTTACCGAGAACAATTCCAAAACCAAAGGAATAGTAGATGGCTCGCTGATTTTCTCAGACCTATCGAGCTGGTTCCTTGATTTAGACTTTAAAACAAATAAACTTTTAGTTATAAGCACCAGTGTAAAGGACAATGAGATGTTCTATGGTCGTGTATTTGCCAAGGGCGAATTTTTCATGTTCGGTCCTGCAAGCGACTTGGTAATCTCTGGAAGAAATCTAGATGTGCTAAAGGGCTCTGTAATAAATTTAAATACTTCTGGAACCAAGAATGTGAGCGACAACCCATTCATTCAGTTTTATTCGGTAGACGAGGAGGGAAGTATTGTGCAAGACGAGACGCAGGAGCAGCGTGTTTCTGGTTTCTCTATGGATTTAAGCCTAAATGTAGACGCCAATACTACGGTGAATTTAGTTTTAGATGAAAAATCTGATGACAAAATAGAGGCGCAAGGATATGCCAAAAACTTCAAGATAGCCATGAACCGAGCTGGAAGCCTCAGTATCGATGGTGAATATGTAATCACAGATGGGGTGTACATTTATCGCCAAAGTGTGATTATTGATAAAAAGTTTGACATCGAGAAAGGAGGCTACATTCGATTTAATGGTAACCCCTATAATGCACAAATGAATTTGCGAGCAGTTTACTCCAGAAATGTGAGCAATTTAGGTGCATATATAGGAGCTACTTATTTGCAACCAATGGAGGTGGATGTAGTGGCTTCCATCAGTGGAGATTTAAACAAAACCAATATAGATTTAGGCATCGAGGTGCCAGAGGCAAATAGCCAAGTGCAAAGTATGCTCAATAGCAAGATTAAAAACAATGTAGACGAGAGAATCAGGCAAGTAGGGTCTATCCTTGTTTTAGGTAAATTTGATGTAAATCAAAGCATTACAACAGCCATTGCTTCAGATGTTGCCACATCGTCTGCCTTTGAATTGCTTGGTCGCCAGATAGGAAATGCCTTTTCTAGTATTATCCCAGGATTAGAGATCAATCCTACTTATTTGCAATCATCAGACAGTAGAAATCAAGCAGATAGAATTCAAACTCAGTTTAATTTTGTCATCAATCCAAGATTGAAAATCAATGGAATGGTGGGGACTCCGCTGGGCTCTCAATTCAACGAAGAAGTTACAACTTCGTTTGAGCTAGATTATGATATTTCCAAAAAAATAGACGGAGGCCTAAGACTCAGAGCATTCTCTAGACCTTCTACCATAGGTTTAGAAAACTACAATGTCAATAACACTTATGCCCAAAGTTATGGTGCAGGGATTGTTTACCATAGAGCATTTAATAGATTTAGAGAACTGTTCACACTAAAATCAGACGATGAAGAGCAAGAAGCTAGTAAAAAAATGCTTAACAAAAAAAACGCAAACGATAGCACAAAGCTTAAAAACAAAACAGTTCAATTTTCTAAATAGCTAAAGGTAAACAACGATTAGGTAAAAAACACACTACATTTTTTAGAAAAACACGCGTCTTTTTTAAAAAAAACACACGTGTTTTTATTTAAAGCCACGCCATGAAATATCCAAAAGTATTATATAAGTATGATATTTGCTTTATTATTAAAAAATTCGCAAAGAATATTGGCAAGATTGGTCAAATATTATTAAATTTGTTACAATTAAAAATATCTGAATTATGAGACCAACTTACAAAATTGACGAGATAGATAAGCGAATTTTACGCTATCTGATAGAGAATACACGAATGCCATTTACAGAAATTGCAAAGAAAATGGATGTTTCAGCAGGAACGATTCATGTGCGTGTAAAAAAACTAGAGGACGCAGGAATCATCAAAGGCTCTACGCTTAACATTGATTATTCAAAAATGGGATACGATTTCGTTGCCTATGTAGGAATTATGCTTACGAAATCAAACCGAATCCAAGAAGTGCTTCAGCGTCTTAAAAAAATCCCAAATATCACAGTCGCTAGCGTGATTTCAGGAAAATACAATATCTTCTGTAAAATCCGTGCAAAAGATACCAGAGATGCCAAAGAAGTAATCTATAAAATAGATGAAATTGAAGATGTTTTAAGAACAGAATCTATGATTTCTCTTGACGAAGAAATTAATGACAAAACAAGATTACTTAGTTCAATTTTTATGTAGGCCAAACATTATAAAAAAAGAAAAATCCTCTAGAATTTAAATTCTAGAGGATTTCTCTAATATAACAAACAATAAACAAAAAAATTCACAAATCTTTACGGCAATGATGCACCAAATAAATCTGGCCAATTTTCCGAAAAAATCTTTACAGACATGGCCAAAAGGATAATTCCCGAGATTTTATGCACAATCACAACACCAGTATCACCTAATAATCGTCCAATGTATTTAGAATTTCGCATAATCACATAAACAATAATCAAGTTTATGATAATCCCCCCAATAATGGCTTCAACAAGGTAAAGAGATCTTAAAGCCAAAATCATTGTTAAAACACCGGGTCCAGCTAATAAGGGAAATGCTACAGGGACAATAGAAACGCTATTTGGAATTTCAGTCTTATGAAAATTTACTCCTAAAATCATCTCTACCGCAAGTAAAAAAAGTACAAAAGAACCCGCAACAGCAAATGCAGGCAAAGGAATTCCCATAAATGAGAGCAAAGCATCTCCTACAAACAAGAAAACAATCATCAATAGTGCTGCAACAATACTTGCTTTCTCTGAATTAATGGCTCCTACTTTCTTTTCTAAGCTAACGAATATGGGTAAATTCCCTACAATATCAATAATCGGGAATAGAACAATCACAACCTTTCCCGTTTGTTTTATAATCGTCAAAAGTAACTCTGTGTCCATACTACTATTTTTTAATCAAAAAAAGAAACACAAAAATATGAATTTTTCTCAAAAGAAAAGTGTTTTTGCTACACTATTTTTTCTCAAAAGAAAAAAGCCTTGATTTAATTAAGAAATTCGCAAAAAATAGCGTACTTTTGAACAGAAAAATTTGTTCATGACTAAAGAAGAATACATTAAGAATTATAAAAACGAAACTCAAGCACCAGGGCGTGCTGCCATTGATGAGCATTTAGAAAAATTCTATCCCAAGATGGATTTTAGGCATTATGCTACGCAGGAAGAGGACATTTTTTACAATCCTAATTTAGATGCTCTGCAGGGCGTGAGCGTATTTGATTGCGATGAGCCAGAAAATCACAAACATTTGATTTCTTATGGCTTAAGCGAGTTGTATTTCAACGAAAAAGCCTTTGGTCAGAAATTTAGCAAATGGGGATTTGAACTTACTTTTAGACTAAAACCATTTGAATTAGATGCCGATAAGAAAAACGAAAAATTTGGGGATCCTACTTGGGCAGTGCAAGTGATGAATAATTTAGCAATGTTTGTTAATGAAACACAACATTGGTTTATGCCACATCAGTTTTTGCCGATTAATGGTCCCATTCGCCTAGAATGTGATACAGATATTACAGGCATTATTTTTGTAGAAGACCCAGTACTGGGCAAGATTGATACCGTGCACGGCAAAGTAGAATTTTTGCAAATGGTGGGTATCACTACGCCAGAATTGGAATTTCTTTTAGAAAATCCAAATTTAGATTCAATTATGAGTCTTGAAGAAAAATTGAAAAAGGATAACCCTTTATTAATTACAGATTTAAACAGAAAATCAGTTATATGAATTTAATTATTAATTTACTAGTTACTTCGGCTGTGGCCTATTTTTTAGCCAACAACTTGAGCGGAGTCCATATCAATAGTTTTGGGACAGCAATTGTTTTCTCAATAGTTTTGGGGCTTTTGAGCGTTACAGTAAAACCAGTTTTGAGCTTTTTCAGTTTTCCGCTCACAGTGCTCACTTTGGGCTTATTTTTATTAGTAATCAATGCGGTAATTATTCTGCTGTGCAGTGCATTAATTAGCGGATTTAGTGTCGATGGATTCTGGTGGGCAATGTTGTTCAGCTTAATCTTATCAGTGCTTACGGCATTTGTAAACTCCATTTTGGGGATTAATGGCTAATTGAGTAGGCATTGTTTATGAAAAAATAAAAGCTTTCTTTTCGCCGAGAAAAGAAAGCTTTTTTTATTACTTTTAAAGATTTATTTTAACTTACTTTCTTGATTAAAGAAATCAAACTGATCAAAAGTATCTTGAGCCACCGAATGATCAATCTTGTTGTGTAAATCTTCAAATATTTTTAAATCAAAATATTTAATTGCCGCGATTAAATGATCAAAAATATCGGATTGAATTTCTTCGTATTCACGCCAAATCGTGGTATTGGTAAAGGCATAAATCTCCACAGGAATTCCCTTTGAGGTAGGTGCGAGCTGGCGTACCAGTTGCGTTTTAGAATGATCGATGCGAGGGTGATTGTTCAAGTAGATTTCCACATATTTTCTAAAAAGCCCCAAGTTGGTGAAATTTCTACCATTTACAAGGAAATTCTTATCGGCATTATTTTCAGTATTGAATTGATTAATCTCGTTCTGTCTTTCGATGATGTAGTCTTTAATCCCCTGAATTTTCAAAAATTTTTCTAATTCCTTTTCAGGAATAAATCGCACCGTAGATTGAATGATATTAATCGATCGTTTAATCCTTCTACCTCCCGAATTCTCCATTCCGCGCCAGTTCTGAAACGAATTTTGAATCAATTTGTAAGTAGGAATTGTTGTAATCGTTTTGTCAAAATTCTGGACTTTCACAGTATTCAGATTTATCTCTATCACATCGCCATCTGCGTTGTATTCTGGCATCGTAATCCAGTCGCCAAGTCGCACCATGTCGTTGGTAGCCACCGTGATACTTGCTACAAAGCCCATAATTGTATCCTTGAAAATTAATAATAAAACCGCCGATGTTGCCCCTAGAACTCCTGCGAGGGTTGTGATGTCGTTTCCTGTGATAATCATGTAGGAGAAAATACATCCAATGAATAGGAAAATGATATGAATCACTTGGCTCCAGCTGGACATAGGTTTGTATTTAAAGGCAGGCCGCTCTCGTAGTATATCAAAGAAGGATTTTATGACAGACATTACAATCCTGATAATCACAAATATGATATAAACCTGAACTAATTTTTCTGCGATTTTGTGTAGTGCATGAAAATCTCTAAACACAAAAGGAATAGCACTTAGTATAATTGGTACAGGGGCTAATAAAGCTACATTGTGAGGAAAATAATGTTTTCTTAAATATTTAAAAATTTGAAGATTAGTTCGTTTTACCATTTGTTCCATGACGCCACGCAGTATAAATCGAACGACATAAAGAACAACGGCAACAATTACAAATAGAATAACGAAAAGAGTTAAAACAACAGCATAGCGATTGAAATCATTTTGAAACCCAAGTTCCAACAATGCTTGATGTAGCCAATCATAAAAATCATCAAAAATAGAATTGCTATTGCTTGGAATTTGCATCATCTTGTTCTTCTTTTTTTAGAATAACTTTTGGTTCTTGATTCTTTTCTGGTTCTTGTTCGGGTGGAGTGGGAGAGTCGTTCATGATGTCTTGCCAGCGCTTAAATCTCTCCTTGCCACGCCAAAGGAATCCTGGGAGGTATTGTTCATTTTCAGGGAGTTCAGTTGGAGGGTATAGTTTAGATAGCTGTCCTATTTTGCAAGAGATGATTTCCATTTTTCGGTCTTCGAAAGTAGCCTCTATAATCCCACAATCGGAACGATTGATGCCTAGTAATTCTTTCCGCATCGTTTTTTCATCTTCATCTTCAAGAAAGAGCGTAGATTGCGCATTGCCAAAGGCCTGCACCCATTCGATGGAATCATTTCTAAAAAGGGCAGTCATATTTTTAGATTTTATTTGATTAAAATCCTTAGGGTAGAGCGAGTCTCTTTGTGCCATAGCAAAGGCATTGCCACGCACTTGGATAGAGTCCAATTGCTCGTATTGGGTATTGATGAACACTAGAATGGTATCGCCCGTGATTTGCTTCGCATCGCTCCACAGGATGGGCTCCTTAAAAAGCCCTATGCTAGATGTTTTTTCGGAATAGACAATGGAATCGCTTTTTCCTTGTGCATTGGATTTGAAGAATTTAGCATTATGAAAGGCGCGCACAAGCCCCATACTATCGCGCTTGGTAGCGAGTAGGGTATCGGCGTGCAGGTATAGGCTATCGTTTTCAAAGGCGCGCACCGCGAGGGCATTTTGAGTTACAAAGGCAGAATCTAATTCTTTATAGAATTTAGCAATTTCGCCTTTTATAAATCTCCGTTCCAGTGGGTCGTCTAGGAGCACATTGCCTTTGCCTTCGCCTTGTCCTGTTAATTGATTGTAGTACAAATCATCTGCGGTGATGGATTTTTTATCGCTATAAACGGTGGAGCGGTCTTTCAGAAAGGCCTCTTTTTTGTTTAAATGGTAGGAGCCGCGCGTGGTCTTGATGTATTGCCCTCTATTTTTTTTATTCTGAATCGTGGTTTTACCTAGGAATTGCACCAGCCCTTCACCGCTGTTGTATTTTACATTATCGCCATCGATGTAGTAATCGGCATTATCTATGATTACATTGCCATCAAAGGTATTTGTTTTAGTAGAGATATCATATTCGCCAGATTGGCTTGTAATTTTGCTGTCTTTGCTCACAATAGTTCCGCCAGTGGTGTAGTAGGCTTTATTACTTTTTCGGTCGTAGTCCAGCCTATCGGTGTAAAGCGTTTGTTTATCATCTCTTAGCACCACATACTTTTCAGCCACGGCCGTTTCGGTATTTCCGTTGTATTGCACATAGCCCGCGGTGATGTTGTATTTTTGATTGTTAATTTGCACATTGGAGAACGCCTCAAAATAGTTTTCCTGCTGGTAAAACACGGCACTATCAGCCCTGAGTATTGCCCCTTTATGCTCAAAGACCACATTGCCAGAAAACAATAAATTCCCGTTGTACTTTTCGGGAACTCTTTGTATTTTCTCGGCATTCACAAGTTTTATCATTTCCTTTTTGCTTGTTTTCTTTTGGGCTAAAACAAGCGAACTGAATAATAAGACTAAAAGTAGGCTAAATAGCGGCTTCTTATTTAGGGTTGCGTTTGCCATAAAAGTAAAGGGAATGCGTTTCAATAGTAATGTCAAAAACTTCTTCTATCGTATTTTTGATTGATTGTATTCTAGGGTCGCAAAATTCTAAAACCTCTCCCGTATCGGTGAGCAAAACATGGTCGTGCTGCTTATCGAAGTAGCATTTCTCGTATCGGGCTTGTAGCGAATCGCCAAAGAGATGTTTGCGCACCAGCTTTGCATCCATCAGGAGCTCTATGGTATTGTAAAGGGTGGCACGGCTCACGCGGTATTTTTTCTCCTTCATTTTCATATACAGCTCATCAATATCAAAGTGGTCTTCTGTGCTATAAATTTCCTCTAAAATAGCATAGCGTTCAGGTGTCTTGCGATGTTTGTGCTCGTCCAAAAAGTGTGTAAGCACTTCTTTTACAATATCTAGATTAGATTTCTGCGGTGTGTTTTCTTCCATTTCTTAATTCTCTAATGACTTATGGGGAACAAAAATAAAAAAATTAAAATTAATCTTGGCTTCTTTTCACTTTATTTATCCCCTCAATTTTTCTCAATTCAGACAAAATATTTTCCAGCTGATTTTTATGATTAATGATGATTTCTATATCGCCTATCATCATACCGCCCTCTGCTTTAATCACTACACTTTTCATCTCCACATTATTCTGTTTTGAGAGGCAGTTGGTAATGTCGTTGAGCATTCCGTGGCGGTCAAGCCCTTGCACTTGGATAGCGGTTTTGTACTCACGGCGGGAGGAGTCTATCCACTTAGCTTCCAGCACTCGGTAGGAGTAATTAGCGCGCAATTCTATGGCATTGGGGCAAGTCTTTTTATGCACTTTAATTCCTCGGTTCACAGTGATGAAGCCAAACACCTCGTCCCCTGGGATTGGGCCACAGCAATTGGCCAAGGTGTAGTCCAATTTTTTTTCTTCCTCGCCGAAAACCACTTGGTCCAGATGCTGAGGGGCAACGATGTTTTTCTTATTACCGCTTCGTGTTTTAAATCGGTTTAGGAAACTGGTAACCCCTGTTTTCTTATCAGCAAATCGTTTTAAATCTTGGTTAGCGATTATGCCATTTTGCACATGGAAAAATAAATCTTGCGAATTTTTTTCATTAAAGAAAGCTTGCAGTTCATTTACCATATTCTCATCGAGCGAGAGGCGCAGGTGGCGCAATTTTTTTTCCAGAATTTCGCGGCCTTCCTCTGATTTTTCGCGGCGCTCAGCATTGAGCGAGGCTTTAATCTTGGTACGCGCACGCCCCGTTTTTACATAATCGAGCCAATCGGCTTTGGGGCGCTGATTTTGGGAGGCGATAATTTCGATTTGGTCGCCATTATTTAATTCATAGCTTAGGGGGCAGAGTTTTCCGTTGATTTTAGCCCCTAGGCACCTATCGCCCAGTTTGGTGTGAATGGCGTAGGCAAAATCAATCGGGCAGGAGCCTTTGGGCAGGGACATTACCTCGCCTTTGGGCGTAAAGACAAAAATATCCTTGGTATAAAGATTGAGCCTAAAATTATCAATAAACTCGGAGGTATTACTATTTCGCTGATTCTCTATCACCTCGCGCACTTGTGCAATCCATTCTTCAACTTTGGAATCCTCGAGTTTATAGTTTTCCTTGTATTTGTAGTGTGCAGCAATCCCTTTTTCGGCAATTTCGTCCATTCGCTCCGATCGTATTTGCACTTCCACCCACTTTCCGCCAGGGCCCATCACGGTGATGTGTAGAGACTCATAGCCCGTGGATTTAGGCAGCGTAATCCAGTCTCTAAGGCGGGCGGGGTTGGGCTTATAAATGGCGGTAATGAGGGAGTAGATTTTCCAAGCGATGAATTTCTCGTTCTTAAGATCGGATTTATAAATGATGCGAATGGCAAATTTGTCAAAAATCTCCTCAAAAGCTACATTTTGGCTTTTCATCTTTTTGTTGATCGAGAAAATAGACTTGGCGCGGCCTTTAATTTCATAGTTTAGGCCTTCCTCGTCTAATTTCTCAGAGATAGCGTTTTTAAAATCCTCTACATATTTATTTCTATCCTCTTCCTCGGCTTTTAATTTATTAGCAATTTCGTAGTATTCTTCGGGCTTGGTATATTTTAAGCTTAAATCTTCTAGTTCACTTTTAATATTGTATAGCCCCATTCGGTGTGCTAGCGGAGCGTAGATAAAGATAGTCTCGGAGGCGATTTTCATTTGCTTGCTCTGGGACATAGATTCGAGGGTGCGCATATTGTGCAGGCGGTCGGCGATTTTGATTAAAATCACACGCACATCTTCAGACAGGGTGAGCAAAAGTTTTCTAAAGTTTTCAGACTGAATGGAAAGCTCTTGGTCGTTTAGAACCGAAATTTTGGTGAGCCCATCTATGATTTTGGCAAATTTAGCACCAAAGAGTTTATCAATATCTTCCAGCGTATAGTCGGTATCTTCCACCACATCGTGCATCAGGGCGCAGCTAATGCTCGTAGCGCCTAGCCCGATTTCGTCTGCCACGATTTGTGCCACGGCAATAGGGTGGAATATGTAAGGTTCACCGCTTTTGCGTCGCTGGTGCTTGTGCGCGTCCATAGCGAGGTCAAAAGCCTTGCGTATGACCAATTTATCCTTGTCAGACAAATGGCGATATGTATTTCTCAACATATCCTTGTATCGCATGGCGATTTCTTGAATTTCGGCTTGAGCTTGTTCTGGAGTCATTTAATTTTCTTACTTTTGGGGCATTCAAATTTAATTGAAAAATTTTAATTATGAAAAATATTTTATTTACAATGGCCGTAGCATTAGGAATGCTATCAGGCCAAGCGCAGTTTCACAAGCAGGAGCAAGCCACACAGCCCAATCGCTGGCGTTTAGGAATGGGCGCGGGGCTTAGTTTTGGCAATCATAGTTATGTAGGCGTAGCCGTATCGCCCTCGCTGGGCTATGATTTAGGCAGTGGGCTAGAAGCGGGTGCCACTTTGGGCTATCAGTATAACAAGAATGATTATTACAGAAGCTCTCTACTCTCCGTGGGGCCGTATGTAAACTATATGTTTGTGCCGCAGTTTTTCGGGCGCGCGCATTATGAGTACTACACAGGCGAGCAACTGCACAAGCCTACCGATGCCAAGTTTAACATCAGCGAATCCGCGCTGTGGCTAGGTGGGGGCTACCAGAGCAGTGGCCGCATATCCTTCCGTGCGGGAGTGATGTACAATGTATTGTACAAAGAAAATGAAAGTATTTTCTCTTCTGCCGTAAGACCATTTGCTGGGGTAGTTTTATCTATGTAATCAATTAAAAAAAACTTTTTATTTTAAAAACATTTGAATGGATTTTAATTTAATTGTATGGATTTGCTTGTTTATTTTTATAGCAGGTCTATTAGCTTTTGATCTTTTGGTATTACACAAAAACGAAGATATTTCGCACAAGAAAACCGCTATAGAAACCCTTTTCTGGATTGCGATAGCCATGGGATTCTCGGGCGTACTTTATTTAATTTACAAAAACGATTTGGTGCACAATCCCACGCATTTGACGCCGTATCGGGCAGCGGTAAAGTACATCACGGGATATTTGATTGAGCTTTCTTTAAGTGTTGATAATTTATTTGTGATTGCAATGATTTTTACATCGTATAAAATTCCTTTAAAATATCAGCACAAAGCGCTATTTTGGGGGATTATCGGGGCAATAGTATTCCGTGGGATTATGATTGCTGTGGGCGTTGTGTTGTTCAATAAAGTAAGCTGGATTGTTTATGTATTCGGTGTATTTTTACTTTTCACTGCGGTGAAAATGTTGTGGGAGGAAATCAATAATAATGAGGAAATAGAAGAAGAAACTTCTGCTCTAGATAGATTTATGCATAAGCATTTAAAAATGAGCCAAAATCTTGACGGAAATAAATTTTTCACCATAGAAAATGGTGTAAAAGTAGCCACACCATTGTTTGGAGCCTTGGTGATTATTGAGCTTACTGATTTGCTTTTTGCCGTGGATAGCATTCCCGCGATTTTAGCCATTTCGCAGGATTCTTTGATTGTGTTCTGTGCTACGATCTTTGCCACATTAGGTTTGCGTTCTATGTACTTTTTCTTAGCCAATATGCTTGAAAGATTTAAATACTTAAAATATAGTGTAATCGTAATTTTGTTCTACATTGGTGTCAAAATGCTACTCATTCACCATATCGAAATCCCTGAATGGTTCTCGTTGAGCGTGATTTTTGTGAGTATATTGGTGGGAATTATCGTATCTCTTAAAGCAGAAAAAAATGCAACAAAAGTTTAAACTCATCAGTGTGGTTGCCGTGGCAGAAAACAATGTGATTGGCAAAGACGGCGGGCTCATTTGGCATATCCCAGAAGATTTAAAACACTTCAAAAAAGTAACCATGGGGCACCCCATGATTATGGGGCGAAAAACCTTTGAATCTTTTCCAAAACCATTGCCCAATCGTGTGCACATTGTGCTTTCCCGCTACCCAAAACCGAATACAGAACAAGTAATTTGGGTAACTAGCTTGGAGGAAGCCGTAGCCACTGCAAAAAGTTTGGACACAGAAAAAGCTCATGTGATAGGTGGTGGCAATATTTATCGCCAAACCATGGATTTAATCGACGAAATAGAAATCACTAGAATTCATGAAACTTATGAAGGAGATACGCATTTTCCAGCCATTGATGCCACTCAATTTGAACGAATAAAAGCTAAAGATTTAACAACGGAAAAAGGTATAAAACTAACTTTTGAAACTTATAAAAAAATAATATGAAAAAGATAATTTTAATGTTAAGCGCAGCGGCTGTAATGTTCAGCTGTAGCAAAGAAAAAAGCTGCTGTACCGAAAAAGCAACAGAAAACAACGCACCAGCGATTGAAGCAGCTGCTCCAGAAGCCAAAGATAATCAACTTAGTATCGAGGCAACAGATCAAATGAAGTTTAACAAAACCACATTGAAAGCCAAAGCTGGAGAGCCAATTACACTCACTCTAAAACATGTGGGAGAGCAAAGCAAAGAAACCATGGGACACAACTTTGTATTGCTTAAAAAAGGAACCGATGTAGATGCCTTCGGGCAAGCTGCTACCCAAGCAAAGGACACCGATTTTATTCCGCAAGAAATGAAAGATGATGTAATTGCACACACACGCATTTTGGGCGGCGGCGAAGAAGACACCATTGAAATCCCCGCGTTGGACAAAGGCGAGTATGATTTCATTTGTTCATTCCCAGGGCACTATGTGATGATGCATGGTAAGCTAATTGTAGAATAAAATTCTCAAAACAATAATTATAAAGGAAGCAAAAAAAGCTTCCTTTTTTTGTTTGTAAAAAATCGGAATTTGGCATATTTTTTATTTTAAATAAAATTCCGAACCTTATTTCGTTTTTACTCGTTGTGAAACAATAAATTTTAAATCCAGAGTAAAAAAAGCAGAAAAAATCATTTTCACGACATTTTGTGGCATTTTAATCGTGATGCCGTATCTTTGTCCTGTTTTGAAAGAAATTACAATCCAACAGTGGTACAACGAGCACCAATCCAGTGATTTGGTGCATTCCCTCGTGCAATTTGTAGAAAAACAAGTGCATAGCAATCTGCAAATCAAGGGCTTGGTGGGCTCGTATTTTAGCCTTTTGGCGGCGGCGGTTTTTAATCAAACCAAGAAAAATATACTTTTAATCTTTAACGATACCGAGGAAGCTGCCTACACGCTCAACGAGCTGGAAAGCGTATTTGGAAAAGAAAAAGTGTTGTATTTTCCAGCGTCTCATCGGCGTCCCTACGAGATTGAACAGACCAATAATGCCAATGTGGTGCTGCGTACCGAGGTGCTCAATAAATTGGCTAATTCCACCAAAACTCAAATTATCGTAACCACCGCACAGGCATTGAGCGAAAAGGTGGTAACTAAAAAAACGCTGAACACCAAAACGCAGAAAATCAAAGTAGGAGAGAAGCTTTCGGTGGAGTTTTTAAACGAAGTTTTGTTTTCGTATGATTTTCATCGCACGGATTTTGTAACCGAGCCTGGGGAATTTTCAGTGCGAGGCGGAATTGTAGATATTTTCTCATTTTCAGATGATCAGCCGTATAGAATTTCGTTTTTTGGTGATGAGGTAGAAAGCATCAGAAAATTCGATTTAGAGAGTCAGCTTTCGGTGGAGAAAGTCAATAGTTTTACGGTGATTCCCAACATGGAAAACAAAACCTTGACCGAGAAAAGAGAATCTTTTTTAGACTTTTTGCCTAAAAACACTTTGATATTTGCCAAAAATCTGATTCTCTCGCAAGATTATATGGCCAAAAACTTTGATTTAGCCCAAGAAAATTTTAAAAATTTATCGGGAGAAATTCAGCATTTATCGCCCGAAGATTTATTTAATACGGCAGAGGAGATTGAAAATCAGTTGAAAAATAAATTTTTAATTGAATTTTCGCACCAAACGCTATTTACCCCTGTGGATAGCTTTGAGTTGCACCAATCGCCACAGCCTACCTTTAATAAGCAATTTGAATTGTTGATAGAAACCCTTGGACAACAACATGAGCAGGGCTATAAAAACTATATTTTTTGTTCGGGAGAAAAGCAAATTCAGCGATTTGAGGAAATCTTTTCAGACATGGGCAAGCAGGTGCACTTTACGCCTGTTTTAGGCACCCTGCACGAGGGCTACATTCATCATGATGCCAAGATTTGTTGCTTTACCGATCACCAAATTTTTGAACGCTACCATCGATTTAATTTAAGAAATAAATTCTCTAAAAGCGAGAGTATTACGCTCAAAGAACTCACAGCATTGCAAGTGGGCGATTATGTTACGCACATAGACCACGGCGTGGGCAAATTTGGCGGACTTAAACGCATCGATGTCAATGGCAAAATGCAGGAAAGCATTAAGCTCATTTACCAAGACAACGATGTGCTGTATGTGAGTATTCACTCGCTGCATAAAATTAGCAAATTCAATGGGAAAGATGGCCGCCCCCCTAAAATTAATAAATTAGGATCGCCCGCATGGCGAAATCTTAAAAACAAAACCAAGCGAAAAGTAAAAGAAGTTGCCTTTGATTTAATTAAACTTTACGCTAAACGAAAAATGGAAAAAGGCTTTAGCTTTTCGCCAGATACTTATTTGCAAAACGAGCTGGAGGCATCTTTTATGTACGAAGACACGCCCGATCAGCTCAAAGCCACCGAAGAGGTAAAAGCCGATATGGAAAGTAGCCGATCAATGGACAGGCTCGTGTGTGGCGATGTGGGATTTGGCAAAACCGAGGTAGCGGTGCGTGCGGCATTCAAGGCGGCAACCGACGGAAAGCAAGTGGCGATTTTGGTGCCTACAACTATTTTGGCTTTTCAACATTATAACACATTTAGAGAGCGTTTAAAAGATTTTCCCGTGCGCGTGGAATATCTCAACAGATTTAGAACCACCAAGGAAAAAAACGCAATTTTAAAGGATTTAGAAGCAGGGAAAATCGATATTATTATCGGCACGCACCAATTGGTGAACAATAAAATTAAATATAAAGATTTGGGTTTGCTCATCGTGGATGAGGAGCATAAATTTGGCGTGTCTGTTAAAGATAAATTAAAGACATTGCGTGCACATCTGGATACGCTTACGCTCACGGCAACACCGATTCCGCGCACTTTGCAATTCTCGCTGATGGCGGCACGCGATTTAAGCGTGATTAAAACGCCTCCGCCAAACCGCCAACCTGTGCAAACGCAAATCATCGGGCTGAACGAAGAGGCTATTCGTGATGCGGTGTTTTATGAAATTCAGCGGGGCGGACAGGTTTTTGTGATTTATAACCGAATCGCAGGTTTGCAAGAAATGGCGGGCATGCTCCAACGATTAATCCCTGAGGCTAAAATCGCTGTGGGGCACGGACAAATGGAGGGCAAGAAATTAGAGAAAATCTTGCTCGATTTTATGGACGGAAAATACGATATTCTCGTTTCTACCACGATTGTGGAAAGTGGTGTCGATGTGCCAAATGCCAACACCATGCTGATTGTAGATGCGCAAAACTACGGCTTGGCAGAGCTACACCAAATGCGTGGAAGAGTAGGGCGCAGCAACCGAAAGGCCTTTTGCTACCTTATCACCCCACCGCTGGTTACGCTCACCAACGAGGCACGCAAGAGATTGCAAGCCATTGAGCAATTCAGCGATTTGGGTTCAGGCTTTAATATTGCCATGAAAGATTTAGAAATTCGTGGCGCGGGGAATTTGCTCGGTGCCGAACAAAGCGGATTTATGGCCGAAATGGGATTTGATACCTACCAAAAAATCTTAAACGAAGCCATTGAGGAATTAAAATATTCCGATGATTTCAAAGATTTATTCAACGATGAAAACCAAAAGCAACAAGACTTTGTTTCGGATTTTAATCTTGATGCCGACACCGAGATTTTAATCCCCTATGAATATGTGAATAGTGTGGAGGAGCGTATGCTACTGTATCAGCGTTTGGCGGAAATAGAAACGCCAGAACAATTAAAAGCCTATACCGAGGAGCTTACCGACCGATTTGGTGCTATGCCTGCCGAGGTGGAGGAGTTGCTCCAATCCGTGGAATTGAAGTGGGAGGCTAAAAAACTGGGCATTGAAAAAATTGTTTTAAAACAACACCAAATGCTTTGCTATTTCATTAGCAATCCGCAGTCGCCATTCTTCGAGAGCGAGAATTTTAGAAAAATTCCAGCCTTTATTGCCCAAAATCCGAGCCGTTGTAGCCTGCAAGAAAAAAAGCTCAAAGGCAACGATTTTAATACTTTAATTCTGAAAATTTCGCCTATTTCATCGGTGAGCGCCGCCAAAGAATGCCTGCTTGCCATATTAGGCACCTAAGAGCCCTCGCCCCTCGCTTCGCGAGGGGCGAGGGCGTATGCCCGATTTTATACTTTTATTTTTCCCTAAAAAAACTATATTTGTATAGCTCACAGTAGTGCAAAAGCCCCCCGACGAGCGTTTAGGCGGTGCCCCAGCTTGGGAAAGCCCCCCGACGAGCGTTTAGGCGGTGCCCCAGCTTGGGAAAGCCCCCCGACGAGCGTTTAGGCGGTGCCCCAGCTTGGGAAAGCCCCCGACGAGCGTTTAAGTGGTGCCCCAGCTTGGGAAAGCCCCCCGACCAGCGTTTTGGGACGCTTAGCAAGCTATGAGCTAAAAAGAAATAAATGTATAATCTTAAAATTTTTTAAACGATGATTTTAGAAAAAAGTTTGCAACGAGTGCGTATGATGGAATTTTTTCAACTGATGAGTGATTTGAAAACTTTCCTAGACAAAGAGAATGCCGAAAGCCTCAAAATCCAAGCCGTGAAAACGAATTTTGAGCAAAAGTTAGTGGCATTAGACCAAGCCTTAAAACCGCTTGCCAAAAGTAGTTTTACCCAAGAAATTCAGGAGCTCGATGAGCAACGAGACCATTACCTCTCGGGCTTAATCCTGCATTGCAAGGCATACAGCCTTTCGCCCACCCCTGCCCAGCGCGAGCACGCCCAAAAACTTATGCTCGAAATAGAAAAATACGGCAAAAGGATACAGCACAAGCCCCTGCAAGAGGAAAGCGGAATCATTGTGAACCTTTTGGGCGATTTGGCAACGCCTGCGATCGACACCGCCCTCAAGGGCATAGGAGCCAGCTTTTGGGTAGATGCCATTAAAACCACCAACAATGCCCTCGTGCAGCGCTACAACCAACGCACCGAGGAGCGTGGCGCCATATCGCTTGGCAAAGCCAAACAGGCTCGCCAACAGATGACCGAGGCGTTTACCCAGCTAGTAAAAACCCTCAATGCGCTGGCGCTGATTCATGGCGAGGAGGCTTACCAGAATTTGGCAAATAATTTTAATGAACGCATTAAAAAGGCTTTGCTTTAAAATGGGAACCCCTTTTGCGTATAGCAACAAAAAACGGCCGATACTATATCGGCCGTTTCCCATTTTTTGAAAAAAATAGTTTTGAAAAAAACTTTATTATTAGGCTACTTTTTCGCTTTTAAATACTCAATAGGGTTGGAATAGCCAGTTCCTTGATCCCACTGCCCGATTTCCTGGCGGGCATCTACGGTACCTTCGGCTTCTCCTAAATCGATTAAAGATCCGCTGTCTACATACAATATATCAAAATCCCAGTAGAATGAATCTTTTCCTTCGATCGCCTTATCTTTATCCTCTCCAGGCCACTCACTTTCACCAAGGGTTCCGATGAACGGAGCTGCACCCTCATAATCGGCTTTTATATGCCAATTGCCATCATCACCTGGTTCTACTGATACGGTTTCAGCAATGTTTCCGCCTCTATATGAGTGTTTTATTCCATATCTCATAACTGAGTTGTCATCATAGTATTTGTTGCCAAAATATGAGGAAACTAAAATGGCAGTATATTGGTTAGTTGGCACATTGGTATTGGCATCATAGATCCAATCTTGGTTAGAGTTGGTGGTAATTCTATAAGAAACACTGTTGAAAAGTCTTTTTTCTCCTGAGGCAATTACGAGCCTACGGGTATTTTTATCAATCAATAGGTTGTAGGTTTGTTCTTGTAGGCCAGCCTCAGGCACAGTTTCTAAACTCACATTCCCATTTACCTCTAAGGCAGCTTGTGGGGTTTCGGTATTGACTCCCACTCTTTGTGCCATGGCATTGGCAGAAAGCAATGCAACGGCTATGTATAATATCTTTTTCATTTTATATAAATTCTATAATTTAATGCTTTATGTTTTAATTTATGGCAGTGGGTTTGTAGCAAATCCCCCGGTGCTTTCTTTATTTAGCTGAACAGTGCCAAGCCCACCAATTGTTGCGATATAGCGAGCATCTATGGCTACTAATCTAATTTTCCAATAGTACTTATTTCTTTCATCAAGAGGATAGCCTTGTTTGTGATCTGCACCAATTGTCCAAGTAGCGTCTGGCTGTTCGGAATCAGGCTCCACTTTGATTTGGGCAATAGGATTTAGCTCATGATTCTTCCACTCTTTTTGTTTGCTTAACTCCGCAGCCCTGTTGGTAGTTGCGTTATAAAGGTTAGCTGTGGTATTGAATACTAAATAATCTTTTACAGGGATTCGAGTATCATATTTCTTCACAAAACCATATCCCGTTTTTTCGCTAGTGATTTTCATCACAAAAGTGTACATACTTCTTGCTTTTTCCTCGGCATTGGCATGGATTTCTTTTTGGCCTTCGCCTGCTCTTTGGTTTCTAAATAGGGGCATAGCTGGGGAAGAGCCGTCGTACACATCTGGTTTTTCAACTCTTAGGGTTCCACGAATGTCTAAGGTAGCTTGTGGGGTGGCATTGGCATCGTTTGCATTGATTGCCACACCGCCTGGTTGTTCTTGTGCATATAGCCCGAGTGAGCTTGCCATAAACAAGGCACTCAATATATATTTTTTATTCATTGTGATTCTATTTTGTTTTAGGTGAAAAAAAATTAGTTTAAAGGATTTGGTAAACTCACATCAGGGTTTCCGCCTAGCTCCTGATGCCAAGTAGTAGCACCAGTTTGGTCTGGTAGGGTTTTAATTTCGTTTAAATCTATGGCTAAAAGTGTAATATTCCAAGTGAAATGCCCATCATAGCCTCTAAACGCTTCAGGGCGAGCATGAGGGTAGTCTATGGTTAGGCGCCAAGTACCATTATCCTCAAACATCAACGCCTTTCTAATTGGGTTCACATATCCCCTGCTTTTTCCATCATTAAAATCAATAAAATTACTTTTATTTTCAATATGTCTTATATTTAACCATTCAGTATTTTGTGGGGTTTCAGGCCATGCACTAACAAGGATTACTTTATACTTATTCGTAGGAATTTTGGTGTCAAAATTTTTGATATAATCCTCTTTAGCTATACAATTAACCTTAAATTTAAGTAGGTAATAAGGTTTTTTTTGGGTATTGGCAGTCTTCACCTCTTTGGTTGCTGGGTTCCACACAAGGGGCTGGTCGGTGTTAGCGGCTTGCGGGGTTTGGCGTATGATCATATTGCCATCGCCATCGGTACCTGTAGCCACATGTAGGGTGGCTTTGGGGGTTTCGGTATTCACCCCTACCTTTTGCTGCGCGTGCAGGCAAATTGAGCCTACAGCCATCAGCGAGAATAAAAGTTTCTTCATATTTTATGTTTTGTTATGTTCCTCAATATTATTAAGGACTGCAAAGATATGTATAATGTACGAATTTCAAAATTTTTCAGCAGATATTTTTTGGTTTTAACACACAATGATATGTTGAAAAATGTTTCTTTTATTCCGTTGTTAATTAATAATCAATCACTTAGAGGGGTGTAATCTATGCATTGTCGCCTTTTATTTATTTTGGGGGCTATGCTGTGTGGCTGGGCAATCAATAATAAGGCACTATATAAGGTATACAAAAAAAGCCATTCCGCAAAGAATGGCTTTTTTGTGTAAATAAAAAAAGTTAGAAAATTAATATTTTTTCTCAACGAGCACTCTCCAGCCAAATGGGTCTTCCGCCTTTCCATATTGGATTTCGTTCATTTGCTGTTTAAGGATTGGGCCCCAAGCATCAATGTCCTCTAATTTAGGCAATTCAAGCACTTCATCAGGGTATCCTATGGCCTCAAAATTGTTAAGCACTACAGCGGTGCCACAGCCAAATACTTCTTTTAATTCGCCATTTTTGTGAGCTTCGTAAACTTCTTTTACAGAAACCGGACGCACTTCTACATTCCAGCCGTTTTCTTTAGCCAAAGTAATTAAACTATCGCGGGTTACTCCGTTTAAGATTCTTTCGCTAGTAGGGGCGGTGAGCAAAGTATCGCCGATACGCACAAAAATGTTCATGGTTCCCGCCTCTTCAAAATACTGGTGAGTGGCGGCATCAGTCCAGATGATTTGGTCAAACCCCTCTTCATTGGCAAGGGTAGTGGGGTAGAAGGAAGCGCCGTAGTTTCCCGCAGCCTTGGCAAATCCCACACCGCCATTAGCCGCACGCGAGTAGTGGTCTGCCACTTTCACGCGCAAAGGCTTGTTGTAGTAGTTTGGAGCATAAGAGCAAATAATAGCAAAGAGGAACTCGTGAGATCCACGCGCAGAAATTACATCTTCGGTAGAGAATAGCACAGGGCGAATGTAGAGGGAAGTGCCATAAGTTTCTGGCACCCAGTTTCTATCTACATCGATAAGGGCTTTTAAGCCATCGAGGAACACCTCCTCAGGGATTTGCACCATACCGAGGCGTTCAGCCGATTTGTTGATGCGTTCAAAGTTTTTCTCAGGACGGAAGAGGTACACCTCGCCATTTTCGCCTTTGAAAGCCTTCATTCCCTCAAAGCAGGCCTGCCCATAGTGGAAAGCGTGCGTAGCGGGCGAAAAACTTAAATTGCCAAACTCACGAATTTCAGGCTCGCCCCATTTGCCATCTTTGTATTGGCAGATGAGCATATGGTCTGCAAAAGTTTTTCCGAAAACTTTACTTTCAAAAACTTCGGGCGTTAGTCGGGATTTTTCAATCTTTTGAATCTTCATAATCTATGCTTATAATAATTATACATCAAAATTTGAATCAAAAATAATCAAAAAAAACATACCACTAAGCATTTAATTTTATAAATTGCGTAAAAAATCAAAAAAAACTATGCTTAAGCGCGAAATTTTGACCACTGCCGATGGCTCCAAAACGCTCTATATTCCCGAGTGGAACGAGCATTACCACTCCAAGCACGGAGCCTTGCAAGAAGCCCAGCATGTATTTATAGCCCATGGTTTAGCCCAATTTTGGGAGCAGGATTGTAGTATTTTGGAATTTGGTTTTGGAACAGGGCTAAACGCTTTGCTCACATTGTTTTCGCCACATGGAAAAGTGAAATATCACACACTCGAAAAATATCCTATGATGCCCGATGAAGTGCAAGCGCTGGATTATCCCAAACTTTTTGCCGAATTTTTTAAGCAAGAAGAAAATGCAATTTTGCCAATTTTTGAGAAAATTCATGCAGTGGAATGGGGCGAATATCAAGAAATTACGCCAGATTTTAGCCTAAAAAAGGAGCAAGCCGATTTTATAGAAGTGGCACTGCCCGAGGAGGCTTACCATTTGGTGTATTTTGATGCCTTTGGGAAACGAGTGCAACCAGAATTATGGCACGAATCGATTTTTGAAAAAATATATAAATCACTAAAAAAGAACGGATTATTTACCACTTATGCCTGCAATGGCGATACCAAACGCGCTTTGAAGGCAGTGGGGTTCCGCGTGGAAAAGAAACCAGGCCCACCAGGCAAACGAGAAATGATAAACGCATGGAAAGATTAGACGCATTCACCATTAGAGTTTACGGAATTTTGATTCATAACAATCAATTAATGAGGCTGAAAGAGCCTTTTTGGGGAGAGGTTTTATACAAAATGCCCGGCGGTGGTTTGGAGTTTGGCGAAGGGACTTTGCAGTGCCTAGCACGCGAACTGAAAGAAGAACTAAATTTAACGCTCGATCAAGCAGAACTTTTTTATGTGCAAGAGGATTTCATTCGTTCAAAATTTAAAACCAATGAGCAGCTTTTTACGGTGTATTATAAAATTTCTTGCAAAGATTTAGCTGATTTACAAATCATTGATAAAAACATTGAGGAGGTAAATTGGATAGATTTAGACCAATTGTCGCCCGAGGATATGAGCCTTCCTGTGGATAAAATCGTGGTGGGGAAACTTAAAAGCCTTATCAAAGAACTTTGACGAAGCTTTCAATAAAATACGAAGAATCAAAAAATAGCCCCAAATATCATTTTTTTAGCCTGATTAAAAAGTGTATTTTTGCTGTTTAATTAAAGGAAAAACGGAATGGCAATAGAAATAAAAGAAGTAAGCAATGCAATTGATTTAAAGCAGTTTATACAGTTTCCTATGCGAATGTATAAGGAGAATCCCTATTATGTTCCGCCTTTGATTAGCGAAGAACTTGCGGCATTGAGACAAGATAAAAATGAATTGTACCGAGAAGGAAAAGCCAAATCCAAATATTTTTTGGCATACAAAAACGGCGAAATAGTGGGGCGTATTGCGGCAATGATTAATTACCAAGAGGTGCGGGAGCAGGGCGTGCCGCGGGCGCGATTTGGCTGGTTTGATTTTATTGACGATAAAGAAGTGAGCCAAAAATTGCTTGAAAAAGCCATAGAATTTGGGAGAGCAGAGGGCTTAAAAGAAATCGAGGGCCCCGTAGGGCTTACCAATCTCGATCGTGCAGGATTGCTCACCAAAGGGTTTGACAAAGTGGCGACCATGGTTACGCTATACAATCACCCCTATTACGAGGAGCATTTGCTAGCACACGGCTTTGAAACGGCCAAAGAGTGGGTAGAATACGAGCTTTATATGCCAGAAACTTTGCCAGAAAAATTAAATAAATTCACGGATTTAATCCAAAAACGATACAAAATCAAAATCAGAGAGTTAAAATCTAAACAAGATTTATTGCAAATCGTAGACCCAATGTTTGAGTTGCTTGATAAAACTTATGGGCATCTAAGTAGCTATGTGCCAATTACTAAAAAGCAAATTCAGCAGTACAAGGATAAATACATCAATTTCGTAATTCCAGATTTTGTAACCGTGATAGAAGACGAATCAAGGAGAATGATTGCTTTTGCAATCACAATGCCTTCGTATTCAAAAGCATTGCAGAAAGCCAACGGAAAATTGTTCCCATTTGGCTGGTACCATTTCTGGAAAGCCAGCAAGAAAAATGATGCAGCCGCCTTCTATTTAATCGGGATAGACCCAGAATATCAAGGCAAAGGCGTAACCGCAATTATTTTCTCTGAAATGTACAAAACTTTCAAAAAATATGGAATTTCATATCTAGAAACCAATCCAGAATTAGCAGAAAATAAAAGTATCCAAACCCTATGGAAGGACTATTCCCCAGTGAATCATAAGCGCCGAAAAAGTTACCGAAAAGATATTTAAAGACTTGGCTCGAAGCTCTCGAAGCTGCCATCATCATAAAAGCAAATTACTCGCGTGATTTGCTTTTCCTTTTTGGTAGCTATTGCATTTTGTTCCTGTGATTCTTGCTTCGGAGGCAGAGTAGGAGTATCCCTTTTCTCTTCTTGTTTTTCCACATTTTTAACGCTCGTATTTGGCGATATTTCGTCTTCTGATACACTTTCGTATGGAATATCGTCAAATAAAGAAGGTAAAATCGGGTTATTTTCCATTTTTTTACTCATAATTACTTTATTTTCAATTTCATACATCGGTAATTTTTTTAGCATGAGATATTCCCATCTTAGCTCAGGAAAATTTTCTTTTACTTTTAGTAAAAAATCAAGGCTAGGATTATTTCTTCCCGATAGGATATGTGAGATAGAGGAGCGTTGTACATCAATTTTTTCAGCAAATTCTGCTGCGTTAAGATTGTAAACCTCTAAAATATTTTCGATAACTTTCTTATAGTCCATATACAAATATAAAAAATATTTTACAATATTAAAATATTTTTTCAGTCATTTTCATTTAAAGTAAATTTAATATTTTACTTTAATTAAATGATGTAAAATATTTATAATCATATTTTTATACATTTGAATTATACATTTATCAAAAACAATATTTCAAACTGACAAAATAGCACTTCAATATGTTTTTTCGTAATGTGAATTTTTTTAATCGTTGCGAAATGTAAACTATAAATTTAATTGAAATCAAATTAGTATCTTTACTTTATGAATTTAGAAAAGCTATTCAGTCAATATCACGAGTGGAAGGAAGAGGGCTTAGATCTTCGTTATTTACCACTTCATATAGTTGAGGATTTGATACAAAGAAATGCCTATCAATCCGAAATAATAGGTCAATCGTTTCAAGGTAGACCGATTTATAAATTAACATTAGGAACAGGAGAGAGTAAAGTGTTGCTATGGAGCCAAATGCATGGCAATGAGAGTAGTGGTACGCGTGCGATGTTTGATGCCTTTAAACTGCTTACAAATCCCGATTTTAAAGGATTTTCAAACGAATTATTGCAGAAAATACAGATAGAATTTATTCCCCAATTGAATCCAGATGGGGCGTATGCCTATACCCGAAGAAATGCTATGGGGATTGATGTAAACAGAGATTTTTTACAATTGGCAAGTCCTGAAATGCAGATTTTACAAAGACAAGTAAAAACTAAAATTTACAACTGTTTATTTAATTTGCACGACCAAAGGTCTATTTTTAATGTTTACAACACGAAACATTCTGCTGCGCTTTCCCTTTTAGCTCCTGTATTTGATAATAAAGGGACTATTTCAGAATCTCGTAAACAATCGATTCATTATGTAAGTGAAATTTATAAAAGTTTACAAATGTATCATTGGAATATTGCTCGTTTTAGTGATGAGTTTTATCCAAAAGCTACTGGAGACAATTTTCAAAAATGGGGAATTCCAATTATTTTATTTGAGTCGGGACATTTTCCAAATGATTATCAACGAAACGAAACAAGAAAAATTACAGCTTTTGGAATTTTGGCAGGATTGTATAATATTGCGTTTAATCATGAGATTGCAGAAGATGCTCTGGAAGTTTATCATTCAATTCCGCAAAATGATAACAAAGCCATTGATATTATTTTCCGTTCGGTCGTTTTGACGAATGGCAACACAGAATTTGTAACTGATATAGGTGTGCAGTATGAAGAAGTGCTTAATCCCAAAAAGCAAATAGTTGATTTTGTACCTAAAATATATGAAATCGGAGACTTGTCGGATCGCGTAGCACACGAAACTAAACTCGCTGAGAATTGCGTATTTCATAAGAATCCTAATCGAGTGCCCAAAATCGGCGAAATAATCGACTTATAGAAAAACAAAAAAAGGAAGTTTGTGCAAACTTCCTTTTTTAATTATATAAAAATCAATTTTTATTAATTTTCTGCTACGAGAGATTTCACTAATTTAATCACATTTGGCATTGCAACATTTGCAGCATTCAGCACCTCCTCATGAGAAACTGGAATGCTAATTTCTGGACCGCCCAAATCAGTAATTACAGAAAGTGCAGCCACGCGCATTCCTTGGTGCCTTGCCACAATTACCTCTGGCACTGTACTCATACCCACGGCATCGCCTCCAAGTACTCGCACCATACCGTATTCTGCTGGGGTTTCAAAGGTGGGACCTTGCAAGCCTACATACACACCTTTTTTAAGGTCGATGTTTTCTCTTTGGGCAATTTCATCAAATTTAGTCATAAAATCATAATCATAGGCTTTGCTCATTTCTGGGAAACGAGGACCAAATTCTTCCATGTTTTGCCCTCTCAACGGGTGCTCTGGAAACATGTTGATATGATCTCTAATTACCATAACATCGCCCACTTTAAAGTTAGGATTCACTCCGCCAGAGGCATTGGAGACGATTAAATTTTTAATCCCCAAGAGGTGAAAAACACGGAACGGAAAAGTTACTTCCTTCATACTATACCCCTCATAATAGTGGAATCTACCCGCCATTAGGAGCACTTTTTTGCCTTCAAGGGTGCCAAAAATAAGCTCTCCATTATGCCCCTTTACAGTAGTCTGCGGAAAGTTGGGAATCTCTGTGTAAGGAATCTTTACAAGGGGTTCAATCTCATCTTTCAGAGCGCCTAGCCCTGAGCCTAATACGATGGCAAATTCAGGAATCTCATTCCCGATTTTATTTTTAATGTAGTTCGCTGCTTCTTGAATTTTTGTGTACATAATTGCTAATAATTTCGTTAAACTTTTCTGGCTTATCTATACCAATTGAAATCGGAAGATAGTATAATTTTTTGACAATTCCGTGCTCTTGGCACAATCTCATATAATCTTTCTCCGTAGTGAGCATAATTTTAGGCGAGGGCAGGGAATCGTAAGCCTTGATAATTTCTTTAATATCATTAGGCTTAAAGTCGTAGTGGTCTGGGTATTTCAAATGCTTTACGGAGACGAATTTGCTCTCGGCGTGTTTCACTAAATCATCGCTTTTTGCAATTCCTGTGATAAGTAACGCATGGCAATCTTCTGCTTGGCGAATGTCTGCATTAAACGATACATTATAAAGCATTTCGCTATAATTTATATACGAGAAAAATAGCTCCTGCTCGGGCAATAATTTCAAATTCCGTTTAATCTTTTCCTTTTCCTCCTCGCTTAAATCAGGCGGGCATTTGGTAACTATTATAATGCTTGCCCGCTTGGCACCACTGCGTGGCTCCCGCAAATCGCCCATAGGCAGCACATAATCTTGGCTATACAGATGGCTATAATCCGTAAGCAGGATATAAAAACCCGCTTTAAGCGCTCGGTGCTGATATGCATCATCTAAAATCACGGCATCTAGCGCAAATCGCTGAAATAATTCGCGCACAGCCGCCACACGGTTTTCGCCCACACTCACCACGATTCTATTTTTAAATCGGTGAAAAAAGAGCATCGGCTCATCGCCAATTTGGCGCGCATTAGAATCGTAATTCGCCACAATAAAGCCCGAAGTTCTGCGCCCATAACCACGGCTTAGCGCCGCTATGCGGTAATTTCGCCTAAGCAAATCAAGCACATACACGGTGTGCGGCGTCTTCCCTGTGCCGCCAGTGGACAAATTCCCGATAACGATGACGGGTTTTTTGAAACTTTTTACAGGGAAAAATCCAATTTTATACAATAAATTCCTAATGCTCGTAACGCACCACCATATCGCAGACAAGGGGGCTAGTAATTTTCGCCAATTCATAGTGCAAATATAATTTCGATAAAGCAATTTTTAAGAATGATTTTAAAAAGTTTTATGCCGAAACGCTGTTAAAAGTACTATTTTCTTGAATTATAATTAAAATCCCACGCAGAATGCTTTTTGCCTAAAAAATGAAAGTAACAAAAAGCATCAGAGATTACAAATCATTTGGGTAAGACTTCCGGAGCTCTCCGGAGGTTACAAATCATTTGGGCAAGACTTCCGGAGCCCTCCGGAGATTACAAATCATTTGGGCAAGACTTCCGGAGCTCTCCGGAGAGTTCAAAATGATATATTAAACCTTCCGCCAAAAAAAAAGCGAATTTCCCCAAAGGGAAATTCGCCTTATCAATAGATATTATACTTAATTTCTCTATAAATTATACGCCTCTTGTGCCATTTCTAGTTCTTCATTCGTTGGGATTACAAGCACCTTGATTTTAGAATCTTCGGTATTGATTTCGCGAATTTCCTTGCTACGGATTTTATTTTCCTCAGGATTAATTTTAATCCCTAAGTACTCTAAATCTTTTGTAGCAAGGGCTCTCACTACATCGCTATTTTCGCCAATTCCCGCCGTAAATACAAGGGCATCTACGCCGTTTAGCGCTGCAATGTAGGCGCCTATGAATTTTTTAATGCGGTAGGTATTCATATCAAGCGCCAGTTGGCAATCTTGGTCGCCCGTGAGGGCTTTGTCCTCAATATCGCGCATATCGCTATGCCCTGTGAGGCCTTTCATACCGCTTTCTTTGGATAGGAAATTGGAGACTTCCTCTGCGCTCCAATTGTTTTGCTGTTGCAAGGCTACCACCACGGCGGGGTCTATGGCGCCGCTGCGTGTTCCCATAATGAGGCCATCATTTGGCCCATAACCAAGGGAGTGGTCCACGGCTTTGCCTTGGTTCACCGCCGTCATAGAGCAGCCGTTTCCTAGGTGAATGGTGATTAATTTTTTGGTATTATCGTTTAAGTACTCGTAAGCCTTTTTAGAGACATATTTATGGGAAATTCCGTGGAAGCCGTATACTCTGATGCCCGTTTTATCGGTTTTATCCTTAGGAATGGCATAGCGGTATACGAATTCTGGCAGAGTTTTGAAGAATGAGGTATCAAAAACGGCCACTTGGGTAGCTTTATTAAAAAGTTTTTCGGCCACCTCAATTCCCTTTAAGTTGGCAGGGTTGTGCAGTGGTGCGAGTGGGAATAGGCTTTTGATTTTCTCTTTTACCTCTTGGGTGATTTTCACCGTTTCGGTAAATTCCTCTCCGCCGTGTACCACGCGGTGTGCCACGATATCCACCTCCTCCACATTACTGATGACGCCAATTGTGGGGTCGAGCAATCTGGTGGTAACTTCTTTTAGGGCCACTTCGTGATTTGGAATTTCTAATTCGGCGGAAAATTTGCCTTCATCTGTTTTGTAATGAATGGCAGAGATGTCCTGCCCAATGCGCTCTACAATGCCCTGTGCTAGGACTTTTTCTTGCGGCATTTCAAATAATTGAAATTTAAGCGAGGAGCTTCCCGAATTGATTACTAATATTTTTTTATTCATAATATGATTAATTTTTTAGATAATTAAAAGTCTTGTGCCTGAATGGCTGTGATGATTACTGTGTTGAAGATATCATCTACTGTACAACCTCTACTTAAATCGTTTACAGGGCGATTAAGTCCTTGTAACATAGGCCCAATGGCGATAGCTCCAGTTTCTCTTTGCACCGCTTTGTAGGTGTTGTTTCCTGTGTTTAAATCTGGGAAGATTAAAACAGAGGCTTGTCCAGCTACTTCGGAATCAGGCATTTTTTGACGGCCTACATTGGCATCTACAGCCGCATCATACTGGATAGGGCCTTCGATTTTCAAATCTGGGCGTTTTGCTTTTACCAATTCTGTTGCTTCTCGCACTTTGTCTACATCGGCACCTTTTCCAGAGTTGCCAGAGGAGTAGGAGAGCATTGCCACTTTGGGTTCTATGCCAAAGGCTGCGGCACTCTCTGCAGAGGAGATGGCGATTTCTGCTAATTGCTCAGCAGTTGGATTTGGATTGATGGCACAGTCGCCGAATACAGAAACTCTATCTTCTAGGCACATAAAGAATACAGAGCTCACAATTGAACAACCTGGCTTTGTTTTGATAAATTGTAGGGCAGGGCGAATGGTGTGTTGCGTAGTGTGTACAGCTCCAGAAACCATTCCGTCGGCATCGCCTTTGTAAATCATCATAGTACCAAAGTAGGAAACATCTCTCATGGTATCTCTCGCCATATCCATGTTTACACCTTTGTGTTTTCTGAGCTCGTAGAATGTGTTTACATAATCCTCGAATTTATCAAAATTCTCAGGGTCTACGATTTCCACATTGGCAAAATCCACTTGCAAGTTAAGCTCTTTTAGATGAGATTTGATTTGCTCTTCGTTCCCGAGAAGTACAATATCTACGATTCCTAATTTTGAAAGTCTCTCTGTTGCAGTCAAAATTCTTGGGTCGCCAGATTCTGGTAGCACAATTTTTTTGCGTGCTTTTTTAGCCGTATCAATCAAGCTGTACTGGAACATCATAGGCGTTACCACTTGATTTTGATAGGAATTCATAGATTGTATAAAGTTTTCTGGCGAAACGAATTTTCCAAATGTATCTAAAGAAGATTGAATTTTAGTAATTTTTTCTTTTGAAACATTGGAGCAAATGGCACCAATCTTCTGTGTAGTCTCAAAAGTACCAGTCTGCACCGAAAGGATTGGGATATTATGTTGCGTTCCCTCAATGAGGCGCATAATGCTTTCCTCAGGCTTAATTCCACCTGTCAAAACAATGCCCGCCACGCTTGGGTACTTGGCAGAGTGGTGCGCTTGCAAGGAGCCGAGAATGATGTCGGCACGGTCGCCCGGGGTGATTACAAGCCCATTTTGCTCTAAATGATTTAAAAAGTTGGGCAATTGCATAGCTCCCACAGCAAATTTCCCTGTGAGATTGCTTAAATTTTCTTTCCCAACGAGTACCTCGGCATCTAATTCAGCCACAATTTCCTCGATGCTTGGATTTTGCAATTCGGAGACGAGCGGAACGATGATTTTTTCCACATTTTCTGGCAAATATTGATTCAAATGCTGTTTCAAAGTTTCCACATTTTCCTCAAGGACTTTATTGGCCACCACACCAATGACTTGCACATCACGATTTTGGAATGATTTGTAAGCCATTTCGAGGTTTCTATCAAATTCTTTAAAAGATTTATCAACTCCCGTGCTGATTAAAAGTACGGGCAGCCCTAGGTTTTTCGCGATGCTTATATTCCAATCAAATTCAAAAACACTGCTCCCGCCCATAAAATCGGTACCTTCCACAAGGACGAAATCGTAGGTGCTTTCTAGCTTTTTGTATTTTGCGATGATTTTTTCAAGCGAATCAGAGATTTTGCCTGCATTTCTATTGTGAATCAGCTCATCACGCGTTACGGCATAGCATTCATCATAAGGCGTATTAAGCCCAAAGTGGCTCAAAATCGTCTCAATATGGTTATCCTTTTCGTCTTCGCTAGCGACTACGGGTTTAAAGTAAGCCACCTTTGCCATTTTTCTGAGCAGGGATTGCATTAATCCTAAAATAATCATTGATTTACCACTGTGTGGCTCCAGTGTTGCAATGTATAATCCTTTATTCATTTTTATTGGGTGTAAAATTCACCCCAAAGTTAAGGATTTTCTGGCGTTTTTACCCTCGATTTTTGGAAAAGATTTTAAATATTTTTAAATTCTTGCATTCTGGATTTAATTTACTTTCTTTATGCACAGATTCTAGACAGCACAGCACTTGGGCTGCCGCTATTGAATGTTTGCTTTAATTCTGCTTAGAAATAGATAATTAAGATTTACTTCCCTTTCTTAACGCCTCAATAATTGGGCGCAGATTTTCCCTCCTGCGAGTAGGATTTTTATCGATAGGCTGGTATTTTCCGCTGGCAATGCCGCGCTGTAAAATCACGGCGAGGTATAGGTCTTCGCGTGTTTTTTCTGGGTTAAATTCCTTTTTTAAATCAATGTCAAAGGCGCCGCCTGCTGTATTCCACAAGAATGCCGAAAAGCCTCCGCGTAGCTCTTTGATGATATCATAAGTCGTTTTGCCCGTTTCCTTATGAATGAGCTTACTTAAAATTTGCCCTCGTGAGGTGGAAAGTTGCTTTAATTTCGCCTCGTACTGGTCGGCCAATTCATTGTAGCGTTTCTTAATATATCGTCTGCGCTCGCGCTTGCTTGCGATATGCTCGGCGCTATCTTTCACCAAATAATATTCCGTAACGGCCTTTTGCAGAAAGGGGTAGATGTCATCTACACGGCGTTCCAGCCAGATGTAGTATTTTTTTTCAATTTCTTTATTAAATTTTAAAGAGTAAGCGTTTACATCTTCTAGCTTAATGGTGGGCTGCTCCCAGTTAATGGAATCAATTGCGCTATCGCTTACCTCTTTATCAAAATCTGGGCTCTGTGCATTTGCCCAATTTATTCCTAAAATTAATAAAATTCCTGTCGCAAAAAATCTTTTCATATCACGGGTATGATGTCAAAAATTATTCCTAACTTTCGAGTTCTAAAAAAATAATTAAACTTAAAATCAAATGAAAGATACATTTTTTAAAGAAAAAAGTCTGGACTTTTTAGAAAAATACCTAAATGTGGCCTCTCCTACGGGCTACGAGTCTGCTGGGCAAAAAATCTGGATAGATTACATTAAAAAGTATGTAGACGAGGTGCATACTGATGCCTATGGCACTGCTTATGGAATCATTAACCCCAAAGCTAAATTTAAAGTTGTGATAGAGGCGCACGCTGATGAAATTTCGTGGTATGTGAATTATATCACCGAAGATGGCTTAATTTATGTCGTGCGAAATGGTGGCTCAGACCAAGCCATAGCCCCCTCCAAAAGGGTAAATATCCATACCAAAAACGGAATTGTAGAAGGTGTATTTGGGTGGCCCGCCATTCACACCCGCCTGCACGGGAAAGATGAAGCGCCTAAAATAGAATCTATCTTTATAGACATAGGTGCTAAGGATAAAAAAGAAGTAGAAGAGATGGGCGTGCATGTGGGCTGCGTGATAACTTACCCCGATGAGTTTAAAATAATGAATGATAGATATTTCTGCTGCCGTGCATTGGACAATAGAATTGGAGGATTTATGATTGCAGAAGTAGCCAGATTGCTAAAAGAGAATAAGAAAAAACTGAAATTCGGGCTATATATCACCAATTCAGTGCAGGAAGAAGTGGGGCTAAACGGTGCTAAAATGATTGCCGAGACCATTAAGCCCAATGCTGCCATCGTTACCGATGTTACGCACGACACCACCACCCCAATGATTGATAAGAAAAAAGAAGGTGAACAAAAATGTGGTGCAGGCCCCGTAATTGCTTATGCCCCAGCCGTACACCATACGCTTAGAAACATAATTGAAAAAGCAGCAGAAGACAATAAAATCCCATTTCAGCGTGCGGCGCTCTCTCGCTATACAGGCACCGATACCGATGCCTTTGCATACAGCAACGGAGGCGTGCCATCAGCACTGCTAAGCCTGCCACTTCGCTATATGCACACCACTGTGGAAATGGTGCATAAAGATGATGTGAAAAACTTAATCCAGCTGATGTATGAATCATTGCTAAAAATCGAAAATAATCATGATTTCAGCTATTTTCAGGATTAAAGATTGATTTTTTACCCTAATTACGAGAATGGCAAAATATGTTTTTTAAGCATTTTTTGTCATTCTTTTTTATCATTTAATTATTTTGAAATTGTTTCGGAATCTAAAAAAATGGAATTTGGCACATTTTTATCATTCCAAACTTGATTTGGAGTATAGCACTTAATTTATTCTGTCTTTGAAAACTTTACTATCTTTGTGAGGTAGACTTTACTTTCATAGTTCAAAAAATATCGGTTAAGCCATTTATGAAAAAAGCTCAAAATATATTTTCGGTTTTGTCCATTGCAGGTTTCGATGGGAGTGGAGGGGCTGGTATGCAAGCAGATGTCAAAACAATTTCTGCACTTGGGGGATATGCGACTACGGTGCTGACTGCCTTGCCTGTTCAAAATACGATGGGAGTACAATCTATTTTTGAAATTCCGCCAGATGTCGTGAAACAACAGCTTGAAAGTGTGCTTGAAGATATCCGCCCCGATGCGATAAAGATAGGAATGGTTTATAAAACAGAAATTGCACAAATTATAGCCGAATTTTTAGCAGAGATGCCAGATGTTCCTGTTGTTTTTGATCCTGTGATGGTTTCTTCAAGCGGAAAGAAATTGTTTGATGAGCAAGCAAACGAATTTTTAATTCAAAAGTTTTTTCCTAAAGTTTCTATTCTCACGCCCAATCTTGATGAAGCCTCTATTTTGGCAAATATGCCTATTAAATCGGTAGAGGATATGGAAAAAGCAGGAAATATAATCATGGGAATGGGTGTGCAATCCGTTTTGTTAAAAGGTGGGCATTTAGAGGGAGATCGACTGACTTCGCTTTTTTTTGATACAGATAAATCTATTCATCGATTTGAAAGTCAGAAAATTATTTCTAAAAATACGCACGGGACGGGCTGCACTCTTTCCTCTGCCATTGCGACTTATGTTGCCTCTGGAAAAACATTTTTGGAATCCGTTTCAATTGCACAAGAGTATGTGTATCAAGCAATTTTGCATGCTAAAGATAAAGCTTGGGGAAAGGGCAAGGGTTCTCTACATCATTTTTATAAACAATTTTAAGTGTCAGAGATTCCATTTTCTAAATTTAAAAAAGCCTGATTAGGCATTTTTTGTTCTAAAAACGAAATGGCTCTAGCACTGCGAACACCGTGAGCACAATATACCACTACGGGTTTTTGAGTGGGCAATTCTTGCCAGCGATTGGGGAGTTCGTGTAGAGGAATATGCAGACCTCCTATGTGGGAAATTTCTCGCTCTTCGTAGGTGCGCACATCTAGTAAATAATAGTTTTCCTTATTTTTTTGATAAGTTTCAAAATCTATTTCATGGTTTCTGTTTGAGCAACTCACAGTTATGGGGGAGATTTCCGCAATTTGAATGTCAGGATCTTTTTCAAATTCAAAAATATTAATTTCTAGATTTAATAAATTAATTTTAAGCAATTTACCTGCTAATACATTACCGATTTCTGTTAAAATTTTAATCGCCTCATTTGCCATTAAAGTCCCTACGACACCTGGTAAAACACCGAGAACACCTACTTCGCTACAAGTTGGCATGTCGGCACTGTTTATAGGCTCGGGAAAAAGGCAGCGATAGGTTGCATTGTTCCTGTAATTGTACACCGAGAGTTGCCCTTCAAATTTAAAAATGGAACCTAAAATAAATGGTTTTTCGGTTAAAACACAAGCGTCATTTGTGAGATATTTTGTGCTAAAGCTATCACTTCCTTCGACGATTAAATCGTATTTTTTGAAAAGAGCTAAAGCATTTTTCTCATTTAGTGCAAAAGGATAACTTTCGATTTGGATAAAGGGGTTGAGGTGAGATAAATGCTTTTTGGCAACTTCTGTTTTAGGTTTTCCGAGGTCGTTGTGAGTAAATAAAATTTGCCGATGGAGATTGCTTGCACTCACTTTGTCTGGATCTATAATTCCGATGTTTCCTACGCCGGCGGCAGCTAGATATTGCAAAATGGGGCACCCCAAGCCACCTGCTCCAATGACTAAGACAGAGGAGTTTTTTAATTTCACTTGCTTCTCTATTCCTATTTCGCTGAGTAGGATATGGCGTGCGTATTGTTTTTTTTCTTTTTCGTTCAACATTGGTTTACCAAGCTTTTTCCCAGTCTTTCCAAACGGGTTCTAAATTACTTTTTTTCAACATATTATATACCTCATCGGTGGTGCGTTCATCTGAAATTTCAAATTGTTCCAAAGATTGAGGTTCCACAGCGTAGCCTCCTGGATTTGTTTTAGATTCGGCACTCATGGAGGTGATTCCTAAGTGTATAATGTTATCTCGAAATTTAGCATTTTCACGGGTGGAAATTGAAAGTTCAATATCTTCGTCTAAAAGGCGATAGGCACAAATAAGCTGGACTAAATCCGCATCTGTCATTTCAACTTTAGGCTTGATTCCGCCACTGAATGGTCTAAGGCGAGGGAAGGAAATTGAATATTTGGTTTTCCAATAAGTTTTTTGCAGATGTTTTAAATGCAGTGCTGTGAAAAAACTATCTGCTCGCCAATCTTCTAAGCCTAGCAAAGCTCCGATTCCGATTTTGTGTAATCCCGCTTGTCCTAATCTATCGGGTGTTTCTAGTCTAAAATCAAAATTTGATTTTTTTCCTTTTGGATGATGCTGTCGGTAAGTTTCTCTATGATAAGTTTCTTGGTAAACCAATGTGGCGTATAGCCCCGCTTCTTTTAAATAAGCATATTCTTCTTGTTTTAATGGCTGAACTTCAATTGAGATATTGGAAAAATGAGGACGCAACAACCGAATGGCATTGTATAAATAATCTACCCCCACAGTGCGATTGGCTTCTCCTGTTACGAGTAGAATATGGTCGTAACCTTTACTTTTTATAAATTCCGCTTCTTGCAAAATTTCAGTATCTGTGAGCGTTCTGCGAGGAATTTTATTAGTAAAACTAAATCCGCAATAGGTGCAAATATTATGACATTCATTGCTCAGATACATAGGCGAATACATTTGCATAGTATTGCCAAAACGCTTTCTTGTTCGCTCGTGGCTTTCTTGAGCCATTTGCTCTAAATAGGGCTTTGCAGAAGGGGAGATTAAGGCTTTGAAATCTTCTAAATCTCTTTGTGTATGAGATAGTGCCTTTAGCACATCTTTTTCTGTTTTTTGGTGAATGCTCTGGAGCGTTTCGTCCCAGCTATAATCAGCTAAGACTTCATTAAAACTTTTCATTTCATTAAAATTTTAATCATATAAAAATTTAGTAAAAGGGCTACTAGCTTCTGCTTGATGGCATACTTTGCCCAGCTTTGCCTCGTATGCCATACGCCCAGATTCTACGGCTAATTTAAAGGCTTTTGCCATCTGTACAGGTTGCTCAGAAACTGCAATAGCAGTGTTTACAAGCACGGCATCTGCCCCCAGCTCCATGGCATAGGTAGCGTGTGAAGGGGCTCCGATTCCTGCGTCTATAACCACGGGAACATTGCTCTGTTCTATGATGATTTTTAAAAAATCGAGTGTTTTTAAACCTTTATTGGTGCCAATTGGTGCCCCTAGAGGCATCACACATTGCGCGCCCACATCTTCTAGTCGTTTGCACAAAACGGGATCGGCATGAATGTAGGGCATCACAACAAAGCCTTTTTTTACAAGCTCTTCGCAAGCTTTGAGCGTTTCTACTGCGTCGGGCAATAAGTATTTAGGGTCTGGATGAATTTCTACTTTTATCCAATTGGTTTCTAATGCCTCTCTTGCCATTTCGGCTGAAAAAATGGCTTCTCTAGCGTTTCTCACGCCCGAAGTGTTTGGCAATAGATGAATATGATCAAATTGTAGTCCCTGCAAAATAGCGTCTTCCTCATTATTGGCGTCCACTCTTTTGAGTGCAACCGTTACAAGCTCGCTCTCGCTTGCTAAAATAGCTTCTTCCATTAATTGTGAAGAAGAAAATTTTCCTGTTCCTGTAAATAATCTGGAATTAAAAGTACGGTCTGCAATGGTTAATTTATTACTCATGATTTTTATTTAAAATATGATTGAATTCCACGGACGGTAGCCTTAGGCTCTTTTTCTTGGTGCAAAAAACCAGAAAGTGCAATGCCACTTATTCCTATTTTTTGTAGCTCTTCGACATCTTTTAGCTCAATGCCTCCGATGCTTATAATCGGTATGTTGATATGGTTTTCTCTCATTTTTTGGACGATTTGTTTGTAACCTTCCAAGCCGAGAATCGGGCTAAGTTTCTTTTTGGTGATAGTAAAGCGATAGGGACCTAATCCTATGTAGTCTACTTTCATATCAATAAGTTTTTGGCAATCTTCCCATGTGTTGGCGGTGCCGCCTACAATCTTATCTTTGCCTAGGAGTTCTCTCGCAATTTCTGGACTTTCGTCTTCTTTGCCAAGATGAACACCATTTGCGTGCGTAAAGTGAGCAATTTCAATATCATCGTTCACGATAAATACAACGCCGTGCTCTTCGCAGTATTTTTGCGCTTTACTTGCAACCGACAAAATTTCTTTTTTATCGCCTTCTTTGATGCGTAGCTGCACCCAATCCACGCCAGCATCTACCATTTTTTTGATGTTCTCTAGATGATCATTAGGCGTGTTTCCTTGACTTATGTAGTAAACTTTAGGCGTTTTTATGCATTTCATTTTTTATTGGAAAATGTTTAAATATTTATAATACAGATTTTTAAATGATTCTAAAGGTTTTGAACGCTGCCAAATGCTCCCCAAAACAGCCACACCAGAGAATCCATATTTTTTAGTTTTTTCTAGGTTGTTTTGGGTAATTCCTCCCAGTGCAATAATTGGTTTTAAAGGATTTTTTAAATGAAAATCTTTCCCTTGATAATTGTTTTTTGAAATGGAATTAAAGACAGGGCTAAGCAAAGCATAGTCAAAAAGATTTTGACTTTCAGCCTCGTTTTGCAAATGAAACGAAGCCGAAAGTGTTTTATCTTTTAATCTGTAAAATTCAATTTTTTGATTAATTTTTGTTTCTTTTCTGTGGGTTTCTTTAAAGTGTAAACCTTTTAAATCAAAATGTTCAATCAATTCATGATGCTGGTGTAACACCATTTTTTTGAGCTGATTTTCTTCAAATTTTAGTAACCATTTCTTTGTTTTTTCTTCGTTAAAAGTTGGCTTTCGCACATGGAAAGTGATGGGAAATTCAGCCATTTCACGAATTAAATCTATTTCGTTTGGAATTTCATTTTCGGGGGTGATTACAATGAACATTATGATTTCGATTTAGTTATAAATACACTTCGCTGCCTTTTTCTTTAAATTCTTCTGATTTTTGTTTCATTCCTTTCTCAATAGCGTCGAGTGTGTCTAGTCCATTTTCTTCGGCATAATTTCTTACTTCTTGAGTGATTTTCATCGAGCAGAAATGAGGGCCGCACATCGAGCAAAAATGTGCCACTTTTGCATTCTCAGAAGGTAAAGTTTCGTCATGAAATTCTCGTGCTGTATCGGGATCTAGCGAGAGGTTAAATTGATCTTCCCATCGGAATTCAAATCTGGCTTTGCTCATCGCATCATCACGATGCTGTGCACCTGGATGTCCTTTGGCTAAATCGGCAGCGTGTGCCGCTATTTTATAAGTAATTACGCCTGTTTTCACATCTTCTTTGTTCGGTAAGCCCAAATGTTCTTTTGGTGTAACATAGCAAAGCATAGCACAGCCATACCAGCCGATCATTGCCGCTCCGATTCCACTTGTGATGTGGTCGTATCCAGGAGCAATATCCGTAGTTAAAGGGCCTAGAGTATAAAAAGGTGCTTCGCCACATTCTTCTAACTGCTTGTCCATGTTTTCTTTGATCATATGCATAGGAATATGCCCAGGTCCTTCTATAATGCACTGTACATCGTGTTTCCAAGCAATTTTGGTCAATTCGCCTAAGGTTTCTAATTCGGCAAATTGAGGATAATCATTGGCATCGGCAATACTTCCTGGGCGCAACCCGTCGCCTAAGGAAAAGGCGACATCATAGGCTTTCATGATTTCACAAATCTCTTCAAAATGGGTGTAAAGGAAATTTTCTTTGTGATGTGCCAAACACCATTTAGCCATGATGGAACCTCCGCGAGACACGATTCCTGTAACTCGTTTGGCGGTATGCGGAATGTATTTGAGTCGCACCCCAGCATGAATAGTGAAGTAGTCTACCCCTTGTTCTGCTTGCTCAATCAGTGTGTCTCTAAAGATTTCCCAAGTGAGGTCTTCGGCTTTTCCATTTACCTTTTCAAGTGCTTGATAAATAGGAACAGTGCCAATCGGAACGGGAGAATTTCTCAAAATCCATTCTCTGGTCTCGTGTATATTTTTTCCTGTGGACAAATCCATAATTGTATCTGCACCCCAGCGACAAGCCCAAACAGATTTCTCTACTTCCTCCTCAATGGAAGAGGTAACGGCAGAATTCCCGATATTGGCATTGATTTTTACTAAAAAATTTCTACCAATAATCATAGGTTCGCTCTCTGGGTGATTAATGTTACAAGGGATTACGGCTCTTCCTCTAGCCACTTCGTCTCGCACAAATTCTGGTGTAATCACTTTAGGAATAGATGCTCCAAAGCTTTCTCCTGCATGCTGTTTGGTAATTTCCTTGATTGCCTGTAATTTTTGATTTTCACGAATGGCAATAAATTCCATTTCTGGAGTTATGATTCCCTTTTTGGCATAATGCATCTGTGTTACATTCTTGCCCTCTTTAGCTTTTAATGGTTTGCGGATGCGATTAAATCGCAATTCATCTAAATTTGTATTGGCTTCTCGCTGGCGTCCGTATTCCGAAGATAAGCCAGCAAGCTGTTCGGTATCTCCACGGCGATCTATCCATTCTTGGCGAATCGGTTGTAGCCCTTTTCGCACATCGATTTCGATATTTGGATCGGTATAGGCACCACTTGTATCATAAACAAAAACGGGATCATTTGGTGTTTTTGTTCCTTTAAATTTATCAATTGTATCGCTCAGAGTGATTTTTCGCATGGGCACCAGCACATCCTCAAAAAGGCTGCCTTGTACATAGACTTTTTCGGAATTAGGAAAAGGCTCTCGGCTAATGTTTTGTTCAGTTGGTGTCACTTTTGTCTTCATGTATTTTATATTTTAGTTGAATATTTTACCCTCCTTGAGTAGCCTTGATGATTAAGATAGTATCATTCTCTTGTAGCTGAAATATTTCCCACTTGGAACGACTGATCACTTTTTGATTTACGGCAATAGCAATACCTCTTGTCGCTATACTTTTTAGAACGACAAGTTTAGAGAGCGTAGTCTCTTTTGGAATTTGTTCAATTTCAGAATTAATTTTTACAGTAATCATTGGCTCATTTTTTTACTGTAAATCTTTAAGGAGAAGCCATTGCTGGCTGAGCTAATCAAACTACAAAAAAATATATTTTTTATAGTTTTTCAACTTTTCCCTATCGCAAGAATTATCTTGTTCAGGTTCAAAGGGTATTTCTCAGCCGATTCACTCAGCACCCCTAAAGTTTTACAAGTTTCGTGAGGGCGAATATATTAAAAATAAAATATTTAAACAAAATTATTTTAAATAAAAGACTAAATCAAAATAATTTATCATTCTGAATTCATTTCAGAATCTCTTTGCGCTAGACCCTGAAACGAGTTCAGGGTGACAAGCGTGCGAAAAATTGTGCGTGATGTCATTCCGAACTTGATTCGGAATCTAAAAAAAACAGAATTTGGCATATTTTTATCGTTCCAAACTAGATTTTGGATTTCTGTGGATTTTAAAACATACTTAATTATAAAGTCAAAATTCCGTGTGGGGTAATAGGTGCTACCCCACACGGAATTTTGATTCTCATACCGAAAAAAAAGATTTTTAGCCTAATTTAAATGTTTTTTTCAGCCAGAGTTCTTTCTTTATTTTTATATACCCATTTCACGATTAAAATGCTCAATTCGTAAAGTAAAAGCAATGGAATAGAGGCGATTACCATACTTAAAATATCGGCTGGGGTAATGATTGCGGCAATGGTGAGCACGACTACAAAAGCGTGTTTTCGATAGGTTTTCATGAAATTGGGCGTTACCAAATCAATTTTAGCCAAGAAATAGACAAAGATAGGCAATAAAAACACTACGCCCGTAGAGAGTGTTGTTTGTACAAAAACGGAAATATAGCTTAATAATTTCCAATTATTTTCCACGCCAAACGGCTGAAAAAAGTACATGAAATGCACCGAAAGTGGCATAATGAAATAATAACTAAATCCCACACCGAGCAAGAAAAACATAATGGTGAAAAACATTGTGAGATTGCTATATTTTCGTTCCATAGGGGTGAGCCCAGGTTTAATGAATTGGAAAATTTCGTACACCACATAGGGCAGAGCGATGATAAGCCCCGCGACCAAAATTACTCCAATAATGGCAGTAAACTGTCCGCCAAACTCAAGATTGGTGAGTTCGCTTTGAATGTTGAAGGGCTTTGGATATAAATCTCCATAGCCTGTGAAATGTCCAATTTTATTGAATGCTTTGTAGGTTGTAAAATTTGATTTGAGCGGTGCCATGATGAAATCCAAAATCTGTTGCCAGAAAACCGTGGCTAAAATCGCGCCTATAACCACGCCCACAATTGCACGCAGGAGATGTTTACGGAGTTCGGCGACATGATCCAGAAATGGCATATCGTTTTTGGGAGTATTATTATTGTGCTTCACTTAATCCTTCATTTGTTAATACATGGAAATCGATAATTCCAAAATAATCGTTGTTGTCATCCACTACTATAAGCTGCCCAATTTTGTTCTGGTTGATGATTTTAAGCGCATCTACCGCGAGCACATCCTTATGAATAGTTTTGGGCGCAAAAGTAGCAATATCATTTGCTTTTATCCCTTTCAAATCAGAATATTTTTGCAACATTCGGCGCAAATCTCCGTCGGTAATCACTCCCACAATTTTGCCTTTTTGTTCCACCACGGTGATTCCGAATCGTCCCGAAGTAAGCGACTGAATCACTTCTTTGATATCGGCATCTATGTCCACACGCGGTTTTTGGCTAGAGTCTACCATGTCGGCAACTTTCCAAGAAAGCTTTTTGCCCAAGGAACCTCCTGGGTGAAATACCCCAAAATCTTCTTTGGTAAAGTTTTTTAATTGTTTTAAAATCACGGCGATGATATCGCAAATCACAAGTTGAACGGTGGTGCTTGTCGTGGGGGCTACCTCTAGGTATCCTAGCTCGCGAGAGACAGTGGTGTCGAGCACAATATCGGTATTTTTAGCCAAATAAGATTGCATGTTTCCCGTGATGGCAATCACTTGGTTGCTTAGTTTTTTTATGGAAGGAAGTGCATTTTTAATTTCTGCGGTATTTCCTGATTTAGAGAGAACTATCGCAATGTCTTCTGGGGCTAAAAGTCCCAAGTCTCCGTGCAAAGCTTCACCCGCATGTAGGAACTGAGCGCGTGTTCCTGTGCTGTTGAGGGTGGCGACCATTTTTTCGGCAATGGGCTTATTTTTGCCCACTCCCACGAGTACTAATTTACCTTTGCAGTTTTTGCAAGCATTTATGCAATTTACAAAAGATTCGTCAAGGTTTTTGCCTAGACGGAGAACTTCTTGTGCTTGTAGTTGCACGAGCTCTTTTGCGTATTTTAAAATTTCTTCTGATTTCAAGGTGATAATATTTGTTATTTTAAAAATTTATCGTACTTTTATATCTACAAATTTAAGAAGTCTTTTTGAATTTATATTATGTCATCGAAAAATTACCAATTAAAAGCAGCTCTTAAAAAGCATTTTGGCTTTAATTCTTTTAAAGGTCAACAGGAAGAAATCATTACCTCTCTACTTGATGGAAAGGATACTTTTGTGTTGATGCCAACTGGAGGAGGAAAGTCGCTTTGCTATCAATTACCCGCACTCATGCAGGAAGGTACAGCAATTGTAATTTCTCCATTGATTGCTTTGATGAAGAACCAAGTAGATGCCATAAGAGGATTGCACGAAGAGGAAGGCATTGCACATGTGTTAAATTCTTCGCTCAACCGAGCACAGGTTGCACAGGTTTTAGATGATATAGCTAATGGGGTTACCAAACTACTTTATGTAGCACCTGAATCGCTAACCAAGGAGGAATATGTGAACTTTTTCAAAGAGGTAAAAATATCCTTCTTTGCCATTGATGAAGCTCACTGTATCTCTGAATGGGGGCACGATTTTAGGCCTGAGTACAGAAACATAAAATCTATTATTCAAAAAATTGGCGAACAGCCCATTATAGCACTCACCGCTACAGCTACCCCTAAAGTGCAAGAAGACATTCAGAAAACGCTGGGCATGACCGATGCTTTGGTGTTTAAAGCCTCATTCAACCGCCCTAATTTGTTTTACGAAGTGCGCCCTAAGGTGGATATTGATAAACAAATTATTAAATTCATTAAAACCCGAAAAGGACAATCTGGAATCATCTATTGCCTTAGCCGTAAAAAAGTAGAGGAAATTGCACAAACCTTAGAACTCAACGGAATTTCGGCTTTGCCCTACCATGCAGGGCTAGATGCCAAAACACGCGCCGAGCACCAAGATAAATTCTTGATGCAAGATGTAGACATTGTCGTAGCAACTATCGCTTTTGGAATGGGGATCGATAAGCCCGATGTGCGTTTTGTAATTCACTATGATTTCCCAAAAAGCTTGGAAGGCTATTATCAAGAAACAGGGCGTGCAGGTCGTGATGGTGGAGAAGGTTACTGCCTGGCCTTTTATGATTATAAAGATATTGAAAAACTCGAAAAATTCCTTTCAGGAAAACCCGTTTCTGAGCGTGAGGTAGGACTACAATTGCTAAACGAAGTGGTTTCTTACGCAGAAACCTCGATGTCGCGCAGAAAATTCTTATTGCACTATTTTGGGGAAGAGTTTGATGAAGTGAATGGAGAAGGAGCGGATATGGACGATAATATGCGCAACCCTAAAAAAATGATTGAAGTTTCTAAGGAGCTCAAAACATTTCTTGAAATCATCGAAAAAACCAATCAAAAATTGAAATTAAAAGATTTGGTAAAATTGCTCGTGGGCAAAAACACAGTAATTACTAAATCCTATTCACTAGAAACCGAAGATTTCTTTGGGATAGGGAAAGACTATTCAGAAAGTTTCTGGAGAAGTATTGGTCGCCAGTCGATTGTAAACGATTTTGTTGAAAAAGAAGTAGAATCGTATGGAATTTTAAAATTGAATCAAAAGGCGTTTGATTTTATTGTAAAACCTTACAAATTCGAAATTGCAGAAGATCACGACTATGAGGCCTTGATGAATCAGCAAAATGATGAGCCTGCAGCAGGTGGTGGTGTGCTAGATGAAACATTGCTTAAATATTTACAAGAACAAAGAAAAAAATCATCTAAAAAACACGGAATTCCGCCTTTTGCAATTTTCCAAGATGCAAGTTTAGAAGATATGGCTTCACAATATCCTACAACCATGGAAGAGCTTACCAATATTTTTGGCGTAGGAGACGGAAAAGCCAAGAAATTCGGAAAACCGTTCATCGAGCTAATTGAACGCTATGTAGAAGACAATGATATTGAAAAACCAAACGACATTGTCATTAAGCAAATTGCCAATAAGTCTACTAACAAGGTGTACATAATACAAAGTACCGATAGAAAAATGAACTTGGAAGACATTGCTAAGGCTAAAGGTATGAGCATGGAGGAACTTCTTTCTGAAATGGAAAGCATAGTTTATCAAGGTACAAAGCTTAACATCAACTACTACATCGAAGAGGTAATAGACGAAGAGTTACAAGACGAAATCATGGATTTCTTGATAGAAGAAGCCCAAACTGATAGCTTGGCCGAATTGCTAGAAGAATTTGGCGATGCTCTAGATGAAGAAGAATTACGCCTTATGCGCATAAAATTCATTAGCGAAGTGGCAAACTAAAATTTATTAAAAATAAAAAGATTGGATCAAACATTATTACTCCTACTCATAGGATTATTAGCAGGACTCATCGGTGGACTTGTGGGGATAGGTGGTGGATTAATCATCGTGCCGTTTTTAGTTTTTCTAATGGGAATGTCTCAGCATGAAGCGCAAGGAACTAGTTTAGCCACATTGTTGTTACCACTTAGTTTTCTATCGGTATATAGTTACAACAAAGCAGGTTTCATTAATTGGAAATATGTAATGATACTCTCGCTCACCTTTATGATAGGAAGCTATTTTGGCGGAATGCTAGCTTTAAAATTAGACCAAAAAACACTTAAAAAAATATTTGGATTCATTATGATTTTAGGTGCAGCCAAAATGTTTTGGGATTCCTACAAATAAAACTTGCAAGTACTTTATAAAGTTAATAAAAATAAATAGCTTTGCATCTCGTTTAAAAAAGTAGAAATTCAAAGCATCTAATCAATGCATAAAGTAATTAATTTTCTAAGGTATTATTTAAGGCTATCCACCGATCGAATTCATAGCCAAAAAATTAAAAACAACCTATTGCAAGCCATTCCGTTTTGGGTGGGAGCCGTTATCACGGCATTATTTGCAATTTTCTATGCAGGATTATTTAGGTATGCCGAGGAAGCTTTAAGCATGATTTTAAGCTGGCACAAATGGATGGTTTTCATTCTTTTACCCTCTGCTTTTTTGCTGTCTTGGTGGCTAGTTGTAAAATTTGCCCCATACGCCAAAGGTAGTGGGATTCCGCAGGTAATGGCCGCCGTTGAGCTTTCCACTCCCAAAAGTTATAAAAAAATACCCAAATTATTAAGTTTTAAAGTACTAGTAATTAAAATTATTTCCAGTGCCATTATGGTAGTAGGGGGGGAGCTATAGGTAGAGAGGGACCTACGATTCAAATTTCAGGTTCTATTTATAAGAAAATCAATGAATTATTGCCCGCCTCATGGCCAAAAATTTCAAGAAAAAATATGATCATGACAGGTGCAGCGGCTGGACTTTCTGCGGCGTTCAATACACCACTTGGAGGAATTGTTTTTGCCATAGAGGAACTTACAAGAACTCATCTAAGTTACTTTAAAACAGCACTTTTCACAGGAGTTATCATCGCAGGTTTCTTAACACAAAGTATCACAGGTCCTTATCTCTATTTAGGATTTCCAAGAATTGATGATATTTCCTCTTGGATTATATTTTCGGTGCTATTGGTAGCCGTGATTTCTGGAATTTTAAGTAGTTTGCTTTCGCAAGCAATGCTCAGCGTTTTAAAATTCAAAAAAACATTAAAAAATCAACGCCAAGAGGTTTATTTTTTATTAGTTTCCTCGCTAATTATTGCAACAATCGCCTATTTTATCAGCGAAGATATTTTAGGCTCTGGGAAAGAGTTAATGGAGCGTGTGCTCTTTACCGAAGAAAAAACACTACCTTGGTATACCCCTGTTTTAAGAATGATAGGCACAGGGCTTTCGTTCACATCAGGGGCTGCGGGAGGTATTTTTGCCCCAGCATTGGGCGCAGGAGCCACGGTAGGCTCTGTTGTAGCAGGGTGGTTCGCTTACACTTCATCAGAAATCAATTTGTTGATTTTAGTTGGGATGGTTTCGTTTTTGGTAGGCATCACGCGTGCACCCTTTACATCGGCAATTCTTGTAATTGAAATGACCGACCGCCACAGCTTGATTTTCTATCTCATGTTTGCAGGTTTAGTTGCTTCGTTTGTAGCATTTAACATCAACAGGCACTCGTTCTATGATGTGCTTAAAATGGGCTATTTAAAAGATTTAAACGACGAAGATAGAAAAGAAAAAGCTACCGCTTTGGCAACTGAAACAGAAAAATTAAATGTAGCAACAGAAGTGCAAGGCAACAAAAGCGAAGAAGAAAGTATTAAAAAATAATGAGCGACTTAATACGTTTTATAAAAACTAGAATTAAAAGTATTGGGTTTGCAATAGAAGGTTTTTTGACTTTGATAAAAGAACCCAATGTTAAAGTACACATATTTGCAAGCATATTAGTTATTATTTTTGGCTTTTATTTTGAAATAACTACAGTTGAATGGGGGATTATTATCTTTTGTATTGCTTTGGTTTTAAGTTTAGAAGCTATAAATACAGCAATTGAAAATATAGCAGATTTCATTTCTCCTCAAAAAAACAATAAAATAAAAATCATTAAAGATGTTTCAGCGACAGCGGTTTTGATAGTCGCAATAGGAACTTTTATAATTGGTTTAATTATATTTATTCCGAAAATTTTGGCAAAAATATAGTTTGAAAAATAATTTTTTTTTAATTTTGGTATACCTACTGAAAATATCCAAAAAATGAAAAAAATCGTATTTTTTATATTTTTGAGTGTATTGATTTTCTCTTGTAAAAACAGCGATGATGACAATCATTTTGATGTCAATTTATTAAAGAATAAAACTTGGATTGTGCAAAAAGAATTGTCCAATAAAGTTTGGAACGATACACTGATTTTCAATGCAAATCATACCTCCATTCTAAAAACTAAATTGATAGATGGCTTGTGGAATAATACCGATGTTCAGATTTCTTCTCATTGGGAATTAAAAGAAAATCAAATTATTTTTTCAGATTTAAAGGTGAATTTAGTTTCATCTAAATCTCCTTGGATCAAAGAAGATGTTGAATGGGAAAAGGCTGTTTTTGGCGGTATCATGTACGGCAAAAGCGATGAAATTGAAGCCAAAGAAAAACCGACTTTCACTAAAAAAAATAAAGATATTTGGTATATTCAAAAACTCACCAAAAATCAATTGGTGGTACAAGACGATAATCGCCAGATTACGACTTATACCGCTCTATAAAATTATATAGAATTTATGATTTTTAAGGCTTAGGCTTTCTTTGGTTTTTCTTATTTTTGCTCAAAAGCAAGGGGCAAAAAATGAATTTTGATAGAATTAAAGAAAAACTAGAAATCCTAGCAGATGCTGCTAAATACGATGTTTCTTGCTCATCGAGCGGAGGCAATCGTAAAAACAAGGGTGGGCTGGGAAATAGCCACGCATCGGGGATTTGCCACAGCTTTACCGAAGATGGCAGATGTATTTCTTTACTTAAAATTCTATTGACCAATCATTGCATTTACGATTGTGCCTACTGCGTTTCGCGTCGTAGCAACGACATTAAGCGAGCAGCTTTTACGGTGGACGAAGTGGTGGATCTCACCATGAATTTTTATCGCCGAAATTATATCGAGGGATTATTTTTAAGTTCGGGGATTTTTAAAAATGGAGATACTACCATGGAGCGTTTGGTGCGCATTGCCAAAAAGTTACGCACCGAGCACAAATTCAATGGGTATATTCATCTCAAGTCTATTCCAGGAGCGAGCGAGGAGTTGATGCGCGAAGCGGGACTTTATGCCGATAGACTTTCGGTGAATTTGGAAATCCCGACCGAACAAGGTTTAAAACTTTTAGCCCCCGAAAAATCGCACAAGGATTTGGTAAAACCCATGCGCACGATTAAACAAAATTTAGAAATTTATAAATCGGAGCGAAAAATCATCAAAAGCACACCTAAATTTGCGCCTGCGGGGCAATCCACGCAAATGATTGTGGGAGCCACCAACGAAACGGATTTAAAAATCATACATGTCGCCAATTATTTTTACAAAAAATACGACATGCGCCGCGTATATTATTCGGGGTATGTGCCTGTTTCAGAGGATGATAGATTACCTTCAATTAATACACAAGTGCCTATTCAGCGTGAGCATAGATTGTATCAAGCCGATTGGTTGATGCGTTTTTATGGGTTTGATGCCAATGAAATTTTGGACAGCGAAGCACCTTTTTTGGATTTAGAAATCGACCCAAAATTGGCATGGGCGATAAGACACCGCGCGCTTTTTCCCGTGAATATCAATACAGCTCCGAAGGAACTTTTGCTTAGGATTCCAGGCGTGGGCGTAAAATCGGTTTTGAAGATTTTAAAAGCCCGAAAATTCCAAAAATTAACCATAGAACATCTTAAAAAAATGGGTGTAGCGACCAATCGTGCCAAATTTTTCATCGAAGGAGCAAGTCCTAATCGTTTTAATCAATTTCTTGAAAAACAGAATTTAAGACAATTATTGCTTAACGAAACCAAATCTAAATGGTCTAGCCTTTATGGCGAGCAATTGTCTTTGTTTTAATGTTTAAATCATGGTAAATATCATCTACGATGGAAGTTTTGAAGGGCTGATGACCACGATTTTTGAAGTGTTTGAATATCGTTATCGGTCTGTAGATATTTTGCCCGAAAACCGAGCCGCACAGTTGGATTTGTTTGCTGAGCGACACGATGTCATCACACAAACCGAGAAAGCCGAGCGTGTACTTAAAAAATTAGAAGAAAATTTAGGCAAAAAAGGAATTTCTCAGCTGATGTATGTGTTTATGTCTGAGCGATATGAGCGTGAAAATTTAATTTTGCATTTGGTGCAAAAATCGGTGAAAAATCCTAAAAAATATGTTTTTAATGATTTAGCTGATGATCAAATTTTAGCCATTGCCAAAATTTGCAAATCCGTGGGGCGAGAGGTGCATCGCATGAAAGCTTTTGTGCGTTTTGAAAAGCTCCAAGACGAAACTTATTTTGCTCGTATTGAGCCTGATTTTGATGTTTTGCCTATGCTTAAAAATCATTTTTATCATCGCTACCGAGATCAAAAATGGCTGATTTACGATGCGCGTAGAAATTATGGATTGTTCTATGATTTAGAAACTTGCGAAATGATTTTCCCTACGGGAGATTTTGCCCAAAATCCCGAAGAATTGTGGCACGCCGAAGAAAAAAACTATCAAAAATTGTGGCAACGCTATTTTGTAAAAACGGGTATCGAAGAGCGAAAAAATACCAAATTGCATTTACAAAATATGCCCAAACGCTATTGGAAATATTTAACCGAGAAGAAAATATACTAAAAAAGCGTTTTTCTATGAGAAAAACGCTTTTTAATAAACATCACAAAAATTAATTATATAAAAATTATTTATTTAATTCTTCTTGCACAGTTTTATAATATTCTTGTGCTTGGTTGTATTCAGCTTTGTTTTCTTGTGTTTTCAAAGTTTCAACAAGCGAAGTAATCTCAGCAGTAGCTTGGTTCAATTCATCTACATTTCCTGCAACCGATGCGTTTTTAGCTTTTTCAGCAGCAGCGTGTAAATCGTTTACCCAGCTTTGCAAAGTTTCGTCTTGTAATTGTGGAGCCGCAGGGATTGAAGAATTTGCCAAATCTGCAGTCGCACCTTCTTCTGGCGCATCTGTGGTAACATCTTCTGTTGCAACATTTTCAGTAGAAACAACTTCTTCTTTTTGAGTTTCTTTTTTACATGAAGCGAAAGCTACAAATGAAGCAACTCCTGCAAGTAATAATACTTTTTTCATATCAAATCGTATTTAAAAAATGTACGGCAAAGGTACAAAAATTTTAATCTCTTAAAAAATTAGGCTTGTGCATCACGGAATTGAACTTTGTATAAATGTGCATAATAGCCATTTTGGTTCAATAATTCTTGATGTTTACCCATTTCTACAATTTTTCCCTGTTCCATCACGATGATTTTATCGGCATTTTGAATCGTAGCCAAGCGGTGTGCAATAATGATGGAAGTTCGGTTTTTAGTGATTTTTTCGGTTGCTTCTTGGATTAAATTTTCCGAAGCGGTATCGATAGATGAAGTAGCTTCGTCCAGAACCAAAATCTCTGGCTTGTGCACATAGGCACGCAAAAATGAAATCAATTGGCGTTGCCCCACCGAAAGGGTAGAACCACGCTCACAAACTTTATAATGATAGCCACCAGGTAGTGTTTCGATAAATGTATGAATATCAATTTCTTTAGCAGCTTGAACGATGTCGTTTTCGCTAATGTTGTTGTCGCCAAGACGGATATTGTTTAAAATTGTATCGTTGAACAAAAATACATCTTGCAACACCACTGCGATATGGCTACGCAGATTTTGCAAACTATAATCCCTAATGTCCACACCATCAATGCAAATGCTACCTGATTTGATATCGTAAAAACGGCTTAAAAGATTGATGATTGTGGATTTTCCTGCACCTGTCGCCCCCACAATAGCAATGCATTCTCCCGCTTTGGCTTCAAACGAAATACCTTTTAAAATTTCTTCGTCTGGAATGTATTCAAACACCACATCTTTAAATAAAATATTCCCTTGAATGTTACTTTTTTCAATCTTTCCTTTGTTTGGCAGAGTTTCGTTTAAATCCATCATTTTAAACACTCGCTCGGCACTCACAAGTCCGCGTTGTAGGTTGTTGAAACGCTCTGCCATTTGACGAATTGGACGCACCAACATCGGGATAAACATGATAAAAGCAATGACCTCCCCAGGCGAAACATCTTTAAAATAAAAAGCACTCCAGCCCCCTAAAATGATGACCAAACCAAGTGCGACAGATGAGACTAATTCCACCACAGGAAAGAGCAATGAGAAATAAAAAACAGTGGCTAAGTACGCATCTCTCAACTTTTTATTAATGCCTTTAAATTTCTTAAACTCAGCATCTTCTCGATTAAAAAGTTGAATGATTTTCATCCCCGAAAGGCGTTCTTGTACAAAGCTATTGAAAATCGCAGTTTGCGTTCTTTCTTCAGAAAATGTTCGTTTAATTGATTTTTGGAATAAACTGGTAACCACTGTCATAAGCGGAAGAATCACAATAACAACCAAGGCTAATTTCCAGTTGGTGTAAAACATTACTGCCATAATGCACACAATGCGCAAAACATCGCCCAAGACCACCAAAATCCCATCGGTAAAGACTTGCGAAATGGTTTCGATATCAGACACCGAACGAGTAACCAATGTCCCGTTTGGTGTTTTGTCAAAGAAACTTAATTTATACTGAATGATTTTGTTAAATAATTGAATTCTAAGTTTTTCAATCACCGTTTGTGCAATAATATTGGACATTAAAATAAAATAATATTGCAAAGCGATTTCCATGGTGATGATGACACCCAAAATCACACAGATTTTCAATAAATCGGCTACATTTTTATGCAAAATATAGGCGTCGATAGCGTCTCCCGTAAGCAACGGGCGTGCAGACGATACCACCGATAAAAGAATGGCAATGATGATAACGGAATAAAATCTTCTTTTGTCTTCGGTTCCTAAATTAAGTAATCGTTTTAGTTCGTTTAAATTAAATCTTTTGGCTCTACTACTCATACATAAAATAAATCAGACGGGTAGGCAACATGTGTTAAAAACAGACCTTGTGCCGGTGCCGATGCGGATGCAAAATTACGCCCTTTTTTTTCAATTATCTGTTTAAATTCTGTGATATTTATCTTTCCTTTTCCCACTTCTACCATGGTGCCTACAATGGCGCGTACCATGTTTCGCAAGAATCTATCGGCACAAATCGTAAATTTCAATTCATCGCCATTTTGTTCCCAAATCGCTGAATAAATCTTGCAAATATTGGTTTTGGTATCGGCGTGCAATCGGGCAAAACTCGTGAAATCTTCGTACAAAAAAAGCTGTTTAGCGGCTTCGTTCATGGCATCGATGTCTAGCGAGTGGTGTATGATCCAAGCGTTTTCGGTCTCAAAAACATTTTTTTTGGTAAAAATATAATATTCGTAGGTTCGGGATAGTGCATCAAACCTTGCGTGGGCATCTTCTTTCACGGGAATAATTTGGTGCACAGCAATGTCGTCGGGCAAAAATCGGTTTAATCTATTTTTTAAATCCTCGGGTTCTCGGCAATCCAAATCGGCGTGAGCAAACATCTGTTTGGCGTGCACTCCCGCATCGGTTCTGCCTGCGCCCGTAACTTGGATAGGCGTTTTCAAAAGCGTAGAAAGTCGGTTTTCGAGCACTTCTTGCACCGTTACTGCATTGGGCTGAATCTGCCAACCGTGATAATTTGTTCCTTTGTATGAAAATTCAATGAAATATCTCAAAACTATTTTTTAACTTTAGACCACAAAAATACAACAACGAATTGAAAAAAGTTTTATTATTATCGGATACGCATGGTCATATAGACGACAGAATTTTGCACTATGCCCAAGATGTAGACGAAATTTGGCACGCAGGAGATATTGGGAATCAGAAAGTTGTAGAGGCTTTGACTAAAGAAAAAACATTTAGAGCCGTGTATGGAAATATAGATGATGCCCAAATGCGTGCACAATTTCCTGAAAATCTGTTTTTTGAAGTGGAAGGCGTGAAGGTTTTTATGACGCATATCGGGGGCTATCCGCCCAAATATAATTCGCGTTCTCTAAAATTAATCAACGAGCATAAGCCTAAAATCTTTATTTCGGGGCATTCTCATATTTTAAAAGTAATGCCTGATAGCAAGCGAAATTTAATCCACATGAACCCTGGTGCAGCGGGCATTTACGGATTTCATGAAATTCGCACGATGTTGCGTTTCACGATAGACAATGGCAACATTGGCGGACTAGAAGTCATTGAACTCGGAAAACGCGGGAAAATATGATTTTGAAGGTTTTTTATGTCATTCCGAAACTGGCAAAAAGAGTTGACAAAAAATCGTTGAAAAAAATCTAAAAAAAACCCGTAGTGCATTATCGAATGAGGTTAATTTTTAAATTGTTAATGTTACAATGAAAGACAAATTTATTGAGATATTGAATAGTAGTCAAGGAGGTAATTTTTGCCAATATTCTTGTTTTGAATCCTTCAAAAGATTTGGCATAATTACGCCGTATCATAAATTGGTCACACAACTGCGAGAATAAAGTTTCTATACGTTTTCTATACTTTCTGAATGGATAGAACTGAGGTTTGTAATCTTTTTGATTTTTTCTTTTAGGGGTTTCTAACTGGATTTTCACCTCATTGAACAAGTCAAGCTGAACCGTTTGAGAAAGATAGCCCCTGTCTCCAAGTAACACGCAATCAGAAATTTGAAGTTTTATGTCTTTCAAATAATGAATGTCGTGAACGGAGGCGGGAGATAAGTCAAAACTTTGGAACACACCAGCAATAGAACAGATCGCATGTAGCTTGTAACCATAAAAGTGTAGATTTTGAGAAGCACAAAAACCTTTATTTGGCATTGAAAAGCTATTTTCTTTACAGATTTTGCTTCTGGAAGAGCGGGATAATTTACACACTTCTAAAGGCATGCTGTCCACCAAGAAATAGTTTTCAAAATCATTGAACTTTTTCACCATTTTGCACCTAATTTCTTCAAGAAAAGGGAAGAGTTTTCGTTTTCTTCTGTTGTAAACACTCCTTTCAATTTTAGATTCAATAGCCCAACCTTTTATCTCTCTAAAAAGCTGGTACTCAGAGTCGATAGATTTAAATTCTGCTAAAATAATTAAGCTTATCAACTCTATATCAGATAATTTTGGTTTCACTGGTTTAAAATAGAAATTTTCAGTTCCTGAAATTTCTATTAGTTTATTCAAAATAAAATTGTAACTTGCCTCTAGGTTGCTCATAATTGTATTTGATTGGTAACCAATGCAATTTACTTTTCTTTAGGCTCATGGGCAACCTTTTTTTATAATGCACTACGGGTTAAAAAAACACCTAAAAAACGATTTTTGACTAAAATTAGAGTGAATAAAAGAAATACATTACCTTTGTAAAAATGTATTTAAAAAAGATTCACTTAATCAATTTCAAGAATTTCGAGGAGAAAGAATTGGAGTTTTCCCCAAAGATTAATGCCTTTGTGGGGAACAATGGCATGGGCAAAACCAATTTGCTCGATGCAGTGTATTATTTGAGCCTTTTTAAAAGTTATTTCAATGCCAGCGATGCCCAAAATATTAGGATTTCGCAAGATTTCTTTTTTGTGGAAGGTTGGTTTTTCAAAAATCAAAAAGAGGAATGGGTGCAGTGTGGCGTGAAAAAAGGCGAAAAGAAAAATGCCAAACGCAACCAGAAAACCTACGAGCGCATTGCCGACCATGTGGGGGAGTTCCCCGTGGTGATTATTTCGCCCTACGATCGCGATTTGATTACCGAGGGTAGCGATGTGCGTCGAAAGTTTATTGATCGCATCATTTCGCAATCAGATTCGGTGTATTTTGCTAATTTATTGAGATACAACAAGGTGCTTTCTCAGCGCAATGCCTTGCTTAAATATTTTGCCGCCAATCGCAGTTTTGATGCTTTGCAACTTTCGATTTTTGACGAAGAAATTTTAAAATTGGGCAAAGATATTTTTGAAAAAAGAAAAGACTTTTTAGCATCATTTCAACCTAAGTTTCAGAAATATTACGCCTTTATTTCGCAAGAAAAAGAGGAGGTGGAAATCGTGTATCAATCTGATTTGGAAGTGAATCCTGAAACTTATTTGGAGGAATCTTTAATTAAAGACAAATTGGTGCAGTACACCACGCAGGGCGTGCACAAAGATGATTTGAAATTTAATATTCGAGGGCATTTAATCAAAAAATTCGGTTCGCAAGGGCAGCAAAAATCTTTTTTAATTGCATTGAAATTAGCCGAATTAGAAATCATTAAAGAACAAAAAAATGTGACACCGATATTGCTTTTAGACGATATTTTTGATAAATTAGACGAGTCGCGTGTGGAGCAGTTGATTAAATTGGTAAACGAGGAACATTTCGGACAAATTTTCATTTCCGATACGCACCCCGAGCGCACCCAATCAATCATTGCTAAAATCAATGATGACCACAAGGTGTTTAAATTATAATTAAATTTCTATGAAGAGAAAACAGAATTTAGTGAGTTTGGCAGAGGGACTTTCCAACTTTGTAGATAAATATGGCTACCGCAATCAAGTGAAGGAGAGCCAAGTCATCGATGCGTGGCACGCGCAAATGGGCGATTTTGTGAAAAATATGACCGAAACGATTTTTGTCAAAAATCAAGTTTTGTTTGTACGATTGACATCGCCTGCGTTTAAATCAGAATTCAGCTATGGCAAAGCCAAAATTATAGCACACATCAATGAAAGTTTAGGCGAAGAGTATTTAAAAGATGTCTACTTTCTTTAATAAAAATTAAAAAAATAAAATAATGCAAGATAATTTTATAGATCATGTAAGGATTAATGTAGCCAGTGGAAAAGGAGGTGCTGGTTCGGCGCATTTGCGCAAAGAAAAATATGTGCCAAAAGGTGGTCCCGATGGGGGAGATGGTGGACGAGGCGGAAACATTATTGTCGTGGGCAATAGCCACCGATGGACACTTTTTCACCTGAGATATACGCGCCACCTGAAAGCTGAAAACGGAGGAAATGGTGGCAAGCAACGAAGCACGGGTGCCGATGGCGAAGATGTGTACATCGAGGTGCCTCTCGGTACTGTGGTGAAAGATGAGAAAGGCAATCAGCTTTTTGAAATTACCAAAGATGGACAAAAGGAAATTCTGCTACACGGCGGCCGCGGAGGGCTAGGGAATTGGCATTTTAGAACCTCCGTGAACCAAACCCCACGCTATGCCCAGCCAGGCGAGCCAGGCAAGGAAATGCAAGCTACTTTTGAGCTAAAAGTACTGGCAGATGTGGGCTTGGTAGGGTTCCCAAATGCTGGAAAATCCACCCTGCTTTCGGTACTCACTGCGGCAAAACCCAAAATTGGAGATTATGAATTTACCACCCTCACGCCTAATTTAGGAATTGTGGAATACCGCAACCACGACTCCTTTGTAATGGCCGATATACCAGGGATTATAGAAGGAGCCTCAGAGGGTAAAGGGCTAGGGCATAGATTTTTACGGCATATTGAGCGAAATGCACTTTTATTGTTTTTGATTCCAGCAGATGCTAAAGATTATGCCAGAGAATATGAAATCTTGAAACACGAGCTCGAGAATTATAACAAAGAATTGCTCGATAAGGATTTTGTGATAGCCATTTCAAAATCGGATATGCTCGATGATGAATTAAAGGCAGAAATTGCTAAAAAATTGCCAAAAGATGTGCCACATGTATTCGTTTCCTCGGTGGCACAAACGGGACTTCAGGAGCTCAAAGATTTACTTTGGAAAAAACTCAACGAAAAGTTTACTTAAAAGAGTTTGAGATAATTCTCCAATAAGATTTAAACTTCTTGCGCTTGGCATGAGGATAAGTAAAAGACAGGCTACAAAGCTCATCATTTTTGCTTTTAGCTTGTTTTTTTATGATTAAAATTTCGTGATAAAGATTATTATTCTCTTTATTAAAACCAAAGACTTCTATACGATTCTTATCTTGTTTTAAATTATAGATTTCCAGTTCTTTTTTCATGGATTGCATAATTTCTTCCAGCTGACTTCTTGGAGAAAAAGTAGTGCCAAAAATTCTAATTTCAGCACCATCTGGTTTATTGCTAAATACGCGCCCATCGCCGTTGGTAGGCTCTGGCTCTGGATTAAAGTTACTAGGATAATTCATGCAAATATCAAACCGATTGTTGCAATATTCCACATAATTTGTGATTTCGTTGTCGGAAATATCAACAGGGCTAGCAACTATAATTTCTTGCTCTATACGGCCTTTACATGCCGCTAAAATTGTAACTAGCCCGATATATTTTAACAATTTCATATTCAGTATTTAGTAAAGCACAAATATACAATAAAAGAGAAAACTAGTTTTTTTGAATGAAAAAATAAAACCTTAGTTTTGCAGTCCAATTTAATTTTAAAAGATAAACACAAAAAATGCTTACATTACTACAGCAATAAAGAAACATAGCAATAAATTCTTGACTAAACTCAAAAAAATAAGTATAATTACAATTTTTTTGTATTTTTGAGGCGAGTTTAATACCAAAAACTGAAACTATGGACATGATGAAAATGTTGGGGCAATTACAAGAATCTCAACAAAAAATTCAAAACGCTAAAGAAGCTATGAAAAACGAATTTTTAGATGAAAAGTCATCTGATAATTTGCTAGAAGTAAAAGTTTCAAAAGCGGGAAGAGTAAAAGAAATCAAGATAGATGACGAGCTTTTGGAAGACAAAGAGCAACTAGTAGATTATTTAATCCTTACTTTAAATAAAGCACTTGAAAAAGCTCAAAATCAATATGATGAAGAACTGGAACGCGTGGCAAGACAAGGAATGCCACAGATTCCTGGAATGCCGTTTTAAGGGTTTATGATTACAAAAAATTAAGACCAAAAAAGCTATCCACCAACAGCGATGTGTGTGCGGGTAGCTTTTCTGTTTTGAACTAAAATTTTATGGATAAACTCAAAAAACAGCAATTTGCATGGGCATTTTATGACTGGGCAAATTCGGTGTATTCATTAGTGATTACAACGGCGATTTTCCCGATTTATTTCGGGGCGGTACTCAGTGGGCAAGAGGGCGTGAAAGTCTTTGGAATTCAGTTTTCTGATAAGGATATTTTGTACTCTTATTCCATTACAGCATCATTTGTGATTGTGGTTTTGCTTTCCCCCATACTTTCTGCTATTTCAGACCAAATCGGAAATAAAAAGCGATTTTTAAAGATTTTTTCGATTTTAGGTTCGTTGGGGTGTGCATCTTTGTTCTTTTTCACCAACGAGGCAACACTTTGGATAGGCATTCTTGGGAGTATCACCGCGAGTGTGGGCTACTGGGGGAGCTTGGTATTCTATAACGCATATTTGCCCGAAATTGCCGACAAAGATAGGCAAGATGAGTTATCTGCTCAGGGCTTTGTTTATGGTTATATAGGTTCAGCAATTTTGCTCATTTTCTGTTTAGCTATGATTATGCTTGTGAGCAAAGATTTAACTCGTTATTCATTTTTGCTCGTAGCCCTCTGGTGGATCGGCTTTGCACAATACACTTTTAAACATTTGCCAAACAGTTACACTCAGCCCAGCCATAAAACATCTAAAATATGGAAACATGCACATCGCGAACTTTTTAAAGTGGGGCAGGAACTCTTTAAAATTCAGCGATTAAAATATTATTTATTAGCATTTTTCTTTTTGAGTGTCGGCATTCAAACTATTAATTACATGGCAAGTAGATTTGGCGACCAAGAACTGGGCTTAGATTCTACCAATTTGATTATTGCCATACTTTTAATCCAGTTTGTGGCAGTTGGAGGTTCCTATTTTTTTGCTTATTTATCTAAGAAAATGGGAAATTTACCAGCATTACAAGTGGGGCTCATTATCTGGGCGGGGATTTGTATTTCAGCTTTTTTAATACACCGAGATGATAAATATGTTACGGCAGAATTTTATGCCATGGGGGCGGCAGTAGGCTTAGTTTTGGGCGGAGTGCAATCGCTTTGCAGAAGCTCTTATTCTAAGCTTTTGCCTAAATCGAATGACAATACCATTTATTTTAGTTTTTATGACATTGTAGAAAAATTAGCGTTGATTTTAGGAAGTTTTATATTTGCTCAAGTGCTTTATCTTATGGGGAGTATGCAGTATTCGGCGTTATGTCTGGGGATCTTTTTTATCTTGTCCATTATTTTTCTAAGATTAATTAAAAAGTAAAAAAATACATTTTGGCTAATTTTTTGAGCTAAAGAATTTAATGATGAAAAGATTATTGATATTCTCAATCGTTATGGTATTTGCTTCATGTCACAATTATAAAAAAACGACAGACTACTATGGCGGAACCAAGGAGTTTAACCTCTCTTATGGCGAAAATAAAAGACATCGCATGGATTTGTTTTTGCCTGCATTTAGGGATAATAAGCCACTGGTAGTCATCATTCATGGTGGCGGCTGGATTTTGGGCGAGCCTTGGCATTTGCGTGGCATTCAGAATTTTTTGCACAAAAAGCAATATCCTACAGCAAGTATCACTTATCGTTTGGCAAACAAGAAAATTAATTACAAAGATCAATTGGCAGATGTCTCACAAGCCATAGAGTTTTTAAAGAAAAATGCCCAAAAATATCATTTCCCCTCAGCCCCCTATATTGTGCTAGGAGAGAGTGCTGGCGGGCATTTAACGCTGATGTATGCACACGAGCATCCAGAAAATGTGTCTAAAGTGATTTCTATGTTATCACCTACGGATTTTTACTCAAAGGCATATACCGACAAGAAATTTTACCATTGGTACACCAAGCGCACGATGTCTATCGCCGTGGGAGATAGATACAAACTCGGAGAAAAAATCCCAGAAAGTTTCAAAGAAGCAAGTCCGTTGTTTAATCTAGCAAATAAACCTACTTTGATATTTCAAGGAACTACCGATTTATTGGTAAACAAATCGCAAGGTTTTGCACTAGACAAAGCTCTAACGGAGGCAAATATCCCACATCGTTTGGTGGTGATGAATGGGGCAGGGCATTTGCCAAGATATCGCCCAAGCTGGAGAAATAAGGTAGTTTTTCCTGAGATTTTAAATTTTATTGAGCGAGATACCCAAAACTTACATATAGAAAAAATCGAATATTAATTAAATTATGAGAGATTCAAATTATTTTCCAGACGCTACGCCAGAAAAAAGCTTAGGCTTTAAACTAGTTTTGATACTTGTAGCCATTATGACCATTTCTTTTTCATTTTTTAGAGTAAAAAGAATCATCGAAGATTCCGTTCAGCTAGACCCTACACTTGGGATTGAGCCACTTTGGTACACCTACACGGTGCTCGCCATGGCAATAATTACACTTGTAGCCCTTTGGTTTACCTATCAATACAAAAAATGGGGCGTTTATGCGACAGCCTCTGCATTATTCATTATTGTGATTTTAAACCCAGAATTTTCCTTACAAAAAACATTGTTACCGATGTTCACGCTTTTTACTTTTGTGGGCTACGGCTTGTTTGAAATCATTCCGCGATGGAAATATTATTCGTGATGATTTTAAACTTAAAAACATCAAAAAAGGCAATTTCTAAACCGTGAGAAATTGCCTTTTTAATTATAATAGGGGAGAAATTTTAGTATCCAAAACGCACGCCAATGGAGAACGGATACGATTTGCTCGGTGCATTTTCAAACAATGGTGTGAGCGTGTATTTAGCATAAAAAATCCAAGCACCATAGCCAAAATGTGCCGAAACGCCATAAATCCATTGAGTGGTGTCTAAATTGTTTTTTACCGCTTTGCGTATTTTGCTACCATTCTCATTTCGGTAGCGCAAGACTTGTTTTTCGTTTAGCAGAGTTCCTGCATAGGCACCTACGCCCATTCTAAGCCCTTCAGAATTATTCGGAGAAGGGAAATTATAATTAAATGTTAGGGGAAGAATTAAATAAGTAGTTTTAAGTTTTGATTTACTTAGATTTAATGGATATTGCTCCACAGATGTTTTCCCATTGTTATTCACAAAATAATCATTGTTTTTAAACTTTAATTTATCAATCATAAGCGACAAACCATAGTGAAATGTAAGCGAATTATCTTTTACCAAACTGAAGTTTCTCACATAGCCAATCTCAATCGATTTGGATCCCCAAACTTTAAAATCCTTTGCAATATCGCCATCCAGTGCGTGCAATCCAATGGCAAAAGTCAGTCCCGAATAGCCATTATCAAATTTCACTTCTTTGCGTTTGTCTTTTGGGTGCGATGAAGTTGCTACTTTGATCGAATTTTTCTTGCGAACGATCACAATGCTATCGGTCGAGTTGTTTATACTTTCTGTTTTAATGCTTTGGCTCACTTGCTGGCTCAAAAGCAAATCCAATTGTTCTTTCTCTTTTTCCACTTTTTGATTGATGTTTTCGCTTGATTTCTGGGCAGCGTCAAGCTTCATTTGTTTGGCGGTAACCAGATCAATTTCTTTTTTGTTAAAAGATTCATCAATCTTTTTAATTTCAGTTTTTAAAAGATTTTTTTCGCTTGTCGTGATGGAATCAATTCGGTTTTTAATGGCTTTTACCTGAGATTCAAAAGACTGTGCATTTACCAATCCTGTGGCACATAGCAACATAAAACTGATGCATAGAGTAAACTTTTTCATATGTGTGTTATTTTGAAATTTTATTTTGAATAGCTAAATGTATTTTCTTTAAATTTTTGGAAATAAAATCCAAGAATTGCGGAGATTTTTCGCTAAGGATTTCATCTTCTACTTGTGCCAAAAGCTGTTGCGTATCCATGTTTACATACTCATATGGTGTTTGTGGCATTTTTTCGTTTTCCACGCTTGCAAGTAATTCCTGTGCCGAAACATAACGCATTGCAGACGATTTTTTTTGCAACGAATCTTTAAGCTCTGGATGAGTAGCAAGCAAATCATCAATCTGCTGAATAGACTGTAGAATTTCGTTTTTCAATGCTTTTTTCTTGGCTAAATCATCTGTTGCTGTGGTCGCAATTTGCGTTTTTTCTTTAGGCTGAACTTCGTAAGTTTCAGATTCAATTTCAGTTTTTTTTGTAGTAATTTTTGGCTTAACTTGTTGTATTTCTATCCCTTTTGAGGGAGCAGAAGAGGTGTTTTGAATTGCCACTTTAGGCATAGATTTTTCGGGATAAAAATAAGTGCCTAATCCAATCAAAATCAAAAGCAAAACCGAAGCCGCCACCGAAAAATATGCCCAAAAAGATGATTTTGGTTTTTCGGTATTTAAATTCTGTTCAATTTTATTCCAAAGTGCATCATCAGGTTTGATTTCCCTTTGGTTCATTTTATCCTTTAATTGATTTTTCCAATTATTGTGCATAGAGCGTTTCTTTTGATAAATTCGTTTTTAGTATATTTTTGGCATACGCCAGTTGCGATTTGCTCGTTCCTACCGAAATGCCTAATTTCTCAGCGATTTCGTGGTGTTTCATGTCTTCTAAAACATAGAGAACAAAAACAATTCTGCAACCTGTGGGCAAGATGTTTAAGATGTTTTCGAGTTCTTTTTCCGTCAGTTGCGAAAGGTCTGGCATGGCAATTTGCTCGTGCATATCTTCTAAATAGTTAAACGAATTTTTAGCCATTTTACTACGCAGAAAATCCAGACATTCATTCACGGCGATTTTTCGCATCCAGCTGTAGAGTGCTTTTTCTTCGGTCCCTTTAAATTCAGCAATGGAATTAAAAATCTTTAAAAAAGCCCGACTCATCGCATCTTGTGCAAACTCAAAATCTTTAATATACCAATGGCAAACACTCAACAAGCGTGGCGCAAATCGCTCATACAGCTCGCGCTGCGCTCGGCGATTGTTTTGCTGCACCGCTCGGATAAGCGTGTTGGTGTTTTGCATTGGAATTATTTTTCTCATAGAATTTGCTTTCTATCTATACAAACGAATTTTTTAATCAAAAGGTTGGAAAAATTTTTAAAAAAATTTAAATAAAGATAAAAGTTTTAAGCGATAAACTACAAATTAAATTTTTAGAAAAAATAAAATTTATACCTTTGCTACTATGTGGAAATCAGTTTTATTAGCCCTAATTGCAGGCTTGCTTTTCGTTTTAAGTTGGCCTATCAATGGCTTTTCATTGTTGGTGTTTTTTGCCTTCATTCCTTTATTATTGATTGAAAGACAATTTTCTGAAGCTGAATTTGGCAAGAAAGGACTTAAAATTTTCGGATTAAGTCTGTTTGCTTTTTTAATCTTTAATATGCTTACTTATTCATGGCTTAGCCATGCGCATCCCGAGACCGATGCCACTTCGAGCGAATTGCAACAAGCTTGGTTTGCTTATCTTTTTGCTGTGATTGTCAATAGTTTATTGATGTCGCTTGCTTTTCTGTTTTTCCACAAAATAAGACTTAAATTCGGTAATTTTTTAGGTTATGCATTTTTGCCCATGATTTGGATTTGCCTTGAAAAATTACACTTAAATTGGGATTTTGCTTGGCCTTGGTTAAATTTAGGAAACGCTTTTGCCAGCTTTCACAAGTGGGTGCAATGGTACAGCGTAACGGGAGCCTTGGGCGGAACGCTTTGGGTAATTTTAGTCAATGAATTTTTGTTTTTGGGCATTAATTCATTTTTGGAACATCAGAAAGCATGGGGCAAAAAAATGTTAATTTTGGGCATTTTCACCATACTGTTGCCGATAGGTGGTTCCTACATTATGTACGATAATTATGTAGAAAAATCAGAACAATCGGTAGAAGTTGTTTTGCTTCAGCCTAAATTGGATCCGTATCGGGAAAAGTATCAACTATCGGGCGAGCAGATTTTGATGGATTTACTAAATTTAGCCCAAAAAGGAATTACGGATTCTACTCAATTTGTGATTGCGCCAGAAACGGCTTTCCCTGGGCTGGACAATGTGGTGTTAAATGATGTAGAGAGTGATTATTACATTCAGAGAATCAAAGAGTTTGTACGCTATCATCCGCAAGTGAATTTTATTTCTGGTATGGATGCCGTAAAATTCTTTAACCAAGAAGAAATGCCAAATCCTACGGCAATAGAAATGAGAAATGGCGGCTGGCTTAATCATTATAACGCTGTTGCTCAGTTGAATACAAAGGATTCTGTGCAAATTTATTTTAAATCAAAATTGGTGGTAGGCGTGGAGCTATTCCCATACATGTCGGTGTTGAAACCATTGCTTGGCGATGCCATGCTTGATTTTGGTGGCAGCGTAAATTCGCTTACTACGCAAAAGGAGCGAAGCGTTTTTAGCAATACATTAAACAATGGAAAAGTGGCGCCACTGGTGTGTTACGAATCGATTTTTGGAGAATTTGTTTCTGAATTTGTGAAAAATGGTGCAAATTTCATTTCTGTAAGCACCAACGATTCTTGGTGGGGCAATACGCAGGGGCACAAACAATTTTTGGAATATGCCAAGCTCCGAGCTATCGAGAATAGGAGAGATGTGGTGCGTGCCGCCAATAGCGGAATTTCGGCCTTCATCAATCAGCGTGGCGATGTTGTGCAATCTTTGCCTTATGATGAAAAAGGATTTTTGCGTGGCGAGGTGCATCTTAACAGCGAGCTTACGCCATATACAAAATCAGGCGATGTCGTTGGACGCATCGCCTTGCTTGTGGCAGGTGTCATGACTGCCTTTTACTTTATGTCTTTAATTATGAAAAAGAAAGATTAAGTTTTATTTATAGCCCAACGCTTTTGTTCCTTGGATAAAATCGATGTCCACAGGAATATTGTTCTGGTTTAATTTATCTAAATCTTTCTGCAATTCAGGAGAAATTTTTCCGTATTTTTCAACCAATTGTTTCACGCCTTCGTAATCTCCGTCGCCTTGGAGCGTCAAGATTAAACGGCTAAGGCTCTCCACGGCGTCTTTAAATTTATCAAAGTTTACTACATAAGTGCCATCGCTGTTTTTAGAAAAAGCACCTTGCTCTTTGAAATAATTAAAGCGGATGGTATTGGCAATCCCGTGTGCGCTAGAAGCTCCAAATCGCACCGAACGGAAAATGCCCGCCATAAAAGTAACCATAAAATCTTTTTCGTTTCCATCAAGTACGCCTTTGCTGAGCAATTCAGAAACCATATAAAGTCCTAAAATATCGGCTTTTCCTTCTTCTAGGGCAGAAGCGTATTCTTTCAAGTTCTCGCGCACTGTGCCGCGTCTGTTGATGGTATTTTTAATCCCCAAACCATGCGCCACTTCGTGAAACATTGTATTGGCAAAAAATGCATCAAAATTCACATTTTTTCTTTGTTCAGGAGTGATTAGAGTGTTCACGATTGGGATTAAGATTTTATCGAATTTAGCCTGCATGGCATTTTTGAGTTGCAAGCGTCGAGTTCCTTTTTCCAATTGGATTTTTTCGTCGTTGGGTAAATTTACGGCAATCGTTTTGCTCCCTGCGTTGGCGTTTCCTGCATAGTAAATCACATCATAGGCACCTAAATCTGAGTCGCTTCCAGGTGTTTCTTTTTTATATTCTGCGGGAACGGGCAATCCTTTTTGTAATTCAGGAAGATAGCTGGCGTATTTATCCAATTTTTTGCTCCATTCTTTATCTTTGATTAAAACATAAGCCTCGTGTGCTGCTTTAAACCCAAATAATTGATCTTCATAAGTTTCAATCGGGCCAATGATGACATCTATGGTATTATTTTTCATGTTGATCCACGCTAAATCACTTTCGTAATAATTATCGGTAAGCATGGCATCGGCGCGTTTTAGCAAATAGTTTTTAAGCTCTTTATCTTCTGAAATGGAGGCTGCTTTTTGCAATAATTCTGCAACATAGTGCACTTCTTTTTCAAACATTTGGTGATAAGGAATGGTGTATAATTGCCCTTTCAGGTTTCGGCGCACAAAAGTGTAGAGCGATTTTCCTTCGGGTAGATTGGCTTTTTCAAACTCTTCTTTGGTCATGTTGGTTGGGTAGAAGTTGGCACCCAGTGGCTTTAATCCTACACCTTTTACAAAAGGCAAATCGTTGTCCAATCGGTCCCAAGGCCCATAATTGATGATAGCGTATTTTTCGGTATCACTTTTTAAATATTCCAATAAAGCTTCTTTTTTCCCATAGCTTTCGTACCAGAACAAATCGTTCATCACATTGGCGGCTTCAATTAGATACGGAATCATTTTTCGTTCGCTCAGAGTGAGTTTAGACAAGTCGGTTGTGAGTTTCACGGGGATATATTGAGCTAAATTTACTTTGGCATATTCCACTTTGGTGTTCTTTGTTGTGCTACAAGCCGAGAAAATAGCAAGACTTGCAAGCGATAAAATTAGTTTTTTCATGTATTTTTTATTTATAGTGTTTTATCACTAAATCCTTGTTTCTTCTCTGTTTAGGCGAAAGGTGCAATTGGTTGTAATCGTTTTCCTCATCGCGTCCACCTAAGGCTACTGCCACGATGGTTTTGTATCCATCGATTTTCAAAACTTCGTCGTATTCAGCAGGTTGAATCCCCTCCATTGTAGTAGTGTCGATACCTTTTACGGCACATGCACTCAATAGCACACCGAGTGCGATGTACACTTGCTTTTCCAGCCATTTTTCTTTGTCCTCTTGAGGCGTGTTGATGATGTGTCCTTTGTAATAATTTAAGGCTCCTTCTGGCAAATAATCGTGAATTTCTTTTTCAAATTGCTCTATCGATTTTACCATAAAAACCACCAGGCAAGAAGCATTTTTAATTTTTGGCTCGTTGTAAAAAGATCTTTCTGCCAATTTTGCTTTGAGTTCAGGCTCTTCTATAAATAAGAATTTCCATGGCTGGCTATTGATAGAAGAAGGGCTAAGTCTTACTATTTCTTTAAGTTCCGTAATTTCTTTTTCATCAATTTTTTTAGTTTCATCATACACTTTGGTCGTGTATCGCTCTTGCATTGAAAATTCATTGTTATTAAATTTTAATTACTATATTTAAGCCATGAAATTAATGATTTATTTCAGTTTAAGATTCATAATTCAAAGAAATTAATTACCTTTAAATAAATTTTAAAATTAAACACAGATTATGGCATTAACGAATTTATCTAAGCAATTTGCTTTAGGAATAGACATCGGGGGTACTAATACTAAATATGGTTTAGTGAGCCAAAGGGGAGAAATCCTAGTTAAAGGAGTTTTGAAAACAAAACAATATCCCGTGATTGAGGATTATATCCAAGCATTGTATGATGAAATTTACCCTATCATTCAAGAACATAAAAAAGACAGCGTTTTTGCAGGGATAGGTGTTGGAGCACCAAACGCTAATTATTTTAAAGGTACTATAGAGAATGCGACCAACCTTGATTGGAAAGGCATCGTTCCTTTTGCATCGCTTATGGAAGAAAAGTTTGATGCCCCTTGTAGAATTACCAATGATGCCAACGCGGCTGCGATGGGCGAAATGATGTATGGCGCGGCTCGTGGTATGAAAGATTTTATCATGATCACATTAGGTACAGGTGTAGGTAGTGGAATCGTTTGTGGCGGACAATTAATCTATGGTCACGACGGATTTGCAGGAGAGCTTGGTCATACCATTGTAAAACCAAATGGTAGAAAACACTGGGGTACAGGATCTGAAGGATGCCTTGAAGCCTATGCATCTGCTACAGGTATTGCAATTACGGCTAAGAAAATGCGAGCAGAATTTCCAGAATCTATGCTAAACCAATACAAAGAAGATGAAATCAATGCAAAAACAGTTCACGAATGTGCCGAAAAAGGCGATCCTGTTGCCATTGAAGTATTCCGCTACACCGGTCAGCGTTTGGGGAGGCATTAGCAAACTTCGTAATGTTCTCATCACCAGAAGCTATTTTGCTTTTCGGAGGGGTAGTGAAGGCAGGAGATTTCTTGCTAAAACCTGCGAGATTGCACATGGAACGCAACTTGCTACCTGGGTTCAGAGGCAAAGTAAAACTCGTTGTGAGTGAGCTTGACGAAGCCGATGCAGCGATTCTAGGTGCCAGTGCACTTGTTTGGGCATAAGAAAAATGCTCGACATTTAATAATTAATCTAGTGCATTATTTTTTATAACTAAAAGTAATGCACTATTTTTGTGCCCATGAACGAAATCACTACCATAGTAGAAAGTGGCTCGACCAAGTCTGATTGGATTTTCCTAAATGCTGAGAATCAAATTGTTCTAAGAACGCAGAGCATCGGGCTAAATCCTTTATTTATTCAAGCAGAAGGAATAGAAAAAGCACTTGCACAAAATTCGGAATTAGGTGCATTTTCAGATAAAACTACTCAAATTTATTTTTATGGTGCAGGCGTGCCAACTGAATCCTTAAAAAATGAAATAAAAAATGGGATTTTGGCACATTTTCCTCATGCTGAAATCAGTATTGAGTCGGATTTGAAGGCGGCTTGCTTGGCGGCTTATCGCGGAGAGCCGTGTTTGGTGGCGATTTTGGGCACGGGCTCCAACGCTTGTTTTTTTGACGGGGAAGAAATTTGGCAAGAAACACCATCTTTAGGTTTTATTTTGGGCGATGAAGGCTCGGGCAATCACATCGGGCGAAACTTAGTTCGTGATTATTTTTCTAAAAAAATGCCGAAAAATCTTGCCGAAAAATTTTATCAAAAATATCATTTAAACAAAGATGAATTGTTGATGAAAGTTTATAAATCAGCGCACCCCAATACATTTTTGGCAAGTCTTAATGAATTTGCCAATGAGCATCGCCATGAAGTCTACATTCAGCAATTGATTGAAAAATGCTTAACGGAATTTGTAGAATATCAGATTTTGCCATATGCTCAAAAAAATGATTGTAAAATCAATTTTATAGGCTCAATTGCTCATACGCACCACGAAATTTTAGAAATCGTATGCGATAAGTTTTATTTAAAATTGGGCAAAATCATTCAAAAACCCATAGATGATTTGGTAGCTTATCATATTCAACATAGGAAAAAATAGATATGAAAAAACTTTTTACACTCGTTATTTTATTTAATTTAGCTTTTTTGCAGGCACAAAAAAATGAAAAGTTGTTCGACATTGTTCCTTTGGGCAAGGATTCCACTTTTATAAGTTTAGAGAAATATTTTCCCAATGTGCACGAAACGGCTTATCGTGTAACGTATGTCCCAGATGGGATTTTGATACGCGTGTACACAGATTATGAGCTGATTATGTACGGAAAACAAAAAGACCCGATGGACTATTTAGGCATTTCTATTAATTTTGCCAATCGCATGATTCCTACAAAACAGTATAGTGCAGCAAAAAAATCAGAAGATTTGCAAATGATGCCCATTACTTACGACTCAAGCAAAAAAGCTCTTCAATTATACTTGCCAGAGGGGGCAAAAGTTTTGGCATCTGTAAATAATGTACCAATTTTGGCTAAAGATATTTTTTATAAAAGAAACAATGAGGCAGAAATCACTTTGCCAAATTACACGCGTGGCGTAGCAAAATCTCAGTTAAGGCTGATTGGTTTCGGGGAAAATGGCGAGACCAAGGAGCTTTTAATCCCCTTGACCTTTGGTGTTCCAGACTTGGTGGGCGATGGGAAATTGTAATAAAAAGAATATAGCTAAATTATATCATATTTTATGGTTTACTTGGGTGAATAATTTTTTTTACTTTTGCTTGTTCTAAATAACAATGAAATAAAATTTTATGGCATCACCCGATTTGATTTCAGTCACGGAGTTGTTTGCAGATTTAAGTGCAACACTCATAAAAAGTGGTGCGAATACCAACCGAGCGCTAAGAAATGTAAAGCGAATTGCTACACATTTCAATTACGATTGTCAGATTTTTCACTCGTATTCAGGTGTGGTACTCACCGTTCAAGATTTAAAAACTAAAGAAAAATTCAGTGAATTTATCAGCATTCCTGCACATGGGATTAATTTCAACGCAGTTTCGGACATCAGTATCCTTTCGTGGAATGTGATAGAGGAGGGGTTGAACTTAGAACAAATAAAATATAAGTTAGAAGAAATTAAATCTAAACCTCACTATCCCAAATATATAACTTGGGCATTTGTGGGCTTGGCAGGTGCGGCATTGTGTAGAATTTTTGATGGAGATTACCTGCAATTTATCGCCGTATTTGTAGCAACTTTTGCAGGATTATACGCTCGCTCGTTGGTTTTGGAGCGTAAATTCAATGTATATATTTGCTGGTTTGTAGGAGCCTTTGCCTCGGTTTCCACCGTGGGGATTTTCAACATGTTTAATGTTCCTATGAGTGCAGCATTCACCACTTGTGTACTTTGGATGATTCCTGGAGTTCCACTCATCAACGGATTAATTGATGTGCTCTCTGGACACTTAATTTCTGGTTTTGCCAAATATGTGCATGCTATGATTTTGATTTTTATGATTGCAGTAGGCTATTTCTTATCACTAACACTTTTTCACAATGGAGGTTTTTAATGTTTTAATAGATTTATCAGAAAAAATATTTTGGGCAATGTGGGTAGCCGTGGGATTTGCTATGTTGTTCAACACACCACGCCGAGCCATGTTTGCCACCGCAATTTTGGGAGGAATAGGTTTTACAGTCAAATTTGTATTACTTAAAACTCTGATGCCTAATCAATTAGTGGTAACCTCGTTTTTAGGAGCATTTACAGTAGGAATGCTCGGCGTGTATTGTGCACACTTGGTGCATACACCACCTGTGGTCTTTACTATTCCTGCCGTAATCAACATGATTCCAGGTAAATTTGGATACCAATTTATGATGGGCTTAATTAAATTAGTAACCGAAGAGGATAAACAAAATATTCAGACTCATGACTTTATGGAAACCTTTAGCAACGGGCTACTCACAACCTTTATTGTAATGGCTTTAGCTTTAGGAATCGTAGCACCAGTTTTGTTATTTAATACTAAAACCGTAAAAAATAAAAACTTAAATAAAGTAATTAAAGAAAAAGTATTGAAAAGATAATTTTTTGACAATCGCTAGAATTTTAAATCTTAGCGATTTTTTTTAGAATAAAAATCTAAAAATCATCATCCTCCGTTTGGTTACAACAGCCGCAGCCAAAAAGACTACTAATTTTAATAATCAAATAAAACACCACCGCTAAAATTATGTATTGTATAAAGGCACAAATCAAATAAACCAGCCCAATTACAAAAATCCACATCAGGATGATTAAAAACCAATATGAAAAACCTCTTTTCATAGTAGAAATTTGAGTGTAAATTTAAGGAATTAAAACAACAAATTCAATATCAAAGCGATTTTTTAAGTACCAAAGCTCGCAGAAATTTACTATTTTTGCTACAATTAAGCTTTGAAGACTACAGCAGAAAACATATTGCAACAATATTGGGGGTATTCCGAATTCCGTGTGCCACAGAAAGAAATCATAGAAAGTATTTTGACAGGAAAAGATACTCTTGCACTGCTTCCCACAGGAGGCGGGAAATCGCTCTGTTTCCAAATTCCAGCCCTGATGATGGAAGGCGTTTGTGTGGTGATTTCGCCACTTGTGGCTTTAATGAAAGACCAAGTACAAAGCCTAAAGAAAAAAGGCATAAAAGCAGAATTTCTCACATCTGAAAACACAGAACAAAGTCCGCAAGTTTTGATGGACAATGTGCGATATGGAGGGGTGAAACTGCTCTATATTTCGCCCGAGCGAATGGCACAAACTAGTTTTAAAAGCTTTCTTGAAAATTTAAAAATATCCTATTTTGCTATAGATGAGGCACATTGCATTTCGGAATGGGGGCACGACTTCCGTCCGTCTTATTTGGCTTTAAAAGAGCTTAAAAATGAATTTCCCGACAAGCCTATTTTGGCACTCACAGCCACGGCAACGCCACATATTCAAAACGAGATTTTAAAGCAATTGCAAATCCAAAATGCAACCGTTTTTAAAAAATCATTACAAAGAAAAAATTTAGCCTACCGAATCCATCAAAGTACCGATAAGCTCGATGATTTGGTGTATTATTTAAAAAAATACCCTGGCAGTAGCATTGTGTTTTGCAAAAGCCGAAAGCAGACTTATGACATTGCGAAATTTTTAAAAGAAAAGAAGTTTAATGCTACTTATTTCCATGCGCGATTGTCCAAAGAAGATAAAAATTCACGACAAAAACGATTTATCGAGAGCAATGATTTAGTCTTGGTTTCGACCAACGCTTTTGGTATGGGAATCGATAAGCCCGATGTGCGTTTGGTCGTGCATTACAATGCACCAAGCACGATAGAATCTTATTTCCAAGAAGTAGGGCGCGGTGGGCGCGATGGCGAATTATCTCATGGGATTTTGTTGTATCACGAGGAGGATAAGAAAAAAGCCATAAAGCAGTTTAAGGCAGCTTTGCCAAGCAAAGAAGAGTTTTTAGCAATGATACGAAAACTCTACTCGTATTATCAAATTGCCGAAGGTGAATTGCGCGAGGGGCAGCAGGCTTTTTCTGAAAAGAAAATCATTAAAACTTTTAAATTTTATAAACCCAAATTCAAGTCGGTGATTTCCTTTTTGGAGATGAAAAATAGCATCAAAATCCATGATTCGCAGCGACAAAGTTTAGTTAAAATCAATGAGGATAATTATGAAATAAAAGAAGGACAATCGCTCCCAGATCGCTTGCTAGATTACATCGCAAGGCACTACGGTGGCGTGTTTTCGGATCCCAAACCCATAGATGAATACATTCTTTCTCGCAAGTTGGACACGAGCACTTCTGCAATAAAAGAAGCACTCCAAAATCTGAATCAACAAGGAAAGATTTATTATAGAGATGCAGCCATTAAAAAGATTTCGTTTTTAACGCAACGAGATGATAATTTAGTGCAAAATCGATATTGGAAAGAATTTTACGACCTTCAATTATTAAAATGGAAAAGGCTCAACGATGTTTATTTCTTTATCGAGGATTCATCGTATTGCAAGAGTCAATTGCTGCTTAGATATTTTGGCGAAAAACCGAAAGAAAAATGCGGAATTTGCAATATTTGCAGTCCGTCTGAGGGCACGCAAGAAATCACCGAAAAAGAGATTTTTGCCTATTTAAGCGAAAATCCAAAAACACAAGATGAAATTTTGTTTCATTTCATAGAGGCTGATGCACATCGTGTGCTAGATTTGTTGCAAAACTTAATCGACGAAGAAAAAATACAATTTACATTACCTAATTATTATTCGATATGCAAAGCAAATTAAAAGTAGTATTTATGGGCACGCCAGATTTTGCGGTTCATATTTTAGATAAAATCCACCAAGCAGGCTACCCAATCGTAGGAGTGGTTTCGACTCCCGACAAACCTGCCGGCCGTGGACAGAAAATGCACAGTTCTGCCGTAACACAATATGCCAAGGAACATAATTTGTTTTTGATGCAGCCCCCCAAGCTCAAAGCCAAAAGTTTTGTAGAAACTTTGGAATCGCTACAGGCCGATGTGTTTGTAGTCGTGGCATTTAGAATGTTGCCCAAAATCATTTGGAACATGCCGAGCAAGGGAACTTTTAATCTGCACGCTTCGCTTTTGCCACAATATCGAGGTGCCGCTCCTATAAATTGGGCAATCATCAATGGCGAAGAAAAATCAGGAGTTACCACTTTTTTCTTGGACGAAAAAACGGATACAGGAAATATTATTTACCAGCAAGAAGTAGATATTTTGCCCGATGAAACAGCGGGAGAATTGCACGATAAATTAATGCATGCAGGGGGAGATTTAGTACTAAAAACACTGGAGGGAATTTCAGAAAATATAATCAACCCAACACCACAGAATCACAGCCAAGCCTCGAAAGATGCTCCTAAATTATTTAAAGAAAATACTCAGATTAATTGGAGTGATTCTTTAGAAAATATTTACAATTTTGTAAGAGGACTTAACCCTTATCCTGCGGCATGGACTCAAATTTCATTAAATGGTGAAACTAAATTATTAAAGGTTTTTAAAATTGAAATAGAAAAAACAAATCATTTATACCAAAGCGGACAACTTGTTGAAAAAAATAAAAGAATCGGCGTAGCCCATCACGATGGGTGGGTGTGGATCGAGGAAGTACAAATGCAAGGAAAACGCCGTATGAATATCGTTGATTTTGCTAATGGAATCAATTTAGGAGAGGATTCTCACATTTTAATTAGTTAAAAATTATTAAAAATAGTTAATTTTAATGTGGTGGGGTGGAATTTTCTATGTCAAAAACTTGCATAACCCCTTATAAATATTAAATTTGCTAGCATAATAACTTAAAAGTAAGATTATGAACAAAACAGAATTAGTAGATGCTATGGCAGCTGACGCTGGCATCACCAAAGCACAAGCAAAAGCAGCATTAGATTCTTTTACAGAAAATGTATCAAAAGCTTTAGCAAAAAAACAGAAAGTAGCACTTGTAGGATTTGGAACTTTTTCTACTTCTGAGAGAAGTGCAAGAGAAGGTATCAACCCTCAAACTAAAAAGAAAATTAAAATTGCTGCTAAAACTGTAGCTAAATTCAAACCAGGAGCTCAATTATCTGAAGCTGTGAATAAATAATCTATTCTCTGGTTTTATTATTAAAACTAAATTAGCGCTATGGCCCATGGCGCTAATTTTTTATCAAAAATAAAATACTATGGAAAATTCTAACACAAAAACAGAAAAAAAGATAATTATTATTAAAGAAAGAAAAAGTGTAGGAATCAGCCTATTATTGACCTTTTTCTTTGGTCCGCTTGGAATGCTTTATTCCACAATATCAGGAGCTATCATTATGTTAATTATTTCAATCGTTTTGTCTGTAATTACCTTAGGCGTTTCATTATTTTTCACATGGCCAATTTGTATGATTTGGGGAGCAATGGCAGTAAACTCATATAATAAAGATCTCCTTATAGAAGATTAAAAATCTTTTTTTACCACATTGTTGATTTTGTAAATGTTTAAAAATCAATATTTTAATCATTTTTGGATTAAACATAAAGTCCAGAAAATCATACGCTTTGAATATTGGCCTGTTTGGGTGTTCTATTCAGCTTTTGTGCCTGCGTATTTCTGGTTTAGTTTAAAAAATCGTGATTTGCTATACTTTTGCAAAACCAATCCTAGCCTAAAAAACGGAGGCTTTTTCGGTTATTCTAAAAGCGAAATTCAGCAATACATTTCGCAAGAATTTAGAGCTAAAGAACAAATAATTAATTCAAATAAAAAAACGATTTTAACTAATTTTCCTATGATTGCTAAGCCTGATGTAGGAGAACGAGGAAAGGGAGTTATTTGTTTAAATAATCAATCGGAATTAGATGAATTTTTAGCTCAATTAAATGAAAATCAGAAAATTATTTTGCAGGAATACATTGATTTGCCCAAAGAGTTTGGAGTGTTTTATTGCAAATATCCCAAAGATGAACATGGGCAAATTTTAGGCATCACAGGAAAGGAATTTTTGACATTTTATGGCAATGGCAAGCAAACTTTGCGCGAATTTATACAACAAAACGAGCGTGCATTTTTTAGGAAAAAATATTTAGAAAATAAATTTTCGGCAATTTTAGACAAAGTTTTGCCCAAAGGCGAAAGGATTTTGCTAGAACCTATTGGAAATCACAATCGAGGCACGCGTTTTTTTGATGCTTCTCATTTGGCAACGCAAGAACTTTTAACCCAAATAGAAAAAGTAATTCGCCAAATTCCGCAATATTCTTATGGCAGATTAGATGTAAAGGCTGAAAGTGATGAGGCTTTATCACAAGGGAAATTTAAAGTCATAGAAGTAAATGGCGTGAACTCTGAGCCTACGCATATTTACGATAAAAATTATTCATTATTAAAGGCTTATCGCGAAGTTTACAAAACTCTGAACCATCAATCCAATATTGCCAGACAATGGGCAGAAAAGGGAGCGAAATCGCCTAAAATCCCAGATTTTTTATTAGCTTTGAAGGCTCATTTATTTTCATAATCAAAACATGAAAAATTTAGATTTTCCTGCCAAAGCAGAACAGCTTTTGGCGAAAAGAATCGAAGAAAATAATTTTAGAAGCCTTTCGGTATTTGATGCAAATAATGCCGATTTTTTTTCTAACGACTATCTCGGCATAGCTCGAGAATTGCAAAAAATCCAAATTTCGCACCATCATGCAGGAAGTACTGGGTCGCGATTGATTTCTGGAAATAGTGCTTATTATGAGAAAGTTGAACGCTATTTAGCGGATTTTTACGATGCCGAAAAAGCTTTGCTTTTCAATAGCGGATACAATGCCAATCTGGCGGTGCTTTCGGCAATACCACAAAGGGGCGATTTTATTTTGTATGATGAATTATCGCACGCTTCGCTTCGCGATGGCATACGATTGAGCAATGCCAAATCTTTTAAATTTAAACATAACGATGCGAGTGATTTAGCTCAAAAAATAGAAAAATGTTCAGGCGAAATTTTTGTGGTGCTCGAGAGCGTCTATAGCATGGATGGAGATGAAGTTTCTAGTGAAATTTTAGAACTTTGCCAAAAGAAAAATTGCTATATCATTTTGGACGAAGCGCACGGAACGGGCGTAGTGGGAAAACAAAAAAAAGGAATTTTTGAGGATTTTGAGCAAGAGATTTTTGCACGCGTTCACACCTTTGGCAAGGCACTTGGCACGCATGGAGCTTGCGTAGTGGGAAGCCAAAAATTGCATCAATTTTTAGTGAATTTTGCGCGTCCATTTATTTATACCACAGCAATGAGCGAGGCAGAAGTAGAAGTGATTTTTCAAGCACATGAAATCCTTAAAAAATCGAATTTAGCACAAGAAAAATTGACTCAAAATATAGCATACTTTAAACAAAAAATTAAAGAAAATCAGTTGAATTTCTTGGATTCCCAAACGCCGATTCAGGCTTATTTAAACAATCAAATGATTTTAAAAAATAAATGCGAAGAATTAAATGAAAAAAATATTTCGGTAAAAAGTATTCTATCTCCCACAGTACCAGTTTCGCAAGAACGCATAAGAATTACTTTGCATAGTTTCAACACCTTTAGAGAGATAAGCGAATTATTGAAAGTAATACTTTAATTATAAAATATAAATTTAACCGAAAACTAAAATTTCAATTTCATTAAAAAAATGAAGAAAAAACTTTAATAGTTTTAATAAAAGTCGTACTTTTATACAATTATAAGTTAGATAAACATGGAAATGAAACGCTTATTTGATATACTTGACTATCAAGCAAAAAATCACAACCTAGAAAGAGCCTTGGTTAATGTGTTGCCTGGTAAGAAATTAAAAGCATATTCAACGCAAGATTACATACATTTATCGGATAAAGTGAGCCGAGGCTTGCTCAAATACGGGGTGAAGCCTGGTGATAAAATTGCCATTATCGTAAATAATAACTGTGCCGAATGGAACATTATCGAAATGGGAATTGAAAAAGTAGGTGCGATTAGTGTGCCGATTTATTCTTCGATTTCGCCACAGGAAAACGAATTTATTTTCAACCAAGCTGGTGTGAAATTATGCTTTGTTTCGCACAAAGATTTATACAATAAAATAGCTAGTATTCAGAAAAATACGCCATCTCTTGAAGAGATTTTCTGTATAAATGATGAGGAAAATTTACCAAACTGGAAAGAAATTTTGGAGCTTGGAGAAGACGAAAGCCTGCAACCCGAAATTGAAAAGATCAAAGAGAAAATCCAGCCAGATGATTTGGTAACAATTATTTACACCTCAGGAACCACAGGAAGCCCCAAAGGCGTAATGTTGTCGCATAAAAACTTATTATCCAATGCGATAGACTGCCAAGAGCGTATTCCAGAAGTGGGTGAAAATGCTCGTGCTTTGAGCTTCTTGCCTGTGTGTCATGTGTTTGAAAGAACTTTACTTAATTTATATCAAATCAAGGGGTTAAGCATTTATTTTGCCCAAAATTTAGATACCATTGGAGAGGATTTAAAATTCGTTCAGCCGCAAATCATGACAGTGGTGCCTCGTTTAGTGGAAAAAGTGTTTAATAAGATTTATGAAACGGGAGCCAATGCAGGTCCTGTAAAATCAAAAATCTTTAAATGGTCGCTGGATTTAATCAAGGATTACGATCCGAAAGTGAAAATGCCACTCAATTGGTACCTTAAATATAAGGTTGCCAATAAATTGATTTTCAGCAAATGGAGAGAAGGAATGGGGGGCAGGATGGTAACGCTTGTTTCGGGAAGTGCTAAATTATCTGAAAAATTAAATCGTATGTTCTGGGCGGCAGGAATTCCGATTTTAGAAGGCTATGGCTTAACCGAGACTTCTCCTGTGATTTCGGTGAATTGTTTTGATAGAAAGGGATTTAAAATCGGAACCGTAGGAAAGATTGTAAAAAATATTGATGTGAAAATTGCCGATGACGGCGAAGTGCTCGTGAAGGGACCTTGCGTGTTCCAAGGATATTACGAAAATCCCGAACTTACTAAAGAAGCCTTTACCGAAGATGGCTGGTTTAAAACAGGAGATATCGGTGAATTTGATGAAGGATTGTTAAAACTTACCGACCGCAAAAAACAGATTTTTAAGACCAGTGGAGGCAAATACATAGTGCCTGCTGCCCTTGAAAATGCGATGAAGCGCATACCTTTTATTGAGCAAATTATGGTGGTGGGCGAGGGCAAGAAAATGCCGTGTGCCTTGATTCAGCCAAATTATGATTTCTGTACCAAATGGGCAGAAAAAAATGGTGTAAAAATAGGGACAACACCAGCGAAAATCGCTCAAAGTGAGGCTATTTATAAAGAAATAGAAAAGGAAATGGTGGTGATTAATCAAGAATTTGGGCAGTGGGAGCAAATCAAGCGATTTAGGCTCACCCCAGAAGAATGGACAATAGAAAATGGCTGCCTTACCCCAACTTTAAAGTATAAGCGCAAAAATACAATCGAAAAATTTAAAAAATTATTCGATGAAATGTATGAGGACTAAATTAATGGTACTTTTGTGCGATGAAATCTATATAAACCAAATTTTATAAAAAATATATTTGAAATATTCTGTAAATTCATACATTTGCAGAATATTTTTTTACACAATTAAAGCAAAAAAGAATGAAGCATATACAAGACCTTAGTTTTACGACAGAAAATTTACTTCAAATGGCAGATGAATTCGGTACTCCACTTTATGTGTACGATGCCGAAAAAATGAAAACTCAATATGAAAGATTAAAAAACTCATTTTCGGGAGTTGAAAAGTTAAAGCTAAATTACGCTTGTAAGGCAAATACAAATTTGAATATTTTGCGCTTGTTTCAAAAATTGGGAAGTGGGCTAGATACTGTTTCAATTCAAGAAGTTCAGCTTGGTCTTATGGCAGGATTTGAGCCAAAAGACATTATATTTACGCCCAATGGTGTTTCTTTTGAGGAAATAAAAGAAGCCGTAGAGCTAGGCGTAAAAATTAATATAGATAATTTAAGCATTCTTGAGCAATTTGGTCATGAAATGCCAGATTATCCTGTTTGTATTCGTTTAAATCCACATATTTTGGCGGGAGGAAATAGTAACATTTCGGTAGGACATATTGATTCTAAATTTGGGATATCGATATATCAGTTGCCACATATTTTGCGTGTGGTAGAAAATACCCATTTAAAGGTAAATGGACTTCATATGCACACAGGGTCTGATATTTTAGATGTAGATGTATTTTTAAACGGAGCTGAGCTTTTATTCAACGCAGCAAAAGATTTTGAAAATCTAGAATATTTAGATTTTGGTAGTGGTTTTAAAGTTAGCTACTACGAGGGCGGAGCAGAGACTGATATTGAGTATCTTGGGGAAAAAATCAGTGAGCGATTTAATCAATTTTGTGAGGAAAATCATAAAGATTTAATGCTGATGTTTGAGCCAGGGAAATTCCTTGTAAGCGAGTCGGGAGTATTTTTAGCAGAAGTAAATGTGGTGAAACAAACAACTTCCACCGTGTTTGCGAGCGTAAATAGTGGATTTAATCAATTGATCCGTCCTATGTTCTATAATGCGCATCACGAAATCGAGAATATTTCGCACCCAGAAGGTCGTCCGAGATACTATACCGTGGTGGGAAACATCTGCGAAACCGATACTTTTGGTGCAAATCGCAAGCTAAATGAAGTGCGAGAAAAAGATATTTTGTGTTTTTACAATGCAGGCGCATATTGTTTCTCAATGGCATCAAACTACAATTCTAGGCTGAAACCCGCTGAAATTCTGTGGATTAATGGAGAATCGAAACTAATACGAGAGAGAGAAGAGCTAGAAGATTTATTAAAAACCACAAAAAATATTGAAATTTAATTTGTGAGATAAAAAAATTGTTTCTATATTTGCAACCGCAAAGAAGGAAAGGCAAGGAGCTGAATACTTCAAAGCGCATTCGGAGAGATGGCAGAGTGGTCGAATGCGGCGGTCTTGAAAACCGTTGAGGGTAACACCTCCGGGGGTTCGAATCCCTCTCTCTCCGCAATCTTCGCTGATAATCAGCGACTTCCGAATAGGAAGGGACTAAAACAGGGACTAAGTTAAAAGCTTAGTCCCTGTTTGGTTTAAATCAATTAGGGTGCGTAAATTGTTGCGTGGTTACTTCGGTTAATATCTTATTATTCAGTGATTTAATTTTTCGTCACTTACTTCTTAATATTATATATTTCAAAATTTAGTATTTTTGTAGCATAAAGAAATTCCATGAAACACTTTATAGAAAAATATATCAATCCATTTACCGATTACGGCTTTAAAAAAATCTTTGGTGAAGAGCCAAATAAGGACTTGCTATTAGATTTTTTGAACGAGTTGCTCTACGAGGAGCAAGGCAGAATTGTGAGTTTGACTTATCTGAAAAACGAACATTTGAGTTCAAGTGAACTCGATCGCAAAGCGATATTTGATTTGTATTGCGAAAACGAAAAAGGCGAAAAATTTATTGTAGAACTTCAAAAAGCCAAACAAAATTTTTTTAAAGACAGAACCTTATATTATTCCACATTTCCCATTAGAGAGCAAGCTCAAAAAGCAGATTGGAACTATGAGTTGAAAGCTGTGTACACAATTGCTATTTTGGATTTTGTTTTTGATGAGGATAAAGAAAATGCTGAAAAATTCCGCTATGATATAAAATTATCGGACATTGAAACTAACAAAGTTTTCTATGATAAATTGACATTTATTTATCTGGAAATGCCCAAATTCAATAAATCGGTAGAGGAACTAGAAACAAGGTTCGATAAGTGGCTTTATGTACTTAGGAATTTAAATCGTTTAGACAGGGTTCCAGAAAAGCTCAAGGAACGCATCTTTGAAAAATTATTTGAAGTGGCAGAAATCGCGAAGTTTACGCCTAGCCAAGTGTACTCTTATGAGGATAGTTTAAAATATTACAGAGACTTAAAAAACTCATTAGATACCGCCAAAGAAGAAGGCTTTGAAGAGGGAAAAGAGGAAGGAAGAAAGGAAGGCAGAGAAGAAGAGAAATTAAAAATAGCGAAAAACCTTTTAGAAAATAATGTTTCAAAGGAGGTTGTAATGAAGACAACAGGTCTAACCCAAGAGCAAATAGAGCATTTAGAATTTTAAATCCTACGAAAAGCACTAAGCACCATCCGAAAAAAAACACGCGTGTTTTTTGGAAAAATGTAGTGTGTTTTTTAAAAAAAGACACGTGTTTTTCGAGAAGCGATAGTTATAAAATTATAAATAACAAAAAAAGGGAAGCCGAAAACCTTATAAAGTAGGCGATTTTTTAAAAATTATATGATATGTTTGAGATAGATAAGAGGAGAAAGGATAGAAAATCTTATTGGATTGTTTTTTTACTTTGACTAATTTTTTGAAAATTCCTCGGTTTACTTTTGAGATGATTTGGGGAAATAGTGTTAATTTTGAATCCATAAGAAGGTTTTTTTTATCCAAAAATTTTAATTCAATTTTTTAGACGATATGTCAGATTGAGATTTTTTTCAGAGATATCAAACAATTGCTTCATATTAAAAAAATGCTGTAAAAATTCAAATATGGACGGCACTTATCACTATTCTTATTCTAAAATACCTGAAATCTATTGCAAAATACCCTTGGCACCTATCCAATTTAGTGGCTTTTATCCGATTGAATATTTTTGTCAAAATCAACTTGCAGCACTGGCTTGATAAACCTTTTGAAATACCGCAAAATTATTATCAGGGGGGCTTTTTTTAAATCTATAAAAAAACTACTTAAACGCTGTTTTATAAGGATTTTACATTTTTTTATTTAGGACAGGGTTGAGATGTAAAGAATGATTCACTCAAACCGAATTTAAGCAGCAAAGTCCTTTATTTTCGGTTGAGATTTCTTAATTTCGCTGCAAATCTTTTAAAATTCAATCATGATTAAAAAATCTTACTATATTCTATTTAGTATTTCATTATTAAGCTCATGTGGATCTATCCACCGTATAGATAAGGGGGACATACATACAACTTTTAAGAAAACAAAAGTAGACAATAGCGTAAGTGAGCGTGCAAAAACGGTTTTAGACGAAGCGTATTACTATTTTGGGACACCATACAAATATGGCGGAACGACTAAAAAGGGCATAGACTGCTCGGGATTGCTCTGGAATTCGTACCAGAAAGTAAACATTCAGTTGCCACGCGTTTCTCGTGAACAAGCCAATTATGGCGTGAAAATCAATTTGAAAGATGTGCAACCTGGAGATGCTGTTTTCTTCAACACATCAGGGAAAGGGATTTCGCATGCAGGCATTGTAGATCGAGTTTCTGGAGGCGAAGTTTTCTTTATTCACTCATCATCTTCCAAGGGTGTAATGCTAAGTTCTTTAGAGGAACCTTATTGGAAAAAAAGATTTGTAAAAGCAGTGCGCTACTTGCACTAAATGCTGATATAATCCAATTCTTTTAATTTTTTGTGATAAAGTTTGTGATAAAGATTTAGCAATGATTATTGGATTATAAAACTGCTGAAATAGGTATTCATTGTTAGAATATTACCATTTCCATGCAGTATTTTGTACATTTGTTCAGATCCTCGGCACATTTAAAATTAAAACTCGTGAAACTTTTAAAAAAAGCCACACGAGTTTTATCATTCAAAATTTATAAAAAAACGAATTTTTACTGATTTTCTTCTCTCGCTGCTTTTGCCTTTTTCTCTTGAACATCTAAATAAAGCTCATCGAGTTGCTCTTGTGCAATAGGGGCAGGGGCATCAATCATTACATCGCGGCCGCTATTGTTTTTAGGGAATGCGATATAATCTCTAATCGTTTCAGAACCGTCTAAAATCGAAACTAAACGATCGAACCCAAAGGCGATACCTCCGTGTGGTGGTGCGCCGTATTCAAAGGCATTCATTAAGAAGCCAAATTGGGCTTTTGCTTCTTCCTCTGTAAAGCCGAGGAGTTCAAACATTTGGCTTTGTAAATCTTTATTAAAGATTCTAATGGAGCCGCCCCCGATTTCATTGCCATTCAATACTAAATCATAGGCATTGGCACGCACTTGGCTAGGGTTGGTTTTTAATTTTTCAATATCCTCAGGCTTAGGCGAGGTGAAGGGGTGGTGCATTGCGTGGTAGCGTGCAGTCTCTTCGTCCCATTCAAGCAAGGGGAAATCTACAATCCATAGTGGTGCAAATTCGTCTGGCTTTCTAAGCCCTAGGCGGTTACCAAGCTCCATACGCAGGGCAGAGAGCTGTGGGCGCACTTTGTTTGCATTGCCAGATAGGATTAGGATTAAATCACCTTTTTCTGCTTGGCATTTTTCTGCTATTTTCTTTAAATCTTCTTCGTCGTAGAATTTATTTACAGACGAAGCATAAGTTCCGTCTTCTTGGTATTTTACCCAAACCATACCTGCGGCACCGATTTGCGGCCTCTTTACAAAATCTGTGAGCTCATCGATTTGCTTGCGCGTGTAGCTTGCACAGTCTTTTACATTGATGCCCACTACAAGTTCTGCTTCGTTGAAAATCTTAAAATCTTTGTGTTGAGTTACTTCGTTTAGCTCGCAAAATTCCATTCCGAAACGAATGTCGGGCTTATCATTTCCATATCTTTGCATCGCTTCTTGGTAGCTCATTCGTGGGAATTTGCCTACCTCTAAACCTTTGATATCCTTTAATAAATACTGTGTTAAGCCCTCAAATACATTTAAAATATCTTCTTGCTCTACAAACGACATTTCACAATCGATTTGGGTAAATTCCGGCTGGCGGTCTGCACGCAAATCTTCATCTCTAAAACATTTCACTATTTGGAAATATTTATCAAGCCCGCCCACCATAAGCAGCTGCTTAAAGGTTTGTGGCGACTGTGGCAAGGCATAAAACTGCCCAGGGTTCATACGGGAAGGTACCACAAAATCGCGCGCTCCCTCAGGGGTGGATTTAATCAAAACGGGGGTTTCCACCTCAATAAAGCCCTCATCAGAGAGGTATTGTCTTATCTTTTGAGCCACTTGGTGGCGGAAGATTAATTTATTCTTTACAGGGTTTCTGCGAATGTCCAGATAGCGGTATTTCATTCTCAGCTCATCGCCTCCATCGGTTTCATTCTCAATGGTGAAGGGGGGGAGCTTGGCGGTGTTTAAAATCTCAAGCGAATCGATTAAAATTTCAATCTCTCCCGTGGGGATATTAGGGTTTTTGGACTCTCGCTCTAGCACCTCACCCGAAACTTTTATCACAAATTCGCGCCCAAGTTTTCTTGCTTTTTCAAACAAAGATTTATCCGTGCGCGCCTCATCAAGTACCAACTGAGTGATGCCGTAGCGGTCTCGCAAATCAATCCACATTAAAAATCCCTTGTCTCTAATGCCTTGCACCCAGCCGCTGAGTTCTACTCGTTCTCCTTTATGGCTTAAATTAAGCGCTCCGTTGGTATGTGTTCTATACATTTTTATATAATTGAATTTGTTTAATTGTCTATTCAGATGGACAAAAATAAGATTTTCTATGCTATAATTAAAAAACTTAGGGCTTAAAATTTAAAAATTAGCCCATATTTTGGGGTAAATTTTGGCGTGCGTGGTTAAATTCTGAAATTAAATTTTCCATAATCTTTTTCACCGGCAAAATCTCGTGAATCATCGAGGCACATTGCCCAATTTCGAGCATTCCCTCGGCGGTATCGCCCTCAAACATACCCAGTTTTGCACGCCCTGTGCCTTTCAATTTTTCTAAATCCTCAGGGGTTGCGTGTGCGGCATAGGCTTTTAAAATCTCTTGGTAAAAAGGGTTTTTAATCAATCGCACCGAGCCGATTTCTTTCAGCGTTAAATCCGTGCCGCCTTCATCAGTTTTTAGGATTTCATTTTTAAAATTTATGTGGGCGGAGGATTCCTCACTCATTACAAAGCGCGTCCCTATCTGCACTCCCTCAGCACCTAGCACCATTGCAGCTAATATTTGCTGCCCAGTAGCGATGCCGCCTGCGGCTATTAGTGGTATTTGAATGGCTTTTCTCACCTCTGGGATTAAGCAAAAGCTAGTAGTTTCCTCTCTGCCATTATGTCCTCCTGCCTCAAAGCCTTCTGCCACAATGGCGTCTACGCCTGCCTCCTGACATTTGAGCGCAAATTTTACACTAGACACCACATGCGCTACTTTAACCCCTTCTTTTTTAAGTATTTCCGTCCATTTCTTAGGGCTGCCTGCCGAGGTGAAAACAATGGGTACTCTTAGTTTTAAAATACTTTCTATATGCTCCTCAATATTAGGGTAGAGCAGTGGTAAGTTTACACCAAATGGCTGATTTGTAGTTTCTTTGCATTTCTTGATGTGGTATTGTAGCACATCGGGGTACATACTGCCAGCGCCTAAAATGCCTAATCCGCCCGTATTGGACACGGCAGAAACCAGCTCCCAGCCACTTGCCCAAATCATACCTCCCTGAATGATAGGGTATTGTATGTTAAATAATTGACTAATTCGGTTCATTTTTCTACTTGATTTTCAGGGGCTAAGTTAGTGAAAATTTTTATTTGGCAGATTTTTTGTTTAAATAAATGATGATGTTTTTGAAAATCAGCAAAACATCTTTTATTTTTGCAAAAAATTAATATATAACGATTATGTATTGGACATTAGAATTAGCCTCTTATTTAAGTGATGCGCCGTGGCCTGCTACAAAGGACGAATTGATTGATTACGCCATTAGAACAGGTGCGCCGCTGGAGGTAGTAGAGAATTTACAGTCTATCGAAGATGAGGGAGACCAGTATGAATCTATCCAAGAAATTTGGTCAGATTACCCGACTGATGATGATTTCCTCTGGAATGAAGACGAATACTAAAAATCAGACACCTTAAACCCTCTGAATTTCTTGTGAGGGTTTTTGTGTTTTTTTTAATGAATTGAATTTAAAAGAATTATAAAATAAATTTTGGGTAACGCATTTGCCCAAGTATAGTCAAAAAATATGGGTTTTTTAGATAAAATATTAAAGAGTTTCCTTGGAGATAAGAACGAAAAAGATGTAAAGGAACTAAGAAAAATTGTGGATAAAGTGCTTGCTGAGGAAGCAAAGCTTGAAAGCCTCTCAATCGATGAGCTGAGAGCTAAGACACAGGAGTTTAAAGCAAAAATTAAAGAAGCAACTAAGGCGCAAGATGAGAAAATTGCCGAATTGAAAGAAAAGGTAGAAAATCTTGAAAATATAGATGAAAAAGATGCCATCTTTGCTGAAATTGATGCCCTGAATGCTGAAAAATATAAATTAGAAGAAGAGGTTTTAAACGAAATTTTGCCACAAGCATTTGCCGTGGTTAAGGAAACGGCTAAGAGATTTTATCACAATGATACGCTGGAAGTTACAGCCACTGCCTTTGATAGAGAACTCTCTGGCTCAAAGGATTATGTAACACTGGAAGGAGAGGATAAAGCCATTTGGAAAACCTCTTGGGACGCCGCAGGAAAGCCCGTAAACTGGGATATGATACACTATGATGTGCAGCTGATTGGTGGTACAGTGCTACACCAAGGCAAAATTGCAGAGATGCAAACAGGGGAGGGGAAAACACTCGTAGCCACTTTGCCCCTTTATCTCAATGCCTTGCCAGGGCGTGGAGTGCATGTCATCACCGTAAACGATTATTTGGCCAAGCGAGACTCGGCGTGGATAGGCCCATTGATGGAATTCCATGGATTAAGTGTGGATTGTATCGACAATCACCAGCCAAACTCTGAGGGGCGTATCGCTGCCTACAAAAAAGACATTATTTACGGAACAAATAACGAATTCGGATTTGATTATCTAAGAGATAATATGGCAACTTCTACCGACCGCCTTGTGCAGCAGGAGTTGAATTATGCCGTTATCGATGAGGTGGATTCCGTACTGATTGATGATGCCCGTACACCGCTCATCATCTCTGGCCCCGTGCCGCAAGGCGACCGCCAAGAATACGATATCTTAAAACCCAATATTGAGCAAATCGTGATGAAACAAAGGCAAGAATTATCCTCTGCCTTAAACGAAGCTAAACGATTGTGGAAGGAAGGCGATAAAAAAGCCGCCGCCTTTGAGATGATGAAAGTTTACCGCGGATTGCCAAAATATAAACCGTTAATCAAATTCCTATCCGAGGAGGGTACACGCACCCAATTGCAGAAAACGGAGGCGTTCTATATGCAGGACAACAATCGCGAAATGTGGCAAATAGACCAGCATCTGTATTTTACAATCGATGAGAAAAATAATCAAATTAACCTCACAGATAAAGGAATTGATTTCTTAACCCGTGGCTCTGATGACCCTAATTTCTTTATCCTACCAGAAATCGGGGAGGAGATAGCTAAAATTGAGCAAGAAAATTTACCAAAAGAGGAAGAGCACGCTAGAAAAGAAGAATTTTTCAGAGATTATGCCATAAAGTCTGAGCGAATTCACACCTTGCACCAATTGCTAAAAGCCTACACTTTATTCGAGAAAAATGTGGAATATGTAGTAATTGATGGGCAGGTGAAAATCGTAGATGAGCAAACAGGGCGTATGATGGAAGGGCGCCGCTATTCCGATGGATTGCACCAAGCGCTTGAAGCTAAGGAAAATGTAAAAATTGAAGCCGCTACGCAAACTTTTGCCACCATTACGCTGCAAAATTATTTCAGAATGTACAATAAGCTCTCTGGAATGACGGGTACCGCAGAAACGGAGGCTGGCGAATTCTGGGAAATTTATAAATTAGATGTTGTAGCCATTCCTACAAATAAGCCAATCGCACGAGATGACCGCCAAGATTTGATTTATAAAACAAATCGTGAAAAATACAATGCCGTGATTGATGAGATTGTGAAACTTTCGCAGGAAGAAAAAAGACCAGTCCTTGTGGGAACCACCTCTGTAGAAGTTTCAGAATTACTATCAAAAGCCTTAAAACTCAGAAAAATAGACCACAATGTGCTGAATGCCAAGCTACATAAGCAAGAGGCAGATGTAGTTGCAGAGGCGGGGCAACCTGGTAAAATTACCATAGCCACCAATATGGCGGGGCGTGGTACGGATATTAAAATCTCTGATGAAGTAAAAGAGGCAGGAGGGCTAGCCATCATAGGCACAGAGAGACACGACTCCCGCCGTGTGGACAGGCAGCTACGCGGACGCTCTGGTCGCCAAGGAGATGTTGGTAGCTCACAATTCTTTGTTTCTCTGGAAGATAGCTTAATGCGACTCTTTGGCTCCGAAAGAATCTCTAAATTAATGGACCGAATGGGGCATAAGGAAGGAGATGTTTTACAACACTCTATGGTGTCTAAATCAATCGAAAGAGCACAGAAAAAGGTAGAGGAAAACAACTTCGGAATCCGTAAAAGATTGCTTGAATATGATGATGTGATGAACAAGCAGCGTGAGGTAATCTATAAGCGCCGCAGAAATGCCCTAAATGGAGAGCGCCTAGATACCGATATTGCCAATATGATTTTTGATACCGCTGCGGGAATCGTAAATCAGCACAGAAATACGGGTGATTTTGAGGCTTTCAAGGTGGATTTAATTACGCATTTCACAATGGAATCTCCCGTAGATGAAAATGAATTCAAAAATGGAAATATTCAGAATTTAATTGATAAAGTATATCACTCAGCCATAGAGGATTACAGAATCAAGATTCAAACTACGGCCGAAAAAGCATTCCCCGTAGTGGCAAATGTTTATGAAAATAGCAGACACCAGTTTCAGAGAATTCAAGTGCCATTTACTGATGGAAATAGAAGCTTAATGATTGTTTCAGACCTTGAAAAAGCTTACAATACACAAGGCAAGCAACTTTTAAAAGATTTTGAAAAAAGCGTAACCTTGGCCTTAATCGATGAGCATTGGAAAGAGCATCTGCGTGATATGGACGATTTGCGCCGCTCTGTGCAGAATGTTACTTATGAGCAAAAAGACCCAATCGTAGTCTATAAAGAAGAGTCATTCTATATGTTCAGAGATATGATTGATACCATCAACCGTGAGGTCGTTTCATTCCTGTTCAAAGGCGAATTGCCCACGCCAGACCCAGAGCAAATTCAGCGCGCAAAGCAGCAGCAAGAAGAGCGCACTCAGGCATCTCGCGGCGGAAACAGCTTGAATGAAGGTCAAGAAGCACAGCAAAGAGCAGCAGAACAAAGCCAAATTCCAAATTGGCAAAGCCAGCAATTAACACCAAGATATGTGATGAAAATTGGAAGAAACGAAGTGGTGAAAGTGCGAAATGTGCAAACAGGTAGAATTGAAGAAATGAAATATAAAAAGGCTGAACCTTTAATCGAATCTGGTGAATGGGTTTTAGATAAATAAAACTTCACTTTAAACCAAAATTAAAAATCCTTGTATAAATTTTTATACAAGGATTTTTTTATGAAATTAATAGAGGTGAAAAAATTAAAGCGGTTAATTTAAGAATAGAAAAACCATAAAAAGAAAACAAATGAATAAAAAATTAAAAATAGGCATCATAGCGGTATGGTTTATATTTCTTAATTATCTTAATAGGGGTACATTAAAATACAAACCTCTTTTAAGTAGTAGTTTTATACAAAAGGAGATTGCACAAGGAAAAACCCATAAAAAAAATCCCTTAAAATCATATTTTAAGGGATTATCTTTTATAATATTAAAACTTATTTTAATAATGCAATATCAAGCACATCTTCCATTTTGTCTACATAATGGAAGGTAAGCCCTTTGATGTATTCGGGCTCGATTTCTTCGATATCTTTTTTGTTTTGAACACAAAGGATAATTTCTTTGATGCCTGCTCGTTTGGCGGCTAAGATTTTCTCCTTAATTCCACCCACGGGTAGCACTTTTCCACGCAAAGTGATTTCGCCCGTCATGGCAATATTTTTCTTCACTTTTCTTTTGGTAAAGGTAGAAACGATACTTGTGAGCATGGTAATCCCTGCCGATGGTCCATCTTTTGGCACAGCACCTTCGGGCACATGCACATGCACATTTGATTTTTCGATTAATTCCGAATCTATGCCTAGTTTTTCGTGATGTGCTTTCACATATTCGAGTGCAATTTGGGCAGATTCTTTCATCACTTTACCCAAATTCCCCGTCATAGAAAGTTGTCCTTTACCATTAGACAAAATCGACTCGATAAACAAAATATCTCCGCCCACTTGTGTCCAAGCCAAGCCCGTTACCACACCAGGAACATTGTTGTTTTCGTATTTATCTTTTTCGCGCGGAACGCCTAAAATTTCTTCGATTCGTGCAATCGTCATTTTAGGATCCACTTCTTTCTCCATGGCAGTATCTTTGGCAATGTTTCGCACCAATTTAGCAATGCGTTTCTCTAGTCCGCGCACGCCCGATTCTCTGGTGTAGCCATCGATGATAAACGCCAATTCCTTTTTGCCTAAACGAATTGCATTTTTAGGCAACCCGTGTTCGGTAAGTTGTTTTGGAACTAAATGTCTTTTAGCAATTTCTACTTTTTCTTCTACGGTGTAGCCATTCACTTCGATCATTTCCATACGGTCGCGTAGGGGAGAAGGAATGTTTGCAATATTATTTGCCGTAGCGATAAATAACACACGAGACAAATCATAGCCAATTTCTAAATAATTGTCGTAGAAAGAGGTGTTTTGTTCAGGGTCTAGCACTTCGAGCATTGCCGAAGATGGGTCGCCGTGATTGCCTTGTCCTAATTTATCAATCTCATCTAAAACAAAAACGGGATTAGAAAAACCTGCTTTTTTGATGTTTTGCAAGATTCTACCTGGCATAGCACCAAGGTAAGTTTTTCGGTGTCCCCTAATTTCTGATTCGTCGTGCATTCCACCGAGCGACATTCTCTGGTACGAGCGATTAAGTGCCGTAGCAATTGAACGCCCGAGCGAAGTTTTTCCCACACCTGGAGGACCGTACAAACAAATGATAGGCGATTTCATATCACCTTTTAATTTAAGCACGGCAAGGTATTCCAAAATGCGTTCTTTCACTTTTTGGAGCCCGTAGTGATCTTTGTTTAAAACCTTCTCGGCATAGGCGATGTCCAATTTATCCTGAGAAACTTTGTCCCAAGGTAAACTTAACATTAAATCCAAATAATTTCGCTGAATAGAATAATCTGGCGATTGTGGGTTAAGTCTACGCAAGCGATTTAATTCTTTATTAAAAGTTTTTGCAATTTCTTCTTTCCAAATTTGTTTTTTAGCGCGTTTTTTCAATTCTTGAAAATCATCTTCTGCACTAAAGTCGCCCAACTCTTCTTGAATGGCTCTAATCTGCTGATTCAAGAAATATTCGCGTTGCTGCTGATCCATTTCCTTGTGTGCACGAGAATGGATTTTATTTTTAAGTTCTTGCTTTTGTAGTGCAGTATTTAGATGTTCGAGTGCGAGCAAGGCACGCTCTTTTTGGTCGTTTTCTTCCAGTAATTTTTGTTTTTCTTTTAACTCTAAATCAATGTTAGAGCTCACAAAATTCACCAAAAACGACGGGCTTTCAATGGAATTAATCGCATAGCCTGCTTCCGATGGCATATTGGGATTAATTTTGGCAATGCGCAACGAGATTTCTTTAATCGAATCAATCAAAGTATTGTACACCACATCATCTTCCTTAGGTTTTTCTTCCTCCAAAAGATTAATTTTTGCAATGAAATAAGGATTTTCAGTCAGCATTTCTACTAGTTCAAATCTTCTTAAACCTTGCAAAATCACAGTGATGTTTCCGTTCGGCATTTTAATCAATTTAATGATTTTTGCCACACTGCCCACGCTAGCTAAGTCCTTGGCAGATGGATTATCGAGCGAAGTATCTTTTTGCGAAATTACTCCGATTAAATCCTTGTTATCGTATGCATCTTCTAGCAATTGGATAGATTTCTTGCGCCCAGCAGTAATGGGAATTACCACCCCTGGGAACAAAACCGTGTTGCGCAATGCCAAAATCGCTAATTCATCGGGCGTCTCGGTATTGAGAAGTGCCTCCTCGTCTTCCTTGCTTAAAAGTGGAATAAATTCGGATTCGATTGAAATGTTATCTTGAAATGTCAAATTGTCTAAATTCATGATGATTTGTGCCATTAATTTTCAAAAACCGCCGACGATTTGTCAGTCAAACACAAGCTCGAAAATCGCTTTAGTATTGAAAATCAACAGTATTAAATATTGTTTTTAGGTTAAAAAAATATGGGTACAAATATAAACAAAATTTATACCTAAATGTTGCTAGTTTTTATTTGTGATTTTGTAAAAATGGGAAGAAAAAATTATTTTTGTTACCTAAAATTTTTTGTGAAAAAGTTAGATAAAAGAAAAATCTGCTTAAAAAAGGACATCGATGATACTTTAAATTTGGCATTCAAAACATTTACAAAATGCAATTCAGAGGATTGAGATGCACTATATATAGGATTTTCTAAAAAATAAGGAAACATTTTTTGCAGAAGAAAATTATCAAGGTTTAAAAATTGGGAATAAATTGTTTAACTTTGCGATTCAAAATATTAAAGAGAAATACATTTGGGTTGAATCTTCCCGCTGGGTAGTTAAGTTCTACGAAAAACTGGGATTTGTGGTGGTGAATAGCCCAGAGATTAAAAGTGAGTTGAAATTTACATTAATGAATGAGATATGAATTTCTCGGATAAAAATTATTCAGTATGAAAAAAATAATAAGTCTAGCGATATTGTTTTCTACCCTTGGTCTTAATGCTCAATGGAAGACCAACTATGGGAGAGAAGATTTCTTTGTAGAGCACGATGAGCAGAGACTTTCGTGGGGTTATTTTGTAAGCCTTAATCAATTTGATTTCAAAATTACGCCAAGATATGACTATGGAACTGACAGGAGCGATGTAGCAAAAGGAGAAACATATATAGCGAATGGTGCGAGTACAATACCCTTGCAAGTTACAGAAAAAGGTAGAGCGTCCATCAACGAAAACGGAAAATTCTTGGTAACAGTTGATTCCAAAATGGGATTTTCTGCGGGATTGATGGGGAGATTAAAAGTAAATGATTATGTGGATTTATGGGTGCAGCCAGGTATTCACTTTGCCGAGCGCACTTTGCATTTTGACAATATTAAAGTAGATGAAGAGATTGATGTTCTGAAACCTGATACTGAAGAACCAAATATGGAACGCTACACTGTAACAAAAGATGCACTTGAGCGAAATATAAAATCATCGTATGTAGACATTCCATTTATGATAGAATTTCATGGTGAACGCTGGTTCAATACGCGCCCTTATGTGCAGGTAGGATTGGGATATGCCGTCAATCTACAATCACAAGAAAGTAATACCGACGACAATTACGGCGGGATTTTCAGAACAAAAACCCACAATTTCAACTGGCAAGCCGAAATGGGAATCAATATTTATTTCAGAAGATTTAAATTAACCCCAGCAGTAAAAGGTATTTTTTTCCTTAATAATGAATTGGTGCCAGACAATCCTGGAACGCCAAACATTTGGGCAAATACCATGAGTTCGCTCAAAACACGTGCCTTGGTATTCTCCCTAAAATTTGAATAATTTAAATTAAGACAAAAAACTAAATTCTATAAAGATTTATAGATTTTTTAAACATAAATGAAGATTCCACAAAAGACCTTAGAAGATTTAGAATTTAATAAAGTTTTGCTTGAGGTTGAAAAATACGCCAAAACCGAACGCGTAAAAAGAGTAATCAGAAAACATAAGCCTCTCGCAAGCCACAAAACCATACTTTTCAGGCTAAAGGCTACAAACGAATACCTCTCGGCCATGCAATCAAGCAACCGATTTCCGTTTAGCCAATACGATGATATACGAGAAGATTTAGACAAAATTGAGGTTGAAAATTATCAACTTTCGGTGGATATTTTTTTAGCTATAAAATCTCAAATGCTTCAAATTCAAGAATTAATGAAATTCTTGGAGAAGTTTAAAGATTATTATCCGATTTTTCATAAAACCATTTCAAAACTTACTTTTCAAAACGAAGTTTTAGCACACATCGATACCGTTTTTGATAAGCATGGAGAAATCAAAGATGATGCGTCTAAAGAATTATTACAAATCAGAAAACAGCTAAAAATCGTAAATCAACAATTGAGTGATCGGTTCAAAGGAGCATCCAGAGCATATTCCGAGTATTTAGACGACATTCGCGAATCTGTGATCGATGGTAGGCGCGTGCTTGCAGTGCTTTCTACACATAGAAAAAAAGTGCCAGGACGCATGGTGGGAAGTAGCAAAACGGGATCTATTGCCTTTATAGAGCCAGAATCGGTATTGCGATCGCAGCGAGAATTAGATGAATTGCATGAGGATGAGAAAAATGAAATTCGCAAGATTTTGCGTGCGCTCACGGCTACGGTATCGGTGTATCAAGATGATTTAATTGACTACCAAAATTTCCTCTTTCAGCTAGATTTAATCGCAGCACAGGCGCAGTATGCCGATGAGATTAACGCCGTGTTGCCACAAATCAATAAGGAAAGAAAATTGGAATTAAAGCACGCCTACCACCCATTGCTCTACGCCAAACATCGGCAAGAGAAAAGGGAAATTATCCCACAATCGGTAACGTTTAATAAGGAAAACCGAATTATGGTAATTTCTGGCCCCAATGCGGGCGGAAAAAGTATTACGCTTAAAACAATTGGTTTGCTGCAACTCATGCTACAATCAGGCTTATTGGTTCCTGTGCACGAAAAAAGTAATTTTTGCTTTTTTAAAAATATTTTTACGGATATAGGAGATAATCAGTCCATTGAAAACCAGTTGAGTACCTATTCATACCGATTGAAACAAATGCACTATTTCTTGTATAATTCCGATGCCGAAACTTTGCTCCTCATCGATGAATTTGGAACAGGATCCGATCCCGAATTAGGTGGAGCTTTGGCAGAAGTTTTCTTGGAAGAATTTTATCAAATGGGTGCATACGGCGTATTTACGACGCACTATACCAATATTAAAATTCTGGTAGAACAATTACCCGAAGCCGAAAATGCAAGCATGCTTTTTGATGAAAAAACATTGGAACCCATGTATTTGCTCGAATCGGGGCAGGCGGGGAGTTCATTTACATTTGAGGTGGCAGAGAAAAACAAAATCCCTTATCGATTAATCAATAAAGCTAAAAAGAAAATAGAGCGTAATAAAGTGCGACTCGATAAAACGATTTTAAAACTTCAGCAAGAAAAATACCATGTGCAAAAGACTAAAAATGCACTAGAAGAGCTGAAAGAGAAATCGCATGATAAGCATTCACAATTGGAAGAAACTCATGATAGAATTTATGCTAAATTAGTTGATTTTCAGCGTTTGTATGAGTCTGAACAAAAGAACATTCAGCTGGGGCAAAAGCTCACTGAAATGGCAGATGTTTACTTAAAAAATAGAAGCAGAAAACAATTGATTACTAAATTCTTGAAATTGATTGAAATTGAAAATGCGAAGAAGAATCCAAAACATTTTGAAGAAAAGAAGAAAGAAAAACGAATCAAACAAAAATTGCGAAGAGAACTCGATAAAAAAGCAGATAGACTAGAGGAGACACAGCAAAAAATCGAAGAAGAAAAGAAAAAAGAAACCCAAATGCGTATTGCCTCCATGAAAATAGGCGACCGAGTTCGCATCAAAGGAAGCTCAAGCGTAGGCAGTATAGAATCTATTGATAAAAAGCAAGTTGTGATAAACTATGGAAAGTTTAGAACTAAAATTAACATAGAGGAAATAGAAAAAATAGACGGCATGTAAATTAAAAAAAAATCCCCCATGAACTGCGTAAACTAAAAAGTTATTCTGAATAATTTTTTTAATCATTAAAAACCTGAGTTCGATTAATAAAACACAGCTAATTGATTAGTTTTCAGAGATTCATATTTTAATGATGGTTTTTTAGGAAGAAAGTGATAGGCAATAATCCCTGCCACTAAGTTGGTCATAAAATTTCCTATTGAACGATGCCTGGAGTGCTCAATTTGGCAAATGTTTTTTAGCTCGTCATTCACTGTCTCTATGATGGAGCGCTTTCTAAGCAAAATTTTGTCAGACATAGTCATAAGAGAGTTTTTCATGTTGTTTCGGATGTTGGTAATCAGTTGAATACCATCCACAAAGAGTAATTGATTCAACTTTTCAGAGATGTAACCTTTGTCCCCAAACAGTTTACCAAAAATTTGCTTCAAAAAGCCTTCATTTTTCAGTGGTTCTCTATCGTCTACATTCGCCTGCGTTACGCAAAAACTCAATATCTCGCCTTTATCATTAATGACCAAATGGAGTTTAAATCCATGAAACCAACCCATAGTAGATTTCCCCGTTGTAGCTAGGTCTTTGAATACTTTGTTGCGTTTAATTCTTTTGTTTCCACATACTCTTATTGGCGTACTATCCACAAAAGAAATCCCTGTACAACTTCCTAAAGCACAGGTTTTTGCAAACATGGTAAGAGCCATGATATTGGATTGCATAAGTTCTGTGAATCGGTTATAAGAGACCGTTTGAGGAAATTCCTGTTGCATATGCTTTTGAACATAGTAAATGTAAAAATGCTTAAAAGTTCTAAAGCCACTTAGATGAAAAAGAATCATTATGGTGATTACTTCAGCGTTACTCATTTTGGGTTTCTTTTTGGGAGGCTTTCCGAGAAGAAAAGGTTGAGTGAATTTTTCAAAATCATTACAAAAGTCATCAACAATACAAAAAATATCCGTAATTTTGTGGTAATTAATCATGAGAAATAGTTGTTAAATAATTGAATTTTAAAAACTTAAAAATACAACTATTTCTCTTTTTATACAACTTATTTCCCTTAAAATATTAATCGAACTCAGGTTAAAAATACTTTAATTAAATTTACACAGTATGATAAAGAAGAATTACTGAATATTTTAATAAAAAACAAAACCCCGCAGTGATTCACACACAACGGGGTTTTTATATTTTTGATAATCGAGACTATTTCTTTTTATCTTTCTTTTTTCTGAAGATTAAATCCCAGCCAAAGAAAATAACTAAAATGATTGCACCTACCCAAAGATAACTTGTTTTGTTCGGTTCGTCGTTGTTTGGAACAGTAAACCAACGCTCAAAACGCCAGCCATCTTTTGGCTCAAAATGTGCAATTTGGTTGAAGTTTGCCCAAGTAAAGAACGGCTTCCCGATGATGTGCGTTTCTGGAACAAAACCAAAGAAACGAGAATCAAACGAGTTGTCGCGGTTGTCACCTATCATAAAATAATAATCCTGTGTAAAGGTATATTTTGTTGCAGGTTTGCCATCAATGGTGAGTTGGTTGCCTTGTATTTTGATGTTTTTACCTTCGTAATTTTTAATCACATCGACGTAATTTCCAAGATTTTCAAGGTTTAGCTCAATGGTCATTCCTTTTTTAGGCACTTGAAGGGGACCATACCAGTCGCGGTTCCAAGGAGCACCTTTTGGGAACACGGCACGATCCGCTTGGCCTTGTGGCAAAATCTCCTTTTCGATGCTTATGACATTTGGATTGTTTTTCAATTGTTGGTACATCTCTTCGTCTAAACCAAAGAAATGATACGCAAAGCCACCCTCCACTTGCGATACAGTATAGTCAGCTTGGTTTTGCAAAGCCGTAGGGTCGTAGCTCAATTGATCGAGCTGATCTTTTAATAATTTAGGACTAAATTGCGTTTTAGAAATCACATTGTACGCATATTGAACTTTGGCATCTTTTTTCGGAACAAATTTTTGATTGTTTACAAACAATTCCGACGCTTTGATTTCGATGATGTCTCCAGGTTCTCCCACACATCGTTTTACATAGCTATCCTTTCTATCAATTGGAGAAAATACCGAATCTATCGGGAAATTGAAAACAACAATATCGTTCTTTTTTACTTTTTGCCAGCCTGGGATTCTTTCGTATGGCAATTGCAGTTTCTCCACAAACAAGTTTCTTGAAAACAAATCGGCAAACGGCACCGCTACGGGCGTAATCGGCAAGCGAGTTCCGTAGACATTCTTACTCACAAAAAGCGCATCGCCAATTTTTATAGTACTTTCCATGGAGCCCGTAGGCACAATCATAGGTTGCACAAAATAGGTGTGAATGGTAGTGGCTAAAATCACCGCAAAAAGCAAGGCAGAAATTACGGTTTCTTTGCGTTTTTCGGGTCCTGTGTAGGCAGGTTTTTCTACATAGTTAAGATAATAAATGTAGAATCCAAGTGTTACAATTACCAAAAGCCCATCTACAAAACTTCTTTTGCCAAAAGAACGAATAAAATCTACCCACAAAATCATAATCATAATAGGAGAGATAATCGGTAGAAAAAGAAGAATTACCCACCATTTTGGGCGTTTGATGATGTCTAAAAGTATAATCGCATTGTAAACGGGAACAGCGGCTTCCCATGCTTTTCTTCCTGCGTTTTGGTAAAGTTTCCAAGTGCCAAGAAAGTGAATGATTTGCACTACGATAAAAAAGATGAACCAGCCGGTCCAAGTACTAATCCACATAATAATTTGGTTTATAAAATAGTTCTCAAAAGTAATAAATTATTTTGAATAAATTTTAATCTACCCTATTTTCACAAATGAAATAAAACTTAAAATGAACAATAAGACTAGTCCTAAATAAAAAAATAGCTTAAAACTGATTTTATCGCGGTAGCGCAACCAGCTTGTAGAGAGTAATAAGAATAAAAGAACAAAGCTAATCCAAAAAGAATCATAATTTATAATGTTCTTATTTAAATAAGTATTTTTAATCAATTCGGGCAACCAAGCTAAAAAATAAGTAAAAGCAAAAATACCATAATCTTTTTTTCTCTTAATGGATGAAAATGAAGAATATTTTATCGCAAAATGCAATAAAATGGAATAGAAAACAAGCCATAAAATATTGTAGATGAAAACTGCAATATTTGGCTTAATTAGGCTTAAAAATGAATTGTTTTCATCTATGTATTGAATGCTATTGATGAAAGAATGGAAAAATAGAAAAAGCAATATTTCTATAAAGCCTAAAATATTTAAGGTAATTAAAAAATTACTCCAAAATTCGGATTTTAATCTCTTTACAAAAAAGGAGGCAACGGTAGCACCTGAAACGCCAATCATCAAAAGAATTTTAAAATTTACAAATTCAAGGTTATAAAATCCCTTAACTAAGTAAATGATTTCAATAGCAAACGTGAGAATTGCAATAATTAGAATTACAATGTTGAAAATTTTGTTTTTGTAGACTTGAAACATGATGTGTGAGTTTTTAAATTCCTAAAACATCTTTCATCGTAAAAATCCCTTTTTTATCATAAATATATTCTGCAGCTTTTATAGCTCCCAACGCAAAACCATCTCTTGAATTGGCTGTATGTTTTAGCTCAATAGAATCTATGTCTGAAAAATATTCTACAATGTGTGTTCCAGGTACTTCTGGTTCGCGCAAAGCATAAATCGGAATGTCTTTTTTGCCTTCTTTTTTGTCCAAAGACCAATGCTCAAAACCTGTTTTTTGCATAATTTTTTCGGCAATAGTAATTGCGGTTCCGCTTGGAGCATCTTTCTTTTGCGTATGATGAATTTCTGTAAGTTTTAAATCATACAAATCTTGATCTTTCATGAGTTGAGCCGTTTGCTGCACGATTTCAAAAAATAGATTAACGCCCAAACTGAAATTTGAGGCATAAAGGAAAGAGCCATTATATTGAGACACTTTTTGCTCTATTTGGTCGAGTTTTTTTAGCCAGCCCGTGGTTCCGCACACAGTGGGAATGTTGCTCCCTAGCAAAATATTTAGATTTTCAAAAGCGGCATCTGGATGCGAAAACTCAATCGCCACATCAATGTTGTGCTCTTTCAACTCTGAGTGTGTGGGTGTTTTGTCGAAAATTACGGCAATTTTGTGTCCTTTTTCTTTGGCTAAATGTTCAATTGTTTTTCCCATTTTTCCGTATCCTACAATGGCTATATTCATAATTTTTTTATTTTATTGTAAAACTTAAAGCAAGCCCAGGTTTTAGCTCGTTGGTAGCTGGACTATAAATAGTTACAGGTTTTATTTTTAAATCTCTATCCTTTCGCACCTCGTATAAGTGAGCATCTACGGTGGCATCTAAAATGTTCACCGCATATGCCACAATAGTAAGCGCAATGGCATAATCCCGATTTCGTTTTTGGTAATCTTGCGCTTGAGCAAGTACTTCTTTGGTATAAATGCCGTGGTATTTATTTGGCTTTCCGTTGATTTCTGCAATAAAAGCATCTCGGTATTCATCATACTTTTTCTGGTACCAAAGCGTAATTCCTACTCCTGTGCCAATCATTCCCCAAACAATCGGGGCTTTCCAATAGCGTTTGTTGTAAATCTGCCCTAATCCTGGCAAAACGGCTGAATAAAGAGCCGCTTTCATAGGATTTTTTTGGTAGACTTGAACGCTGTCTAGTGGCTGAGAAATATAAATAGAATCCTTTGAAACTTCTTTATTTTCAGTGAATTGAGCAAAAACCGAAAACATAAGAAAAAAGCCGAGTATGCTAAATTTTATTTTCATTGAAGCAGATCTTTTAGTCGTTGGAAATCGGCATCAGACGAGAAGTTTAAAATAATTTTCCCCTTTCCTTTATTATTTCGTTTGATTTCCACCTTTGTGCCCCATTTTTGGCTCCAATCGTTCTGTGTTTTCTTAAAATCATTTGGCAAAGTGCTTTTTTCTTTAGGAGTTTCTGCTGAATCATTATTTTTCAAACTCTTCACTAATTGTTCTGTTTGGCGTACAGATAGTGCTTTTGCAATGATTTTTTCGTAGACTTCAAGTTGCTCTTCGGGAGATTCTATCCCAATAAGTGCCTTTCCGTGCCCCATAGAAATCATGCCATCTCGGATTCCTGTCTGGATAATTGGGTCTAGTTTTAATAAACGAAGATAATTGGTAATAGTAGAGCGGTTTTTCCCCACTCGTTTACTCATTTCCTCTTGAGTAAGGTTTATTTCATCAATTAAGCGTTGAAAACTCAAAGCCACCTCAATGGCATCTAAATCCTCTCGCTGAATGTTTTCTACCAAAGCCATTTCGAGCATCACTGCATCATCTGCCAAGCGCACAAAAGCTGGAATGCTCTCTAAACCTGCCAATTGCGAAGCACGATAGCGTCTTTCTCCTGAGATTAATTCAAATTTATCACCATTTTTTCTTACGGTAATAGGTTGAATTATCCCGATTTCTCTAATGGATTGTGCTAACTCTTCTAGTGCTGTTTCGTCGAAATAAGTTCTTGGCTGATTGGCATAGGGAACGATTTTATCTATGGCGATTTCTACAATATTTCCCACCAAATCTTTAGCTCCCGCATCATTGGCTGAGTTCACATTTTCATCTTGTGCCACCAATAAACTTGAAAGCCCGCGTCCTAATGCTCTTTTCTTTTCTTTTGCCATAGTATAAATTGTAAAATCAATTAAATTTTATCGTTGTTATTTTTCAAAAATTCATGTGCAAGGTGCAAATAATTTTCTGCACCACGGCTTGCCGCGTCGTATTTTATGATAGATTCACCAAAACTTGGTGCTTCGCTCACACGCACATTTCGCTGAATAATGGTTTCAAAAACCATATTTGGGAAGTGGCTCCTTACTTCTTCTACCACTTGGTTGGATAGTCTAAGTCTCGCATCGTACATAGTGAGCAAAAGCCCTTCGATATCGAGCGAAGGATTGTGATACTGCTGCACACGCTTGATGGTATTGAGCAATTTGCCCAAACCTTCCAATGCAAAATATTCGCACTGGATTGGGATAATTACAGAATCTGCCGCAGTAAGGGCGTTTAAAGTAATAAGCCCAAGCGATGGTGCACAATCTATAAAAATGTAATCGTATTCGTCTTTGATAGGTGCCAAAGCTTTTTGTAACATAAATTCACGCTCTTCTGTATCTACCAATTCGATTTCGGCAGCCACCAAATCCACATGCGCAGGGATTAAATCCAAATTCGGAGAATCTGTTTTTACAATTGCATCTTTGGCAGAAACCTCATGTTCAAGCACTTCATAAGTTCCCTTTTCAACATTTTCTATATCAATGCCCAAGCCCGACGAAGCGTTGGCTTGCGGATCTGCATCGATAAGAAGCGTCTTTTTTTCTAAAATTCCTACCGCTGCCGATAGATTAATGGCTGTGGTGGTTTTTCCTACACCGCCTTTTTGGTTTGCAATTGCTATAATTTTACCCATTAATTTTTGAATATTATTTAGAAATGTAAAAATACTATATTTATCAATGTTTATAGCAAAAAGTGTACATTTTTTTTCAACAATTGGAGTATTTCGCTTATTTATAGTAAATTAAAGTTTAATTCTTGATTTTAAAAGTTTAAATATTTAATTTTGAGAACTATAAAAAAGATTATGAGCGTAGAAATTTACAGATGGTTTTTAAAAATCCCGATTTTGATTTCGGTGTTATTTTTCTTTGTATTTCCTTATTTTTTGAATAAAGGAATTAAGCTTTCTACACCAAATAGATTCATTCGATTTATGATTTTGGTTTTCTCGTGTTTATTGGTGTTTGCTTTTGTCACATGGCTGATGACTTATTGGATGGAAGAACTTTCCAAAGATTTGCTTTTGGTAAAAATGGGCGTGAATACAGATTCCTTTATACACGAAGAAATGTTTGAACAAGTGCCACCCAAATATCTCGCCCAAGCCAAAGAAATTCACGAGAGCCAAATGGGAATTGGCTGGCCACTAAAAGCGATGTTTACCTATATTTTTCTTGTTTTGCCATCGAGTGTAGTGTATTGCTTGATGTTGGTGTTTGTTGACAAAATTCATCTAAATAAATCTTAATATTTTTTGGTGTTTGAAAAATAAATTTTTAAATTAGTCGAGTAAATTTATGTAAAATTAACTAGCATGAGAATTAAGTTTTATTGGAGTATCTTTATGTTACTCTTGATTAGTAGTTTCTCCTTTGCTCAAGTTACGGGTAAAGTTGAGGATGATTATGGACCACTTGAAGGGGTTGGTGTTACCGTAATAGGTGGTCAACATGAAGAAGTTTATACAAATTCACAAGGTGAATTTGATGTGAATGCAAAAATTGGTGATAAGTTAAGGTTGGTAAATCCACACAATTTATCTGAGAAGGTTGTGAATGTTACAAAGAACGATTTAGGAACAATCGTAATGAAAGAAAAGGAGATTAACTTAGATGTAGTTGTAGGATACGGTTCCATAAAAAAAGAGAGTTTGACAGGGTCGTTAAGCACTATCAATCCTAAAGATTTGAAGGATGCTACCACGCCAAATGTTGAAAATCTTTTAAACTCAAAAGTTTCAGGTGTTTATGTAGCGCCGGGGTCAGGTCAACCAGGTTCTCGTGGAGCTGTTATAATTAGAGGGAAATCAACGGTGAATGGTAGCACAGCGCCTTTATGGGTTATTGATGGGGTGATTGTAGGTTCTAATCCAGGGGCTTTAAACCCTAGTGATATTGAATCCATGACAGTTTTAAAAGATGCTGCTTCTACTGCTATTTATGGCTCTCAAGGAGCTAATGGAGTTATTTTGGTTACAACTAAAAATGCGAAATCTGGTGATATCAAAACATTTGTAAACTCTAAAATAGGATTTACAAAATTAAATAATGGGAATCTTGAAATCATGAATGGTGCGGAGCTTTATGAGTATTACAAATCGTTTAGCAATAGTGATATTATTAATTTCCCAAGATGGAATGATTCATTGAGAAATGCTAATTTTGATTGGTGGAAATTTGCAACACAAACTGGGTTTATTCAAGATTACTATGTTTCGTTGAATGGAGGAAGTGATAAATTGAAAGGTTTTTTCTCTGCAGATTATTATAATGAAAAAGGAGCCGTGAAAGGATATAAATATGATAAATTTGATTTTAGATTTAAATTAGATTTTGCTCCAGTTTCATGGTTGAATGTAAAGCCCGCAATCTTTGTTTCGAAAAGATATACCGATAATAAAGAACACTCAATTACTGCAATGTATTCTAATTTTCCATGGGATAGCCCATTTGATAAGAATGGAAATGTTATTCCAAATCGTTCAGATAAATGGGTGAATAGTACAAGAACAAATTATGTGTATGATATGCAGTGGAATAAAGGTAAAAGTGAAAGTTTAGAAAGTTTTGGTAATTTAGATTTTGATGTAAAACTCTTAGAGTGGTTAACTTTTTCCTCAATCAATAATATTAAGATTATTAATTCTAAATCAGACTATTATACAGATCCAAGATCTTCCGGAGGAGAAGGTGTCAGAGGTAGATTAAATAAAGCGTATGGAGATGTTACAAGAAGATATACAAACCAATTATTCAGAATTAAAAAATCTTTTGGATTACATGATTTAAATGGTGTTGTTGGGTATGAGTATAATGATTTTAATTCTGACGAAGTTGGGGCTCAGGGAACAGGATTTATTCCTGGTTTCGAAGTGCTAAATGTTACTGCATTACCTGAAAAAGTATCTGGTAAAATTAATGAGTGGGCTGTTCAATCCCTATTGTCTAACTTTAACTATTCATATGATAATAGATATATGGCACAATTAAGTTTGAGAAGAGATGGAGCTTCAAACTTTGGGGAAAATGCAAAATATGGTAATTTTTATTCACTTAGTGCTGGATGGAACATTCATCATGAAAAATGGTTTGATGTTAAGCATGTTGATACTTTTAAATTGAGAACTTCTCTAGGGACTGTCGGTAATAGACCAAATGTATTGTACCCACAATACGATTTATACTCAGTTACTGCGAAATATAATGAAGTATCTGGAGCTTTAATTTCTCAAATTGGTAATAAAGATTTAACTTGGGAAAAAACTAGAACAATTGGAGTCGGATTTGATTTAGGTATTTTTAAAAGAATTAATTTGACTTTTGATTATTATAATAAGTTTACAGATAATTTACTTTATTATGTGCCAATTTCTGGTTTAATGGGTGTCACTGGTATTTGGAGAAATGTAGGTGAATTAGAAAATAATGGATTCGAATTTACGGCTGATGCTAATGTGGTAAATACAAATAAATTCTCATGGGATTTGAAATTTAATATCAGTAAAAATAAAAATGAAATCAAAAGCCTTTATGGAGATAAAAAACAAATTATTATTGGAGATGGTATAGGTATAGCAGGATCTGCTAATAGAATCCTTAAACCTGGATATAGCGCAGATACATACTATATCAGAGAGTGGGCAGGAGTAAACCCAGATGATGGTTCTCCGCAATGGTACAAAACTGTCAAAGATCAAAATGGGAAACAAACCAGAGAAAAAACTTCAAAATACGCTGAAGCTGATCAAGTAATCCTAGGTAGTGCTACGCCAGATTTCTATGGAGGTATTGCCACAACATTAAGATATGATAAATTTGATTTGACTATGACATTTGGTTTTTCAAAGGGAGGAAAAATATATAATTACTCAAGAACAGAGTATGATTCAGATGGAGCATATGTAGATAGAAATCAAATGAAATTGCAAAAAGGATGGTCTCGTTGGGAAAAAGCTGGAGATAAAGCAACTCATCCGGTCGCAATATACAATAATCCGTCAAATTCAAATAAAGTATCATCAAGATACTTAGAAGATGCGGATTATTTCAAAATGAGATCGCTTACTTTGGGGTATGAGTTAGATTTAAGTAAATACAAACTTCCTAATACAAGAATTTCATTATCAGGAGAGAATTTATTTACTATTACTGATTACTCTGGGGTAGATCCGGAGCTTCCAGCTTCTGGAGGATCTGTTTTAACCTCAGCAGGTCCTGCAGTTTATCCTTCTACAAGAAAATTTTTAATTAGCTTAAGCTTTAACCTATAAAAAAATTAAAATGAAAAAAATAAGCGTATATATATCAGCGTTATGTTTGGTGTTTGCTTCTTGTGATATTGATCGAGAACCTTACACTGCAATGTCATCTGAAAAAATTAAATCAGCTCCAGACGCTAGTTTAGATGGTATTCTAAATGGTGCTTATGCACAATTAAAACCTTGGTCAGATGTTATGCATCGAGCAGGAGAATATGCAGGAGACAATATTATGATTCGGGGAGCTTCTACTGATGCTTTTTATGAATTTATATCGTATAATAGGACTCCAAATAATTATCGTTTACAAGGATTTTGGGACAATAGTTATAAAGCGATAGCTCAAACATCAAATATTATTAATTTAGTAAAAGAAGGTCAAAGTGAAGAGGTTGATAGCAAACTTGGAGAATGTTACTTTCTAAGGGGATTAATGTATTTTTATTTGGTTAGAGCCTATGGTCGCCCATATTATCAAAACCCTGAAATAAATTTGGGTGTTCCAATAGTAAATGGCACACCAGAAGATGTTAAGACCGCAACATTGCCAGATAGAGCAACTGTAAAGAAAACTTATGAGCAAATAATCTCAGATCTTAAAAAAGCAGAAGAATTACTTAAAACTAATAGAGGTCCTGCGTATGCATCAAAAGCAGCGGCGCAAGCAATCCTTTCAAGAGTTTATTTGTATATGAGTGGTACCTATTCAAATCCTAATACTCAAAATGCTCAATTAGCCATTGAATATGCAGATAAAGTAATTAATAATCCAGATTATGCCCTTTTAGATACAGGCAAATTTAAAGTTTATAATACAATTCTACCAGAAAATAATCCCGAATCTATTTTTGTAGTGAAAAGGGTAGCTTCTGAATTTTCTGGATATGATCACTATTACGGTGTTGGTGGTATGTACGCCAATATTGGTGGAATGGGCTGGGGTGAAATGTACGCAAGTGCTAAGTATATTGATCTTCTAAATGAAACAGGAGTAAATGACTGGGTTAATCACAAATATTCAGATGTTAGAGCTAATTTTATTGAACCTCAATATAGGAAAGATGTAGAAAAAAATAAAGTTTTCAGATTTATTGTTGACAAATACAATAAAGAAAATATACAAATAGGTTATACATACATTCAAGCTCCAGTTGATTATGATTATAGTTTAAATAAACCAATTGTAAATGATGGTAAAATTGAAATTACTGTTCATGAACAAGGTAAAGAAACTAAATATAAAATAACACCTTCAACAGAAAAAGAGGGATTGTATACTGTAACTTACAAAGATGGCAAACAATATAATGGAGTTATAGATAATCTTATGAAGCTAAATCGTGTTTATCCTATGTTCTATATAGTTAAAGCTTCAAGAGAAGGCGAAGAGTCTCATTTGCACTCTCCAGTAATTACAAGATTAGGTGAAGTTTATTTAAATAGAGCAGAGGCCTATGCAAAATTAGGAAATTATGGTAAAGCTTTACTTGATTTAAATAAAATTAGAACAAGGTCTATTAATAACGGTGCATACCAAAATCTTGATGTGTCTAACGCAGCTGAAAGAATTGACAAAGAAAGACAATTAGAGCTTGCTTATCAAGCTGAAAGAAGCTATGATGTGTTTAGAAACGGAGGCTCATTAGAGAGAAAATATCCAGGTCCACATAATGCATTAGAAGTTGTTAAGCCTACAGATTATAGGGTGATTTACTTCATCCCACAAGATGCAATAAATGCATACCCTGGGACATTAACACAAAACCCCACAAGTAATTAATTGTTTGAAATAATTTTTGTTTTGTTTATGAGGTAGTAACTTTTGCTACCTCATTTTTTTGAAAATAGTCTTAAAGTGTTTGAAAAAATCACTAAATTTATGGTTTCTTATTTTTATAAAAAAAACACCAAAAAAATGAAATTTCCAATCACATTATTTGACAAGCATATTTTGTTGCACAGCAACGAAAACATCATTTTAGTCGATACAGGTTCGCCCGTTACCATACATTCGGAAAACCAAATCACTTTTTGTAACCAAACCTTTGATTGTTCCAAAGAATATTTTGGTGTCACAGTAGAGCGCTTATCCGACATGCTGGGCTCGCCAATCACAACTTTAATGGGAACCGATATTTTGTCTGAGTTTATCGTGGTTTATGATTACGAAAATCAAATGATTGAGTTTAAATCTCACGAAAATCAATTAGAAGGAAATATAGTAGAAATCACTCAAAATATGGGTTTGTCGATGATTGATTTAATTTTGCAAGGCGAGCAAGTGAAAGTTTTTATTGATACTGGGGCTAAAATTTCTTATATAGACAAAAAATTTACCCAAGATTTTGAAAGCCAAGGCACGCTGGAAGACTTCAATCCTATGATTGGAGAATTTACGACTGAATCTTATACATTAGACGCTGATTTTGAAGGAAATAAATTCTCTGTTTTGTTCGGAAATTTACCCGAAATGTTTCAAGCCATTTTGTCGCTTTCGGGTGTTGCTGGAGTTATCGGGTATGATTTCTTCAACCATTTCAATGTTTCAATGGATTTGAAAAATAACTTATTATCTTATAAAAAATAAAAAAATGATTCCATCTGATTTTGATTTATCTCAGCTTAATTTCAAAAAAATGATTCTTGATTCAAATGGCGAAAACAAAATTTACATTTACGATTATTTTTGCGCCATAAGACTCAAAGATGTTTTTTATTTCTTTAAAACTCCCCGTTCCGAATGTTTGGGTAAAGTCTACGCAAGCGATATCGATCCCGATATCATCGTAGAGCTCGATCGTCATTGTGGCGTTTTGGTGGATGTGTCAATTGGCCAACATGAAGTCTATTCAAAACTAAAAAATTATACGGGATTGATGCCTTATTTTTATCCTTATGGAACATTTTTTAATGAATACTCTCAATTGGGCAATAGGATTAATACCATTGGTGGCTATATTTTTATTCGCAGTAGTTATGAAGATGACTTTTCTGTGTGCAAACCTTATAGTTTAATCGATAGAGATGACCTTCTTGCATTGCTTTGCTATCAAAGTATGCAGCATAGTGATGATGTTGAAATCAACACAGTCAATGAGTTGCTTAATTATTTTGTGAGAGACATCAATGGCCTATCGTAAGAAGATGAATTTTTTAAAGTTAAAAGAGGAGATAGAGAAATAACAAGACAAAAATCACCCTATAATGGTATAAATTTCATGTTTGGTGCCGTGGCAGGAGATGTGTTGGGCTCCATTTACGAGTGGCACAATGTAAAAGAAGTAAACATCAATTTGTTAAACGACCGATGCTTTTTCACCGATGATACCGTGCTCACAGTGGCAATTGCGCAGGCTTTGCTCACAGAAAATGATTTTGGAAAAAGCATTCGCAAATATGGTAAAATGTATCGTCATAGTGGTTTTGGAGGAAGATTCAAAAGATGGCTCGATGCCGATGAGCGCGCTCCATACGGCAGTTTTGGCAATGGCTCGGCTATGCGTGTTAGCCCCGTGGCATATGTTGCAAAAACTATGGACGAAGTATTGGATTTGGCTAAACAAACTGCCGAAGTTACACACAATCATCCTGAGGGAATTAAAGGTGCTCAAGCTGTGGCCGCAGCTGTTTTTATGGCAATTCATCAAAAATCAAAACAAGAAATCAAGGAATTTATTACCCAGCAATTTGAGTATGATTTAGATTTTACGCTCGATGAAATCAGACCAACTTATCATTTCGATGTAACATGCCAAGGTTCTGTTCCACAAGGAATTGTAGCCTTTTTAGAAAGTCATTATTTTGAGAGTGCTATACAATTAGCCATTTCAATAGGAGGCGATTCAGACACCATAGCTGCGATTGCAGGAGCGATTGCAGCTCAGTTTTATGGGGGTGTTCCTTCGAAATACCACACTTTTGTGGAAAGAAAATTACCTATTGGATTTAAAGAAGTAATAGAAAATTTTTATTTTAAATTCATTCAGGAAAATAAAAACGAAAAATAATTAAATTTAAAGCCAAAAATCAAAAAATAAATATGCAAAAAAGAGATTTTTATAAAGAAGTATTGTTGGGTGTTGCCGTGGGCGACGCGTTAGGTGTTCCCGTAGAATTTACGAGCAGAGAATCTTTGCAAAACAATCCCGTGACCGATATGCGCGAATACGGCACCTATCAACAGCCCGCAGGCACTTGGTCCGACGATAGTTCGCTCACCTTTTGTTTGGCCGAAGCCTTAACACAAGAATTTGATTTGTATAAAATCGCCGAGAATTTTGTTGCTTGGGCATACGATAGTCTTTTGACACCACATGGCGAAGTGTTCGACATTGGAATTTCTACTCGCAAAGCCATCGATAAACTCAGCCGCGGTACAGAGCCTACCGAAGCGGGTGGTAAAGAACCAGATACTAATGGAAACGGCTCTTTGATGCGCATTTTGCCTTTGGTTTTTGAGCTAAAAGGCAAAACCAATCAAGAAAAATTTGAGCTCGTGCAAAAAGTTTCATCGCTCACGCATGCGCACATTCGTTCCGTGATTGCGTGCTATTATTATTTAGAATTTGCACAAAAATTAATGGACGGCAAAGACAAAAAATCCATTTATTTGGAATTGCAAAAAGAAGTTCCTACATTGCTCGAGCAAGTGGGCGTTTCGCAAGAAGAAATTCAAGTTTTTGATAGATTATTAAAAGCAGATATTTCGGAATTGCCAGAAAACGAAATCGATAGTGGGGGCTATGTTATGCATTCCATCGAAGCCAGTATTTGGTGCTTGCTCACTACCGAGAATTATTCAGAAGCGGTTCTTAAAGCAGTAAATTTAGGTAGAGACACCGATACGACGGGCGCTATCACAGGTGGTTTAGCAGCGCTCACTTATGGGCTCGATGATATCCCGATAGAGTGGCAAAAAGTTTTGGCGCGCTACAAAGATATTTTGAGTCTTTCCGAAAGGTTGAAAAATAAATATGAATCTTAAATATCAAAAAAAAACTAAAAAACATGAAAAATAGACAATACTTACAAATCATTCTCGTGGTTGGTTTTATCCTAAGTGTGGTGGGTTGTTTGGGCAAAATTAATGCAATCCATTCAGCCACGCCCATGTTATTTTTTGGCGGCATATTATACATCGTCGGCTGGTTTTGGGTAATGCTTGTTATGCTAAAACGCCAAAAACAAAATCGATTTTTTTGGCTTTTTTCGATGTTTCTTTTCTATTGGATTACGCCATTGGTGTACGCTTTTAAATTTAAGTTTTAAGAATGAAGAAAAAATTAATCATCAATATTCTGTTGGGGATATTGATGTTTGTTCTGCTCATAGACATTTACCAAAAAATAGAAAACACCGAAAAACAGAATTTTTATTACAAAGAATTAACGCAAAATCTTGAATTGACGCAACAAACTGAAGTTTCGGATGCTCAAATAGAGAAAGCACTTCAAATGATTGAGTTTGATAAAACTAAACTGCAAAAAATAAATGATGGTGGATTGTTGCCTTTCAAAATTCCAATCTTGTTTGAAGTATTACTGATATTATACTTTGTACAAAATTCTTTTTTGAATGCTAAGCTAAGTCAAAAGAAAATGGATAGATTTTAGCAAAACTAATTTTAAAGTTTTTTTTGAGGAAAATAGTCTCAGCGAGGGGCGTAATTACGCCCCTCGCTGAGACTATTCTTTTAAGCACTATTTTAATTTTCAGTCATAAAAAAAGAGAAAACAAAATTATATAGAATTTCATTTTCTCTCTTTTTGTGAAAAATATATCAAAATTTGATTTTCTAAATATTATTTATTCATAGAAACCAAAAATTCTTCGTTGCTATGAGTGAGTTCAATTTGTCTTTTTAAGAATTCCATTGCCTCTACAGGATTCATATCAGACATGATTTTGCGAAGTGCCCACATTCTTTGAGAGGTTGGCTCATCAAGCAACAAATCATCTCTACGCGTGCTCGATGAAATTAAATCAATGGCAGGGAAAATTCGTTTGTTGGCAATTCTTCTGTCTAATTGAAGCTCCATGTTTCCAGTTCCTTTAAATTCTTCAAAAATCACTTCGTCCATCTTAGAGCCTGTGTCTATAAGTGCAGTAGCGATGATGGTGAGCGATCCTCCGCCTTCAATATTTCTTGCGGCTCCGAAAAATCTTTTTGGCATGTGCAACGCGTTGGCATCTACACCACCTGTCAAGATTTTGCCAGATGCTGGTGCTACAGTATTATAGGCGCGTGCCAAACGAGTGATTGAGTCGAGCAAAATCACTACATCGTGCCCACATTCCACCAATCTTTTGGCTTTAGAGAGCACAATATTGGCAACTTTTACATGGCGTTCTGCAGGCTCGTCAAAAGTAGAAGCTACTACTTCGCCTTGCACATTGCGTTGCATATCGGTTACTTCTTCTGGACGCTCATCAATCAACAAAATGATTTGATAAACCTCTGGGTGATTGGCTGCAATGGCATTTGCAATGTCTTTCATGAGCATGGTTTTACCTGTTTTAGGCTGAGCCACGATCATACCACGCTGTCCTTTCCCGATAGGAGAGAAGAGGTCTACAATACGAGTGGAAATAGTATTGTTTTTTTCTGCAATGTGGAAACGCTCATTAGGGAAAAGTGGCGTTAAATGCTCAAAAGCTACACGATCGCGCACATATTCTGGATCGCGCCCATTGATTTCTTTTATTTTTAAAAGTGGGAAATATTTTTCGCCTTCCTTCGGTGGGCGCACTTCGCCCGTTACGGTATCTCCTGTTTTAAGACCAAATAGTTTAATCTGAGATTGAGAAACATATACATCATCTGGAGATGAGAGGTAATTGTAATCTGATGAGCGTAGGAAACCATAGCCTTCGTTCATGATTTCTAAAACACCTTCTGCATCTATTATTCCATCAAATTCAAAATTCGGATCCAAGAATTTATTTCTAGGCTTTTTGTCCTTTTGATTTTGCTGCTGATGGTTGTTTTTTTGATTTTGTTGCCCAGCATTTTGATTATTTTGAGGATTATTTTCTTCGTTATTATTCTGCTGGTTATTGTTTGGCTGATTAGCCTTTTGTTGATTGGAGTGGTTGTGCTGGTTTCGCTGATTGTTGTTGCGATTTTGCTTTTGATTTCCGCCGTTGTTTTGGTTATTGTTATTTTGATTGCGATTATTTTGCTTATTATTGCGACGGTTGTTATTGTTTTTAGACTCGTTTTGGTCTTTATCATTATCGCTTTTAGAAACATCGTCTGGTGTGTGTGCCTGTTCTTTTTGATGAACATTTTTACGCTGTTTCTGCTCTTGCGATGCTTCATTCTGCTCGTTTTGATTCTTCTCAGAATGTTTATTTTTCTTTTGCTTATTTCTGTCAGAAGTTGATTTTTGAGCCACAGCATTAGATGCTTGTTGATCCAAAATCAAATAGATTAACTCCTGTTTTTTAAGTGGTTGAAAGCCCTTAAGCCCCATATCTTTGGCAATATCGCGAAGCTCAGCCACTTTTTTACTCGTTAATTCGTTAAGATCGAACATATTTGGTATTAATAAAATTGTATAATTTTGATTGTTTTCAGTTTTAAATCTTAAAAACGCTAAGTTTTTACGCTTTTAGATTGTGTTAGAAGTGCGTTTTCTGAGTGCAATTATACGAATTATTTTTTAATTTATTTCGTTTTTTTACATTTGTGTAATTTATGAGGGCAATGGTTATATGAAAAAGTATTTATACTTTCTTGTGCTTGCGGGCAATCTTCTTTATGCTCAGGTAGATATGCCCAAGGATTCTGTGTCATCAGACGCAAAAGATGCTAAACAGAATATTCATAAACTAAGGAATTTTATTATTCCAAGTGGTTTGTTTATTTATGGTTTTGCAGAGCTGAATAACAATAGCTTGAGAGGTGTGGATAGCTGTATCAAAGATTTTCGGACTAAAAATACTCCCGATTTTCATAATAAAATAGATGATATTGCTCAGTTTTCTCCTGCCATGGCTGCTTTTGGATTAAAAGCACTGGGAGTAGAGGGGAAAAATAATTGGAAAAAGGCTCTTGTAGTTTATGCAGGAAGCGTGATTATCACGACTTCTATCGTAACTCCCATCAAAAGTTTATCAAAAAAAACACGCCCAGATGGCTCTGCCGATAATTCATTTCCTTCGGGGCACACGGCAACTGCTTTTGCTGCTGCCGAGTTTTTACGAACAGAATACCGCGATACATCGCCCTGGATAGGGATTGCAGGCTATTCGGTAGCCACGGGAGTGGGAATTATGCGGGTTTTCAACAATAGACATTGGCTCTCCGATGTTGTTGCAGGAGCGGGAATAGGCGTGGCTTCTACCAAGCTTTCTTATCTTTTGGTGAATAAATTTTCTGTGGACAAAAAATTAAAAAACAATTACGCTTTGTTTATAAGTAAAGAAGATAAGATATTTTGTTTCAATTTGGTTTATAAATTTTAGCAAAGAAGAAATAATCTATTTTACAAAATTTTTATTTATAGACAGCAGGCACTTGCAGGCTTAAAATCGTAGGCGAGGTAGCTAATACACCTCTAAGCATTGAGTGGAATGCGTAGAATCGCATAGTGCCAACCATTGGGAGATGGTATAGATAGATTGAAAAAAGCTACATCCCCGAAAGGATGTAGCTAGCAAAAAATAGATGAGAATTAAAACTTTGGAGTTGAATTACAAGGAGAAATTCAATCCCATGAAATAGGTGCGTGGTCTACCTGGTCCGTAAATGTAAGCGGAGTCACGATCTTCGCCTAAATCAAAGTCTTTTTGATAAGCATTATTATAGTTTTGAATTCCCCCGTTGATACTCACACTCATGTGTTCTTTGAGAGGGATTTTATATTCAATTTTGAAATTATTTTCAAAAAAAGATGGTGTCGTTTCCAATCGATCAGATTGGATATAGCCTTCAAAGTGCTGAGCAATCATGCTGCCAGCGTACACTCCTGAAAGGTTTATGCTTAGCATATTCATCGGTTTGTAGGTCAAGACATAGAATCCGTATTTGTCTGGTGTTCTAAAGAATCTTTTGCTTGTATTTGTAATATTTTCAGACCATTGTACCGCTTCGTCGTATTCGCTGTTTTGGAAAGTGGCACCCAATTGGAAATTAAATACATTTTTGAATTGAATTTTTGGATTGATAGTAAATCCTTTAATTGTTGCACCAGGTCCGTTTCTTCTTTCTTTTAGCAAATCGCCGTTGGTGGCATTTCCGATTTCTTCTAAGATAAATACATCTTTTAATTTTGTATAAAAACCGTCGATAGCAAGTCCAATAGACCAATTTTTAATGTAGCGATTATAATCGAGCGATGCACTCCATGCATTTGAATTTTCAGGTTTTAAATCTTTTTGATTTCTGATGACAGCACCTTCACCACCGATTTGTGTGATGTGTAAATCTTCGTCAAAAACTTGCGGTGCTCTAAAGCCTTTAGCATAACCGAAACGGAGTTGTGTGTTGTCCATCAATTTGAATAAAATATTAGCTCTTGGGCTAAAAATAGGATCGTTGATTAAATTATGTTTGTCTAATCTACCACCGATTAGTAAATTCAATTTAGAATTCACATCCCACACATCTTGGAAATAAAACCCAAATTGTTCAGCCGTTTGGTCGATAAAACGTTCGTAGGCAGGGGCATTATCTTTTAAGTTATTTCGGTTGTATTCAAATCCTGTAACAATGGTATTGCTTTTTGTATTTCCAATTTTGATGTTCCCTGTATATTGCATACCTGCGATAAAGGTATTGTCTTTAGAATTCCCATAAGCATTCAAATCTTTATGTGCACCGTAGTAGCTATCTCTTTTTAAATTCTGAACATCTAAATAAGTTGAAAATTTGTGATTTCTATTGCGAGTATACTGTTCATAAGTGATGCCTCCGTTGAGGATGTTGTGCGTAGTAGACTCTGTGATGTCTGCTTCGTGAAATGGCTTGTCAAATTTATTTCCTCCGCGTCTGAACTCGTAAATGCTATAGCCATTAAGGGTAATTTTAGACAATTTTGAAGGTTTGTAAAATGCTTTAGCGTTAAATGAATTTGTTTTTAAATCTCCAATTTCAGAATAGTCATCATTATTAGAATCCCAATGTGCTCTTTGTCGGTTAAATCCATTGATAGAAATACCGGCAATATTTGACTCCGTTACCACATCGGCACCAGCCATATAAGTTCTGTCTGCAGATTTTCCACCTATATAAGCCTGATTGGTAGAAATATAAGCTCGGTTGTTAATGGGTTCTTTGGTGATAATGTTTACCGTTCCTGCAATGGCACTACTTCCATAAAGGGCAGAACCACCGCTTCGTACTACTTCTACACGGTCAATCATATTGGCAGGAATTTGCTCCAAACCATATACTCCCTGCAGGCTGTTGTAAATTGGTCGGCCATCGATAAGGATTTGGCTATAAGCACCTTCCAATCCATTCATTCTTAAGCTGTTAAATCCACAATTTTGGCAATTGTCTTCCATTCTAAGTGCGGGTTGAAAATTCAACCCTTCTGAAAGTGTAACCGATTGTGTGGCATGTAAAATTCTATCGTCTAAAAGATTACAAACAATAGGTGCGTCTTTTCTAAGTACTTCGTTTCGAGTAGCTGTTACTACTAATTGGTTGAGCAGAAGAAAATCGTCTTTAAGGGTAATATCCCCTAAATCAACGATTTCTTTATCTACATTTATTTTAACTTCTTTGCTTTGATACCCATCAAGAGAGATTTGTAGCGTATATTTTCCCAATTCTACGCCCGTAAGCGAAAAATGCCCCTTATCATTAGTAAGAGTATTATTATTGGTTTGTAAAAGACTCACTTTTGCATTACGAATTGGTTTTCCATATTCAATAACGCGTCCTATAATTTGTGCTGCATTGAGTCCAGAAGCGCATAAAATGCTAAAAATTAAGCATAATAATTTTGACTGTTTACACATGATGTTAAATTTTTGAAGCAAAGTTAGTTATATTTGTATTTATTCTAAATAAATATTGTTGTAGAATTTTTATGAAATAAATCAGTATTTAGAAAAACTATCAAAAATGATAAATTTCGATTATGGCTAATTTTAAAACTTTATAGTTTAAAGGAGTGGATTTCTCTGAGAATTTAATTAAATTTGTACAGTTGAAGTAATTAATTAAAAAACACTAAACAAATCCATATTTTCAAAAGATTTTCTTACAATGAATTACAAAAGATATTTTCTCATTTCAGTTGCCAGTGTACTTATGCTTTCGTGCCAACAAAACCAAAAAAAACAAGACGAAACCAAAGTTGTAGCACAAGAATCACCGATTGAAAAGATTTCTAAGAAATTGATAAACACTACAGATGATTTAGAGAAAATAGAATTAAATAAAGAATTAATCGCTGAAGAATTAAAAACAATGTCTGGAGTTCAGGCAGATTCTTTATACCTAGATTCAAAGAAAAAGTTTGCAACTTTATTGCAAAATTTAATTCAAAGCAAGAAAGGGTATCTGGAAAATTACTATGAATACCACCATAACGCAGAGGGGCAGGAAATTCCGCCACCATCGCCCATCGAGAAAACTGAAGAAGAAATGGCGCGTGTGGGCATCGAAACTTATCGCATGAACGATGGGAAATACAATATTCGCTATGACAAAGATTTTATGTCTAATATTTTTAGCGACTATCTCTCGCCTCAATTCAAAAACTATCTAGCACTACAAGACAAAACCCAAGACGAAATTGTATATATCGAAGGGGATTTGGCAACGCCATGGGAACAATTAGGCGAATTAATTGCCGATTATGAGCGTTATATGAATGATTACAAGGGCACTATATGGGCAAAAAAAGTAATCAAAGATTATTTAGCCATGCAACAAATATATCTTTTAGGAACGGAAAATTGCCCAATCATTACGGGAGATGGTGATTTTGTAGAAAATGTCCAAGAAGAATTTGATAGATTTTCAAAATTTTATCCGCAAAGTCCTACCACCAAGCTCATTAAAAAATTAGAAAAAAACAAAAAAAATAGCCAAAAAATGTTTGAAATTGTACAAAAATTTCAAGACAAAGAACTACAAAAAGAAGAAAAACCTAACAAAAAATAAAATTCTCACATGGAAAAAGTAAGAGAAATTCCCGTAAAAAAAACAATAGCACTCGTAGCACATGATCACAAAAAAGAAGAGCTTGCACAGTGGGTAGATCGTCACGAAGAGGAGCTTAAAAAACACAATCTCGTAGCAACACAAACCACGGGAAAAGTACTCGAGGAAAAACTAGGCGTAAAGGTTATCCGCGTAATGAGTGGGCCACTTGGAGGCGATCAGCAATTAGGAGCCATGATTGCTGCAGGCGAAATAAATATGGTGATTTTCTTTTGGGACCCCATGGAAGCTCAGCCCCACGACAGTGATGTAAAAGCCCTCCTTAGATTAGGCGTAGTGTGGAATATCCCGATGGCGTGCTGCCCTGCCACTGCCGATTTTTTGATAAAATCCTCTTATATGCACAGCGATTACACGGCAGAAATTTCAGACTATAGTAATTATCTAAACCGTAAAGTATAGAAAAATATTAAAAAATACCCGTTGTGCATTTAGCACAAATTCACTTTAATTTTGTTCAAATCTCTCTTGAATACGAAAAAATTGAGATACTGAATCATGGTAAAAGAAGTGATTTTTGACAGTATTCTTGTAATGAATCCCTGAAAAGTTTTGGCTAAGTTGCTGCCCATTAAAAACTGTCCTCACAGCTGGGAAAAATTCGTCTCAATACGTTTTCTAATTCTTGATTTGACTTTTGGAAACGCTACAAAATCATTCTGGTTTTTCCGCATCGGAACGGATAAATTGATGTTAGAACAGTTAAATAAATCCAGTTGAATTTCCTTGCTGATATAGCCTCTATCCCCGATTAACTCACAGTTTTTAAAGTCTTCTTTGATGTCTTTCAGGTAGTTGACATCATGGACATTAGCAGGTGTAAAATCAAAGGAATGAAAGATGCCATTTTTGTCGCAAACCGCATGAAGTTTGTACCCAAAATACTTTGATTTTTTGGCAGCACAATACCCAAATGAGGGGTGTATTTCATCGGTGGAACAGATGGCGGAACGATGGGCTCTACTCACTTTACAAATTTCAATAGGGGTTGAATCTACGATAAAAACATCGGTAAAATCTGAGAATTTTTCACTTAAGGTCTTCCTTATTTTTTCGATGTATGAAAAAAGTTTTCGTTTTCTTTTGTTGTAAACGCTTCTTTCTATTTTGCTGTCTAATTCTGTTCCAGCGATGCATCTAAATAGCTGAAGTTCAGAGTTTATAGACATATATTCCGCGGTAATGTTCAGTGCCACTAATTCCATATCAGACAATTTCGGTTTTCGGATTTTCTTTTTAGTAGGAATATTTTTGCAAGTTTCTTTCAGTTCCTTCAAAATAATTTTGTAGTTTTGTATAAGATTGTTCATGTATTTAATCAATTGATAACTAATTAAATATACGACTTTTTAGTCGAATGAACAATCTTTTTTTTATTTTTTTTCCTAAATGCACAAGGGGTTAAAAAATCTAATTTTTACTAAACGCTCCCACATTGGAGCGTTTCTCTTTTGTTGAAAAATAACCAAAAAATGTATTTTTATGGCTTAAAAATTGAGGAATAAAGTCTAGATTAAAAAATATCAAAAAAAAAACGATTTTTATGAAATTAGATGTATTAGCCACAGGTCCGCACCCAGACGATGTAGAACTAGGTTGTGGCGGAACCCTCGCCAAGATGGCAAAACAAGGGTATAAAATAGGCATTCTCGACCTTACGCAAGGAGAATTAGGCACACGCGGTAGCAGAGAAATCCGAATGAAAGAAGCCAAAAAAGCTGGCGAAATTTTAGGCATTTCGGCAAGAGAAAATTTAAAAATGAAAGACGGATTTTTTGTAAACGATGCCGAACATCAATTAAAAATCATAAAAATCATTCGTAAGTATCAGCCAGAAATTGTAATCACTTCGGCACCAAACGATCGCCATATCGATCATGCGCGTGCACACGAATTGGTGAAAAATGCTGCTTTTCTTTCAGGATTAAAGAAAATTGAAACAGGGCAGGAGCCATGGCGACCTAAACATATATTTAGCTATATTCAATGGCAACCACTCACGCCAGATTTCATTGTGGATATTACCGGCTTTTTAGACCAAAAAATTCAATCTTGTTTGGCGTACAAATCACAGTTTCATGACCCAAATTCTACAGAACCGGAAACAGCCATTTCAAACAAAAACTTTACCGAAAGCATTGAATACAGAGCCAAGGATATGGGGCGCATCATTTGGAAAGACGCGGGCGAAGGTTTCATAAAAAATGATAATCTAGGCGTGGATAATCTTATGGCGTTTTTGTAATCAAAAGTCTTGATAAATTAAAATCTCCCAAATGATTTTTTTTGTGAAAATTATTTACTTTTTTGTGTTTAAAAATTACATTCGTATAAATTTTGAGAATTAAATCTATTAAATTAATAAATGTTAAAATTTTAGCCATGAAAAAAATATTTTTGATGCTCACGGTGATTTTGTCAAACACAATATTTGCACAAGATGATTTGTTTAATAATATTTTCCCTGAAAAATCATTCAATTACGCTAGTTTGATTAGTTCAAAAACTTTTGAGGGCATAGATAACGGAGGGTATAAAGAAGTAGTAGAGCGTGGTGCTATTTTGGGAGCTGTTGGCGACGATTACACCCGCTGGCAATTGGATTTCACTTCTGTGAAAAAAGATACCCAAAATCCTTATATTTATAATGTTACGGGAAATACAAAAATCGGAAACGGAAATTTTGTTCCTTTTACTGGGACTTTCGAATTAATAGAATCAAAAGTTTATAAAAAACCGAAAAGCAAAAATTTTGTTATTGATGGGATAAAGGGGAAGGCTAAATTCAAAGTACATTTAGACATGGATAAAAAAGCGAAAAACGCAGGTTCTTTTGATGGGGAGTTTACATCAAAATATATTTTGACTAATGATAATCATTTGCTATATGATGGAATGGGCTTTGTATCGGATAGTTTTAATAATAATTATTTTACAGGACATTTTACCGATTACAAAACCAAGAAACAAATTCCTGCTAATTTTGGAGATTATAGAATCCCTAATAGCGGTGATTTAGATATAGGCGTGGCAGAGTTTAGTCCCAATGAAAAGTACCTTAAAAATGGCTGGGAAAATTATAATCAATAAGAATAACCAAATTAAAAAAAATGCAGGAAATTAATTTCTTGCATTTTTTTATATTCTATTTCAGCATTTAAACAGAAAACTTAAATTTATTTTTAACCAAAATTTTATAGCAATTATAAAAAATCTATCTTTGCAAACTTAAGTGAGCCGCCTTGTCGCGTGCCTGAGCGAGGGTACGAGGAAAGTCCGGACACCATAGGGCGACGCAGCGGGTAACGCCCGCCACTTGCTTTTCCGAGGAAAAGCAAGGAGGACTAGTGCAGCAGAAAGAATGTACAGTACGGCTGTAGTGAAATCAGGTAAACTCTGCGTGGTGCAATGCTATGTATATTGGCTGATAAGGGCGGCTCGTCCGATGCCAAGGGGTAAGCAGCTAGAGTTTAGCAGTAATGCTAAATGTAGATAAATGGCAAGGCATTTCTCGTGAGGGAAATGACAGAATCCGGCTTATAGGCTCACTTTTTTTTCTTAAAATTCAATCAGGCCCTGTGTCTCAAAATATTGTATAATGGCTTTCTTCATCAGCAAAGTTTGCTCATTGGCTTTCAATTGAGGCAGTTGTTCCAGTACCTCAAAATGTGGCCAGCCATCGGCATCCTTTCCATCAAATCGGTAGTAGCCATATGGTTCCAGCAGGCGACATACAGCGATGTGCATTAAATTCACCTTTTCATCTTTTTTATACCTGCGGTGTCCCATACCAAGCTCCTGCACGCCAATTAAAAATAGAATCGTGTCGAGATTGGGCGTTTCGCCGTCGGTGAGATGTTCTTTAAAGAAATTTAGCACTTTTTCCCATGCAAGTGCCTCTTGAGATGGACTAGGCATTTTGTAATTTTTCTATGATTGCTAAAGGATTTTCAGCTTTAAAAACGGCACTTCCCGCTACCAAAACATCAGCACCACATTCAGTGAGTTTTGCAGCATTGCTCGCATCCACACCACCATCTACTTCGATGAGGGCGGAAGCATTTTTTTGTAGAATTAAATCTTTTACTTCGGTTATCTTTTTATAAGTATTCTCAATAAACTTTTGCCCGCCAAATCCAGGATTCACACTCATAATTAAAACCAAATCCAAATCTTGAATAATGTCGCCAAGCAAATGCACAGGTGTATGCGGATTCAGTGCCACGCCAGCCTGCATACCCTCGCCCTTGATTTGCTGAATGTTCCGGTGCAGGTGCGGGCAAGCTTCATAGTGCACGCTTAGCAAATCGGCACCACAAGCTTTAAAAGTCTGCGTATAGCGTTCGGGCTGGGTAATCATTAAATGCACATCTAGAAATTTGTCGGTAGCTTTGCGAATCGCCTCTATCACGGGCATTCCGTAAGAAATATTGGGCACAAAAACGCCATCCATAATATCAAGATGAAACCACTCGGCAGGGCTTTCATTTACCATTTGAATGTCTTTATCTAAATGTAGAAAATCTGCCGCCAGCATAGAAGGTGCTACGATTGCCATAAGTGTTTAAATTTAATTCCTGGGCGAAGATAGTAATTAAACTTTAAATTTGAAATTAAAGCGACTTTAAAATATTAAATGAAAACCCGTAGTGCATTATCGAATGAGGTTAATTTTTAAATTGTTAATGTTACTATGAAAGACAAATTTATTGAGATATTGAATAGTAGTCAAGGAGGTAATTTTTGCCAATATTCTTGTTTTGAATCCTTCAAAAGATTTGGCATAATTACGCCGTATCATAAATTGGTCACACAACTGCGAGAATAAAGTTTCTATACGTTTTCTATACTTTCTGAATGGATAGAACTGAGGTTTGTAATCTTTTTGATTTTTTCTTTTAGGGGTTTCTAACTGGATTTTCACCTCATTGAACAAGTCAAGCTGAACCGTTTGAGAAAGATAGCCCCTGTCTCCAAGTAACACGCAATCAGAAATTTGAAGTTTTATGTCTTTCAAATAATGAATGTCGTGAACGGAGGCGGGAGATAAGTCAAAACTTTGGAACACACCAGCAATAGAACAGATCGCATGTAGCTTGTAACCATAAAAGTGTAGATTTTGAGAAGCACAAAAACCTTTATTTGGCATTGAAAAGCTATTTTCTTTACAGATTTTGCTTCTGGAAGAGCGGGATAATTTACACACTTCTAAAGGCATGCTGTCCACCAAGAAATAGTTTTCAAAATCATTGAACTTTTTCACCATTTTGCACCTAATTTCTTCAAGAAAAGGGAAGAGTTTTCGTTTTCTTCTGTTGTAAACACTCCTTTCAATTTTAGATTCAATAGCCCAACCTTTTATCTCTCTAAAAAGCTGGTACTCAGAGTCGATAGATTTAAATTCTGCTAAAATAATTAAGCTTATCAGCTCTATATCAGATAATTTTGGTTTCACTGGTTTAAAATAGAAATTTTCAGTTCCTGAAATTTCTATTAGTTTATTCAAAATAAAATTGTAACTTGCCTCTAGGTTGCTCATAATTGTATTTGATTGGTAACCAATGCAATTTACTTTTCTTTAGGCTCATGGGCAACCTTTTTTTATAATGCACTACGGGTTAAATGAAGGCACATTCAACCCCTAAATGCAACATTATCCACAAAATTAAAAAAAACATCACGAGGCTTGCAAAACTTTAACACTTTAAACGGTCTATCGTTTATCTCTTTTTGCACCGATTTCAGATTATTAGCGGTACTTTTTGTAATTGCCGAACCTTTTTTTACATACTGTCTAATAAGTTTGTTCATATGCTCAATTTGTCCCTTTTGCCAACTAGAGTATGGGTCTGTAAAATAAATCTGGGCTTGCAATTTCTTTGCCACATTCTCATGATTTGCAAACTCCAGCCCATTATCCACAGTAATTGATTTCACTACCTTTTTATAAGGAAGTAACACATCTTTCATCGCATTTGCCACAACATCAGCACTTTTATTGGGGATATACCTAACAAACAAAAACCTTGATACCCTTTCTGTAATCGTCAGCAAATAACCCTTATGATTTTTGCCCTCTACTAAATCACCCTCCCAGTGTCCGAACTCCTTACGCTCATTCACCACTTGAGGTCTCTCATCTATACTAGTGCGGTTCTTTATCTTCCCAACAAATTTCGACACTTGTGCCTTTCTCTTTTTTAGTGCATGCCTGCAATACTTGTACAGATTACCCCCTTTCAATTTATCAGCCCTTATATATTGGTAAATCCTTTCCACCGAAACCATAGCAAACCCCATTTTTTGCAATACCTCACAATTTGCAGGGGCGAATATCTTTTATACAAAAATTGTTTTACTCTTTTCTCAACTTCCTTTGTGAAACGCTTATAACGCAAAAAACGCTCCTTCTTTTCAGAATAGAGCGTCTGTGCAGTCTTTGCTTTATATCCGTGTTTCTTCGTTCGGTTCCTCTTTAACTCCCTGCTTATCGTAGATTTATCCCTTTTCAGTTCACGAGCTATTTTAGAGATAGACCAACCAGCCTTTAAATACGCCTCTATCATCGCTCTATCGTGCAAGTCTAAATGTTTAAATCTCCGTGCCATTAGTCTATATTTCGAGGGTCTAACAAACTAAATAAATAATCTGCATAACCTTTATATGCTAATGTTTCTTCAGAATATGGCATTAAAAAATATTCAAAATAAGCCCTCTTTTGCTTTTCTCCTTTTGGGAATTCATAATTATAATAAAAATCATCAAAAAGCTGAAACCTATCACCTGTATAATCATCGTTGCCCAAAAGATTTTTCAACTCTTTTTCAATGTACTTAATCTGTTTTTCAGTGTAGTACTTTCTTATTTCTTTTTTTGCCTCTTTGCTTTGTGCATATCCAGCGGTTATAGCCAAACATAGTCCAAATGATAGTAAGATTTTTTTCATGATAATAATTTTAAGTGATTTTTAAATATGTTAATACCATTATCAAAACAAATGCCAAATAGTGCAAAGCAAAAAGATAAAAAAAAGAAACCACACCAACAAGGATGCAGTCTCTCTCATTATTATAACAAACTAATTAATTCAAAAATCTTGGTATATAGTTTCCATTGTAGAAGCGTCTTAGATATTCTCCAGTTCTACGCTCGTATACATTGAAATATTTCCATTCTCTAAACTTGGAACTATCAAGCCACTTGCTGAACCTGTATAAATCGTGCACATATTGCATTTTGAACACTCCAAAGGCTCCGAAAACTATACACGAATAATCATTTTTATGGCTCATTACTCAACACCTTTAATCTCCTCTTCTGCGTCATACAACAGGAAAGGTCCAGCACCTGCATAATGATACTCTTGCCCTGGCTCTAATTCGCATACTACATGGCTATACGCGTCCGATACATCAAGATAGACGCCAACAAATTTACTAGTACTATTTCTAAAGTGATATCCATCTTTATTCTTCGTTACTACAAAACCATCATAAAAAGTTCCAACATTATAACTTGACAAAATCGCTGAATCTGAATCATATCCACCTATCAAATTTGGTAAATCTTTCACCGCCTCGCCATCTACAGGTATTAACCGCCTGTAAATCACAAAATCAGACTTATCAACCAGATATTTTTTAAAACCATTAGCCGTATACAACTGATTTCCCACTTGATAATAACAATTCATAAACAAATCAACAGAAGAAGCTTGCTCGCAAACATATTCCCCGCGAAATCTTCTATTATCGATAACTATGGTACAATAATCACTCATCTTTTTTATCTTTTAAATCTTTAATTTTCTTTTTTGCAAAGCTATACGCAAAATCAAGCACAATAGCCAATAAACTTGCTAGAAGCGGTTTTAGCTCATCAAATGAGACCGCACCGGTAAATCCTAAAATCGAATAAATCTTTGTCCTATCTACAAAATTTGTCATTTGTCCTTTTTTTTTTATTTAACTCAATTGTTCACCCCCCCCGTTACTATCTAGCTCAAAATTTGCCACTTGTACTTTAATGAAGCCCAATAAGTCTATATAATAACCATGTTCTACAAAATATTCAACTTCACCAAATTTATAACTTTGCACCACTCGTGCAGGTTCTCCATATAAATTTAATACCCTGCAATGCCCAGTTGATGGCATTCTAAACATTACCAATCCCCCAGAACCCACTATTTTACGCTGATTTAAAACACCATTACAGCCAGAACTATTATACATCTTAGGTTGCTCACTTATCGGATTACATGGCTCATTTGTTGGCACTGGCTCCTTAGCTTTTTGTTTTTCTAGTAGCTTTTTCGTCATTTCTTCCTGCTCCCTGCGTTTGCGTTCTTCTTCTTCCTTACGCTTTTTTTCCTCGCACTCAAAGCAATGTTCAGGCTTTGTTTGGCTTTCTTTTTCAGCTTTCTGAATTTCTTTTACTACTTCACTTTTTACAGGGATTTTGCCCTTCTGTTTTTCTGATTGCATCATATCATCAACTTTTTGATTAAATGCCTTTTCATTTCTTACAGCCGAACCGCCTTTTAAAAATACTCTATCAAATTTGGGCTTGTCTACTTTGGGCAAACTCACAGGTTCCTTGAATTTATTTGTATCCAGTGGCAACAAGGAATTATCTCCTGTGCTTACTTTCTCCTTTATACTCGTCTTTTTGGTCAATCTAAATAATAGATAGATTATTAAAAAGATGAATAACCAAAACTTAATTTTTCTTTTTTCTCTCTGTGTCATAGTATTGTATTAAATATTTTTTCAACTTTTGAAACTAATGGCAATATTTTAGCCTGCTGTTTTTTGTCTATTCCATTAATTGACTTCCTTGCTCTATAATAATCAGTTCCATTCTCATTAATATACTCAGTTAAAATATGAGAGGTAATACCAAAATGTCTAACTTTTATCCAGCCCATCGCTAAATGAATTGTATATTTAGCCATTAAATATTTATAAGAAATCAAAGCATCTGGATTAGATACAAAATCAATCCCAGACCATTCACTTATACGCTCATAAGATACACGCCCCGTAAGTTGCATATATCCGCGACCATAGTATTTACCTCCATCACCTATATTTACATTGTCTAAACTCTTTTTAGCTTTATATTGATCAATAGACCAAGAAGAAGAACCATAGTTACGCTCAAAATACACACACAAATCAGCATTTAAGCCTTTTTGTTTACAATCTTCAATGTAATTTTTCAAATCCTGTAAAGCCTTTCCTTTGTGCTTTCTCAACTCACTTGCAGTAACATTGTTATACCTTTCACGAAATAACGTAAAATTATCCTGCTCATGCAATGCGGTAGCAAATAAATAAATGGCTTGTGTTTTTAACATTTTTCCATCTCTAACATACTGACACAACAATAAAAACATGTATTCTCCCCAGTCTTTATATTGTCCCATTTTAATACCTGCCAGTGATAATTTTGTTCTCAAAAGCCCCAACAGTTTATTTTGCTCAACTTCAGACATGGACAATTCATAAAACTTGTCAGAACCATTATCAACGCCCACAAGTTCCAATTCTCCAAATTCAACTTTAGACTTTGGTTTTGATATTTTATAAGCCCACCAACTTCCAGCTAGCAGGGCAATTGCTTGTAAATATGTCATTTTTTTATCTCTATTTTTTCTCATTAATGTTGGTATCTATTTTCTTTTTGCAAATCGTATTTTTCCAATAACTTTTGTTGTTCCTGAAAATACCTACCTACAAAAGTTCCTAAATTCTTGTTTTCATTCCTTAACTGCTTTACCTGCTCATCACTTAGGCTTGGATAACTTCCAAAAAAGAACCATTTAGCACGCACCGCCCAATAATCTAAATAAACACGAAATTGCTCTTTAGATGTCTTTTGCCTAAAAGCCTCCGAAATTTTATCAGGTATGCCGTCTTTGCCCAAAAGCACAGTTTTCTGAAAACCCTTAAATGCCATCCATATGATTAAAGCTACTAGAGCAACCCCCAATAGCTTTAATACATTTGTTAAATCACTCAAAAACTTCATTACTTAAATGTTTCTTTTATTTGGTCCTTTAAGACATCAGAAAGCATAATCATTCCAATGTATATAACCGCCATTACAACACTACTTAACATCCTCATCTCAACAAATCAAATTACCACAAATGCTCCTTATCTGGATCCTCATTCTGAAGATACTCAGGTTCATTACCCTCCACATCATCAAAAAGCGTATCTATCTCTTTTTTTGCCTCATACGCATGGTGCAAGCAAATTTTTGCACATTGCACATATTTCAACAATGTCGGAATACTTTTCATCAAACTTCTAATATTTTTAAACATAACTATCTAGTTTTAATTTGTCCAAAATACCCACCATTCGGCGCTTTGGTACTAATTACCATGCCAACTTTTTGTAAATACACCTTTCCTGTATTCACATTATAATTAGCTAGCTCCAATACCTTTGCTCCTGTGTTTTTATAAAACACCTCAAACATCATCATCAGAAATCTATTCCCTGTTTGAGACTCCGAGCGCACAGAACGCGAGTTTTCAAATGCCTTTACAGTCACCATGCCCCTTTGCTTAGAGTAATTCCAAGCGGTAACATAAAACTTTCCATTCTTGCCCTGTCCAGCTCTCGCCCCAGAATGTTTTTTAGGTTGTCTCTGATTATTATAACCGCGGTTATAACCTCGGTTAAAATTAGGGTTGGGATTTCCACCCCAACCGTTATTATATCCATTATTATACGCCATTTCTATACTTTTTTTTTTAATTAAACAACTACCAGCCACGGCGTCTGCCGAAACTCTTAACTTTTATCCAGCCCATGTACACAGACACAATAACCGCACCTAGTGCCAGCACCAAAACGGTTCCAATACTTGTCCCTGCACCATTACCGCTCAATGGTTTCAATAAAAAACTATCAATTTTTGTTATTACTTGTTTCATTTTATTTTGTTTTTAAAAATTATTTTTTCTTGGTTAATAAATAAATCGTTACACCTCCGAGTAATAAATACAACAGAGTATTATCCCCACTTCTCACATGTCCAGTAGCTTTGCCATAAACTTTCCCCTCTGTCACTGCTGGTTGTGCACCTTCTGAAGGCATGCCAGTTTTAAGTGTTTCATCATCAGTAGGTCTATAATCCGATGAACCTGCTTGGCTATCTGCTTGTCTTTCAGCATCTGTTTTTTCTCTGAAGAACGGCACTCGCAAAACCTCCTTACTCACGGCATCACCTCTTGAAGTGTCCTTAAACGGAAAATCTAAATGAACATCTGTCCCCGCAGGATACTCTTTATCCCCCACATAGGCAAACTTAGTCTGATACTCTTTCAGCATTCTACCATATGCCTCTGTTATCATTGCAGCTAGTGCCTCGGTACCTTTTCTAGTACAATCTTTACCCCATGGGAAACCACTTGCACAAACTTTTAAATAAAGTAACGCCTTATTAAAATTGTCAGCACTGGCTACCTTAGTAAATCCAGATTGCTCAATAATCCATTCAACGATTGTGGTTCCTTCTTTCATCGCTCTACTAGGCGACCAGCTCGAGCCCCAACAATGCAAATCAAAGCCGTTTGCAAGTACACTATCTAAACCGCCAGTTATCTTACTTAATACACCGCCTACTATCTTTCCTCCAAATTGACCAAGAGAGGAGCCGGAGGCGTTACCGCCCCCACACTTCCAATTAAACTACTTACCGCTGTTATTGCTCCTATCATTTCAATATTATTTTGCGTCTAACAAATAGAATGTAAATTCTTCACCAACATTTTTATACACCGCCAAAGTGTACAAGCCTGTTAAATCTAATGCAGGTAATTTCGATAACTCATCAATCCTTGCATTTTTTGCATAATCAAGTTGTAGTTGCGAAATCCTTGTTTTGCCCTGTGCATTGATAACTTGTAATTCATTTGGTGTTTTCTCAGCTACCAAATAATCAAATGCTAATACATCGACATCCTTTACACTAATGTTTTGGTCAAGTTTCACCTGCTGAACATAAATAGGCTCTGCACTTCCAATAGCCTCAAATGTTTCTGCAGTTACATTCTGTGCTTGTCCACCCGATACATGGAACTCAATGTAAGTTTTGTCATCAAGTGGCAAACTTCCAGATTTAGAAAAAGGAATTACCGCTACTTTGTCGCTATCAATTGTTGTTTGCAATTTGATGAAATGCACGCCCAACAATTCTGTAAATAGCTTAACGCTCATCTTCGGAACAAGCACCTTCTTCGTAAAAGTCTCATCCACTAAAAAAACCTCAATATCCACCGCCTGCAAAAAAACAGCAGAACGAGCGCCACTCTTAAAAATCAAACCAGCGGCACTCTCTCTAATCTCCAGTACCTCGGTTGCTTTACTTAAACTCTGTTTCATTTTTATCTATTATTTTAAATTTCTAAAACAAAAATATTGAGCCTGCAAAAACACCTTTCCCATTTAAGCCATTTTCAGCCCTTTTTAGCCAATTTTGTCCATTTTAAACCCTTTTCAGTCAAAATATAATTTAACCAGCTTGAGCGTTAAATACTTCTTTTTATAGTGTTTTAATATATCCTTTCTAATCATTTTGGCAGTGGAATAACTCACGCCTAAATAACAAGCTAATTCCTTGACGCTAATTATTTGCAAGTTCTGTGTATTGTTTTTCATAAATTAATTGCATTGATTTATCTAAACTCATATTTACATCAGTATTCAGTAGGTTTTTTATAGCCTTTTGGTAAATTTTTAAATGCTCGTTTAATCGCTTGTATCCCTTGCGGATCATCTGATATACTTTCCCCTTATACAATTCAACATATTGTATTGCCGTAGGCACATACTCCAATTTTTCACGCAAATGGTTTAATTCTTCCATATAGGTACTCACTTCAAAACTTAAATAATTCAGCTTTTTAACCTTATTGCTCGCTCCCCACACCGCACCAATTATTGGGCGTTTATTCTCCTCTTGCTTTAATAGATATTTCACCACATAGGCAACTATATTTCGTTTACTCTTTGGCGTTTCAATTTTAGTACTTGGGGGATTTGTCCATCCTATTTTTTTGTTGCGCTGATAGGCTAGTATGCAGTCTTTTTCTGATTTATAATTTTTTGAATACTTTTCTAGATATTGTTTAGCCGTTAAACGGTTCATCTTTTCAGAATATCTATCTACATAACCATATTTATTTATATACTGGTTCCATATCCGCTGAATATCCCCGCGAGGAATTTGAGTATCAATCAACACATGAAAATGAATATTTCCATTCTTCTGCGTCTCCGCTTTCCAGAGATAATTTTTTAAACCATAGACCTTTTTTAAATGATCAAGATATTTAGCCAGTATTTTACGCAACACTCTATCATGGTGTATTTGCGCACTGGGCAAGGTCAAGGTTACAAAAGACAAATATTTGTCTTTATTTGATTTCGTTGCGTCAGCAAATAATATCGCATACTTCTTTATATTTCTTACTTGAGTTTCTGATAATGTACCCAAATCTTTCAACACATGCCCTTTCTGATTATAAACATCTACTTGCTTTTGTGTGTATAGCTCCTCGTACTTTTCAGCATATTTAGTGATTGTACCAAATTCCGAAATATCATCTAGTGCGTTTAACTCATCTAATTCTGTTTTTTCCTTGTTTAGATTTTGACGCAAGGTAGGAGCATAGCCTACTTCGTAATTTCGTAAATCCATCACATAACTATAATGCAATAGACTAGTAGGTCTAAGCTGAACCTTTTCACACAAATAATAATTATTAACCTCTTGATATTGTCGCATTTACAGGGATTTTTGCCGTTAGATTTTACCGATACTTGAGACGAGCCCACTCAAAAGCCTATCGGCTTTCTTTTTTTAAATCAATAAAATCGGTTTCTTCTCTCTTTACAACCACACGATGATATAACATATGGTTATTATCAAAAGATATCCACGAACGACCAGAAAACAACACTTCAACATTATTTTCTTGTTTTAATACCTGTACTACAATACCATACTCATATATGTATTGTCTTGGTTCTAAATACTTTGCTGGAATAGGCACAAACTTCTGTACTACCAAAAAGGGTCTGATTTCTTCTCTTTGCATACGCTTTTGTATTTAAATTATTTAAGCGTTGCATTTGTGTTTTGAATGTAGGAATACAGGAAATTTGTAATTTTATTTTGCAGGTTTAAATTTTCTTTCTATATTTGCAGTCCAATTGAAACGGAGACCCATGGTGTAACGGTAGCACACCGGTTTTTGGTGCCGTTTGTCGGGGTTCGAATCCCTGTGGGTCTACAAAACCACCTGATTATCAGGTGGTTTTATTTTTTACAGCCATTTTTACAGCCACTTTCGGTGTAAAAATGGCTGTTTTGTTATGTTTGATATGTTTTGATTTTCTTGTTTATTTTATTGAAATATAAACTTTGATGTTATGGTCTTGGCTTAAATTTTTCATTCCAGTTGTATTGGTTTCAGCAAAATAATGATTTAATACGAAAATTAAATTAACCCGTAGTGCATTATCGAATGAGGTTAATTTTTAAATTGTTAATGTTACTATGAAAGACAAATTTATTGAGATATTGAATAGTAGTCAAGGAAGTAATTTTTGCCAATATTCTTGTTTTGAATCCTTCAAACCTGAGTTCGATTAATATTTTAAGGGAAATAAGTTGTATAAAAAGAGAAATAGTTGTATTTTTAAGTTTTTAAAATTCAATTATTTAACAACTATTTCTCATGATTAATTACCACAAAATTACGGATATTTTTTGTATTGTTGATGACTTTTGTAATGATTTTGAAAAATTCACTCAACCTTTTCTTCTCGGAAAGCCTCCCAAAAAGAAACCCAAAATGAGTAACGCTGAAGTAATCACCATAATGATTCTTTTTCATCTAAGTGGCTTTAGAACTTTTAAGCATTTTTACATTTACTATGTTCAAAAGCATATGCAACAGGAATTTCCTCAAACGGTCTCTTATAACCGATTCACAGAACTTATGCAATCCAATATCATGGCTCTTACCATGTTTGCAAAAACCTGTGCTTTAGGAAGTTGTACAGGGATTTCTTTTGTGGATAGTACGCCAATAAGAGTATGTGGAAACAAAAGAATTAAACGCAACAAAGTATTCAAAGACCTAGCTACAACGGGGAAATCTACTATGGGTTGGTTTCATGGATTTAAACTCCATTTGGTCATTAATGATAAAGGCGAGATATTGAGTTTTTGCGTAACGCAGGCGAATGTAGACGATAGAGAACCACTGAAAAATGAAGGCTTTTTGAAGCAAATTTTTGGTAAACTGTTTGGGGACAAAGGTTACATCTCTGAAAAGTTGAATCAATTACTCTTTGTGGATGGTATTCAACTGATTACCAACATCCGAAACAACATGAAAAACTCTCTTATGACTATGTCTGACAAAATTTTGCTTAGAAAGCGCTCCATCATAGAGACAGTGAATGACGAGCTAAAAAACATTTGCCAAATTGAGCACTCCAGGCATCGTTCAATAGGAAATTTTATGACCAACTTAGTGGCAGGGATTATTGCCTATCACTTTCTTCCTAAAAAACCATCATTAAAATATGAAACTCTGAAAACTAATCAATTAGCTATGTTTTATTAATCGAACTCAGGTTATTAGCCTCAGTAAACTTTAGTTTGACGACGTACAGTATTGGCAAATTTGGTGAGAAAAGGCGTTAATGTTCGGCTCATTCACGCTAAAGAACCTGGCCCTATGTTTCGAGAAGATTTTGAGCGATACCCTATACTCTGGGAGCGGCTTGAGCGAGCGCTTTGTCCGCGTGTACACTTCAAAATGATGATTTTTGATTATTCTGTAGCGTATATTGGTTCGGCCAATCTCACAGGCGCAGGGTTGGGGGCTAAGAATGAAAACAAGCGAAATTTTGAAACAGGCATCTTAACCGATAATCCAGAACTTGTGGACGCCGCTGCTGATCAATTTGACAGAGTTTGGATGGGGCTGCATTGTAAAAAATGTGCCCGAAAACAATTTTGTAAAGACCCGATTGGGTGAAAGGTTGTTATTTATAAACAGCTTCTTGAATATCATAATAATTGTAGAAATCCGTCGAAAGGTTTTCCTCATTAATCCATTCATGTTCAATTGTAAAAGGTATGTAATTACTCCCAGTTTCTATATAGGAAAGTCCTAATGATAAAATCAATAAGTTCTTTACATTATTGTCAATTTCATCGAACCCATCAACAGCATCTCCTACGTTTTCTAAATAGTCAGATACTCTATTTGGTTCTAAAAATAACGGATTATCTTTATAGTTTGTAGGAAGTGAATAAATATATCTATTATTAAGCTCATTGAAATTTGCCCCTCCTCCTAATAAAATAATGGGATTTTGGTTTAATGCCCTTTTAACATTCATTGCTAAAGGATTATTCGAACTATGTGTTGGCCTGAAAAACTTTCTATAGAAAGTTTTTCTAATAATAAATTCTAATTTTTTTTGAATCAAAGTTTGAGATTCAAAATATATTTTTTCATTTAAATCTTCAGCTATTTTTATCCTTTCTTGCATAATTTTAATATTTTCGAAATCAGTAGAATCTCCACAATCAAGTTTATTTATACACTCTCTATAAATATCATTGGAAGCTATTTCTACTGATTCAGAACAAAAATATCTAGATAATGAATTCATATTTACTTAAAATATTGCGATATCAGAAGTTCCAGCTCCAATATCTAATGAAGCATAATACCCATTAGCTAATCTTTGTGTTCTCAATAAGTAATTAAGACCAGCTGCTGATTCAGGAAATACGGATAATTTGAATTTGCTTAAAAGTTCATTTATTTTTTGTTTTTTCTTATCTTGTTCTAAATTCTCAATCTCACCAAGAAGTTGTCTATTTATTTTTTCAATTTTAGTTATTAAATTATTTTTTGTTTTGTGTCTAAAAGCTTGAATATTTTCAAATTCTTGTGATAAAATTGCAGCAGTCAACAATAAGGTTTGAAATTTAATTTTAATCTTAATATGTTCGGGATTATGCCATTCGGTAGGAATACCTAAATTAACAGAAAAGTCGTTCTCTTCAGCATTAGTATTACCTCCTCCAATCAATCTTCCTAGAGCTCCACCAACATTATTATTAGCATTATCATTTATATTTTTTTTAACGTATAGAAGGATGTAAGCAATATAAAGAATAACTAAATAATCCGATTTCAATTCATGATAAACTTTATATTTTGACATCATATCCATTGTTTGCTCATTTGGTAACTGCCCCATCATATTTTCATTCGTTGCTACGATCAATCTTTCATCTTCAGCAGCAGACATTTTAAAATACATATGCTTTTTACCCGTCACTGTCTCATCGCAATAGTCCAAAGTATTATCCTCTTTTTCAACAATCAGGGTAGGAAAAAAATAACTATCTTTGTATTTTATAAACCTACGACTATTCAAATTTTTATTATATACACAAACCTTCGTTTGAGAGGTACCTAAATCTAATCCAATAACATAGCTAGCCATAAATATACACTAAATTTAATGAGATTAATTTATCTTTAATTAGAAGGTTTGAATTACCTTCAATTTGTTTTAACTGTTCTATTTGCTTATTTAAGTCGTTGATTTGTGCTCGAAGTACATTAGCTAAACCTATATTTTTATGTATTTGATCTTCTAAGATATTTATTCTGTTCTCTTTATATGAAATCTCTTGATTGGTTTTACGTTCAACCTCAGAATCAAATTTTAATTTCTCTTTTTTCATTAAATCATTTTTTTGTTTCATGAGATTTTCAATGTATTTATTCTGTATCAAACTTATTATTTCTCTATTTAATTCAATTATTCCACTTTCAGGGATAATTGTTTTATATTTTTGGCAAATAGAAACAAAGTAATCACTAGAATCATCCTCATGAAGTATGAATGAATCTCCACTAGTTAAATCTACTACAGATGATTTAAGATAAACGAAATTACTTAATTTCCCATTTATATTTTTTTGGATTTCGAATTCATATCTAGCCAAAAAATAATACCCCGGCTTAAAGTCTTTTTTAAAAACTTCGTCATCAATTTTATTTATATTTAAAGCATAGCGATATACATTATTTCTATCGAATTCATTTTGCTTAAAATAATTATAAATAGCCATGGTTAATGGATGATACGCTGAAATGTATTCAATATTTTTATTTTCAAATGCTAAATCTTGATTGAAGGTACATCTGATATCTTTTGAATAATGCTTTCTTTTAAATGAGTTTAGCATTTTTTTCTGTTCTATATTTTCACTTTCGTAATATTGTTCAATAAAGTCAAAAAGAACATCTTCTGATGGTTGATAAATATTATATATATTTGGATTTTTTTCGTCTTTATTTATCCTTAATGTTGTCAATTTATTTGATATTATTCTGTAAATATATTCTATTAAATCATTTTCAGTTAAATATTGCTGATTTTTATCGATATTCTTAATTTCATTTTCAAAATATAAATCATTAGAAAAAGAATCTCTTAAGCCTTCTTCAATTTGCCTCAAATGACTACGATTATGTTCAATAGCGACAGCTAATCTATTTAAACGATTCTCAATTTCTTCATTCGTAGGTGAATCTTTATATATGTTTTCAATTATTCCAGCAACATAAGCGCTTTCCTCACCAAGAATATCATCTAAATCACCAATAGATTCTCTAAATAAATTAATTCTCTCGTATAACTTTTCATAAATTCTTTCTTCAATTGTATCTTCATAAACAAAATTAAAAATATTTATAATGGGGGATTTTTGACCGATTCTGTCTATTCTACCTATTCTTTGTTCAATAACCATGGGATTCCATGGTAAATCATAATTTATTATTCTATTACAAAACTGCAAATTTAATCCTGTGCTTCCCACCTCGGAGGATAACAAAATTTGAAAATCACCATTTCGAAATTTTTCTATAATATTGTTTCTTTCTTGCAATGGCTGCCCTCCATATATTAAAGCGATTTTATAACCACATTGATGAAGTCTATTTCTTAAATACAACAATGTTTTTCTAAAAAATGAAAACACAATAATTTGTTCTTCGTTTTGTCTTTTTACAACTTCAAGCAACGCATTAAATTTTGAATCATCATATGATAAATCAAGAGATAAATTATCATAGTCACTTTCATCTTTTAAGTCTGCAAATAAAGAACTTGAATATTTCCTTTTAACTTGAATAGCACCAATATCGTCATATACAGAATTGATTTTATCTTCATAAATGGATCTTTCTTGATCATTCAACTCTATCTTAATCAGTTGAGGATTCCTTTGCACATTTAAACTATCAATCATCACATCCTTTTTTCTAGTCCTAGTATAAAAATGATTCAAAGAGTTTATATTAATCAACATTTCTAATATATTTACTTTCTCTTTCGGAGAGATTTCCCCATCAGTAAAATCTGAAAGCGATTTAATAATAGCCCTATATAAATTATTATCACCTAAAATATCATTTAAACTATATTTATTTTTGAATTCTACATCCCCATATCTGAAAACATTTACAACTTCAGATTCATTTAACTCTCTTAAGATTACTGAAGGAGATTCACCATTACTTAATTGATTATAAGCTCTTATAAATGGTTTATTGATGTTTATTGCATTTTGAAAAATTTGATAATTTGAGAAATTGTCATCATCCAACAATTCCACTAAATTGTAAAGATTTTCAAGACTAGTCATTATAGGTGTTGCAGTTAACATAACAACTGCCTTTGCTAACTCAACAAAACTTTTTAAAGATTTCCAAGAATTTTTTTTATTTCGTAAAGTATGAGCTTCATCAAAAATAATTAAATCAAAATCAATAGCCTCATCCTTAAAATATTCAATATTTTCCCGTCTTTGGAACTTTTCATAATTAATAACTGCAAATATTTTCTCTCCTCTATCTCTATAAGCTTCTAACTGATTCCTAAAACTTTCAATACTTTCAATTTTCTCTAAATAAAGATTAAATTTATTCGCAAACTCATCAATCCATTTTTCTTGTAAAGAATTTAAACAAACTATCAAAAGACTCTCCAATTCGTTTCTAGCAGCTAATTCAAGAGCTATATGACCTGCGGATATTGTCTTACCTAAACCAACTTCATCAGCAACAATTATTCTCCTATTATTTGAATTTAAGAGTTTTAACAATGGAATAAACTGATATGGTTTAAAAATAGTCTTAGATGCTTTTAATGTCGATATTGTATTGGAACTTGTGTTTTTTACCTTATTAGATATTGATGAAATTGTAAAGTTAGAATAATCATCAAAATCATTATCTGCAAGTCTTTCCCATGGATTTGTAGCTTGCTCAACGATTAATTCATCGCTACTTACATATCCAATATTACCATTATCCCATCTAATACAATAAAAATCACCATTTATTTCAGAAATTACTCCCCTATATGAAGTATCATCTTTCAAACAAACTCTTTGATTAACTTGAAACATATTTTTCACATTATTAACTTAATATTTAAAACAAGTTACAAAAAATAATATTTTAAACAGCGTCTGAGATTGAAATTAACATGGTATTTAACAATTACAAATTAAACTTAAATGAAAAAACATCACAAAATTCGATTTTCGTTGAGCTTATGTCCTAAAAAAATGTTACTTTAGTGGATTCAAAATGGATTACAAAATGAAAAATATATATTTAAGTTTTGCTTTCGTTGCCATTTCATTAATTGCGTGTAAAAGCGAAAATCAAGAGGAGGGAGTGTTGAGCCCTGAGGACATTGCAAGTATAGAGGAAACTAGTACTAGCTCGGTAAATAAAATCCATTTCGATGGGAAATACGAGGGAAATGTACATGGTGAAAAGTATGATTTAAACCTAAATGACGAAGATTTTACGCTAAATTACGGCAATGAAAAATTTGAAGGCAAAGCCTACATCAATGGCGATGGAACGTGCATCGAACTTGAACCAAAGAGCGGAAATCTTACATACAAAATTTTGACCTGGGTAGATGAGAATCAATTGTCTGTTTTAGATGAAAATGGAGACTATCCCGAACCAGAAATTTTCTTAAATCGTAAATAAATATCAATTATGAAATTCAACCGAGTAATCAATAAAAAAGTGATTTTCGAGGATTTGGGAAAAAATCAAGATTATCAGCAAATTTGGGATTTTCAAGAGGCGAAATTAAAAGAAATTGTAGATATCAAAATGCATTTGCGACAATTAGAGCGTGATTATGCCAATGCCAAGGATGTGAGTGAATGCAGAGCTATTTTCAACGAAATTGAAACAACGGAAACGCCTAACTATTTATACTTTGTGCAACACCCACATGTCTATACTTTGGGCAAAAGTGGCGATGAACACAATATGCTGGCCAATGCAGAGAAGCTAAAAGAAATTCAAGCCACTTATATCAAAACTAATAGAGGAGGAGACATCACCTACCACGGCCCGGAGCAGCTCGTGGGCTATCCGATTTTGGATTTAGAAAACTTTAAAACCGACATTCACTGGTATTTGCGAAATTTAGAAGAGGTAATCATCAAAACCATAGGAGATTATGGGCTAAAAGGTGAGCGGAGCAAAGGCGAAACAGGCGTTTGGCTCGATGTGGGGAAGCCCTATGCGCGTAAAATTTGTGCTATGGGTGTAAAAGCCTCACGCTGGGTAACTATGCACGGATTTGCCCTGAATGTGAATACAGATTTAAAATACTTTGAATACATCATTCCGTGCGGAATTAAGGACAAAGCCGTGGCCTCACTTGAACGAGAGTTAGGAAGAAAAATTGACATTAACGAGGTGAAAGAACGCTTAAAAAGACATTTTTGTGAGGTTTTTGAGTGCGAAATTATCTAGAATACAATAATTTTTTTAACTTTGCCAAAAAATATAGATGATACAAAGAATTCAGTCGGTATTTTTATTCCTAGCGGCAATGGTTTCCTTGGTGATTTCCAATTTGGTAGACCTTTGGAAACGCGGTGCGGAGTGGATGCAGAGCAATGATTATACTCTAATTTTTGCGATGTTTCTATCCTCTGGGATACTATCCTTTGCCGTGATATTCTTATACCGAAACCGAAAAAGACAATTGATATACAATTATATAAACATATTTTTAAATGTAGTGCTAGTAGGATTATTGGCATATGATTTATACAACTTGCCTGGAGAAGGTATCCATTCGCAGAAGGGCATTGGGCTGATTTTGCCTTTGATTTCGATAATCTTGCTTTTTATGGCAAATAGCGGAATTAAAAAGGACGAGAAGCTTGTAAAATCGGTAGATCGTATCCGTTAATCTTAGTACACTTATTATTTTTTGAGTGTGTAAAAAGCAGTCTTAGAAAAGACTGCTTTTCTCATTTTTTTTTTAAGATTTAAGCCCAATCAAATTGAAAATCTTTTTCAATCTCAGGGTGTAGGCTTAGGTATACGGGGCAGGTTTTTGCTGTTTTTTCTAGAATCTTCCGTTGCTTTTCGTCAGTTTTAAATGGAATGTGAAATACTACTGAAATTTTAGCAATTCTACGCGGCTCGGCAGACATTACCTTGGTTACATCAGTTGTAATTCCCGTAATATCCCAATTCATAGAGGCAGCTTTGATGCCCATAATCGTTAGCGCACAACTTGCCAGCGCCGTAGCCACTGTATCGGTGGGCGAAAAAGCCTCGCCACGCCCATTATTATCCACTGGGGCATCGCTTAAAATCACATTTCCAGAGGCTAAGTGTGTGGCCTCTGTCCTTAAATCTCCTAAATAAATTACCTTAGATGTCATAAAATTTAATTTTTTTTTGTACTTTTATCTTCAAATATGAATAAATGAATTTAAAAGCACACAGTTTTAGTTAAAAATCTGTGTAAAGGTATGAAAAAATCTTGATAGAATTTAGTATGATTGCCTGATATTCACTATTTTTGTTAAACAATAATTTTGCAGAAAAATTTGAACACATGTCTATAGAAAAAGAAAACCTGCTAAATGCAGACAGCAATGTAAACGAAGCGGAGGCACTTAACACGCCAAGCGAATCTAATGTAGCGCCTACTCAAGAGAAGGACTATGATGAAAATGCGGATAATGATCAACATCAAGACCAAGCGGCGGAAGAGCACGAGCAAGATGGTGCAGAGCATCAAATTCCACAGAAGGATTATGATGAAATGTCTATGCCAGAATTAGTTGCAGAGCTCACGCACTTGATGGGGAAATACCCCGTGATGAAGCTTAGAGAAGCATTTCAGCAGATTAAGGAAGCCTTTTTTAAACATTTTTCTGAGGCAGAGCAGGAGGCTAAGGAGAAGTTTTTGGCACAAGGAGGCGATGAGATAGACTTTAAATATGAGACTAAGGATAGATATGATTTTAATAAAATTAGTCGAGAATTTAAAAATCGCTTGCAAGATTATTACAAAAGCATTGAGCAAAAGGAGAAGGAGAGCTTAAAAGAGCGCGAGGCAATTACCGAGGAGCTCAAGGCACTTTACACCGAGCCTAATAGCGATGCTAATATATTTAAAAAATTCCGTGAATTGAAGACTCGCTGGCATAATGCGGGGCGCATTCCCAAGGCCAAGGCTAGCAATGTGTTTAATAATTACTACTTCCACCTAGATAATTTTTATAAATTCTTGGACCTCAATCAAGAGTTGAGAAAAATGGATTATGAGCACAATCTAAATGTGCGCCACTTAATCATAGCCCGTGCCGAAAATCTACTGCACGAGGAAAATGTGCAAAAGGCCTTAAACGAATTGCAATACCTACACCGAATGTGGAAGGAGGAGGCCGTGCCTGTGGCTGAAGAGCATAGAGAGCCTACTTGGCAAAAGTTCAAAGAATTAACTGCAAAACTACACGATAGAAAAGAGGAGTTAAACATTCAAATACAAGCAAAACTTGCTCAAAATCTTGAAAAGAAAAATGAGATTATTGAAAAAATAAGCCAAGCAATTGAAGGGCAGGAAATAAAATCGCATAATCTGTGGCAAAAGAAAATTAAAGAGATTAAAAAATTAAGAGATGAATATTTTGCCATTGGGCGCGTTCCAAAAGCTCAAAATCAGTCCATTTGGGAGAGATTTAAGGAGGTAACCAGCCACTTTAACCGCCAAAAAAATGCTTTCTACAAAAATATGAAAGCCGAGCAAATGGAAAATTTGGAGAAAAAACGCAAATTAGTGGAAATTGCTAAAGAGCATAAGGATAGCACCAACTGGAACGAATCGGCTAAAGTGATAAAAAGAATCCAAACTGAGTGGAAGAAGATTGGACATGTGCCAAGAAAATATTCAGACAAAATCTGGAAAGAATTTAATGAGGCTAATAATCAGTTTTTTGATAGATTTAAAAATAGAAATAACGAAAAACTTGAGCAACAAAATCAAAATCTAAAAGCAAAACAAGAGTTGCTAGAGGAAATAAAGAATGCAGAAAAACCATCTGATAAAGATGCGTTGATCAAATGGTTAAATGAATACAACATTCGCTGGTCATCAATTGGATTTGTGCCAAATGGGAAGTTAGACATCAATAAAGATTTTACGCATTTAACACAAAAAATCTTGAAAGATGCTGGGCTGGATAAAGATGCCATTGAAAAAGCACAATGGGAAAATCAATTGGAGCAAATTAAGCAAAATCTTGATGAGAAATTGCTTAGAAATCTGAAATTTGATTTGAAAAAGAAAATTGATGAAAAGCAAAAAGAAGTATCTCAATTGCAGACTAATTTATCGTTCTTCTCAAATGCAGATGATTCTAACCCATTGTTTAAGAGTGCTATATCTAGCATAGAGGCTCATATTGAGGAGCTTAGTACTTTGAAAGCTAAATTCAATGATTTGAAGAAAATCAATCTTGCTATTTTGTCAGATAGCGAGGAGGAGTAAAAATTAATATATAATATAAGGTATAAAAAGTCTGTTTTTTAAATTTAATAAAGCAGGCTTTTTTTGCGATACTATGGCACACGAACAATTTATGAAACGCTGCCTTCAATTGGCGCAAAATGGGCTTGGCACCACTTATCCTAACCCGATGGTGGGGGCTGTGATTGTGCACGATGGGAAAATCATAGGAGAAGGCTGGCACTATCAAGCTGGATTGCCACATGCAGAAATTAATGCAATCCACTCTGTGGAAAATAAAGATTTTCTTTCAGAATCAACGATTTATGTAAGCTTGGAGCCTTGCGCACATTTTGGGAAAACACCGCCTTGTGCCTCGGCTATTGTAGCGCATAAAATTCCCAAAGTGGTGATTGGGTGCAGAGATGTGGCCGCGCATGTCAATGGAAAGGGGATTGAAATTTTGAAAAATGCAGGAATTGAAGTTGTTGAAGGTGTTTTGGAGAAGGAATGCCTTGAGATAAATCGAAGATTTTTTACTTTTCATTCTCAAAAAAGACCTTACATTATCTTGAAATGGGCAGAAACTGCAAATCATTTTTTTGCGCCACAAGATACTGAACAAAAATGGATTACAAGCCAAAAGAGTAAATATTTGAGCCATCTATGGCGTGCAGAAGAGAATGCAATTTTAATTGGTAAGAAAACTTTGGCAATAGATAATCCTGCGCTAAATTGTAGATATATCAAAGGTGTGGACCCTGTAAAAATAGCCATTGGAAGCAATTTTTCTGGCTTAGAAAATACAATTTTACTTCAAGATGAGCAGTCAATTATTTATGAAAAGGAAAAGTTTTCAGGAGAATTTTCAATAGAAAATATTTTGAAGGATTTACATCAAAGGGAGATTCAGAGTGTGATTGTGGAGGGGGGGATAGAGGCTTTAAAATCCTTCATCTCGGCTAATCTATGGGACGAGGCTCGTGTGTTTCAAGCCTATAAAAAATTCTGGAATTCTGGCAGGAAATCAATGGAATTAAAAAATGCAATTCATTTGAAAGCAGATAGTTTTGGCGATGAATTAATTCACTACTTTAAGAATGTGGAAAATAAATATTTGCTATGATTTTTGAGTGTAAAAGCATTAAAAATCCCATCGAAAACATCATTACCAAGGAAAAGGGGAGTAAATTTTTGGGGTATGCATACCCCGTGCAAGATGAGGAAGAGGTAAAGCAAATCTTAGGGGAGCTTCGCCAAAAATATCCAGATGCTACGCACCACTGCTATGCCTACCGCTTGGGATTTGAGGGAGAGGTTTACCGAGCCAACGATGATGGAGAGCCTAATGGCACGGCGGGGCTGCCAATTTATAATCAGCTACTTTCTCGTGAGCTTACTTATTGTTTGGTAGTTTCAATTCGCTATTTTAGAGGTATTAAGCTCGGGGTGAGTGGTTTAATCAAGGCTTACAAGGAAAGTGCGGAACTTACTCTTAATGAGGCAGAAATTAGAATTATAGAAAAAATGAAAGATGTTTCTGTGAAATTCCCATATACCTCGCAAGGGGTGGTAATGCGCAATGTGGAGAAGTTTCAAGCACAAATTTTGAAGCAAAAGTACCTTGCTGATTGCACGCTTGACCTCCGATTAAGTTTAAAGAAGTATCAATCTTTTGTAAATAGTTTTGAGCCTTTTAACGAAATCTTAATCACTTCACAAGTGGATTAGCTCCCATTTTGAGGCATAAGTTTTTGTAAGGTTTCTTTAAAAATGGGTGGAACGCTGGTAGGGCGCCCAGTCTTCATATCCACAAAAACAAGTTCTGTTTCCCCAATTGTTAATAATTTCCCCTCTTGATTGGTGATTTGGTAGGTGAATTTTATGCGTGCTCCCGTAGGAATTTCCGGAATGCAGGTCTCGATGCAGAGCTCATCATCATACTTAGCAGGTGCAATGTATTTGCAAAATAAGCTAAGCACAGGTGTCATTATACCTTGTTCCTCTAAATGCTTGTAATTTAGACCAATATTGCGCAAAAGTTCCGCACGCCCTACCTCAAAATATTGCGCATAATTCCCATAGTAGGCATAGCCCATTTGGTCGGTTTCGCCGTATCTCACTCTTATATAAGTAGTTCCTTTAATCATAGAAAAATATTTAGTTCATATACAAAAAAATAATTGAAAAATCAATAGCAAAAGACTTTTTTTTAATGGAATTTTTTTCACATTTTTGTCCCACGAAAGCATTCCTATTTTTTTGGTGGGAATATCATCGTAAGGTTTAACAAATATAAGAAAAATTCATGTCAGTAACAGCCGCTTCTGTATGGAGTAAATGTTTAGAATTCATTAAGGACAACATAAGCCCCTCAGAATACGAAACTTGGTTTAAGCCCATAAAGGCAATCAAGCTAGATTCGGAGAGCTATGTTTTGACAATTCAGGTGCCTTCTGCGTTCTATTATGAGTGGATCGAGGAGCATTATCTGAATTTGGTGAGAACTGCGCTGGTAAAGGAATTAGGAGCTAATGCCAAGCTGAATTACAGTGCAATGGTGGCTCAGAGTAAAAATACTTTGGGTACTCCCGTTACGATGAGTATGCCGAGTAGTAATAAGGCCAAAGTTAAACCACAGGAGGTAAATGCGCCCATTAAAAGCGGGGAAATTACTAACCCATTTGCCATTCCAGGGATTAGAAAAATAAAAATTAACTCTCAATTGAACGATAACTTAAATTTTAATAATTTCATTCAGGGGGAGACTAATCAGCTAGCATACAGTGCAGGCAAAGCTGTTGCTAAAAACCCAGGGCTCACCTCATTTAATCCGCTTTTTATACACGGAGGAGTGGGGCTTGGTAAAACGCATTTGGGGCACGCCATAGGGCTTGAAATTAAGGAGAAACACCCAGAAAAAACGGTTTTATATGTTTCTATGGAAAAGTTTTCTAACCAGTTTAGAACAGCAACTGTGAGCAATAATTATAGCGATTTTGTTAATTTTTACCAAATGATAGATGTTTTGATTATTGATGATGTTCAGTTTCTATCGGGTAAAAAGGGAACGCAAGATGTCTTTTTTCAAATCTTTGATGATTTGCACCGCAGAGGCAATCAATTGATTTTAACTTCGGATAAGCCGCCAGTAGCCATCCAAGATGTAGATCAGCGCTTGATTTCTAGATTTAAATGGGGGCTTTCAGCTGATTTGCAAACACCTGATTTTGAGCTTAGAAAAAGAATTTTACATAGTAAATTAGAGCAAAACGGAATTGAGCTTTCAGAGGAAGTAACCAATTTCATCGCAGAAAATATTAAGACAAACATTCGCGAGCTGGAAGGGGCGCTTAATTCGCTAATTGCGCAGTCTCTTTTAATTAGAAAAGAAATTACGCTGGAATTGGCAGAGCGTGTGCTAGCTAGTTTGGTGAAGAATCAGCGTAAAGAAATCACAATCGATTATATCAAAAAAGTAGTTTGTGATTACTTTAAAGTTCCGATTGAGACTATTCAAGGAAAGTCTCGCAAAAGTGATATCGCGGAAATTAGGCACTTGGCTATGTATCTTGCGCGCCAGTATACCAATGCTTCACTGGCTAGCATAGGCGAACAAATTGGCAAGCGCGACCACGCTACTGTGCTACATTCGTGCAAAACGGCTAAAAATCTTATAGATACAGATAAAAGATTTAAATCTTATGTAGAAGACATTAAACGAAAAATAGGAGCAGAATAATGAAAACAATACTTATGGTATGCCTCGGCAACATTTGTCGTTCCCCGCTAGCCGAAGCCATTTTAAGAGCCAAAATTGGGGACAGAGAGATTAAGGTAGATTCCGCTGGGACTGGCGATTTCCACATTGGCGACCGCCCAGATAAGAGAGCTAGATTAGTGGCTGAAAAGCATAATATATCCACAGAGGGAATTTTTTGCAGACAATTTCAGGAAAGCGATTTTGATAACTTTGATGAAATTTATGCTATGGACCCAGATAATTACAATAAACTAATGGATTTAGCCAGAAATAATAAGGACCAATATAAGGTTGAATTAATCCTAAATCTTTTAGAGCCAGGGGCTAACAGAGGCGTGCCAGACCCTTATTATGGAACGGAAGAGGATTTTGAACGCGTATTTGAGCTATTAGATAAAGCCACAGATGTCATTATCCAAAAGTATGACAGCGAGCGAGCATAATCAGCCTTGCCTTTACTTAATCCCTACGCTACTAGGCGATGACACCCAAGCACAATCAATACCACCTTATAATCTGCACATTATAGAGGCTATTTGGCATTTTTGTGTGGAAAATGAAAAATCTGCTAGAAGGTTTATTAAAAGTGTGGCTCCCAAAAAAAAGCAAGCTGACCTTAAAATTGAAATTTTAAATAAAAATACACCACCCCAAGAGATTCCTTCTCTGTTATCACCCTTGCGGGAAGGGCACTCGGTGGGTATATTATCTGAGGCGGGAATGCCTGGTATTGCAGACCCTGGTGCTATGCTAGTGCAAGCAGCTCACCGAGAAGGGATTAGGGTAGTTCCTTTGGTGGGGCCATCATCTATATTTTTAGCTTTGGCTTCCTCAGGCTTTAATGGTCAATCATTTAGCTTTCACGGGTATTTGCCGATTGATAAGAGAGAGCGCCGAGTGGCTATAAAGCAAGTGGAGCAGGAGAGCTTGCGCAAAAAAAGTGCGGAAATCTTTATTGAAACGCCGTATAGAAATAATCAAATGTTGGAGGATTTAATTTCTACGCTTAACCCAAATACACAGTTATGCGTGGCTTGTGATATTACTTTGCCTTCGGAATTAATTTTCTCTGCTAGCATCAAAAAATGGAGACAAAAAAAAGCAGACCTTCATAAAAGACCTGCTATTTTTATCATTCAAGCCTAAGCAAATTTTTACTTAGCTGGTGCCTGCCCGATTAATTCCATAAATTGATCTAAATTAGGAAGAATAATGATTTCTGTTCTTCTGTTTTTAGCTCTACCTTCTGCGGTGCCGTTGGTTGCCACAGTGTTGTATTCGCCGCGTCCACCAGCAGTCATTCGTTTAGGGTCTACGCCAAATTTATCCTGCAACACTTTTACCACAGAGGCTGCACGCAAGGCACTTAAATCCCAGTTGTTTCTAATATTTGTTTTAGAAATTGGAATGTTATCTGTGTTACCTTCTACTAAGACATCATAATCTGGGTAGTCTTTGATGATTTTTGCAATTTTAGATAAAACATCGTATGCCTGCGAGTTTACTTCATAGCTACCAGAGTTATACAACATATTGTCTGAAAGCGAAATAAATACTACACCTTTCTGCACCTGAACATCGATGTCTCTTAATTCCTCACGAGAGAGCGAGCGAGTTAAATTATTGGTAAGCACCATATTAAGTGAATCACTCTTGCTCTTAGAATCAATTAGTCTTCTAATGTATTTATTAGAATTATCAATTTGCTCAATTAATCTTGTAATGTTAATATTCCCCGATTTTTGAGTACTCATACATTGCTCCAAAGCATTTTGCAGAGAGGCTAAATTACTATCTTTTCCCTGTAACTGAGCGCGTAACAAATCATTATCACTATTACATTTTACTAATTGATTTTGAGCCGATTGCTGAGCTGCATATACTTTCTCAAATTCTGATTGCAAATCGCTATACTTTTTTTTGCTCACACAGCTGGTCATCATTAAGGCAGCCAGCCCTGCCAGTACCATTGTTTTCTTCATATGCGTTGAATTTTAAATTTAAAAATAAACTCCCATAAATGTACGATTATTTTTTATTTTGGACTTATGAATGAAGATTTTTTGCTAATTTTTATGATAGCTTTAATGTTTAAATCTTATATTTGTGAAAAGAAAAAATCACATCTATGAGGATTACCCTTTTGTGTATGGGCAAAACAGATGATTTGGAGATTGTAAGGCTCATTGAAAAATATGAGAAGCGATTGCCTCGGCATTTTAATTATATGCGCGTGGAGCTACCGGATATTAAAAATAGAAAAAATCTCAATGAAGCGCAGCAAAAGATGGAGGAGGAGAAGCTGTTTCTGAGCAAGCTATCACCAGCGGATTGTGTGGTGCTGCTAGATGAGCGTGGCAAAGAATATAGCTCAAAGAAATTTGCTCAATGGATTGATACTCAGATTATGGCAGCCGTTGGGCACTTGGTTTTTGTAGTGGGAGGGCCTTATGGTTTTTCCCAAAATATGTACCAGCGCGCCAATGCTAGCCTTTCGCTCTCCAAGCTCACTTTTACGCACCAAATGGTGAGGCTATTTTTTACTGAGCAAATTTACCGTGCCTACACCATACTCGAAGGCAAAAATTATCATCATGATTAAATAAAAAACATATGAATTTTAAGAATCTAAACACTTATAAGCTAAATTATTTAAGCGCCGTTGGCGTATTCCTTTTAATTATTTTAATCACCCAAGTAGCAAGTTTACCATTCATTCTACTAAAACATTTTTATCCTCTTCCAGAAAGCGCTTTGATGGCATTAAATTTCGGATTAGGATTTGGCTCAGCAGTAATCATTGTTTCGGCTATTTTAGGGCTGAGCTTCAATCAATTATTTAGCTTTTTTGCCAAGCCTAAGCATTTAAAATATTTCATTTGGGCAATAATCATTTACCTATTTTCACTGCCAATATCGGAATATTTAGCCAATTTGGTCCCTACGGATTCCCCTGAGTATTTAGCCGAATTATACCAAGAAATGGAAGAAATTTTCACCACGATATTGAAAGACCCCATTCCAGCATTCATCTCGGTTTCCATTTTGGCGCCACTCTTAGAGGAGTTGATTTTCAGAGGTTTATTGTTAAGGGGGCTTCTCAATGCAAGGCAGAACCCATACATTTCCATTATCCTAACTTCACTACTATTTGGCCTAGCGCACGGCAACCCTTGGCAATTCCTAGCTGCGGGATTTTTAGGTGCAATTTTAGGTTTCATTTACTGGCGCACACAAGATTTATGGATTTGTATTTTTATACATTTTTTAAATAATACGATAAGCCTAGTCTTTGTTTCCATTCTCGGAAATGATGCATCTGAGAATATCTTTGAACCAAATTTTATATTAATATCATTCTCAGTAATATGCGTTGCTGTGGCTCTCTATTTATTCCACCAAAAAACTGAAAAATTATTAAAAAACAGATGAAATTAGTATTTGCTACCCACAATCAGCATAAAGTGGAGGAGGTGCAAAAAATGCTTCCAGACTTTGAAATTCTTTCGCTCACGGACATCGGCTTCCACGATGAAATTGAGGAAACGGGCAAAACTTTTGAAGAAAATGCCTGTATTAAAGCTGAAACAATTCACAATGCCACGGGGCTTAATGTATTTTCAGATGACTCCGGAATCACCATCGAGGCACTTGGGGGCGCCCCAGGTATTTACTCCGCACGCTATGCCGGCACGGGTAATGATAAGGATAATGTAGATAAAGTTTTAAGCCAAATGCAAGGCGAAACTAACCGAAAGGCAGCCTTTGTATGCGTGATTTGTCTATTGATAAATAATGAAAAAAAGATATTTAAAGGTATTGTAAACGGAGAAGTTTTGCACCAAATTCAAGGCGAAAATGGCTTTGGCTACGACCCCATATTTAAACCCGAAAATCAAAATTTCAGTATGGCGCAAATTAGCCCAGAGGAGAAAAATAAAATCTCCCACCGTGCCATTGCGATAGGAGAGTTGAAAAATTATTTATTAAATCTCTCCTAGTAGAAAAAATATTCATTAATTTCGCAATAAATTTTAAAAATCAATAAAGTATGAAAAAAACAATTTTAGCCCTAGCAGCGCTCATTTCGTTTGCAAGCTGCAACCAGCGCCCATCTGGCAACAAGGTTATTTTGCCAGCAGAAGAGGCAGAACAAGTACACGCAACCGCCACCACCCCTGAGGTAGAGACCGTGCAAGTGGAAGAAGCTCTATTAGATGAAGATGGAAATTTCATTTACAATGTAGGAGAATTTTTAGCAATCAAATTGCCAAACGGAACAGAAATTAATGTAGGCGAACATTCTGTGGAGAATAAATTATACCAAATGCTCTCTGATGAGGCATTCCAAGTAAGCGAGGATAAAGCCCAAGGCTGGATTACCTTAGATGGGGTTTCTTTTACCAAAGGAAGCGCAAATTTAAAAGATAGCTCTAAAAAGCAAATTAGTAATTTGGCCGCTATATTGAAAGCATACCCTAACGCCAAAGTGAAATTTGGAGGCTACACCGACAATACTGGCTCTGCCGAAGCTAATCAAAAAATCTCTGCTCAGCGTGCCGAAGCCGTTGCTAGTGCCTTAGTAGCCGATGGCGTTGCCGCAGATAGATTAGCCGCCGAAGGTTATGGCCCAGAACATCCAATCTGCCCTGCTAATGATACCGATGAGTGCAAGGCTAAAAACAGAAGGGTAGACCTACGACTAACTCAAAAATAAAAAATAAAACGAGGGGTAGAATTTTTCATATCCCTCGTTTTTTTCAATTTTCCTTGTGTTTTTTTTTGCAAGTGTAGACTTTAAGCAAGTAACGCCTTAGCCTGTGCTATCGCGGCCTCCGTAATATTTGAGCCGCTAATCATCTGAGCAATTTCATTTAGGCGTTCATCATTATTCAGCATATGAATTTCAGTCTGAGTGATGCCCTCTTTTTCAGATTTTGAAACCTTGTAATGCGTGTTTCCTTGGGCCGCCACCTGGGGCAAATGTGTAATGCTAATCACTTGAAGATTTTCTCCCATTTGCTTCATAATTTTCCCCATTTCTCCTGCAATTTTTCCGCTCACGCCCGTATCAATTTCATCTAAAATCAAGGTGGGAAGGGTTTTGTGCAAAGCAAGCGACTTTTTCACGGCAAGCATTAATCTTGAACGCTCGCCCCCAGAAACAGATTTTTCAAGTGTTTTCAGTGCCGTTCCTTTATTTGCGGTGAAAAGCAGTGTTAAATTCTCTTTACCAAATGGCGAAAATTCAGTGCTTGGCTCTAATTTAATTTGGATTTCAGCATTTTGCATACCCAAGACAGATAAGGTGTCTAAAACCTCTTTTTCAATCTTTGGGATTACTTTCTCTCTTCGCTCGTGTAGCGTTTTGGCCTCATTATCCAATTGTTTTGTCAGTGCCTTAATCTCATTTTTCAAAGCGCTCACATCTTCCGTAGCATTGGCCTCTTGCTCTAATTTTTGGGCAATTTCTATTTGCAAATTTCGGAGTTCCTCCACATTGGCACAATGGTGTTTCTGCAATAGATTATTGTAGTTATTTAATTTTTCTTGAATGATTGCCAGTGCCGTGGGGTCTGGCTCCACTTCTTGGGTGTAGCGCTCTATTTCTGTAAAAATATCCTTAGCCTCAATTTCTAGGGAATCAATGCGGGAAGCCAAATCGGAATTAGAAAAATAGTCTGCAAATACTTTGGATTTCGCCTTTAAATCGTTTAATAATGATAAAATTCCGCTAGGTTCAGCTGACATCAAATCAATGGACTGTCCTAATTTTCCTGCCACTTCCTCGGCATTTTCTAGCAAATATTGTTGTTGTTCAAGCTCTTCTGGGTTTAGATTTTCTAAATCAGCAGATTTTAATTCATTAAAAATAAATTCGTAATAATCCTTTTCTTTTTGGAACTCTGCCTGTTGTGCTAAAATTTCATTTAATTCACGATTTTTATGTTTTAAAATCTTCAAATTTTGTTGAAATTCCGCCACCAATTTTTGGTTTTTAGCCACAGCATCAATCCATTCATACTGAAACTCTTGTGTAATGATATTGGCCGTTTGGAACTGAGAATGCACATCTATCAAATGCGCGCTAAGCTCTTCCAGCACTTTTAGCGTAGTAGGGACATCGTTTACAAACGCTCTTGATTTTCCAGAGACCAAAATCTCTCGGCGCAAAATAGTTTCATCTTCATAATCTAAATCATATTCATCAAAAAACGGCTCTAAACCTAAATTTTTTATATCAAATACGGCTTCTACCACACATTTTTCCTCCGCATTTTTGATTGATTTTAAATCAGCTCGTTCGCCAAGCACGAGGCGTAATGCGCCTAATAAAATTGATTTTCCTGCGCCTGTTTCACCCGTTATGATGCTCAATCCCTTTTCAAGATTTAGCTCTAAATCATTGATTAAAGCATAATTATGTATTGATAAATGTTTTAGCATTATTTATTTAGCTTTTTCCAAAGGTCATTATTATTCGGCGAAATTTTTTCTAAAAGTGTCTTCAATTTATTGAGCCCAAAGCTAGTGGAAACTCCGCCTGTAAAAATCTGCTCAATTTCGTGTTTTTTGGTATTAAAGAATACATCAAGCATATAATTTTGCGAAAAATCATTGCTTTTTTCATAGCTATTTAAAGACAGTAGCGCATTGCCAATGTTATTTTTAGCATTTAATTCATTTGAATACATTTGGTCCAAACCTCTGATATGGTAGTTGTAATAAAGCGCGCGCATTGTATTTCCACTTGGTGATAAAATCTTGTTTATCAAAGCTGTGCGGTTTCGCTGTGATTGAGACCCCCAGCCATCAAACTTAGAGCTTAAAGCATTAGAGCTTACATTTTGCGCTATTTTAAAATATTGCGTTCCGCCATTTCTTGAAAAAGTGTCGGCATCTATCCCCAAAATTAAATAGACATAAAAGCCAATAACATCGCTTAAATTAGTGTTGCTAAATTTCCTTTGATTAAACACAATTTGCTGAAAATCTGTATATTCAAAATCAAAATTTGTGTCATTTACATTGAGCGTAGGCGTATAATAATTGGAGTTAAAAACAGGGCGCCTACTCTGCACTTGCAAACTGGCTTTATATTGATTATTGCCTGATTTTTCTTTAATTATAATGTTAAAAGAGGCCTCAATTCTCTCGTGAATTTTATAATTCTTATCGCTCCATTTGGTAGTGTTAATGAAATCTTTAAGCGACTTTTCAAGTGCTTGGTATGTGCTAGCATTAGAGCCGCCCACTTGGGAATAGTCCACATTTACCTCGGCATAAAATTCTTGTGCAAAGCTTAGATTTAGAATAAGTAGGAGCAGAGTTGCAATTTTAAATTTCATAACTAAATGTTTTGGGCAATATAGTTCAAAATATCCTTTGCCACCTCTTTTTTTGATTTTAAATCAAATGAAATAGGGGCGTGCTTTTTGGTAATAAAGCTAACTTTATTTGTACTGACTTGAAAGCCTGCGCCTTCATCTTCAAGCGTGTTAAGCACTATCATATCAGCATTTTTCGCATTGAGTTTCTGTGTAGCATTTTCAATAGCATTTTGGGTTTCCAAGGCAAAACCTACCAAAAATTGCGTTTTCTTTTTTGTTTCCCCAAGTGATTTTAGGATATCTGGATTTTTAATCAATTCAATGTGTAAGTTTTTATCTTTTTTCTTGATTTTATTCTCGGCAATGTCTTTTACTCGGTAGTCTGCCACGGCTGCTGCCATAATCAAAACATCTTGTTCTTCAGCCAATTCATCTACTTTATTTTTCATTTCTATGGTAGATGTTACTTTATGTAAAGTAATATTAGGGTGTTCTACTTTGAGTGCTGTAGGTCCCGAGATTAAGCAAATTTCTGCACCCATTTTCGCAGCTTCTTCCGCTATGTGATACCCCATTTTGCCCGAAGAATAATTTCCGATAAATCGCACGGGATCTATATTTTCGTAGGTGGGTCCTGCGGTGATTAATATTTTTTTGTTTTTAAATATTTGATTTTCTGAAAAATAATCTTCTAGAAATGATACCATATTTTCTGGTTCCTCCATGCGCCCTTCACCATTCAATCCACTTGCTAACTCTCCAGAGGTAGCTGGAATCACCGAAACACCATGAGATTTTATTTTGGCTAAATTCTCTTGCGTAGTAGGATGTTTATACATATCCAAATCCATTGCTGGAGCTACAAAAACGGGGCATTTAGCCGAGAGATAAGTGGCAAGCAAGAGATTATTGCATTTGCCATGTGCCATAGCAGCTAGCGTATTGGCTGTGAGTGGAGCTATAAGCATTGCATTTGCCCACAAGCCTAATTTTACATGATTGTTCCACTCGCCGTTGGCATCTGAAAATTCACTCAGTACAGGCTGAGTAGAAACCACATGAAGGCTGAGCTTGCTAACAAAGCTAAGTGCGGCAGGCGTTGTAATTACACGCACCTCCGCACCTTTTTTGATTAGCAATCTCACAAGCAATGGAATTTTGTATGCCGCAATTCCACCTGTGACACCTACTATGATTTTTTTATCTTTTAAAGAAGACATTTAGTCTTTTTTCTCTTCTGGTTTTCTGAAATATACATCACCATCTAGCCATTCTCTTACTGCGATAGCGGTAGGTTTTGGCAATCTTTCGTAAAACTTAGAAACCTCAATTTGCTCTCTGTTTTCAAATACTTCTTCTAGAGAATCTGTATTTGCGGCAAACTCATCTAGCTTTTCATGTAATTCTGTTTTGATTTCGCTGTTGATTTGTTCAGCGCGTTTTCCCATAATTACGATAGCTTCATAGATGTTTCCTGTTGGTTCTTGAATTTTATTTCTATCATAAGTGATAGTAGACTGTTCCGCGTTGATATTTTTATAGTTCATAATTTGTTCTCTATTAGCTTTTTTCTATTCTTGTTATATTCTTCAATTCTTTTGAGTTCTTCGATGGTTTCAACTTCTTCTTCCTCAATTTTTTTCAGCCATTTCTCTGCTTCGTCTAGATATTGGCTATTAGGGTAGTTTCTTTTAAGAAGTCTATAAGCCGTGCGGGCTTCCTTCAAGCGGTTTTCTTTTTTAGACAAAACACTCTGAATCGCGAGTTCAGCCTTTGAGCGTAACAAATAGATGTAGGCTTCTTCTCTGTATTTTGAATCTGGAAAATCATCGATAAAGTTTGCAAAATTCACCGCAGCTGCTTTGTATTTAAGTGTTCTGTAATAATCTTTAGCTATGTTGAAAGCTTTTTTTTCTAGTTTTCTTCTAAGTTCGTTGATTAGCTCATTTGCATCCTTTACTCTAGAAGAGGTAGGATAGGTGTCTATGAAATTCTGAAGTGCTTTCATAGCTTCGTAAGTGTTTTTCTGGTCTAGATTATAGTCTGGCGATCCTTTGTAATAACTATAAGCCGACATATATAGAGCCTCCTCAGCCTTAGGACTTCTTCGATATTGCACAAAGAAATTCTCAAATTGTTTTGCTGCCAAAGTTTCATTGCCATCGTAGAAGTTGGCATAAGCTGAATTTAAATAAATATGCTCAGCCTCCTTGGTCCCCACATAGTCTGGGGCAATTTTGGTATATAAATCGGTTGCGTAGCGCCATTTCTTTTTAGCGTAAAGCTCGTCTGCCGTTTTTAAAACAAACTGAGCATCATTACTTTTCATCGCTTTTTCAAAACTTCTGTTACAAGAAACGAATGCTAAAGTGATGGCCGCTGCAATTAGGGTCTTCTTAATCATTCTGCAAAAATAAATAAATTATTAATATATATCAACATTGGCTTTCTATTTCCTGATTTAATTTAGTAAATATTTAATCTAGAAACGATTAAAGCCCCCAAAATTAAATCGAACAAGGGAATCCAATGGTTTTTAATAAATAAAGTATATCATTTTTAAAATTCCAATTTTCGACATATTTTTTATTGATTTTCACTTTATCTGGCCACAAAACCTCATCATTATATTTAATCGGGTCTGATACTTGGTTTAAAATCTCATTTTCGTTTTTATATGCCAACTGTGCGGGGCCCGTAATGCCTGGTTTTACTTTCAGAATGATTCTGTCCTCTCCTTGGAGCTCATCGGCATAGCCTTGCACATCGGGGCGTGGCCCCACGAAACTCATCGTGCCGTTTAAAATATTGATTAATTGCAGGGTTTCGTCTAATTTAGTTTTGATTAAAAAGTGCCCAAAATGGGTGATTTTATGAGATTTTTCGGTGGTTACGCTATTGGTGTAAGTTCCCTTTAAACTCCTAAATTTATAAATGGTAAAAAGTTTGGCATTTTGTCCGACTCGTTTTTGTTTAAAAATTCCGTTTTGTTGCGTATCGATGCTGGCAATTATCCAAATTAAAAGCATGGGAATTGCAAGTATAATTAGCAAAATTATAGCAAAAACATAATCAAATATTTTTTTGGATAAAGGCATGAATCGTTGAGATATTTGTACAAATATAGGAATTTGCACTAAGAAAATTGAAAGAAAGCTACCCTTTAAATTGAAAAAGAGTAGCTTTTTATGAATTGAAAATCTTTTAAAAATTAAATTTTACCTACAATTTCGTTCAATGTAGCCGATGGACGCATAGCTCGCGTAGTTTTCATTTCAGACGGATCGTAGTAGCCTCCAATATCTTGTGGCTGCCCATGAGAAGCCGTCAATTCCTCATTGATTTTAGTCTCATTGGCTTTCAATTCTTGTGCAATTGGCGTTAATTTTTTAGACAATTCAGTATCATCAGTTTGGTTGGCTAGAGCTTCTGCCCAATAAGACACAAAATAGTAATGCGAACCGCGATTGTCAATTTGTCCTAATTTTCTTGCAGGAGATTTGTCGTTTTCAAGATATTTTGCCACGGCAACATCTAGCGTGTCGGCAAGGACTTTGGCACGCTCGTTTTTAGTTGTGTGGAACACATGCTCGAGCGATGCACCAAGTGCCAAAAATTCGCCTAGAGAATCCCATCGCAAATAGCCTTCGTCCAAAAATTGCTGAATGTGCTTTGGTGCAGAACCTCCTGCTCCTGTTTCAAACAAGCCTCCTCCGTTCATGAGCGGAACGATAGAAAGCATTTTTGCCGAAGTTCCTAATTCAAGGATAGGAAACAGGTCTGTAATGTAATCTCTCAACACATTTCCAGATGCCGAAATGGTGTCTTTGCCTTCGCGCATTCTTGCAAGGGTTTTCTTCATCGCCTCGTCTACATCCATGATAGAAATATCAAGCCCTGTTGTATTGTGAAGTGGTAGATATTTTTCCACTTTTTTAATGATTTCGCGGTCGTGTGCGCGTTGCTTATCTAGCCAGAAAATCACAGGCGTATCAGATAGTCTTGCACGCGTTACGGCTAATTTCACCCAATCTTTGATAGGTTCATCTTTGGTTTGGCAAGCACGGAAAATATCTCCTTTTTCAACATTTTGCTCTAGCAAAACATTTTCGTCTTTGTCCAAAATCTGAATCACACCTTTTCCTTCTGCTTGGAAAGTTTTGTCGTGTGAGCCATATTCTTCCGCTTTTTTGGCCATTAAACCCACATTAGAAACCGTTCCGATTTGAGTAGGATCAAGGGCACCATTGGCTTTGTTTTCATCAATGGCGGCTTGGTAAAATTTAGCATACGCACGATCTGGAATCATTGCCAAAGTATCTTCCTCTTTGCCCGCAAGATTCCACATTTTTCCTCCGCCACGAATCATTGCAGCCATCGATGCATCGATAATCACATCAGAAGGCACATGGAAGTTGGTAATTCCTTTGTCGGAATTTACCATTGCCACCTTAGCATTTTCGTTTAAAGTATCTTTAATATCGGTTAAAATCTCGTTTTCTTTTTCGTTTCCTCTGATTTTATCTAAAAGTGATTGCAATCCAGCGTTTGGCGTAATGTCTAAAGATTTGAAAATATCGGCGTATTTTTCATACACTTTTTTGAAATAAGTCTCGACAATGGCACCAAAAATAATTGGATCAGAAACTTTCATCATCGTAGCTTTTAAGTGAGCTGAAAGTAAAATGTTTTCTTTTTTTGCTTCTTCGATGCTTTTTTGTGCAAATTCTTTCAAATCCTTCATGCGCATTACGGCACAATCGATTACTTCGCCAGCGAGTAGTGGACTTGTGCCTTTTAGCGTAGTTACTTCACCATTTTCGGCTTTAAATACAATTCTGAATTGATTGTCTTTTTCTATGGTAACGGATTTTTCGGTATCGTAGAAATCGCCATGTTCCATATGAGCCACGCGCGTTTTAGAATCCTTAGCCCAAGCACCCATACGATGCGGGTGTGCTTTGGCGTAATTTTTCACTGCCTTAGGGGCTCTACGGTCTGAGTTTCCTTCTCTTAAAACAGGATTCACTGCCGAGCCAAGCACCATAGCGTATCGCTTTTTGATTTCTTTTTCCTCATCATTTTTTGGCTCAAGCGGATAATTGGGCACATTGTAGCCATGCGACTGAAGTTCTGCTATGGCGTCTTCTAATTGCTTTACAGAAGCCGAGATGTTAGGTAGTTTAATGATGTTTGCCTCTGGGCGTTTTGCCAAATCTCCTAGCTGAGTCAAAGCATCGTCTACGCGCTGCTCGTTTTCTAAATAATCTGGAAAATTCGCAAGGATACGATGTGCTAGGGAAATATTAGCCAATTTAATTTCGATATCGGCAAGGGAAGTAAGTGCTTTTACCATTGGTAAAAACGAATGTGTAGCTAGCATTGGAGCCTCATCGGTAAGTGTGTAATGAATATAAGATTTTTGAGCCATTATTGATTGTTTTTATAATATGATTTTTACAAATTTACTTTTTTTATTTTTAATTTGAAAGAAAAAAATCAACTAAATATGCTAAATTTTACCCCAAACATTGGAGGAAAAAGTATACAAAATTAGATGATATTGCTCAGTTTTCTATAAGTGAAGAAAATAAGATATTTTGTTTCAATTTGATTTATAAATTTTAGCAAAGAAGAAATAATCTATTTCACAAAATTATTATTCTAATATGAATTTTAATCTTAATTTTGTTTTGGATTAAAAAACACAGATATGGATACCGAAATTTTAGCAAGGATTCAATTTGCATTCACCATTGCATTTCACTACATTTATCCGCCGCTCAGCATTGGCCTTGGGCTTATGATGGTAATCTATGAAAGTCAATATATTAGAACTAAGAAGAAAGAGTATGAAATACTTGCCAAATTCTGGACAAAGATTTTTGCACTTACTTTTGGGCTCGGTGTAGCGACAGGAATCGTGATGGAGTTTGAATTTGGAACCAACTGGGCGACTTATTCAAAATATGTGGGAGACATCTTTGGTAGTGCACTCGCTGCCGAGGGAATTTTTGCTTTTGCACTGGAGAGTGGATTTTTGGGCGTTTTGCTTTTTGGGTGGAATCGTGTAAAGCCTTGGATGCATTTAGTTTCTACCATCGGAGTGTTCTTTGGCTCCATGTTTTCTGCCATTTGGATTGTGGTGGCAAATAGCTGGCAGCAGACACCTGCAGGCTATAAAATCGTGGGCGAGGGGATGGACGCTCGTGCAGAAATCACCAACTTCTGGGAAATGGTATTTAATCCATCTTCGGTAGACAGAATTATCCATGTTTGGCAAGGTGCATTTTTAGCTGGAGTATTTTTGGTTTTAAGTGTACATGCATATTATTTAGTCAAAAATCGTTATGTGGAAATTTCTAAATTAGCTTTCAAATATGCCTTAGTTGTAGCAACAATCGTGAGCCTTTCACAATTGCTTTCTGGACATGCTACTGCCGATGGTGTTTCAAAAAATCAGCCAGAAAAATTGGCAGCACTCGAGGGGCATTATGCCGCAGATGCTAAAGCTGATTTGTACATCATGGGCTGGGTAAATCAGAAAACACAAGAAGTTACGGGGATCTATATTCCTGGCGGGTTATCCTTTTTGACTCACCATAATTTCAATGCACCTGTGCAGGGATTAAATGATTTTCCACAAGATGAAATTCCAACACAGATCAATGCAATTTTTCAATTTTATCACCTTATGGTAGCCATTGGAGTATTTTTAATTTTGCTGTGCGTGTACGCATCAGTCCAGTTGTATAGAGGAAAATTATTTGAGAGAAAATGGCTTTTAAGAATTTTTGTTTTCAGTGTGATTTTACCACAAATCGCTAACCAAGTAGGCTGGTTTGCAGCCGAAATGGGACGCCAACCATGGGTAGTCTATAAACTTTTACGCACAAGCGATGCCTTGAGCAAAGCCGTGAGTGCTAATCAAATTATGTTCTCATTAGTATTATTTACTTTGGTTTATTTATTGCTTTTGTGTCTATTTATCTACATGCTCACCAAGAAAATCATGCACGGACCATACGATGAAAGCGAGGACGAAAAAAGACCGCAACAAGAGGAAATTTCTCATTTCTTCGATTCAAAATAATTTAAAATACAATTTATCTGAAAGTGCAAAAAATGATGTTTTTTGCACTTTTTTTTTGTGATTGCAATTTAATCCAAAATTTTAGACTCTAAAAAAACCTATAATTTATATTATGTTAAATAATGTTTTCTATCAAATAAGCTATTATACTCATAATACACCTTGATTAAAAATCATTCAAAAACATAATTTTCTTGGGCATTATGATAATACTCATACGAAATTTTATTTAAAAATCGTATTTTAGCAAAAAATATATAGATATGATAAAGAATCTTTTACTAGCCGGATGCTTAGGGCTTATGGCATCTTGCGCTACACAACAATCGTTGGGCAATTTGCAAAACACAAAGGCAGACTACCCGATTGTTCCTGAGCCCAATGAAATTTTAATTAAAAATGGTGGCTTTGTTCTCAATAATAAAGTCAAAATTTTTGCGCCAAAATCACTCAATAAAGAAGCTGATTTCTTGAAAGATTATTTGAAAACAGCCACCAATCTAAAATTGAGTGTTGCTGAACCTAATCAAGCTAGCGGAATTCATTTGGTGATTGATCCTTCCGTAAAGGGCGAAGAGGCTTATACTTTAAGCATCAATGACTCAAATGTAAAAATTACTGCAAGCACTTCTACAGGAATTTTCTATGGCATTCAATCATTGAGACAATTAGTTCATAATCAGAAAAATATAGAATATTTTCCTGCTGTAGAAATCAAAGATGAACCTCGTTTTGCTTACCGCGGAATGCACCTCGATGTTGGCCGCCATATGTTCCCAGTGGATTTCATCAAAAAATACATCGACCTTTTGGCTTTGCACAAAATGAATAAATTTCACTGGCATTTAACCGAAGACCAAGGTTGGAGATTAGAAATTAAAAAATATCCAAAGCTTACAGAAGTCGGGGCGTATCGTGCTGAAACTGCGATTAAAAAACATTTCCCAGGTTCTGGTTTAAAAGATGAAACATTTAAAGGAGATGGTAAAAAATACGGAGGTTTCTATACTCAAGACCAAGCAAGAGATATTGTAAAATATGCCGCAGATCGCCACATTACAGTGATTCCAGAAATCGATATGCCTGGGCACATGTTGGCTGCACTGGCTGCCTACCCTGAGTTGGGAAACGGAACGGGACCTTACGAAGTTGGAAAATGGTGGGGTGTTTTCCCTCAAATTCTAGCTCCGAAAGAAGAAACATTTAAATTCATAGAAGATGTTTTGACAGAGGTTATGGATATTTTCCCAAGCGAATATATCCACATCGGTGGTGATGAAGCTCCTAAAAAAGAATGGAAAGAAAGCAAACAGGCACAGGACTTAATCCTGAAATTAGGTTTAAAAGATGATACTGAGCCTAATAAATTCGACGGAAGAAAACACACCAAAGAGGAAAAGCTACAAAGTTATTTCATCAATCGTGTTGAGAAATTTGTAAACTCTAAAGGTCGCCAAATCATCGGCTGGGACGAAATTCTAGAAGGTGGACTTGCTCCAAACGCTACTGTGATGAGCTGGCGTGGCGAAGAGGGCGGAATCGCAGCGGCAAAACAAAATCACAAAGTGATTATGACTCCTGGTGATTATGTATATTTTGACCACTACCAAACTGAAAAAGATAGAGATACACAAACTCCATTTGCGATTTGTTGCTTAACGACCGTGGAAGAAGTTTACTCATACAATCCTCAGCCTAAAGAACTTACAGAAGAGCAGAAAAAATACATTTGGGGGGCTCAAGCCAATGTGTGGACAGAGTATATCCCGACTTCTGCACAAGTAGAGTACATGGCGGTACCTCGCATGGGGGCACTTTCAGAAGTAGTTTGGACTCAGCTAAATAAAAAAGATTATAACGACTTTAAGCAAAGAATGCAATCATTGAAAAAGTTGTACGATCAAATGAATGTGAATTACGAGAAAACCTTTTTTCAACAATAAATAACACAGCCATCCTTAAAAAGAAGCTCGGGAATTAATTTTTCCGAGTTTTTTTATACCCATTCGTGAAGTAGCATGCCCGTTGCCACCGCCACATTGAGCGAGGTGTTTTTCCCATACATGGTCAAATGCACATGCGTATCGCATAATTTCAACGCCTCCTCTTCTACTCCATTTTTCTCATTTCCTACGACGATGGCACAAGGAAATTTGGGGCTAAATGTTTTACAATCTACACTTTGCGAAGTTTTTTCTAAAGCAAAAATGCTAAAATTCTGATTTTTCAATAATTGAATAACGGGTATTATTTCCGTAGAAAATTCTATGGAAATATATTTTTCTGTACTGCGAGTTAGGCGTTTTATTTTGGGCGTAAGCTCTGAAAATTGCTCAGAAATCACAAATATTTTTTGCACACCCATGGCTTCTGCCGTGCGAATGATAAGCCCTATATTTTGGGGAGATTGCACATGATTTAAAACCAAAACAATAGATTTTCCGTGCGAATCGTTGGTGACTTGGTGATGTGCAAGTTGTAATTCTTCAGTCATTTTTAATCAGGCATATTGTCGATATCGAGCAAAAATTTCTGGTGTAAAACCTCAATCAGCGGATTTTCTTTTACCATATCATTAAAGACATCTCGGCGAGTTTTGATATGCATTTTTTGTGGCACATCATCAATCACTTTTTTGTTTATGTTTACATAATAATTATTTAGCGATTGCCTTAATTCATTGATGAGCTCATCTCTCACATTTTCAAACTTCACCGCCATGGTTTCAGAATAGAAACTCAATGAAATATTTTCTTGATTCTCTATTTTCCATTGTGCCATTTTGATGATGTTATACAGCGATTCATCTTTACTTTCAAGCTTAGTTAAATAATTATTCCAGAAAGTTTCAAACTGATCTTCAGAAAATTCATCTTTTGGCAAGCCTTTATTCTCCTCCGTTAAAACTACTTTTTTAGCTTCTTCGCGTTCGCGTTCTTTCTCCTCTATTTTTTGGAGTTCTGCTTTAATCCCAAATACCGCATTCTTTGGTCTTGCAGAAATAATCGGTTTTTTATCCCTATTGAGTAAAGATTGATCTTTTTGTTTTTCAGCTTTAGGTTTAGGCGTATTTTCGGCAAGTTTAGTACTTAAATTATTAAAGAAAGCCGAAGCTAAGATTTTAAACTTTTTTTTTTAAGTTCGCCATCAGGCGTAGTGAGCGAGCATAACTGCATCAACGCAATTTCCACCGTAAGTCTTTGGTTTTTACTAGCTCTATAATTAATGTCAGCCTGATTACAAATTTTAATGGCATCGATTAAAAATTTAGGGGTGCACTTCTGTGCTTGTTCCAAATATTTATTTTTGGTATTTTCGCCTACATCTAGCAAATTAATCGTTTGAGGATTTTGTGCCACGAGCAAATCTCTAAAATGCCCACCCAAACCAGAAACAAACATTTGTGCATCAAAACCTTTCTTTAAAATATCATCTAAAAGGTTCAGAGCTTCAGGAATTTGATTGCCTAAACACGCATCGGTCACTTGAAAATAAAAATCATAATCAAGCACATTGAGCGTTTCGGCAACGCCTTTTAGTGTTAAATTTCCTTGTCCAAAAGTGACCAATCTATCAAAGATTGAAAGTGCATCACGCAAAGCACCATCGGCTTTTTGGGCAATTAAATGCAGAGCATCGTCTTCGTAAGTTACTCCCTCTTTTTCTGCAATTTTTTGCAAGTGATCTTTAATGTCTGAAATTTGAATTCGTTTAAAATCAAAAATCTGACAACGAGACAAAATCGTAGGAATGATTTTGTGTTTTTCGGTAGTTGCCAAAATAAAAATAGCGTGCGCAGGCGGCTCCTCCAAAGTCTTTAAAAAAGCATTAAAAGCCGCATTCGAGAGCATATGCACCTCGTCTATGATATAGACTTTGTACTTGCCCGTTTGCGGTGGGAATCGCACTTGATCCACCAGCCCACGAATGTCGTCTACCGAGTTGTTTGACGCAGCATCAAGCTCAAAAATATTGAAAGCAAAATCATTATCTTCCGTATTTTCGTCGGCATTTTCTTCGTTGATTCTGCGCGCCAAAATACGAGCACATGTAGTTTTCCCTACCCCACGCGGACCACAAAAAAGCAACGCCTGTGGCAAATGCTCAGATGCAATGGCATGCTCAAGCGTGGTGGCAATCGCCTCCTGCCCTACAACTTCTTCGAAGTTTTGCGGACGGTATTTTCTAGCTGAAACTACATAGTTACTCATGGTATGAGCAAAGATAGGTTTTTTATTTTAAAATTCATACTAATTCTTTAAAATGTTGAAATATAAAATATTACAAGTATTTTTTTTATTTTAGGTAACGAATTAGTAACTCAACTTACTTCTTTTGATTTCATTGATTTTCATTGAAACTCAACACAGCGAAGATACAACATATTTACTTTTTGAACAAATTCTTATAACTTTGCCTCGCCTGCACGGTGCAAGCGTGCTCCTCTATGGATGCCGACTCACACCGTGCAGGCGAGGCAATATAAGTTAAAAGATATGTTTTTCTTGCCTAATGAATTTTTATGATTGTTCCGTAATTTTGTAGGACATAATTTTAAATATTTAAGTAATATGGAACAGTATTTTGAAAAAGTCTTTCAAGACATCCACAGAGAAGAGGAAAAGGTAACACTAGATGTAGCAACCGTTATCCCTGAAGCATTGGAAATGATTCATTATTTATCCAAAGTTTTAGAAGATGCAAGAGTATATATCCTTGAAAGAGGATTTAATGATGAACAAGAAGAGATTCATTTCTTCAGAAACATCAAACCTCATATTTATGGAAAGCTGATGTATTACAATCGTATTTACAAAATGGAAATCATTCGTCCTACTACAAAGGGCAAAATTTACGAAGACTATTTTGCTAAAGAGAAAAAACGATTAAAAAGCAGGCATAACCATTTTCTAAAAACAAATCCTTTCTATATTTACTATCACTCTGGTAGAACTGACGAAGACCATAAATATTTTTTAAGGTCTTCTTTTAATTTTCAAGAAGGATTAGAAAATCACGCTTTTGATTTAGATCGACGATTTTCAACTTACTACGATTATTTGACTGCTCGGATTATTGGTAGAGAATTATTTTATGAGTATCTTCATTTTCGTACAACCACACAATTTGATAAAATAGCCAATGAAAACCATCGCTCAATTCATTGGACAGAAAGTAAAGCTGCTCTAGTCGAGCTTATCTATGCACTACATGCGGCAAAAGCCATCTCAAGCGGACAAATTAGTTTAAATAAAATCGCCGTAACTCGTCAAGCTTTATTTAAGATTGAATTACAAGATATTCATCATACTTTTCACCGTATGAAAAGTCGTTCAGGTTCAAGAACCTTATTTTTAAATCAATTAGTCAATTCCTTAGAAACTTATTATGGATAAGAATATCTAAGAATTGATCAGCCTGCTAAGGGGCTGAATAAACTTTGCCCATAACTACCCATTGGCAAACCACACTCACACTACTTACTTTACTAATTTCAAGATGATCATCAGTCGCTTTAAGCGTCTTTTTTTTTGCTCTAAACCCATGATTATTAAGGCATAAATATAAATTCGTTAAAATACGCTAATTTTCTATCTACCCATTGGCAAAACTTGGCGTTATCATAGCCTCAGTCTTCTGAACTTTCCCCAGATAAACGATAAAATCAGAAGTAATGAAATTAATCACTATTGAGGAGAGCCAATGGCTACAATTACGCCAAGAAATCCAGTTTATAAAAGCGTATATCCAGAAGCAATCCCAATCGACAGAAATCATTGACCAATTATGATTGAATAATTAAACAAAAAGACCTTTCGTGGATGGTGAAAGGTCTTTTAAGTGGGTTTTAAATGATTTTTTAACTTCTTACGAATTTACCGATGCTTTCCATTAGTTGAGGGCGGTCGTCCAAGGCGACTTGGGCTACGGCGTAGAATTCTTTGATCCAATCGGATAGGTCGGCAAAGGCTTTGTTTTTCTGTTGGGTAGCGTTTTGGTTTTCGCCTTTTTCTTTTTCGTACTTAGCGCGTAGGGTTTCTACTTGCTGAATTTGTGCGACTTGGGCATCGACTACGGCTTGATTGATTTTGAACTTTTCTAATAGGGGTTTGGCATCGCTGTGGTTTTGGGCTTGCTCGTAAAAGGTTTTGATTTCTTGCATTGCTTTTACATAGGCGGCGGACAAACTGCCATCAATGGCAAGGGTTTTCCAAAGTTCTGTTTTTTTCATTAGGGCGACTTTGGCTATCTTGCGGTGTTTGCCATAAGTCTTCTTTAAATGACTAAAAGCGTCTGAAAACCGGGCATAGGCTTCTTTTTCTTCGGCGGTTTCTTGTTTGTTTTGGTCGTAGAGTTGTTGTGTGTCGTCGAATAAGGCTTTGCCTTCGGCGATTTTAGTATCGTCGTAGCCGTAGTCTGCCAATTCGGTTTTTAAGTCTTTTATCTCCTCTAAATTAGCGAATAAAACGCGGTAGTTTTCGAGGTATTGGAGTTCGGAAGTTTTTAATTTACTCATCATATTTTGTTTTTATTAGTTGATACTGCTAAAATATACGAAAAAATCAATCACTCTTCTATTCCTACAATCCGTTTTTTAAATTTTCTTTAAAAAATAGGCTCCTACTTATTATTTTCCTATTCCTACGGATCATTTATATACGCCTATAGGGCGTCCTTGTATTTCTACAGGTAGATTTTGTATTCCTATGAGTTATTAGGATGTTCCTACAAGTAATTATTGTAAGAAACCACAAGTGAGATATATTAATCACCTTTGTTGAATTAAAAACTCTAAACATTGTTTTGCTAATGCAGAAGCTAAAGGAGGGGGAACTGCATTACCAACATGCTCACACCTTTTAGAATGATTCCCTATAAATTTATAATTTAAAGGAAAGCCAGAAATTACTGCTGCCTCTCTTACCGTTATGCTTCTATGTTCTTTAGGATGCACAGGAAAGTTGCTATGCCCTGGAACCAATGTGGGAGCTAAAGAATTCATTGCTAAACGCATAGTATTACCTCTAGAATAAAAACGACTTATTTTTAAATCTTCTGGTAGATCATCCATACTATCTTGAATATTTTGACCTTCCTTAATATACTTAAAACGTTCAATCGTTTTTTTATTATGATTCATTGGAATATTATCGGTGTCCTCTTTATCTGTATAATCAATTTTAGACAGTGCATCAGCTATAGTTTTCGGTTCCTTAAAATTACAATCTCCATCAAGGTTTTCAAAGTCTAGTTTGGTATTAATTTCTTTTGAATGATAGATTGGATATGGAAATTTAAATTTTCCTTTTAAATCATTTCTGGTCGCCACAATAATTATTCTTTCCCTCTTTGTTGACGCACCATACCATGCTGTATTTAAAATTTTGTGAGATACATTGTAACCTAATCTTTTATAAATATTATAAACATCATCTAATACTGAAATTAAATATTCATTTTGGTTTATCAATCTCAATAAATTTTCTTTTTCTTGTTTTAATAATTTTCCCTTCAGCAAAAAATCAGCTGTTATTCTATTTTTTTTTCTAAGTTCTGCTTTCCGACCTTTATAATTTTCCAATTCTTGCCAAATCCTATTGACTTCCGCCTTAATCTTATCTGGAGTATTTTCTCTTAAAACTTTACCATTAAGAAAAGCTTTCACATTTTCGATAATACTAATTTTAGGTCTTGTAATTGCTACTAGCTCTAATTGTTTATGGTAAAAATAGTTTCTTTCATCGTTAGGTGATCGCTCTCCTGCAAGGCTAAATCCTTTGCATACGATCCCTCCAAACATAACATCAAGCTCTCCTTTTTTTAATTTTATATTGTCTAGTAACTTATCTGTATTAATGTCAATAATACTGTTATGATCTATATATGCTTCTTTTTTTATTTCAGGGTTATTATATAGTAATGTAGCTAGACAATCTTTATTATTGTCATTTACATACACAGATTTAAACCCATTTTCTTTAAACCCAATATGTGAACCGCCAGCTCCTACAAATGTTTCAAATAGAGTGAATTTTTTCATTATCGTAATATTCTACTTAAATTTTCAATATAACTATAAGCTTTTGTATTTTCTTTTATTTTCATCTTTAAAAAGCTATCATTTAATTCCTTAGGATTGTATATAAGTGTACGGTATTTACTTTTAGGTTCAAAATCTATACAACCATAATCATCTCTTAGTATATTTAACCAAGAAGATAGATACCTTGTTTCAGACTGAGTCAAATAAAGCACTTCTTTTCCATTAAACTTACTTACTATATCTCTTTTAATCTTTTTTAACTCATTGATTAGATTATTATCGTTTTCAGAAAAATATTCCATTAAAATATCTAAATATGGTTTTATGTAAGATTTATACATCATCAAGAGAAAGTCATCTATATTTAACATACCTAGTTCTTGACCAGAAGGAGTTGGAAGATTATTAGAATCTATAAAACCAAAAGACGACAAACTAATCCAGACATTACGCCAATTCCCATTATTAATAGTTTCTGTCTTCTGCATTTCTTTTTCAATTGCTTTTCTATTGACATTAGTTTCTCCTTTTATTTTCAAGAAACATAAATACCTTAATAACATGTATAATTCAAAAACTCTAGTATCCCTAACATAATATTGAGATATACTCGTAAGATTATTTCCTTCTGCCTGAGCGAAATCTTCTAATTCCTTTGAAGTAATTCTTCTGGCTACATTATTAACTTCATTAATTTCAACTAAATAATTATAATATGGATATTTAAATTTACCTATATTAAAACTATTGTTTTTAAATGCTGAAGATGGTATTAATAAAATACTATTAAATTTCTCATGATATGGATAAGATTTAGGAGAAATATTATTTTCATAAAAATATTCATATTGTAATACTTGCCCTATTCCTCTCACATAGTCAGTAACTCCAATATCTCCAGCTTTACATTCTATGATAGCTCTAATTTTATTGTTATATACGAGAGTAAAATCAGCAATAATTCCATTTATATACCTATCTTCATGTATAAAATTCACTAAAGATAAATCATTAGGAAGATCTAATATTGACAAAATATCAGATTGAATACTATGATTTTCAATTATCCTATCATGGAAATACCTCTCTCTAATTTCTTCCTGACCAATAATTATTTTATCTCGATCATTCATCTGTTTTTTCTTTTTTGCAAATATATTAAAAATAATTAGACATATGATTTAACTGCACTTCAAAAAGAGGCGAATAAAAAGTATAATTTTTCAGCGGACGAAACTTTAAACATCGCTCAAAGTTTGTATGAAAAGAAATACATCACTTATCCTCGTACAGGAAGTAAATATATTTCAGAAGATGTATGGGCAGAAATTCCTTTATTGATTAAACAATTAGAGCATTATGAGGACTATGCAAAATATGCACAACAACTCAGACGCTCCTCTCTTACCAAGCGTATCGTCAATGATGTAAAAGTAACCGACCATCACGGACTGCTCATTACTGACAAAATACCGACCGAACTTCCTAAGAAAGAAGCCCTCATTTATAAAATGATTGCCGGGCGTTTATTAGAAGCGGTATCGGAAGTTTGTATCAAGGAAACGCAGAAGATAACCGTAGAAGCAGGTCATAAAAACTACGAAATCAAAGGTTGTACGATACAATCCGCAGGTTGGAGAGCGGTCAATGGCTCTTTTTCAGAAATAGAAAAAGAAGAGGAAATTCCGCAAGAGCTTCCTGAACTACAAAAAGGAGATACCTTAAAAGTAAAGGCCAGTCAAATTCTATCCAAAACCACCCGCCCGCCAGCATTATATACAGAAGCCACTTTGCTATCGGCAATGGAATCGGCAGGTAAGGATTTGGAAGACGAAAATCAACGACAATTACTCAAAGGTACTGGTATTGGAACTCCCGCTACTCGAGCGGCAACCATAGAAACTTTGCTGAAACGAAACTATATCAAACGCCAAAAGAAAAGCCTAGTTCCCACCGAAAAGGGATTGAAAGTATTTGAATGGGTCAAAGACCGAAAAATCGCCGATGTAGCATTAACGGGCGAATGGGAAGCCTCTCTCAATGAAATTGAGGAAGGGCTACGCCCTCCAAAAGAATTCTTACAAGCGATGAAAGATTATACCCAAAAAATTACAGAAGATTTTTTAGCGATGGAAATCGAAGGGGTTGCTTCACCAACATTGGTTTGCCCTGTATGTAAAAAGCAAAGCGTTCGCCTATACGAGAAAGTTGCTAAATGTATGGAAGATGATTGCGAATGGTTATTCTTTAAAAATGTCTGTGGAAAACAGGTAAATGATCAAGCCGTAATGGCATTATTAGAAAATGGAAAAACAACGCTTTTAAAAGGATTAAAAAACAAAGCAGGAAAAAGTTTTGATGCTTATTTAGCACTACAAGAAGATGGTTCTACGGCTTTTGAGTTTCCGCCTCGCTCTAAAAATAAAAAAGGAAGACGAAAACGAAAGTAATCTACAACAATTAGTTTAAGCAATGAATATTTAACGGCGATAAATGCCGTCAATAGATAATTATCTAAACTTATTGTTTGAAATGTTTGCGTTCATACTCAAAAAGTGAGTAGTAATGCAAATACATAGATAAAATTTAATAAATATAAAAATTATGGCAACACAAGAAAAAGAAATTTCGTATTACGATTTACGACTAAGAGAATTATTAAACACCAGTTTTCCTAATCTGGCAACTGATGAGGAATTTATCCAAGCAAGGGGTGATTTAGCAGCACAGGCATATCAAAATGCGTTTGAAGCGGGAAATGATGTGTTAGAATGTCGGCGAATTGCAAATGAAGTTTTATTTGAAGGCTTGTACTTTTCACCATTTGATATGGTATATCGCGTAGTAAGCAATGAGTTTGATAGAGAAATACCCGACAATGAATTACGCTCATTTGCTTTAAAAATGTTTCCGTACTGTGTAGAAGTTTTTGAAAACTACGATATACACAAAGATTTTGAGGACAGTCCCGAATACGATCAACTTTACACAGAATTGACAGGACAAATTCAAATATGGATTGAAGAAAATGGCGTTCAATAAGAAACTACATTTAGAGAATAATATTAAAGCATTGCAAGTCGCTTTTGAGTTAGACCTCGAAAAGCGACTTGCTACTAATGCTGAAAAAGAAATCTTAAAACAATATTCAGGTTTTGGGGGACTAAAATTCATTCTAAATCCTGCTAATGACTATAGAGATATTCAGAGTTGGACGAAATCCAACCAAATGTATTCTAAAATTAATTATAAGTTTTGTACTTTTGTAAATGAATTTTTATAGTAAAATCATGAATCACTGGACAAAACTTAGTATTGAATATGCAAATCAAAGATCATATTTAGATGATTTATTTCAAGTCTACCCAACAATTCCTGATGGAATTAGAGGTATAAATGAAATCCTTTGGAAGGATATAGAAGAGGCTTTTGATAAAAAAGATAACGCTACCTTGATTACAGAATTGTTAAAACTTGACCTTTTCCCTATTAAGGATAGTTATATAGCATATTTGAAAAGAGATAAAACGGCAATTACAAGAAATCCACGAACAGTTAATCGAATATGTGGGCGTTTATATGAGATGGGAATAGACAAAATATTCGAGAGATGTAGTGAACCTAAAGAAACTAATAGGCAAATTGGACCTATGTTTAGGAATTGGTTAAGAAACAAATCACTTGGAATAGAGCCTGTTAAACTATGTGATTTTATGGATAATGAAGATGATGCAATTCTTGATGCAGGTGATGCGGGAATGATGAAATTTGCCAGAGAATATTTGGGGTATAATCATAATAAAGGATTAGATTTTGTAGGACGTTTTAATAAAAAATATGTAATAGGAGAAGCCAAGTTTTTAACAGATTTTGGCGGTCATCAAAATGCTCAATTTAATGATGCTATTCAGACTATTCAAACGAAAGATGTGAATGCTATAAAAATTGCTATATTAGACGGTGTTTTATTTATAAAAGGAAGAAACAAAATGTATAAGGCTATCACAGAGACCTATAAAAATGAGAATATTTTAAGCGCATTAGTACTTAGAGAATTTTTATATCAAATATAACAAATGAAAAATTTACTCATCAAAGGAAATAATATAAATGGACTTCATTATCTACTAGAAGATAGGAAATTGAAAGGGAAAGTAGACCTCGTTTACATTGATCCTCCCTTTGCGACAGGTAGTAATTTTATGATTACAGAAGGGAGAGCCTCTACAATTAGTAATTCTAGAAAAGGGAACATTGCTTATTCAGATAAACTATTAGGTGATGACTTTCTTGATTTTATAAAAAAAAGACTAATTCTTTTAAGGGATTTACTCTCTGAACAGGGATCTATTTACTTACATATTGACTATAAGATAGGACACTATGTTAAAATTTTAATGGATGAAATTTTTGGTATAAATAATTTCAGAAATGACATAACTCGTATTAAATGTAACCCTAAAAACTTTAATCGAATAGGTTATGGAAATATGAAAGATCTGATACTATTTTATTCGAAGTCAGATAAGCCTATTTGGAATGAGCCTAGAGAAAAATATACAGATAAAGATTTAGAAAAGCTATTTCCTAAAAAAAACGAACAAGGTAGACGTTATACTACAGTACCAATTCATGCTCCTGGGGAAACAGAAAAAGGGAAATCGAACCAACTATTCAAAGGTATTATGCCTCCTAAAGGAAGACATTGGAGAACAGATATCGAAACTTTAGAAGAATGGGATAAGGAGGGATTGATTGAATGGTCTAGAACAGGAAACCCTAGAAAGATTATTTTTGCAGATGAACGAGAGGGAAAAAGAGTTCAAGATATTTGGGAATATAAAGATCCTCAATATCCTACTTATCCCACCGAGAAGAATTTAGATTTATTAGATTTAATTGTTCGGACTTCTTCTCAAAAAGGAAGTATTGTCTTAGATTGTTTTTGTGGATCTGGAACAACATTAAAAGCAGCTCATAATAATGGAAGATATTGGATTGGCATTGATGAATCTGAACATGCCATTAATGCAACAATGGATAAAATAGAAACAATTAATATTGATTTATTTATCCCTAAGCCAAGTTACGAATTTATTGATTTAAAAAATAAAAGCAAATCTTCTTTTCTATAAAATAAAGAAAATTCCACTTTTTTTTTTCAAATTTGACTATTTGTTGGACGAAAAGAAAACTTAGAGGTTAAATTAAAAACTATACGACACGACATCGAAAATCGTAAGGATGATATTGTAGATTTTAAAACTATGGGTATCGATCATATTTTTGTCGATGAGAGCCATAAGTATAAAAACTTAATGTTCAATACCCGTCATAATCGAGTGGCTGGATTAGGAAATATGCAAGGAAGTCAAAGAGCTTTGAACTTGCTTTTTGCTATTCGAACCATTCAACAGCGTACAGGAAAAGATTTGGGGGCTACATTTTTATCAGGTACCACCATATCCAATTCTTTAACGGAACTATATTTACTATTCAAATATCTACGCCCGCAGGCTATGGAGAAACAAGGCATCACTTGCTTTGATGCTTGGGCAGCCATCTATGCTCGTAAAACTACCGATTACGAATTTTCAGTGGCGAATAATATTGTACAGAAAGAACGCTTTCGCTATTTTATCAAAGTACCAGAATTAGCACAATTCTATTCGGAGATTACGGACTATCGAACGGCAAAAGATATCGGTATTGATCGTCCAGAAAAGAATGAGGTTTTATACCATATTCCACCTACGCCAGAGCAAGAAGTTTTTATTGAAAAACTAATGGAATTTGCTAAAAACGGAGATGCTACTTTACTCGGAAGACCTAAACTTTCTGAGAAAGAGGAAAAAGCAAAAATGTTGATTGCAACAGATTATGCTCGAAAAATGTCGTTAGATATGCGGTTAATTAGTGATAAGTACGAAGACCACCCTGATAATAAAGCGTCCCATTGTGCTAAGAAAATCTATGAGTATTACGAAAAATATAATGCACAGAAAGGAACACAGTTTGTGTTTTCAGATTTAGGGACTTACAAACCTAAAGAATGGAATGTTTACGCAGAGATAAAGCGAAAATTGGTAGAAGATTATGGGATTCCTGCCGATGAGATACGCTTTATACAAGAGGTAAGCAATAAAAAAAGAGAGAAACTTATATCCGACACTAATGAGGGAAAAATACGAATACTATTCGGTTCTACCGATATGCTTGGTACAGGTGTAAATGCACAAAAGAGAGCTGTTGCTATTCATCATCTCGATACGCCTTGGCGTCCTAGTGACTTACAACAAAGAGATGGGCGAGCGATTCGAAAAGGTAATGAAATTGCTAAGTTCTTTGCAGGGAATAAAGTAGATGTTATAATTTATGCCACAGAGAAAACTTTGGATTCTTATAAGTTTAACTTACTATTCAATAAGCAATTGTTTATTAGTCAATTAAAGTCTAATAAATTAGGGAAACGAACCATTGATGAAGGGGTTTTAGACGAACAATCAGGTATGAATTATCAAGAATATGTGGCGATCCTTTCAGGAAACACAGACCTCTTGGAAAAAGCAAAAATAGAAAAGAAAATAACCGCTTTGGAAAGCGAAAAGTATGCATTTAAACGCTCACAATCTACTTCTAAGTACAAACTGGAAAGATTTACTGAAGATATAGGCAAAGTAAAAAAACAATTAGAAGCCTTGCAACAAGATTGGAATGATTTGAATGAAAACGCACAAAAGAAACCTGATGGAACGATTGTGAATGCCATAGAACTTAATGAAATGCCTGAAAATAGTACCACAGAGCAATTAGGTCAAAAACTCAACCGAATTGCAAAAATAGCGAGAACGAATGGGGAGTACGAGGATATCGGTTGGCTGTATAATTTTAAGCTACTAGTCAAAACCGTTGAAACACAAAAAGATGGAATTGATATTCTACAAAACCGATTTTTTGTAAGAGGTAAAGGCTGGATTTATTATACGCATAATAACGGTATTATGGCAAAAGACCCTAAACTCGCTGCTATGAACTTTTTAAATGCCCTTGAAAAGATTCCTAACCTTATAGAAGAAAGAAAAAAAGAGTTAGCAAAATATGAAAAAGACTTGTCTATACTACAAAATGTTGCATCTAATCCTTGGAATAAAGAAAAGGAACTTTCTGAACTCAAAAAGGAATTAGAAACTATTGAGAGGAAAATTCATTTGTCAATAGGAGATAAAGACACCAATGAAGAAAATGAATTAGTTGAGAAAAATCAAGAAGCATCAGAAGTTAAGAATAAAACTATTCAACCCTTAAAAAATGATGGAGTTCCTTCAGGTAGAAAGTTTAAGATGTAAAAAAAATCCGACTTTACAAAATGCAAGCAAAGTCGGATTTTAATATTTATGGTTTGATAAGTTTTATTAACTTATCTATTTGGTTTATAATCCATTGTTTAAATGGATAGTGTTTAAAATAGATCCAACAATGGATTAACTTTGCTGATATTCTGTATCCCATTCATTACCATCCGTACCCTTTTGACCATCCATTTTAATCAAAAAGTTTTTCGCAGGGAAATAAGGCTTCATATGAATATCTAAGTGTATTTTATCTTTTTGAACAGCGTCTTGTTCAAATCTTCTAACTTCAAAGTTTTCAATTAATTTACCTGGCCCTGTTATACCATCTAAGAAACGAACAATTTGGGACATTATTTCTTTTCTAGTTACAGCAGTAAAGTTTTCAAAAGCTCTTCTATTTAAAAAGTCCATTAAAACTTTTGTTACATAGTCAAAAACACGAACTACGGAATAAGTTTGAAGACCTAAATTATCACCATTGAACAATGTTTTGCCTGAAAAAGCCATCACCTTTCCATATTCATTTACCATAGGAATCAATCCTAAGTTTTCCAAATTGGCAATTTCGCTTTTCTTCAAATCAAATTTTACTCCATCTACTTCGTTAATCCCACCGAATTTCTTACCAGCTGTAACTTGTGACATCAATGTCTTATGAATTTTACCTGCCAAGGCTCCTGATGGCGGAGTGTATAAATCATCTTCTTCCCCGATCTCTTGATATCTACCTCTTCCTACAAGCCAGTTACAAGTCATCAATACATTAGAACGATAGATTTCTCCACCTGTCAAATACGCTTGATCAAACATTTCCATAACATCGTCTGGTTCGTCCAAATGCTCAAAATCAGTAATTAACATAACTTTATTTTCGTGAGCTATTTTAGCCCATTTTTCAACTACCACATTGGAACCTAAATAACCTGGAATTACTAAAAGTCCATAGTTGTCTTTTAAATCTAATCTATCGTATGAATTGGTCAATTCAGCGTGTATTGTGTCAATAAATCTCGTATTATCTAAGTCTTTGAGTTGATCTAAGGAAGCGTTGATTACAGTTACATTTTTTACCTTATCTAATTCCGTATTTTTATAGAATAAAGCTACAGTTCTATAATTTTTCTCAAGCTCTCTAGTGACTTCAACTGCATGAGCCAAATTCTTTGTTAGCAATTCTTCTGCTGCTTTTCTTTGATCTTCACAATGAGCAACCATATCTGTAAGCGTATCGCTTTTACTAATTACATCTGCCCAAAGTTCCAAAGTTTTTTTCAGTGTCTGACGCTCCTTAGCTTTATTTTTTTCGCTCAAGAATATCTTTCTTCTGGCTTTTCTGTCAGGATTAAGATTTTGAACATTCTCTATAGAAGTTTCTAATAAATCAAATCCTCCATATCTAGCTAATTGATCTAAGCTTTTCTCTATTGAAACTTGTTCTCTTTGTACCGATTGAGCTTCTTTTATTTGTGATTGTTTATTTTCTGCCATAGGATAAGATTTTAGTGTTGGTTAAGTTCCTCAATAAGATTTTGTAACGACTGTATAAAAGCTTTCTTGGCATCAGGGTCTTCTAATGCTGCTTTTAAAATTTTGTTAGTCTTTAATTGCTTTACAATCTTTTGATACTGATCTTTCTCAGTATTAAGACTAGACAAAAATTCACTCTGATTAGTAATTCCTTTTACTCCAAAATCTCCCAGATTTTCAAATTTTAAGGTTTCCATCTTTGTAGCACCTTCTGCATCTTCAAAATCAACTTTAATTTCAGGCTTAAAGTGTTCAAACACTTTCTCAACAGTAGTCAAACCTTCCACTAATTCAGGCTTGATAGGTTCGTCGGCTGTCAATTGCTGGGCAATTATGGTTCTGTTAAATGGAATCTCTGAAATTGATTCGTTTGCTTCCATTGGAACTTCGTTCCCGCCTATTCCTTTGCTTGAAACCATTTTTATGTAAATTTAATGTAATGTCCCAAAATTAGCTCTACCAAATTATTTTTTGTTTTTTTTGATTTTCATTTAATTTTAGAGTCGTGATTTGTTATGCTTTTGCTGTGTTTTTACTCGATTTATATTTTTATTGAATTAATAAGCAAATCATATCTGTAGCTTTATGGTACACTTTCCATTCTTTAAAAGGTAGGGGTTCAAATCAATTGCAGTACCTAAAGGCATATTGTATTCCGATGCTTTTATATCATATACAATAACAGGCACATTGGTTGTTATTTCCAACGCATAAGTAATCTGTTTCTCTAAGGGGATTGGGGTGATTTTTTCACTTTTTTGTTGCCCATTACAAGCACTTAGCACAAAAACAAGATATAAAATTAGGAGTTTTTTCATATAATAATTTTTAACGAATAATTTCTAATGGTGCTCCTGGTTTAGGGCGGTGAAAGGCAATATAATATGTAATATATCGTGTAAAAATTGTTCCTTCATCAGTTTTATCATTATAAACCGCTGATAATGCAGGTAAATATGGTAAATCCCCAACCTTTTCATGTTCCAATGAGATCATGTATTTTCCATAAAAAACCATTTTGTAATCTTTTAATAAATCCATTTTTTTATCTTCTTTACCTACATTTTCAAAAAATGTATTCATGTAATCATCGTTTAATACTTTTGTGTAAAACAAAGCTTGAGCTGTTTCTGTTTCTCTTTTTAGGATTTTTTCAGCGAATAAATCTGTTCTCCTTTTATCCAATATATTCCACAATTCTTGATACTTTTCTACTAGTTCTTCTTTTAGCTTTTTAGGGTCTTCTTTGGTTAAATCAACACTCTCACTCCATCCTTTTAATATATAAGGCACCTCCGCTATAAAAGTTCCTTTATAAATAGCCATAGGCTTACCTGCATCCTTATATACCTGCTCTGTATTCCCCGTAGAAGTAGTCTTACTAACCATAGGTGTTTCTATTATCACTTTAGCAGGAGCTAAGTGTTCTACTCCATTATCTGTAAAGCGAAGTTTTTCTAATCGCATTATAAAACGGGTATTTTCTGATAAGGTTTTTTCTTGTGATTTTGTAGCCATAGAATAAGCGGGATATACCCTAACTTCCCACTCTTGTACTCCACTCTTTAGAATATATTCATTAATAGGATTGCTGCCTCCTATCATTCCCCTACCACTTCTTTTACCTATAACTACGGGTTCCCTATGAATAGGATATCCGTTGATATAAACTTCTACTGTTGCTCCACCTGAGGATACTACCATATGGTTGGATATAGCTTCGTCTCTGTACTCTACATTCTTGTAGAGATTTCCTAATAATTCTTGAGCTTTGTTGTTCATTTCTTTTTGGTTTTGCCCATTACAAGCACTTAGCACAAAGGCAAAACATAAGGTTAGGAGTTTTTTCATTTTCTTATAATTACAAATTCATTACTGTTTTTAGGTAGATATAATAAAATAGGGTACGGTGCTGCTCCTGATATTTCTCCCTTAGATATCAAAGGACTCCAGCCCTTAATATCTAAGGGGGAATAATGATTAAATTCTTTGGTATGTGTTTTTCTCTCCAAAGTTACTATTTTGCCCTCTGCATAAATCTTCATCTCATAATCTTCTAAGGGAATCATTGTTCCTTTACAATATTCTTCAACATCCTCTTTAATTTCTTTCAAATCCTCCGCAACTCTTTTTTTTGATAAATAATCAAAAATACAAGTTTCATCAAACCTATGTTTAATTTGATTTAACCATTTCTCAGAATCTCCATTGTCTAAGATATTTCGAATTTTGCTGTAATAAGCCACCACTTTTTTTTCAAGTTCCTTTTGATCCCATTTCCGCAAGTCTTGCCCATTGCTCCAGCCTTCTAATTCATACGGGAGTTCAGTAACTTCTACCTCCCATTCTTGTTCAAAATAGGGAACATCTGTTTTTGGAACTTCGTTCCCGCCTATTCCTTTATTTGAAATCATAAGCAAAAAATTTTTATGTTAGTAATAATGACTATGGTAAAAATGCATTTGCACATTTTTCTCCCTTTCAGATGTAATATAATTTTATTATACAACCAAATTATTTTTTGTTTTTTTGAAAAAAAACACTTATGAGAACCCTGTGTTCAAAATAAATATCCTGAGCTTATCTTGCATTAGAATACTTACTCTTTCCAAATCAATTTAATTTTTACCATATCTTTAGCTCATTACTTCCTTCTGGCATATATAGATAAAAATTATATTCGAAAGGATCTTCATATTCTCCACCTACATATACTTTGAACATAGTTTTTTTATCTTTCTTACTTCTTAAAAAAACTACTTTGCCATCTAAACCAAATACTAGTTCGTAATTGGTAAATTCTGGTATCTTGCGGTATTCAATTTCATGGGAACAAAATAACTCTATATCATTGTCATCTTCCATATTTAATGCACCTAACAATTCTTCTTTGGTAGCATATAGATAGTTAGCTCCATAAAAACTACTATGTTCCTGCTCTTTCACAAAAGCAATACCATCTCCATCTTCCATTATTTTTTTTAGATAATTATATTTGGCTAATATTTTTTGTTTTATATTGGGTATTTGAGTGAGGTCTTGTGCTTGATTTAACTCTTCACTAAAATCATAAGGAACCACTGCCTCAAAAGGGATTTTCATTTCATAGTAACTCAATCTTTTACCTCCTATATCTTCGGGCAAGCTTTGTTCAGTCATTACTTGGTACTCATAGATAGGAGTTTTAAACTTGTCTGGCGCATATTGTAAACGGATATCTGCCACTGCATCATAAGGGAAAAATTCAACACCCTCATTGGGGTAGATTTGTACTGTTATCAGTTGTTTTCCAGATTTTGGAATATACCTATTTAAATAAAGTGTCATACTTTCTCCTACATTTTCAGTAAGCGGAAGCCAATGTGGGAGTCCATTGACAAGAACTGCAACCCTGCATTTCATTTTATTTACCTGTATAGAATATACAGGGTGTGTAGGATAATTAACCAGTTTTTCTATTGTTTCTTTGTTTAGTCTTATAATTTCTTCTTCCATTTGTTTTTTATTTTGTGAGTCACAACTTTGGGTTATCATTAATACTATCAATACTATAATCTGTTTATAGTATGAATATTTTGTCTGTTTTAAGTATTCCATCTTTTCTTTCAATTATGTTTGCTTTTATGTTAATATCTTTTTTTGAAGGTTTTCTTTTCTCTTTATAAACTGTCAGTTTTCCATCTATTTTTAGAGTTACGCCTAAATAATCTAACTTAAACTGAACAAAATTTCCTTTTCTATAATCAAATCCGCCATCACTTGTAACCCCAAACTTTTTGGAGCTTACCGAAATATCTAAAGGAATAACCTCTATGAAATAGTTTTGAGAATCATTATCTGAATCCCCATATTTAAAATCCACCCCTTTTTCAAACATTGATTGTGTAATGGTAATCTCAGGAGTATCTGTCTTATCAGAGTCTAACTTAATTTTACCACTACGATAAATTTCATCACTATAAGTGGTGTCATACTCCCATATTACATACTTAATATGCTCTCCACTCATACCATTCGATAGAATATGCACCTTTACCCTGTCTCCAACTGATATTCTTGATACTCTTTGTCCCAAAACATTTACAAAGTAAGCATCTATAATTTTACCTTGTGGATCTTCTTTTTTTAGTATTTTTGATTTTCTAGTTGCTGGAAATTTAGGAGTATTTTCTTTTGGAGTAGATGTGGTTGTTTTCTTATGGTTTGAAGATTTAGTAGGTTGCGATTTGTAATCTGGATTTACGACATTTACATTGACCTGGCTGGAACCTTTTATCTTGCCATAATAACTTGCCGTAACATAGTATTCATGATTTTTACCCTCATCCTTACTACCTCTCATAAAATGACTATTAGCAATGTTTTTCAAAACACTTGCATGAGAAAGTAATCTTATCCGTGCTTCGGCAATACCCTTGGCATTTACTTTTGCATTAAAAGATACATCAAGCCTATTGTTTCTATTGATTTCTGCGTTATGTCCTCCACCAGGTGCATCATCTTCCCATAAATGAAATTCTACTGTCTCACCAAACATTGCAGTACAATATACTTTTTACTATAGTTAATTTATTCTAATAATTTTAGAAGAGAAGATGTTGTTACATCTTCAAAATTAATCGTCCCAAAATCTTCTATTGTCTTAATTCTAGCAGGAATATCTCTATCGGGATTACTCCTGTCTGTATATTCTTCACCATATTTATAAAGATAGATACGGTCTGTTTTTGTGCTGATTTTGAATGTTGTGTAGGAGGAGACGATTAAAAAATCTTTGCAATAGGTTTGTTCAATTGTGAAATAATTTTTCTTAGATACTAATTTTTGAAAACCATCTGCGGGACAATTTTCATCATACGGAAATATAAGATGCTTGTTTTCAAATTGTATCATCCCATTCTTGTACAATATAATGGGGTTAGCGTGATGTGGTGTGTTTTGAGGTTTTTTATTTTCTGAATGTTCTAAAACATATAGACTATAAGTATCTGACGGGGTTTGTATGTGAATGCTATCCAAAACATAGATTTTCTTTTGCTTGGGTTTGGATGTATTTTTAAAACTCAAATATTTATCGTTCAATATTCCGTTTATCAGATATTTACCTTTTGTATTTTCCTGTAAAATGATGTCAATAGTTGTTTTTTCTTCATTTTGAATACCAAATAACAGAAAACTTACTCGGAATTTATTTTTATTGTTTAGTGGTGTTATCTCAAGGGTTCTTTTTATTGAAGTGCCGTTGTAATCTTGTCCTTTGATAAAAGGATCGTAGTCCAAAACGAAATGATTTTCGGCTGAAGTAAGGCTGTCTATTCTATTCAATACCCTTTTTGACACATATTTTTTCTTTAAATTCTCTTTGCTCTCATCAGAACCATAAACAGAATAATAAAAGTCTTTCAGAAAATGAATTTTATTACTCAAATCATTCTCTTCTTTAGTTGTAATTTCATTTTTCATCTCTTCATTAGGTGATTTTGCATTTTGCTTACACCCAACAAAAACAAACAAAATAATAATTAAAATCGTTTTTCTCATTTTTTGATTGTTTTTATTACTGAATTATCAAGGTTTCCAAATTATAAGTGTGATAAGTATTCTTTTCATTAATTGATTTTTATATGCAAATATTTTTCTTTGGTTTGTATTTTTAAATTATCATTATCTTCCCAATAAGCTTCTTTTATTTCTTGATTTTCAGCGATTTTTATTTTTGCTAATTTAGTAATTTTATCGTGATGATATTGATAGATATACAAATCATAGGTTGGTGGTAGTATTTCTGGTGTTGTGTCTTCGTCTTCAAATGGGTTATAATCAAAACAATAAAATAGTTTTTTTGAGGGATTTAAAAAAGGTATGCCTATGAGTTCTATTTTTTTGCCGTTTTCTTTGTTAAACAACCATAGTTTTACATTTTCATAGCCATTAGTTTTTACCACAAAAGCGTTAAAAGTTGGCAAATAGCCTTGATATGAATAATGTACTCTGTTTTCATCATAAGGTGTTCCCTCGTTATTTGCAAGAGTTTTACTTTGATGATTATCAAAATTAAGGATTATTTTATCAGGTTTTTGTGTTATATTTTCAGCAAAGAGTTGTGTGATATTATTATCTTGTTTTTTAGAAAAATCATTTTTATTAAATTGATTTTTAGTGATTTCATTTACTTTGATTTCAAATTTCTCATTATGATATTTCGTTAAGACATAAAATGTATTGGCAATTTCTTCAGCCGAATTTTCAGAAATTTCAATAGGGTTTTGGTCAGAAGTGGTTTTCTTTCCATCCTTGCAACTCCATAGAAAAACAATACCGATGAGTAGTATAATGATTTTGAAGTTCATATTTTATAACTTTTTTTCTGTATAGGTTGGTTTATAACCCTGAATGTGAAGGTGATCATTATGATTCTGTAAATCCCACACTAGAAGCACTTTTTCCTTTCTCTACTTTCATCAAACCATCACTTGTAACCCCAAACTTTTTGGAGCTTACCGAAATATCTAAAGGAATAACCTCTATGAAATTAACTACTCCGTTTTCACTCTGCTTTTGTGCACAAATCCTATATTTCCGTCTTTTGTTTTCACTTCGAACCATTCATCAGAATTATCTAAAACTTCAATGGATTCTCCTGAATTTATGATTTGTATAACTTCTGATTGTGTGCTCTTTTCTTTGCGAAGATTTGTGTAACCGTCTGGGTCATTTATTCTGAAGTAATTATACTTACTTATATTATGTAAAATCTCTTTTTTTTGTTCTTTTTCAATTTTATCATCGTTAATTATGTTCAACATAATATTAAGCACATTAGAATCTCTTTTTTGTATCAAATAATCAAAATAAGGTCCGTCTATATAATTGTATTTTTTATAATCTTCTTTAACTCTATCAAATGCATAGCTGTAAAATTTTTTTTTACTTTCATCAAGCTGGTTAATTTTATTTTGCAAATTTCTATCAGATTTATATTCTGTAATGATGCACTTCATTATTTTATCGTTATCTACATCTAATAAGATCATTTCTTCTCTATGTTCTTCAAAATCAATACTGTCAATTTTAGTGTACAACAGATGTATAAGTTCTTTGTTCATATAATTACATTTTTTTAATTGTTTTTCACAACTAATAATTAAAAATATTAGTATTACAATGTTTTTTTTCATTTTGTACCTTTATATAAATTACTTTCAAATTTTACTTTTTTTTCTTCTATTATGAAGCGAATGGCTTTCTTTTTTAGTGATGTCAATCTGCGCTATATATAATTTTTCTTTCCACATTGTTTCCCTGTTGTTCTATAATTAATGTTGTAATACCTCCTTCAAATAAAAATTCCATCTCAATCTTTTTTTGGGCAATTTTATAGTCAATTGAAATTAAACCATCAGCATTAATTTTTGTAATCGTATCATTTTCTGGAATATTTGCTAATAAGTATTTGCTCGCGTTTTCTAATTCATTTTCTTTGATCGTTTGTTGATAAACGACATCAATTGTGGTATTTTTAAATATGCAAATTTGTTCTGTTTCGTATTCATTCGTTATATCCCTACATTCTTTTCCCAAATTGTTATCTATCTTAAATATAGGCTTTGATTTAAAATAACAATCCATCACATTATTCCACAAGATTGTATTAAATGTTAATGGTTCAGGTTCATACAAGTCATTAGTTATATCTAAAAGTTTTTTGTTTTCAGCATCAAGTATAATCCAACCTACTGTATTTTTGCGTTCACTTAATTCATCAATAATCCTAAGAGTTAATTTGTATCCTTCTTCCTCATCTATTTCTACATTGAAATTATCCTTAAAAGGACTTTGAAAAGAGGATTTGAAAATCAATTCTTTTAATAGAATTTGGCATTCATCTGCACCAATAGTAGTCATACTACTATTTTGAAGACCATAGGTTCTTGCTTCTGCTATATTATTGCTTTTTTGTTCTTTACAAGCGTTCGAAAAAATAATTATCAGTAAGAAAACTACACTTAAAAATTTACTCTTTTTCATTTTTGAAACTCTCTACTATTTTTGGTTTTATTCCTTTTAAACTTTCTCTATATATTTCTTGTGCATTTGCATCTTTAGAATTATACCATCTCGCATAATTACCATTATGTCTAATAATATATTCAGCTTTATATTCCATACCTGCAAGGACTGAAGGAAGTTTAACAAAAACTTTTTGTTTATCAATCACTTGTTCATTTCCTCCTTGTCTGCTCATTCCCTTGTTTTCATAAGCACTTTCTCCTTTTTCTACTTTCATCAAGCCATCACTTGTAATTCCAAACTTTTTGGAGCTTACCGAAATATCTAAAGGGATAACCTCTATGAAATTAACTACTCCGTTTTCACTCTGCTTTTGTGCACAAATCCTATATTTCCGTCTTTTGTTTTCACTTCGAACCATTCATCAGAATTATCTAAAACTTCAATGGCTTCCCCTGATTTTATGGTTTGTATAATCTCTGATTGTGTATTCTTTTCTTTACGAAGATTTGTGTAACCGTCTGGGTCATTTATTCTGAAGTAATTATACTTACTTATATTATGTAAAATCTCTTTTTTTTGTTCTTTTTCAATTTTATCATCGTTAATTATGTTCAACATCATATTAAGCACATTAGAATCTCTTTTTTGTATCAAATAATCAAAATAAGGTCCGTCAATATAATTGTATTTTTTATAATCTTCTTTAACTCTATCAAATGCATAGCTGTAAAATTTTTTTTTACTTTCATCAAGCTGGTTAATTTTATTTTGCAAATTTCTATCAGATTTATATTCTGTAATGATGCACTTCATTATTTTATCGTTATCTACATCTAATAAGATCATTTCTTCTCTATATTCTTCAAAATCAATACTGTCAATTTTAGTGTACAACAGATGTATAAGTTCTTTGTTCATATAATTACATTTTTTTGATTGTTCACCACAACTAATAATTAAAAATATTAGTATTACAATGTTTTTTTTCATTAATTGATTTTTATATGCAAATATTTTTCTTTGGTTTGTATTTTTAAATTATTATCATCTTCCCAATAAGCTTCTTTTATTTCTTGATTTTCAGCGATTTTTATTTTTGCTAATTTAGTAATTTTATCTTGATGATGTTGATAGATATACAAATCATAGGTTGGTGGTAGTATTTCTGGTGTTGTGTCTTCGTCTTCAAATGGGTTATAATCAAAACAATAAAATAGTTTTTTTGAGGGATTTAAAAAAGGTATGCCTATGAGTTCTATTTTTTTGCCGTTTTCTTTGTTAAACAACCATAGTTTTACATTTTCATAGCCATTAGTTTTTACCACAAAAGCGTTAAAAGTTGGCAAATAGCCTTGATATGAATAATGTACTCTGTTTTCATCATAAGGTGTTCCCTCGTTATTTGCAAGAGTTTTACTTTGATGATTATCAAAATTAAGGATTATTTTATCAGGTTTTTGTGTTATATTTTCAGCAAAGAGTTGTGTGATATTATTATCTTGTTTTTTAGAAAAATCATTTTTATTAAATTGATTTTTAGTGATTTCATTTACTTTGATTTCAAATTTCTCATTATGATATTTCGTTAAGACATAAAATGTATTGGCAATTTCTTCAGCCGAATTTTCAGAAATTTCAATAGGGTTTTGGTCAGAAGTGGTTTTCTTTCCATCCTTGCAACTCCATAGAAAAACAATACCGATGAGTAGTATAATGATTTTGAAGTTCATATTTTATAACTTTTTTTCTGTATAGGTTGGTTTATAACCCTGAATGTGAAGGTGATCATTATGATTCTGTAAATCCCACACTAGAAGCTGTTCTTGTATTCTCTACTTTCATCAAGCCATCACTTGTAACCCCAAACTTTTTGGAGCTTACCGAAATATCTAAAGGAATAACCTCTATAAAATTAATTACTTTGTCTTCACTCTGCTTTTGTGCACAAATCCTATATTTCCGTCTTTTGTTTTCACCTCGAACCAATCATCTGAATTATCTAAAACTTCAATAGATTCTCCTGAATTTATGATTTGTATAACTTCTGATTGTGTGCTCTTTTCTTTGCGAAGATTTGTGTAACCGTCTGGGTCATTTATTTTTGCGTGATATTTTTTCAAGTATATGATATTGTCTTTAAAAAAAGGATTATATTTTTTTTCGTAAAATAACTTTTCATTTTCGTTTAAACCTTCTATTGATTTTGAATTCAAATATTTATATATATTATAACAATATATGGAATCCATATTTTTACGATTAGTAATTTTTATTAAAGACTGTTGATAGATAGTTTCTTTTAACTCCTTTAACTTTATTTGATCTACGGTATTTTTGTCAATAAATAAGTTAACTTCACTGCAATTATCACATAATTTTATATTAATTTCATTATTGCTTATTAAAAAAGCCAAAGGCAAACTTTTATTTATATAATCTATCAATTCATGATTTTTTGAGAAATAAGCACCTTGAATAAAAAATGATGGTTTATATAAAAATAACTCATAAATATATAACTCATAATCTTCTAAAAAATAACCTAAATTTTTGTTTGTAAATAATTCATTTAAAATATTATAAAATTCTATATCATTATTTTGTTGAATGTAAGTTAATAATATTTTGATGAAAAATACTTGTTCATACTCTCCCATTTCAAAATTACGACTACCTAAAAATTCAAAAAAATTCTTTCTATAAGAAGCATCTAAGATTTGATAAATTCTTATATCTTCAATATATTCTTCTTTATATTTAAATTTTTTTAAATCAATATCATCTATAAATGATGATGAAATATTAATGTTTTCTTTAAGGCATTTGTTATTCATTGTAATATTGTTACGTTTATTTGTTTTTTCCTCACAAGAGAAAATACTCAACAAACTGATTACTAGCAATAAAACTGTTCTTTTCATTTCAATGAATATTTTAGACCATTTCTAAGGCAACAAAGTTTGTTTAATGATTTTCTATAAATGCTCTTTATTTATTATTTTTAGATTAAAAAACTCCTCTATTTATCAACAGAAATTTTATGTATTTCATCTCGAGAGTTAGGAATTAAAACACTATGCAAATAAAACTTATCGTTACTTTTAGTTAGTGTCAGCAATGGTGACAATGTATTATTTCCACCTGCGAGAACCTTTTTTGTATAAAATTCTATAGAGTCTTTTTCTGAGGTTGCAACCATACCTCCAACATATTCTTGATAATTATCTTCTTTAGCGTATCTTTTTCCATTTTCATCGGCAAGCCAACTTCTATAAATACAACTATCTGGGGCGATTAAAACCAATTCTGTAAAACACATCGATTCTCTCCCCCAGCCATCTATCAAGTCTTCTTGTACTAGTTCATATTTACCCTTCCACTGATTAAATAAAAAATTTGAGATAAATTCATCATTTTCCTCATATTCTACGCTATCATTTTCATGAACTATAGTTTGAGTATTTTTATTCCATTCATCCTCTATAACAGTTTCATTATTGTTATTAACAGAAGAAATATTGTCGTTGTTTCCTTTACATGAATTTATCAATACGTATAGAATAAATATAACAGTTAGTTGTAATGTATTTTTCATTAATAAAATATTTAAGTTTTTCTAAATTACTGATTAAATTTATTAAAATCAAATCTTTGAATAGCTTCTTTATGTGAAGATTTATTATCAAACTTTCAATGCATACCTAAAATTTATTTAGTAATGCTTCTTTTTTGCTGCCTTATCTTGATCTTGTGTGTCGTAAGGATTAAGTTTTACAAATCTTGCAGGATTAGTTCTATATTTCCTTCCCTTTATTCCCTTTACGTAAGGATCCATTACAGTAGCAATCTCCATATGTAAATGAGGCGCTCTAGTTCCACTTGCAATTTTTCCTGTAACACCAGCAATCCCTATAATAGTACCAGCATCTACTTCTCTCTTTTCTTGTGCATCTTTTGCTGTAAATAATACACTATCAAGATGCATATAAATTAAGTAAACTTCATCACTTTCTATAATATCTTTTCCCACCCATTCATCCGGATATTGAATTGTATAATTTATTTTTTTCTCTTGTTCTAATAAATCTTTAACATTTTGCACTTTAATTCTTATAATCCAACCTGCATTTACTGAATATCTAACCTCGTAAATATTTCCTTTCAAACAGGAATAAACCTTATCTTTACCTGGAATAGCAAAAAAATCGAAACCTCCATGATATCTCTTTTTACCATTAGAATATCTTCTACATTCACCATATGTCCCACTTGATGGTTTTACTATTCCTGAATAATTATATTTAGTTAAACGAGGGTTATCAACTGGATCATGCCAAATATTAGATTTTGACTTATCTATATTGCTTTCAGGTAGACTCTGACATGAAAAATCAATTTCTTTATTAATTTTATTACCTCCCTTATTGTACCATTTTTCTATTTCTTTTGATATTTCCCACACGTATGTCTTTCCCTCCTCATTTTTTCCTTCTTTATGAAAAACGGGGTTTTGTTCATATCCTCTATTTCTCACCCATTTTGTGTTTTTTATCACTTTACCTTCTTCATCAAAATCTAATTTAAGATTTTTATCAAAAACAACATGGTTACTTTGATTTCCTTTTCCACAATCAACTGGCATTAAAATAGCTAGATAAAAATCAGCTAAAGTATTTAATTTTCCTTTAAATGGTTCAAGATAGTATTCAACATATGTTAATTGTTCTAACTTCGTCATATTTTTAAGATTTCCTTTATTTCCTGAACTAATTTGTGTTCCTTTTCTTCTATTAATATCTTTTGCAGCATCCGCACCAATTTGTATTAAACCTGTGTATCCCAATTTATTAACAATGCTTGGATCAAATGTTCCTCCAGTTTCTAGAGCCATAACAGAAGTTAAATAATTCGGATTACAATCAAGTCTATTTGATATTTCAAAAATTTTTTTCCTTTCTTGACAGGTAAAATGTCTCCCCCAATTCAATGTATTTAACTTACACACACATACATCATCTTTTTTCTCTTTCTCCTCCACTTTACTATATCCCACACTAGAAGCACTTTTTCCTTTTTCTACTTTCATCAAACCATCACTTGTAACCCCAAACTTTTTGGAGCTTACCGAAATATCTAAAGGGATAACCTCTATGAAATAGTTTTGAGAATCATTATCTGAATCCCCATATTTAAAATCCACCCCTTTTTTAAACATCGAATGTGTAATGGTAATCTCAGGAGTATCTGTTTTATCATCATCAGCAATCAAATTCATATCGACGGTACCATACTTTTTTTCTTTATCACCGTCATTCCATATAATTGTTGACTTTGGGTAATCTGGATTCTCTGATTTAATAAAAGTTGGTGGATTTTTTGGACCTCTCCAAGAGTTTCCAATGCTTAAAACCTTTCCCTGTTTCCAAAACCAACCTGCAGAATCACAAGCATAATATAAATCTTCTGCAATTATTCTAATTTTGCACCTAGAGAATTAATTCGTACAACTTTTAATTCATTAGCCCCAGTAGGAATATGTAAAATTACATTATTAAAATAAACATTCTGTTTCTCGTGGTCTTCTGCAATTAGAACGCCTAAGCCTTTATATTTTCCTGTTAAAGTCCTTAACGAAACTGTTTTTCCATTGCCCATTATTTGTATTTTTCCAGTATTGAATGGGAGCATTTTTCCTTTAAAATTTAAATAACTTTTTCTCAAGTTGTCAATATATTCCTTTTTTTGAGAATCATTAAAATAATTTGCTTTGAAAAATTCATTATTTGAAAAATCAATTTCTTTTAGAAACTCATCTACTTTTCCTTGATTTAATAACTCATAAAGCATTTTATACTTTTGTTCTACTTTTTGTTGCAGTTCCTCCTGATCAATCTTCGATAAATCTTTTGAGTTTTTCCATCCTTCTAATTCAAATGGCAAATCTGCATTAAAAATCCATTCTTGCTCATAAAATGGCACATCTTGAGTTATCGTATCAAAATTTAATCTTTTGATTAAAGTATATGATTTATCATCTGAATTTACCTTATATAAAGCACTTTGTTCACTTAAAATTATTAAATCCTTATCTTTTAATAGTCCACCATTATAATTTTTAGGTGCAAATACTCGTATTTTAATCTTTTGTTTTCCACTTTCTAAAATATAATTATTTAATCTATCTGGACCTGAACGCCCCGTTAATAAATCCCTTTCTAGAAGGACTTCATTTACATAAATTTCATATGGAAAACTAAAATTATAATTGATGTAATATATTTTATTCATAACTTCTTTGTTTTTATTTTGTGAGTCACAGCTTTGGGTTATCATTAATACTATCAATACTATAATCTGTTTATAGTATGAATATTTTGTCTGTTTTAAGTATTCCATCTTTTCTTTCAATTATGTTTGCTTTTATATTAATATCTTTTTTTGAAGGTTTTACTTTCTCTTTATAAACTGTCAGTTTTCCATCTATTTTTAGAGTTAAGCCTAAATAATCTAACTTAAACTGAACAAAATTTCCTTTTCTATAATTAAATCCGCCAGTAACTGTACCTTCTGAAACCAGTTGAGTTATTTTAAAAATATCTTCAGTCATAACTTTTTAGAATTAAATACTCTGTGGGAAAAAATTTAATATATAATAAAGTAATAAGATTAAAAATCCAATATACATAATTTTTTTGAGCAAAGAATTGCTTTTTCTGAATAGAAATAGTAAAAAAATGATTGCTGGAATAAGGAAATATAAAATACTAAAAATATTATTAAATATAGACCAATCACCTCTATACCATCTCGTCCATACAGTTGGTTTTAGTTTTGAATTTTCAATATAAATCTTCCATTCTTTTTCATTTTTAAATAATTTTACATGTTCTGTTGATTCATCAATCACTGCATATGAAAACTCCATATTATCAGTCCAAGAATTAACAATAATGCAGATAATATGATCTTTGTAAAAGTACCATTTAAAAATATTATCAACCGTATTTCCACTTTTAAAAACTAATGATATGTCATTAAAATTATTCATTTCATTTCCCCCAGGAGTAGTTTGTCGCCAATCAGTAACTCCTATAGCAAAAACTATGTATGAGTAAAAAAACAAAAACAATGAGACTAAATATTTCACTTTCATACCTCTATAATTTTATATGAACTCCTATAACAAATGGCTGATACTTTGTCTTCCTTTTCTTTTTTAAGACACCCGTCTTTAGCTTCATTATTAATTTTATTATCAAGAGCTTTTTTGAATTCATCAAATTGATTTGAATTTTTAATTTCATTTGCAAGGTTGGTAGAACTAGAAAAACTAAAAAGTTTTCCCTCACCTGAAAAAAAGTGTTCAGCAAGTTTATTGGCATCAGATCCTGTATCTGATAATAAGTACAATGTACTTTTAAACTCTGACTCTAACATTGAAATATTCCACTTTTTATATTATTTAACCTTAATTTACTTAATATAGAACACATCTGCTCCTCCTTTTCTGAACTTGGATAATCTATAGAGACCATATCATAAGATATTTTTCCAGAAGGATTAATTATTGCATATTTATTATCCGACAATTTTTTTATATTATTCGTTCCAACGAGTATATAGCCTTCTTCAATTATTTTACTCATATCTTTTTTCTTAAAAAATAAAAATTTATTTTTCCACTAATGTAATAAAAAAATCATTGATTTTTCATTTCTAATGTTAAAAAATGTTTTAGGTACAATTCTCCGTGATTCCAAAGCACTATTTCGGCTGTTATTTTTTTTAACATTTTGCTATCTTCACTAAGATTATAGTGGAGTTCAACTTCTCCATTTATAGCCTCTTTTTGATTTTCTTCAATCTTAACTCCTTTCAAAATTTCTTGCAGGCTATAGTTATCATCTATTATTCCTTTTATTTTAATGGTATTATTATCTTCAAAATGGTGTGTTGAATTGAATTTACACTCTAATGGAAAAGAATTGGGAACAACATAAAATGTAGCTTTCCATTCATTTTCCTCTCGTAAATATTTCCTTTCAGGAAATAACAACTGATACAATAAAGTGGAACGAATTTGATTGAAAATATAAACTTCATTTTTGATGGTGCTATAAAATTTATTTATGTAATTACTGTATATTTCCCCAATAAAAAAATCTTCGAAATCCTTTCTGTTGCTTTCAAATTTGTTAATAATAGCATCGTGATCATACAATTGATATAGCTTGCCATTATTCAAGACAACCAGTTGTATAGGTAAGATACTTTTCATACAAGCAAGGGATATCAAACTTATTTTATCATCTGGTATTTGTTTATCTTTTTTGAAATTATGTGTTTGTACTTCGAATACCAAGCCTTTGTCATTCTTTTTCTTAAAAGCAATAGAAACATCGTAAGTAATAATTATTTTATCTTTATCATCTTGCTTTATGTGTTCTGTTACTTCGTAATTAGGGAAATAAAAATCAGTATTCAAATAGGAAGATGGCAACCTAAATATTTTTGCTAACTCTTGCTCATACATTTGAATTTCTATAATTTTTTCATCTGAAGGAATATGTACTTCTCTAATACCTTGAAGGTCTTTTTCTATAAGGTGTTCTAAATCACAATAAGTATTATGATGACGCCTCAACGCTTCACGAGAAATGTTCAACTTCTTAGCTATTGACTCTAATGTATCTCCACTTTGGACTTTATATAGGTTTGTCTTCATAACTACTTTTCCCTAATTACTTGTTCTATTATTTTGAAATAACTATTGCTTCACTTTTGCCAAAAGTATCTCGTTTTAATGTGATTCTTATATTTTCCTTCTTCATCTAGGTAAATTTCTAATTTCCAAAAATCAATCTCTTTTTTTGTCAATAAATCATTATAATTATGTGTAAATATTGCGACTTGGTCTTCATTGTCCCAATCCCAAATATGTGGTAACTTGTATTGTGAAATATGATTTTGTACATACAATTTATAAATATTTCCATCTAAATTTACTATTTTTCCTAAATAACCTATCTCTTTATTATGGGTATGAAATATAATAGTGGGACGAGTAAAGTTATAAACAAAATATATGATTAGAACGATTAACAATGTCAGAAAAAAGTATAAACTTTTTTGAATATTATTTATTTTCATTATTGTAGCATTTATGTTTTTTCTTGCTCTCTTTTAGAGGAGCAATCTCTAAAGCATCTAAAATATCTTGTGCTGTCAGCTTTTCTGCATACTTGCCATATTTATAATATAACGAAAACCCTATTTTATCATCCTCTGTATCCTTAGAGTTCCCTCCAGAACTATCTATTATTTGGGCTAAATCAGCTCCATCTAATAATGTGTCTTCACTGAAACCAACGCTTAATCCAACATAACCATAGTGTATATTAGACCACACATCATAAAAGTAGTCATATTCTCCATACTTATGAAAATAACTTTTATATGTAACATACTTTTTAGAGACATTTGAATATTCCCTCCTTTCAATTGCAAATTCTTTAAAATTATCTCTTATTATAGGTTTATGATCCCAAGGTCTATTCTTAAAAACTCTTTCTGTCCATAATATTCTAGCTTTTAGCAAATTTTGCGGTTCAGGCTGACTTAAAAGTTGTCCCAATATATTTCTACTTTTCCATTCTTTGAATCTTTTTTCATATTCCTCATATGATGCATAATACCTTATACTCCCTGCTATATTACTCTGTGTATTCTTTTTTATTTCTTGCTCGATATATAAAGCTACATTTCTTGCTCCATCTATATGATCACATTTCCCAACCTTAGTCTTAGCACTCACACTTTCTGTAGGCTTTTGTAAGTAAGGCATTACCACAATTTGTTTCCCTGCCCATTCTTCCTTTATTTTTAGTTTAAGACTCATCCCTTTTTGTGATTGTTTCTCCTTTTTATCATCCACTTTTACTACCCAACGAACTCGTTTTTTATCTTCCTCTGTCGGCCGTATATTAAATCTTGTTACTTTGTAGGTAATTTCCTCTTTCGGAAGTGCTTTTGCTTTCCCTTTAACACTCACTATCAACACAATAGAGGGTTTTCTTATGGGGGCTTTCAGATATTCTTTATTAATTCCCAATTATATACCTTAAAATCAAGTTTATATTCTGTTTCTTCATCTTTTGTTCTCTTAAGCATCTTTGTGCTATAAATGAATCCGACGTAAATTTATTAAATACAAGGAAAACCAAGCTATTAAACTTATTAAATATAATACTGTAACAAGTGAAAAAAATTTCCAATATACCTTCCAACATTTTTGCTTTGTTAAAACAATTAATTTAAACAACCAGAAAATAGGAAAACACAAAAGGAACCAGAAAAATAAAGCGTAGCAAATAGTCACTATTAATGCAAATACTTCGTTGAAAGTATGAATCTCTTCTAATCTGTTAAAATATTTATGCAAATCTTCATTTAAATTAAATAAAATAGATGTAATTATAAAAAATAATAAAAAATATGTTTCTATTTTTAATAATTTTCCAATATAATATAGTGATCTTTCTTTTTTCATTTCCTTGCACTGGATTAAAATAGTAAGCAGCACCAAAATCAATACTATATTCTTTTTCATTTTTATTCTCTAAATTCTTTCCTATTTTGATATTCTTCCTTAGACTCATAACCTATTTTAAGATATTCTAAAGAACCCGTAGCAGTATAAGTAAGTTCAAAATATTGAAGCCTACCGTCTTTGCATTCATAGCCTGGCGCTCGATAATCGCCCCCAAAGGTCTTGGTGGTAACTCCTGAATCATTTACGCCATCTATATCTTGGTCTATATAACCAAACTTAGTATATTCCCCGGGTAGCTTTTCCCGATATTTATTGATTTCTTCCACTTTCATCCCGGATTTTACAGGATAACCCTGTAAGTTTACTACTCCTTCATAAACTTTGAATGGGTAAATATAATTCTTGGGAGAAGATTCTTCTCTTATTTCATTTATTCTTTCTTCTGTCATTGGAACCCTTCCATTTCTATATTTTTTTTCATCAAATTTCACCCAATCACTTGCATAATTAAGCAAACCTTCGTTCGCCTCAGGGCTATCCAAATTAAGAAAGAAAATATATACGGCAGTTACTTTTCCATCTCTATTCTGCCAGTCGTCTATTGCTATGCCCAAATCATCCCAAACAAAAGCCAAATCAGTATCTCTACTAGGTTTACCCAATACTTTTTCCCATTCCGAGATAGGAACGCCTAGTTCTAACTTGTGACCTTTGTAACTCAATCCGCAAGAATCTACTTTTATAATCGCTTGCGAAACATCTATACTTTCTTTTTTCATATGTTTACACTGAATTAATATAGTTAACAATATGGGGAGTAATAATATATGTTTTTTCATAACTAATGCTATTTTTCCTTTGTTTCTTTATCTAGAAATTCAATAATTTTTTTTAACTTTTTAATACTTTTATCACTAATAGCTTCAACCTCTTTATGAGTATGTTCGTAAATGTTACCATACTCTAATGTTTTAAGAAATTCTGGATTTTGATTATTTATCCATTTATCTAGGTATTTCTCATATACCCAGTTGGCCTTAGGAGAAGAAGGATGCACAAAGTAAGTATTGGCAATATAGTCGGCTAGTTCTTTAGCACCATATTTCCCCGTTTGATATTTTCTACCTACATCTTCTACTGCATGTTTTGCAAGAGTTGCAGAAATTCTATTTAAGGGGTGCTTGTAAGAATCTTTGGCTATTTGAGAATGAGAAGGGCAGACCCCGTAATTTTTGTTAATATGAGATTGTACTTCTGGAACTACTTTATCTAAAGAGCCTAGTAACAAATTAAAAGCTAACTTAGGAAAAAAAGACATTGCCTGTACTACATACCCAGACGATTGTTGAAGTATTTCGGCAGATCTAGTTCCTACATTTTCAATATGGTTTAGTCCTATACCATCAGACTTATTCATTCCTACATTGGTTGTCATATTTTGCCCTACATTGATATTCAAATTCTTACAGTTAAATGTCATAGTCTCTGGTGCTGTTATGTTTATATTACCCCCTGTGGTATCCAAATGTATTTCATTACCACTTTTATCAGTTATGATAATACTCTCGTCTTCTGTGAATTTAACGATATGTCCACTTCTGGTTTGTATCACTTTCACACTATTATCTTTCGTAGCATACCCACTTTTGTTTTTTCCGTTGTAGTGGCTACCGATGACATAGGGTCTTTCGGCGTATTAATACAATTATTTCTCATTAGTTATATCTTCATAAAACTCATCTAAAGGATTTTTTTTAAGTTTTCCATTTTTTGTTCTTCCAATTGCTTTATTTTTTGTTCTTCAAAATTTATTTTTTCATATTCACAAGGTATATATCGTTCTATATTTTCTATATTTCCATTTCCATCATAATCTATCCAATTTCCACATTTTACAAAAATTTCCTCATCTTCTTTTTCCAAACTAATAGTATATTTTACTTTATCTAATCTCCCACTGACAAACTCTTTTTGTTCATTTATGAAATAACTGACTTTATCTTTATTTTCTTTTACCTTTTCACTTTTATAACTCATAGTTATTATCCCTTTTCTATTAAAAGTCTGACGATAATAAAAATCCTTTTTTTTTATTTCTTTTTCTAATATTACTCCATTTGGAGAACAAGTAACTATAGTATCATTTATCTTTTTTTATAGTCATTTTTTATAGGTCTAGGTAAAACCCATGGAGTTAAAATATTAGGTACCAACTCATCTCCTACAAAATATGCTGTTCGTTCACTGAACTCGAAAGAGCTATATATAAGGTGTATTGATGGTATTTTTGATGAATACAATATCTTATTTTCTATTTCATCATATAAGTAAATTGTTCCTTCAACATCTCCTCCTTGCCCTGGCATTTTTGGCATTAACAAATCAGGGAATGTTTTCGTCCCATATACACTATACTGACCATCTTTACTATATTTTTTGTATAATTTTACTGATATAGAGTCAGAAACTTTACAAAATAAAAATACTCCAACTATGATTATTAGAATTGTTTTCCGTTTATTCATGCTTTTCCTGTTATTTTACTGCCACTTCTATAAATAATATACTATACCTTTTTAACATAAAAGTTTATTAAATAGATTGTTATAATAAAAATAACTATATTATAAGGTATTGCAAAAAGAAGATAAAATAATCCTAAAATAAAAATATCAGACGTATTAATAAAAAATCTTTCTATTATATAGTAATTTTCCAATAAGCCTTTATTGTACTCATCTGAATATACTATTTGAAAATAGGTGTACAAGAAACTTGAAAATATAATGATAAGTAAAAACCAAAAAGTATGGAATAACAAATAAAACTTCCAAGTATTTTGCTTCTTGCCCTCCATTATAATTAGAAGTGTGAAAAACAAAATTGATGAAATAGAAACATACATATATGGTAAATATTTATTACTTGATAAAAAATAAAATTGCACCAAAGATATTTTGTTTCCTTGTGCTATTTCTGAAATCATAAAAATAATTACCACAGATAAATAAAATAGCGTACTTAAAATTATATATCTTACTAAGTTATAATTCATTTTTTTTCGCAAAAAAATTGTAGTTAACGGATAGATACTTTATGTCAGAATACAAATTAAAATCCATTCCTTTCCCATAATCCTTTCTATACTTTTGATATGAATTATTGGTAATTTTGTAATAATCTGAATTAAATGGGTTTAATTTCTCTACATTGTTATCTATAATTGACCAATAGCCTAAACTTTCTCCATCTGTTATAAAGTCAAAGGAATCTTTTATATATATTCCTATTTTGGTTATATCTACTAAATAACCATTACCAGTATTTGTTATTGATCCAATACCTATAACACGAAAAGAAAATGATGCTAATGCTCCTGTTAAATCGTCTAACGGCTCAAATAAACTTATTTCATAAGATTTAGACTGATAATAAAACCTCTCAAATAAAGGCATATTTTCTGTTCTTTTATCATTATTAAGTTTTGGTTGTTTTACACCTTGATAACTCTTTATATCTGAAGAATAAACCCCGAAATAAGATTTTTCACCTCTTTTAGATGGTAATTTTAAGTTAACATTAGAATCCGTTGTCATTTGTTTAATCATTTTTTTTAACTCTTTTATTGCATTATCCGTTTTCCAGAGTTCTGTAATAATCTCATCATAAACATCCTTAACTCGACTATATTTCAGGATCCAATCCAAAAGGTTTTTAAATATCACTGGGTTTTTCCAAGGCTCACTGCTAGCGTTTCCTTTGAACCACCTATCTTGTAATTTAGCTGCGACTTCCCATGATGGATTCTGTGCTCTCATTACTTGTGGTATATAGTGTACTACATGTACTTTGAGATAATCATCCTTTGATAAAGGATATTTATATTTTTCATCATCTATTTCAATAAGAAAATATAATTTCTGTATTGCATCTCCTCCTCGTTGAAAATTTTCTGCATTTAAGTTAAATTTAAAAAACATTTCTTCTTTTTTTACTAGGAAAGAACTTTCAACCGAAATATTATCGTCAAAAACAAGATCTAAAGATCTTATAGTCAACTTAATAGTTTTCCCTATTGTACTCTTATCTAATTTTATATAAAAATTTATTTCATTAGATGATATATTCATTAAATTAGTTTTATTTGACGATTCTTTGTCTATCCAATAAGCCTCTTTTATTAAATCAGATTTAGAAGATTTTTCTAAATCCTCCATCTCAAAATCTTCTCCATAAATTACACCATCTTTTTGACCTTCTTCACTTATGGTTTTTTGGGCTGAAAAAATCAAACTTTTTCCAGAATAAAGCAAATGACTTTTTTCCGTATGTATAAAAGTTTTTCCATTTACAATTCTTGTTCTACTCATAATTAAAAAGTGTTACTTTTTTCTCCACTATTATTTCTTATAGAATCCTTAGCCTGCTTTTTTATTTTATCCTCACTAATTATTTCTATTACACCTTTAACTAAATCCTTTCTTTCCCCACTAACTTTTGAACTAACATCACCCTCTATTATTTCCGTTAATTTACCCGTGATATACATATTAGCATCACCTACTACAGAGGTGGTTTTAATAGCTCCTACACTTTCACTATGATTCATTCCGATTGCATCAGACTTATTCATTCCTACATTGGTTGTCATATTCTGCCCTACATTGATATTCAAATTCTTACAGTTAAATGTCATAGTCTCTGGTGCCGTTATGTTTATATTACCTCCTGTGGTATCCAGATGTATTTCATTGCCACTTTTGGTCTTCTATAAAGACCCTTCCTTCTGCATCAATAATCTTAGTGTTTCCATAAAAACCTCTTTCCGTCGAAAAAATCTTAAAAAACAAATATATTTAACTTTGATTAGTAAAAAAGTCATCTAAAAAGATTCTTATTAGATCAGGATCTGCAAATTCTTTGCCTTCGACTGTATAATAAAAGAAATAACATCCTAAAAAATTCTTTCCACCATATCTAGCATGGTTTTTAAAATTATAAACATAAATATCTTTTGTTTTATTGATGGTAATTCTTAGACTATCTCTTGTTTTTAATGAAGGCATTGTTAATAATTTAATTTTATCGTCCTCTAATGTCGTATGTTTTAGCTCGTTAATAATTTGCCCTTCTCGTATATGATAAATATTAATTTGCTTTATTCCCTCAACCTCCTCCCCTATAAACCATATCCGAAAATCATTCTTATAATAAAACTTTATATTTTTTTCTTGATTGCAAATTATTTCATTTTTTCTTTTTTCTTTTTCTTTATCATAACATCCAATTGATAATAAACAAAGAATTAGTATAATTCTATTTAACTTTAATATATCCATAATAATTGTTCATAAAATGTAGTGGTGTGATGGGGGCTTTCAGATATTCTTTATTACTTCCCCAAGTATATACCTTAAAATTAAGTTTATATTCTATTTTTCCTTTTGAATTAAAATAAGGAATAAATGTAATTAAATCTTCTAAAACTACCCAATGATAATCTGCCGAATCATAATCCCAAACATCTTGTATTAAATCTGAATCTATCATTAATATTAACCTATATCCATTTTTTAATTGTTTATTGAGGTCCTCTATAGTACTTTGAATGTCTATAGCTGAGTAAACAATGGGCTTCAGAGGAGTGTATATTCCTTTGGATGATACAACTTCATATCCTAATAAATCTTCACATAGTGTACACATTAAATTAGGCCAATTAATAGCTTGAAACTCCTCATCACCTCCTTTATAACTATTATTTGCGGAGTTCCTAGTCCCTGCTAATGTCACAAAATCAATTAGTCTCATATCACCTGTTTGGTAAGGGTATCCAGAGGTGTTAACTTTTTTTTCTAATAATTCTTCTGTTGGTTTAACTGTGATGAACATATTAGCATCACCTACTACAGAGGTGGTTTTTATAGCTCCTACATTTTCGATATGGTTTAGTCCTATACCATCAGACTTATTCATTCCTACATTTGTTGTCATATTTTGCCCTACATTGATATTCAAATTCTTACAGTTAAATGTCATAGTCTCTGGCGCTGTTATGTTTATATTACCCCCTGTGGTATCTAAATGTATTTCATTACCACTTTTATCGGTTATGGTAATACTCTCGTCTTCTGTGAATTTTATGATATACCTAATCTATCTATTTTCTTTATTATCAATTATTTTTTTTACATAGGGTAAATGTTTACTCGGTTCTAATATTATTCGAATATTTTTATGTGTTGTAACTTCTTCTATTTCTCCCGTATAACCATTAATCCATATACCTGAAAGATTATAATTTCCCGTCTTTAAATTGTATGGTTCCCATTCTTTTTTAAAAATATAATAATCTCCATAAATAATATCAAGCCTACAAAAAAGAGTTTCATTTTCTTTCTTATTTTTCAGAATATATGTTGAGTAAATGTTTGTTGCTTCATCAAGAGAAATTTTTAATTCCTTTTCTTTTTTATAGAATACTTCTGTTCTATATATATATACATCTTTTTTTACTCTACAAGAGAAAATACTACTTAATATTCCCATAATAAAAATATATTTTTTAATTAATTCTAACATAATACACCGACTTAATTGTTTAATCTAATATTTAAGTCTGCCTCAAAAATATTAATTTCATCTTGAGGAAGCTCTCTTAATTCAGAAGTAATTGTTAAAGTTGTTTCTTTTTTTGATCCGTATGTGTGTTCTCCTTCGGTTGTCAATAATTCTAAAAAACCTTTTGGAGTTATGGTTGTCGATGTTATATCAAAAGTAGAAAAAACATCTGTTGACTCTTCAATGGATTTTTTTACAGTTGTAGTACATTGTTCTCCAAAAAGAATCCAGACACTATAATTGCCTAAATCTTGATATTTTTCCTTCCACCATTTTTCTACTTTATTTTTTTCACTTCCTTTGACATGAATATCTATAAGACAAACTCGTCCAACTATACCTAATACATAACGATTTGTTACTGGAAAACTCGATTGCTTATTTTTTTTGTAATAATTTACATAATCATTAATCTCTTGCTGATTTGGAAATTCTCTATTTAAAATATCCATCATATCTTGCCTTACTAAATTTCCGGTAGCTCCCGATTTATCCCACCATGGGCGACCCTCTGAATATATATTTCCTCCCTCATTGGGTTGAGGTCCATAATCGTAATATTCATCTCCTATCATTATTGCTGTATGTCCCCCCAACCCCTTTCTATTTAATTTATCTGTATATGTACTATGAGGAAGTTCTATTAAAACTGTGATAATTTCTTCTTTTTCAGATAAAATAAGATAATCACTTTCCATAAAGGGAAGATTAACAGTTTCTTCTTTATAGCTACACTCTACAAAAAGTTCTATTTCATCTCCCTCAAACATCTCATCTATTAAGGCTAAACTCCCTTCTCCTGTTGTCCACTCTACAAACCCTGTATTATTTTGTATGATAATATTTGCCTTTTCTTTATTATCACCTTCTATAAGAGTAAGTTTATCATTAAGCCATTTAAAATTATCCCAATCATATACTGCAAAATTAATTTTTTCACCATCATCTATCCCCTTGGTCTGAATATGAAATCTTATTGCATCACCAATTTTAGCTTCCTTTATTGGATTGTTATTTTCATCAGTCCACCAACCTTTTACAAAATATTTTCCTGCTGGAGGCGGCTCTTTTGGTTCTCCAAAATAGATTCCATCATCAGCCGTAAACTGACTTTTACCTCCTGCCGAAGCGTTAAACTCATCAGTATAAACCGTCCAATTATCACATTCAATAGAATTTTTCCCTCCGACAATGCGTATGATTTTTCCTCCTGCCATAACTAAAATAAATTAGATTTATCTCCGCTATTGTTATTTAATTTCCCTTTTGAGTGAATGTTATTCGTTTCCTGAGAAATAATCTCTTTTTTACTGGATTGATCTGTTACTTCCTTAGCTTTAGATTTTCTTTCTCCCTGTGCTACTTCCATTATATTAGCTGCCATCAAAGAATAATCTGCCACCGCATTTTGCATCATCATAGCACCTGCAAAGCTATTATGATTTATTCCAGCGTTTTCAGTAATATTCATTCCTGCATTTACACTAACATTCATTCCCGCACTTATATTTACATTTTCTCCTGCGGTAAAAGTCATATTCTTTGGAGCATTCACATTAATATTTCCTTGTCCGTCCATAAGGTAAGTGTTTCCACTTGGGTCTTCTATAAAGACACTACCTTCAGCATCATTTAGAATAATCTTAGTGCCACTCCTCGTATGGATTACCTTTTTGTCATTTCCTGCGGTATGATACCCACTTTTACTTTTTCCGTTGTAATGGCTACCTATCACATAAGGTCTTTCGGCGTTTTGATTTTCAAAAGACACCATTACTTCCTCATCTATCTCAGGGATAAAATAAAAACCTTTGCCTGAACCACCATGAGGCTGTACCACGCGTATCCAAGGCGAATATCCATTGGCAGGGCGTTGCCAGATAAACTGTACTCTTACTCGTCCTAAGCCTTGTGGGTCGTTGTTATCCTTTACAATAGCGGGTTGGTCTTCACATTTAGCAAAAGCATTCTCATCTACATAAGGCGACACAAAAATATCAGGAATACCTACAAACTCATTCCAATAGGTATCGCCATCTAAGTGATGGGTTATCTCCAAAATACGATAAATTTCCATCGCTTTTCCATTAATATCGTACATATCGGCTAAACTCCCTGATTTGAGTAGTGGATTACGACTCTTGCCCTTAACCCACATCATATGTTGCAATTTCTCTTTGTATAACGGAACTTTATAACGAGCATCACTATCTTCATCACCCATAGTAAAGTTACTTGAATAATGACTACTTTTCTGCGTAAAAGTCTTTTTCGCTAATTGTATCGCTGTGCCTAATATAGGATTGTCTTTTGGAGGTGTAAAGGCATTATCAGCATTATGCGTAAAGACATCTCCAAAGGCTTCATCGTAAACATATTGGGTAAAATTCTGATTCTGTATTTTTAAATCAAAACTAACTTCGGCTAAATCATCGCCTTCACTTAGAGTGATTTGTTTTTGGGCGCGATTACCAAAAATAAGCTGTTTGCCATCGTAATAAAAATATTCCCCTAAACGATTGGCTAAACGCGTTAAAAACGCATAATCCGATTCGTTATACTGAACCGTATAGTCCAATGAGTTTTTAGTATTTAAACCGCCTATTACTTTTACTTTGGCTTCTGGTGGGTAATTTTTACATACTTCTGCTATAATTTGCTCTACCGTCATTTTCTCAAAACTACGGCTATTCTTCCCATTCTCTAATAATATACTGGGAGCTGATGCCGTGATATATAAGTCCCCCGTACCACTATCGCCATTCTTCTTGTTGCTAACGTGGGTAACAATACCTTGAAAACTCTGAATCACCTTCCCATACTGATGGAAGTTTAATAAAAATTGCTCCCCTAAAAGTAAGCGGGATTGGCGCATTAAAAATCCATAGAAGTCATCTACCACTTCATCGGATACAATAATGGTAAATTCATCATGGCGACCTGTATATTGGCGGACTTCTACTCTAAAATGTTCTCGCTCCAAAAAGGGTTTGCCACCTATATAAAGCGTGGGCATCACCACGGGGTTGTTTACATCGGCTAAAAAATCTTGATAGGTCTTGATGTGAAGAGGATGGTCCGGATTATTCAAAGGATTATTAGTCATAGTATTTGATATTACATAGTATTATTACTTACTGTACTTGATACAACTGTTTACATACCTCTAAGTCTATTTTAATTTTATCATACTCTTCTTTCAATTTTTTATTAATAGTACTAAGACTGTCCATTGTCTTTTGTTCTATTGATAACTGTTTAATCTGTTTTTTGGCATCAATTAATTGTTTATAGGCAATAATGGTATTATTATACATCCCCGTTGTGCATTTAGCACAAATTCACTTTAATTTTGTTCAAATCTCTCTTGAATACGAAAAAATTGAGATACTGAATCATGGTAAAAGAAGTGATTTTTGACAGTATTCTTGTAATGAATCCCTGAAAAGTTTTGGCTAAGTTGATGCCCATTAAAAACTGTCCGCACAGCTGGGAAAAATTCGTCTCAATACGTTTTCTAATTCTTGATTTGACTTTTGGAAACGCTACAAAATCATGCTGGTTTTTCCGCATCGGAACGGATAAATTGATGTTAGAACAGTTAAATAAATCCAGTTGAATTTCCTTGCTGATATAGCCTCTATCCCCGATTAACTCACAGTTTTTAAAGTCTTCTTTGATGTCTTTCAGGTAGTTGACATCATGGACATTAGCAGGTGTAAAATCAAAGGAATGAAAGATGCCATTTTTGTCGCAAACCGCATGAAGTTTGTACCCAAAATACTTTGATTTTTTGGCAGCACAATACCCAAATGAGGGGTGTATTTCATCAGTGGAACAGATGGCGGAACGATGGGCTCTACTCACTTTACAAATTTCAATAGGGGTTGAATCTACGATAAAAACATCGGTAAAATCTGAGAATTTTTCACTTAGGGTCTTCCTTATTTTTTCGATGTATGAAAAAAGTTTTCGTTTTCTTTTGTTGTAAACGCTTCTTTCTATTTTGCTGTCTAATTCTGTTCCAGCGATGCATCTAAATAGCTGAAGTTCAGAGTTTATAGACATATATTCCGCGGTAATATTCAGTGCCACTAATTCCATATCAGACAACTTCGGTTTTCGGATTTTCTTTTTAGTAGGAATATTTTTGCAAGTTTCTTTCAGTTCTTTCAAAATAATTTTGTAGTTTTGTATAAGATTGTTCATGTATTTAATCAATTGATAACTAATTAAATATACGACTTTTTAGTCGAATGAACAATCTTTTTTTATTTTTTTTCCTAAATGCACAAGGGGTCTTTAATAGTATTTTTGCATTAATGGATTTTAAAATAGTTTCAAATTACAGCCCTATGGGAGATCAGCCCAAAGCGATTAAGCAACTGTCTCAAGGTATTTTAAATAACGATAAATATCAGACGCTACTCGGGGTTACAGGATCGGGAAAAACCTTTACCATTGCCAATGTGGTACAGGAAGTGCAGCGGCCTACCCTCGTTCTGGCGCATAACAAAACGCTTGCCGCGCAGCTGTATATGGAGTTTCAGGAGTTTTTTCCGCACAATGCGGTGGAGTATTTTGTCTCCTATTATGATTATTATCAGCCAGAGGCATACATTCCGCACTCGGGGGTGTATATAGAAAAGGATTTAAGTATTAATGATGAGATTGAGAAATTAAGGCTCAGCGCTACCTCGGCACTGCTCTCTGGGCGGCGCGATGTTTTGGTGGTGGCATCGGTCTCGTGCCTGTATGGTATCGGGAACCCTACGGAGTTTCATAAAAATGTAATTACCGCGGAGGTGGGAACGGAGATTTCGAGGACACACTTTTTGCACCAGCTTGTCAATGCGCTCTATTCGCGCTCAATGGTGGATTTTGGGCGTGGAAACTTCCGCGTTCAGGGCGATACGGTGGAGATTTTTCCCGCTTATGCTGATGATGGTATTCGCTTTCACTTCTATGGCGATAGAATTGAGGAGATAGAATCCTTCCGTGTGGAAACGGGCAAAAGAATCTCGGGCTTTGATAAGATTAACATCTACCCTGCCAATATCTTCGTTACCTCGCCAGAGACTTTAAATAGTGCGATAAAAAATATACAGCTGGATTTGGGCAAGCAAGTGGAGTATTTCCAAAATATAGGCAAAAGCCTTGAAGCAAAACGCCTAAAAGAGCGCACGGAATTCGACCTCGAAATGATGAAAGAGCTCGGCTACTGCTCAGGGATTGAGAATTATTCCCGCTACCTCGATGGGCGGCTCCCTGGCACTCGCCCCTTCTGCCTGCTGGATTACTTCCCAAAGGATTATCTGATGGTGATTGATGAATCTCACGTTACCGTGCCTCAGGTGCACGCAATGTATGGCGGCGACCATAGCCGAAAGGTAAACCTCGTGGAATACGGCTTCCGATTGCCTGCCGCAATGGACAATAGACCGCTGAAATTTGAAGAATTTGAGGCGATTCAAAACCAAGTAATCTATGTCTCGGCAACCCCTGCAAGCTATGAATTGGCTAAATCTGAGGGCGTGGTGGTGGAGCAAATCATTCGCCCCACTGGCCTGCTAGACCCCACCATCGAAGTGCGCCCCTCCCAAAACCAAATGGACGACCTGATGGAGGAGATTCAAAAACGCGCCGAGATTGATGAGCGCACCCTCGTAACTACTTTGACCAAACGAATGGCTGAGGAGCTTACTAAATTTCTCACGCGCTATGGCGTGAGAACTCAATACATTCACTCCGATGTGGACACGCTAGACCGCGTTAAAATTATGCAAGATTTAAGAGAGGGCCTCTTTGATGTGCTGGTGGGGGTAAACCTACTTAGGGAGGGGCTTGACTTGCCCGAAGTGTCGCTCGTGGCAATCCTCGATGCCGATAAAGAGGGCTTTTTGAGAAACCACCGCTCACTCACGCAAACGGCTGGCCGCGCGGCGCGCAATGTCAATGGCAAGGTGATTATGTATGCCGATAAAATTACGGCAAGTATGAAACAAACCATAGATGAAACTGCACGCCGAAGAGAAATTCAAATTAAATACAATAAAGACCATAATAAAACACCTCAGCCACTGCACAAGAAAATTACACGCATTCAGCAAGAAACAGAATTCGAGCAAAACCCTTATGTGCGCAAAGAAACGGGCTTAAAAAATGTGGCCGAACCGCAGGCTAATTATGGAAATTTGGAAAACCTTGAAAAACTTATTGAAGAAAAAACAAAGGCAATGGAACGCGCTGCCAAGGATTTAGATTTCCTGCAAGCGGCTAAATTGCGCGATGAAATTAACGAACTTAAAAACCAACAAAATTGATTTTATGAAAAACTACATTGAACTACTAGACAAAGTTTTAAAAACTTGGGAACACTCTACACTTAATTTTTTGCCCAATGCAATCCTAGCGCTCTTAGTGCTAGTTTTATTCTACTTCTTGGCCAAAGGGGCTAAAATCGTAAGCCTTAAATTTTATAACAAAACTTTTAAAAAGCATATAGAGCTAGCTTATTTAATTTCATCATCATTCTATTTCTTTTTTCTCGCCTCGGGCGTTATTTTAGCCCTACAAATTTTGGGCTTGGAAAAATTCTTAACCAAAATCCTAGCAGGCGCAGGTATTGTGGGCATCATTGCAGGATTTGCCTTTAAAGATGTGGCTTCGAACCTCTTTGCGGGTCTTCTGCTCAAATCCCAAAATCCGTTTAAAAAAGATGATTGGGTAACTATCAACGGCACTTATGGCCGCGTAACCGAAGTGGGCTGGATTACTACAAGCATCAAAACCGTGCCTGGACAAGAGGTCTTTGTGCCAAACCAAGTGGTGTATAATAATAATTTCACCAATTATTCCACCTATGGTATGCGCCGCATTATTTTAGAAACGGGCATTTCCTATGGCGATGACTTGGAACATGTAAAAAATTGCGCACTTGATGAGGCTCAGAAAACGCCAGATGCTATACTAGACCAGCCAATAGATTTTTACTTTACCGAAATCGGAAGCTCTACTTACAATTTTCAATTAAGATTTTGGATAAAATTTGAGACTAATGATAATTACCGTAAAGCCCTTAGCGATATCATTATGCGTATTAAAAAACGCTTTGAGCAAGAAAACATTTCTATTGCTTACAATGTAACCACGCTTGATTTTGGTGTGAAGGGTGGTGTAAATCTCTTTGATAAGCAAATTCAAGTAAAAAGCGAATAAAAAAAACATGCATAAAATTGAAAGGGGTAATCCAACAGATTTAATATCACAATTGGCGAGTGTTATAATTTTAAAACTTAATAAATTAAGCGCGCGTAAGTTCTAAAACCGTAATTTCTGGCCACTCACCTACACGACCTGGAAATGCCAAGTAACCAAACCCACGATTTACATAATGCTGTCTGCCTTTGTTTTCGTACAATCCCGCCCAATGGTGGTAGCGATATTGCACAGGGCTCCATTTTATAAAACCTGGGATTTCTATTCCAAACTGCATACCGTGGGTGTGCCCAGAGAGGGTGAGGTGAATGAATTTGGGGAAGTCTACCACATTGGCATACTCGGGCATTTGGTGGTCGAAGTGTGAGGGGTCGTGAGAGAGCAGAATGTTGATGTCGCCCTCTTGTGCGTGCGCGCTGGCTTTGCGCAGGTCGCCTTTTTTAGGAAAATGGGGGGAATTTCCCCAGTTTTCGACACCGATGATGTTAAGCCTTTTGCCGTTTCGGGTGATGGTTTTCATTTCATTGTTTAGCACGGTGAAGCCGATTTCGCGCTGCATTTGCTGGATTTTTTCTAGGCTTTCTTTTCTCTGGGCGGGGGTTAAATTACCATAGCCGCCATAATCGTGATTGCCTAGCACGGCAAACATACCTTCTTTTGCGTTTAGCTGGGCAAAAATCTTTTGATACGGCACAAATTCGCTGTAATGATTATTGACCATATCGCCTGTGAATACTAAGATGTCTGATTTTTGCTCATTGGCAAGCTGCACGCCGTAGTTTACCTTTTCAATATCATCAAAACTGCCGCTGTGAATGTCTGAAATTTGCGTAATGGTGAAGCCCTCAAATTCTGGGGGCAAATCTTTGATTTTAATTTTTTTGCGAATGACACGGAAACGGTATCTGCCGAATAGAATGCCATCTAAAACGCCCAAAAATGTAACTGATGCAATGCCTAATGCTATGAGCGAAATGGCGCGCCTGCGGCTTGGTAGAGTGGCGCCGCCCTTGGCGTGAAATAGGTAGCTTGCTAGGCGGAAGCTGTCTTCTATCATCATACCGAGGGCTAAAAGTGCTTTAGGTATGATGAAAAGGGTGAAGAGTATGATTAATCGTTTAAACGCGGGGGTGGCAAAATTGTTTAGCTCCCCGTGGAATAGTAGGTAAATGATGCTGCCGTAAATCAGCGCGTTGATGATGATGTAGGCGGCAAAAAAGAGGTTGTTTTTCGTGAAAATTCTAAACGCTTGGTACGAATAGCACTCGATTAGGATTAGTGATAAAATGAATATATATTTAAACATAGAGCGGGCTTATACAAAAAAAATGCCATTTTTACGGCATTTTGTAGATAATGGCATTAATGTTCATTCCTGCGCCCACGCTTGCAAAAATTATTTTATCGTTTGGCATAAATTGGTGTGCCCCGAGCTGCTTTTTCTGAATTAAATCAAACATAGTAGGCACGGTGGCTACGGAGGAATTTCCGAATTTTTGCACCGTCATAGGGGCAACATCTTCGGGCGCTTGTTCGTGGTAGAGTTTAAAGAGCCTTGCAACCATTGCGTGGTCCATCTTGGCATTGGCTTGGTGTAGCAATACTTTTTTCACCTCGCTTATTTGGCTACCCGATTCGTCGATTACTTCTTTGATGGCTTGTGGTACATTTTTCAGGGCAAATTCGTAGACTTTTCGCCCTTTCATACTCACACTTTTTTGGTAATTCGTGCAATCCGCTTTGAGTGATGGCCCGTTGGAGAGGTAGGAGATTTCGTCTTGCGTGTAGCTATAAGTGCCGTAGCCTAGCACGCCCTTGGGCTCGCTTGCCTCCTCTGCGGAAAGTACCACAGCGCCTGCGCCATCGCTAAAAATAAGGGCAGTTCGGTCGTGTGGGTCTATGGCACGAGAGACCATATCGCTCCCAATGACGAGTATGTTTTTGGCTGCGCCTGCTTGTATGAGCTGCGTGGCTAAAATCATAGATTCTACCCAGCCAGGGCAACCAAAAATCATATCATAGGGGCGACATTTTAAATTTTTGATGCCTAATAAATGTTTCACGCGCGCGGACATACTTGGCATAAAGTCGGCCGTTTGGGTGTCTTTTTCGATATCACCATAATTAGACGAAACAATGATGTAGTCTAGCTGCTCAGGATCTAAATTTGCATCTTCCAAAGCGCGTTTTCCTGCGATTGTTGCCATTTCAGAGTTTTTCATTTCAGGATTGGCATACCTACGCTCCTCGATTTCGGTAATTTCTTTAAATTTCTGAATCGTTTCTTCGTTTGATTTAAGTATTTTTTCGCCTTTTTCATCATAAAATTCGTGGGATAAAAAATCTGAATTTTTCACGATATTTTCTGGCAAATAATGTCCTGAACCTTTTATAATGGCATTAAGCATAGTTTCGTTTTTTAGTTTGCAAAGATAATAAAAACAAAACGGATACTTTAAATATTAAGTGATTTTTTTCATTTAGAAAATGCAATTTTCTATCCCCATATTTTTTAATTTCCTTTTTTATAATCGGCTAAAAATTGTGCCAATCCTTTGTCTGTCAATGGATGATTAAGCAACGCTAAAATCGCGTTCAATGGCGAAGTTACCACATCTGCTCCAATTAGCGCACATTGATTGATGTGCATTGGGTTCCTAATCGATGCGGCAAGAATTTCTGTTTCAAAAGCATAATTGTCATAAATCGTGCGGATATCTGCAATCAATTGCATGCCGTCTTGCGAAATGTCGTCTAAACGCCCCACAAATGGCGAAACATAAGTCGCCCCCGCTTTGGCTGCCAACAAGGCTTGCCCTGTGGAAAACACTAGTGTACAGTTAGTCCTAATTCCGTTATCGGAAAAATATTTTATCGCTTTCACCCCATCTTTAATCATTGGGATTTTCACTACAATTTGCTCGTGCAGGCTTGCCAGCTCCTCGCCTTCTTTCACCATTCCATCAAAATCTGTGGCAATAACTTCGGCACTCACATCTCCCGTAACAAGTTTACAAATTTTTTGATAATGTTTCAAAATATTTTCCTTCCCTGTAATTCCCTCTTTTGCCATGAGCGAGGGATTTGTGGTTACACCATCTAAAATGCCCAAATCTTGTGCTTCTTGAATTTGGTCTAAATTGGCTGTGTCTATAAAAAATTTCATATCGTTTTTAATTCACCCTGCAAGGTACGAATTTTTATTCAAATTTCATTGAAAACTATTCGTTTTTAATTTTCTCTACATTCAAGATACAATTGCTTGTCATTAAACTAAGTTTGCCATGGTTAATATAGCATAATAAAAAAACGAAAAGAATTGTATGTTCTGCGATTTCGTATTTATAATAAATTAATTTAAAAAGGCGAATTAGTTGTATCGTAATCTGGACCTTGGGAAAAGCCATCGGCTCCATCACTTGATGGTGGCGTATCATAATCATCATCTAGCCCAAACGAATCCTTCGGATCGCTTACAGGAAGCTCTGGCATTTGGCTTTCTGGCGAATTCATTTTACTTTCAAATACCATAGGCACCGAGAACGAATCTTCTACTAAATCCTCGAATTTAGCTTGATGTGCCACAAACTTCAAACGAATATTCTTCAAACCACCATTACGGTGTTTTGCTACGATAAACTCCGCTTGCCCCGCACAAGGTGTTTGCTCTTCGTCGTCCCAAGTATCGATTTTATAATATTCTGGACGATAGATAAATGACACGATATCGGCATCTTGCTCAATCGCTCCCGATTCACGCAAATCCGAAAGTTGTGGACGCTTGTTCGGGCGTTTTTCTACCTCACGAGAAAGCTGAGAAAGTGCAATTACGGGAACATTTAATTCCTTGGCAATTGCCTTTAAACCACGCGAAATGGTCGAAATCTCTTGTTCACGGTTTCCGCCTGTGCTGTTTTTGCTCGTCATCAACTGCAAGTAGTCGATAATCACAACTTTTACATCATGTTGCGCAACCAATCGGCGGCATTTAGCTCTTAAATCAAAAATATTTAAGCCTGGTGTATCATCAATAAATAAAGGTGCATTTTCTAAAGTTTTTACTTTAGCATATAGATGATTCCACTCGTCGGCAGACAAAGTTCCTTTTTTTATTTTATCATTATCCAGCCCCGTTTCCCCCACAATCAAACGCGTAATCAGCTGAACACTAGGCATTTCTAGAGAGAATACCGCCACAGGCACTTTATGCTGCACCGCCATGTTTCGTGCCATGGAAAGCACAAATGCAGTTTTTCCCATACCTGGGCGAGCTGCCAAGATAATTAAATCTGAAGGGTTTAGCCCCGAGGTTAATTCATCTACTTCTCTAAAGCCCGTAGGCACACCGCTCAGTCCTTGCTGGTCTTTTCTTTTCTCGATTTGTGCTACTGCCTCCATCACGAGTGATTTGGCATCTTTATATTCTGAGTTTAAAACCCCTTCGGTAACTTTAAAAATCTCGGTTTCTGTTTGGTCTAAAAGTTTGAAAATATCTGCGGTATCATCATAAGCGTTTTCTATAATTTGAGAAGAAATTTCAATCAATTTACGCTGAACATATTTTTCTTGAATAATACGCGCATGGTGCTCTATGTGTGCGGATGATGTAATTTTTTCGGTCAATGAAATTAAATACAAATCACCTCCTACACTATCAAATTTTCCGTCTTTCTTTAACTGTTCCGAAACGGTGAAAATATCAATCGGCTCTGCATTATTAAACAAAGTGAAAATTGCAGCAAAAATATGCTGATGCTGCGGACGATAAAAGAACTCTTCTTCCAAAATCTCAATACTCTCATTGAGCCCTTTTTTGCTAATCATCATTGCCCCAAGCACGGCCTCCTCTAATTCTACGGCTTGGGGCGGTTTTTTAGCGGCACCCAATTCATTTGAATTAAATTTTTTAGTAGTTTTCGGTCTGCTTGCTATATTTAAATTTTGTTCTGCCATTCTAACTGCAAAAGTAAAAAAAGCACCTTGATAAAAGGTGCTAAGTAGTGATTTATTTTTATCAAGAAATTTTTTTATTCATTTTTAGCTACGATATACGCCCATTGCCAAAAATTTCTCTTGGCGCATTTTGCACAACTCTTCGCCCGAATATTTAGATAATTCTTTCAACGAAGTCAAAATTTGTTTTTTGATTAAAGCAAAAGTTTCATAATAATCGTAATGTGCGCCACCAAGTGGTTCTTTAATGATGCCATCGATTAATTTTTGCTCAAGCATATCTTTGGCCGTAAGTTTCAAAGCCTCGGCTGCGGTTTCTTTATAATCCCAGCTTCTCCACAAAATTGACGAACAAGATTCTGGAGAAATTACCGAATACCAAGTGTTTTCAAGCATAAAAACTTTGTTTCCTACGCCAATTCCAAGCGCGCCTCCACTAGCCCCTTCTCCAATCACAATACAAATAATCGGAACTTTGATTCTAAACATTTCGTAAATGTTGAGCGCGATGGCTTGCCCTTGTCCTCTCTCCTCTGCTTCCAATCCTGGGTAAGCACCTGGAGTATCGATAAAAGTAACAATCGGCTTATTGAATTTTTCAGCCAATCTCATCAATCGCAACGCCTTGCGATACCCATCGGGATTAGACATTCCAAAACGGCGATATTGGCGTTCCTTAGTGTTTTTTCCTTTTTGTTGCCCTATGAACATCACAGTTTGCCCATCCACATCACCAAATCCGCCCACCATGGCTTTGTCATCGGCAAAACTTCTGTCGCCGTGCAATTCTATGAAATTATCATCGGTAATGCCATAAATTAAATCCAAACTATACGGACGGTTTGGGTGTCTAGACAATTGCACCTTTTGCCAAGAAGTGAGATTTCCGTAGATTTCTTTCTTTTTAGCATTGATTTTATCTTGAATTTGTCGGCAAGATTCTTTTACATCTACACCACTCTGTTCGCCCACAAGCGCACATTTTACATACTGTTCTTGCAGGTCTTTTATAGGTTCCTCAAAGGGTAAATAATCCATAATATAACATTATTTAGGTCGTGAATGTACTAAAATTTATGCGAAAATAGGAATTTTTATTCAATTATTTTTAGCCACCTACTCGTTTCACTTTCATTCCTAAGTCTTTAAGATACGCCATAATTTGGTCTCGATAATCACCTTGAATTATGATTTCCTCATTTTTCACGCTGCCGCCCACTCCGAGCATTTTTTTCAACTCCTTGGCCAATTGCTTAAAATCCTGCGCATGCCCCGTATAGCCTTTGATAATGGTGTGGGTCTTGCCGTTTCGCTTTTCAAAATGGCAAGAAACCGTTTCGTCAGGAATCCAAAGCCCTTCCTCGTTTGAGGTGTTTTCCTGTGGCGTTTCGTTGGCTACATGATCTGGAAAAAGTTTTTTTAGCTGGTCTTGTAAATCCATTGCTTTTATTCTTTTATTTAAAATGTAAAGTTATGGATTTTTTATCTGAATGTAAAATTCACCTCATTTCCTTACGGGCTGAAAGAATTTTGGGTGCCGAAAAAACAGGATAAAAAAACAATTTTAAACCTTGCCAAATGTTTAATTTCACCCACTGCATTAGTGCTTCTTTCCAAACTTCGAATGTGCATTGCCCATACGATTGATTGATGTTGTGCATCAAAACCAAAGATTTGATTCTTAGCTTCTTCTGCTCAAAATCGGGCGAAAAAGCACCGCCGCGTTCATCTCTACAATGGTGGATTTTTAAGCTTGGCACAATGCCTACTTTTAGCCCAAAATATTGCACACGCTGCACAAAATTTCGATCTTCGCCATAATGATAAAAAACCTCGGAAAACAATCCGTGTGTTTTTCCTAATGCCGATACAGCAACTAGCCACGCCGCAGCGTTTACAAAATCTATGGTATAAATCTCTTTTAGATTCCCTAAACTGGCATCAGAAATGTAATTGGGGCATTTTTTGGCATCTATATACGCCTCAAATTTAGAATCAAACGCAGTGCCTTTTTCGTTAAGATGCATGGGGCTTATAATAGCAAATTTAGGATATTTTTCTGCCATTTGCACCAAGTTGAAAACCGTATTTGGATAACTTTTGGTATCTTGGTTTAACAAATAAAGATAATCTGCACCGAGTTTTTTAGCATGCTCATAGCCTAAATTATTGGCTCGGGCAAAACCTAAATTTTCGCCCATTTCTATAATTTGCACTTGCGGAAATTGCTTACGGGCGATTTCTAGCGTAGCGTCTGTTGAGCCATTATCTATCAACAAAATAGACATTTCAAGATTGGGCTCTCGTAAAGTCGAAAGGCAATCTACAATCCAGCGTTCAGCGTTGTAGGTAACGATGATACAGCAAACCTTGGGGGCGGTTTTCATGATTTTTTAATTAATGTTGAAACAGCGGGAATTTTGCCCAAAATTCCATGCCATCTTTCGTGCCTAATGTAGGCAATTTCCTCTGCGTTCAATGCCCGATCGTGCTTTTGTTTTAAAAATGTTTTTATACTGATTATAAATTCTTTAAGCGAACGATTTTTTAAGGCAGATTTAGCCGAAGAAAGCATAGCCAAAGGCAAATTTAATCCTAAATTATAAAAGTAAATGCCTAATTTTTCCGCTTTTTGCGCTTGGTATTTGTACATCGTTGGGCGCAAATGTTTTACCCAAACATCGGGAAATGTCTGAGTTTGCCATTGATTTTTATGAGCCAAAAGCACATCGATATTGTCCCAGCCTAGAACGGGTTTTAGTCCATTCATGGCTAAAAAACATTCTTTGCGATAGGATTTTATTGGACCACGAATGTGTTGTTTAGATGAAATGTTTTCAAAAGCCCAATGTTGCTTTTCATTGCTAAAGTCCAAAATATCTTCATCAGAAAAATCGTTTTTGGCAATTTTTACAATGCCTGCCGCCATGCCCAAATGCGGATTTCTTTGATATGCCTCATGCAGCGTTTGCAAATAATTGGGCGGAAATATAATGTCTGCATCAAACTTACAAATTATCTCAAAATCCTGAATTTGATTGGTTTTCAATCCTGCCTCAAACGCTCGAACGACCTTTGCACCTGGTGCATGCTGCGAGGTTTTAAGGTTTAATAATGAAAAATTTTCTCGGTCTTTAATTATGTTTAAAATTTGATTTTCAGTATCATCTGTTGAGCCATCGTTCACCACCACGCAATCAAAGTTTTGATAAGTTTGTCGTGCAAGCGAATCCAAGCAATCTGCAATGTGTGCCGCTTCGTTGTGTGCTGGAATAATGATTAAAAACCTCATGAATTATAATTTTTAAATTGAATCAAAAGGTTTTTGTTAGGCAAAACATCAACATCTTTTTGGGGCAAAACCTTCCATTCTTGCGTCGGCTGAAGCCAGTCTTTATTTTCCAACTGAACGGGCATTGCAAATCCATCGACACAATTTTCCCAACGATAGAAATATTGATTTTGTTCTTTCTTGATGGCTAAAATGGGAATTTGTGTGGTTCGCAGGTATTGATTAAAAAATGCTTTTAAATCTAATTTTGTTTTATCCTCTATGTAGCATTCAATCTGTGCGCCCGTTACGATTTTATGACGAAAATCTTTGTTCAAGCCACGCATCAATGCCAAAAATGCGGCATCATCATTCATCCATTCGCGCAATGTCTGAATCATGCACGATCCTTTATTATACATATCCACACTCCCCTCTTGATGCTCATCGTGCACGCCTTGCATCGGGCGATCGTTTAAAATCTGTCGCTGATAGCCTTGCAAATATTTTTGCGCCGCCTCTTTGCCATAATAATACTCCACAAAAAGGGCTTCGGAATAAGTGGTAAACGCCTCGTGCACCCACATATCAGCGATTTGCTCGGTGGTAATATTGTTGCCAAACCACTCGTGCCCAGACTCGTGAATAATGATAAAATCAAACAAATTGCCATAACCACTTCCCGAGCGATCCATGCCCCTATAACCATTTTGGTACTCGTTTCCGTAGGCGATATTGCTCTGGTGCTCCATGCCTAAAAACGGCGTTTCGACCAATTTATAGGAATCTTCGTAAAACGGATACGCCCCAAACCAATGCTCAAAAGCTTTAAGCATCATCGGCACTTGTTTAAATTGTTTTTTAGCTTTTTCTACATTATAATCAAGCACCCAATAATTCAATTTGAGTTCTCCATTTTCGCCATGATAAGTGTCCGAAAAATGTACATAATTCCCAATATTTGGCGTAATGTTATAGGCATTAATGGGATTTTTGACCTGCCAAGTGTACACGTCGTTTTCCTTTGAAATTAAATTTCCATTGGCTACCGCCACTTGTTTTTTTTCGGTTTTCACACGAATCATTGCCCCTCGGTCTGGCTCATCGCCTTGATAATCCTTGCATGGAAACCACAGGCTCGCCCCTTGGCGTTGCACCGCAACCGAAAGCCAATTTCGATTTTTTAAATCTTTGGTAAAAATCCATCCACCATCCCAGGGTGCTTGCAAGGCAATTTTGGGTTTTCCTTGAAACGAAAAACGCAATTTGATGTTTTTTTCTTGCTTTAATTTTTTAGTAGGAATAAAGTAGTGGTCGCCTTTGTTTAAAATAGAATGTAATGGGATTTTCTTTACTTTATTAGAGGATAGAAGCTGTTCTACTTGGGTGATTTGCATAGGTTTTTGCAAATCTATTTGTAAAAATCTTCCTTGTTTATCAAGACTTAAATCAATAACGACTTCTCCTTTTATGCTCTTATTTTCGGTATGGGTTTCTAGCTGAAGATCATAATATTTAACATCCCAAAAATCACGAAAATGATTATTTTTCCCGCGTAAGTATTTCTCTGCTAGACTAATGCTATCGCTCTGAGCCTGGGTTGCTCCAAAATTTAACCCCAATAAACAAAGAAGAATTTTTTTTCTCATGCTTACTTATTTTGTGAATTGATAAGCCAACATTTTATAGTATAATTTAGCCGCTAAAAAATCAGATGATTTTTCGTTTTCGTTTGGTGCAAGTTCCACAATATCAAAACCTACGACATTTTTTTGCTGAATTACTTTTTTCAATAATTTCAAAGTTGGATACCATGGCAATCCACCTGGCTCTGGCGTTCCTGTAGATGGACAAATCGAAGGATCAAACCCGTCTAAATCAATGGTAATGTACACAGGATTATCGCCCAAGCGATTGAATACATCTTCGATCCAATTTAGATTTTCAGCGATTTGGTGTGCAAAGAATACATTTTCTTCTTTTAAATACTGCACTTCGCTTGTGTCCATACTTCTGATTCCCACTTGCACAAGATGATGCTTTTCATTTGCCTCAAACACCGCACAAGCATGATTGCATTTGCTACCGTGGTACTCTGGTCTCAAATCAGTGTGGGCATCTAATTGCAAAACCGTGATTTTGCCATATTTTTCTCCAAAAGCACGAATACTCCCTATGGAAATCGAATGCTCGCCACCAAAGAGCGTTACAAACTTATCATCGTCTAAATACTTTTTCACGCGTGCCTGCACAGCCTCCGTCATAGCCTCCGGCGAGGCATCTTCGGTTACGGGCTCATCGAGGAAAATCCCGTGTTTATAGGGTTCCGATTGCGTTTCGATGTCATAAATCTCCATATTATCGGCGGCATCCAAAAACGCCTCAGGCCCTTTATCCGCACCTTTAATCCAAGTACTTGTTCCATCGTATGGAACGGGAATTAACACTGTTTTGGCGGTTTCGTATTTGCCATATTCTTCTTCTACTCCTGCGAAAATTCTCATTTATTTTGTATTTTACTATTAAAGCCCAAAAGTAAAATTTTAATCCGTATTATTAAATATTTTTTGATAGATTTTTGGCATATTACTATTATTAAAAACATCAAAAAACCAGCTTTTCCTTAAATTTCATTTGCTAGCCAAGATTCCGAATCGAGCTCGGAATAACATAAAGCACAACTTCTTACGAAATGTTATACTAAAATTGTTTCAAGGTCTAAATAAAGCAATAAGATTCTGAAACAAATTCAGAACGACAAATCAAGAATAAAAAATATATCAAATTCCATGTTTAATAGTATTTTTGCATTAATGGATTTTAAAATAGTTTCAAATTACAGCCCTATGGGAGATCAGCCCAAAGCGATTAAGCAACTGTCTCAAGGTATTTTAAATAACGATAAATATCAGACGCTACTCGGGGTTACAGGATCGGGAAAAACCTTTACCATTGCCAATGTGGTACAGGAAGTGCAGCGGCCTACCCTCGTTCTGGCACATAACAAAACGCTTGCAGCTCAGCTCTATATGGAGTTTCAAGAATTTTTCCCAAACAATGCTGTGGAATATTTTGTATCCTACTACGACTACTACCAGCCAGAAGCTTACATTCCGCATTCTGGCGTGTATATAGAAAAAGATTTAAGCATCAACGACGAGATTGAAAAACTGAGGCTTAGTGCGACTTCTTCCCTACTTTCGGGACGAAGAGATATTTTGGTCGTTGCCTCGGTTTCGTGCTTATATGGTATCGGAAACCCAACAGAATTTCACAAAAATGTGATTAAAGCCGAAGTGGGACTAGAAGTTTCTAGAACACACTTTTTGCATCAATTAGTAAATGCTCTCTACTCCCGCTCTATGGTAGATTTTGGTCGTGGAAACTTTCGTGTGCAGGGCGATACGGTGGAGATTTTCCCCGCCTATGCCGATGACGGAATCCGTTTTCATTTTTATGGCGACACAATCGAAGAGATTGAATCCTTTAATGTAGAAACAGGGAAAAGAATTTCGGGATTTGATAAAATTAATATTTATCCAGCCAATATTTTTGTGACTTCGCCCGAGACCTTAAACAATGCAATAAAAAACATTCAGATAGACTTAGGAAAACAAGTTGAATATTTTCAAAACATGGGCAAAATGCTTGAGGCAAAACGCCTTAAAGAACGCACCGAATTTGACATCGAAATGATGAAAGAGCTAGGCTACTGTTCTGGGATTGAAAACTATTCTCGCTACCTAGATGGGAGATTGCCAGGCACACGCCCATTCTGCCTGCTCGATTATTTTCCAGAGGATTATCTTATGGTGATTGATGAGTCGCATGTTACGGTGCCACAAGTGCATGCCATGTACGGGGGCGACCGAAGTAGAAAAGAAAATTTGGTAGAATACGGATTTAGACTGCCCGCTGCGATGGACAACCGCCCGCTCAAGTTTGAAGAATTTGAAGCAATCCAAAACCAAGTGATTTATGTTTCTGCAACGCCTGCAAATTACGAATTAGAAAAATCTGATGGTGTGATTGTAGAGCAAATCATTCGTCCAACTGGGTTGCTAGACCCCATAATTGAAGTGCGACCTTCTCAAAATCAAATGGATGATTTGATGGAAGAAATCCAAAAACGCGCCGAAATCGATGAACGCACGATCGTGACTACACTTACCAAACGCATGGCGGAAGAACTTACAAAGTTCTTGACGCGCTACGGAGTGAGAACGCAATACATTCACTCAGATGTAGATACGCTCGATCGTGTGAAAATCATGCAAGATTTGCGCGAGGGACTTTTTGATGTACTCGTTGGGGTAAACCTTTTAAGAGAAGGCCTCGATTTGCCAGAAGTTTCGCTCGTTGCAATTTTAGACGCCGATAAAGAAGGGTTTTTAAGAAATCACCGTTCGCTCACGCAAACAGCAGGGCGTGCCGCTCGAAATGTGAATGGAAAAGTGATTATGTATGCCGACAAAATTACGGGTAGTATGCAACAAACCATGGATGAAACCGCTCGACGCAGAGAAATTCAAATTAAATACAACAAAGACCATAACAAAACACCACAGCCGCTGCATAAAAAAATCACACGCATTCAGCAGGAAGCAGAATTTGAGAAAAATCCATATGTACGCAAAGAAGCCAGCTTAAGACAAGTGGCAGAACAACAAGCATCTTATGGCGAAATAGATATCGAAAAACTCATCGAAGAAAAAACAAAAGCCATGGAAAAAGCCGCCAAGGATTTAGACTTCTTACAAGCCGCCAAGTTGCGAGACGAAATCAATGAACTTAAAAATCAACTAGCTTAAAATAAATTAATTATATGAAATCTAATTTTACCCGTAGTGCATTATAAAAAAGGTTGCCCATGAGCCTAAAGAAAAGTAAATTGCATTGGTTACCAATCAAATACAATTATGAGCAACCTAGAGGCAAGTTACAATTTTATTTTGAATAAACTAATAGAAATTTCAGGAACTGAAAATTTCTATTTTAAACCAGTGAAACCAAAATTATCTGATATAGAGTTGATAAGCTTAATTATTTTAGCAGAATTTAAATCTATCGACTCTGAGTACCAGCTTTTTAGAGAGATAAAAGGTTGGGCTATTGAATCTAAAATTGAAAGGAGTGTTTACAACAGAAGAAAACGAAAACTCTTCCCTTTTCTTGAAGAAATTAGGTGCAAAATGGTGAAAAAGTTCAATGATTTTGAAAACTATTTCTTGGTGGACAGCATGCCTTTAGAAGTGTGTAAATTATCCCGCTCTTCCAGAAGCAAAATCTGTAAAGAAAATAGCTTTTCAATGCCAAATAAAGGTTTTTGTGCTTCTCAAAATCTACACTTTTATGGTTACAAGCTACATGCGATCTGTTCTATTGCTGGTGTGTTCCAAAGTTTTGACTTATCTCCCGCCTCCGTTCACGACATTCATTATTTGAAAGGCATAAAACTTCAAATTTCTGATTGCGTGTTACTTGGAGACAGGGGCTATCTTTCTCAAACGGTTCAGCTTGACTTGTTCAATGAGGTAAAAATCCAGTTAGAAACCCCTAAAAGAAAAAATCAAAAAGATTACAAACCTCAGTTCTATCCATTCAGAAAGTGTAGAAAACGTATAGAAACTTTATTCTCGCAGTTGTGTGACCAATTTATGATACGGCGTAATTATGCCAAATCTTTTGAAGGATTCAAAACAAGAATATTGGCAAAAATTACCTCCTTGACTACTATTCAATATCTCAATAAATTTGTCTTTCATAGTAACATTAACAATTTAAAAATTAACCTCATTCGATAATGCACTACGGGTTAATTTTGAATATTTACATGGAATTTTAGACTCTTGGGAGAATTCTTTTTTTAACTTTTTGCCCAAAGCATTTTTGGCATTGGTAGTTTTTGTACTTTTCTACCTCATCGCCAGAGGATCCAAGCACATTAGCCAAAATTTTTATCACAAAACCTTTAAAAAGCATGCCGAAATTGCCTATTTGATTTCATCATTAATCTATTTCTTTTTCTTAATTTCTGGCGTAATTTTAGCACTACAAATCTTAGGTTTAGAGAAATTTTTAACCTGAGTTCGATTAATATTTTAAGGGAAATAAGTTGTATAAAAAGAGAAATAGTTGTATTTTTAAGTTTTTAAAATTCAATTATTTAACAACTATTTCTCATGATTAATTACCACAAAATTACGGATATTTTTTGTATTGTTGATGACTTTTGTAATGATTTTGAAAAATTCACTCAACCTTTTCTTCTCGGAAAGCCTCCCAAAAAGAAACCCAAAATGAGTAACGCTGAAGTAATCACCATAATGATTCTTTTTCATCTAAGTGGCTTTAGAACTTTTAAGCATTTTTACATTTACTATGTTCAAAAGCATATGCAACAGGAATTTCCTCAAACGGTCTCTTATAACCGATTCACAGAACTTATGCAATCCAATATCATGGCTCTTACCATGTTTGCAAAAACCTGTGCTTTAGGAAGTTGTACAGGGATTTCTTTTGTGGATAGTACGCCAATAAGAGTATGTGGAAACAAAAGAATTAAACGCAACAAAGTATTCAAAGACCTAGCTACAACGGGGAAATCTACTATGGGTTGGTTTCATGGATTTAAACTCCATTTGGTCATTAATGATAAAGGCGAGATATTGAGTTTTTGCGTAACGCAGGCGAATGTAGACGATAGAGAACCACTGAAAAATGAAGGCTTTTTGAAGCAAATTTTCGGTAAACTATTTGGGGATAAAGGTTACATCTCTGAAAAGTTGAATCAATTACTCTTTGTGGATGGTATTCAACTGATTACCAACATCCGAAACAACATGAAAAACTCTCTTATGACTATGTCTGACAAGATTTTGCTTAGAAAGCGCTCCATCATAGAGACGGTGAATGACGAGCTAAAAAACATTTGCCAAATTGAGCACTCCAGACATCGTTCAATAGGAAATTTTATGACCAACTTAGTGGCAGGGATTATTGCCTATCACTTTCTTCCTAAAAAACCATCATTAAAATATGAAACTCTGAAAACTAACCAATTAGCTATGTTTTATTAATCGAATTCAGGTTTTTAACCAAAATCTTAGCTGGTGCAGGTATCGTGGGGATTATTGCAGGTTTTGCATTCAAAGATGTGGCTTCCAATCTGTTTGCAGGATTATTACTGAAAGCACAAAGTCCGTTTAAAAAAGACGATTGGGTAAACATCAACGGGACATACGGGCGCGTAACGCAAGTGGGCTGGATTACAACGAGCATTAAAACGGTGCCTGGTCAAGAAGTTTTTGTGCCCAATTAGGTGGTGTATAATAATAATTTCACCAATTATTCCGCCTACGGAATGCGTCGCGTGATTTTGGAAACAGGCGTTTCGTACGGCGATGATTTGGAACTTGTAAGAAAATGCGCTCTTGAAGAAGTGCACAAAACGCAAGACGCCCTACTCGACCAGCCGATTGATATGTATTTTACCGAAATTGGAAATTCTAGTTATAATTTTCAATTAAGGTTTTGGATAAAATTTGACACCAATGACAATTATCGCCGAGCCATGAGCGATATTATTATGCGTGTAAAAAAACGATTTGAGCAAGAAAATATTTCAATTGCATACAATGTTACTACGCTAGATTTTGGAGTAAAAGGCGGTGTAAATCTCTTTGACAAATCAATCCAAGTAAAAAGCGAATAATTTATTTAAAAATCCAAAGCATTACAGGTTTTTGGTTTTTGATGCTTTTTAAAAGGTCGTCTATATTTTGCATCAATTCATTGCAAATCACGGGACAGCCTTCGCTCACTTTAGGCGCTGGAATAGGATAAATCTCGGTAGACGGCACACCGATGTATGAGTGCAAAACGATATATCTTTTAAAAGCATTGCTGTTGGTAGATTCAAGACCGTGTAGCTTGTAATGCACATGCGTACCCCAATTGCTGTAGCTACGCGCACCGATTCTATATTTTCCTTCGGACGAACAATTGCTGCCAGGCACATTGCTAAATTTAACATAGTTAGCTTTGCTATTTCCGCCCTTTCCGTGCACAGCAATTCCTTTGTAAATTACATCTTTCTTATTGAAATCATACACAAACATTCTATTTTTCCCCGAATGTCGGCTAAAATCCACCAAAATACAATAATTCGTATTTAAATCATTTTTCTTACAATAATCTAAAGCCTGCGTGGCGTAATAATCAATTCTGTTTTTTTGTGTATTTGTTAGTTTAGGACTATTGAAAAATGCAAATTTTATAATTAAACCAATCAAAAAAATGGCAAGTACAATCAGGCCGATGTGAAAAATCTTTTCTTTGTTCATAGTTAGATTTAGGTTTTATTATAAAATCTGAAATCAGAGTTTTTTTTTAGAAAAAAACAAAGAAAAGAGAATGTAAAATCCGCCCATGTAAGACCAGCGGGGGTATAGGTATGAAGCACTTTCTTTTGTCATGCAAGCATCCATCTTGAAGGACTTTACAAACTCCGACAAGACAAATTTACGAAAAAATAATTCTCACTTAAGCTAAAAATAAAATTTACACGAATTTTTATTTTGATGTAGCTTTCCTTACATTGCAACACATATTAATTGTCAAACCATTTAGTCATGTTGAAAAAAGCGTTTTTTGAGGTTTTTGACCATTTCGATTTCTTCCAAAATTTACTTATAGAACATTTACAAATCACACTCATTTCTGCGCTTATTTCATTGATTTTAGGACTCTCAATTGGCATTCTGATTTCAGAAAAAAGGCAATTTTCAGGGTTTGTCATCTCGATTGTAAACATCGTCTACACTATTCCGTCGATTGCACTTTTAGGTTTTTTGATTTCGGTCACAGGAATTGGCAATGTTACGGCCATCATTGCGCTGAGCGTATATGGGCTGCTCCCTATCGTGCGAAGTACCTATATGGGCATCACCAGCATCGATAAAAACATCATCGAAGCGAGCGAAGCGATGGGTAATAAAAAAATCCAAACGCTTTGGCAAATTAAATTACCATTGGCTTTTCCCGTCATTTTTTCGGCCATTCGAGATATGGTAATTATGACGATTGCCTTGGCAGGGATTGCATCTTTTGTGGGGGCGGGCGGGCTCGGCGTGGCGATTTATCGCGGCATCACGACCAACAACGAAACGCTGATTTTTGCAGGAAGTGCTATGATTGCGCTTTTGGCTTTAATCATAGATTTTGTTTTAGGCTTAATCCAAAAAAGAATTGAATCTCGAAATTCTTCCCAACAAAAAAATCGTTCAAAATCGATAATTTGGGTGTTTTTGAGTTTAATTATTTTAGGTTTAGGCTTTAGTTGGGTTCATTCATTTAATCAAAAAAATATCATTCGCATCGCATCTAAACCAACCACGGAAAGCTATATTTTGGCCGAAATCATGAAAAAATACATCGAAGAGCATTCAGACTTAAAGGCCGAAATCACACACGGCGTGGGAGGCGGAACATCCAACATCCACCCTGCCCTACTCAATGGCGAATTTGATATGTATCCTGAATACACGGGCACCGCTTGGCAAATTGTATTGAAAGAAAAAGCGCCGTACACCGACCAAGATTTTGAACAATTGAAAGAAAAATATACCCAAAATTATAATTTTTCTTGGCTTGGAATGTTTGGGTTTAATAATACTTATAGCTTGGGCGTGCGCAAAGAAATCGCTGACTGATTGGGGCTTAAAACTTTTAGTGATTTATCCCAAAATGCCCAAAATATGATTTTTGGGGCGGAATATGATTTTTTTGAACGCGAAGATGGTTTTAAAGCGCTGAGCGATGCTTATAATTTCAAGTTTAAAAAAGCAATTGATATGGACAATGGCTTAAAATACAAAGCGATGTTTAGTGGAAAAATCGATGTAATGACGGTTTTCACGACCGATGGGCAAATCTCTAATCCACAAATTGTTACGCTGACAGATGATAAGTCATTTTACCCCAAATACATGGCAGGCATTGTGGTGCGAAACGAAACGCTTGAAAAATATCCTGAGCTGAAAAACTTGTTAAATCAATTCAATCATAGTATTGATGAGAAAAACATGGCTGAATTGAATAAAATGGTAGAAACGAGCCATATAAGCCCCAAAAATGCCGCAAAATACTTTTTTGAAAACCTATGGAAAAAATAATTGAATTTAGAAATATTTGTAAATCATTTGGCAAGCGTCCTGTGCTTAAAAATTTTAATTTAACGATTCACAAAGGTGATTTTCTAAGCATTGTCGGGACTTCTGGTTCGGGCAAAACGACTCTTATGAAAATGATCAATGGACTGATAAAACCAGACTCGGGAGAAGTGTTGGTCCATCAAAAAAATATTGAAAATGAAGATTTGATTAAACTCCGTAGAACCATCGGGTATGCGATTCAAGGAAATGGGCTTTTCCCGCATATGACGGTGTATGAGAATATAGGTTTTGTGCCTAAACTGGAGAAAAAATCTAAACAACAGATTGATGCCATTGTAGATAACATGCTTGCACTCGTAGGGCTACCACTGGATGTGAAAAATCGCTATCCCGAAGCACTCTCGGGCGGACAACAGCAGCGCGTGGGCATTGCGAGAGCTTATGCCAATAATCCAGATATTTTGCTTATGGATGAGCCGTTTGGTGCTGTGGATTCCATTACGCGCTATCAATTACAGCAGGATTTAAAAGAAATTCATCAAAAAACGCAATGCACAATCGTTTTTATTACGCACGATATACACGAGGCGTTCAAATTGAGTACACATATTTTGGTACTCGATCACGGGAAAATTCAACAATTTGGAAAATCTGATGAGGTGTGGGAAAATCCTAACAATGATTTTGTAAAAAAATTGATTGATATGACGCGGTAGGTTTTAGCTTAGACTTTAACAGTCTAAACCCTTGACTTTTAAGGAAATTTTACTATATTTGCAACATACATTCATCAAGAATCAAATCCTAAAAAGATTTGTACCAACCGAGAGAAAAAAATCCACGGTGGTTCAGTATGAGGGCTTTCGCCAAAATACAATGTTTATCTTCAAAAGATTTATGATTTTTCGTGAGTGTAATTTAATTAAATTTATTTTACATGAAAGAGAAAAACTACTACTCTACGCGATTTAAAGGATGCGAAGGTTTTGCGCATGCCTGGAATTTATGTCTAACTTTTAAAAATGATTCTCATGGGTGCTGTTAAAGGTTATTACAACTTTCGAGTGTATTTTGAAGACTTAGGCATTATAGCCTATCAAGTTCAATTTCAACTAGCTACGCGTGCCTACAGGGCGCTTACTGGTCAGCAACTCGGGCAACAGCCTAAGGATAAGAGGTTTAGAATTGAACACGATTATTGTCTCTACCCCAATGATTATCCTGATGAAAAAATATTTCCTGATATGAAAAATTTGAAAAAAAATAGTTTCACGCCTTTTACAGCTGAAGTATATATTGATAAATCTGTATTTTCTAAGAAAGATAATGATGAAAAAACTTTTTCCGTAGTCTTAAACTCAAAATTAAAACACACAAAATTTGATCTTACTATGGACTTAAGTTGTGCAATTCAAGATTGTACTCTTTTAACAGGCGGAACTTTTCCGCAAGATTCACATCTTAAGCTAAATTTCTTTGGCTATTCTAGTAAAAGACCTTTAAAACAAGAGGAGTTTGAAAATGGGATTGAAACTCTTTTGTGGGGCTTGATGAACTCTTTTGGGATAAAACGATTAAGTATATTTTATAAAGAAAACTCTAGGATACTGGAGATGAAAGATTCGAATGATGATTAAATTAATAAACCACCCTAAAATTAGGGTGGTTCATTTTTAGAATTCATCGCAATACAATTGTCTTTTTCTAAATAAAATTCCGTACATTTAAGGTTCACCAAAAATCTGCTCAAAAAACTATAAAATACAAATTTTAAATATTTGAAAACTTAAATTCAACATATTTTCTAACCTTAAAAAATAAAATACTATGCAGTTTAAACTACAAATTATTAATGATTTATTATCGGAATTTGGCGAGGGCTATTGTATCGAAATGCCAACATCCAAAAGTAAGCTTGATGAAGTCTTAAACTTCCTAAAAGAAAACGATGGAAAATTCCATTTTTACGCAAATCTCGAAGAGAAAAACAAAAAATGGTTTCATGGAATCCACATTAATTTTGGAGAAAAAGAATGGGGCGAAATTGAAACGATCATGTCTAAAGTCTGCAAGATATTAGATTTGAACAGCTACTGTGCTTTAGACCACTCTCAAAGTATTGTAATAGATGCAGATAACGACTTAGTAGGTTGGGTATGTTTTGATAATTGATTTAATATCAAGACTATTCCTCTATGCACTTCTTTTTCTCATTTAACTTCAAATTTTTAATTCTGATATTTAAAATTTCAAAAGCTTTCATATATTTACGGAGTTAATGATTAAAACTTAATTCACAAAATAAGAATGGACACAATTTTCTCGCTCATCGAAGATGAAAAACAACGACAAATCAATGGTATTGAGCTTATTGCCTCAGAAAACTTTGTAAGTGATGAAGTGCTAAAGGCACTCGGCTCTGTGCTTACCAACAAATACGCCGAAGGCTATCCTGGAAAACGCTACTATGGCGGCTGCGAGGTGGTAGACAAAATCGAAACGCTTGCCATCGATAGACTTAAAGAGCTTTTTGGTGCTGCGTATGCCAATGTTCAGCCACACTCTGGTTCGCAAGCCAATGCTGCGGTATATTTAGCTTGCTTGAATAACGGAGATAAAATCATGGGGCTAGACTTGGCACATGGTGGGCACCTTACACATGGCTCGCCTGTGAATTTCTCTGGAATCCGTTTTGAAGTTTGCTCTTACGGACTCAACAAAGAAACTGGGCTTATCGATTACGAACAAATGGCTGAAACAGCTCGCCATGAAAAACCAAATTTAATCATTTGCGGTGCCTCTGCCTACTCTCGCGATATTGATTATGCTAAATTCAGAGAAGTGGCTGATGAAGTGGGGGCAATTTTAATGGCAGATATTGCGCACCCTGCAGGATTGATTGCTAAAGGTTTGCTTAACAACCCAATGCCTCATTGCCATATCGTAACCTCAACTACGCACAAAACACTTCGCGGACCTCGTGGAGGAATCATCATGATGGGAGAAGATTTTGAAAATCCGTTTGGCAAGACTTTGAAAGGCAAAACTCGCATGATGTCTGAATTACTGAATATGGCTGTTTTCCCAGGCACGCAAGGAGGGCCACTAGAGCATTGTATTGCTGCAAAAGCAGTTGCTTTTGGCGAAGCACTTACCCCAAATTTTGAACAATACGGAAAGCAAATCATCAAAAACAGCCAAGCCTTGGCTAAAGCTCTTATGGACAGAGATTACCAAATCGTTTCGGGTGGAACTGAAAATCACTGTATGTTGATTGATTTGCGCAACAAGGACATCACAGGTAAAAAAGCGGAAAATGCACTGGTGCAAGCTCACATTACTTGTAACAAGAATATGGTGCCTTTTGACACGCAATCGCCATTCATTACATCAGGAATTCGTTTGGGAACTCCAGCAATCACCACTCGTGGTTTGGTAGAAAACGACATGGAAACCATAGCGGAATTGATCGATCGCGTGATTCAAAATCCTGATGACGAAAAAACTTTGCAAAATACGGCAAAAGAAGTACACGATTTAATGCACAATCGTCCGCTTTTTAATTTCTAATTAAAAACAAAACCAACAAAAAAAGGAAGAATTAAAAAATTCTTCCTTTTTTATTTATTTCAACTTTTTTTAGCTAAAAACCTGAGTTCGATTAATAAAACATAGCTAATTGATTAGTTTTCAGAGTTTCATATTTTAATGATGGTTTTTTAGGAAGAAAGTGATAGGCAATAATCCCTGCCACTAAGTTGGTCATAAAATTTCCTATTGAACGATGTCTGGAGTGCTCAATTTGGCAAATGTTTTTTAGCTCGTCATTCACCGTCTCTATGATGGAGCGTTTTCTAAGCAAAATTTTGTCAGACATAGTCATAAGAGAGTTTTTCATGTTGTTTCGGATGTTGGTAATCAGTTGAATACCATCCACAAAGAGTAATTGATTCAACTTTTCGGAGATGTAACCTTTGTCCCCAAACAGTTTACCAAAAATTTGCTTCAAAAAGCCTTCATTTTTCAGTGGTTCTCTATCGTCTACATTCGCCTGCGTTACGCAAAAACTCAATATCTCGCCTTTATCATTAATGACCAAATGGAGTTTAAATCCATGAAACCAACCCATAGTAGATTTCCCCGTTGTAGCTAGGTCTTTGAATACTTTGTTGCGTTTAATTCTTTTGTTTCCACATACTCTTATTGGCGTACTATCCACAAAAGAAATCCCTGTACAACTTCCTAAAGCACAGGTTTTTGCAAACATGGTAAGAGCCATGATATTGGATTGCATAAGTTCTGTGAATCGGTTATAAGAGACCGTTTGAGGAAATTCCTGTTGCATATGCTTTTGAACATAGTAAATGTAAAAATGCTTAAAAGTTCTAAAGCCACTTAGATGAAAAAGAATCATTATGGTGATTACTTCAGCGTTACTCATTTTGGGTTTCTTTTTGGGAGGCTTTCCGAGAAGAAAAGGTTGAGTGAATTTTTCAAAATCATTACAAAAGTCATCAACAATACAAAAAATATCCGTAATTTTGTGGTAATTAATCATGAGAAATAGTTGTTAAATAATTGAATTTTAAAAACTTAAAAATACAACTATTTCTCTTTTTATACAACTTATTTCCCTTAAAATATTAATCGAACTCAGGTTAAAATCTTTAATCCTAAAAATTAAGCTTTTTTCACGAATTCTGATTTCAATGCCATGGCACCGAATCCGTCGATTTTGCAATCGATATTGTGGTCGCTATCTGGATTAAGTCTTATATTTTTTACTTTAGTCCCAGCTTTTATCGGTTTGGCTACACCTTTTACAGGTAAATCCTTTACAACTACTACGGCATCTCCGTTTTCCAAAGGATTTCCATTGGCATCCAAAATTTGATTTTTCTTTGCCTCTTCTTCTGGGTTCCATTCATAAAAACACTGTGTACACGCCATTAAATCTCCGTTCTCGTAAGTGTACTCCGAATCACATTTTGGGCAAATTACTGCTTCGCTCATTTTATTTAATTTTTAATTTTTGCAAATATATCATTTTTTTGCTTGTACCCACTTAATCACCAATTCTCCAAAAAGCGTATTTGCCCATGCAAACCACTCTCGCGTGAATTTTTCTGGATTGTCTTTATGAAAGGTTTCATGGATAAAGCCCGTATTGGCATCGGTGTTTTTCAACACTTCCAGGCATTCAAACATCTCGTTGGGGTCATCGGTTGTCATTCCTTTCATAATTAAACTCATTGGCCAAATCATGTCATAAGTACCAATATGCGGACTGCCAATGCCTTGCGCCGACTTTCCTACAAAAAAGTATGGATTATCGGTGCTCCAGACCAGTTTTCGGGTGTTTTTGTAGATAGGATCATCTTTACTCACCAAGTCTAAATAAGGCAATGCCAAAAGGCTCGGCACATTCGGGTCGTCCATGTAGGTATGATTTCCAAAACCATCTACTTCATAGGCATAAACTTTTCCGTATTTTGGGTGATTTACAATACCATATTGCTGAATGGCTTTTTCCACCTCATTGGCTAAATCTTTAGCTTCTTGGGCGGTTGCATTATCGTGCAGCACTTTAGTTAAAATCTCAGCCATTTGTCGTAAAGATTTCACAGCAAATAGATTAGACGGAATTAAAAATCCAAAAGTAGTATTATCGTCCGACGGACGGAAGGTTGAATTAATTAAACCAACGGGCTTCAATGGGCGACCAAAACCTACATTGGATACCGTATCTAGCTGGCGATCGGTAACGCGCAAAAAGCTGTAAGGTCCTTTTCCATCTTCTTTGCGTTGCTGTTCTTTAAAAGTCTTGATGATTAATTTTGCCGCTTGGTGCCAATCTTTGTCAAACACGCTGGTGTCGCCCGTTTGTTTCCAATAATTATATGCCAAGCGAATCGGGTAGCACAAAGAATCTATTTCCCATTTTCTTTCGTGAATTTCAGGTTTCATGCCCGTGTCTTGCGCCCAGCGGTTGTCTTTGTCGGCAAGGGCAGTTTTATTAAACCCATTGGCATACGGATCGATTAAAATACAATCGGTCTGGCGATGAACCACACCTTGAATTAATTTTTTAAGTTTTGGGTCTTTTTTTACTAAACTTAAATAAGGATACACCTGTGCAGCCGAATCCCTGAGCCACATCGCCTCAATATCTCCCGTTACTACAAAAGTATCGGGCTTACCCTTGAGCGTACCTACGGAAACGGTAGTATCCAGCGTATTGGGAAAACAATTCTCAAACATCCAAGCCAATTTTTCGTCTTTGATTTGTGATTTAATCTGCTTGATTAATTGTTCCACAGCGGGCGAAGTGAATTTTCTTTGGTTTAAAGGTGGGCGTTTGGTTGGGTAGCCTTTAGCCCAAGCAAAATTAGGCATAAGTGCTAATCCCGCTGCACCTATCATGGTATTTTTTATAAATGTTCTGCGACTTTGCATATTGAGTTTTAATTAATTAAAAGAAGGAAAAAATCGGTTTTTTAGATAATTTCCATATAAGAATCAACTTGTTTCTATGGTTTTTACGCACCGAAACAAGTTGAAAATCCTTTAAATTATGATTTTTATTTAATCACTTCATCGGGATAAGGGGTGAGTGTTCCATCGGGTTTAGATGGGCGTTGGGCGTTCATTTCTTTTAATGCATCAGACAATTGTTTTGCCAATTTTTTAGCGATTTCAGGTTTTTCCTTGATGATGTTGTGCTTTTCGCCAATGTCTTCTTTAATGTTGTACAACTCCGCAGGGCGATTATCGTAAAAATAAATGAATTTGTAATCTCCTAATTTAATCCCTGTAAAGAAATTGGTTCCTGCATCTACAACGCCCCAATCGTTTGGATAGTTCCAGATGATTGGTCGTTTTTCGTTATCGGTTTTGGCACCTTTTAGCGTTGAAACAAAACTCACACCATCAATCACTTGTGATTTTCCTTTTGGTTTGGCACCCGCCATTTCTAAAATGGTAGGATAAAAATCTTCGATAATGATATTTTGGTCGGTTTTGGTATTGGGTTTCACCACGCCAGGCCATTTCACAATCATAGGCTCACGCACGCCTCCCTCATAGATAGAACCTTTGCCGCTACGCAATGGCAAATTGTGTGTTCCTTTTCCGCCCGTGCGGGTGTAGCTGGTAAGCCCACCATTGTCTGACATAAACATGATAATAGTGTTATCTGCCAAATTATTTTTTTCAAGGAAATCCATGATGTCGCCAAGCCCTTTGTCCATACCTTCTAGCAAAGTGGCATAGGCTGCCTCGGTATCATCAAGTCCTTGTGCTTTGTATTTAGCCAAGAATCTCTTGTCTGGCATAATAGGTGTGTGCACCGCATATTGAGATAAATTCAAGAAAAATGGCTTGTTTTCTGCCACCGCTTTTTTCATTTCTTTTTCAGCTTCGAGTGTCAAAGCATCAGTCAAAAAAGTATCGGTGTAGTAATAAGGTTCTAAATCTGGCACATTATACACAAATCGGTTTTTACCTTGGTCTGCATAGCAATCCTCGCCATAGTAGCTTGCTGGCTGCCCGGCACCATGTCCTGCTATATTTACATCATAGCCTAGATTTCGTGGATCGGCACCAGGCGTACTATACGCCGCAAAGTGTGCTTTCCCTACATGAATGGTTTTGTAACCATTGTCGTGCAATACTTTAGGCAAAGTTTGTGGCACATGCACTGCATGGCGGAGCGTATCACTCATAATCATTCCGTTGATGTTCCAAATGGGCTCTTTTAAGTTATTGTTGCTGATCCGATTAGAGATATTATCCTTATACATTGTCCAATTAGTCACTCGGTGGCGAGCTGCGTTCATTCCGCTCAGAAGACTCACGCGAGAGGGAGTACTCACAGCACATGCATAAGCGTTGGTAAACATCATTCCTTCCTTGGCAAGGCGTTCCATATTAGGGGTATGGTAACGACGATTCAGTGGTGTTTGCTGTTTCCAAAATGGTAGCGAGGTGTCTTGCCACCCCATGTCATCTACCAAAAAAACAATAATATTCGGTTTTTTAGATTTATTTTTCGCATTGCTAGTTTCGGCATTTTTGGAAGTCGTACAGGCACTAAATGTCAAAACTCCAAAGGCAGCCAGTGGAAGAAGATATTTTTTCATTTCTTAAAATAATTTTGTTTTTCAAAAATCAAAGATACAAATTTTATTTAAAGGAATGGGATTTATAGATATCTGATTTTTGTTTTGTTTCCGTCTATATTTTCATCAATTGTGGACGACAAAATTCATTAATCACAATCGATGCTGCCATGGCGACATTTAAGCTTTCTGTGGAATTGCCCACTTGCGGAATGCTGATTCTCTGCGTACAAAGTTTTTCGATTTCATGCGAAATGCCCTTCCCCTCATTACCTAAAACGATGATTGCTTTTTGAGCCAAATTTTGGTTATAAATATTTTCGCCATTCATAAAAGTGCCATAAATCGGATTTTTTTGTTGGGCTAAAAATTCCTTTAAATCTATATAAAAAACATGCACACGACTGAGCGACCCCATACTTGCTTGAATGGTTTTGGGATTGTAGCAATCCACCGTGTCGCTGTTGCAAACAATGTTTTTGATGCCAAACCAATCGGCAAGGCGCAAAATCGTACCCAAATTGCCTGGATCTTGCACATTATCTAAGGCTAAAATTAGCTCATCTAAATTAGTAGGAAATTCGTTTTTTTCGCAGGCAAAAACAGCTAGAACTTTTTGTGGATTTTTGAGCGCAGAAATTTGTGATAATTCCTTTTCTGATACAATTTCGGCGTTTTTAAAATCATTTTTCAATTCTTCTAAACAATAAATTGCATTTAGCTTAAATCTACTTTTTAGAAATTCTTGCACCGATTTTATTCCTTCTACCACAAATAACTGGTGCTTATTTCGATATTTTTTTTGTTGTAAACTTTTAATAAGTTTTATTGTAGATTTAGATACCATATATTTGTATTTTTAAAAGAATAAACACTTGTTATGATTTTTAAATATTCAAAGATATTAATTTTATTGCTATTTGGCGGAATCTTCTTAACTATTCAGTCGTGTAGCTTGACCAAAAAATTAAACAAAAATGAATATTATTTGCGTTCCAACTCTTTTAAATTTGAAAGAAAAAAAGCTTTTAAAAGTGATTTAGAAGACTATGTTTCGCAGAAACCAAATGCTAGAATGCTGGGGATTTTACCGCTCCAGGACTGGATGTACAACTTGGTGCCTGCTAAGTTCGACTCCACTTTTGAGGCGTATTATTCCTACAGCAGAAAGGAGCGAAATCAGAAATTGCTGGATAGCCTTTACTTAAAATTTGGGCTGAAAAATTATGTGGGCGATAATAATTTCCTCTATCGCCAAATCTATAACTGGGGCGCAGAGCCTGTGATTTTGGATACCACGGCGAGCTATGCCTCGGCACGGAATTTAAAGCAAATGTTTTTTGAACGAGGCTATTTTGAAGCAGAGGTAGATCCCACTTTCAAAATTGATACCGCAGCACAAAAGGCGCGTGTAATTTATAATATCAAGCTAAATGAACCTTCTTTTATAAAAGACTACAATCAAGTAATCACCAATACCGATATGGAGGATCTGTACAAAGAAAATGAAGACAAATCTGCGGTGAAAGCTGGGCAAAGATTTGATGTGCGAAACTTTGAGCTAGAACGCGACCGCTTAACCCGAATTTTTAAAAATAATGGATACTATAATTTCAACGAATTCGGTGAGGAATTAATCTTTAAAATTGATAGTACCGATAGCCAATACCTTGGCGTAACAATGCGCATTGCTAAACCCAAAAGTGATAGCGTTAAGCACTTTATCAAATACCGCTGGGGTACGATTGACATTTTCTCAAACGATAATAGCGAAAACATAAAGCACATACGAGAGTACAACGGCTATACCATTAAATCCAATGAAGAATTTAGATTCAATCCGCGCGTCTTCACCGATGCCATCACCATCACCGAGGGCGAGGTGTATAGCGATAAATCTATTGATGAAACACGGACTTTAATATTTGACCGAGAGAACTTTACACTCACCTCGATGGTACCAGAGAAAAATGATAAAGATTCCCTCATCAATATGAAAATTTATCTACAACCCAAGCCCAAATATGATTTGCAGCTCTCCTTTGAGGGAATGTATTCACAATTCTTAAATTTCGGAATTTCGCCAGGGCTTAGGCTCTTGAATCGGAATATATTTAGAGGGGGCGAAAATCTAGAATTTAAACTCAAAGGTACTGTGGGAACTGTGAACAAAGCTGAAAATGACGGGCAATTCTTTAACGCCTATGAGTTAGCCTTTAACACCGAGATGACTTTCCCGCGCTGGCTGCTCCCATTTGACACGGAAAATCTTTTTCCTAAAAGCTACAACCTTAAATCCTCCATCGGGCTAGGGCTCAGTGGGCAAAAAAACATTGGGCTAGGTAGCCGAAACTACCTTGCTTATATGGATTATAGATTTCAGCCCAATGTGAGCGAAATCCTAATCGAGCCGCTTAGTTTTCAATACATTAGAAACACGGAAAAAGATAAATATTACCGCGTATTCACGCTTGATAATGAGATTAAAAACGCCACCTTTGATGCCTTTTTCAAATACAGCCCCGAGGTGGAACAGAAATATATTAATAAAGAAATCTCAGAATTAGACCTAGAACGGCTCATCTACCTTGACGAAAAATTTGCCAAAGGGCTAAAAAGCAATGGCAGTGGCTACGACTTTGAAAAACACACCGATTTCCGAAATATGGTATTTAGAAAAAGAAGCATTACGCAAGATGTATTCATTCAGCCCATAGCCCTCTCCATTCACTACAATGAAAATAAACTTACTGATAAGAAAAACCCGTGGAATATTTATAGCCGTGTGGCAGTGAGCGGTGCGCTACTACGCTTGGCTGATATGATTCTCAATTTTGAAAAACAAAATAATTTCTTTGACCAAAAAACATCACTCATCGGAGGCGTGCCCTACTCGGAATACCTCAGATTTGATTTAGATGTGCGCAAAACCTTTAATCTGAACTCAAAATCAGCCATCGCACTACGCGGATTATTTGGAATTGCCTACCCTTATGGAAATTCAAGCACCATTCCATTTAGCCGTTCCTATTTTGCTGGCGGCTCAAACGATGTCCGCGCGTGGAAAGCCTATGAACTATCCCCTGCCCCACTCCGCCCAAACGACCAAGGCACCTATGTAGATGATATGAAAATCACCCTAAACGCCGAATACCGTTTCCCCATTGCAGGAATATTTAACGGAGCCGCCTTCCTAGATGCCGGAAACATCTGGAGTGTCAAAAACATCAACGAACGCACAAGCTTTAAAATCAATCAATTCTATAAACAATTAGGTATCGGTGGCGGATTCGGAGCAAGGCTTGACTTCACATTTGTGATTGCCCGCGTGGATTTTGCCTATAAACTGCACGACCCTGCTTATCCAGAGGGCGAGAGGTGGTTCAGAGAATTTAATTTACTCAAACCAAGAATTCAATTTGGGATAAATTACCCTTTCTAGATGAAAATTTTCAAAAGTTCAAATCAATGGCATCCATCACCACGATTTGGACTTTTTTTCTACCCAAAAATTTTAATAAAATACCACAATACGCCCCTACCAAAATTTTAATCCCCAAAAATGGAATGCTAAAAAAATTACTTTTATTTACCGTTTTTCCTTATTTCTTTTGTAAATTTGTGGAGATATAAAGTATACAACGATGCAAAAAGACGATAATATTTTAAGCCAAGAGATTTCTTTTGAGACCTTTAAAAATGAAATTTTAAATGATTACTATACCGCACGATTAAGCCGAGAAATCAGCTTGCTTGGGCGGAAAGAGGTACTCACCGGGAAGGCCAAATTTGGAATCTTTGGCGGCGGAAAGGAAGTTCCACAAATCGCTCTGTCGAAAGTGTTTAAAAAGGGAGATTTCCGTTCGGGCTATTACCGAGACCAAACTCTGATGCTTGCCATAGGCGAGACCACGCCAGAGAACATCTTTGCACAACTTTATGCCACTACCGATGAGGAATTAGAACCCGCCTCAGCGGGGAGACAAATGACCTCTCACTTTGCGACACATTCCCTAAACAGGCAGGGGGAATGGAACCGATTGAGTAAACAAAAAAACTCAGTATCAGACATTTCCCCCACCGCAGGGCAAATGCCTCGTTTAGTGGGCTTAGGGCAGGCCTCTAAGTATTATAAAAATGTCCCAAGCGCCGACCCTGAACAGCAATTCTCCATCAATGGGCGCGAAATTGCTTTTGGCACCATAGGCGATGCCAGTACCTCTGAGGGGCACTTTTGGGAATGCATCAATGCCCTAGGGGTAATGCAGGTACCTGTGGTACTCTCCATTTGGGACGATGAGTATGGAATCTCGGTAAATGCTGAATTCCAGCGCACAAAATCCAATCTGAGCGAAATGCTTGAAGGATTTAGAAAAACCGCCCACGAGAGAGGCATTGAAATCATCACCACCTCTGCTACCGACTATGCCCATATGGTGGAAAGCTACCAGCGTGCCGAGAAAATCGCGCGCGAAGAATACACCCCCGTAGTAGTGCATGTGAGGCATTGCACTCAGCCACAGGGACACTCCACCTCTGGCTCCCACGAGCGCTATAAATCACCTGAGAGGCTGCAATGGGAAAAAGAGAATGATAATATCGAGAAATTAAGGCAATTCATTCTATCATTTGAAGGAGAGCAAAATGGTCAAATTTTGAAAATTGCCAATGAGCAAGAAATACAAGATTTAGATAAAAAAGCTAAAAATGATGCACGCCAAGCGCAGAAAAAAGCGTGGGAAGATTACACCTCCATTATTCAAAAATTAAAAGATGAAGCCTCTGCCTTAATTGAACAAAATATTGCACAATCTGGCAACTCCGCTTTCTTAAAAAAAGAGTTAAACGATTTACAAAATCTACTAACCACCTATAAAAGAAGCATTTTCCACACTGTGAGAAAAGTGCTGCGCTTAACGGCAAAAGAAAATCACTCCGCACGCGAGGCCCTGCAACAATGGTATCAAAAAGCTATGGCAGAAGAATATGAGCACTACTCTACCCGATTGTATTTTGAGGATTTCAAGGATTTGCCAAAAGCCGTGAAACCAACTTATAATGAAAATCCAGAAGAGGTAGATGGGCGAATTGTTTTGCGAGATAATTTTGAAAAAATATTTGAAAAAAATCCAAAAGTTTTAGCCTTTGGCGAAGACTCAGGAAAAATTGGCGATGTAAACCAAGGGCTTGAAGGCTTGCAAGAAAAATTTGGAATCGACCGCGTAAGTGATACAGGCATTCGAGAAGCTACCATTTTAGGGCAAGGAATCGGGCTGGCATTGAGAGGATTACGCCCAATTGCTGAAATCCAATATTTAGATTATGTCTTATACTGTCTGCAAGGTATGAGCGATGATTTAGCCACCCTATGCTACCGCACCAAAGCGCGCCAAGTAGCGCCCGTAATTGTGAGAACACGCGGGCACCGATTAGAGGGAATATGGCACGCGGGCTCCCCTATGGGTGGAATCCTTAATTTAATCAAAGGTATGTATTTCCTCGTTCCTAGAAACCTCACACAAGCCGCAGGATTCTACAATAGCTTAATGGAAGTAAAAACGCCAGCCTTTGTGGTGGAAAGCTTAAACAGCTACCGATTAAAGGAACCTATGCCAAACAACTTAGGCGAGTTCAAAACACCAATCGGAGAAGTGGAAATCACCAAAGAGGGCAAAGATGTTACCATCTTGACCTATGGCTCTACTTGGCGCATTGTAACCGAAGCTGCTAAGGAACTCACCGCATTGGGCATTGATGCTGAGGTGATTGATGTGCAGTCATTAATCCCATTTGATATTTCAAAACAGGTAAATAAGAGCTTAGCCAAAACCAATCGCTTGGTAATCGTGGACGAAGATGTGCCAGGGGGCGCCTCCGCCTACATTCTACAACAAGTCTTAGAGCAGAATAATGGCTACTATCAATTAGATAGCAAGCCCCTCACCATCACGGCCAAAGAGCACCGCCCTGCCTATGCCACTGATGGCGACTATTTCTCTAAACCCTCCCTCGATGATGTGGTGGAAGGCGTGTACCAATTAATGAGCGAGGCTAAGCCAAGTGATTTTCCGCCGATATTTGGGTAAAAATCCATAGACCAAAAATAATTTGAAAAAAATAATTCAAAAAATGGTTTTTGGCATAAAATTTTCATTCAGTATTTGCATAAATTAATTAATAACCGTAACATCTCAAATTATGAAAAAATTAACTGCTTTATTAGCATTACTAGGTCTAGGAGGACTTGCTTATTACAAATACAAAATGACTCCTGAAGAGAAAGAAAAACTAAAAGAAAAATTAAATTCCGCCAAGGAAGATGCCGAAAGCTTTGCTAAAAATTTAAAAGAAAATGTAGATCAAAAATTAGAGCAAGCTAAAAGTGAACTCGGTAATTTAAAGAAAAATACCGAAGAAGCGTCAAACGACCTCTTAAAAGAGGCGGAAGATATGTATAATTAATATTTCTTTTTTAATACTTTGTTTTTCATAAGAAAAATGAGCGGCTTGGTATGCAATCAAGCCGTTTTTTCATAATTTAAATATTTTTAAATCACTATGATAAAGAAAATAATTCCATTTGTTTTTGCAGGTATAAGTATTGTTTCCTGCGCTAAAAAAGAAAATCCGCAAGCCACAAACAATGAGCCTACTCCCACCCCTAAAATGCCTGGCGAAAAGTATGTGAGAACGCAATGCTATGTGTGCCACCACCCTACGGCACCAGAGGAAAATCGCGCAGCTCCCACTTTGTATGAGATTAAACAAGTGTATTTAAAATCAGGTGCTTCGCAGGAGGAATTTATCAAGGAATTTTCAGATTTCACGCAACGGCCTACGCAGGAGGCCGCTAAGATGAAAGAGGCGGTAAAGAAATATGGCTTAATGCCTAATAACGGTTTTAGCCGCGAGGATATTGAGGCGATTGCCAAATATGTTTATGAAAATGATTTGCCTAAACCTGATTGGTATCAAGCAGATAAGTAATTTGGGATAAGATTTTTCGAGAAAAATCTTTTGTTTTAAAAAAATTATTTATACATTTGCAAACCTAAGGCAAGTCCTACACAACCAGCTCCTATTGAACTCCCCCAGGACGGGAACGTAGCAAGGGTAAATAGTTGTAGCGGTGTGATGTAGTAAGCTTGCCTTTTTTTGTTTTACTACCTTCCATTTAGTGAGATTCCCTTTTTAATTGCCACTACCTCAGAAAATCAAAAAAATACTTTTGTAAGCCGATAAATATGACTTATTTTTGTACTCTGATTACAAAAAATTCGTCTTATGGAAAACAAAGAAACTAAGTACATCTTTGTAACCGGAGGGGTTACTTCTTCGCTTGGAAAAGGAATCGTAGCCGCAAGTTTAGGCCTATTGCTTAAAGCGAGGGGCTACCGAGTTACGATTCAGAAATTTGACCCATACATTAATGTAGACCCTGGAACGCTCAACCCCTATGAGCACGGGGAATGCTATGTTACCGAAGATGGTGCCGAAACAGATTTAGACTTGGGGCACTATGAGAGGTTTTTAAATCACCCCTCCACTCAGGCCAATAATGTTACCACAGGACGCATTTACCAATCAGTGATAGAAAAGGAGCGCCGTGGCGACTATTTGGGTAAAACGGTGCAGATTATTCCACATATTACAAATGAAATCAAGCGCAGAATTAAAATGCTTGGTAGAAATAATGAGTATGACATCATCATCACCGAAATCGGGGGCACAGTGGGAGATATTGAGTCCCTACCGTTCATTGAGGCGGTGCGCCAATTGCGCTACGATTTAGGCAAGGATAATTCCCTGATGATTCATTTAACCTTGGTGCCATACCTTGCAGCGAGCGGCGAATTGAAAACTAAGCCTACGCAGCACTCTGTGCGCTTCTTGATGGAAAGCGGAATCCAAGCCGATATCCTTGTGTGCCGCACCGAACACGAAATCCCAAAAGAAACTTTGGCCAAATTGGCTCAATTCTGCAACATTAGGCTCGGAAGCGTAATTGAATGCCGTGATGCCAAAACTATCTACGATGTGCCGCTGATGCTACATAAGCAGAATTTTGATAAAATTGCGCTGGAAGGGCTAAACCTCCCTACTGAGAAGGAACCAGATTTAAAAGACTGGGAAAAGTTTTTGCACAATCACAAAAAACCACAGCACGAGGTGGAAATTGCCCTTGTAGGGAAATATGTATCTCTGCAAGATTCCTATAAATCCATCACGGAAGCCTTTGTACACGCTGGGGCTAGAATCCAAACCAAGGTGAAAGTAAAATGGATTTACTCTGGTGATTTAACCCAAGAAAATGCACAAGAACTTTTAGGCAATGTAGATGGCATTTTGGTAGCGCCAGGCTTTGGCGACCGCGGGCTGGAGGGCAAAATTGTTGCTTGCCAATATGCGCGTGAGCACCAAATCCCGCTACTTGGCATTTGCCTCGGAATGCAAATGATGGTCATAGAATTTGCACGAAATGTTTTAGGCTTAAAAGATGCCGAAAGTGCAGAGACCAATCACGCGACCCCTAACCCTGTCATCAGCCTTATGGACGAGCAGAAAAATGTGGCCTACAAAGGTGGAACTATGCGCCTCGGAAACTGGAAATGCAACCTTAAAGATGGTAGCAAAATCAAAGAAATTTATAAACAAGACACTATACAAGAGCGCCACCGACACCGCTATGAATTTAATAATGAATATTATAGCGATTTTCAAAAAGCAGGGCTAGTACTCAGTGGCGAAAACCCTGACACCTCTCTTGTGGAAACAGTGGAGTATCCTAATCACCCGTTCTACATTGGGGTTCAGTTTCACCCTGAATATAAAAGTACCGTTGCCTCGCCTCACCCACTGTTCAAGGCATTTTTGGAGGCAAGTTTAAACTTTAAAAATCATAAGAAATAAACATTTTAATAAATGCAACAAAGTAAATTTGACAAAAATCAGCTCATCGGTTTTGGATTGATGATTTTATTGCTCATCGGGTACTGGTTTATTACCAAGCCTACCCCTGAACAAATTGAAGCTGAAAAGAAGAAAAGAGAATTAGCTCAAAAGGAAAAACAAACGCAGCAAAATGCACCCGCTACGGCTAATTTTACGCCACAAACCGCTGCACAGGAAGCCATAGCGCCACAATCTTTTACGCTGGAGAATGATAAAATTTTCATCAAACTTTCCAACCAAGGAGCGCAAATTACCCAAGTGGAGCTTAAAGGCTATAAGGCTTATGATGAAAAGACTGGCAAGCACGATAAGCCCCTCTATTTAATCAATGATGGAAATACGCGTTTTGCGCTGCAATTTAATGATAAGCAAGGGCGAAAAATCGACCTCTCTAAAAGAGTATTTGCCGCTCAGCAAAATGGAAATACTATCACATTCAGCACGCAAGAAAATGGTGCAAGCATTCAGTATATTTACACGCTTAATGGAGATTATTCCTTAGATTTTGCGATTAAATCAAATGGTTTAAGTAACTTAACGCCAGACAATAGCGCAGATTTAAGCATTAATATGGATGCCCTCTCGCAGGAAAAGGGAAAATCTTGGGAAAAGCGCGTAACGGATTTTCATTACAGTTTAAATCATTATAGTAAAGAAAGTTACACCCGTAGCGATAAAGAGATTGATGATGATAAAGTGGATTGGATTGCCTTTAAACAGCAATTCTTCTCTACCATTTTGGAGCCAAAAGTGGCTTGGGACAGAGTGAAATTAAATGTAACTGAAGATGACAAAGAGGACACTGCCCACTCTAAAAAATTTGATTTTGAAACTCATTTAGCGCTCAATGGCGAGTTAAATCAAGATTATACTTGGCACTTCCTCCCCTTGGATTTTGATTTATTGAAAACTTATAAAAAGAACTTCCACCACATCATTCCATTTGGCTGGGGCATCTTCGGCTGGATTAATGAATGGGCCATTCTCCCGACTTTTAAATTTATGGCAAGCTGGGGGCTGCAATACGGCTGGGTCATTGCGCTACTCACCATCGTGGTGAAGCTCATCACCTCGCCCATTATGTACAAGCAATACAAGCAAAGTGCTATGATGCGCGTGCTAAAACCTGATATGGAGGCCATCAACGAAAAGTACAAAGGACCTGAAAATCAAATGAAACGCCAGCAGGAAACTATGAACCTATACCGCACAGCAGGCGTTAATCCGCTGGCGGGTTGCTTACCTGCTTTGTTGCAAATCCCGATTTTCTATGCTTTATTTAATTTCTTCCCTAATGTGATTCAGCTTAGGGGTAAGGGCTTCCTTTGGGCTGATGATTTAACGGCTTATGACTCTATCATACACCTGCCTTTTAATATACCGTTCTATGGGCAGCATGTCAGTCTATTTGCCTTGCTATATGTCATCACTATGGTGATTTATTTTAAATTCTCTGGCAATATGATGCAAACACCTAAGCAAGAGGGTATGCCAGATATGCGTTTTATGATGTATTTAATGCCTATTATGTTTATTTTCTTTTTAAATAGCTATGCTTCGGGGCTTTCGTGGTACTATTTTGTATCTAATGCCATTAACATTGGGCTAGTTTTATTTATTAAGAATGTGATGATTGATGATGCAAAGATTCACGCGAAAATCCAAAGTAATAAGCAAAATCCTAAGAAGCGCAAGAAAAGTAAATGGCAAGAAAGGCTAGACCAAGCAATGAAACAAGCGCAAGAGCAACAAAGATTAAAGAATAATCAGAAATAATTTCTTTAAACCAAAAGGCTTCAATCATAATTGAAGCCTTTTTTATTTTTCACTTAAAACTAGATTATATAAAAATCCCATTTTCGACATATTTTTTAGAAAATACCTCTAAATATGATTTTTGAAACAAAAAAATAATTATCACAAACACTTGATTAAAAGCAAAATATAATATTCTCATATTTTTTTACACTTAATTATTTTGTCAGTTAGAAAACATTTCATACATTTGCCGAACAATTAAGGCAAACCTATGAGCAACAAGTTTATGCATAAGATTTCTATTATGATGTGCTATCTAAGATGGTGCAGCGGTAGATTTATGCTAAGATTTGAAGAATAAAAGAATAGATAACATAAATTATGAAATCGCTGCAACCTAAAAGATTGTAGCGATTTTTTTATGTCTAAAAAAAACAAACCGAAAAAAAGAAGAGACAAAACCTATTTTGAAAGTTAACCTAAGCCTAATAATTAAATTTTGATTTCACATCCCCCGCAGAGGAATCTACACGGGGGATTTAGAATCAACGAGAAAAGAGAAACAAACCATAACCTATATATTTTTTCAATGATGTGTTCTTTAACTTATACTTTTATTTTATCTGCATAAAATGTGTTAGTGATTTTCTAAACCAAGTATATTTTTAAGAATACTAAAAGATGCACCGTATCGTGGGCGGATTTGAGCAAAATCTAAGACCTAAACCTAAACAAACCTATATAAATTCTGTTATATTTCCGCTACACGATGCTTGTGTGCTTCTTGTTTTTCTACGACAATTCCCTCTCCTATTTTTAATAATTTTTCACACAAAAAGTCTGCGAAAAGATTTTAAATTTCGCTATATTTGTTTTCTTATGAAAAAAGCAGTTTTCAGTTTGCTATGCATAAGCCTTGGGCTTCATGTACATGCGCAAAATACGGGAAAAGATATTTATAGACCAGAGCAGGAGCAAATCAATAATTTGATTGATACGAAATTAGATATAAAATTGAATTTTGACAATCAATCGATTGATGGCAAGGAGTGGCTTACGCTAAAACCTCACTTCTACCCTACGGATTCGCTTACGCTGGACGCCAAAAATATGTTGATTCATCAAATTTCGCTTATAAACAATAATGGAAACACTACGCCATTGCAGTATGATTACGATTTGAATCAGCAGAAATTAAAGATTAAATTAAATAAAACTTATACACGAGATCAGACTTACAAAATCTTTATTCAGTACACAGCTTATCCAGAGGGCGTGCCTGGACGAGATAAAAAGTATTATTCTAAAGATAAAGGTTTGTATTTCATCAATCCACAAGGCAAAAACTCCTATATCCCAACACAAGCTTGGACACAGGGGGAGCCTATGGACAATTCGGGCTGGTTTCCTACAATTGATTCGCCCAACCAGAAGACCACGCAAGAAATTAGCCTTACAGTTCCCAAGAATTTCGTAACGCTATCAAACGGAACGCTTACTTCTAAAATTGATAATGCCAACGGAACTCGCACCGATAATTGGCGACAAACGCAAAAACATGCACCTTACTTATTCTTCATCGGTGTGGGAGATTTTGCCGTGGTAGAAGACCAATGGAAAGGACGCCCTGTAAATTATTATGTGGAGCCTGAATATAAATCTGTAGCCAAAGAAATTTTCGGAAAAACCCCTGAAATGCTGACTTTTTTCTCTGAGAAATTTGGCTATGAATATCCTTGGGATAAATATTCGCAAATGGTGGTGCGTGATTTTGTAACAGGTGCCATGGAAAACACCACAGCGGTGAGCCATTCGCAAACGGCTCAGCAAAAACATGGTGAACTAGTAGATAAAAATGTTTGGGAAGATGTCATTGCACACGAATTGGCGCATCACTGGTTTGGAGATTTGGTAACGAGCGAAAGCTTTGCCAATCTTACTGTAAACGAAGGATTTGCCAATTATAGCGAATACCTATGGCGCGAGCATAAATACGGAAAAGATTATGCCGATGAGCTGCGCGAAGAAGATTTAGAAGATTATTTTTCTGGGAACAATTTTCACAAAGATTTAGTTCGCTTTGATTATAAAAAAGTGGGCGACATGTTTGACCGAGTAACTTACAACAAAGGCGGATACATCCTGCACATGCTCAGAAGTTATTTAGGCGACGACGCTTTCTTTGAATCTATTAAATATTTCTTGAACCACCACGAGTATCAAAAAGCTGAAGCTCAGCAATTGCGATTGGCATTTGAACATGTTACGGGAAAAGATTTAAACTGGTTTTTCAACCAATGGTTTTTTGGACATGGGCACCCAAAAATCAATGTGGTAACTGAGTATAAACCTAACGAAGTGGTTGTTAATTTAAAACAAACACAATCTCCTTTGTTTGAGTTCCCGCTCACCATTGATGTCTACGAAAATGGCAAAAGAACTCGCCATAAAGTTTGGGTAAAAAAAGAACCGCTTAACACCTTTAAATTCAGCACACAAGGAAAAGCACAATTGGTGGTGGTAGATGGAATCAATGATATTGTGGTTGAGTTTAATGAAGAGAAACCTGTGGATTTATATGTTCAACAATATTTACTGTGCAAAGATGAATTGCCGTCGAGAATGCAAGCTATTAAAAAATTGGCATACAATCAGTTGATAAGTAAAAATGCACTTTCTACATTAATTACTGCAATGAAAGATCCGTCTGCTGGTATCAGAAAATTAGCCATAGAATCGCTTGATGTTACCGATTCTGTGGTGCAAGAGCAAGCGGAAGAGGCTCTGACCAAAATTGCTGAAAGCGATCCAAAAACGCTAGTTCGTGCCGAAGCTTTGAAGAAATTAGCTCAAATCGACAAAGACAAAAAGTATTTGAATTTATTTAAAAATGCTTTAAAATCAGAATCTTTTGCGGTGAGAGGTGCTGCAATTGATTATTTAAGTCAAAATGCACCAGAGGAATTAGACAATCTATCAGAAGATTTAGATATAAAATTAGCCGTAAACTCTCCGAGATTGTTGGAAAAATTAATTCCTCAATGGCGACAAGAAAATAAAATCAATTATTTTCCTGAGCTAAATGAAATGGCAGCTCTCTACGCACTCATGCCATACATAAAACCTGAGTATGCTAAGGCTTCTCAAATGGCTTTTGACTGGATTCTCTCTACCAACGATTTGGCATCTACCCAAGCGATTGCCAAAGTATATAGCAACTATTATAAATTTATGAAAGAGAACCAAAAAGAGGCAATTCCTTTCTTGCGTGCAATGGCAAACAATGCACTTGAGCTTAAACAAAAAACTTATCAGCAATATCCAAACGATGATTTGAAAAAGCAAATAGAAGTTTTGGAAGAAGTAATCAATGAAATTAAAGATTAAAAAATAACTTAGTGTAAAAACAAAAAGCCCGTTCAATTTGATTTGAACGGGCTTTTTAAGTAGTAATAAAAATGAGCATTATTCAGCAAATTCTTCTAGCATATCCAAACTTGGCACAAAAAATAAAGTTCCCGTGACTGGCGTACTGAAATCTAAAATTCTATCATAATTCCCCTCTGGCTCTCCGATGAACATATGCTTTAACATATGCTCTGTCGTAGAAAATGTACTTGCATAAGCTAAGAAATAAGTTCCCACTTCTTGTGTAGATGGATTCCCAAAAGGCATATTTTCGCGAATGATTTTTAACTCCTCTCCATTCTCATCTTCGATATTAGTGAGGGCAATGTGCGAGTTGTCTGGCTTTACATCATCGCTCATTTCCACATCATTTTGTTTGCTTCGCCCGATTACTTTTTCTTGTTCCTCGATGCTTAAATCATTCCAAGCAAACATGTTGTGCAAGTATTTTTGTGCAAAAAGATAACTTCCGCCCGTATACATTGGATCCTCCTCTCCCACAACGCCAAAACGCACACGATCCTCTCCTTTTGGATTTTCGGTTCCGTCTACAAAACCAAGAATCGATCGCCCATCCCAGTATTTAAACCCTTCGATATTTACTATGCAATCTGCCACAGGCTTCAACACCTTAGCAATCTCGGTTGCCATGTCATAACACAAACTTTTTTCTCTAGCTCTGATGTGAAAATGCAGATCCCCTGGTGTAGAAATCGCCGTATATTTCGCTCCCTTGATTTCTACAAAATCTTTCAACTCTTTGGGAAGTGGCTCGGGCAAATTTAGCTTCTTCCACGCTTGGTAGCCAATCCCTAAAACTATGCTTGCTTGATCATTTGGAAAACGCACAGCCGCCGAATTATTTAAATTAATGACCAATGCACAAAGCTCCTTAAACACAGAAACATAATTGGTGTTTTCTCTCAACACCCAGACAGAGAAAATAGTGTTATTATTTGGGTAATCCGTTACATTTTGATACTTTTTACACATACATTTTGATTTTAGATTATACAAAAATACTAATTCGGGCTATTTTTAAGGTTGATTTTCAGTTTTTTTTCATTACCAAAAGTCTAATTTTTTATGATTTAAAAAAGAAAAAAACATGGCTAAAATCAGTACTCTACTCCAAACAAAAACAAAAATTATCTTTTTAAATTCATTAAAGTTTTGTAAACTTGCAAGATAATTCGATTTTTTATGAAAAAAATATTTTTAACATTATCTGTAGCAGCAATGTTTGTTGCTTGTAAAAATAACGACAGCAAAGTAAATTCTGAAGCTAGTCAAGAAGGTTTAGATGCGTCTTATGCTTTTGGTATGACATTGGCAGAGCAAATAGAAGGCTTCAAAAACAATCCTGCAAACAAAGACTCAATCAATTACAGCGAAGTTGAAAAAGGAGTAAAAGACTACTTTAACAACGAAGAAAAAATGAGCTCTTATGCATACGGAATTAATATTGCAAAACAAATCAATGGTGTTTTAGAAAACGAAATGCTTAAAGATGGTTTAAGCCGAGATGAAATCATCAAAGGTTTTAGCGACTATTTAAATAAGAAAGAAACTAGAATCAAAAAAGATTCGGTGGAAATCGTGATGACTAGCTATGCCAACAATCAGCAGAAAAAAATGCAACTCGAGCAAGCGAAAGAAGCGAAAGAAAACAAAGAAAAAGGTAAAGAATTTATCGCTGAAAAGACTAAAGACCCAGCAGTGAAGACTACGCAATCTGGCTTGGCTTACAAAGTGTTGAACGAAGGTTCTGGCGATAATGTGAAAATTGGAGATCATGTAAAAATCAAATACACAGGAAAAACCATCGACGGAAAAGTATTTGATAGCTCTGAGCAAAACCAACCAGAAGGAATTGATTTCCTTTTGCAAGACGGTGCCCTTATCCCTGGATGGGTAGAAGGTTTACAGCTTATGAAAGTAGGTTCTAAATACGAATTCTATATTCCAGCAGAATTAGCTTATGGCGACTCGAAAGCTGGCGAAGACATCGCACCAGGTTCTACTTTGATTTTTGATGTTGAAGTAGTGAGCAAAGACACCCCAAAAAAGTAAAAAGAAGATTTGATTTCTTAAATAAAAAACCTAAAGGCAAAGAATTTAATCTTTGCCTTTGAACGCCTTATTTTTCATGCAAAAAAATGTATATTAGCATTATGAAAAAAATCTTAATTGTATTTGGAACGCGCCCCGAAGCCATCAAAATGGCTCCACTCGTAAAAGGCTTTCAAAATGATATGCAAAATTTTGAAACCCGAGTGTGCGTTACAGCACAACACCGAGAAATGCTCGACCAAGTGCTGGATTTTTTCCAAATTACACCTGATTATGATTTAAATTTAATGCGACCAGGGCAAAATCTAAATCAGCTTACGGCAGAAATCTTAATTCAGCTAAAATCGGTTTTAGATGATTTTCAGCCCGATTTCGTTTTTGTGCACGGCGACACCACCACAAGCATGGCGGCAGCATTGGCAAGTTTTTATCAGCAAATCACCGTGTGCCACATTGAAGCGGGATTACGCACCTATAATTTAGCTTCGCCTTTTCCCGAGGAGATGAATCGCCAAATAACGGCTCGCATAGCACAATATCATTTTGCGCCCACGCCACGCGCCAAACAGAATTTAATCAACGAAGGGATTGCCGAAAAAAATATCATCGTTACGGGCAACACCGTCATCGATGCGTTGATGCAATCGGTAGAGAAAATTAAACAAAATCCTAGTATCGTTCATCAAGATTTAATTGATAAAATTAAAAATCAAGAAATAATTTTAATCACGGGACATCGCCGAGAGAATCACGGTACAGGCATTCAAAACATTTGTCGAGCCATTCTTGCTTTGGCTCAAAAATATCCCGAAAAGCGTTTTATTTATCCCGTACATTTAAATCCTAAAATCAAAGAACCTGTTCAGGAACTTTTGGGCAATACAGAAAATATTTTACTAGTTCCACCACTCGCCTATCAAGATTTTATTTGGCTGATGAATCAATCCAAAATCATAATTACCGATAGCGGGGGCATTCAAGAAGAAGCACCGAGTTTAGGCAAGCCCGTCTTAGTAACACGAAACACCACCGAGCGTCCAGAGGCTTTGGAACACGGAACCGTGATTCTTGTAGGTACCGATACGCAAAAAATAATTAATGAAACTTCTCGATTGCTAGACAATACCGCTTTTTATGCACAAATGAGCAATTTGCACAACCCTTATGGTGATGGCAAAGCCTGCGAAAAAATTATTAACTTTACAGAAAATTTAAACCAATGAAGGCTGATGTTGTAATTATGGGTTTAGGCTATATTGGATTGCCCACCGCCGCTATTTTAGCCAATAAAGGACTGAATGTGTGGGGAACAGATGTGAACGAGGAAGTGGTGCAGACTATCAATCGCGGGGAGATTCATATTTTTGAACCAGATTTAAAGGAACTTGTGGCAGAGGCTGTGCAAAGCCAAAAATTACAAGCTAGTACAAAGATCATTCAAGCCAAAACCTATTTAGTTGTGGTACCTACGCCATTTAAGGAAAACCACCAGCCCGATACTTCGTTTGTAGAGAAAGCGATAGAAAACATTACGCCACATTTGCAACCAGAAGATTTAATCATCATTGAATCGACTTCGCCCATTGGTACGACCGAACGAATGCAAAATTTAGTTTTTAGCCTTCGCCCAGAATTAAAAAATCAAATCAATTTTGCGTATTGCCCCGAGCGTGTGTTGCCTGGTAATATTTTGCACGAATTGATTTACAACGATCGTGTGATTGGCGGCACTACAGAGAAAGCAACCGAAAAAGCCATACAATTTTACACGCAATTTGTGCAAGGCGAATTGCACGCAACCAATGCCAAAACTGCCGAAATGTGCAAACTCACCGAAAACTCCTCACGCGATGTGCAAATCGCATTTGCCAACGAGCTTTCATTGATTTGTGAAAAAGCAAACATCGATGTTTGGGAACTCATTCAACTTGCCAACAAGCACCCGCGCGTGAATATCCTAAACCCTGGGTGTGGTGTGGGCGGCCATTGCATTGCGGTGGATCCTTACTTTATTTTGTCAGACTTCCCGATGGAATCTCAATTAATCGGCAAAGCACGAGAAATCAATAATTATAAATCCTTTTGGTGTGCCGAACAAATCAAAAAAGCAAGAAAAGATTTTGAGATAAAAAACGGAAAATCTCCCGCCATTGCACTTTTAGGTTTAGCCTTTAAACCCAATATTGATGATTTACGGGAATCTCCTGCCAAATATATTGTGCAAAAAGTTTTGCAAGACGCACAAGACGAGGATTACTACATTGTAGAACCCAACATTGCCTCTCACAAAATATTTAAACTTACGCCGTATCAAGAAGCCATAGAAAAAGCAGATATTATCGCTATTTTGATAGCACATGATGAGTTTAAAAATTTAGACTTAAAAGATAAAATCGTTCTTGATTTTTGTGGCGTTCAATCTAAAAAGCATTAAAAAAATGAAAACACTTTTATATTTACATGGGCTTAATTCTTGCTTGCACGACGATCGCAGAGAAACACTGCAAAACTATGACATAGAGATACTTGCCCCATCTATCGACTATGAAGGAAAACATGATTTATTAGATATTTTTGTAGAAAAATATAAATCAATGGATCTAATTGTGGGATCAAGTGCGGGCGGATTGCTCGGTTATTATTTATCGGGAATTTTGCAAATTCCTGCAATTTTATTTAATCCAGCCTTGCCTTTTGCCAAAAATTACATCAATTTACCAAAACTTGCCCCAAGAGAAAAATTCTTGCAAGTCGTGATTGGAGCACAAGACAAAGTGGTTCCACCTCTAGAGACTTTTAAAATTTTAAATTCAGATGACTTAAAAAATGCTTCAATGGAAATTCATTGGCACAACCAAATGGAACACAGCCTGCCTATTGATATTTTCACCGAAGAAATAGCCTATTTTTTCAATAAAATTTTTAGACAAAACAACTTTAAATGAAAACAATAAAAAAAACAATTTTTGCCGTATTTTTAATGTGCTTTAGCTTGATTAAAGCACAAAATATCCCAACTCCAAAACCCAATCAACTTGATTTTTTAAATGCTGAATTAGGAGTGGTTATCCATTATGATTTACATGTTTTTGATAATGAAAAATATGGACAAGGAGGAAACAGAATCACACCTATTCCAGACTATAATATATTTAATCCTAAACATTTAGATACCGATCAATGGATTGCTGCCGCCAAAGCTATGGGAGCTAAATTTGCTATCCTTACGGCAACACACGAAACGGGATTCGCCCTCTACCAAAGCGATGTAAACCCGTATTGTATGAAGGCTTTGAAATTTCAAGACGGGAAAGGAGATATTGTGCGAGATTTTGTAAATTCTTGTAGAAAATATGGAATAAAACCAGGAATTTATATTGGAATCCGTTGGAATTCATTTTTAGGCATTCACAATTTCAAAGCAGAAGGCGGTGGAGAATTTGCCAAAAGAAGACAAGAATGGTACAAAAAAATGTGCGAGGGCATGACTCACGAACTCACCTCTCGCTATGGCGATTTATTTGCCGTTTGGTTTGATGGAGGTGCCGATGATCCAAGAGATTTAGGACCCGATGTAGAGCCAATTGTAAGCAAAAATAATCCGAATTGCCTTTTTTATCACAATGTAGACCGTGCCGATTTCCGATGGGGTGGCTCGGAATCTGGCACAGTGGGCTATCCTAATTATTCAAGTTTTCCTACGCCATTTTCTCATAACAAAAACAACGACACTCAAAAAGCCTATCAATCTCTGTTAAAACACGGAGACCCAAACGGAAAATATTTTGTTCCCGCTATGGCAGACTCTCCGCTTAGAGGCTACAATGGGCGACACGAGTGGTTTTGGGAGCCAGGTGACGAAGAGGCAGTGTACCCACTCGCCCACTTGATGGATATGTATGAAAAATCGGTTGGGAGAAACTCTACACTGATTTTAGGACTCACACCTAATCCAGACGGGCTGCTTGATGATGGTGATGTAAAGCGTTTAAGAGAGTTTGGGGAAGCCATTCAGCAAGCGTATGGGAATCCTATCGCCACACAAAAAGGAACGGGCAAAACGCTTTCAATCCGATTGAAAAATCCTGAAAAAATCCAAAAAATCATTATTCAAGAAGATATAGCTAAAGGAGAAAGAATCAGAGAATTTATAATCGAAGCCAAAATCAAAAATCGCTGGGTGAAAATTGCCGAAGGTGAATCCGTGGGACATAAAAGAATCATCAAATTACCTAAAACTTACTTAGTTAAGGATGTAAGATTAAAGGTTACAAAATCTGTCGCCCCTCCTGTTATTTCAAACTTTAGCCTCTTTTTATAACAAAAAACACCCTATGCAAAAAGTACTCTTAATCACCTATTATTGGCCTCCTTCTGGCGGTGCTGGCGTGCAACGGTGGCTGAAAATGAGTAAATTTTTAGCCAAAAATTATTCGCTCAGTGTACTTGTCCCACAAGGGGCTGCCTACCCGATTTTAGACGAAACTTTGCAAAAAGATGTCGCACCCAATATTGAAGTTATCACAACACCGATTTGGGAACCATACGCTTTAGCCCAAAAAATAAATCCTAAGAACAAGCAATACCAAAAAGGACAAATCGATCCGAGCAAAAAACAATCTTTTTTATCTAAAATTTCGTTGTGGATTAGAGCTAATTTATTCGTTCCAGATGCACGCATTTTTTGGAAAAATTCGGCAGTGAAAGAATGTTTAAAAAAGCTGAATTTAAACGATTTTGATGCAATCATCAGCACAGGGCCACCGCATACTTGCCATTTAATTGCCCTTGAATTAAAACAGAAATTTCCGCATTTAAAATGGCTGGCAGATTTCCGCGATCCATGGACTGATATTGATTATTTTGGCAAACTCCCGCTAACCCACTGGGCGTTGGAAAAACATAAAAAATTAGAAAAAGAAGTAATTTCTAAAGCCGATATTGTAACCACCGTTTCGCCCACTTGGGCAAATGATTTAGCACAAATCGGAGGCAGAAATGTAGAGGTAATTTACAATGCTTATGACGAAGCTGATTTTGAAAGCATTCATTTAATTAAATTAAATAAAAAGTTAATTATCAATTATTTAGGCTCTTTAAACCATGATAGAAGTCCATCGGTTTTGTTTCAACTTTTAGATCAAAAATGCCAAGAAAACGAATTTTGCCAACAATTTAATTTAAACCTAATTGGCAACATTGCCAGCGAAGTAAAAGAAGAAATTTTAGCTTTAAAAAACTTGGCACAATGCACACAATTCGTTCCCTATTTGCCGCACGACAAAGCCATACAAGAAATGAGCAAAAGCCATGTTTTGCTCCTGCTCATCAACGACACCGAAAACCAAAAAGGAATCATTCCTGGGAAATTTTTTGAATATCTAGCGACGGGCAGAGAGATTTTATGTTTGGGCGATCCCGACAGCGATTTGGCGACACTCTTACACCAAACCAAAGCGGGCGAAATTTTTAAACGAAATGATGCTAAAAGTTTAAATCATTATCTTGATGATTTATACCAAAAGTTCAAAGAAAATCAATTAGATTTGCGGGATAATTATGCCAGCATTCAAGATTTTTCGCGCAGGAAATCTGCCGAAAAAATCATGAAATTATTAAATATTAAAGAATGAAAAATATCTGGTTTTTCTTATGTTTTTGCTTAATCAGTAGCTGCTATGTGTATCGTCCGAAATCGGAAAACGATCAGCAATCGGTGGGGATTGAAAAACAAATTCAGCCCGAAAAACGCTACCAAATTTTGAGCGAAGGCAACAAAATTAAAATCAAAGCCGTGGCGTGGGAAGGCGACAGCTTGATTGCCGAAACAATCGGAATCAAAAAAAAGACTTTAAAATTCAATAAAAATCAAATTAGCTCAGTAGAAAATCGTGTATTTTCTCGTGGGCATAGCGATGCACTCACCTTTACAAGTTACGCTTTGATGGGCGGAATTATTTATTTTTTAACTAGATAAAATGAGAGAAAATTTTTTTAAATACCAAGCACAGACCACTGCGTTTGCCTCTGGCTTTGAAGTTTCTCACGCCAAAGGAAATTATATTTTTGGCACTAATGGCAAGGCTTATTTAGATTTTGAAGCGGGCGTATCTGCCAATACCTTAGGACATGGCAACGAGCGAATCAATCAGGCAATTATAGACCAAGTAAACAAGCACTTACATGTAATGGTGTATGGCGAGTATGCACAAGAAAAAACTGTGGCACTTTGCAAGCTTTTGGCTGAAACGCTACCCGATCCGCTCGAAGTAACTTATCTTGTAAACTCAGGTGCCGAAGCAATTGATGCTAGCCTAAAATTGGCTAAACGCGTAACAAGCCGGCAAGAAATTATTTCAGCAAAAATGGCATATCACGGAAACACGCACGGAGCGTTAAGTGTGAGCGGAAACGAAGATTTTAAACGGGCATTTCGTCCGTTGTTGCCCGATGTGCAGTTTATTCAGTTTAATAATGAAGAAGACATTCAGTGCATTACAGAAAAAACGGCGGGTGTAATTTTAGAAACCATTCAAGGTGCGGCAGGATTTATTCAGCCACACAACGGATGGCTACAACGTGTGAAACAACGCTGCGAAGAAGTAGGTGCTCTTTTGATTTTAGATGAAATTCAGCCAGGTTTTGGCCGCACGGGCAAGTGGTTTGCCTTTGAGCATTATGGCGTAGTCCCAGACATTTTAGTCCTCGGCAAAGGAATGGCAGGGGGGCTTCCTATCGGTGCATTCGTAGCCTCCGCGCAGCATATGAAAACCCTCCAAGCAAACCCTAAGCTAGGGCACATCACCACCTTTGGCGGAAACCCCGTTGTGGCAGCAGCGGCATTGGCTACCATGCAAGAACTGCACGAGGGCTCGTACATTCAAGACATTCAGGCAAAAGAAGATTTGTTTAGAAAATTGCTGGTGCACCCTGCCATAAAATCATTTCCAGGCAAAGGACTAATGCTCGCACTCGAGCTCGAAAACGAACAAGTCGTTCAGAAAGTTTCAGCTTTGGCAATGAAAAAAGGTTTGATTCTTTTTTGGCTTCTATACGAGACTCAATTTCTGCGTATTACACCACCACTCACGATTAGCATGGAAGAAATCGAAAAAGGTTGCCAAATCATTTTGGAATGCTTAGACGAAACAACGAGATAAAATCATAAGGCTTAAAATATTAATTTTAAGCCTTATTTGTTTTGAATAATTTATTTCATTCTCTTAGTACTCGGTTTTATACTCAGTAAAAATTCACAAAAGAAAAAAACCATTGAAAATCATAATTTTCAATGGCTTTAATAATGTAGCGAGGAGCAGAATCGAACTGCCGACCTCCGGGTTATGAATCCGACGCTCTAACCAACTGAGCTACCTCGCCGTTCAAAAGGAATGCAAATATAATAACTTATTTTTTTATATCACAAATATTTTTTCGTCTTTTTTATCTCAAAAAATATACTTATTTGATTTTCAATTTTATTTAAATACAATTTTATATTTTTTTAAACACCACTCACTAATCTATTAAATTCTCTTAAATCTAAGATTACCCCTGTGAATTAGTGTATATTTGCCAGCATTATACATTAAAAAATAATCCCTATGTGGAATAAAATTGCTTCGTTTATTCTAAGAAATAGAGCTTATATTCTTATTTCTCTCGTTATATACCTATTCACCTTAGTCTATACTTCAATGACTTATGGCGTAAAATTCTCGACCACAAGTGCTCAACTCCTGCCTTCATCAGACCCTGCAATGGTAAATTTGCGCGATTTTCAGCACACTTTTGGGAACGAGAGCAATGTGATCGTCATTGGGTATGATGACGAAAAAATGCATGAAAAACCGAATTATGACGCCTTTAAACAATTGCAACAAAAAATTGCCACACTCAATGGTGTGAAATCGGTTTTCTCGATGGAAGATGCAATAAAACTGGTACGCGATACAGTGAACGGAGGATTTAAAACCGAAAAAATTATCTCTCTCAACGAGAATTATGATCAGGAACTTAAACAATTAGAGAATTTTCCGTTTTATAATGGAATTTTGTATAATACAAAAAACAACGCCAAAGAAATTTTGGTATATATTGATGATGAGATCATGAATTCGCCCGAACGAGCTAAGGAAACTTTGCAAATCAACGATTGGGTCGAGGAATTTGAAGAGCAAACGCAGATTCCGCTGTATTTATCGGGCATGCCCGTCATCCGAACCATGAATTCCCAAGCGGTGAAAAGTGAATCTTTTACTTTTATTGGAGCATCTCTGCTCGTGACTTGCTTGCTGTTTCTGTATTTCTATCGTTCGCTCAGAAACACGCTAATTGCCATTGCCGTGGTGGCGTGTGCGGTAACTACATGTTTTGCTTTGATGGCATTTTTGGGCTACGATATTACGATTCTTACAGCACTCGTTCCGCCTTTGTTAATTGTGATTGGAATCCCCAACTGCATTTATCTCATCAACAAATACCAAAAGGAATATGTGCTGCATAAAAACAAGATTAAAGCTCTACACCGCATGATTGTGCATGTGGGGAATGCGGCAATTCTTACTAATCTTACTACGGCATTTGGGTTCTTTACTTTCTTGTTTACCGATAGCAAAACTTTGCAGGAATTTGGGATTGTATCTTCATTAAACATTGTAGGAATTTTCTTTTTATCTTTCTTAATTGTGCCTACACTTTTAAGCTATTTCCCAGAACCAAAGGAGAAAGAACTTTCGCATTTATCATTCAATTGGACTAATAAAGTTTTTCTATTTATAGAAGACATTATTGCTAATCACCGCGAAAAGGTTTACCTCACTGTTGTGGGGCTTTTGGCAGTTTCATTCATTGGAATTTCATTGATGAAAAGTAGCGGAAATATTCTAGATGACATGTCTAAAAACACCGATTTTTACAAAGAAATCAGTTTTTTTGATAAAGAATTTGGAGGTGTTTTGCCACTTGAAATCGTTGTAGATACCAAACGACCAAACGGCGTGACTTCCATTGAAAATCTACAAAAACTTGACCAATTTAGTAAATATATCGATAGCTTAAACATTTCATCTAAACCGCTTTCGATTGTGCCTTTAGTGAAAATGGCAAAACAGGCTTATTATAACAACGATTCAGCGTTCTATCAATTGCCAACACGCCAAGAGCGTAGTTTTATTTTAGGTGAAATTAAAAAGTCTAAAGATGGCAACGAGCATATGCTAAGCAGCTATCTTGATTCCACCAAAAGCAAAGCACGCCTAACCACGCTTTTAAGCAATATGGATAGCGATGTTTTAGCGTTTAGCACACAGCACATTCAGGATAAATTAAAACAAATTTTCCCAGATGGTCGTTACAAAACTTATGTTACAGGTATGGCGTTTGTGTTTCAAGAAGGGACAAAATACTTGACTCATAATTTATTCATTTCAATTTCCATTGCGATTTTAATGATTTCGGTATTTATGGCATTTATGTTCCGTTCTCCACAAATGGTGTTTATTGCCTTGTTGCCTAACATTTTACCACTGCTCACCACAGCAGGATTCATGGGTTATTTGGGAATCCCTATCAAGCCTTCCACTATTTTGGTGTTCAGTATTGCGTTTGGTATTGCGGTAGACGATACAATTCACTTTTTAGCACGTTATCGTCAAGACTTGAAAAAATACGAAAGCATCAGCCTTTCCGTTGCCGAATCCATGGAGCATGTGGGAAGTAGCATGTTCTACACTTCGGTGATTTTATTTGCAGGATTTGGCGTGTTTATGTTCAGTGGCTTTAATGGGATTGTAGCCTTGGGCGGTCTGGTCGTTTTGACCCTGCTCATGGCGATGTTTGCTAATTTGATTTTGCTCCCTTCGCTCCTACTCACTTACGAAAGATTTAGTAATAAAGAATTTTCAGACCCTAAAGTAGATTTATTCAAGGAAGACGACGACGAAGATTAATTTAGCTAAAAAATGGAATTTGATATATTTTTAAATGACTTATCTTGGTTTAAGATTTTTAAAACTTTCAATTCAAAAATAAATTAATAACTTTGCCCGCCTTTTTAATACCAAAATTATGCGCACAAAATCCACTGGAAGAAAGAAAATAAACATCGTAACACTAGGGTGTTCCAAAAATATTTATGACTCCGAGGTGCTTATGGGGCAACTCAAAGCCAATGGAAAAGAGGTAGTGCACGAGCAAGCGGGCGACATTGTAGTGATTAACACTTGCGGGTTTATCGAAAACGCCAAAGAGGAATCCATCAATACTATTTTAAACTTTGTAGATTTAAAGCAGCGCGGCGTGGTGGAAAAAGTCTTTGTAACGGGGTGCCTCTCCGAGCGATACAAGCCCGATTTGGAAAAAGAAATCCCCGATGTAAATCAATACTTTGGCACGCGCGACCTGCCGCTATTGCTAAAAGCGCTCGGTGCCGACTATAAGCACGAGCTTGTGGGCGAGCGATTAACTACCACGCCGCGCCACTATGCCTACCTCAAAATTGCAGAGGGCTGCGATAGGCCGTGTGCCTTTTGCGCCATTCCCCTAATGCGCGGCGCCCATAAATCTACCCCGATTGAGGATTTAGTAACCGAGGCGCAAAAATTAGCTAAAAATGGCACCAAAGAATTAATCCTAATTGCACAGGATTTGACTTATTACGGGCTAGATATTTACAACAAAAGAGCCCTTGCCGATTTGCTCAAAGAATTGGTAAAAGTAGAGGGCATCGAGTGGATTCGCCTGCATTATGCATTCCCTACGGGCTTCCCAGAAGAGGTGCTTGATGTCATTAAAAACGAGCCTAAAATTTGCAACTATATAGACATTCCATTGCAGCACATCTCCACCCCTATCCTAAAAGCTATGCGGCGCGGCACTACGGAGGAAAAAACAAACCGACTGCTAGCTCAATTCCGTGAGAAAGTGCCTGATATGGCCATTAGAACCACGCTGATTTGTGGCTTCCCTGGTGAAACGGAACAGGATTTTGAATTAATGAAAAATTGGGTGAAAGAACAGCGCTTCGACCGATTAGGCTGCTTCACCTACTCGCACGAGGAAAATACCCACGCCTACCTCCTAAAAGATGATGTGCCACAAGAGGTAAAAGAGCAACGCGTGGCAGAGATTATGGAGATACAATCTCAAATCTCGTGGGAGCTGAACCAAGAGAAGATTGGAAAAACCTTCAAAGTCTTAATCGATAGAAAAGAAGGCAACTACTTTGTGGGGCGCACCGAATTTGATTCGCCCGATGTGGATAACGAAGTCTTGATTCCTGCCGAGGGCGTTTATCTGTCCATAGGCCAGTTTGTACAAGCGCAAATTACCGATGCCACGGAGTTTGATTTATATGCCGAGGTGGTAGATTAAAAATTCAATTTTGGCTATATTTTTTAAAATCTCTTTTTATTAAAATAACTAAAAAATTGTTTTTGGCATTGATTTTGTTTTTAAGACTATAACTAAAATTAAAATTTAATCATGAAGAAAATCATTTTATCTGTAGCCATCGCCTCCCTAGTGCTGAGCGCGTGCCAAAAAAAAGACAAAAGTGTGGAGGCTACCTCCACTGAATCTACCGAAGTTGCCGCCCCTGTGGTTGCTAATTACGAGGGCGTGTATGAGGGAGTAGTGCCTTGTGCCGATTGCGAGGGAATTAAGATTTCTTTAAAGCTAAATGAGGATAATACCTTTGTGCAAGAGACTGAGTATTTGGGTAAAGAAATCAACAATAAATTTACCGATAAAGGTACTTATACTTGGAACAACGACGGAACAATCGTGACGCTTAAACCTGAAAATGCCCCCGACCAATTGAGCCACTTCAAGGTGGAAGAAGGGAAATTAATTCAGCTCAATGCGGATTTACAGGAAAATACGGGCGATGCTGCGGATAGCTATGTTTTGAGCAAGAAATAAGGCACTGCCTATACAAATAAAACCCCCATCGCACCCGAGTGCGATGGGGGTTTTATTTTTTATAAAAGTGTTTTTTATAGCTCTGTAATGATTTCTATGCTTACATCTGTCCAAGTTTTGTCTTGATGGAGCAGCTTGCACTCGTTATGCAACAGCTCAAAACCTTTTTGAATATCAAAATCTGCTAGGACATCGATGGTACCAGTAATCACAATTTTATTGTCATAGAAGGTGTATTTAAAATCTCTGATTATCTCGTGGTCGTTTAGCTTCAAGGTTACAGGCACCACGCCGTCGCTAAACTGCCCAAAGCTCCCTTGAATCTCTGGCGAAGTCATAGCGCCAAAGAATAATGTGCGTAACAAATTATCTCTCGACTGGTCTCCTGTCTCCACAGACTGACTATTGATTTTAAATTTAGCCCCACTCAAAACATCTTCTTTGATGGCAGCTGTTTTATAACCCATTAATTCATATTCTGTAAAGGTTCCCTCTACGCCTACTTTTTCTGGTGTTTTGTATGCAGTCCAAGTAAGCTTGGTTGTTTCTGGATGATAGGTGTATTCTCCTTCTGAAACAGAATCGCTAGGATCCGCTGTGATTTCTGGTGCTTCGGGAGAAATTGGCACAGCTTCTTGTTTCTTGCTACAAGAAAAAGCCAATAAACTTGCTAGAGATAAAGTAAGTATTTTCTTCATGGTATAAATTTTTCGGTAAAGATAAAACTTTTGATGAAATTATAAATATTTTAGTAATTAATTTCAATTCTTATACAGAAAAATACTATTTCACATAAGCATCTGCATGCACTTTTGCTACGGCTCTACCGCTCGGATCGTTTAAGTTTTGAAAAGATTTATCCCATTTCAGAGCCGTAGGCGTACTACATGCAACTGATGGCACAGATGGCACAGTGAGTGCTGCGGCATCTAATGGGAAATGCTCTTCGAAAATGCTGCGATAGTAATACTCCTCTTTGCTAGTAGGCGTTTGTACTGGAAAGCGGTGATGTGCATTTTTCAACTCTTGGTCTGAAACTTTTGCATTTACCAATTCTTTTAATTTATCAATCCAAGAATAGCCCACCCCATCGGAAAATTGCTCTTTTTGTCTCCATGCTACCTCAGCTGGTAAATAATCTTCAAAGGCTTTGCGTAAAATCCATTTTTCCATTTTTTCTGGCGTAATCATTTTATCTTCTGGATTAATACGCATAGCAACATCCAAAAATTCTTTGTCCAAAAAAGGCACACGCCCTTCGATTCCCCAAGCCATCAAAGATTTGTTGGCACGCAAACAATCATATTTATACAAGTTTTCTAATTTGCGCACACTTTCTTCATGAAACTCTCTTGCGTTTGGTGCTTTGTGGAAATATAAATAGCCACCAAAAATCTCGTCTGAACCTTCGCCCGAAAGCACCATTTTAATCCCCATAGACTTAATCACTCTCGCCATAAGATACATCGGAGTAGACGCGCGAACGGTGGTAATGTCATAAGTTTCAAGATAATAAATCACATCACGCACAGCGTCTAAACCTTCCTGAATCGTGAATTTTATTTCGTGGTGAATCGTCCCAATATGGTCGGCAACTTTGCGAGCTGCAACTAAATCTGGCGAACCTTCTAATCCTACAGCAAATGAGTGTAATTGCGGATACCATGCTTGTTCTTTGTCATCGGATTCAATGCGTTTTGCTGCAAATTTTTTAGCCAATGCTGAAATAATCGAAGAATCTAATCCGCCTGAAAGCAATACGCCATAAGGCACATCAGACATTAATTGGCGGTGCACTGCATCCTCCAAAGATTTTTTCAATAAATCAATATCGGACTTGTTATGCTCCACTGCCGAATATTTTTCCCAATCGCGAGAATACCATTTTTGTAGTTTTCTCTCTTTGCTGTGGTAGTAATGCCCTGGTAGAAACACCTTAATTGAGTTGCAATGTCCCTCTAGTGCCTTTAACTCCGAGGCTACATAAAAAGTCCCTTGCTTATCAAATCCCATGTACAGTGGCACAATTCCCATATAGTCGCGTGCCACCATAAACTCCTGTGTTTGTGTATCGTAAATTGCAAAAGCAAACATTCCGTTTAGCTCATCGATTCCCGCGGCACCTTTATCTGCAAATAGCGGCAGAATCACCTCACAATCCGACTGAGTTTGAAATTGATATGAATTTTTGTAGCGTTCACGGATTTCTCTATGGTTGTAGATTTCACCATTTACGGCAAGCACATACCTGCCATCCATACCGATTAGAGGTTGCTTACCCGAAGTAGGATCTACAATCGCCAAACGCTCATGTGCCATGATGGCGTGTTTGTCGCTATAAATTCCACTCCAATCCGGACCACGATGACGAAGTTTTTTAGCCATTTTTAATACTTGAGGTCTTAGTTCCTCGGCGCTTTGTTTAATATCAAAAGCACATACAATTCCACACATATTTTCTATTTTTTGATTATTATTTTCACTAAACGAAAAAAAGCTCCTTATCGTACGAGGCAGGATAAGGAGCTTTGTAATTTTTAAACAATGAACAGCCTTTTCCTACCTATGGTAAGAATTATTATTAAGGTTGTTATTATTTAAAAGATTTTTCTTCATAATTTTATTATCAATACAAATGTAATTAAATATTTATTAAAACAAAAAATATTTTTTCAAAAATTTAATATTGTAAAAATTACAAAAACTTATTTTTTCAAACATAAAAAAAACTCTCCTAACTATTTAGAAAGGAGAGCTTTAGTAGTTATAAATAAAAATTTGAATTTTATTTATTTTTTTGTTCTAAATAAGCCTGTGCAGCGGCAAGTCGTGCAATTGGCACACGATATGGCGAGCAGCTGACATAGTTTAAGCCAATGGATTGACAGAATTTCACACTATCTGGGTCTCCTCCGTGCTCTCCACAGATTCCCACTTTTAAGCTTGGCTTGGTTTCTCTACCTTTTTCAGTGGCAGTTTCAATCAATCTACCTACCCCTTCGGTATCAATTGTTTGGAATGGGTCTTCTGGTAAGATTTTTTGGTCTAAATATTTAGGCAAGAATGAGCCGATATCATCTCTACTGAACCCGAATGACATTTGTGTTAAGTCATTGGTACCAAAGCTAAAGAAGTCTGCCACTTGTGCCATTTTATCGGCAAGTAGGGCGGCTCTTGGGATTTCAATCATAGTACCGAATAGGCATTCTACTTTTTCCACGCCATATTTTTGAGCCACTTCTTTGTTTACTCTATCAAAGATTTCTTTTTGGTTTTCAAGCTCTTTGTAAGTACAAGTTACAGGAATCATAATTTCTGGGTGGGCTTTTCCGCCTTCGTTAATGATTTCCTGTGCCGCTTCAAAGATGGCGCGCATTTGCATTTCGGTAACTTCTGGGTAGCTAATTCCTAAACGCACGCCTCTGTGTCCTAGCATTGGGTTGTTTTCTTTTAGGCCTAAGATGCGGCGTTCTAGGTCTGCTAGGCTTATGTTAAGCTCTTGGCTAAGTGCCTCTAATTTCTTTTGGTCGTGTGGCACGAATTCGTGTAATGGCGGGTCGAGCAATCTGATGGTAACAGGTCTTCCCTCCATTACTTCTAGGGTTTTCTTAATATCTGATTTCACGAAGACAGAGAGCTCATCTAGTGCTTTTTTGCGGTCTTCGGTAGTTTCGCTCATAATCATTTTACGGAGTAGGAAGAGTGGTTTTTCACTTCCTTCGCCGTAGAACATATGCTCTGTACGGAACAGCCCGATGCCTTCTGCACCGAATAGTATGGCTTGTTTTGCATCTTTTGGTGTATCGGCATTGGTGCGCACGCCCATAGATTTGTTTTCGTCTACCAGCTTCATTAGGATTGAGTAGGCTTTATTATCGTTTAAGTCGATATCTTTTAGTTTTAATTCGCCTTGGTACACAAGCCCTTTGGTTCCATTTAAGCTGATAAGGTCGCCTTCTTGTACTTTATTTCCGTTTTTATCAATGAAATATTTCTCTCTCTCTTGGATTTCTATATCGCCACAGCCTACGATACAGCATTTTCCCCAGCCTCTGGCTACGAGTGCTGCGTGGGAGGTCATTCCACCTTTGGAAGTAAGGATTGCTTCTGCTTTATGCATTCCATCTACATCTTCTGGGGAGGTTTCTTCTCTCACGAGGATTACTTTCTCGCCTCTTGACGCCCATTCTACGGCATCATCTGAGGTGAAGACTACGCGCCCTACGGCACCGCCAGGCCCTGCTGGTAAGCCTTTTGCGATTGGCTTGTGTGTTTTTTCCTCTTCTGGGTCAATCATTGGGAGGAGTAGCTCCACCAATTGGTTTGGTTTTACGCGCATAATGGCTGTTTGCGCATCGATTAAGCCCTCTTCATACATATCGGTAGCCATTTTCACTGCGGCTACACCGTTTCTTTTTCCTACGCGGCATTGTAGCATATAGAGTTTTCCGTTTTCAATGGTGAACTCTATGTCTTGCATATCTTTGTAGTGTTTTTCTAAGCGATTTTGGATTTCATCTAATTGCTTATACTGCTCTGGCATAAACACTTCTAGCGTTTCAAGGTCTTTACTTTGGTCGTTTTTAGAAGTTTCATTGATTGGCGATGGGGTTCTAATTCCTGCAACTACATCTTCCCCTTGTGCATTGACTAAGTATTCACCATAGAAGTGATTATCTCCATTCCCTGGGTTTCTGGTAAAGGCTACTCCGGTGCAGCTTCCTTCGCCCATATTCCCGAATACCATTGTCTGAACATTCACAGCAGTGCCCCAATCATCTGGAATACGCTCGATACGGCGGTATTCTTTAGCTCTTTTTCCATTCCAACTTTGGAACACGGCACCCACGCCACCCATTAATTGATCCATTGGGTTTTCTGGGAATTCAAGTCCGTGGTGTTTTTTGATTAACTCTTTGTAAAGCTTAGCTAATTCTTTTAATTGAGGAACTGTAAGCTCTGTATCGTTTTTATAGTTGTTTTCTTTTTTAACTTTTTCTAGCTCTTCATCCATCAATTTACGGATTCCCACACCTTCTGCTGGCTCTAAGCCTCCTGCTTTTTCCATTACCACATCGGCATACATCATAATCAAGCGGCGGTAGGCATCATAAGCAAAACGCTCATCTCCAGAGGCATCAATAAGTCCTTGGATATTGTCTAAGCTCAAGCCGATGTTTAGCACCGTATCCATCATACCTGGCATAGATTGTCTCGCACCTGAACGCACGGAAAGCAATAGCGGATTTTCCTTTGCTCCGAATTTTTTGCCTGTTAATTCTTCTACTTCTTTTAGCGCATCTAGAATTTGCTGTTCTAATTCTGCTGGATATTTTTTATCGTTATCATAATAATAGGTACAAACCTCTGTTGTGATGGTAAAACCTGGCGGCACAGGTAATTTCAAATTAGGGTTTCCTGCCATTTCGGCCAAATTTGCACCTTTTCCTCCTAGGAGGTTCTTCATCGATTCGTTCCCATCGGCTCTACCTCCACCGAAGGAATAAACATATTTCTCTTTGTTAGACATAATTTTTAAATATTTTCCAGTAAAATTAAATATTTTCTCAAAACTTGATTGATTTTCAGAAATGAAATAAATCATATTTTAATAAATATTGATATTCATCAAAAGGTGTACATTTTACAAAAAGCTAATTCAATCTAATGCTTAAATTTATTGAATTATAATTTTTTATCCGAAAATCCCCATCATTGATTGCTCAAGAATTTAAGGTAATTATTTAGCAAACTTTCAATTTGTTTTTTGGCAACAGGATTCGCCGAATGCACATTAAATTTTAATTCTTTTAAATCTAAACCCGATTCGTAAACAAGCCATTTAGCTGCTGCATACCCATCTGGCGCAAGCGTTCCGTCGGGATTTAAGCCTAAATCATTATCAAAACTGATGAAGCTGGGCAACCCCCGTTCAATAATGATTTGTTTGAAGTTATAGAAATTACGAACGATTATAAAATCATCATTACTAAGTGAGGGATACACCGTGGGCACCTCACGAATGTCGTCTAAAAATAATTTGTAAATTCCCATCAAACATCGATATCACCATATTCCATAGTGCCGTCAAAATCGTCGTCGGGCGTATTGAGTAAAGCTACCTCATCTATCACTACGATGTTGCCTTTGGGTGTTTTCAAAATATTGCCTGGGTGTAAATCCTCGACGATATAGCTGCCGTTGACATAGGTTTTGCCCTCATCGGTAAAACCCAGCTTTTCCATATGTTCTTTTACCTCTTCATACGGCATTCCGTAGTCGCCGATGATGAAAGGCTGCTCAATAATCACCGAAAAAGCATTTTCTCGCAATGGATTTCTCGTAAAGCCAAGCACCGTATAAGCCACCTCTGGAAACAAGGCATTGTGAATAGACAATAGATCAAAAAACTCAAGTGGCGTTTCGTGCAAATAAAAATCGTTAACTTTGGTCACCACACTTGGATTTTTCTCGTCCCAGTATACAATGTTTTCTGCACCGTAGTCTAAATACTCACCGTAGCGTGTTTGGAAATCTTCGATCCAGATTCCCTCCTCTTTGGCGTATTGTTCTAGCGCGTTTTCCTGTGCGATTCTTGCTCCATCTGTTGTTTGATGTGCTGAATCTGTTCTCGTACTTCTTGCGGCGATAATGCTCGCTTCGACATTTCTTTTACCTCCTCATTTTAGCTTCCAAAAAATTATTCAACTTGCCTTATTTTATTCATATTGTTGTCTGCTTTTTAAAAATAGGACTCAAGATTATTTTGCACTAAGTCGTTTTTCACTTTGTAATTTAAAGCTATTTTTTCATAAATTCACAATAATTAATTTAGGTTCAGAACTCTTTAAATATCATTCTTAACAATGATTAAAATCAAATTCAGAATAGAAAAATGGAAAAATTAACCATAAAAAACGAAGATGAAAATCGCTTCTCATCTTCGTTTTGTTTTTTTGTGTATGGATTTAATTTATTTAATTACATCAAAACCGCAAAGTCCTTGCAATACTTCTGGAATTTGGATTCCGTCCTCGGTTTGGTAATGCTCAAGCAATGCTGCTACAATGCGTGGCAAAGCTAATGAACTTCCGTTTAAGGTGTGGCAAAGTGCAGTGCCTTTTTCGGTTTTGTATCTCAATTTTAAACGATTGGCTTGGAAAGTTTCAAAGTTTGAAACAGAACTTACCTCCAACCATCTTTTTTGTACCGAAGACCAAACTTCAAAATCGTAGGTAGACGCCGATGCAAATCCTGTGTCGCCACCGCAAAGGTGCAAAATTCTATAAGTTAAGCCCAATTCATCTAAAATCGATGCGACATGTTTTTTCATTTCCTCTAGAGCGGCATAAGAATTTTCTGGCTTTTCAATACGCACAATTTCTACTTTGTCAAATTGGTGCAAACGATTGAGCCCTCTCACATCTTTACCATAAGAGCCTGCCTCACGACGGAAACATGGCGTGTAACCTGTCATTAAAATCGGGAAATCTTTGTCTTCCAAAATCACATTGCGGTACACATTGGTCACAGGCACCTCAGCAGTCGGGATTAAATAAAATCCGTCAAGTGGCACTTCATACATTTGCGCCTCTTTGTCAGGCAATTGCCCTGTTCCGCGAGCCGAAGCCTCGTTTACCATAAGCGGCATTTGAAACTCCTCATAGCCTGCGGCGGTGTTTTTGTTTAAGAAATAATTAATCAAAGAACGCTGTAACACGGCACCTTTTCCACGATAAACTGGGAAACCTGCTCCCGTGATTTTAGTTCCTAATTCAAAATCGATTAAATTATATTTTTTAGCCAATTCCCAGTGCGGCAGCCCTTCTCTATCATATTCGTCGCCACTTCTGAACTCTTCCACATTCTCGTTTTCGCCTTTCCCGAATGGGACAGACTCGTGCAAAACATTCGGAATTTGGAATAATAATTCTTCCACTTTCTGTTTCGCAGCGTTTAATTGCTCTTGTAATTCTTTGGTTTTAGTTTTTAAATCCGCAGTTTTAGCTTTAAGCTCGTTGGCTTCTTGTGCCTTGCCAGATTTAAAAAGCTCGCCAATTTGCTTTGAAAGCTGGTTGGATTCCGAAAGTGCGTTATCTAATTCAAACTGAGTTTGTTTTCTTATATCGTCTTGTTCAATAATTTGGTCTAAAAAGCTTAAATCTTCGATATTTCTTTTTTTAAGACCTTCCTCAATACGAGCGCGTTGCTCTCTAATCTCGTTTACAAGTAGCATAATATTCTTGAATTTTCAACAAAAATAATTATTTAAAACGAATTTATAAAAATAAAAAACTTGGATTTTTGTTTTTCGGCAAGTTGTTACTTGCTGAACCTGAAACTTTGTGTTTGAAATACATTATTTTATCAAGATAAAAAGTCTGCTAAAAATCATATTAGAAATGGAATTTTCTGAGGTTTTATGCATTATTTTGGATTAAGATAATAAATTTTTTTCATTAAATTTGTGTATTTTAAGGTGTTTAAAAACATATGAAATTTTATAAAACATTTGGGGCCGTGATTCTGTGTTTATTTCTAGGCACGGCAATGGCTCAATTGCACATCATTCCTCAGCCTGTAGAATTGTACAAAGGCGAGGGCTCGTTTTTGATTACAGAAAAAACACGCATAAACGCTACAAAAGATGCAGACACCCAAAAATTGGTTCATTATTTAAAAAATAAAATTTCGGAGATTTCGGGCTACCATTTAAAAGATGCTAAATCTCCTAGCAAAAATGCAATCGTTTTTAGCCAAACTGCTCCTACTTCACTCGGCAAAGAGGGCTATGAACTTGAAATTAATCCCGAAAAAATTACTGTGAAATACAATAGCCGTGAGGGGGCTTTTTATGGTGTGCAAACGCTTTTGCAAATGCTCCCAATGATACGAAACAACGCCCCGCTAATTGTGCAAAGTGTGCAAATTAAAGATTACCCAAGGTATAAATGGCGTGGTATGATGCTTGATGTGAGTCGTCATTTTTATTCGATCGAAGCCATTAAACAAACGCTTGATATGTTGGCTTTTTATAAAGTAAATACTTTCCAATGGCACTTGTGCGACAACGAGGGCTGGCGTTTGGAAATTAAAAAATATCCTAAGCTTACAGAGACTGGTGCTTGGCGTATGGAAATCCCTAAAGCTCGAATTTACCAAAAAGATACGGTGCCTACGGGCGAAAAATATCTCTATGGCGGCTACTACACACAAGAGCAAGCCAAGGATATTGTGGCGTATGCCAAGGAACGCAACATTACCGTGATTCCTGAAATCGAAATGCCAGGACACAGCGGAGCAGCTTTGGCGGCTTATCCACAATTTAGCTGTAATGGAAAAGCTCAGAAAACGCCAAATTCCATTTTACATCATACCAATGAATACAGAGATTCGTTTAATTTAGAATATTGTGCGGGTAAAGATGAAACTTTTACTTTTTTAGAAAATATTTTAAAAGAAGTTATGGAAATTTTCCCATCGGAATACATTCATATCGGTGGAGATGAAGTAGATAAATTACATTGGGAAACTTGCACGCTTTGCCAAGCCCGAATGAAAAAGGAGAATTTGAAAGACACCCACGAATTGCAAAGTTATTTCATTAAAAGAATGGAGAAATTCCTAACCAAACACCACCGAAAACTCCTCGGCTGGGACGAAATTTTGGAAGGAGGTTTAGCACCCTCTGCTACGGTGATGAGCTGGCGTGGTGAAAAAGGCGGCATCGCTGCAGCAAAAATGGGACATAATGTAGTAATGTCGCCAAGCAATCCCCTTTACTTTATAAGACACCAAGATCGTAGCGAAATCGGAAAATATTGGGCTCCAAAATTCTCAATCAACACATTGGAAGCGGTATATGGCTACAACCCAAATTCAGACAAATTATCGCCTGAGCAACAAAAATATGTCTTAGGCACTCAATTTGCCGTGTGGACGGAGTTTATGTCCTCTGTCTTGCACTACGAATACATGATTTATCCACGCATGCAAGCCTTTGCAGAAATGGCTTGGACGCCGCTCGAAAATAAGAATTTTGATGATTTTGTAAAAAGATTAAATGCATATCATTTCGACGAATGGAAACTCAAAGGAATCAATTTTTATCCTAAATATTACGACAAAACAGCTTACTAAATTTAATTAAAATAAAAATTCAACATATATGAAAAAAATGCTTATTGGGTTGAGTTTTCTCTGTGCAATGTCTATGCAAGCACAGCAGGCAGAGAAACCGTATTTAGACCCGTATTACGAAAATCCTGCGATGCAGGAAGAAAATCGTTTGCCTATGCGAGCCACCTACTTCCCTTATGAATCGGTGGATCTTGCAAAGAAAAACGACCCGTCTGCATCTTCAAGATTTTTAGACTTGAATGGGACTTGGAAATTTAAATGGGTAAAAGACCGCAAACAATTGCCCAAAGATTTCTATGCCACTAAGTTTAATGATGCTAAATGGGACAATTTTAAAGTTCCTGCCACTTGGGAATTTAATGGATACGGAACGCCAATTTATGTAAACGAAAGTTTCGAATTTGCGATGAAAAATCCGCAACCACCTAACATTCCAGATAGCATCGATCAGCCCGCAGCTGCGTATCGCAGAACCATTGATATTCCAAGCAGCTGGGACGGAAAAGAGATTTTCATTCATTTAGGTGCCGTAAAATCCGCTTATAAATTATATGTAAATGGTAAATATGTAGGATTTGGAAAGGACAGCAAACTGCCATCTGAGTTTAATCTTACCCCTTATCTAAAGACTGGCAAAAACCTCATAGCGCTAGAAGTGCGACGCTGGAGCGACGCAAGTTTCCTAGAGGCACAAGATATGTGGAGGCTCTCTGGCATCACTAGAGATTGCTACCTCTATGCAAGACCAAAAATGCACTTCTTTGATTACGAATCTATTTCTCAGCTTATCAATCATTACAAAGATGGAGAAATGCGACTTCGTGTTCAGGCATTTAATAATACCGACGAAAATCAAGAAAAAAGCACCATCGAAGCGAATTTGTACGACGACCAAGGCAAAAAAGTTTGGACAGGCAAGCAAACTTTATCTAGATTAAAAATGCCTCACGGAAAAACTGAAAATCAATTTTTAGCTAATATTCCAAATGCTAAGCCTTGGACAGCAGAAACTCCAAATCTTTATACCCTAGAATTAATTTTAAGAGATAAAGACGGAAAATTGCAAGAAGTGATCCGTCGTCCTACAGGGTTTAGAACCGTGGAAATCAAAGGTCCTGTTTTCTTAATCAATGGTGTGCCTGTTAAGATTAAAGGTGTAAACCGCCACGATGCTAATTCGCAAACGGGGCAAGTAGTCTCTAAACAGGATATGGAAAAAGATGTTAAACTAATGAAGGAACTTAACATCAATGCCGTGCGTACCTCTCACTACCCTAATGACCCGTATTTCTATGACTTATGCGATAAATATGGGCTCTATGTAATGGATGAGGCTAATGTGGAAAACCACGGTATGCATTACAGCGCTGATAGAACTTTGGCCAATAAACCTGAATGGGAGAAAGCTCACCTAATGCGCATCTCCCGTATGGAGCAACGCGATAAAAATCACCCGAGCATCTTCTCTTGGAGTATGGGCAACGAATCTGGCAACGGCTGGAACTTTTACCAAGGCTACAAAGCCCTCAAAGGCTTAGACCCCTCACGCCCTATACACTACGAGTTGGCCGCAAGAGATTGGAATATCGATATGGAATCTCGAATGTACAGAGACTTAAACTTCCTAAAAGATTACATCAATAGCAACCCTAAAAAGCCCTTCATTCAGTGCGAATACTCTCACGCTATGGGCAATAGCCTTGGTGGCCACCAAGAGTACTGGGACTTATACGAAAGCCACCCCTCACTTATGGGAGGCTTCATTTGGGACTGGATGGACCAAGGCGTGGAGAAAAAAGTAAACGGAAAAACTATCTACGGATACGGCGGAGACTGGGGAGACAAAAATACACCAAGCGATAACAATTTCTTGAACAATGGTGTAATAGGGCCAAACCACAGCCTCCACCCTCACGCCTATGAAGTGCGACGCGTTCAGCAATTTATCGCATTTACTTACCTAAATGGAGTGGTGAATGTGAAGAATAAATACTTCTTTCAGTCGCTAGACAACTTCGTTATCCACTGGCAACTATTGCGCAACGGAAAAGTAATGACCGAAGGAAACTTTGAACCTACTGGCATCTCACCACAAAAAAGTAAAAATTACAAGCTCCCCATCAGTGTCCTCAATAATGCCGAATACATCTTACAGCTCACCGCCTACACCAAGGCAAAAGATGGCATTCTAGATGCGCACACCCCGCTTGCATTTGGCGAATTCTTCTTAACCCCCTACCGAAGACAAGTGTACTCCACTCCATTGCAAGCCAATATTAATATCGAGGAAAATGACCAAAAAATAAGCATCAGTAATGATAAATTCTCGGCAAGCATTTCTAAAAATAAAGGATTGCTAGAAGAATACACCGTAGGAGGAAAACTCATCTTTAATCAAGGGCCTTATGCCAATTTCTGGCGCCCTGGCACTGATAATGACTTTGGAGCTAGATTACCTAAGAATTACAAAAATTTAAAAGATGCCGACCAAAACGGCGAAGTGGAAAGCCTAAGCTACAAAGCCCTAAACACAGGAGAAATTCAAGTGACTATCGTGAAGAAATTAGTAAACAAAACCATCCAATTCACACAAACATTCACTTTTGACGCGGCAGGAAGTATTTTAGTAGACAACAAATACACCCCTCTAAAAAATGATAACAAAGCCATAAGCTTTAAAATTGGAACACACATGATTTTGCCTACCGATTTCACTAATATTGAATGGTATGGTCGTGGTCCATGGGAAAGCTACCAAGACAGAAAACAATCTGCCATGGTAGGCTTATACAAAGGTGCCATCAAAGACCAATACCACCCATACATTCGTCCGCAAGAATCTGGCAACAAATCAGATGTGCGCTATGCCAAAATCACACGAGATGATGGTAGCGGATTCACCATAGAGCCACAAAGTAGCTTCCTTAATGTGAATGCCCTGCCCTATGCACCAGAACAATTATACCCTGGGGAAGAAAAAGGACAAACGCACTCAGGCGAATTGGAGTATGATAAAAATGTGCATCTTGACATCGATCTTAACCAATTAGGTTTGGGCGGAATCAATAGCTGGGGATCATTACCACTAGAGAAATACAGAGTTTATCTCTACAAACCATACGAATACTCATACCGAATAATTCCATTTAATCAATAATAATTGAGTTTTTTTTAAAATCCCAAATTCATATGAATTTGGGATTTTTTTGCACATTATATCTGCACCATTATTCTATTCAACAACTGAAATCAAATAAAAAACCCCTCTTTGGCTAAGAGAGGTTTTTAACAACTTACTTTTTTGTACTTCTTGAAGGCTTTAATGAAGGCGTATTGCCTGGTGTACTTTTATTATCTCTCTGCCTTCTATCTGGCTTGCCAGTTGTCTTAGCAATTCTTTTTGGCCCTGGTTTTAATCCCATAATTATAATTTTTATTACAACAAATTTAATTAAACTTTATAAGTTTTCAAAACATTTCAATCAATGATATTGTAATGTACCAATACATAATTTTGTTCATTATAAGAACAATCATTCATTTAAAATTCGTACCTTAGCTTTTTAATTACAAAAACTCATTTTTGTGGAAACAAAAAAGATTTATAACAATATACTTGAACTCATCGGGAACACACCCATGGTGCGCCTCAATCGCATTACGCAATCGGTTCCTGGCGAAGTCTTTGCAAAGCTTGAAATGTTCAACCCAGGGCATTCTGCCAAAGACCGAATCGCAAAATACATTATAGAAGATGCCGAAGAAAAAGGCTTGCTAAAGCCCGGTGCCACGATTGTAGAAACCACCTCTGGCAACACGGGCTTTGCTATTGCTATGAATGCCATTGTAAAAGGCTACAAATGTATCGTAGCCGTGAGCGATAAAACCAAGGAAGACAAAATTGCATTTCTCAAAGCATTGGGAGCAGAAGTGCATATGTGCCCTGCCAATGTTCCTGCCGACGACCCTCGCTCCTATTACGAAACGGCAAGACGCATCGCCGAAGAAACTCCAAATTCTATTTACATCAATCAATACTTTAATCCCAAAAATATCGAAGCCCACTACCACTCTACGGGCAAGGAGATTTGGGAACAAACAGAGGGCAAAATCACGCATTTATTTGCTTGCTCTGGCACTGGCGGAACCATTTCGGGGATTGCTAGATATTTAAAGGAACAAAATCCAAACATCAAAATCATCGGTGTAGATGCCGATGGCTCTGTGATTAAACATTATCACGAAACGGGAGAATTAGATAAAAGTTTAATTCATTCTTACCAAATCGAGGGCTTGGGCAAAAACTTAATCCCTGGCGCCACCGATTTTTCGGTAATTGATGAATATGTAAAAGTAAACGATGAGCAAAGTGCCTACCGCACACGCGAATTAGCCCTACAAGAAGGAATCATGGGCGGCTATACGAGCGGTGCCGTTTTGCAAGGATTATTGCAATACAAGGATAATTTACCAGCCGATGCCGTGAGCGTTGTGGTATTCCCAGACCATGGCTCTCGCTATATGAACAAAGTGTACAGCGACGATTGGATGGCGCAACAAGGCTTTAACATCGATAAAAAATAAAAAATTATGAGATATGCAGTAGTTACTGGTGTTTCCTCTGGAATAGGAAAAGCCATTTGCGAAAAGTTTTTAGCCAAAGGTTTGTATGTCTTCGGGAGCGTTCGCAAAAAAGAAGATGCCAAATATTTCGAAGAAAAATACCCAAATACTTTTCATACGCTAGTTTTTGACACAACAGATTATCCTGCAGTGGACAAAGCCGTGGAAGAAATCCACAAAGTGGTGGGCAAAAAAGGCTTGAGCGTACTAGTAAACAACGCAGGAGTTGCCAAATATGGACCTATTCAGCATGTGCCGATTGAAGAATTAAGACAACAATACGAGGTAAATGTCTTTGCGTCCGTATATCTTACACAAAAATTATTGTGGCTACTCGGTGCCTCAAAAGAAGCCAAATGGCAAGGAAAAGTCATTCAAATTAGCTCTACCGCTGGCGTAATGACACGCCCTATGCTTGGTCCATACTCATCGTCTAAACACGCAGTTGAAGCCATCTACGATGCACTAAGAAGAGAGCTTATGATTTACGGCGTAGAGGTGGTTTTAATTGAACCAGGACCAATTAAAACTGAAATTTGGGGCAAAGCCAAATCAGGCGGAAATCCGTATAAAGACACCGATTATGGCGAAATCTTTGCACAATTAGATAAGGCGGTAGACGAAATAGAGAAAATCGGCTTGCCCGTGGAAGCTGTTGCCGGCAAAGCGTGGGAAGCTTTTGTAGCTAAAAAACCTAAAGCACGCTATGTCGTGGCTCCAAAAAAATTAATGTTTAAAGCTGCGATGTACCTCATTCCAGATCGCATGCTCGACAAGATTTTCTACAAAGATTTAAAAAAACTTACACAAGAATCATAAAAATAAAATTAAATACGAATTATGGATATTTTTGAAAGAATAAAAGAAAACAGAGGTCCGTTAGGACAATTTGCAGACTATGGCGAAGGTTATTTCATCTTCCCAAAACTTGAAGGGGAACTTGGTCCTAGAATGAAATTCCAAGGCAAAGAAGTAATTTGCTGGAGTTTAAACAACTATTTGGGGCTTGCCAATCACCCAGAAATCAGAAAAACTGACGCCGAAGCTGCTGCACAATACGGGCTCGCCTACCCTATGGGAGCGCGTGCTATGTCTGGACAGACTGATAAACACGAAGAGCTAGAACAGCGTTTGGCTAAATTCGTTCAGAAAGAAGCTGCTTATTTATTAAACTTCGGATACCAAGGAATGCTTTCAATCATCGACGCATTGCTTAGCCCAAAAGATGTTGTGGTGTATGATAGCGATTCGCACGCTTGTATCGTAGACGGTGTTCGCCTACACATGGGTAAAAGATTTACTTACCAGCACAACGATGCCGAAAGTTTAGAAAAAATGCTAAGTCGTGCCGAAAAAATTACTGAAAAAACAGGAGGCGGAATCCTTGTTATCACAGAAGGAGTTTTCGGAATGCGCGGACAGCAAGGAAACTTAAAAGAAGTAGTGGCACTTAAGAAAAAACACAATTTTAGACTTTTGGTAGACGACGCTCACGGATTCGGAACTTTGGGTAAAACTGGCGCCGGTGCTGGCGAAGAGCAAGGCGTGCAAGATGAAATTGATGTGTACTTCTCTACTTTTGCTAAATCTATGGCAAGTGTTGGTGCATTCGTAGCGGGCGAAAAACAAATGATTGAGTACCTAAAATACAACATGCGCTCTCAAATCTTTGCTAAATCTTTACCAATGCCACTCGTAGTAGGTGCATTGAAAAGACTCGACATGCTACAAACCATGCCAGAATTAAAAGATAAACTTTGGGAAAATACCAATAAATTACAAAACGGATTGCGCGAAGCTGGTTTCAATTTAGGAAACACCTCAACCTGCGTTACGCCAGTATTCTTAGAAGGCTCTACCGTAGAAGGAACTTTATTGGTAAAAGACTTGCGCGAAAACTTTGGAATCTTCACAAGTATCGTGGTATATCCTGTAATTCCAAAAGGAATGATTCTATTGCGTTTGATTCCAACTGCAGCACACACCGATGCCGAAATCAAAGAAACAATAGAAGCCTTCAAAGCTATTCGCGAAAAATTGATTTCTGGCGTTTATGCTAAAATGGAAGACGAAATGAATTTAGATTACCAACAATACTAAAATTCGTTTTCAATCATAATTAAAAACCTCCGCGAAATGCGGAGGTTTTTGTTTTTCTGAAAATTGTCTAGTCCTGAAAAACCGTTACACAAAAAAAGAAATGATTATGGAAGACAAGACAAATTATGTAAAACGAACACAGAAAGACTATTCACTAAGTTTCAAGCATCAAGTAATATTTGAAGTAGAGAGTGGACAGAAAAGTACGACATCAGTTCAGCGGAAGTATGGAATACAAGCAAAATCAACTGTAGTGAGTTGGTTAAGGAAATTTGGTACTTTTGACTGGGAGAATCAAAGCAGAAGCAAAATGCCAAAATCCGCAGAAGCAAAGATTAAAGATTTACTTGCTAAAAACAAAATACAATGCAGTATGACGGAAAGTTATGCCCCTTATGCTAATGCCGTAGCGGAGAGGGTAAACGGAATTTTAAAACAAGAATTTAAGATTGATTGTTATGGGAAAATATAGAAGAGAAAAAAGTTTTGGTAGCGGATGCTATAAAGAAATACAACAGGCTAAGACCGCATTACTCATGTCATTATCTAACACCTGAGCAAATGCATAAACAAAGTGAAATACAAATTAGAACTTATAAAAAAATGGAATAGAAAATCAACTTCTCTATTCCAATTAAATTAACTATTTTCATACCCGAAAAACCTATAACGGCTTTTTTAGGACAGGACATATAGTTGCTTTGTCGTCTTGAAAACTTTGCGAATCATCCCAGCAAGAATGTAAAATGAATATACTAAATAAGATAATACCCCCTGTGAAAGAAAGAAATTTTGTTTTCATAAAAAATTATCACATATTGCAAAAAAATTAGTTTTTTCATTTTTTTAACTACACTATTTTAGCCTAAACTGGTAAACTTTTTGCTGATGATTTACAATCTATGAATTAAGATTTTCTGACAATTACCCTACAATTCTGAGTTTAGCAAAACGCAAAAGTAATTTCTTTTCGCCAGCGTTTTCAAAGTTTATAATGGCTTTTTCATCGCCCACCTCACCCTCAATACTTTTCACCACTCCTCTACCAAATCGGTCATGGAGCACTACGCTATCCACTTTAAGTGATTGATTAACAGAATCGCCCGCTTGCAATTTTGCTTCGCTCAATTTCTTTAAATTCTGATTGCTTGTGCTCGGCAAAGCTTTTTTGATTTTTCGTTTGTACGAAATCGGTTCGTTCTTCTCTTTTCGGGTAAAAATTGGAAACTCATCATCAAACAAATCTACCGAAAGCCCCGTGCTGTTCATAGGCGTTACAGGACTTGGGTTTTTCCAATCCAGATATTGATCGCTAATTTCTTCCAAAAATCGGCTCGGTTCGGCGTCTACAATTTTGCCCCAACGGCTACGCGAAACAGAGTAAGAAAGCAAGGCTTCTTTCTCGGCGCGTGTGAGGGCTACATAGAACAATCGGCGCTCTTCTTCAAGCTCTTGGCGGGAGTTTAAATTCATTTGAGATGGGAATAAATTTTCTTCCAAGCCCACGACAAAAACCACAGGAAACTCCAATCCCTTAGCCAAATGCACCGTCATCAGCGAAACTTTATCGGTATCAGTTTCATCTTTGTCGGCATCGGTAGAGAGGGCGGCATCTTCTAGAAAGCCTTGTAGGGTGGGATTTCCGCCTTCGATTTGGCTTTGTTCCTCGACATAGCCCTGCAAGCTATTGAGCAATTCTTGCAAGTTTTCCAATCGGGAGCGCCCTTCTGGGGTCTCGTCTTCGCTTAGTGTTTTAAGCATTCCAGATTCTTTGGCTACTTGGAGTGCCACATCGTATACATCGCTAGTTTTTAGCTTTACAGCAAAACTTTGTAGCATTGTGGCAAAATTATTTAGTGCATTAAAAGCTCTGGCGTTTAGCTTTAATTGTGTGGCGTAGTGCGGTAGATTGAAAAGGATTTCCATAATGGGCTTGCCTACTCTATCGGCAAATACTGTGAGCTGCTGCTGCGTGGTGTTGCCAATGCCTCGCACGGGATAATTGATGATGCGCATAAGGGCTTCCTCATCATTTGGGTTTACAAGCAGGCGCAAGTAAGCGATGAGGTCTTTCACCTCTTTTCTTTGGTAAAAGGACATACCGCCGTAGATTCTATAAGGTATATTTTTTTTGCGCAGGGCCTCCTCTATCGCGCGCGATTGTGCATTGGTGCGATACAGCACGGCAAAATCGCTGTTGCTATACTTGTGCTGCATTTTCTTCTCAAAGATTTGTGCTGCAATGTATCGCGCCTCGTCCATATCGGTAAGGGCACGGTAAATGGGAATTTTGGTGCCTGCATCATTAGAGGTCCATACATTTTTTTTAAGCTGCTCCTTGTTTTTAGCGATGATGTCATTGGCCGCATTCACGATGTTTTGGGTAGAGCGGTAGTTTTGTTCTAGGGCAAAGGATTGCGCATCTTTATAATCTTTATTAAAGTTTAAAATATTTCGAATATTTGCCCCACGGAACGCATAAATCGACTGTGCATCATCGCCCACTACACAAATGTTCTCGAACCTTGAAGCCAGCGCCTTTACGATTAAGTACTGGGAGTGATTGGTATCTTGATACTCATCCACTAGGATATACCTAAATCGGTTTTGATATTTGGCCAAAACTTCTGGGAAACGGGTTAAAACCTCATTGGTGCGCAATAGCAAATCATCAAAATCCATTCCACCTGATTTGAAGCATTTCTCCACATAGCGTTTATAAATTTCGCCCGTTTGTGGTCGCAATGCAATGGCATCGGCTTCCATGATTTCGGGATTGTTGAAATAAGCTCGCACCGTGATTAAGTTATTTTTAAACTGAGAAATTCGATTTAAGATTTGTTTTGGCTTGTAGACATCTGGGTCTAGGTTCATCTCCTTGATGACTTTTTTTAAGATAGAGAGGGCATCTTGCTGGTCATAAATGGTAAAATTAGCGGGATAGCCCAAGAGCGGCGCTTCCACTCTCAAAATTCTAGCAAAAATGGAGTGAAAAGTTCCCATCCAGATGTTTTTAGCCTCGCTAGCGCCCACTACTTTTGCGATGCGCTCCTTCATCTCGCGCGCTGCCTTATTGGTAAAGGTGAGGGCAAGGATATTAAAGCTATCTACTCCTTGATTGATTAAGTGTGCAATGCGATAGGTTAAAACCCGAGTTTTTCCAGAGCCTGCTCCTGCTATTACCATCACGGGGCCTTCGGTGGCCTCTACTGCTTGGCGCTGGACATCATTTAATTCATCTAAATAGTTACTTCTCATGCCGTAAATATACTAAGTTTTTACAGTCTAGCCGAGATATCAAACTAGATTTAAATGTATTTTAATATAATCCGCTCTGATATAAATTGCATTTTTTAAAAGAAATCAACCACCTTATTACCTAAAACCACTCCCGCAAGGCAAAGGACAAAAGTGCCTAAGCTATACACTAAAAACTCCAAATACTCGCCGCTGGATAGCATTTTGAATGTCTCCGCTGTAAAGGTGGAAAATGTCGTAAACCCTCCACAAAAGCCCACCGAGAGCAATAAATATACGGGCTGGCTAAAAAGGCTCCGCTGCCCGAGCCCAAGCAATGCGCCAAGCAACAAGCAACCTAAAAAATTGGCCAAAAATGTCCCGTATGAGTACTCTGCATTAAAGAACGAGAGCAAATACCGAAAAATGCTACCCGCGCCTCCGCCTAGGAAGATAAATAATAGATTCTTAAACATAATGACAAATGTAAGAGATTTTTCGCAGATTACACGCAAGCATTTTAAACATTGCTTTACAACACTTTACACTCCCAATTGAAGGCAACAAGAACCTCGTACAGGCTAGATTTGATGATTTAATAACAAAAATCATTATTTCAATTCAGATTTTTTTGTAAATTTATTGAAAATTAAAGAACATGCATATCGTACACCTATCAGCAGAATGTTACCCAATCGCAAAAGTAGGCGGGCTGGGCGATGTCGTGGGAGCGCTCCCTAAGTATTTAAATAAAATTGAAGGCGTGGAATCCAAAGTGGTGATGCCCTATGTGTATAACGCAAAAACGGCGGAAATTAATAAGGTGCTTGACCACGAGGCTTTCTTGCCCTTTGGCAAAGATAAATTAGAAGTAAAAATCTGGAAGACCAATGATTTTGGCTACAATCTATACCTCATCGAGATTGAGGGCTTTGCGCACCGTGAAAAAGTTTATGGCTATGGCGATGATGATTACTATTTTGTTGCCTTTCAAGTAGCGGCACTCTACTGGATTCACCAATGGGACGAAATGCCAGATGTGATTCATTGCCACGACTACCATACAGGGTTCATCCCTTTCTTGATGAAGTATGCCCACCAGTATCCTAAGTTTAGAGAGACGCCTTCTGTTTTCACAATTCATAACGGAAAATATCAAGGGCAAATGCCTTGGGAAATCGCCGACTATTTCCCGTGGTTTGATACTTGGCAAATGCCACTACTGGTGTGGGATAACTGCATCAATGCCATGGCAACTGCGGTGAAATGTGCTTGGCGCGTGAATACCGTTTCGCAACAATATATGAAGGAATTGATGGACGGAGATGCTAGCCTTGCACCACTCTTTAGGCAAGAATGGCAAAAATGCACCGGAATTCTAAACGGTATCGATAATGATGAATGGAATCCTGAAACGGATAAAAATTTAGTTTTCAACTATTCTCAAAAAAACGCCATCAAAGGAAAAACCGAAAACAAAAAAGCACTTTGCAAAAGATTTGGATTTGATGAAAAATTACCAATCATCACTTTCATCGGTCGTTTCGTAGACCAAAAAGGCGTAGATGTCTTGGCAGATGCCATTTGGAAAGCGATTAATATTTTAAATTTTCAAGCCAATTTCTTTATCCTAGGAAGTGGCGAACAGAATCTGAGCGAGGGCGTGCAGCAAATGAAGTATTATCTAGATGACAGATTTAATCTTTTCATCGGTTATGACGAAGCTCTGGCTCGCATTGCTTATGCAGGATCGGATTTTATGATTATGCCATCGAGATTTGAACCTTGTGGATTGAATCAGTTCTACACCTTTAGATATGGTGGCTTGCCGATTGTGCGCACAGTGGGTGGCTTGCTAGATTCGGTTATTGATTTTGAAGATGAGGGTGGAAATGGAATTAGATTTATCAACCTCAGCAGCGATGATATTTTACATGCGATTCACCGTGCCATCACACTCAAAGCGGATAAAAAAAGAATCAACGCAATTATTAAAAATAACATGAAACTAGATTTTTCTTGGGACAAAGCCGCTCATAATTATTTAGATATGTATAAAAACTTAAAACCTGAATAGAATAACTTAAAAAAAGTAAATTTAATAAACAACGATAAAATGAAAGAAAATCAAAGAATTTTGGCACTGATCCTAGGAGGAGGACGAGGCACCAGATTGCAGCCACTCACAAGCGAACGCTCTAAGCCTGCCGTGCCGCTTGCAGGAAAATACCGATTGGTAGACATTCCAATTTCTAACTGTTTAAATTCTGGTATCAACCGAATTTTTGTGCTCACCCAGTTTAACTCTGCTTCGCTGAACCGCCACATCAAGAACAGCTATAGTTTTGATTTATTCAGCAAAGGATTTGTGGATATTTTGGCAGCTGAGCAAACCGATGATAATGGAGATTGGTACCAAGGAACTGCAGATGCGGTGAGACAAAGCTTGCAACATTATAAGAAAATAGATTACGACTATATGCTCATTCTTTCTGGAGACCAATTGTACCAAATGGATTTCCAAGATATGCTTAGAAAACATATCGAGAGCAATGCTGAATTGAGTATCGCTACGATTCCAGTAAATGCAAGCGACGCTACTGGTTTTGGTATCATGAAAACCAACGAGACTAATCAAATTACCTCTTTCATCGAAAAACCAGACGTAGAGGAATTAAAAAACTGGACTTCTGATACTGGAAAAGAAATGCAGGCTAAAGGTAGAGATTACTTAGCTTCTATGGGGATTTATTTATTCAATAAAAATGTACTAAATAAATTGTTGGAAGAAAATGAAGGTACAGACTTTGGAAAACACATCATTCCAGGAAGTATTGAAAATCATAAAGTGCTCAGCTACCAATTTGAAGGCTACTGGACAGATATAGGAACTATCAAATCCTTCCATGAGGCAAATTTGGACTTAGCCAGCCATTTACCTTCATTTAATTTATATGATAATACCAATCAGATTTACACCCACGCCAGAATGTTGCCACCTGCCAAGGTAGAAGGCACTTCGCTGGAAAGAGTAGTATTATCCGAGGGCTCTATCGTGCACGCAAGTCGTTTGGAAAACTGCGTAATCGGTATACGCACACGCATTGGCAAAGGCACTACCATCACCGATTCCTACATCATGGGCGGCGATTATTACGAGTCCCTAGAACAAATCGAAGAAAATAAACGCAAAAAAATCCCACCAATTGGTATAGGAGAAAGATGTTTTATAAACAATGCAATTATAGATAAAAATGTGAGAATTGGAAACGATGTTCGCATCAATGGACACAAAGGGCTTAAAGACAGCGAAACCAATGAATACAAAGTTGTAGATGGTATTGTGGTAGTGAAGAAAGGAGCCATCTTACCAGATGGATTCAGCATATAATTTTAGTTATTATTTACTTTTTTAAAAGGAGGCAGAAGCGTAAAGCTTCTGCCTTTTATTTTTATTTAGTCTTATACCTTATATAATATATTAATTAAAGCCACTACCCTTTTGCATAAAAAACACGCAAATTCCAATTTTTACATTTTTAAAAAATCCGATTTTTTTATATATTTGAGAGAATCAAAATTTTAAAACAAAAAAACGATGAAAATACAATTTTTAGGACACGCATGTTTACTAATTGAAACCGAAGACAAAAAAATATTGGTAGACCCGTTTATTTCAGGAAATCCCAAAAATGATACAATTAAAGTAGAAGAAATCAAAACCGATTATATTCTACTCACCCATGCACACCAAGATCATGTGCTCGATGCGGAAGAAATTGCCAAAAACAATGATGCTCTGATTATATCAAACGCAGAAATTGCCACTTACTATGGAAAAATGGGGCTAAAATCTCACGGAATGAATACTGGCGGTAGCCATCAATTTGATTTTGGGACACTTACCTCTACAATTGCCTTTCACTCAAGCTCTTTTGCTGATGGCACCTATGGAGGCAACCCCAATGGGTATATATTAAAGGCTGGCGATACGCAGATTTACATTGCAGGCGACACGGCGCTCACCTATGAGATGATACACCTTGCTGAGCTATATGGTGCAATGGACTTGGCCGTGCTGCCCATTGGCGATAATTATACTATGGATGCCTTACAAGCAAGCTATGCAGCTGATTATGTGGAGGCTAAACGGGTGCTAGGCTATCATTATGACACTTTCCCTGCCATAGAGATTGACCACGCAAAAGCCAAAGAAATTTTTAACAAAAAGAATTTAAACTTAGAGCTGCTTGAAATTGGAGAGAATATAGTAGTGTAGAGTTTACATTTTCCAACTAATCAACAAATTAAGGTTAATGACTAGCGTACAAAATACATTAACCTTAATTTATGATTTTTGCCATTTTTTGATAATTATTTTTTGTTTTTATTTTCATTTTTCATTACCTTAGCCAAACAAATAAATAATTTCTTTAACAATGAGGCAAAAAACAATCTGGAGTAGTTTATTTCTACTCTTTTTTACCACGGTAGTCTTAGGACAGATTACGGGTAAAGTAGAAGATGAATTCGGGCCTTTGGAGGCTGCCGAAGTCACTATTAAGGGGTCTGGCGCACAGACTCAGACCAATGAGAAGGGTGAATTCTCAATTGATGGTAAGGTGGGTGATGTCTTGATTATCACCAATCCTACTACGATGAGTGAAGCCACTTTTCCTGTAAAAAGTTTAAAAATGGGGCTTTTAAAAGTCCGCGAAAGTGAGGTGAACCTAGATGTTGTCGTAGGTTATGGTAAGCAAAAAAGAGCTTCCGTAACTGGTGCAATTACTAGTGTTAAAGGGGCAGATTTGAGAATGTCCTCTTCATCGCTCACAAGCTCATTTGCTGGGCAGATGGCTGGTGTCATTGCCACGGCCAATAGTGGTGAGCCTGGCTCTGGGGCTAGTTTCTACATTCGTGGAATCGGGACTTTTGGCGGTAGGGCTACGCCGCTTATCTTGCTGGACGATGTTGAAATTAGTATTAGCGACTTGAACAATATCCCAACAGAGACTATTGAGAGTTTCTCTATCTTAAAAGATGCTTCTGCTACAGCTATTTATGGTTCTCGTGGGGCTAATGGGGTGATGCTCGTAAAAACTAAGAGTGGTAACCATAATGAGAAAACTAGAATCGGAGTTTCATTCGAGTATTCCATCAATAAGCCCGTTGGCTTTCCGAACTTTGTAGACGGCCCTACTTGGATGGAGCTATACAACGAGGCTTTGATTTCAAGAAATCCTACTGCAAATCCTAGATTCTCTGAGGAAACTATTAACAATACTAGAAATGGTGTAAACCCTTATGTGTACCCAAATGTGAATTGGAAAGATGTATTATTCCGTGATTTCTCTATGGGGCAAAAGGCTAATATAAATATTCAGGGGGGGGTAATAAGACAACCTACTATATGAGTATTCAAGCTAATCACGATAATGGTCTCCTTAAATCTAAAAAGCAATATTCTTGGAATAACAATATTAATCGCTGGGTGTACAACTTCCAAAATAATATTTCATATAAATTACTGGAAGGGACTAAAATTGATTTGAGAATGAACGCCCAGATTCGCAAAAGAACCGCGGGGAATTACAACTCTAGCGACTTGTTTAAAAAATTATTACGCACAAATCCCATTGCTTTCCCTATTACTTTTCCAGAGGAGCTAACTCCTGCTGATGATATAGGAAACCATATCAACTTTGGTACTGCCATTATCTCTGGGAATGAGACGAGAGAGAATTTATATGAAACTTTGTTAAACTCTTTTAAAGAGGAAAGACAAAATACCATTAACACCTCGCTCAAAGTAACTCAAGACTTAAAATTCATTACCAAAGGATTAAGCGCCAATGTGTTGTTTAACTTTAAAAACTGGTCTTATTCTAGCTACCATCAATCAATTCAAGGTTTTAGATATAGATTAAAAGACGGCAGCTACAATCCCGACACAGGTGAATTTGAGATTGAACGAGTGGGAACAAGTGGCTCTCAATACATCTCACAATCAGATATTTCCAAAAATGGAGACAACACCTTTGTAGTTACAGCACAAGTTAATTATGCTAGAAAATTTAAGAAACACAATCTATCTGGAATGGTTTTGTATAACCAAAGAGAGTTTAGAAACAGTATACTCCCTAGAAGAAACCAAAGCTACTCTGCTAGGCTTAACTACTCTTACAATGAAAAATATTTAGCAGAGCTAAGTGCCGGCTATACAGGAACTGAGCGTTTACAGAAAAAAGACCGCTTTGAGTTCTTCCCAAGTATCTCGCTTGGCTGGGTAGTCAGCAGAGAAGACTTCTTCTCTCCGCTAGCGAATACAGTAAACTTCTTAAAACTAAGAGGCTCTTACGGATTAGCTGGTAGCGATGACACAGGGCTAAACGCTGGCGCTGAGCACTTCCTATACCGCGATAAGGTAAAATTACAATCTGATGGGTATGAATATAGAACTGGGGAAAACTTAGGATTCCACAGAAAAGGGGTTGAAATGGTTAGCTACGCTGTGAGAAATGCAAGATGGGAAAAGGTAAAACAATTCGACATTGGATTTGAGGCATTGTTATTTAATAAATTAAACCTAACTGTAGACTACTTTGACAATGATAGATATGACATCTTGCTCAAAAGAGAAGCTTGGCCACAAATGCTAGGATATCATAACTCAAAACCTTGGTCTAACAAAGGTAGAGTTAGAAGCTGGGGATATGATGGAAGTGTAAGCTTTAGAACAAATATTACAAGTGACTTATCAATGGCTCTAAGAGGGAACTTCACCTATGTTAATAACAAGTACATAGATGTAGATGACCCTGAGTATGAATACACTTGGAGAAGCCGCACTGGCTACCCACTACACTACACCTATGGCTATATTGCAGAGGGCTTATTCAAATCTCAAGAAGAGATTGACAATAGCCCTAGACAAGACTTAGGAAGTACACCAAAACCAGGGGACATCAAATACCGAGATGTAACGGGTGATGGTAAAATTACAAATGATGACCAAGTGATGATTTCAAGATATGGCAAACAGCCAAGATTGCAATATGGTTTCGGCATCAACCTATTCTATAAAAAATTTGACTTAAACCTATTCTTCAACGGCTCTGCTAAAAGAACCATTATGTCTGGATTATTATCTCCATTTGGACAAGGAGACCAGGCTGTATTCCAGCTAATCGCTGATAGACGCTGGACTGAAAACAACCCTAACCCAAATGCTGAGTACCCTAGATTAGGATTATTAAGTGCAGACACTCAAAACAATAGCCCTAATAGCACATATTGGATGAGAGATGGTAGCTTCTTACGATTTAAAACAATTGAAATTGGCTATAAATTCAAATACGGTAGAGTATTCCTTGAAGGAAACAATATAGCGCTATTTAGTAAATTCAAAGATTGGGATCCTGAACTTAGTTGGCATTCTTATCCTTTACAAAGAACTTATAACCTTGGTGTACAACTTCACTTTTAAAAAAAACAAAAATGAAAATAACGAAATCAATCAAACGATATGGGAGTATCCTACTCTTTGCAGGACTAGGACTCACTTCTTGCAACTATCTAGATGTAATTCCGCCTGAACAAGCACAATTGAAAGATGCAACAAAGGATTTTGACTCCACTCTTAACTTCTTGTACACTTGTTACGGGGGCATCGCTAATCCATTTGGGTACTCTGGTGTTGAAGCTGCTTCAGATGAGTGGGTTCTCCCACCTCTATGGAGAGAAGGTATGCACCAAATACTCTACGGATTAAATGTCCCAGGGCAAACGCAAGATGGATGGAGATGGGGGAATAATTATTATCGCTTCATTGGCCAGTGTTATCTATTCTTAAACAATATAGAAAATGCCAGAGGTGTAACTGCCGAAGAGAAAAAAGAATGGAGTGCAGAAGCAAACTTCCTAATTGCTTACTACCACTACCAAACATTAGTCCTCTACGGCCCTTGCCCTATCTTAGACCACTTTATACCAATGGATGCCGACAATAGTGAGTTCCCTGGTCGCTCTCACTTTGACTATGTAACTGATTGGATTGTGGAAAAGCTAGACAAAGCCGCCGAAGACCTCCCCGCTAGCCGTTCAGATGAAAAATGGGGACGCGCTACCTCAACTATGGCCAAAGCCTTAAAGGCTCGCCTACTAGTGCACGCCGCCTCTCCATTATGGAATGGAAACTTCCCCTTCCCTCAATGGAAAAATAAAAACTACGAAACCCCAGGCTATGGGTATGAATTGGTAAGCCTAAATTATGATAGAAACAAATGGGTTCGTGCAGAAAAAGCTTGCCAAGAAGCATTAGATTTTGCCACCTCGCAAGGAGGGCACCATCTATATAATGATGAGGAATTGTATAAAAAAGAAAGTGTTCCATTACCATTCGTGCCCAATGTAAATGAAAATACCGATGAAGGGCAAAAATTCCTAAAAAAGGTGATGCTAATGAGATACTTGGTAACAACTCGTGTGAGCGAAGGAAACAAGGAAATCATTTGGGGCTACCCTCACCAAGGAAATATGGTAATAGGCTCACTCCCTCACGCAATCTTGAAACAAAGTAATGGGAACTATGTCAATGGATATAGCGGGGTAGCTCCTGTATTGAACACCTCCATTGAGTACTTCTACACTAAAAATGGAAAAAGACCCGCGTATGATAGCAACTTCCCTGAAAAAAAATATTGGTTCCAGTCCGCCAATGTACCAGGGAGAGATGGCATCATAACCCTAAATGTTGATAGAGAACCTAGATTCTATGCTTGGTTTGCGTTTGACGATGGGGATTACGGCTCAAAAGTAAACAATGGCAATCCTCTAAGAGTAAAATTAAGAGATCCTGATTTACAAGGTTTCAACCCTGATAAATTCAATCGTGATAACAATGTCACTGGGTATTTTAGCCAAAAATATATTATGCCAAAACTCACCTACAACAAGAGCGGTGGGAATAATAATGAATCCAAACCAAGGCCTCTTATTCGCTTAGCCGAACTTTACTTAAATTTAGCTGAATGCCAGGCTGAATTAGGCAAAACCCAAGAAGCTATTAGTAATTTAAACATTATTAGAAATCGTGCAGGTGTACCTGACTTGACCTCTGGCGACATTACCCCCGAAATGTCATTAATTGAATGGGTTAGAAACGAAAGATTCATTGAACTATGGGGTGAAGGACACCGCTACTACGATGTTCGCCGATGGATGATTGCGCCTGAAACAATGAGCGAAGGAAAAAGAAAAGGGCTAAATGCATATGGTATAAAAGCCCCTTCCTTTGAAGTCTTCAATACGGTGGTAACTATTGAACAACCATTTGTTTGGGTTAATAGAATGTATTTATTACCTCTTTTCACCGTAGAAGTTGCTAAAAACCCTCAATTAATTCAAGCTCCTGGCTATTAATATTAATAATTAAAATTAAGGAATCATGAGAAATAAGAAAATAATCCCTCTATTTATCAGTGGCTTAATAGCCTCCGCTGGGATTCAATCCTGTGAAGAAAAGTATGACGATTTAATTCCTAAAGAGTTCAATACCATTCTACTCTTTCAAGACTCGGGAGAAAAATCTCTCACCTTATATGATATAGGTGAAAACGGAACCTTTGAGACCACTATAATGAAAAGTGGTTACAAACCTGAATCTACTGCTTCTGTGAAAATCAGAATCCTATCAACAGAGGAATTAAAAGAGTATTCAAAATCAACTGGAAAACAGTATATACCGCTCCCAAGTACTTTATATGAATTAGGACAATCTGATTACAGTTTCAGCTCTGATGAGACTTATAAAAAAGCTAACATTACGCTGAAAACTAATGAAATCAAGAAGTTCCTAAACGATTATGGGGCAAGTGGAAATTATGTACTCCCAATTAAGCTAGAGAAAGTAAATGCCAGCGATTCTATCAATGCTAAACGAGACTTGATTTTGCTTAAACCTCAAGTAGTAACTCCTGTCGTTAGCTTTTTAGATAATAGCGCAACATTACAGATTTCAGAAAACTCAGCAAATCAAAATGTTACACTATCATTGCCATTCACTAGCTTGTGGGATTTTAATGCCACTATCTCCGTTGATGAGGCTAGCCTACCTAGTGGCTACACCATCATTCCAGCAGACCAGTACACGCTGTCCAACGGCGGAAAGGGTGAATTTAAAGTAGGCAATAATAATAGCTTACCGATTGAAATTAGCATAAAAAATGATGGCTCATTATTAGGCCCATCTTACGCCATACCATTTAAAGTCGTGAGCGCCTCAAAACAAGGAATCGAAGGGTCTCAAAATGCGTATGTACTGTATGCTGCGTTTAACGCTATTCCATTGACTGCTGATATGATTAGCACAAATGCACAAGAAGCCTCAGAAGGTCCAATTGCTAATGTAATTGATAACAACCCTGCGACATTCTTCCATTCAGATTGGTCTAACGGAAGTCTTTCAGGAGGAAAGCCTCACTACATTCAGATTGACCTTAAAAAATCCGTTACTAATTTTGCATTTAGCTACCAAAATAGGAATAGCGGAAATGGTAAACCTACAATCGTTAAAATCAGCGTAAGTAGCGATGGCAATAACTGGAGAGAGCTAAGCACCATTTCCGAAGGAACTTTACCTACAGGTGCTTCAAGCAAGTACAACTCTTCCGTTATGACATCGACAGACGGCCCATTCCAATATGTGCGTTTAGAAGTTTTAAAAACCAATAGCGGCACTGCACCTACATATTTCAGCTTGGCTGAGCTAAATGTTTACGGAAAATAGATAATACTCCATTATCCCAATATCATTTATTAGAGCCCGAAAGTTTAAAGACTTTTGGGCTTTTTCTTTATCTTTGTGCAAAATTCTATATGGATAATTTCTTGCTGATTATCATCTGCATCATAGGCGCTATGGTGATGCGCTACACCAATCTTTTGCCACAAAATGCACACCTCACGGTAAATAGAATTATCATTTATCTCTCTTTGCCTGCACTAGTTTTATGCTTTATTCCCAAAATTCATTTCAGTGGAGAGCACTTTTATGCCCTTTTGATGCCTTGGCTTGCGTTTCTTATAAGTCTTATTTTCTTCCTAATTTTAGCCAAAATCTATCGGCTTCCCAGAGCGCTCACGGGGGCCCTGATTTTACTCTCTGGCTTGGGAAACACCTCCTTTTTAGGCATTCCATTTATCCAAGCTATGTTTGGGGAGCATCAAATTAAGAATGTTTTAATCATAGACCAAGCAGGCACCTTTGTAATACTAAGCACCTTAGGCTTAATCACTTGTTCACAATATTCCAAAGGGGCTTCAAGCTTTAAGGGCATTATTCACCGATTTTTCACATTCCCTCCATTTTTAGCCTTTTTAGTCTCCCTTGGGCTAAATTTTTCAGGAATTAGCCTCCCCATTTTTTTCGCAAAAAGTATGGAAAGCCTCGGCGCCACCGTAGTCCCCTTGGCATTGCTCTCCATTGGGCTACAATTGAGATTAGAGCGCCACAGCCTTCATTGGCGATTTGTGGGCTTGGGCTTGTTTTGCAAATTATTGTTAATCCCGCTCGTTGTTTACATTTTATATATTCAAATTTTGGGGCTAAATAGTGAGCTTATCAAAGTTACCGTACTAGAATCAGCAATGCCTCCTATGGTTACCGCAGGAATTGTAGCCGCTTCTTATGGCATAAAACCAAGGTTTTGTGGCTTGCTCGTGGGCTATGGCATTCCTGTGGCTATGTTTACGCTTAGTTTTTGGTATTGGGTTTTAATGCGCTAAAATTGGGCTTTCGCTAAACAAAACTTTTATCATAAAACGCATTTTAATGCCCAATTATTGAAATTTTATTGCTATATTTGGCTAAACATTGAATCTTAACGACATGGCAAAAGTACTGAAAATTCACCCAGAGAATCCACACAATAGAGCTATTGAGCAAGTAGTAGATGCACTGAAAAATGGCGCAGTAATCATTTACCCTACAGATACCGTTTATGGGCTTGGCTGCGATATCTTTAACCAGCAAGCTATGGAGAAATTAGCTAAGCTCAAAGGGCTAAAATTAGATAAATCTCAATTCTCCATCGTGTGTAATGATTTAAGCCACCTTTCTACCTTTACAAGGCCTATTGATAACACCACTTTTAGATTACTAAAAAGAGCCTTACCAGGGCCTTTCACCTTTATATTAAAGGCTAATAACTCCCTCCCTTCTTACTACAAAACAAGGGAAACGGTGGGGATTCGCGTGCCCGACCACAAGGTGCCGCGGGATATTGTGAGTATGCTTGAAAGCCCTATCGCCTCTACCTCACTGCTCGTGTCCGATGAGGAGGAGGAAAAAGAATATTACACAGACCCTGAACTAATTGCCGAAAAATATGATAAATTGGTGGACATCGTGATTGATAGCGGAAAGGGCGGGCTTATTGCCTCCTCCGTGGTAGATTTATCCGAAGGAGATGGAAGCTACCAAGTATTGAGACAAGGCAAAGGCGATATTGAAGACTTTATTTAAGAAAATCATTTTTTTTAGAAAAAATTTAAACACAAAAAGAAATCATTTTTTTACACGAATGATGAAATTTAAAACAATGAATCAAAACATAAAAAAAGCTGTTGTCTCGGCATCATTTGCCATTCCAGCTGTTTTATGGGGACAGAGCGAAAAACCTAACATTATTTTCATTCTAGCCGATGATTTAGGCTATGGCGATTTAGCTTGCTACGGGCAAAAATATGTCGAAACACCCAATATCGATAAACTTGCCCAAGAGGGAATGAAGTTCACCCAAGCCTACGCTGGCGCTCCCGTGTGTGCGCCTTCAAGAGCTACCATTATGACTGGGCAACACACCGGCCACACCCATGTGCGCGGAAATAAGGAATATTGGCAAAAAAGCCCAAAAGTAACCTACGGGATAAATCAAGAATTTAGCCTAGTGGGGCAAGAGCCTTATGATGCCAATCAAGTGATTTTACCAGAAGTCATGAAAAAAAATGGCTACACCACAGGCATGTTTGGTAAATGGGCTGGCGGCTATGAAGGCTCACACTCCGTACCAGAAAAACGCGGGGTAGATGAATTCTATGGCTACATCTGCCAATTCCAAGCACACTCCTATTATCCAAACTTCTTAAACCGATATAGCAAAAAAGAAGGCGATACCAAGAGCATTCGCGTTATAATGGACGAAAATGTAAAATACCCTATGACGGGGGAAGATTACTTCAAGCGTCCGCAATACTCCGCCGATATGATTCACCACAAAGCGCTCGAATGGCTTGATGAGCAAAATAGCAAAAAGCCGTTTTACGGATTTTTCACCTACACCCTACCCCACGCCGAGCTCACTCAGCCCAACGATTCTTTGTTGAAAAAATACAAAAAACGCTTCTTTGAAGATAAAACTTGGGGCGGTAGCGAAGGCAGCAGATACCACGCCACCACGCACACACACGCACAATTTGCCGCTATGATTACCCGCTTAGACACCTTCGTGGGCGAAGTTATGGAAAAACTCAAAGAAAAAGGTTTAGACAAAAACACCATCGTAATATTCAGTAGCGACAACGGCCCACACGAAGAAGGCGGCGCAGACCCCAAATTCTTTGGCAGAGATGGTAAGCTCCGTGGCGTTAAAAGACAATGCTACGAAGGCGGAATCCGCGTACCATTCATCGTAAGATGGCCCGGGAAAGTGAAACCTGGCTCCGTGAATGACCACCCAATCGCGTTTTACGACATTATGCCTACCTTCGCAGACATTGTGGGAGACAAGAAATTCCCTAAAAAATATTTTAATAAAAAATCGCAAAATTCAAGTATAGATGGGATTTCATTTTTACCCACCCTTCTAGGCAATGATAAAAAACAGAAAGCTCACGACCACCTATATTGGGAATTCCACGAAACAAATCAAATTGCCGTGCGCAAAGGTGATTGGAAATTAATCGTAACGCGCGGAGTGCCACACCTATACAACTTGGCAACTGATATTCACGAGGACCACGATGTCGCAGCTCAGCACCCAGATATTGTGAAAGATATGGTGCAAATCATTAAAAAAGAGCATACGCCAAGCGATATCTTTAAAGTAACGCTACCAAAATTTAACGGTGCATAGTTGAAGTTTTTAGAGTTTATTTTAAAGTGCTTAGCCCTAAAAAAACTAAGCACTTTTTATTTTAAGCCCAAATCTCTGCCCACTGAAAAATTAAGCCTTGCTTAGATAAAACAAAAAATGTAAGCACCGAGCTTCTAAAAAGACGCGTGTTTTCTACAAAAATGTAGTGTGTTTTTTAAAAAAAGACGCGTGTTTTCGGGCATACACATTTCAGACCGTAAAATACAATACTTGCCCCCGTATGCCAAGCATTCACTTTAAATTCTGAAATTCCCTTTAATATTCATAAAAAATTCCTATATTTGGTTTAATGAATACCCCAGTAGAAGAACAAGTAGTTTTAATCAACGAGCAAGATCAAGTGCAGGGTCTTATGGGCAAAATGCAAGCGCACCAAGAAGGCGTTTTGCATCGTGCTTTTTCCGTTTTTGTATTTAATGATAAAAACGAAACGCTTTTGCAACAACGCGCACACGGCAAATACCACAGCCCCGGATTATGGACAAACACTTGTTGCAGCCACCCACGAGAAAATGAAACTTATATAGATGCCGCTCACCGCCGAATTCAGGAGGAAATGGGCTTTGATTGTGATTTAAAGCCAGCCTTCCACTTCATATACCGCGCCGATGTTGGGCAGGGGCTCATTGAACACGAGCTAGACTATGTCTTTGTAGGGAATTTTGACGGAACACCGATTCCAAACCCAGAAGAAGTTGCTGATTTTAAATGGATAAGTATGGATGATTTGGTGAAAGATGTTGCTCAAAATCCGCAAAACTACACCGAGTGGTTTAAAATTATTTTGAATCAATATCTTAAACATTTAAATAATCAATAAAATATGAAAAAAACAGCACTCAACGCTAAACACATAGCACTTGGTGCCAAAATGGTGCCTTTTGCTGGATTTGAAATGCCAGTGCAATATTCTGGCGTGAATCAAGAACATATGGTTGTGAGAGAGAAAGTGGGCGTTTTTGATGTAAGCCATATGGGGCAATTTAGAATCAAGGGCGAAAAAGCACTGGATTTGGTGCAAAAAATCACTTCAAACGATGCCTCAAAATTAAAAATGAATCAGGCTCAATATTCTTGCATGCCTAATGAAAAAGGCGGAATTGTAGATGATTTAATTGTGTATAAAATTGCTGATGATGAATATTTCTTAGTAGTGAATGCGGGCTGCTTGGATAAAGATTGGGAGTGGGTGAATAAGCAAAATAATTTTGGCTGCCAAATCACTAATGAGAGCGATGACACCTCCTTGCTCGCGGTGCAGGGGCCAAAAGCCATTGAGGCGATGCAAAGCCTTACGGATGTAAATTTAGCCGAAATACCATTTTATCATTTCAAAATTGGCAAATTTGCAGGAGTAGAAAATGTAATCATCTCTGCCACTGGCTATACAGGCTCTGGCGGATTTGAAATCTATTTCCCAAATCAATACGCCGAGCATATGTGGGACAAAGTCCTAGAAGCGGGAAAAGATTATGGTATAGAACCCTGCGGATTAGCCGCACGCGACACGCTCCGCCTAGAAAAAGGCTACTGCCTATACGGAAATGACATCTCTATGGAGACCTCGCCTCTCGAAGCAGGTCTAGGCTGGATTACTAAATTTACAAAAGATTTCATCGGGGCTGATGTCATTAAAAAGCAAAAAGAAAATGGCGTGGAAAGAAAGCTCGTAGCCTTCAAAATGCTCGACCGCGGAATCCCGCGCCACGATTATGAAATCGTAGATGCAGAGGGCAACCTCATCGGGAAAGTAACCTCTGGCACACAGTCGCCTATCTTGAAAGAAGGTATCGGGCTCGGCTATGTAAAAAAAGAATTCTCCAAAATTGGTAGCGAAATCTACATAAAAGTGAGAAATAAAAATTTAAAAGCCGAGGTAGTAAAACTCCCATTTGTCTAAAATTTATAACCTCATCATCACGCGCTCACTGCGTAGCAGTGAGCGCGTTTTATTTATTAACGAAGTAGATTAAAAAATCATTTTATTCAATCAAAAAAGATTAAATTTGCAACTATGAGAATCGATATTGTAACCGTGGTGCCTGATTTGCTGAAAAGCCCCTTCAATGCCTCTATTATGAAACGAGCCCAAGACAAAGGCTTGGCAGAAATCCACATTCACAATTTAAGAGAATATGCCACAGATAATTACAAAAGTGTAGACGATTACCCTTATGGTGGCGAGGCTGGTATGGTGATGAAGGTAGAGCCCATAGAACGATGTTTTGATAAATTGATGGGCGAGCGCACTTACGATGAAATCATTTACCTTACCCCCGATGGAAAAACCTTTAACCAAAAGATGGCAAATCAATTATCGCTAAAAGGTAATTTACTGATTCTCTGCGGACATTACAAGGGGGTAGACCAGCGTGTGCGCGATGAATATGTAACGCTAGAAATCTCCGTTGGTGATTTTGTACTCAGTGGTGGCGAATTGGCGGCGGCTCTTGTGGTAGATGCCGTGGTGCGACTTTTGCCAGGGGTTTTAAATGATGAATCCTCAGCCCTCTCAGATTCTTTTCAAGACCAATTGCTAGCCCCACCTGTGTATACTCGTCCGCCTGTGTGGAAAGGTCGTGAAGTTCCTGCCATTTTGATGAGTGGGAATTTTCCTAAAATCGAAGAATGGAAACACCAGCAAGCCTTAAAACGCACGAGAGAAAGACGCCCAGATTTGCTAGAAGATTAAATTATTTTGTAATTTAGTATAAAATTTAAGTCATGAAAAAATCATTAATAATCAGTTTTTTAAGTCTTTTTATATTCTTTTCTTGTAACAAGAAAGATATTTCTGCAGCCAATACCCAATCTATTGTAGAAGAATATCTTGAAAGCAATCCGCCTTATGAAACGGGCTGGATTCAGACCGAGAATTTAAAACTTTCTACTAAAAAAGACCAAAGCCAAGTGCAGATTATCAAGGATTTGGCTAAAGAGGGCTACATTAACATCGAAGAAGAAAATGTAAAAAAACGATTTTTATCTAAAGATAGCATTTGGCAATTTTCTTTAAGCATTACCGAAAAATCTTTGCCTTATGTCGTCAATCAGAAATCAAACAAAACAGAAGTGAAAACAATTGAATATCAATTAAATAAAGATAAAGAAATTGTTTTCATTAAGAAAAATGAAAAAAGTATTGTGTGCACCGCTGTTTTGCAAAAAGTAAAAACACCTTTTTACACATTTGGAAAAGATAAAACATCTAAATCAAATTTTATTACCAGAAAATTTAAGCTAAAATACAACGCAGAAAACGGCTGGCAAGTAGTTGATTAAACAACAAAATCCTTATGAAAAATCAAATAAATTTAATTTTAGCACAAGCTATAAGTAGTTTAATTTCAGGAATTTTAGTTTCCAAGATGTCTTGGATTGGCAAAGTGGGAATTGGGTTGATTTATCGTGATTACGCCATTTTAAAAAATTGGTGGAAAGCCGCACTTTTATTTTTTGGCGTGCAACTCATTTTGATTTTAATTCTAAACATCATCCGTTGGATTGCGGGAATTAGAACTCAAAAAATTAGTAGCTTTATTTTGCTAATTTTGAGTATTGTGGGCTTGTACTACACCTATATCGACTTTACTAAAACCTCGCATAAAATACTAAAAACTAGTTTTCATGCAGGTTTTTATTTAGTATGGGCAAGCGTAATGATTTCGTGTTTGTATTTCTTATTTATGCGTAGAAAAATTAAACCTCAATCAATTTTAACTCCTGTGGAAGAATCGTAGCGGGAAACACCTTTTGTGCCTCTTCTTGCAAAACTTTGAAGTCTTGATAGCGATTGGAAAAGTGCCCAATCATTAATTTTTTAACTTGTGCTTCCTTGGCAATTATTGCAGCTTCTTTAGCCGTAGAATGCCCCGTTCTCACAGCGGTAGGCTTTAGTTCGTCTAAAAAAGTAGCCTCGTGATACAATAAATCCGCCCCTTGAATAAGAGGGATAATATCTGGCTTGTACATCGTGTCTGAGCAATAGGCATATTTTTTAGGCGCTGGTGCAGGATATGTTAAATCTTGATTTTTAATAATTTCCCCGTCGCTTAGCTCAAAATCAAAGCCTTTTTTTATATTGAAATAATCGCAAGTTTCAATTTCGGAGTATTGCTGAATTGCCTCCACATTCAGCTTTCTTAACTTTGGCTTTTCTATGATTAAATAGCCATTGCAATATACGCGATGATTAAGCGGAATGGTGTAAACCTCCACTTTTTTATCTTCAAAAATAAGTTCGCTTTCGGCTGATTTAAGTTCTTTAAACTCTATCGGAAAACTATTGATGCTATGTGTAAGCTTTAATTGATGGTTTATGAAAGTTTTAATCCCTTCTGGGCCAAAGATATAAAGTGGCTTTTCTCGTCCTAAAAGCTGAAATGTAGAAATCAATCCCACCAGACCAAATACATGATCTCCATGTAAATGAGAAATGAAGATATGATCTATTTTTGAAAAACGAATTTTAGCTTTTCTGAGCTGTACTTGCGTTCCTTCGCCACAATCAATGAGTAGAAATCTCTCGTTTACATTCACTACTTGCGCACTTGGATGAGTATGTGCCGTAGGGATTGCAGAATTAAAACCAAGTACCGTAACCTGAATGCTCACTTTTTATGCTTTTAGTTCAGCGATTTTGGTTATAGCTCCTTTGGGTTTATCTCCTAATTTACAAAGGATTTCGGCATCTAGAGGCAAGAAAACATCTAATCTTGAACCAAATTTTATGAACCCATACTCCTGCCCCGCTTTTGCCTCATCTCCCACTTTTGGATAAATAACAATGCGGCGTGCAACGGCTCCTGCTATTTGGCGGAACAAAACTTCTTGCCCGTTGGCAGTTTCTACCACAGTGGTTGTTCTTTCGTTTAATTCAGAAGATTTTGGGTGAAATGCTACTAGGTATTTGCCCGCATGGTATTTCACAAATTTCACGATGCCGCTCACGGGATATCGGCACACATGCACATTGAGCGGGCTCATGAAGATTGAAAGCTGAATCACTTCACGCTTTAGATATTCTTTTTCGTACACTTTCTCTAGCACGACAACTTTTCCGTCTACGGGTGCAATTACATCAAGCGAAGCACTCTCAGACACTCGGTTGGGATTTCTAAAGAACCATACGATGAATAAGTAAAAACAAGTAATAAATAATAAAATAATATAGCTCCATGGTGCTGGAGTATATTTATTGACCAATATTCCTATAATTACAAATGCAATTAATGTAAAAAGTAATATTCTCTTTCCTTCTTTATGTAATCTCATAATTCAAAAATCGTGTAATAAGTGTAAACAACTACGCTCACCATTAAAAAACTATCTAATCTATCTAAAAAACCACCATGCCCAGGGATAAGATTTCCACTATCTTTTACCCCGAACAAGCGTTTTATTTTTGACTCAGCTAAATCTCCAAGCGGCGCAAAAATACCAATTAAAATAGAAATTACAATCCAATTTCCATGAATATTTTTTAAATAATATTCTATAAAAATTCCCAGCAATACTACCGAGATCAATCCCCCTGCTAGTCCTTCTAGGGTTTTATTCTTTGAGATTTTAGTGAATGTTGTTTTCCCAATCAAGCTGCCTGTGATATAGGCAAATGTATCGCTAAACCATATTAAAGCAAAGATTAAGAACAACGGATTAAGCTTCTCGAAACCAACGACATCACTCGGAAAAATAAATCTAAACATTAAGGCAAATGGTAGCCCTAAATAGATGACCATAAATATTAATTTGGAGGTGTCATAAGCAATTTCATCTGGGCGTTTAAAGATGACATAGACAAGCATAAAAAATAGTAAACTAGGCATCAATGCTACCAGACTAAAAGGCTCATAACTCTGCCCGTGATAAAACCGATAAGCATAGGTGCCGAATAAATAAGCACTCACTGCCAGTGCGGCTACTACATACCAAATATTATCGAAATCAAGGATTTTTTGCAGTTCCCAAAAGCACAATGCAAACAGTAGGGCAAATCCTATGATAAGAGTAAGCGGACTATAAAGACTGAAAAATGCAATTAGTAACACATAAATCAAGCCTGAGACAGCTCTAAGTGTAAAATTATTCATCTTCAAGAAGTAATAAATAAATTTTAGGTTTTAATGAATTTTCAAGATTCGAATGGTGGTCTATATTTGTCCCACCGATGGAAGTAATACTTCCTGTGTTTTCTTTGTTTCTATTGATTTTAATCATTGCATCTTTCAGCGATTTTTCGATTTGAGAAAATCTAGAAAATACAATAAATGTTTGTGGTAAATCCTTAGGAAACCTCCCTCCTAAATCCTTAGATGAAAGAACAATAGAACCATTAAAGGCGTTTAGACTTATACATTTAATAAAGCAACTGTCTGCCGCTGGAGAAATAGATTTTAGATAATAAATCCCTAATTGCATCAACCATTTCTGCAATTGCTCATCAAAACAAACAATGGGACCTAATCGATCTTTTTCTAAAATTTCCTTTAAATAGCTACTTGCTACTTTCAAACTTTCGCAATACAAAAAATGCCCTCCCGCAGAAGTGAAATTAGTTACGAATCTCTCTTCTGTAGAAATTTCCTCTGGATAAGATATATCTATCTCATGAGAATCCTCCTCTGTCTCTGAAGAAGAATTCTTACGAAATAAACTTTTAAAACCTTCCCAAAAATTAGACATATTTCTTTGCAAAGTATTATTAATCCAACAAATATATAAAATTTTACTTGATACTTAATATTTTTAATCAAATTTGTTTTATAACTAATTGTTTCTCTCTTATTTCATCCCAAATTTTTCTTAAAAAAACACCCCATTCGGCGTTAATTTATAAGCACATTTTTTCAATCCTTTTTTATTGATTAAATTGCGATGATTTATGAGGAAACATTTATTCAATTTCTGGAAGATTTTAAAGAAAACAACGATAATGTGGCTAGATGCCGATCCATTTAGGCAAAGTGCCATTATATCTTATTACGCTATTTTGTCTTTGCCAGGGCTTTTGATAATCATCATATGGTCGCTCGGGCAAATATGGGGAGAGAGTGCCATCAAAGGAGAAATTGTAGAACATGTACAGGATATGATGGGGCTGAAATCTGCTGAGTTTATTGAAAACATTATCCAAAATGCTTACTTAGATGCTGGAGCCCAGTGGTATATGCAGGTAATAGGTATTGGAACGCTGGTATTTGCTGCCACTACTTTATTTTTCCAATTTCAGAAATCGCTTAACCATATATGGAGTGTTCAGGTTAATGAAGATAATGCCATGTGGAGAGTTGTTGTAGACAGGATTAAATCTATGCTTTTAATCATAGTACTTGCTTTGCTTATACTACTCTCTTTACTTTCCAGTTCCGTTCTAGCCTCTTTTAAGGAAACACTAGAATTTTATGTAGGTGGAGAGTGGACTTATTTCTTTAAAATAAGCAACTACATTCTGAGTTTTGGAGTGCTAGCAGTTCTTTTTTCTATCATGTACAAGACTTTGCCAGATGTAAAAATCCCATGGAGAATGGTTTGGATCGGTGGCTTTGTTACAGCCATACTCTTCAACATTGGTAAATGGGCGTTAAGTTACTATTTCAGTATTGCCAATCCCAGCTCTGGTTTTGGTGCTGCGAGTACCATTATTTTTATCATGATTTGGATTAACTATACTACCTTAATCCTACTATTTGGAGCACAATTCACTCAAATATATGGTGTTGTAAACAATTACAAAATTAAACCCAATGACTATGCAAGATGGAATGATCAATACATCCTTAAACATAAAAATAGAGTAATGAAAAAGCTCTTTCAAAATAAAGTTAAAGAACTGGAAGAACTGGACCACAACATAAAAACTGGATATTACAGAGATACCAATGAGGATTCTAAATCCATGGAATTTGTAGAAGAATTAAATAGCAATAACGAGAATTTAATCAATAAAATTATTGAAGGATTTTATAAATTAAAACAATCACTTAATAAGAAAACAAATGAGTAATCAGTATATTATCATTGCAATCGATGGTTTTTCTTCAACGGGAAAAAGCACTATTGCCAAACAGGTAGCCAAACGAAAAAATTTAATCCATGTGGATACTGGGGCTATGTACCGTGCCGTAACTTTGTATGCCACTCAAAACAACTTGATCGACGAAAAGGGCAATGTAGATGATGATTTTGCAAATCATTTGTCCGAAATTTCAATTGAATTTAAATACAACAAGGCCGAGCAAATCAATGAAACTTACTTAAACGGACAAAATGTGGAGAACGAAATTCGTGAAATGCGTGTGGCAAATGTAGTGAGTTTCATCGCTGCGATTCCAGAGGTGCGTGCCTTCTTGGTTGAACAACAGCGCGACATGGGCAAAAAACAATCACTTGTGATGGACGGGCGCGACATCGGGACAGTAGTTTTCCCAGAGGCTGATTACAAATTCTTTATCACCGCGCGACCAGAAGTGCGTGCCAAACGCCGATACGATGAATTAATCGCTAAAGGAAAAAATGTAAATCTTGAAGAAATCACCCAAAATGTAATCGAGCGAGACCATATTGATACCACCCGAGCCATTTCTCCACTGAAAAAGGCCGAGGACGCTATTGAAATTGACAACTCTGATTTGAACCGAGAAGAAACCTTAGAAAAAGTTTTAAGCTATCTTAAATTTTGAAAGAAAAAATCAATCTCATTCTACAAACACTCCCGCACAAGCCAGGCGTGTACCAGCATCTTGACAAGAACGGAACGGTGATTTATGTAGGAAAAGCCAAAGATTTAAAAAAAAGAGTTTCGTCGTATTTTCAGAAAGAACACGACTCCGCTCGCACACGCCTTTTGGTGCGCAAAATCGAGGACATCAAAACCATTGTGGTGGAAACAGAATTTGATGCACTTTTGCTTGAAAATAATTTAATTAAAAAATACCAGCCCAAGTACAATGTCATGCTCAAAGACGATAAATCCTACCCTTGGATTTGCGTTAAAAAAGAGCGTTTTCCTCGCATTATTTATACCCGAAACATGGTTAAAGACGGCTCGGAATACTTCGGCCCCTATGCCAATCCCCGCATTGCCAAAATTTTGCTTCAGCTGTTTAAAGAGATCTACAACATTCGCACTTGTAATTATGATTTGTCTGAACATAAAATAAATGAAGGCAAATATAAAGTGTGCTTGGAATATCATTTAGGAAATTGCCTAGGCCCGTGCGAAGGCTTGCAGACCGAAGAAGAGTACATGAAAATGATTGACAATGCGAGAAACATCTTAAAAGGGAATTTTAAAGAAGCTAAAGCTTATCTCGTGGAGCAAATGAATGAATTTGCTCAAAAATTGGAATTTGAAAAGGCGCAAAACATCAAAGAAAAGCTGGAGATTTTAGAAAAATATCAGGCGCGTTCTACCGTGATTCACCCATCAATCACCAATGTAGATGTGTATTCCATCACCTCAGACGAAAGCTATGCATACATCAATTTCTTTAATATTGTAAATGGTGCCATCATTCGCAGCCACACGACTGAAATCAAAAAGAAATTGGAAGAAACCGACGAGGAAATTTTGGCTCAAGCCATCATTGAGTTGCGCGAGCGTTTTCCATCGAATGCGAGAGAAATTTACCTTCCGTTTGAATTAGATTTTGAAATCCCTGGGGTGAAAATCACCGTGCCACTCATCGGGGATAAGCGAAAAATCGTAGAACTCTCGGAAAAAAATGCGAAATATTATAAAATTGAAAAATTAAAACAGACCAAAATCGTAGATCCCGATCGCCATACCAATCGCATCATGGCACAAATGAAAACGGATTTGCGCCTTCCCGTGGAGCCTCGCTACATCGAAGGATTTGACAACTCAAATATCCAAGGGACGAATCCTGTTTCGGCTTGCGTGGTCTTTAAAAATGGAAAACCTAGCAAAAAGGAGTATCGCATATTTAATGTAAAAACGGTGGAAGGCCCCGATGATTTTGCGAGTATGGAAGAAGTGATTTATCGACGCTACAAACGAATGCTCGAAGAGGGCAAACCTCTTCCGCAATTAATCCTAATTGATGGAGGAAAAGGTCAGCTAGGAGCAGCTTTGAAAAGTTTGGACAAATTGGGCTTGCGCGGAAAAATTTCAATCATAGGAATTGCCAAAAGATTGGAAGAAATCTTTTTCCCAGGCGACAGCACTCCGCTCTATCTAGACAAAACTTCTGAGACTTTGAAAGTGTTGCAACATGTGCGAAACGAGTCGCACCGATTTGGGATTACACGCCACCGCAATCGCCGCAGCAAAAATGCCTTTAATTCTGAATTAGAAAACATCAAGGGGATTGGCAATCAGAGTATTAAAGATTTATTGAAGCATTTTAAATCGGTAGAGAGAATTAAACATGCCGAGCAAAATGAGCTGGAAGAAGTGCTAGGCGTGCACAAAGCGGGATTGGTTTACAAATACTTTCATTCTTAAATAAAAAGAAAGTAGCTCCGAGGGATCGGAGCTACTTTTAATCATTTTTTTATATTTGAAAAAAGAAACGAATTTTATTTTTTAGCCAAAATTCTGCGGGCACAATCAGATGCTGCGATTAATCCGCCTGCCATCATGATAATGTCTTTGAGCACCAAACGCCCTGCCCCTGAAAGGTATGGGAATCCGTAGTTTGGAGTCGGCATATCTCCGCCTAAATTTGGCACATATACCTCTGGCGTAGTAATTAGGAATGAAAGTGTTACGATTGACATTCCGAATGTTAATAATCCTCCCCAAACACCAATTTGCGGTGACCAAATTCCAAGTAAAACTAAAATACCAATCGTTACAATCATAGTTCCAAGACCATAAGAGAACACATAAGTTCCGTTTTCTTTGTGCCACTCGATGTTTTCTTTCACCATTTTCCCTTCTGGGTTGCGGTGCAATTTGTATTGTGCTACAATTTCACCTTTTTCGTTTACACCTGTTTTACCTGCATTGTTGTAGAAAAAGTTCATAAATGGACTATTTGTTACAAAAGGCACGATTCCATCTGCTTCGTATTGGCAAACTTTTAACCCGCCAATCCATGCCATAACGATGAAAATTGCCACACGCATAAAGTTGATAAACTGTGGCTGGCTGTCGCTTAAAAATTGAAATACTTTATTCATAAATTCTATGTTTTTAGTCTAAAATTGTTGCATTTTCAATTTGGAAATCACCTTTAATCATACGGTGAACATAGCAATTGTCTGCTTGTTTTAACAATTCAGCCCTTTGCTCTTCTGTGATGTCTCCTTCGATTTTAATTGCCACTTTCACTACTGTCTTTAGTCCGCCTTCTTCTCTGCTCACATCTTGAGAAAGCTCTGCAGTAATGTCTCCGATTTCCCAATTTTTCAATCTTGCGACATAACGCACAGTAGCTACTTTACACATCGCAATTCCTCCTAACAAAAGCTCTGTAGGTGCCAATCCTAAATCAGTTCCTTTACTTTTTATAGGCTCATCGCCTATAATGGTGTGTGTTCCGTTGGTAATAATACTTTGAAAACCTTCTGGTAAATTTTTAATTTTAATAGTCGCCATAGATATTCGTTTTTAAATTTTACTGGTGCAAAGGTATGATGATATGCACACACCATAAAATGGATAAAAACAGAAAATGAATAGACTATTTTGCCACCTTAGAAATCCCGACTTGGTCGCGGTAAAAACTGGGCGAAATCCCGACTACATTTTTAAAATATCGGCTAAAGTAAAATTCATCTTCAAAACCTAGATTTCTAGCTATTTCCTTTACCGATTGATTGGTTAAATGCAATTGTTTTTTAGCTTCTAAAATAGTGCGCTCCTGCAAGAGTTGTGTAGGTGTTTTGCCAAAATGCTTTTTAATCTTTTTACTAAAGGCACTTACCGAAACGCCGTATAAATCTGCATAAAATGAGGGCGATTTTTCGGTTAAAAAGTATTGCTCTATCAATTGTTGATAGCTTGCAATATGCGTTAAATCCGTTTTATACTGTGCAGGATTAGTGATTTTGTGCTGTTTCTCTTTGCTACTTAACGCCAAAATCAGTTGTAAATAAGTTTTTAAAATCGAGTTGTCGAAATTGTTTTTAGCATCACCAAAGTTTTTGATTTTCTGAACAATATCAAGCACTTCGGCATAAGTCTCATCAGACACTGCTACATGTGGCTCATCATAAATATTATTGAACAAAATTCCATTGCAAGCTACCTCTTTGTTATGATACTCTATGCAATAAAAATCGCCATGAAAGGCAATGCTGGTGAGCAAAAGATTGTCGCCTCCCTCCCACTTGAGCAGTTGGTAAGGCGACAAAAATAAAAGTGTTTTTCCTTGGGTTTTGTAGTCTACAAAATCCACAGAAAAGCGTGCATCGCCATCGAACGCCAAAATATAATAATATGGCGCACTTAGCCCCTCGGCAAAATCTTGTGAATTTTTGTTTGAAACTTGATATAAATACTCCACCCGTAGAAATTATTTTAATTCTTTGATTTTAATTTTTCTAAAATCAATTGGGAATCCTTCGTATTGCAAAAGAATTCTACCACTTTGCACATTTGGATTTTCTCCTTGGTTCACGATTTTCCCATTCAGTTTTTGGATAATTTTTCCGTCTTTGCAAATCACTTGCAATTTATTCCATTTTCCGATTGTTTTTTTGTTGGATACGATACGATCATACACCATACTTTTCCCAGCCTCAGTTGTTTTGCCATTGATATCCAAAGTTACGCCTTGCAAAAAGATAAAATCTCCCGTAGTGCCTTCTTTAATCTGAAATTGAATCCCTTTTGGCCAAAGCATATCTTCTTGATTTTCTGGCACGAGATACATTACTCCGCTGTTTTTGGTATCCATTCTGCGTTCTAAGGAGGCATCATCATTCCATCTGAATTGCAAAGTAAGTTTAAAGTTTTTGTATGATTTTTTAGACATTAAATAACCTGGCGTTTTGCCATACATTTTGATTGCTTTATCCTTTATAGCAAATACCTCTTCTGCATTATCATGCACGCCAGTTGCTTTGCTATAAGCATACCATTGGCTTAAATCTTTACCATTGAAAAGGCAAGATTTCTGCGCCATGAGGTTTGCACTTAAAGCAAAAAATAATATAAAAATTGAGTTTTTAAAATTCATGATTTTATTTAATTTCTTCAAATATACTTATTTCATCACAGATTGGTGATAATCTTTAGGGAAATCTTTTCCGCCCCAAGCTTTTTGCGATGTTCATTCTTGGTTCGGTGCTGTCCAGAAATCGTGATCGGCTGGCAAGCCAAGTGGCAGGAATACAAGCGAAGTCATATACATACTTCCGTTGTTTGAATAGTAATCGGCTAAATTTGGATGATTTCCTAAAAAGACTAAATTTAAGAATCCTGCTTTATTAAAGTTATCATTTCCGCTAAACAATCTTTTCATCACGCTTGTAAGGGCATTTCTCACTTGTCCATTGGTCAAAGGTTCTGGCAACTTATATTTCCAAGCCGCTAAAGCCAATGTCTGAAATATTGCCATACGATAAGTTACTGAACGACCAAATGGCGGATAAGTGGCTTCTGGAGAAAAATCATTCTTTCAATCAAAATATTGTATCGTTGCATTCTTCTCAAAGCCAAATCAAAGCTGATGGCTCCTCTTACTTTGTTGCCTTCCATGATTTCTAAATCTTCCACAAGCATCGGGTGAATCACATATGCATTGTAATAATCTAGCGAAAATTCTTTACCATCTGAGTAGAATCCATCTCCCGCATACCATTCATTGATTTTATGGGTGGCAACTTCTAGTGCAAATCTGTCGTACTCCGCTCCTACCGAAAGTAAAAATGTCTCTATCGTGGCTCTAAAAAGCAACCAGTTGTTATAGGCTGGTTTTATTTTTTCCAATTTTTTAAAAGCTTTGATGTATCGATCTTTAGTCACTTGGTCGATCGGTTCTCAAAGGGCTTTGGGTGCACGCATAAAACTAGTTGCAATGTACGAAGCGTTTACTAAAATCTGTGTTTCGCCCTCCCATAAAAGGTAATCTGGTGCTTGTGGATCCACGGCATTTTTATAAGATTGAAGTGCCCATTTCTTGAGCTGCTTGCGCTGTTTTCCTTCTGCAGTATTATCATCTGGAAGGCTTAGCCATGGCGCAATTCCCGCCATTAAACGCCCAAAAGCTTCCATATATGCCACTTCTTTGTTTCTGCCGTCCCAAGTAGGGCTATATTCCGCGGGCATGTTTTGATGTAACTTCCCCTCGCTCATGTTTTTAAGCACAGGAACCGACATCTTATAAGCTAAATCACTCCAATACTTTCGGACATTTTCTTGCCCCGAAATTGTAATTGCACAAAACTTAAAATTACAGTTAAAACTATTTTTTTCATGTTATTAAAGCTTAAAGATATAAATTTTAAAATTTCACGCCAAGTATCTATGCTAACTGATAAAAATAGTTTTTTGATGATTTTTAACCATAAAAAAATCGCAAAGAATTGTGTTCTCTGCGATTTTTTATACTATTTAATTTTAATCCAAGAAAATCTCGTTTTGTTGTTGCTCTTCCCATTCTAGAAATCGCTCAATTTCTTGGTTTACTTTCTTGATTCCGTATCCCATAATGATGACATCGTCGAGGAATCCGCCTGGGATGAAATCCGGAATTAAATCCAACGGAGATACGGCATAAATCACTGCTCCCAATCCTATGATGATATTTGCTTTGCTCTTTGGCTTGTATTCGCCTTTAATCATCAAAGGAACCATTCTTGAGAAAGCTTTTGCTTTTTCTTGAATATTATCTTTATTTATTTCGTGTCTATTATTCCAAAGCTCGCTTAATAGTCTTCTCTTGCCCATAAATTATTTTTTCATCTAATTTTCAAAAATTATTCCATTTTTTTTAGAATCCTACAAACAGCTGCTGCAAATCGTCTCCCTCCCAATCATGCATTCCAATTGCTTCTTTCACCACTTTCTTATCTTTATCTATAATATAAGTTGTAGGGAAAGCTTTTGGCATTAAATCTTTATCAATTAAAGATTTAGCCTCATATACAGGCACATTGATATTATTTTCATTCAAAAATGCTTGATATTTTTCGGGCTTATCATTTATGGGGATTAAGATAAATTCCACTTTGTCGCCATACTTTTGATACAGCTTTTCGATACTTGGCATCTCTGCTTTGCACGGCGGGCACCAGCTACCCCAAAAATGTAAAAAAATCGGTTTTTGAATGTTTTTTAAATTCAATTGTTCGCCCGTAGTTTTTTCTAAATCCAAATCCAATTGACTTGTTTGCAAAGCTTGTTTTTCTTCAGACTTGGGTTCTGGTGTCTTGCAGGCATTCAATGCTAAAACGGAAAAAGTGATTAAAAATAATTTTCTCATTATTTTTCTAATAAGTCCAAAAATTCGTTGATAATCGCGTTTCCTTTATCTTTATTATAAGATTTTTGAAGCTCAATTACAAACTCATCGTGGTTCATTTTGCCAGCCTTATATTCAGCCAAAAGTGTTTTTGCCCACTCAGGTCTTGGTCCCCAAACAAAGATTTCTTCCTTGGTCTCAGCATCCACTCCTACCACAATCGGGATTGATTTTCCGCCATTGGTTAAATGATGCTCGATATAGTCGCTACTATCTCTTAAAATAAAAGCGGTATCCAGCTTAGGACTTTGGTTTGCCAAGACTTCTACCACGGGCAAAATCTGTGCAGCATCTCCGCACCAGCCTTCGGTAATGGCGAATAAAATTACTTTTTTGTCTAATTTTTTCACACGCTCTTCTTGCTCTGGGCTTAAAGTCGTTTTCTTGAACAAACGCTCGATGCGTTTAAGGTTTAAATCATAATACTGGTATTTATCATCGCTCTGATCGCCGTTGGCAATCACATCGTTGATGTGGGCAATGTATTCTTCCCAAGTAAGGCTTTGGTTTAAATAATTTTCTACATTCATAATTCTATATATTTTGATTTTTAATTTTTCTCATTTTATAATTATCGTCCCAATTTCTAGCTTTTGGGGTGTGTAATTTATTCAAAGATTTCCCAACACATAGCGAAACAAAGGCATCTCCCGTAATATTCACTACCGTGCGTAACATATCAAGCGGACGATCCACGGCAAAGATTAAGGCTAAACCTACAGCTAATTTATCGGCTGGAAATCCGATTGATTCTAATACAATAACGAGCATCACCATGCCCGCTCCTGGCACGGCAGCGGAACCAATGGATGCCATCAATGCCGTGAGCACAATTGTGATTTGATCTGAAAACTCTAGCGGGAATTTCATCGCTTGAGCAATGAAAACTGCCGCCACGGCTTGGTATAAACTTGTCCCATCCATGTTGATTGTCGCCCCTACAGGCAATACAAAGCTACTCACCTCTTCATCCACGCCCAAGTGCTCGTTTACACGCTCCATAGTTACGGGCAAGGTGGCAGCACTCGAACTGGTGGAAAATGCCAATAATTGTGCTGGCGACATGGCTTTAAAAAATTCTTTGGGTGTTTTTTTGGTATAAATGTATCCTGCCGTAACATAAAACACGATCAATAAAATTAAACCTACTACCACCGTTCCTGCATAGAAGGCTAATTTTTCTAGAATTTCTGGATCGTTGGACGAAACAATGACATTGGACAACAATGCAAATACGGCAAAAGGTGCCGTGAGCATGATTAAATCTACCATCTTTAGCACCACTTCGTTAAGCGAGTCAAAGAAATCTTTAAGTGGTTTTGCCTTTTCATCATCTACCAACAAAAGACTGATTCCCACAAAAATAGCAAAAAATATAATTTGCAGCATCATTCCATTGTCTGTCATAGCACCGATGATGTTGTCTGGCACCATTTCGACTAAAAAGTTTAAAGGCCCTGCTGCTTTTTGAGACGCCGCAGTATTAATTTTATCAGAAATATCGGCATTATTAGTATAAGTTGCCGTGAGCTGATCTATCGTTTCTTGTGGGATTCCTTTTCCTGGTGCAAATAAGTTTACCAAACTTAGCCCAATTACAATCGCTACAATCGTGGTACAAATATAAATTCCAATGGTGCGAATCCCCATATTTTTAAATTTTGAGATATCCTGCAAATCGGAAATTCCTTTTACAAGCGATGCCAAAATCAGGGGGATTGCAATTAATTTTAAAAGTTTAATAAAAATAGTACCAAAAGGGGCAATCCAATCGGAAATGAATTGGGCTCCATGCGACCATAAGGTCATTGCATAGCCAAACGCTACACCCAATACCATCCCTATCATAATTTGCCAATGCAATTCTAATTTCTTCATATTCAATAAAAAGTGATAAATATTTTTGTAGTAAAAGCAGTATGATTTTCTACTGAATTCAGACAAATGTAATGAAATTTTTTTATATGATTTTTGTTATAAAATTTTACTTTAAATATTTTTTATTTAAATTTACTTAATCATTTCAAATAAAATCAATTTAGAGTATGAAAATATTTGCTTCACTTCTCGTTTTTGCATTGCTTATGCTACCCACAACATTTTATGCACAGAAGATTTCAAATATAGATTTTGATAGCATAAAAGCTAAAATTCAAGATGAAAATTCCTCAAGCTACTACCCAAACTTAATTGAGCGGTTGAAATTGCACGATCCCACTCTCACAGATGATGATTACATTAATCTATATTATGGAAATGTGCTTTATGAAAACTATGATCCATTATGCTTTCAATAAAGAAAAATCGGATTAAGTATTCTCCACGACTTAAAAGTTGTTTTGGTTAAAAAAATTAAAATTTATACATTTGTTTCTATCGAAATAAATCGTAAAAAATGGAATTATTAAAAGGAAAAGTAGCGATTGTAACGGGAGGTACACGCGGAATAGGCAAGGGAATTCTTGAGAAATTTGTAGAAAATGGAGCCAAAGTTGCCTTTACTTACGCCTCTTCTGCAGAAGCCGCCCAAGCACTAGAAGAAAAATATGGCGAAAGCGTAAAAGGCTTTCAATCAGATGCATCGGACTTTGATGCAGCACAAGAATTGGTAAACCAAGTGCTTGAAGCTTTTGGACAAATCGATATCGTGGTAAACAACGCTGGAATCACTAAAGATAACTTATTGATGCGTATGAGCTACCAGGATTGGGAAAAAGTAATCAAAGTGAATTTAGATTCTGCCTTTAACCTCACCAAAGCCGTTTTGCGCTCCATGTTGAAACAACGCAGTGGTTCCATCATCAATATGAGTTCGGTGGTAGGATTACAAGGGAATGCAGGACAATCTAATTATGCAGCTTCTAAGGCTGGGCTTTTGGGTTTTACTAAATCCGTGGCACTCGAGCTAGGCTCTAGAAATATCCGTTGCAACGCCATTGCACCAGGTTTTATCGAAACGGAAATGACTGCAAAATTGGACGAAAAAGTGGTAGAAGAATGGCGAAAAAACATTCCACTTCGTCGTGGCGGAACACCAGAAGATATCGCCAATGCTTGTTTGTATTTAGGATCAGAACTTTCGAGCTATGTTACAGGGCAAGTGCTTAGTGTTGATGGCGGAATGCATACTTAAAAATTTGAATAAAAACAATTTAAAAACAGAAGAAATTAATTTTTCTTCTGTTTTTTTGTGCTTTTTGTTCTAAACGATGCACAGAGATTCCGAATTAATTTCAGAAATGACACTGCACAAACTTCCACAGCTTTTTCACCCAGAAATCGTTTCAGGTTCTCTGCGCTCGTCCTCGGTTAGCGAGTCCGTATCCCAGTGCTTATCTACAATGGTAAGCGTGAAATCAGCGTTTATTTGCTGGAATACATTATGAAAGTCGTCGGAACTTATAATGTTAATTCCAATCAATACAGCGGGATAATCAAGCGGTGGTTTGCTCTCGAATAGTTGCCCATAGTTTAAATCAATGTATTTAATTTCTGGGATTTCTCTTAGCATTTCAAAGAGTTTTAAATAGAGTTTTTTCATGGTTTAAATGATTTTTTAATGTGTTCAATGGTTACTTGTTTAATTCTGTGAGCAAGTTCCGGAGAGCTTGCCTCGTCTCCGATGAATTGGCGTTTGGGTATATTTTGAAAAATAGTCCTTTTATGCTCTTTTACATAAATGTCTTTTCCTTTTTTGCCCTTTCTAAGGTGCGGAGATACATTTTGCTCTACAATGCCACGAAAGCCCTCGTTGTGAGCCTTAGCATAAGGCACATCAGCCCCTCCGGCGACTACGGTTACTTTTTCCTCGTCTATGTAGCCGACGCGTACACTGCGCCTTAGCTTTCCAGTTTTAACAAGTAACGCGCGCCCCTCCTCGTCTTTTTTACCCCATTTAGTGGGGTTTTTACGCGGTTGCCAAGGCTCTCCGTTATAGGCTTGTTTGTCGAAATTATCCTGTGCGAAATGTACCGCTTCCTCCCCAATAATGGGCGGAAGCTCACGCAATGTTTGCGCCATTTGGTTTTGTAGCTTATTAAAATATTCTTCTGCTGTCATTATATTTAAATGCTTTTTAGATGGTGTTTAAATATTTTTTGTATATTTGCAGTGTCGGGGGGTAACAACCCTGACACCCCTCACAAATTGTGAGGCGCACGCTCCAATAAATCAACTTTATTGGAGCGGTTTTTTTTTGTAATCAATAATAACTTTCCCCTCAACAGATATAAATAAAATTCTACTTGCTTTAAATTCAAAATCATTTTTTGTTTTCAATTTCTCTAACTGATTTAATATTCTCCTAGTGTCTATATGATGATTTAATTTTATAACAACAAAATCTGATTGCTCCTGCCCGTGTTTAATCATTTGGCTAAGCTTTCCTATCTTAAATTTGTTTTCATAGCTTTCCATTTCCCAAAAGTCTTCATCTATTTTTAAATCTGGCACTTTGCCATAATTTGGAACTCCCTCAAAATGGTAATCATACGCCCAATGATTGGGTAATATCTCTGGCAAAACCCTAACCTTTGCGTCAAGATAATTTTTTAGTGCTTTGGCTACAATTAGCCTATTTTGATACTCACGCTCCACCCTTGGCATTTCATTTTCGGAGGTAGTGTATTTCTTTGCCAGCGTAGACACTTCTACTCCGTCCAGATTTGTATATTCTAGCTCTCGGGTTAATAGCTTTGGCGTGTTTTCAATATAGCTGTTTTCTTCTGTAAATATTTCGCCAGTGGCTCCCACATTGTTTAAAAACGCAATGGGAATATCAATATACGGCAACAAATGCTGTGGCGTTGGTGTGGCATTTCGTAGCTTAATTACATCGGTACGGCAGTTGAAGTGATTAGGCGGAAAATAATGCTGCAAAAACGGATCATCTACCTGTACGATAACATTACTTAGTGGGGTGCAAATTTCGGAGGTGTGGTCGTCCATGGTAACTTTAAACTGCACAAAGGGGAATAAATGCTTGTCTCTTTGTATCTCCTGCCACTTACGGCTCATCATGGCACCGGCTACAATGGTGTCATATTCCGTTTTGAGGTATCGGTTGGAACGCCCTACAATTTTCATTGCCTCACGCTTGAACTCATGCCATGGGCGAATGCTGCCATTTTTTCTAACCAATAAGTTGCTTAAAGCAATGCAATCGTTATAATTCTTAGCCACAGAGAATTTCCAGACATTATTTTTGAGTACCTCTCTAGCTTTGTAGGAGTGTTTTTCTTGCACTTTTATATTCAATCGGTATAAGAATACGCCACAACTGCAATAATTTTAAGCGGATTTTTTCATATCGTTTTTTACTTGTTGTACTTTCTAAACAGCGTATTTAAAGGCTTTTAGGGGTTATTCTCAATTAAGTAGCAATATATAAATCATTTTAATCGCAATTAATGTACATTTCGTTCAAAAAAAAAGCAGGCAAATCGCCCGCAATTCCTTTATTTAAGCCGTTTTTTAGTTTTTTTTTTCTATCTCTATCTTTTGTACATTTTATTTTATGATCCTTATTAAAATCTTTAAATCAATTGGATGGATAAAACATCGTTTACATTTTCAATTTTAATCACTTTATTCTTGGCTAAATTCTTGGTTGATTTATCCCATTTTTTACCAGAAAGTCCAGCTTGGTCTTTTACTTCAGAGAGTGGTCTTGGCTCCTCGCTCAATAGGGCAAGGATTGCCTTTTCCTCCTCCGTCAATTCAAAGCTTGGTGTTTTTTTCTCTGGTTTCATTTGCGGGAAGAACAACACTTCTTGGATTGATTGCTGATTGGTCAAGAACATCACAAGTCGATCCATTCCGATTCCTAAACCTGCAGTAGGTGGCATTCCGTATTCTAGTGCACGCAAGAAATCTTGGTCTATGAACATTGCCTCGTCGTCTCCTTTTTCAGAAAGTTTTAATTGTTCTTCAAATCTTTCTCTTTGGTCGATTGGGTCGTTCAACTCGGAATAAGCGTTGGCAATTTCTTTACCGCACACCATTAATTCAAAACGCTCAGTAAGCGATGGATTGTCTCTATGCATTTTAGTAAGCGGAGACATTTCTTTAGGATAATCGGTAATGAAAGTTGGCTGAATATAATTTCCTTCACATTTCTCGCCAAAGATTTCATCAATTAGCTTTCCTTTCCCCATCGTTTCATCTACCTCGATGCCCATTGATTGAGCGGCTTCTCTTAATTCTTCCTCTGATTTGCCTAAGATATCGAATCCTGTGAATTCCAAGATGGAATCGCGCATAGTTACACGCTTGTAAGGTGCTTTAAAATCTATTTCGTGCTCGCCAAAGGTGGCTTTGGTAGTGCCATTTACGGCGATGGCGCAGTGCTCGATTAGCTTTTCGGTGAAATCCATCATCCAATTGTAGTCTTTATAAGCTACATAAATCTCCATTGCGGTGAATTCCGGATTGTGGGTTCTGTCCATTCCTTCATTTCTAAAATTTTTGGAAAATTCATACACGCCATCAAATCCGCCTACGATTAGCCTTTTAAGATAAAGCTCATTGGCAATTCTCATATACAGCGGAATGTTCAGCGCATTGTGCTGCGTTACAAATGGGCGTGCGGCCGCGCCCCCTGGGATTGGCTGCAAGATTGGAGTTTCTACCTCAAAGTATCCTCTATCATTGAAGAAATTTCGCATTGCGGTGAAAAGGCGCGAGCGTTTATTAAAAATTTCCTTCACATGCGGATTCACCACTAAATCAGCATAACGCTGGCGATAGCGCATTTCGGGGTCTGTGAAACCATCGTGTACATTGCCCTCGGCATCAGTTTTGGGCAGCGGAAGGGGTTTTAGCGATTTGCTCAGGAGGGTAAAATCCTTCACCATCACCGTTTTTTCGCCTACTTGGGTTTTAAATAATTCTCCCTCAATCCCCACAAAATCACCTATATCTAGTAATTTTTTATATAATTCGTTGTATTTAGTCTTATCCTCTTCTGGGCAAATTTCATCTCTGTTAAAATAAATCTGAATTCTCCCCTCGGCATCTTGCAACTCGGCAAAAGAGGCTTTTCCTTGAATGCGGCGCGCCATCAATCGGCCTGCAAGCCTTACTTTTTTTCCCTCCTCAAAGTTCTCTTTGGCAGAGGTAGTGGTATCAGTTACATCGTATCCTTGTGCGGGATAGGGGTCTATACCCAGATTTCTGATTTGTTGTAATTTTTCTCGGCGTATTTGTTCCTGTTCAGATAATGCCATTTTATATTTGATTTAAGTTCTGAATGTGCAAAATTACAATTTTAAGTTTAGAAAAACGAAATTTTATTTTTTTGATTTTCGCATAATTTAGGGGCTTTAAGAGCCTATTTTTAAAGAAAAAAAGCTTTTCAGTCCCTTTGCCTGAAAAGCTTTTTTGGATAATTTCTCAAATTTCCTTCCTTAATCTCGCCACAGGAATATTGAGCTGCTCGCGATATTTTGCCACGGTGCGGCGCGCTATGCTGTATCCTTTTTCTTTAAGGTGCTTTGCCAAGCTCTCGTCTGTGAGAGGTTTGCGCTTATTTTCGCTGCCCACTATGTCTTGCAGGATTTTTTTAATCTCTCGGGTAGATACTTCCTCGCCGTCATCATTAGTCATCGACTCGGAAAATAGGTCTTTGATTAAAAAAGTTCCGTACGGAGTGCTTACATACTTGCTATTTGCCACACGAGAAACGGTGGAAATATCCATTCCTATGATTTCAGCTATATCTTTCAAAATCATTGGCTTAATATCTGTTTCATCGCCCGATAGGAAATAATCTCTCTGGTATTCCATAATGGCGGTCATCGTTGCCATAAGCGTATTTTGCCTCTGCTGGATTGCCTCGATAAACCATTTGGCGGCATCTAATTTTTGCTTAACAAAGAGTACGGCTTTTTTCTGCTCTGGCGATTTATTTTCTGTTTTTTTATAAGTATCAAACATTTCAGAGTATTCGCGCGAAATGTGTAATTGTGGGGCATTTCTTCCATTAAGCGTTAATTCCAAATCGCCATTTATAATTCTGATGGTGAAATCTGGTACAATGTGCTCCACGATTTTGGTGTTTCCGCTAAAAGCTTTCCCCGGCTTGGGGTTAAGGTGTTCCACTTCCTCAATGGCGTGTTTTAGCTCTTCTTCGGAAATCTCGTGTTTTTTGAGAATCTTCTTATAATGCCTCTTGGCAAAGGCTTCAAACGAATTGGTGATTAAATCCTCTGCCAGCTCCACACTTGGTGTTTGCTCCTTTTGTTTTAATTGTAGCAGGAGGCATTCTTGCAAATTTCTGGCGCCCACGCCTGTGGGGCTTAACTTTTGCACATAATTTTCTAGCAAATTGATAAGTTCCTCGGTCGAGGTGTAAATGTTTTGCGTAAAAGCTAAATCATCTACAATGGATTTAACTTCTCGGCGCAGGTAGCCATCTTCGTCTAAATTTCCGATGAGGAAATCAGCTAAATTTTGCTGCTCTTCATTCAGATTAAAAGTGTGCAATTGGTCTTTTAAATAATCATAAAAGCTAGCTCCTTGTGCATAAGGTACTTTACGCTCCTCATCATCGCTACTATAATTGTTGGTGTATGATTTATATGAGGGGTACTCATCATCGCTGAGGTACTCATCTACATTAATGTCCACTTGGTCAAGCGAATTGGGGTTCTCATCATCATACGAATCCTCGTAATTATCCTGATACACATCGCCAGCCCCATCGCCAAAGAGGTCATCATTCTCGTGCGTATCGCGGTCGTCCAAGGCAGGATTTTCCTCCAGCTCCTCCTTCACGCGCTGCTCAAATGCCACGGTGGGCAATTGCACAAGCTTCATTAGCCTAATCTGCTGCGGAGATAGTTTTTGTTGTAATTTTTGTTGTAATTCTTGTTTAAGCATATAGCTTCAAATCGCTTATTTTTTTTTAATAATTTATTAAAACTCTGCATTTTTCGGGGTTCGTGGGAAAGGTATTACATCACGAATATTTGTCATTCCCGTTACGAATAATACCAAGCGCTCTAATCCTAGCCCGAAGCCGCTGTGTGGCACGGTTCCGAAGCGGCGCGTATCTAGGTACCACCATAATTCTTCCTCACTCACGCCCATTTTTTGCATTTTTTCTTTCAGCACATCTAGGCGCTCCTCTCTCTGCGAGCCGCCTATGATTTCGCCAATCCCTGGAAAGAGCACATCCATAGCGCGCACGGTTTCCTTATCATCGTTTAAGCGCATATAGAAGGCTTTGATTTTAGCGGGATAATCAAAGAGGATTACGGGGGATTTAAAATGTTTTTCCACTAAATAGCGCTCGTGTTCTGATTGCAAATCAGCGCCCCACTCTTCTATCAAGTATTTGAATTTTTTCTTTTGATTTGGCTTTGATTTTTTCAGAATTTCAATGGCCTCGGTGTAGCTTAGGCGCACGAATTTATTGTTTAAAACATACTCCAAGCGCTCTATTAGCCCAAGCTCTGCGCGCTCATTTTTTGGTTTTTCTTCCTGTGTCTTTTTATATCTTTCATCTAGGAACTTCAAATCCTCCTTACAATTATCTATTGCATAGCGGATTACATATTTCATAAAATCCTCTGCCAAGTCCATATTATCGTCCAAATCATTGAAGGCTACTTCTGGCTCAATCATCCAGAATTCGGCTAAGTGGCGCGAGGTATTGGAATTTTCGGCTCTAAATGTAGGCCCAAAGGTATAAACCTTGCCCAGCCCCATTGCAGCGGTTTCGGCTTCTAGCTGCCCAGAAACGGTGAGATTGGTCTTCTTAGCAAAGAAATCTTCTTTAAAGTCCACCGCTCCGTTTTCATCGCGAGGCTCTTCGCCCAAAGTAAAATTGGTTACGGTGAACATTTCGCCCGCTCCCTCGGCATCAGAGCCTGTGATAATGGGTGTATTGACATAGAAAAAGCCCTTTTGATTGAAATAATCGTGAATGGCAAACATCAGAGCGTGGCGCACGCGCATAATGGCTCCAAAAGTATTGGTTCTAAATCTTAAATGCGCTTGCTCTCTCAGTTTTTCGAGCGAGTGTTTTTTTGGCTGAAGAATGGTTTCTTGCAACTCATCTGGATTCACTTCGCCATACACTTCAATTTTTTTGGCTAAAACTTCTATTTCTTGACCTTTTCCTTGACTTTCTACCACAGTTCCTGTAACTTTTAACGAAGAAGCTACACTGATTTTCTTCAACAATTCCTCGTCAAAGTTTTCAAAATCTACCACTACTTGAATGTTTCCAAGGCTTGTTCCATCGTTTAGCGAGATGAAACGATTGCTACGAAAAGAGCGAACCCATCCTTTCACAATTACCTCCTCGTGATTAGCATCTTTTCCTTTTTTCAACAAATCGTTTATATAATATCTAGTCATTTTTTTAAGATTAATAAATACAAAGGTAATTTAAATTTTAGATTTATGTAAAACAAAGGCATAATTTTTGAGCCTTAAGCGCACGATTTTTTTTCATTTAAGTTTTGGTCTAAAAGTTTATTCAATTCCCCAAAAACCGATTTTTGATGTTTTTTTAATTTTTAAAACTAAAAACAACTTTTTCATTTAAATAAAAACACCCAAAAACCATATTTTTAAGCATAAAAAATCTCCACAAATTGTGGAGATTTTCATTTTTATACGATTTTAATTTTAGTCTGCAAACTGACCGAATAACATATTCAGCGACTCAATCATCGTTGGGTGCGTGAAAATGTAACTGCTCACCTCTTGCCATGTCATGCCTTGACGAATCGCTAAATCCAAAAAATTAATGATTTCGTGCGATTCTGCACACAACAATTGCGCTCCGATAATTTGGTCGGTCTCGGCATCTACCACCGCTTTTAGCAAGCCATCGGTTTGTTCCAAGATTTTGGCTTTTGGGATATTTACGGCTGGTAATTTCGCTGTACGCACTTTGATTCCTTTTTCTTTGGCTGCCGCCTCGGTTAAGCCCACATTGGCAAGTGGCGGGTCCACAAAAACGGCATATGGGAATGTTCTGCCTCGTGTGCTGCGATCGCCGCTGCCTAAGATTTGGTCTTTTACTACGCGGTAATCATCTAGCGATATGTATGTAAATTGCGGACTGCCCGCTACATCACCCATTGCCCAAATATGCGGAACGCTGGTTTGTAAATATTCATTCACCTCAATATGTCCTCGTTCTGCCAATTTTACGCCTGCATTTTCCAAAGCTAAATCTTGTACATTGGCACGGCGTCCTGTGGCTACCAAAACCGCTTCGGCTTCTAAATCGCCATCGGCAGTTTGCACGATTGCAACATCCTCTTTTGCTGTAACTTTTTCTACTTTTTGATTGAGTTTAATCTCGATATTGCGAGAATTCATGATTTTTTCTAATTCTGCCGCAATTTCTCTGTCCTCGCGCGGAACAAAGGTATCGCTAGTCTCAAGAATGGTTACTTTGGTTCCAAATTCCGACAAGGTAAACGCAAACTCAAGACCGATGTAGCCTCCACCAATTATTACTAAATGATTCGGTGCTTTTTGGAGTTCCATAATGCTTGTGCTGTCGTACACAAACGGATTGTCTTTTAAGCCCTCAATCGGTGGTGCCCAGTTTTTGGCTCCTGTGTTGATGAAAATTCTCTCGGCAGAGATGGTTTCTTCTCCCCCGTCGGCAAGTGCAACTTTTACGGTGTTGGCATCTACAAAACTTGCTTTGCCCGTTACTACTTTGGCTACTTTTGCCACTTTGTCGTAATTGGCTTTGTTTAATTTCTCGATTAAAGCATCTTTTTCATTCACTGCCTCGCCCAAAGTGATGGCACCTTCTTTCTGCACAGCGCGCTTGTCGTGCGCCAAGAAAGCCAACTTTTTAGACGGAATACAACCTACATTAATACAGGTTCCGCCATACATTTTGGGAGATTGTTCTACTAAAATTACAGATTGTCCGGCTTTGACTAAATCCACTGCGAGCGTTTTGCCCGCTTTACCAAAACCTATGATTAAATTTTCTACTTTTTCCATAGTCGTTTTATAATTGTAGCAAGTTCACTGCAAAAATCGTTCAATAATGTAGTGATTACACAAATAATTTTTTAACTAATTGAGATTTCAATAATTAAAATGCCTTTGTTTATTATTCTTTTTGTAATTTTATTGGCGTTACTATAACTTGTAATAAAATGGTAAATTCAAACTATCTAATCTTTGGTCTATTTTTAATTATTTTTATTATATTCTTTTCTTGTGGTAAAGTTTTAAATCCAAAAACGAAACTACAAGTCAGAAACAACATATACGCAAAAAAACTTCTTGATAATAATTTTTTGCAATTCGCTGACAAAAATACCATCAATGATTTAAAAAATAATCTCATAGATTCGTTTGATATCTTCAGCGAAGAAAACTGCAAAATAGTTCACATTGATGCAGAAGAACTTTCAGAATTTAATTTTGATTTTTTCATGCCTAAATTAAACTTTATTTTAGGAAAGAGAAATATTGCATTAAATGTGAAAAAGACATTTGATTACGAAAATAGCCTCGAAATAAAAATCAATAATGAAAAATTTAAGCTATACACAAAATCAGATATGGACAATGAAACTTTTTGGGATACTGCGCCTAGGAATTTCTTTAAAAAAGTAAATAAAATCTTGAATATGAAAGGAATAAACGAACAATTTTATTTGCTTTATTCTGGAAATGATTTACACGCCTTACTTTTGACTGAAAAGCAATATCAAATCATTACAGAATACTACAACAATAATGAGAAAGAAAAACCTTATAAACCTTAATAATTCTATTTCTCAAACATTAATTTAGCCTATACCATTTCTAATGTACTTACTAACAATCCATAATTCAAAAACCCTACAAAAATCAAATTTTGTGGGGTTTTTGAATAATATTCCTTACGATTTATTTTAAAATATTTTGAATAATGGCTTGTGCGTGCTCTTTTGAGTTTTCGATGAAGAAACGGCTGGTATTTCCGCCCCCGCACACTACACCTGCAACATAGAGCCCCTCGATATTGGTCATGTGCGAATCTTCTTTAAAATCGGGCGTACGGAACGGGTCGGTTTCGCAGTTGATGCCGATTTTTTCCAAAAATTGATAATTGGGATGATAACCAATCATGGCAAAAACAAAATCGTTTTCTATTTCTTGCACCCCTTCTGGCGTTTTTAAAATAATGGAATTGGGCGTAATTTCTTGTACGCTCGTGTTGTAGAAACCTGTAATTTCTCCTGATTTAATGCGATTTACGATATTTGGGCGGATCCAATATTTTACATTTTGCCCAATTTCGGCATCACGCACGATAAGACTCACATCTGCCCCTTTGTAGAAAAGCTCAAGTGCCACCTGCGTTGCACTATTGGCTGCACCAATCACTGCCACCTTTTTCCCGATGTAGGGATGCGCATCATCAAAATAATGAGACACTTTCGGCAAACTTTCGCCTGGAACATTCAGCAAATTTGGCTCGTCATAGAAGCCCGTTGCCACCACCACATTTTTGGCAAAATAAGCATCTTTCTCAGATACTACACGAAAGGTATTTTCTTCCTTTTTCACCTCCACAACTTCCTCCATGGTGTGGACGTTCAATTCCCATTTTTGTGCCACACGGCGATAGTATTCAAGTGCTTCGTCGCGTTTTGGTTTTTCGTTGATAGAAACAAAAGGCACGCCCCCGATTTCTAATTTTTCTGAAGTGGAAAAGAAAATCATGCTCTTAGGAAAATGATACACCGAATTGACCAAACTCCCTTTTTCTAAAACTATATGAGACAATCCATTGGCTTTGGCTTCAATCGCCGTAGCAATGCCCATAGGTCCTGCCCCAATGATTGCAATATCGTAAGTATTTTTCATGAGTCAAAGGTACGAAATGGGATTAAAAAAAACGATTTTTAAGCTATTTTTTGTCGGACTGAATAGCTAAAACGCACTCTTTTCTTTTCACTTTTCCGCTGAGTGTTTTGGGGAATTCTTTTACATAAAAAACAGATTTTGGCATTTTATTTTTAGGCAAAAGCTCTGCGGGGATTTCAAGCGGAATCTCTTTTTCGCTTTCTAGTATTAAAACCAATTTTTCGCCTAATAATTCATCTTTGATTCCTCCCACGATAAAATTACACGGAATATAATTTTTTAGCAAGGCTTCAATTGGCTCGGGATTAATTTTTAAACCTCCAGAATTGATGATATTATCGGCTCGTCCTTGCCACATAAATTCATTTTTAGCCAAAATTTCCACCACATCATTGGTCTGAATCGGCTCCTGAAAATAAGGCGTTTGAATCCTCAAACAAGCTCGCTCATCTTGCGAAATCTGCATCTCTGCCAGCGTGTGAAATGAATTTTGCACATTGAGTTTTCGCAATGCAATATGTGTAATCGTTTCAGTCATTCCGTAGGTTTCAAAACATTCGGAATTTATATTTTTTAATTGGTTTTCAAGCTTTTCGTTTACAGGTGCACCACCGAGAATTATTTTTTTCATCTTATTTAAAGATTCCAGCGAACGCTCGGCTTGCATGGGCGTGAGTGCTGCAAAATCCACATTTTCATGGATTTTCACAAGGCTTTTGGGTTTAATGCAAATAAGCTTAAATCCGATTTCTATCGCACGCACAATCATCATTTTGCCCGCAATGTATTGTGCTGGCAGGCACAACAAAGCTGAATCGCCTTTGTTTAATCCTAAAAAATCTGCCGTGAGTCTTGCCGAATGCTGCATTGCAGGCTTTGGCAAGAGAATTTCTTTGGGCTTCCCCGTTGAGCCAGAGGTGTGCGCTGTAATCTGGTTTTGGCTTAGATATTCTTCCACAAAATCAAGAATTTCCTGCTGCCAAGGCTCATTTGCTCGGGATTCTTTTAAGTTAAATTTACCAGAGGAAAAATCTAAAATCATAGCTTTTATTTTTGTGTGCGCCAAAGTTTTTCGCCACGCACGACTAAATCCGCCGCAATATTATTGGTAAACAATCCGCCAGTGCCCAAACCTTGTGGCAAATCATTATCAAACTCGGCAGTGAATTGCGCAATGGCATTCAGCCCAACATTGCTCTCGAGTGCAGAAGTAATCCACCAAGCGATATTTTGCTGTTCTGCCAATTGTATCCACTCCCTACTTCCTTGAAAACCACCTATTAAAGCAGGTTTTAAAATAATATATTGTGGATTAATTTTTTGTAATAAATCCGCTTTTTGTTCAATGTCAAACACGCCGATGAGATCCTCATCCAAGGCGATGGGCGTGGGCGTTGTTTGGCATAATTTTGCCATTTGTTCCCAATTTCCTGCCTTAATCGGCTGTTCTATAGAATGAATTTTTAGCTTGGCTAAATCCTGCAAAACTTCCTGTGCTTGCTCAAAACTAAACGCGCCATTGGCATCCACTCTTAACTCTAAATCCTCGACAGAAAATTGCTGGCGTAATTGTTTTAAAATCGCTTTTTCTTCTTGCCAATTGGTGCCGATTTTAATTTTAATACAAGAAAAACCTTGGGCTAATTTTTCCTTGATTTGTTCTTGCATAAATTCCACACTGCCCATCCAAATCAGCCCATTGATTTGAATGCCTTTTTCGGCACGAGAAAATGCGTTGTTAAACAGAAATTCTTGTTTTCGGTGTTTTAGCGAAAGCATCGCCTGCTCTACCCCAAATTGAATGGACGGAAATTTTCTATATTTTTCCCAGTCAAAAGTTTTTTGATCAGCAATTTCTTGGCACACTTGGGTTAAAACCTGCTCGTATTCGGGTACATCATCAGCACTTAATCCTTCAAATAAATTGCACTCACCCATGGCGGTAAATCCCTCGTTTTCAATATAAATAAAATAAGTGGATTTGGTATGCAAAATGCCGCGCGAAGTGCCCCCTGCTCGCTTAAAGATTAAGGTATATTTATTAAAAAAAGAGTGCATATTTTAGTTTTGACGACCAAAAATTTTGATGATTTGCTCTGCCAATTCTTCGCCAATTCTGTCTTGCGCTTCCTTGGTGTTTCCGCCCACATGTGGAGAAAGCGAAAGCTGTGGATGCATCAAAATCTGCAAAGCTGGATTTGGCTCGTTTTCAAACACATCGAGTGCCGCACCTCGCACTTTGCCATCGTCTATGGCTTTAACCAAAGCAACTTCGTCCAAAACGCCACCACGCGCAACATTTACAATGAATACGCCGTCCTTCATTTTGCTAAATGCCAATTCATCAAGCAAATAGCGATCTTGCTTCGGTGTGTGAATAGTTATAAAATCTGAAAGTTTTAAAACATCGTCTAAATCCACGAGTGGCACTTTGATTGTAACCGTTTGTCCGTCATAGAATTCCAAAGTTACATCATCTTTATTTTCTGGATGGCTGTCTTGCTTAACGCCCATGACACGCATGCCTAGTCCCAGTGCCATTTCGGCTACTTTTCGACCAATTCTACCATAACCGATGATGCCTAGCACTTTGCCCTTTAGCTCAACGGCATTGGCGTAATCTTTCTTTAATTGATTGAAATTGACATCGCCCTCGAGTGGCATATTTCTATTGGAATCGTGAAGATTTCTTGCCAAACCCAACAAATGCGCCATCGTAAGTTCTGCTACCGATTGTGCTGCTGCGTTGGGCGTATTGATGACTTGTACGCCTACTTGATCGGCAAAATCAACATCGATGTTGTCTAATCCCGTTCCTCCACGACCGATGAGCTTTAGAGAAGGCACATCCTCCATCACTTCCATCGGCACCTGCGTTGCGCTGCGCACCAAAAGGATTTCGATGTTTTTGTCGCGCATGAATTTTATGAGTTTCTCTTGCGGAACTTTTTGTGTAAATAATGTAAATCCTGCTTCTTGCAACATTTTCCCTCCTTTAGCAGAAATTCCGTCGTTGATGAGTATATTCATTGGTAATCTTTGGTTTTTAGTCTTTGAAAAAAAATTAAGCTTTTTGTTCTAAATGTTTCATACAATCTACCAAAACTTGCACACTTTCAAGTGGCAAAGCATTGTACAAACTTGCACGGTATCCACCCACGCTTCGGTGTCCTTTGAGTGCTTCCACGCCTGCTTCTTTACAAATTTGAGCAAATTTTTCGCTCAAAGCAGTATCATTTAGCACAAAAGTTACATTCATATTGGAACGGTCTTCCTCGGCTGCTACGCCTTTAAAAAGTGGATTTCGGTCGATTTCTTGGTAAAGCAATGCTGCTTTTTGATTGTTTATTTTTTCAATGGCTGAAACGCCTCCTTTTTCCTTAAGCCATAAAAGATTTAAATAAGCGGTATAAATCGCAAAAACAGGCGAAGTGTTGAAGCAGCTGTCTTTTGCCTTGTGCTCTCTATAATTTAGGTATGAAAGCATTTCTCGCTCTGGATTGATTTGCAACATATCTTCTCGAACGGCTACAATGGTAGCCCCCGCTGTTCCGATATTTTTCTGAGCGCCTGCATAAATGAGTGCAAATTGATTAAAATCTATCTCACGACTTAAAATATCTGATGACATGTCACACACCAATGGCACATTGGTTTTAGGAAACGATTTCATCTGGGTCCCGTAAATGGTATTGTTTGATGTGCAATGGAAATATGGTGCAGATGAATCTATTAGATAATCTTTGGGAATATATGTGTAATTATCTTTGGCTGAACTGGCTACAACATTGGGCTTGCATAGTTTTTCTGCTTCGAGAATGGCATTATTTGCCCAGCGACCACTGTCTAAATACGCAGGGTGATCGCCTGCTTTAGCAAAATTATAAGGCACCATGGCAAATTGCAAACTTGCGCCCCCTTGTAGAAACAAAACGGTGAATTCGTTGTTGAGCTGCATGAGCTCTTTGAGTAGCTTTCGCGCATCGTGCAATACTTCTTGAAATGCCTCACTACGGTGTGAAATCTCTAATATCGATAATCCTTTTCCGTTGAAATCTCTGACTGCTTCTGCCGCTTGCTCAAATACGCTCTGTGGCAATATACAAGGTCCTGCACAAAAATTATGCTTCTTCATTTGCATTTAATTTATATGCAAAGATACTTTATTTAAAAATGATTTTGCTATGATTTTTAAAAGTTTTAATGATTCTAAAATAAGTAGGTTTTGATTATAACTGAATGTTACCTCATTTTTAAAATAATGAATTTCATGTTTTTAAATGGTTAAAATAGAATTTTGATTAAATCTTCAATTATGAAAAATTTAATTTTATTCCTGATAACCTGAATTCGATTAATAAAACATAGCTAATTGATTAGTTTTCAGAGATTCATATTTTAATGATGGTTTTTTAGGAAGAAAGTGATAGGCAATAATTCCTGCCACTAAGTTGGTCATAAAATTTCCTATTGAACGATGCCTGGAGTGCTCAATTTGGCAAATGTTTTTTAGCTCGTCATTCACTGTCTCTATGATGGAGCACTTTCTAAGCAAAATCTTGTCAGACATAGTCATAAGAGAGTTTTTCATGTTGTTTCGGAGTAATATTTATAAAAGAAATGTAGTGCAATCCGCTGAAATACAGTTTTTTTGAATGTTGTAAAAGTTGTTTCAGCGTTACTGATTTTAGGTTTCTTTTTGAGAGGCTTTCCGAGAAGAAAAGGTTGAGTGAATTTTTCAAAATCATTACAAAAGTCATCAACAATACAAAAAATATCCGTAATTTTGTGGTAATTAATCATGAGAAATAGTTGTTAAATAATTGAATTTTAAAAACTTAAAAATACAACTATTTCTCTTTTTATACAACTTATTTCCCTTAAAATATTAATCGAACTCAGGTATAAAAGTAAATTTATCATAGAAAACCTTGTTAGTTTCAATGTCCGATAATTTTATATCATAGCGGAATTTTTCAGCATTTTCTTTATCCTCATCAAAAACAAAATCCAAAATAGCAATTGTGACACAGCTTTCAACTCATAGTTCCAATCTGCTTTTTGAGCTTGCTCTCTAATGGGAAATGTGGAATAATATAAGGTTCTGTCTTTAAAAAAATTTTGTTTGGCTTTTTGAAGTTCTACAATAAATTTTTCGCCTTTTTCGTTTTCGCAATACAAATCAAATATCGCTTTGCGATCGAGTTCACTTGAACTCAAATGTTCGTTTTTCAGATAAGTCAAACTCACAATTCTGCCTTGCTCCTCGTAGAGCAACTCGTTCAAAAAATCTAATAGCAAGTCCTTATTTGGCTCTTCACCAAAGATTTTTTTAAAGCCGTAATCGGTAAATGGATTGATATATTTTTCTATAAAGTGTTTCATGGAATTTCTTTATGCTACAAAAATACTAAATTTTGAAATATATAATATTAAGAAGTAAGTGACGAAAAATTAAATCACTGAATAATAAGATATTAACCGAAGTAACCACGCAACAATTTACGCACCCTAATTGATTTAAACCAAACAGGGACTAAGTTTTTCAACTTAATCCCTGTTTTAGTCCCTTTCCGTTTGTAATTAATTGAAAAACAGAAAAGACTGTGGAGAGAGAGATTTTAACTTATAGTAAAATAAAGTCTAATAAAGTATGAAATATTTGAAAAACAATAATTTATAAATTTTTAAGTTCTAACGAAGTATAATAAAATCTAATAGAGTAAGCCGATTTTAGTCCCCGATTTTGAAAGTGGGGACCTTTTGAACCTATTACTTTAAGTATACCTAATTTTTTCAGTAGTGGAATTTTTTTTATATCAAAAAAGTGATGAGAGATTTTCTCACATCACTTCTAATTCTGTAGCAATTAATTTAGGCTTACTTAAAAACTTCTTTTAAATCTATTTTCAAATCAGGAAATTTAAAGGAAGTCAAAATATCATCTGCTATAAAAATTCCTTTTAATTCATATTTTCCATTATTTAAAACGAAAACTTGAATTTCCTCATAGGTAGACCTTACTACCCAATATTCAGTAACGCCACTTTCTTCATAGAGCTCATATTTAATTTGCATTTCTTTTTTAGAATTACCAGGCGAAAGGATCTCTACAATTAAATCAGGAGAGCCTATACATCCTTTTTCATCCAGTTTTTCTGGGTCGCAAATTACGCACAAATCTGGCTGAACCACCGTGGTTATCTCATTATTTTTTTTATTCTTTGTAGTCAATCGAACATCAAAGGGAGCGGTAAATAATTCACATTTTTTATTTTTAAAGTATGGATACATCTCGCCACTTAGATTCATTGAAATCTTTTGATGTTTAACGGCAGGAGCTGGGCTCATTTTAAAGACTCTACCTTTTATAAGCTCTAAACGCTCCTGAAATTTCCACATTAAGTAATCAGCATATGTGTAAGTTCTATTTAAATCTAGTTGATTGATATCTTTTATTTCCATAATTTCAAGTATTTAAGTCTTACTACAAAGGTAATAAGAAAATTCTATAATTGATTAAATTTTTCCATAGCTGATGCTTTTACTTCATCTGCTATATCTATATAAGGTTTCATCGCTTTGTAATCGCTATGTCCTGTCCATTTCATTACAACTTGTGGTGGAATCCCCAAAGAAAGCGCATTACAAATAAAAGTTCTACGACCTGCGTGAGTGCCCAGTAGTGCGTATTTAGGCGTAACTTCATCATATCTTTTATTGCCTACCCGTTGTGCATTTAGCACAAATTCACTTTAATTTTGTTCAAATCTCTCTTGAATACGAAAAAATTGAGATACTGAATCATGGTAAAAGAAGTGATTTTTGACAGTATTCTTGTAATGAATCCCTGAAAAGTTTTGGCTAAGTTGATGCCCATTAAAAACTGTCCGCACAGCTGGGAAAAATTCGTCTCAATACGTTTTCTAATTCTTGATTTGACTTTTGGAAACGCTCCTTTCTATTTTGCTGTCTAATTCCGTTCCAGCGATGCATCTAAATAGTTGAAGTTCAGAGTTTATCGACATATATTCCGCGGTAATGTTCAGTGCCACTAATTCCATATCAGACAACTTCGGTTTTCGGATTTTCTTTTTAGTAGGAATATTTTTGCAAGTTTCTTTCAGTTCTTTCAAAATAATTTTGTAGTTTTGTATAAGATTGTTCATGTATTTAATCAATTGATAACTAATTAAATATACGACTTTTTAGTCAAATGAACAATCTTTTTTTATTTTTTTTCCTAAATGCACAAGGGGTAAACTAAAGAAGATATTGGCCAAAATAAACGCTATACCGAGAGAGAAACTTGATTTTTCAACTTCCTAAAACGGTGTTGTTCAAACATTTCTACTTATTTGTACTTGCCAGTTGAACCTACGCTTCCCTAATAAAATGTCTATGGTAAAAAGTTAAAAAATCCTCCCACTTTTGTTAGATATATTTTTTTTTGTAATTTTGTAATCGTTATGCGGCAGTAATAATATACATATTAATACGAGTTAGTAATCCTGTAGTTCTCATATGCTACGAGGAGGTATTAAAAGGTGCGTTTCGACAATGCATCTACTGTAGTATATTATTGCTTAATCCAAATGAATATTATAAATTCTTAATCCAAATGAATATTATAAATTTAGGAATTCTTGCTCACATTGATGCAGGAAAAACTTCCGTAACCGAGAATCTGCTGTTTGCCAGTGGAGCAACGGAAAAGTGCGGCCGTGTGGATAATGGTGACACCATAACGGACTCTATGGATATAGAGAAACGTAGAGGAATTACTGTCCGGGCTTCTACGACATCTATTATCTGGAATGGAGTGAAATGCAATATCATTGACACTCCGGGACACATGGATTTTATTGCGGAAGTGGAGCGGACATTCAAAATGCTTGATGGAGCAGTCCTCATCTTATCCGCAAAGGAAGGCATACAAGCGCAGACAAAGTTGCTGTTCAGTACTTTACAAAAGCTGCAAATCCCGACAATTATATTTATCAATAAGATTGACCGTGCCGGTGTGAATTTGGAGCGTTTGTATCTGGATATAAAAGCAAATCTGTCTCAAGATGTCCTGTTTATGCAAAATGTTGTCGATGGATCGGTTTATCCAGTTTGCTCCCAAACATATATAAAGGAAGAATACAAAGAATTTGTATGCGACCATGACGACAACATATTGGAACGATATTTGGCGGATAGCGAAATTCCACCGGCTGATTATTGGAATACGATAATCGCTCTTGTGGCAAAAGCCAAAGTCTATCCGGTGCTACATGGATCAGCAATGTTCAATATCGGCATCAATGAGTTGATGGACGCCATCACTTCTTTTATACTTCCTCCGGCATCGGTCTCAGACAGACTTTCAGCTTATCTCTATAAGATAGAGCATGACCCCAAAGGACATAAAAGAAGTTTTCTAAAAATAATTGACGGAAGTCTGAGACTTAGAGACGTTGTAAGAATCAACGATTCGGAAAAATCCATCAAGATTAAAAATCTAAAAACTATCAATCAGGGCAGAGAGATAAATGTTGATGAAGTGGGCGCCAATGATATCGCGATTGTAGAGGATATGGAAGATTTTCGAATCGGAGATTATTTAGGTGCTGAGCCTTGTTTGATTCAAGGATTATCTCATCAGCATCCCGCTCTCAAATCCTCCGTCCGGCCAGACAAGCCCGAAGAGAGGAGCAAGGTTATATCCGCTCTGAATACATTGTGGATTGAAGACCCGTCTTTGTCCTTTTCCATAAACTCATATAGCGATGAATTGGAAATCTCGTTATATGGTTTAACCCAAAAGGAAATCATACAGACATTGCTGGAAGAACGATTTTCCGTAAAGGTCCATTTTGATGAGATCAAGACTATCTACAAAGAACGACCTGTAAAAAAGGTCAATAAGATTATTCAGATCGAAGTGCCGCCCAACCCTTATTGGGCCACAATAGGGCTGACTCTTGAACCCTTACCGTTAGGGACAGGGTTGCAAATCGAAAGTGACATCTCCTATGGTTATCTGAACCATTCTTTTCAAAATGCCGTTTTTGAAGGGATTCGTATGTCTTGCCAATCTGGTTTACATGGATGGGAAGTGACAGATTTGAAAGTAACTTTTACTCAAGCCGAGTATTATAGCCCGGTAAGTACACCTGCTGATTTCAGACAGCTGACCCCTTATGTCTTCAGGCTGGCTTTGCAACAGTCAGGTGTGGACATTCTCGAACCGATGCTCTGTTTTGAGTTGCAGATACCCCAAGTGGCAAGTTCCAAAGCTATTACAGATTTGCAAAAAATGATGTCTGAGATTGAAGACATCAGTTGTAATAATGAGTGGTGTCATATTAAAGGGAAAGTTCCATTAAATACAAGTAAAGACTATGCCTCAGAAGTAAGTTCATACACTAAGGGCTTAGGCATTTTTATGGTTAAGCCATGTGGGTATCAAATAACAAAAGGCGGTTATTCTGATAATATCCGCATGAACGAAAAAGATAAACTTTTATTCATGTTTCAAAAATCAATGTCATCAAAATAATGGAGCGGTCAGGAAATTTCTATAAGGCAATACGGTTGGGATATATACTTATCTCCATTCTTATCGGATGTATGGCATATAATAGCCTCTATGAATGGCAGGAGATAGAAGCATTAGAACTTGGCAATAAAAAAATAGACGAGCTCCGAAAAGAAATAAACAATATCAATATTCAAATGATAAAATTTTCCCCGTTGTGCATTTAGCACAAATTCACTTTAATTTTGTTCAAATCTCTCTTGAATACGAAAAAATTGAGATACTGAATCATGGTAAAAGAAGTGATTTTTGACAGTATTCTTGTAATGAATCCCTGAAAAGTTTTGGCTAAGTTGATGCCCATTAAAAACTGTCCGCACAGCTGGGAAAAATTCGTCTCAATACGTTTTCTAATTCTTGATTTGACTTTTGGAAACGCTTCTTTCTATTTTGCTGTCTAATTCCGTTCCAGCGATGCATCTAAATAGCTGAAGTTCAGAGTTTATCGACATATATTCCGCGGTAATATTCAGTGCCACTAATTCCATATCAGACAACTTCGGTTTTCGGATTTTCTTTTTAGTAGGAATATTTTTGCAAGTTTCTTTCAGTTCTTTCAAAATAATTTTGTAGTTTTGTATAAGATTGTTCATGTATTTAATCAATTGATAACTAATTAAATATACGACTTTTTAGTCGAATGAACAATCTTTTTTTATTTTTTTTCTAAATGCACAAGGGGTTTATGAAAGTTTTATTTAGCCTACTTTTATGTGGGGTTTCATTTTTGGTATTCTCACAATCTCGTGGGGAGGTCTTCCCTGAGCGAGACCCAGTGCCTATGCAGAGCCGTTTTCGCCACGGGAGTATCAGTGTAGTGCGTTCGCTGTATCGCATTCGTTTTGTCGATGATGCAATTCCTGAGATTTATAAAAAGGCCGTGGAGGAATTTTTCACTAACACTCGCACGGGTAAAAATCTCCCTGCAGCGGGTAAATTTACGCTCAAAGTGGAGCTCCACGACCGATACATATGGGTAGAGGGTGAAAGGACTATAAAAGCCCCTTAAACAAATTTCCCTCTACTACTTTAATCTCATCAATAAAGCCCTGTTGGCAATCTTGCCGCAGGGTTTTGTTTTTGCCATAATATTCGCATTCGTAAGTAAAAATATACACATCGCTCACGGTGGGCTTGTCTTCTTCTTTCTTGCTTTCGCCACTTTCTTTGCTAGGGTCTATGGCTCCTAAGTTTTTTCTAAGCCCCTCAATAAAATTAGCACCTTTGCCTGCTAAATGCCCTAGCCCTGGAATGTATGATAAGATTTCTAACAATTGCTGAACAGGTTGCAGAACAGCATCAAGCAATGTTTTGCCAATTTGTTTAAGTGCGCCCATAATTCCTCCAATAGTGAATGCATCTTTTACTTTACCCCAACCATCATATAGCTTTTTGATGATGATAATTAGCCAGCCTATCGGCCCCAGTAAGGCTAAAATGCCTGCGCCCCAATCGTTGAATTTATTAATGGCAACGACAACTAAGGCAATCAAAGCGGCAACACCTGCAATGATAAGCCCAACGGGGTTGGCAAACATGGCAGAATTTAATAACCACATGGCAGCCGTTACAGCACCAAGCACGCCTGCAAAAGTGCCAAATACGGGTATGATCCAATCCATGTTTTGATTTAACCAATCCAAGGCAGGGTTTAAAACTTCAAACAATTTGAGTAAATGCGGAATAATAGCCTCACCAATTTTTGACATTACAACCTCTAAACGATTGCTGAACAATTCTTTTAATTTATTGAAATCGCCTTGTGCATTGGCAAGCGCATCATCTAGATTGAATTTAGAGCTGTCGAAAGCCTCAAAAGTAGCAATCATATCATCGGCGCCTGTTTTTACCTTTGCCAAAGCTCCCTGCAAACCCTCGGGGCCTCCAATCTTATTGATGGCTTCTGTTATTTGTTGGTCGCTCATGTTTTTGAACTTTCCTGCAATATCTTTTAAAATATCATCCGCTTGGCGCATACTTCCCTTTTCATCGAAAACATTCACTTTTAAAATCTCCTTAAACTTATCGGCTTGTTGTCCCATTCCTTGAAAAAAGGTTTTTGCCATCGTAGCTCCGACATCAGAATTTTTAGCCACGGAGGTAAACATGGCAAATATTTTATTGGCGGTGTCTACGCCTTGCCCTGCGGAGCTTGCAGCGCCTGCATATTCCGTTTGCACTCTTGCCAATTCATCAAAAGTTGTGATACCCGTTTGCACGGTTTTGGCGTTGCTCTCTAAAAGTTTATCTATATCGTCCACGCCAAGGCCAAAGGCTTTCATGGCTTTGGTGGTGGAGTTCATAGCATCGTTGATATTGGCGCCTGTGGCTACAGAGTATTTGCCCACTTTTTTGAAAATGGAAATGGCATCATCGCCAAATACGCCTGTGGCAGATTGGAGGTCGTAAATCGCGTTGGTGCTATCGGTGAGGTTGGTGCCGACCTCGTAGGTAGCCTCACGGATTTTGGTGCGGTATTCATCCAGCGTGCCTTTTGATTTGTCTAGGTTAAGTTGCCTAATAGGCATAAAAGCCTCATCAAATTTGGCGGCGGCATTTACGCCTTTCACGGCAAGGGTTCCGAGGGCGGCCATACCTGCGCTGGCGCCCACCATAAGCCCCCTTTTGAGTGAGGTGGTAGACATTCCTAGCTTCTTGCTAATCTTTTCGCTTAGGTTGTTGAGCCTCTTTTGTACTCGACCTTGAAAATTTGCCAGCTTGTTTTCTATCTTCCCGAGCTTGTCGGAAAGTTTGTCTGCTAGCTCTATGAGTAATGTTAATTTTGCTTGTTGTGCCATTGGATTATTTTTTTATTTGTATATTTGTGGTGTCAAGGAGTTATATTTGCCCTGTGATACTATCAGTACGATATATAAGGGGAGTACTGAATCCGTAGAGACCCAGAGCGTGGGAGCATTTATTACTCTTTCCCCTTTCTTATTAAAATTCCTTTTCTTCGCTCTTTCTGATTTACATCATCAATGGAAAACCAAGTGTTAATTTCAATTCCTTCCATATCTTCTGTAGTGGTAGTGTTTACTAAAATTTTAGCATTATCATAAAATTTTATATAATCTGTTTGATAAATATTTTCTCCTGTTCTTTTATCTACCCCATAATATCTTAGCCATACTTCATCAGGATTTTTAAGCACATCATCAATATGTGGAAATAAAAGTTCTCTTTTCTGTCCTTTGTACTTTTTACCCAAAGTTTTAGTTGTATAGGTATTCCATCGCAGTGATATTTTTCTACCTAAATAATCCTCATATCGAACAAATTTTTTATTGTCTGTCGTTTTTATCTTAAATAGTTCGTGTATCTTTTGAATATTATCAATGCTTTTATCTAAATACACCTGTTCAAGTTTCATATCTTCCCATTTTTCCAATCCATATTTTTCATAAGACATTTGATTAATCTTTTCGGGGTAGCCCTTAATATCTCGGTAAAACTGCTTATTGGTAAAGACTTGTTTTAAGTCGCCACGATTAATTACAAATTGAGAGCCTGCATAGCGCTGGTAAAAACAACGCCTTTCTGGGTGAGCTTGGACTTGATAGAACGGCGCAGTTTTCCTGTGCGCATCATCACAGAGCCTCGGCGGTTGATGAGTTTGGGCTGTCGCCATTTCTTATCAAAAAAGGCTTTGCGCTCAAAATTGCGGTCAAATTCCTCGCTGATTTTTACCTTTATATCCGTGAGTGTGGTTTTTAAAAAGTCTTTCGGTTGCATTGAAAAAGGGTTTTAATATTTTTGCAAAAAAAATAATATGGGTAAAACAGAGGAAATTATAGAATCGCTACACAGGCGGTTGGAGCAAGATGCTCATCAATTTCAGGAGCAAAAAAGGCTAAATCGTTTAAAATATTTTCAATCATTGCAGGCAGACCTTGAAAAGACACGGCAAGATATACTCCGTTATCTTGTAACTGCCAGCGGAATGATGTTGTCCATACTAATTGCCCTGCATCGTAGTGAAAATAATACCTTTTATACTCGCCTTGTCTTTGCCTTTTCACTTCTATCACTTGGGCTGGGTGTATTGTTTCTGTCCATACGGCTGTATGGCTTGCTATACAATAAGCAAGCTCTTGTGGAACGCTACGCCAAAGCAAAGGAAAAGCCTCAGATAATAAGGCATCAGGAGCCTTATATTTTTGCCCTCTGCCAAAACATTGGCTTAATATGCCTCGCCTTGGCTTTAATTCTTCTAATGGCTTATATCCTATTACTAACTCTGGGCTTGTAATAAAATTCTTTGTTCTCATTTTGTATTTATTTTTTTGTATATTTGCGGTATGAAATCGCACTGACTTAATAAATCCCACTGTTGAAAGGTGGGTAAAAAGAGTTAGGGCGATTTTTCTTTTATAATTAGGTTTATACTATAAATAAATTCTGTACCCTTTGTAATGGTAGTATTTACTCTTATATTGTAGCCCTTATGTTGAGCTGTATAGTATCTAAACGCTTCAATACCTGATCGCTTTTTGTTATCATAGTTATAGGCGTCTCTATTGATTGGAGCTTCTAATTTAAACTGCCCTTTATTGGTAATTTGCACAATATCCTTTACTAAGTCTTTAAGGTGTGGCTCGGTAAAGTGGGAATATACCCCCTTAGCTCCTTTCCTGTTAATAATAAGTTCTCCATTTTTAAATTGCTTTCCTTTTATTATTAATCCTGTATCTTCTGGAATATGTTGCTTTGTCCACGCTTTTAGTTCCTTGTCTTTTAGTTTTCTTCTCTCTTTTTTCAATCGTTCAGCCTCTTGGTTGATGATTTGTTCTGCACGGCATCTTTCGTCTTCCAAAGAAAGAAACAGCGTATTGGTGTTTAGGCTTAAAGTGGTTTTTCCATTACTACAAAATTTAGGTTTATAGCTATGGCTCGGCGGGAAAATCTTTTTTTCTTTCCCCGGGTTAAAACGAAACATTGCCAGTTTGTTTTTGCCGTTTTTGCCTATTTGGGTAGTGGCTTTTTCTCCCATTTCTTGTGCTTTTTTAGGGTCGGATAATTGCCTGTCGTGGCTCACGACTTCCACGGCCGTGCAACGGCAACGCCACCCATTAGGCGGGTAGAAACTATCCCAAAAAGGGTCGGTTTTGGGCAAGCAAACCCCGCGCAGGGCATCGTGCGAAGCCCCGCTCGCCAATATCCTCTATCCTACCACTTCGCAGGGCGATGAACACCGCAGGAGTATTAAAACGATGCTCATCGGCTAAAAAGGAGACTTGGTTGTGCCAGAGGTCTACCCAGCTAATTTGAGGCATTTTATTGGTTATTTTTTCTGCTAATTCCTTGTATAAATCTTGCCAATTTTCCATTTATTTTAAAATTTTAATTGTTTTTCCGCGTTGATGATTTCTTGTATTATCGTCTTTTCTATTTTTTTATTTAGCACCTCGCTGGTGCCGATGTACTGGCGTTTGGGAATGTGAATGTGTAACTCTTCCTTTTTAGTCAGTGCCATATTCTTATAAAATTCCTCGCCTGTTTTTTTGTGCATTGCCCAAAAGTAGCGTCGCATTTTCTGCGTTACAGGTACGGTAATATTTCCTCCCTCATTGTGTATAGCCGCGTATGGAATACCCTCACCCGCAGAGATGACAATTTGTTTTAAATCGGCACGGCTAATTTTGATGCTATTTTTTAGAGCATAGGAAAGCGAGAGCATTTTGTGGGGTAAAAGGTCTTTTCGCTTAGGCCAAGCGATAAAAGAATTATCGGTAAAGCCCTCTTTGGTAAAGCTACTTAAAAAGTGTGCTTTGGCCTGCTCTGCTACCTTTTGGGGGAGCTGTTCCAGCGCCTTTTTGGCGAGGGCTTCAAAGTCTGGCATTTCGGGTTTATCCATATTTTAAAAAGTTTTTAGTGGTGTTTTAAAAATTGTTTGTATATTTGCAGTGTAATGCGAAGCGATTCGCGACGTAAAATGCAAGAACACCGCCTACCGCATTATGAAAAGACAGATTTATTCTGTCTTTTTCTTTTTTAAATCTTCTTTCAAATCTTCTCTATTGTATTTTTTGCAGATATTATCTTTATCAATGATAATAATCTCTCTAATGCTAGGGAAGTTTGTGTCAAAACGAAATCTACTTTGTAAATCTTCTAAAATTTCTTGCTCACTGGACTTACTATTATTTATATTGAGTACTACTATTCCGCAACCTTGTTTTTGGGCTTTCCTTAAAAGGTTTTTTGTATTTATATTCTCAGGGGCTTTCCTATCAGCGACCACCCCATTTATTAGAAATTCAGGGTTTTTTCTTCCTAAAATAACACGACCATCTAAATGAACCTCAATATCTACATTTAGCCCTAATTGTTTTGCTATAAGTTCTGCATCTTTACGGTTGTCTTCATAGTCTTCTGGGTCGGCGAAAGGGTGGACTTTTACCTGTGCACCATTGATTTTATCTGTATATCTTACCTCCTTAGTAGCAGCTAGCTTGCTGTACTCGTAAGCCTTCATAGTCTCGTTGCCGGCGGTTTTAAAGAGTGCAAAATAAGGGTGGGGTTTGCCCTTGTTTTCGTCGGTTTCCTTAAATATTTCTCCGCTAATGCCTACATTGCCCCTAAACTCTTTGGGCAGGTCTTTATCGGTTAATACGGGTAGGTCTGCCTCATTGGTTGGTTTCTCCGCCGTTTGCACCACATAACAACGACACCTCCAGCCATTGGGTGGGTAGTGTACTTTCCAAAAGTCGCTCCCAATAGGCGCTATAATGCCATTTAGCAGGCGGTGAGGCTCACGCACACGGCTATCGCCCTGCGTTTTGTATTTGAGGTTTGGGTATAAGTCTTTGTTATTTTGATACTCGTCCCAATTGGCCGCGTGGTAGCCTGCCTGCTTAGCCGTTTGCCACTCGGCTTGCAGATAGTTTTTGTTGTAGCGAGGGTTGAGTTTCATTACCTCGTTTTTAAAACTGTCAAAGGTTTCGCCTTTATTGGAGTTTAATATTTGGTTAATTTCTTCCAGTAGGGTATAAGTTTTCGCACCGGAAAACTTAAACAGATTTTGGCGCATTTTCAGCGTTTCTGGACTAATGCCGTTGGTGGCTCCGTGCACCTTGAAATTAGAGCTGTCAAATCCCTCTGTAAAACCACTTTTCAATTCTTCGTAAGTGTTTAAAATGTAGGCATTGTCCAGCTCTCCAGCTTTGAGTTTCCCCTCGTGCCTGTCCTGTGCTATCTTTGCCATCACTTTTAGCCAATCGGATAAATCCAACGCAGCGTTAAAGCGGTCTATATCGCTCTGGCAGGTATCACAATTGCAATGCTCACCGTGATAAAGATTGGCTAAGGCTCGGTGGGTTAATTTCAGCTGCCACTGGGCATTTTTGTCATTTTTTTTTTAGGCTCTTCCTCCTCAAAGGCAGGAAAAGAATTGTTTTTGATGCCTACAATTTTAAGCCCTGTAATCTCCTCAATTTGTTCTGGGTCAAACTCAAATTGATAGCCAAGTTTTGCGACCATTTCGCAAAGAACCTTGTACGCCGGATGAAGACGAATATATTAGATATTTACAAGCGGTAGACTATCATTTAAAAGTGCAAAACCGATTGATGTATAATAGTTTCCGCAGGGCATTGACGGAGGTAGTAAACGAGTTATTTACTCACACGGAAGAGGTCTCTTAAATCTTCCCATATCGCCATAGGGAATGCGATGGATAGAGTGATGACTACCAAGATGCCAAATGATATAATGAATATAGCCCCAGTGATGCAAACAAAAGTAATCAGATAGCCTAAAAGGGTTAGTAAAATTTCCATACCACAAATATAGCAAAAAATGAGCCATACCACCAATTGGATATTAAACTTAGTAGATAAAATTACTGCCCCCTTAAAAAAGTGCAGAAGCAGATTGAAGAAACTCAAAAAAGTTCGAGGAAGAACAAGAAAAAGAGAATGTGTATGGAGCGGGTAGGTATCCGATTTCCAGAGGCAACGGCAGGGTAAAGGCAACGGCAAGTATTACGCTACTTACCGCCACGGTGCTTGCCCTACGCTCCAAAGCGCCCAAGGGGCAACTCCACCGCATTGCGCCCTTTTCTATCACCGTGAGCTACCAGCCCGACAACCAGCCACTGGTTACGCATATCCTCAAAAACTGCGAATTTAAAAAAGCAGGCTTCGATTGGAAAGAGGGAGATATGAGCAAGGAGGTAGAACTGGAACTCATCATCTCTCATATTGTAGAGCGGTGAGCCACCGCCGGCAATCATTGAATGACACTTTAAACAATATTAAAAAAACCCGTAGTGCATTATAAAAAAAGGTTGCCCATGAGCCTAAAGAAAAGTAAATTGCATTGGTTACCAATCAAATACAATTATGAGCAACCTAGAGGCAAGTTACAATTTTATTTTGAATAAACTAATAGAAATTTCAGGAACTGAAAATTTCTATTTTAAACCAGTGAAACCAAAATTATCTGATATAGAGCTGATAAGCTTAATTATTTTAGCAGAATTTAAATCTATCGATTCTGAGTACCAGCTTTTTAGAGAGATAAAAGGTTGGGCTATTGAATCTAAAATTGAAAGGAGTGTTTACAACAGAAGAAAACGAAAACTCTTCCCTTTTCTTGAAGAAATTAGGTGCAAAATGGTGAAAAAGTTCAATGATTTTGAAAACTATTTCTTGGTGGACAGCATGCCTTTAGAAGTGTGTAAATTATCCCGCTCTTCCAGAAGCAAAATCTGTAAAGAAAATAGCTTTTCAATGCCAAATAAAGGTTTTTGTGCTTCTCAAAATCTACACTTTTATGGTTACAAGCTACATGTGATCTGTTCTATTGCTGGTGTGTTCCAAAGTTTTGACTTATCTCCCGCCTCCGTTCACGACATTCATTATTTGAAAGACATAAAACTTCAAATTTCTGATTGCGTGTTACTTGGAGACAGGGGCTATCTTTCTCAAACGGTTCAGCTTGACTTGTTCAATGAGGTGAAAATCCAGTTAGAAACCCCTAAAAGAAAAAATCAAAAAGATTACAAACCTCAGTTCTATCCATTCAGAAAGTATAGAAAACGTATAGAAACTTTATTCTCGCAGTTGTGTGACCAATTTATGATACGGCGTAATTATGCCAAATCTTTTGAAGGATTCAAAACAAGAATATTGGCAAAAATTACCTCCTTGACTACTATTCAATATCTCAATAAATTTGTCTTTCATAGTAACATTAACAATTTAAAAATTAACCTCATTCGATAATGCACTACGGGTTTAAAAAACATTTAAAAATGAATACACAAGAAATCAATGCCCACGGAGGCTCTGCGTGCGGGCTAAGCCCAGAGGAAATAGAGCAACTCAAAGCCGAAAAGGGTGCTTTGGTATTAGTGACTGTAAACTATGCAGGACAAGCTCAAAATGTGATTTTTAAAGAGCCTACCTTCCAGCAGTTGGAGGCGCTCTCAAAGATTAGCAAGAGCAACGAGATGAAAGCCGTGCAATCGGCCTATGCCAATTACATTGTAAAAGCAGACGAGGAAATAGAGCAACGCGATATGCTCAAAGCCAAAGCCGTGGAGGCGCTGATGGCAAGAGCGCAAAAAACTACCGCAGAGGCAAAAAACTTGTAAGCTCGCTGCAAGGCGAGCAACCCGAAAACGGAAGATGGCAGGCAGATGCTTTGATTAGGGCAAATTTTGGGGTAAATCCTGAAAGTTTACAAGTAAGTGAATGGAATAAGTTATACGCACAAGCCCAATGGCTGGAAGAATGGCGTATGCAGAACCAAGCCGAATTGTTTTTGAAACTCTTCGGGGGTTAATTGAATTTATCGTATTTACCTGTGCCCTTGCCTGTAATTATCATATAAAAGACATTAAAAAAGGCAAAGAGCATAACTAGGCCGAAAGCGATTATTAAAATATTTAGCACTACATACGGAAAAAAACAGAGTGCAACAATAGCTAAAAGGATAAGAAAAATTTTCATAGCTCCATCTTTTCTACAAAGATAAGAAAAACAAATGAGTAACAGCGTATCATATCAAATAAATTTAAAACCTGAGTTCGATTAATAAAACACAGCTAATTGATTAGTTTTCAGAGATTCATATTTTAATGATGGTTTTTTAGGAAGAAAGTGATAGGCAATAATCCCTGCCACTAAGTTGGTCATAAAATTTCCTATTGAACGATGCCTGGAGTGCTCAATTTGGCAAATGTTTTTTAGCTCGTCATTCACTGTCTCTATGATGGAGCGCTTTCTAAGCAAAATTTTGTCAGACATAGTCATAAGAGAGTTTTTCATGTTGTTTCGGATGTTGGTAATCAGTTGAATACCATCCACAAAGAGTAATTGATTCAACTTTTCAGAGATGTAACCTTTATCACCAAATAGTTTACCGAAAATTTGCTTCAAAAAGCCTTCATTTTTCAGTGGTTCTCTATCGTCTACATTCGCCTGCGTTACGCAAAAACTCAGTATCTCGCCTTTATCATTAATGACCAGATGGAGTTTAAATCCATGAAACCAACCCATAGTAGATTTCCCCGTTGTAGCTAGGTCTTTGAATACTTTGTTGCGTTTAATTCTTTTGTTTCCACATACTCTTATTGGCGTACTATCCATAAAAGAAATACCAGTACAACTTCCTAAAGCACAGGTTTTTGCAAACATGGTAAGAGCCATGGTATTGGATTGCATAAGTTCTGTGAACCGGTTATAAGACACCGTTTGAGGAAATTCCTCTTGCATATGCTTTTGAACATAGTAAATGTAAAAATGCTTAAAAGTTCTAAAGCCACTTAGATGAAAAAGAATCATTATGGTGATTACTTCAGCGTTACTCATTTTGGGCTTCTTTTTGGGAGGCTTTCCGAGAAGAAAAGGTTGAGTGAATTTTTCAAAATCATTACAAAAGTCATCAACAATACAAAAAATATCCGTAATTTTGTGGTAATTAATCATGAGAAATAGTTGTTAAATAATTGAATTTTAAAAACTTAAAAATACAACTATTTCTCTTTTTATACAACTTATTTCCCTTAAAATATTAATCGAACTCAGGTTTAAAGGTAACAGGGGAAGATGTTATCGGTAAAATTACCGATAAGGTCAAAGATATAGGAAAAGCCGCAGATGACGCTACAAAGTCCTTTGGTGATTGTTATAAGGCCTTGCTTTCTGTTAGTTTGGCAGCAGAGGGGCTTTCTACCTTAGAGCAAGGCTTTAAAGATATTATCGCCCCTGGCGTTACGCTAAACTCCCAAATGGCAGAGCTTTCGGCTATTACGGGCGTTACGGGCGAGGGCTTAAAGGCTATTGAAACCGCCGCACGAGAAACCGCCAAAACCTTTGGTACCGATGCCTCTGCTAATGTGGAGAGTTACAAGCTCGTGCTCTCGCAATTAGACCCCGAGATAGCTAAAAATGCTGAGGCGATGAAGATGATGGGCGAGCATATCAATGTTTTGTCCAAACAGATGGGAGGTGATACAGTGGCGGCAACTAATGTGCTAACCACTTCGATGAACCAGTTTGGCATTAGCACCGAAAGCCCCATCGAGGCAGCCCAAACGATGGGCGAAATGATGAACACGATGTCCTCGGCTGCACAGGCTGGAAGTGCGGAGCTTCCACAAATCCAATCGGCCTTAGAACAGGTGGGTATGGTCGCCAAAACCACAGGCTTATCCTTTGAAGAGACCAACGCGCAAATTCAAATTTTGGATAAGGCAGGGAAAAAAGGCAGTGAGGGCGGTGTGGCACTCCGAAATGTTTTAACCACGCTTTCGGAGGGGCGTTTTACCTCCAAACTAGCAGCGGAGGGATTGAAAAATGCAGGCATTTCGCTTACTTATTTGGCAGACACTAGCATTCCGCTCACCGATAGGTTAAAGACCCTGAGAAAAATTCAAGGTGATACGGCACTGATGACCAAAGTGTTTGGTAAGGAAAATATGGCGGCAGCTATTGCAATGATTAATGGGGCGGATGAGGCAGAAAATTTAACCCAGCAAATCACCGGCACCAACTCCGCAATGGACCAAGCCGAAATCATTATGGGCAGTTATGCCGAGAAAATGGCGCGCACCAAAGCGTGGTGGGACGATTTAAAAAGGAAATTTAAAAATCATTTAAAACAAATTTAAAATGGAAAATAAAATCACGAGAGAGCAAATTAACGAGTGGAAAAAGAAACACGGCGAAACCTTTAAATTAAAGGTAGACAAGCAGAGTAGCCATTCTAAAAACCCCTGATAGAAAAACATTAAGTTATGGTCTATGCGATTAAAAGAATTAGAGTTTATAAGAGACAGGGAAAAGAGAAGTAACTAGAGTGAGAAAAACTAATACAAACGATAAAGAAAAGCAAAATAACCTTATTTCCCAACGAGCCACTGGTAGATTTTTCTTTATAACAATAAATTGTTTGAGCTTTTTGGCATTAGAAATATCGTTTAAAAAGGATTCAATTGAAATTTAGAAAACCTGAGAAAATGACAAATGAAGATTATCAAAATTACTTTGGGACATTTATCAAGCCTATTTCCGATTTAGAGAATGTAACTTTTTATTCTAAAAAAGACAACCCTATAAAAGCTAAAAAAATAAAGATTATTTGCGACAACATATAGTTTTCATTTATCTTTTTGAACTAATATTTAATAAAGAAATGTACATTTCGTTTTGCGGATTATATAAAAATCATTACATTCGGGAATTCAATTGATTATCTTACTTAATTTATATGAAAAAAACATTTTTAAGCCTTTGCTTGCTAGGACTTGTTTCGCAAGGTTTTGCACAAGAAAATATAAGCTACCAAGTACCTTCGCAAGCTATTTTAGAACTTGCAGACTATGAGCGAGTTCCGAGCGTTCTACTTAACGACAATAGAAGTTTTATGGTGCTTGCCAATCGCAATACCTACAAAACATTAGAAGAACTGAACCAAGACGAAATGCGCTTGGCGGGTGTGCGTTTTAATCCCAATAACAACATTAGTAACGAGATTACCTACTACACCAAACTTCAGGTAAAAGACATGAAAACCGATAAAATTTCGACGGTGAAAAATTTACCCGAAAATGCTAAAATCTCGTCGATGAGCTTTTCGCCAAATAATGAGAAATTAGCTTTTTTAAATATTAAAGCCAAATCCGTAGAGCTGTGGTATGTGGACTTAAAAACGGCAACGGCACATCGTTTAGAAACACTTCCGCTCAATGCCATTGTGGGAACGCCTTACTCTTGGTTAAAGAATAGCCAAGGCTTTTTGATTAAAGAAGTTTCCACACAACGCAGGCCATACATCGACAAAACAGAGCAATTGCCAAGCGGCCCTATCGTTTCTACCAGCTCGGGAAAAGTTTCGCAAAACCGAACTTATCAAGATTTATTGAAAGACCCGCAAGACGAAGCTAATTTTGAAAATGCCATGCTTTCATCTTTAAGCTATATTGATTTAAATGGCAAAAAAACACCTTTCTTAAAAGATGATTTATACCTAAGCAATCAGCAATCGCCAGATGGCAATTATTGGCTCATCAGTGTTTTGAAAAAGCCATTTTCTTACATTGTGCCACTGGGCAGATTTCCAATCGAAGAGCGTGTTTATGACAAGCAGGGAAATCTTGTAAAGGTAGTATATGACAAACCCCTTGACGAAATTAGACCTAAAGGATTCTCTTCTACACGCGTGGGCAAAAGAAACATCAACTGGAGAAATGATGCACCTTCAACGCTTTATTTTGTGGAAGCCTTAGATGGTGGCGATGCGAATAAACCTGCGGACTATCGCGATGAAATTTATTTCTGGAAAGCTCCTTTTAACGAAAATCCGACACCAATTTTCAAAACTAAACAGAGATTTAATGGCATCGATTGGGTGAATGATCGTTTAGCTTTGGTTTCAGATAGCTGGTACAACACGCGAAATGAGAAACAATATGCCATCGACCCGAGCAATGGGAATTTAATTAAAGTGATTCAAGACAGAAACTACCAAGATGTCTACAGCGACCCCGGAAGTTTGTACAAGCAAAAAAATCAATGGGGCGAATATATAGTGGCTACCGACAAAGGCAAGGCATACCTCTTTGGCGATGGTTACACCCCAAAAGGGCAATTCCCGTTTGTGGACGAAATCGATTTAAAAACTTTTAAAACTAAAAGACTTTACACTTCGAATCTGAAAGGTAAAAAAGAAAGTTTATTGACTTTTAGTAATTTTAAAAACAAAGATATTTTAACGCAAATCGAATCGCCAGAAGATTATCCAAACTATTATGTAAAAAGTTTAAAATCTAAAAAATCAAAAGCACTCACTGAGTTCAAAAATCCGTTTGAAGCCTTAAAAGGTGTGCACAAAGAAGTAATCCACTACAAACGAAACGATGGAGTGGACTTGACTGGAACTCTCTATTTACCCAAAAATTACGACCCAAAAAGCGGTGAAAAATTACCATTGCTTATTTGGGCTTATCCCGCTGAATATAAATCAAAATCTACCGCAGGACAAAACAAAAAGAACCCAAATGAATTTACTTACCCCTACTACGGATCTTTTGTGTACTGGGTAAACAAAGGTTATGCAGTGCTTGACGATGCCTCGTTCCCAATCATAGGCGAAGGCACAACTGAGCCAAACGATACATTTATTGAGCAACTTGTAGCCGATGGTAGAGCTGCGATAGATGCAGTGGATAAATTAGGCTACATCGATAGAAATCGCGTTGCCGTGGGCGGGCACTCTTACGGGGCATTTATGACGGCTAATTTACTCACACATAGTGATGATTTTAAATGTGGTGTAGCACGAAGCGGTGCCTACAACCGAACGCTCACGCCTTTTGGATTCCAATCGGAACAAAGAAACTATTGGGACAATCCAAAATTATACAACACAATGTCGCCATTTATGAACGCTAATAAAATGAAAAAGCCTTTGTTATTAATCCATGGCGATGCCGATAACAATTCAGGTACTTTCACATTTCAAAGTATTCGCTATTTCCAAGCACTTAAAAACTTGGGAGCTCCCGTTCGTTTGGTGCTACTGCCTAAAGAATCTCACGGATACCGAGCTAAAAAGAGCATTATGCATGTACTTTGGGAACAAGAAAAATTCTTGGATGATTGCTTGAAAAAATAATAAAAAAACCGAATTTCAGCCATTTTTTAAAATAAAAAAGCCACTCCAAAAATGGAGTGGCTTTTCACTTTAATGCTCTACAAAATAGCTTAAACTTTCGCTAATACGTCGCACCTCGTTTTGGATACCTTCTTTATTTATTTCGAGCAAAGTTTGAATGCGTTCAATAAAAAAGGCATCTACTCTATTTTTTAAAGCCTGTTCGGTCGAAGTCTTTTCCTCTCCGTTAATCCAAATGGCGATATCGCGGAAGCCTTTATTTTTCAGGTATTCGTAGCTTAATAGCGTGTGATTGATGCTGCCCAAGTAGTGTTTGGTAACTAGAATTACCTTATCGGTAGGCTGTATAAGGTCGGCAACAGTCTGTTTCGCATTGAGCGGCACAAGCAAGCCACCTGCCCCCTCGATGATGAGGTGATTTTGGGTTTGAGGGCGATGGATTTGGCTTAAATCAATATGCACACCATCTATATCAGCGGCAGCGTGTGGCGAGGCTGGGGTGTTAAGGCGATAGGCCTCTGGGTGAAATTGAGATTTTGTATTTGAAATCATTTGCTGCACCTTCATAGTATCGGTGCGGTGCAAGTCGCCCGATTGAATGGGCTTCCAGTAATCTGCCCCTAGCGCTTCGGTGGCGATGGCGGCGGCGATAGTCTTTCCAGCATCGGTGTCAATGCCAGTGATGAAGAGGTGTTTCATTATATTTTTATTTGGCTAAACAAATGTACGGGCTAGATTTTGATTGTGCAACTAAATGGATTGCTTAATGTTAAATTTTAAGTGTGTAAAAAAAATAATACTATATTTGGTTTTATTAAAAATTTTTAGTGTATGAAAAAAACATTAATTAGCCTTTCAATTGCGGCATTTTTTCTAGGGAATCCTAGCCTTTATGCGCAAGAGAAAGAAGTAACAGTCTACATGGTCAATCCCTTTGAGACGCCATTTAGCGATTTCATAAGCGAGATTGAGACACAGACGGATTTAAAAGTATTGTATACCCCTGCGGACATTGAGAACTTGAAGGTTAATAACCTAAATTTTGAAGATGCGCCGCTGGCAAGCCTGATTTCCTTTATTAATGCTAACTTTCCGCTAGAAGCGCGGCTTGTGGACAATGAGCTAATCCTGACTAAGGATAAGACTAAACAGGGAAATTATGAGCAATACCTGAGCCAAGGGCAAAGCCAAAACCAAGTGGGGCTTGATGAAATTGTGGTAACGGGATACGCTAATCAATCCAGAAAGACACTTGCCACCTCGGTGTCTAAGCTAGATACCAAAGTGCTGGAAAGCGCTCCGCGCTCCAATGCTGCCACTGCCTTGCAAGGAACCATTGCGGGGTTAAAGATTACGCAAAGCTCTGGGCAACCAGGTACTACGCCAAGCATCACCCTGCGTGGGGGAACAAATTTTGGTGGCGGGGGTAGTCCGCTAGTATTGATTGATGGCGTGCCAGGCTCGTTTTATGGCTTAAACTCTGATGACATTGAATCCATCGAGGTGCTGAAAGATGCTGCCTCCACTGCGATTTTTGGGGCGCGCTCGGCTAATGGGGTGATTTTGGTAACGACTAAGAAAGGAAAACGCGGAAAATCTTCCATTGTCTTCAATTCTAGACTTACCTATAATGATAGAACGCCCGATAAGCTCCGAATGATGAATGCACGCGACTATGTGAAGTTTAACCGTTTGGCTATTAAGGCTTATCAAAATCAAATCAACCCGAATGCATTTAGGCAATTCCTTAATGGGGAGTATCCTGCTGGGGTGGGCAATAATGCGCTGAACTCTAACTACACCACGATGGTGCTATCCGACCAAAACCGCTACTTGCTTAACTATGCGGGCTGGGAAACGATACAAGACCCATTAAATCCTGCGCAACAGCTCATCTTCCAAAGCAATAACTTTGAGGATTTATTTTACCAAAATAGTTTCTCTAAGGATTATAACCTTGCCTTCTCTGGCGGAAATGATAAAGCTACCTTCTACCTAAGCCTTGGGGCGCTAGATGATAAGGGCTTGTGTTTGGCTCTAAATTCAATCGCTATTCTGCGACTTTTAACGGCTCATACAAAATTACGGATAACTTCAAGGCTAGCGCTAATGTGATTTATGCCAACTCCGAGAATACGCCTAACTATTTAGGAAATATCTACAATGTATTCCAGCGTGCGGCTGGTGTGGCGCCTACGGCTAGGATTTATAACAATAATCCTGATGGAAGCCTAAGCTCTGAGGTGAACCCTGGTACGGAAGTAAACTTTGGGAATCCGCTCTATTATAAGGATAAATTCGTGAGAGAGAATTTGGAAGAGAGGCTTACTTCCTCCATTCAATTTGATTGGGATTTTGCCAAAAACTTTAAGCTAATGCTTAGAGGGGCATACTTCAATTTACATAATACAAATGAATCTTTTGACAAGGCTTTTTATACCAAAAAAGTCTTAATTACTAAAAGAGCTGCCTCCCTTAGCCAAAGCCGTGCTACAAGAAAACAGCTTACCGCTACGCTAAACTACGCCAATAGCTTTGGTAACCACAACATTAGCGCCTTGCTGGGTACGGAATACTTTAAGCAAAACGATTTCAGCTCCTATGCTGCTACCAAAAATTCGCCTACGGATTTAATCTACACCCTTAATGCTGGTGCAGAGGCTGATGGTAGCCCTTCTTCTTCTAAGACACAATATGCCATAGGCTCTGTTTTTGGGCAGCTTAATTATGATTATGACAACAGATTCCTTGTGGGCTTAACATTTAGAAAAGACGGAACTTCAAGGCTTTACCCTGATAACCGTTGGGGCTTCTTCCCAGGGGCTTCCATCGGGTGGAATGTCCATAATGAGGAATTTTTTAAAGATTCAGACCTTAATGGCATCATCTCTAAACTTAAACCCAGAATTAGCTACGGGGTAAACGGTAACCAAGATGTATTGAGCAACTTTGGTGTATTTGGGACTTATGCACAAACTGCTACTTACGCCTCACAAGTGGGCTATGTAAACACCTCTCTGCCAAACTATAACTTGGTGTGGGAACACTCCAAAACCTTAAACTTCGGTTTAGATTTAAGCCTATTTAGAAACAGAGTTTCCCTACTGGCTGATTACTTTATCAAAGATGTGGATAATAAATTAAGTGATTTAAAACTCCCTATCTGGACAGGCTTCTCCTCCATTCAGATAAATAACGGTACGCTACGCAACAAAGGTTTAGAGCTAGAACTTAGAGCCAGAGTTATTGATACCGAAGATTTCAAATGGAACCTCTCTGGTACTTACTACTCCGTACGGCAATATATCCAGTCTCTGCCAGATAACGGCGTGGAAAACAACCGCCAAGGTGGTACCCAAATCTACAACCCTGATACAAAAGAGATAGAATATGTAGGCGGGCTACAAGAAGGGCAAAGATATGGCGACGACATTATCGTATCCTATATATTTGATGGTATCTATAACGACCAAGCCGCCCTCGATGCCCATAAAAATAGAGTAGTGAACTTTGGACAAACAAATACCCAAAATAAGCGCGAAATACACCTAGGAGACACCCGCTGGAAAGATTTAAATGGTGATAACATCATCGATTACCGCGATAGAGCAGTGATAGGTAGAATTTCGCCAAAATTCAGTGGAGGCTTTAACTCTGATTTATCTTGGAAAAACTTCAACTTATTTATCAAAACAGACTTTGCCGTGGGGCATATGATTGCAAATGGTAGAAAGGTGAAAGGTTTTGCCCAAACCCAAGGCGCACAAAACGGCCCAGCAGAAATTGCCTACAACACTTGGACTCCTGACAACCCTAATGCCGAACTCCCTCAATATGTATTTACCGACCCAAGCGGAAACTACAAGGCCGGCGGAGGAGACCAAGGCGACCAATGGAATGGAAATAGCAAATTTTGGGAAAAAGGCGACTACTTTGCCCTAAGAGAGGTAACACTCAGCTACAACCTCCCAGGCGACAAAGTGGGCAACCTATTTAACAATGTGCGAATCTTCCTTACAGGAGCTAATTTAAAATACTTCACCCAATACTCTGGAAACTCCCCTGAGCTTGGTGGCATAGACTCCGGAAGATACCCGCTCCCTAAAACCTATACCATAGGACTAAACTTAACTTTTTAATTAATGATTATGAAGAAATATATTTTAACCATACTATCGGCTTTTGCATTAAGCTCTTGCAATAGCTTGTTAGATTTAGAGCCAGAAAGTTCCCTTACCTATAATAACTTTTGGGGCTCTGAGGAAACTATGCGCGCTAATCACATCGGGATTTATTCCAAGTTTAGAGATTATAACTACAACCTATTCCTATTAGGTGAAGTGCGCTCAGATATCTATTTCAACGGGCTCACCCTTGAAACCCAATCCTTTGCCAATATCATCAACCAAGATGTAACACCGGATAAAATATCCTTTGACAGCTGGGGCGGGTTCTTTGGGCTAATTCATTACCTAAATGATTTTATAGAAAACGCCCCAAAAGTAAATGTCAAAAACCCAAGAGAACGCGAAATTATGATCGCACAAGTATACGGCATCAGAGCCTTTGTATACTTCACAATGATGAAAACTTGGGGCGATGTGCCTGTTACCACAGAAACCCTTAAAGACCCTACCAATATTGCCGTCTTAAACAAAAAACGCTCGCCCAAGGCAGAAGTCTTTAAGCAAGTAAAAGAAGACATCGAGAAGTCCTTAGAGCTCTTTGGCAATGATAATAGCCTCTGGACTGGCTCAAACGCCTTTTGGAGCAAAGCCGCCACCCTCACCCTCAAAGGCGAAGCCTACCTATGGGCTGGCGAAGTATTAAACACGGGCAACGCTGATTTTGCTACCGCCAAAGAAGCCCTAAGCCAAATCACTCAATTCAGCCTTGTGCCTAGATATGCAGACCTCTGGGGGAGCCAAAATGAAAACAACGCCGAGTTTATCTTTACCTTTGACTATAAAGTCGGAGAGCGAAACAATTTCTACAACGACATCATCACTGGGCAAAACAGAGACCTCCAATTGCTCTACAACGCCGAGGGCGAAAATATGCTAAGCTTCAACTCTAATGGGCAAAACAGAATTGGCCCCGCACAGAATATCATCGAGAAAATGTACTACAACTCAGGCGACTCCCGCCCTGCTAGCACCTTTATTTACCTATTCTCCGAGAAGAATAATTACCCCACTTTTGTGGCAGACAAGTACCGAGGGGCTATTATGAATAAATTTGCAGGCGAGCTACTAGACGGCTCCAGACAAGGTGTGCAAAACATTCCACTCTACCGATATGCCGATGTGGTGCTAATGCTTGCCGAGGCTAAAAACAAATTAGGCGAAGACCCCTCTGCCGAGATTAATCTCATCAGAAAAAGAGCTTACGGCACCAACTTTAATAGCAGCCTAGAATACACCAATCAAGGCAAAGATGCTAACACCGAGGCCATTCTAGAAGAGCGATTAAAGGAATTTATAGGCGAAGGCAAAAGATGGTGGGATTTGGTGAGAGCTGGCGAGCAATATGTAATTGAGCATATTCCTAACATAGATGCCAGTACAACTTACAAAATCTACTACCCTATCTCCCGCACGATGATTAATAACGACCCAAATAACCTAACCCAAACAGAAGGTTATAAAGATTAATCAGCGGTGAAACAATCATCACAAAGCCCACGGCGCTAGCGCCGTGGGCTTTTTTATCGGCCATAAGCACACACAAAACCCTTTACTAGCGGTGCCAAACCTATATCATAGTGGTTCAGAACCTATTGTAGGTGGTTCGGAACCTATTGCAGGCGGTTCAGAACCTATTGTAGGTGGTTCGGAACCTATTGTAGGAGGTTCGGAACCTATTACAGGTGGTTCAATAACCTATTGTAGGTGGTTCAGAACCTATTGCAGGGGGTTCAATAACCTATTGCAGGTGGTTCGGAACCTATTGTAGGTGGTTCGGAACCTATTACAGGTGGTTCGGAACCTATTGTAGGTGGTTCGGAACCTATTACAGGTGGTTCGGAACCTATTGTAGGCGGTTCAGAACCTATTGCAGGGGGTTCAGAACCTATTGCAGGTGGTTCAGAACCTATTGTAGGTGGTTCAAGACCTATTGCAGGTGGTTCGGAACCTATTGTAGGCGGGTCAGAACCTATTGCAGGCGGTTCGGAACCTATTGCAGGTGGTTCAGAACGAGGTAAAACTTAATTTTTTAATGATTTAATCCCATATGAAGCAATGATTTAAGGCTTTTTTAGTAGATTTGTATACAAATTTTAAACAATAATTATATGAAAAAGACATTAACACTCCTATTCGCTGCCCTTTTAAGCCTTAGCTATGGGCAAAACATTGATGATTGTATCGCTTATCTCAAGGAAAAAGACTACCCCAAAGCCTTTACCTGCCTTAAACCCTTAGCCGAACAAGGCAATGCCAAGGCGCAAACTTTATTAGGTGCAGTATACATGGAGGGGCAAGGCGTAAAACAAGACTACCTTGAAGCCAAAGAATGGTTCGGAAAAGCTGCTCTGCAAGGCGATGCCGTAGCGCAATTTTATTTAGGCGTACTATACTATAATGGGCAAGGCGTAAGGCAAGATTATTTGAAGGCTAAAGAGTGGTGGGAAAAAGCTGCCACACAAGGCCTTGCCGAAGCGCAATATAATCTAGGCTTACTATACGAAATAGGCTTACTATACAAAAATGGACATGATGTAAAACAAAACTACCTAAAAGCTAAAGAGTGGTACGAAAAAGCTGCTGCTCAAGGCAATGCCTTGGCTCAATATGGTTTAGGCGTACTATATGCAAAGGGACTAGGCGTAAAACAAGACTACCTCAAAGCCAAAGAATGGTATAAAAAAGCTTGTGATAACGGTCATCAAAAAGGCTGTTTGCTTTATAAAGATTTAAACCAATCGTTATAAATAAACCCACGGGCTTAGTGGCTAAAAACACCCGCGCCCCAACCTTTCAGGTTGGGGCGCGGGCTTTATAAATTAGTTTTTAATCTCTATATTCATTTAAAGGAAATAAATCTTCCACTGAAAAATATCGGTCGCCCGCATCATAATTATAAGTAAGTATCACTTGATTGGGCGCTATTCCATCTAGCTTCTGCGCAATGGCTGCCAAAGAGGCTCCCGTAGAAATTCCTCCTAAAATTCCCTCCTCGCGCGCTAATCTTCTAGTGAAATGATAAGCATCATCTTTTGAAACTAAGATTTGCCCATCAAGGATTCCTACATTTAGCACCTCAGGCACAAAGCCTGCACCAATCCCTTGTAAAGGGTGAGGGCCTGCGGGGTTCCCACTAATCACAGCAGAGGCTTCTGGCTCCACGGCATAGGCCTTCATTTCAGGGAATTTTTTCTTTAAAATCTCAGTAACACCAGTGATATGCCCACCTGTTCCCACGCCGGTGATTAAATAATCTACTTTATCAAAATCATTTAAAATCTCTTGCGCCGAGGTTAATCTATGAATCTCTGGGTTGGCTTCATTTTTAAATTGTTGCGGCATCCAAGCATTGGGCAATTTAGCCACTAGCTCCTCTGCCTTTCGCACAGCACCAGGGGTTCCCTGCTCCTTTGGCGTGAGGCAATATTGAGCACCATAGGCCGAAATCAATTTTCTTCGTTCAATACTCATAGATTCTGGCATCACAAGAATGAGCTTGTAGCCCTTTGCTGCGCACACCATAGCTAGCCCCACACCAGTGTTGCCAGATGTAGGCTCTATAATCAGCGTATCTTTATTGATTTTGCCCTCTTTTTCTGCCTTCTCAATCATAGATAAAGCAATGCGGTCCTTCAAGCTTCCCCCTGGGTTTACGCGTTCTACCTTTATCCATACCTCGTGATTTGGAAATAATTTGCTTAATCGCACATGTGGCGTAT